>NZ_JAFMZZ010000001.1:0-1267951 GCF_017356245.1 Bordetella petrii
GACCTGCTCGAGACGATCGGGCAGGTGTTCGGTCCGCTGCGCGGGGGGCTGGCCATCGCGGTGGTGGTGGTGGGCGCGATGCTGGCGGCGACCACGGGGGTGGTGTCGGCCTCGGTGATCTCGATGGGGCTGATCTCGCTGCCGATCATGCTGCGCTACGGGTACGACAGGCGGCTGGCCTCGGGGGTGATCGCGGCCTCGGGCACGCTGTCGCAGATCATTCCGCCGTCGCTGGTGCTGATCATCCTGGCCGACCAGCTGGGCCGCTCGATCGGCGACATGTACCGCGCGGCGATGGTGCCGGGGTTTCTGCTGGCCGGGGCGTACATTCTGTACGTGGTGCTGGTGTCGATCATCCGGCCGTCGATGGCGCCGGCGCTGCCCGAAGAGGCGCGGGCGTTTCGCGAGCCCAACGGCTCGCGCGGGGGTCGCTCGCTGCTGGTGCTGATGCTGATCTCGGCGGGCTCGGCGTACGCGCTGACGCAGTGGCTGGAGAAGGCCTCGGCGCCGGTCGACGAGAAGGTGGTGCTCAGCCTGCTGCTGTGGGGGCTGACGGCGTTCGTGATCGCCATCGTCAACAAGGTGTTCAGGCTGGGGNTGTTGTAGCCATCGGGGTCGTACACAAACGCGCCGTAGTAATCGGCGTGGTACTCCGGGCGCAGCCCGGGCGCGCCGTTGTCGCGCGCGCCGGCCGCCAGGGCCGCCTGGTAGAAAGCCTGCACTTGTTCCACGCTTTGCGCGCGGAAAGCCACGTGTATGCGCGGGGTGGCGGGGTCTCCCTGGGCCAGCCAGAAATCGCCGCCGGGGTCGCCGCCGTCGTTCGGGTCGCCCGCGCCAAAACCGGCAACGCCGGGATGTTCTTTGCGGATGGCATAGCCCAGCGGGGCCAGGGCGGCCAGGTAGAACTTCCTGCTGGCTTCGAAGTTCGCGACAGTGATGCCGATGTGGTCGATCATGTGGGGCTCCTGGTGAAATCGCGCCAAGGCGGCAAGTTTCGTGCCCGCCCGCCGCAGGTGGGGCGCGGGGGGCAGTCATCTGGCGGAAACCCGGGCGCATGTACAATGCCGGCCTGCACTTTGCTTCCTTACGCCTCTACCCATGTGACATCGCCTGAATCTTCCACCTGAATAGCTATCGGGCGAAGGTTCGCGCGCCGGCTGTCGTCATGGCGCGCCGGGCAATGTCATGCTGCACAGGGTGCCGGGGCGCCCGGTGCGCCGCGGCAGGCCGGCTTCATCTCCGATGGTATCCGCTGCGCACAGGCAGCACCATCATCTTTCTATTCCATGACATTTTCCACATTGCGCCGGAATTGGCTCGGCAATGTCCGCGGCGACCTGCTGGCGGGCATCGTAGTGGCCTTGGCGCTGATTCCCGAGGCCTTGGCATTTTCGATCATTGCGGGGGTGGACCCCCAGGTGGGCCTGTACGCCGCCTTCAGTATCGCCGTGGTCTGCGCCATTGCCGGCGGACGGCCCGGCATGATCTCGGCCGCCACCGGCGCCGTGGCGCTGGTGATCGCCTCATTGGTAAAAGAGCACGGCGTGCAGTACGTATTCGCCACGGCGGTACTGGCCGGCCTGCTGCAGATCGGCGCGGGCCTGCTGAAGCTTGGGGTGCTGATGCGGTTTGTATCGCGCTCGGTGATTACCGGCTTCGTCAATGCGCTGGCCATCCTGATCTTCCTGGCGCAAATGCCGGAACTGATCGGCGCGCACTGGACGGTGTACGCCATGACCGCGGGCGGCCTGGCCATCATTTACCTGTTTCCGCGCCTGACCAGAAGCGTGCCGTCGCCACTGGTCTGCATTGTGGTGCTGACCGCCCTGTCCATGTGGCTGCAGCTGCCGATACGCACGGTGGGCGACATGGGCGTCTTTCCCGACCACCTGCCCGTGCTGGCGCTGCCCGCCGTGCCCATGACGTGGCAGACGCTGTCTATCATCTTTCCGTATGCCGTGACGGTGGCGGCGGTGGGCTTGCTGGAATCGCTGATGACAGCTTCCATCATCGACGACTACACCGACACTGCCAGCGACAAGAACCGCGAATGCCGGGGTCAGGGCCTGGCCAATATCGTGGCCGGCCTGCTGGGCGGCATGCCCGGCTGCGCCATGATCGGGCAGTCGGTCATCAATATGAAATCGGGCGGCCGCGGCCGGCTGTCCACTTTCGCCGCGGGCGCCGTGCTGCTGGTGCTGGTGGTGTTCCTGGGCCCGTGGGCCCGGCAGATCCCCATGGCCGCGCTGGTGGCCGTGATGATCATGGTGTCGATCAGTACCTTCAACTGGGCGTCGCTGCGCAATCTTGCCACCCATCCCAAGACCTCGTCGGCCGTGATGCTGGCCACCGTGGCCGTGGTGGTGGCCACGCACAACCTGGCGCTGGGCGTGCTGGTGGGGGTGCTGCTGAGCGCGGTGTTCTTCGCGTCCAAGGTGCGCGGCGTGCTAAGCGTCGATTCGCGCCTGTCCGGCGAGGACGGCTGCCGCGTCTATACCGTGCATGGGCAGGTGTTCTTCGCGTCGTCAGAGGCGCTGGTGTCCGAGTTCGATTTCAAGGAAGCCGTGCCGCGCGTGCGCATCGAGCTGGCCCGCGCGCATTTCTGGGACATTACCGCGGTCGAGTCGCTCGACCGCATCGTGCACAAGTTCAGGCGCAACGGCATCGACGTGCAGGTATCGGGCCTGAACCGCGCCAGCACCACCATGGTCGAGCGCTACGGTACCCATCACAGGACGGATGCCCCGGCGGACATGCCGGCCCATTAGCGGGGCCGGGCCCGCGCCGCCACGCGCGGGCCGGCGGCGGCGCTGTTACTGCATGCCCGTGGTGGCCAGGATGGTGCTCAGCGTGGTGCCCATGGCTTTCACCATCGGGCCTTTCTCGGCATCCAGCCATTCGTCCAGGGCATGGGCGCGGCCGTAGGTGCCGGGCGCCATGCGGCCCACGGTGATGGCGGGCACGCCCAGGCTCATGGGCAGGTTCGAATCGGTCGAGCTGCGGTTCAGGTTGGGTTCATAGCCGCCCGCCTTGATGGCCGATATGGCGTACTGCACGATGTCGGTATCGACCGCCGTGGTGCCGGCCGGGCGGTCGCCGATGGGGTCGAGCTTGAGCTTGATTTCGCCTTCCTTGGTCGAGCGCGCGAAGTTCTCGGTGGCCACCGCTTCGTTCACGATGGCCAGGAAGCGGTCTTCCACGCGCTTGAGCGCGCCGACATCTTCCGAACGCATGTCCACTTCCATCCAGGCGTCGACCGGAATCGAGTTGACCGAGGTGCCGCCGCCCAGGCGGCCGATGCTGTAGGTGGTCTTGGGGTGCGCGGGCACGGACATGGTCGAGAACGCGGTGGCGGCCTGCCCCAGCGCGTACATGGGGTTGACCAGGCCGAACGCGCCGAAACTGTGCCCGCCGGGCCCCTGGAAGGTAGCGCGGTAGCGCTTCGAGCCCACGCCGCCGTGGGTGACGCGCGCCACCGAGCCCGATTCGACCGAATAAAAAGCCTTGATCTTGCCCTGGTACTTGCCCTTGGTGAACAGGTAGCGCACGCCGCGCAGGTCGCCCGGGCCTTCTTCGCCCACGGTGCCCACGAACAGGATGTTGTCGCGGGTGCGAATGCCGGCGGCGTCCATGGCGCGCACATAGCCGGCCAGCACCGCCAGGCTCATGGTGTCGTCGCCGATGCCGGGCGCGGCCAGGCGGGTGCCGTCGCGCTTGACCTTGACGTCGGTGCCTTCCGGAAACACCGTATCCATGTGGGCCGACACAACCACGACCTGGTCGCCGCCCGCGGTGCCCGGGCGCAGGCCCAGCACGTTGCCTTCTTCGTCCTGCGTGACGTCTTTCAGGCCGCTGGCGCGCAGCAGTTCCGCGAACGCCTGGGCGCGCCTGGCTTCCTTGAAGGGCGGGGCGGGAATCTCGGTCAGGGTGATGCCGTCTTCGACAATGCGTCCGTGCTGCTCGTCGAGCACGGCCAGCGCTTTTTTATAGGCGTCGGACGACAGGATTTTCTGCACGGCCTGGTCGTGCGCCGCGCTGGATTGCACTGCTTCTTTGGCCAGCGCCGGCGGCGGCGCGAATGCCATCGATACCGCCCACACAACTGCAACACGCCGGATCTCTTGCAACATTGCTGTCTCTCCTCGGGTTGAAGGCGAGTTTGAACAGTGAGACAGTTTGTTTGTCTTGTCAATTATTTGCGGGGCGCGGGCGCGCAGCGGGCCGGCGCGCTACCGCTGTCCGGCCCGCCGCGCGGCACTCTCTAGCTATCGGGGATCAGGCGCTTGCCCAGGCTGATGACTTCGTCCTGCCGAAACGCCAGTTTCTGGTAGAACGCGATCACGGCCTCGTTGCCGCCGCGCACCAGCAGGTTGATCTTGGGGCAGCCCATCGCCACCAGCTGCCGTTCCACGGCCTGCATCAGCAGCGTGGCGTAGCCGCGCCGCTGGCAGCCGGGCGCCACGGCCAGGTAATTGACCCAGCCGCGGTGCCCGTCGTAGCCCGCCATTACCGCCGCCGCTACCGCGCCGTCAGCGGTGCCCACCAGGAACAGCTCGGGCTGCACCGTAAGCTTGCGGGCAATATCTTTGTAGGGGTCGTTCCAGGGGCGCGTCAGGCCGCAGTCGCGCCACAGCTGCACGACGGCGTGGGCATCCGATGGCTGGTACGGTCGGATGGAAAGCGCGGGTGGGTTCATGCTTCGTTCCTTTCAGGGGTCAGGGAAACGAAGGCCGGTCCGGATGCCTCGGGCACGGCGGAAACGCGCAACAAAAAGGCCACGAGGTATCGTGGCCTTCGGGATAAAACACCGCGGGGGTGTCTGGACAGCGCAAAGCCACTCAACGTCGACGTCGAAGGGTTCGTCGCGAAATCGCGCAGGCAAGCGGGGCAATGGCGTAATCCACGAGCAGCAGCATACAGGAATCGCAACGCTTTGCAACCTGCTTGACCGGCAACCCCGGCAAGGGGCGCACGTTCTTTCAGCAGATAACTATTGCGTTCGATCAAAGGGTAGCGGACCGGGCAGCAGTAATTTGATATCTGTTGTCGTAATTGGCGGGCCACGCCATGGCTAAGAAGTTTCCCCTGCACCCCAAGCACCCCGAGCGCGTCTGCTGGGGCTGTGACAAATACTGCCCGGCCGAGTCGCTGATGTGCGGCAACGGCTCCAGCCGCACCCTGCACCCCGCCGAACTGCTGGGCGACGACTGGTACACCGTGGGCGACTGGGGGCTGGAAGAACCCGCCAAGGCCGGCCAGGGCGAGCCGGCCGCGTAGCGCCGGCCCGGCAGCCGGCCGGGCGGCCGCCGCGATCCGGCGCCGGCCCGGCTCTATATACTGGGGCCTTCCGAACTCCGCGCAGGCCCGCCATGACCGCTTCCTTTGCTTCCCGCCAGCCGTCGGACATTATCGGCCTGGACGCCGTGGCATTGTCCGCGGCGATCAAGGCGCGCCAGGTATCGTGCGTGGAAGTTCTGCAGGCCAGCCTGGCGCAGATCGACCGCCTCAACCCCACGGTCAACGCGATCGTGGCCATGCAGGACCGCGACGCCCTGCGGGCGCAGGCCGGCGAGCTCGACGCGCAGCTGGCGCGCGGCGCCTGGCTGGGGCCGCTGCACGGGTTTCCGCAGGCGCCCAAAGACATCGCGCCGGCGCGCGGCATGGTCACCACCAAGGGTTCGCCCATTTACGCGGGGCAGGTCACGCAGGCCGACGCTATCGTGTACGAACGGATGCGGGCCGGCGGGGCGCTGTTCATCGGGCGCACCAACAGCCCCGAGTTCGGCCTGGGCGGCCATACCTACAACCCGGTCTACGGTATTACGTGCAATGCCTTCGATCCGGCCCGTTCGGCCGGCGGCAGCAGCGGCGGCGCGGGCGTGGCGGTGGCGCTGCGCATGCTGCCGGTGGCCGACGGGTCCGACATGATGGGGTCGCTGCGCACGCCGGCGGCCTTCAACAACGTGTACGGGCTGCGCACCACGCCGGGCTGCGTGCCGCACGGCCCCACCGAAGAAGTGTTCTTCCAGCAGTTCAGCGTCAGCGGCCCGATGGCGCGCAATGTGCCCGACCTGGCGCTGCTGCTGGCGGTACAGGCGGGTTTCGATGCGCGCCTGCCCCTGACGCGCCGGCGCGACGACCCGCGCGAATTCGTTACGGCGCTGGAACGCGATTGCAGCGGGCTGCGCATCGGCTGGCTGGGCGACCTGGGCGGCCATCTGGCCGCCGAGCCGGGCGTGCTGGACGTGTGCGCCGCCGCGCTGAAGCATTTCGAGGCCATCGGCTGCCGGGTCGAGGCGGCCGTGCCGGATTTCGACTTGCCGCGGCTGTGGCGGGCCTGGCTGGACCTGCGCAGTTTCACGTTTGCCGGCGGCAATGCCGGGCTGTATCACGACCCACGGACACGCCGCCTGCTCAAGCCCGAGGCCGTCTGGGAAATCGAGCGCGGGCTGGGCCTGTCGGGGCAGGACGTCTACCAGGCCGCGGTAGTGCGTAGCGCCTGGTACGGCGCCTTGCAGCAGTTGTTCGGGCAGTTCGATTTTCTGGTGCTGCCGGCGGCGCAGGTGTTTCCGTTCGAGGCCGGGCAGCACTGGCCCGCCAGCGTGGACGGCCGCGCCATGGATACCTACCACCGCTGGATGGAAGCCGTGGTGCCGGCCACCATGGCCGGGCTGCCGGCGCTGGCCGCGCCGGCGGGGTTCGGCGCGGGCGGCCTGCCGGCCGGCATCCAGATCATCGGGCCGGCGCAGCACGATCTGGATGTGCTGCAGATCGGCCTGGCCTATGACCGAGCCAGCGGCTACAGCAAGCTGGCCAGCCCGCTGCTTCAAGCTTAGCCCAGCTTGCGGCGCAACGCCTCGAAGAACAGGGTGGCCTGCAGCCGCTCGGACTGCATCTGCGCGGCCACCTTGGCGGCCATGGCCGCGCTGGCCGGCACCAGCGGCCGGCCGCTGGCCTGCGCCAGCACTTGCGCCTGGCAGGCGCGTTCCAGAAAGAACAGGTCGTCGTAGGCGTAGTCGATGCGTTCGGCACAGACCACCACGCCATGATTGCCCAGGAAGGCGATGTCGGCCGTGCCCATGGCGCGCGCGATGCGTTCGCCCTCGGCGCTGTCGAGCGCCAGGCCGTTGTACTGCGCGTCGATGGCCAGCCGGCCGTGGAACCGCATGGCGTTCTGCGACAGCGTGGTGTCCGGCGCGCGCGCGTCGGTCAGCGTCAGGGCCGTGGCGTGGGGCATGTGGGTATGCAGCACGCAGTGCTTGCCGGCGATGCGGTGGATGGCGGCGTGGATGAACATTGCCGTGGGTTCGACTTCGTGGCGCCCGGCCAGCTTGCGGCCCTGGGCATCGACCAGCACGATGTCGTCGGCCCGCACCTCGTCCCACATCAGGCCGCGCGGGTTCAGCAGGAACAGGCCGTCCTGGCCGGGCAGGGCCACGCTGAAGTGGTTGCACACGCCTTCGCCCAGGCCGTGATGGGCGGCCGCGCGCAGGGCCAGCGACAGGTCGGCGCGCAGGGCGGCCACGGCGGGGGAATGGAAAAGGTCGTTCATGGGGTGCGGGGCGGGGTTCGGGGTGGCGAGAGTCTACCAATTCCGCGGGCCCGCCGCGCCCGGCGCGGGCCGCCGGCCCATTTTTATATCTTGTTTATATCGGCCCCGCGAAACTTTATCCCGTTTTTATCCCCGCTTTTCTAAGCTGCGAAGCACATGCCGGCGCGGCGCCATCGCCGCCGCGCCGGCGGCTTTCCAGGGAGAAAAACGTGGATGTCTTGTACTTCGCCGTCTTTGCCGCCATGGCCGCCGCGCTGGCGGGCCTGCTGCAGTTCTGCGACGCGCTGCTGCCGGGAGACCGGCCATGAACGCCTTTTATAGCCTGGCCGGCGCGCTGGCCGCCTTCTTGTTCGTGTACCTGCTGGCGGCGTTGTTCAAGCCGGAGAAATTCTGATGAATAGCGGATTCGCCGGCCTGCTGGCCCTGTACCTGGGGCTGTTGCTGATCATCGCGCCATTCCTGGGGCGCTACATCCGCCTGGCCATGCAGGGCGGCACCCGGGCGACCGCATGGGGCGCGGCCGTCGAGCGGGGCATCTACCGGCTGGCGGGCGTGGACGCCGATGCCGGCATGGGGTGGAAGCGCTATGCCATGGCCGTGCTGCTGTTCAACGTGCTGGGCGTGCTGGCCGTGTATATCCTGCAGCGCGCGCAAGGCGTGCTGCCGCTGAACCCGCAGGGGCTGGGGGCGGTGGCGGTCGACTCGGCCTTCAACACTGCCATCAGTTTCGTCACCAACACCAACTGGCAGGGCTACGCGGGCGAAAGCACCATGAGCTACCTGACCCAGATGCTGGGCCTGACGGTGCAGAATTTCGTGTCGGCGGCCACCGGCATTTCGGTGCTGTTCGCGCTGGTGCGCGGGCTGGCCCGGCATGGCGGCGGCACGGTAGGTAATTTCTGGGCCGACCTGGTGCGCAGCACCTTGTACGTATTGCTGCCGCTGTCGCTGCTGCTGGCCCTGGCGCTGGCCAGCCAGGGGGTCATCCAGAACTTCGACGCGGCCCGCGACGTTTCTACGCTGGAGTCCCTGGCGGGCGCGGCCAATGCCGGCGCGCAGCACATCGCCATGGGGCCGGTGGCCTCGCAAGAGGCCATCAAGCTGCTGGGCACCAACGGGGGCGGGTTCTTCAATGCCAATTCCGCGCATCCGTATGAGAACCCCACGGCGCTGTCCAACCTGCTGCAGATGCTGGCCATTCTGCTGATCCCGGCCGCGCTGTGCTTCAGTTTTGGCGAAATGGTGGGAGACCGGCGCCAGGGCGCGGCCGTGCTGGCCGCGATGACCCTGCTGTTCGTGCTGTTTGCCGGCGCGACGGCGGGTTTCGAGCAGCAGGCCAATCCCATGCTGGCCCAGCCGGGCGTGGATGCCGGCGCGTCGGCGCTGGCGCCCGGGGGCAATATGGAAGGCAAGGAAGCCCGCTTCGGCATTGCCGCCAGCGCCCTGTTCGCCACGGTGACCACGGCGGCCTCGTGCGGCGCCGTGAACAGCATGCACGATTCGTACAACCCCCTGGGCGGGCTTGCGCCCATGCTGCTGATGCAGCTGGGCGAAGTGGTGTTCGGGGGCGTGGGCTCGGGCCTGTACGGCATGCTGGCCTTCGCCATTCTGGCGGTGTTCATCGCCGGCCTGATGATCGGCCGCACGCCCGAATACCTGGGCAAGAAGATCGAGGCCCATGAAATGAAGATGGTGTCGCTGGTGATCCTGGCGACGCCGCTGCTGGTGCTGCTGGGCACGGCGCTGGCCGTGCTGGCCGGGCCCGGCCGCGCCGGCGTGTTCAACCCCGGCGCGCATGGGTTTTCCGAGATCCTGTATGCCTTGTCGTCGGCGGCCAACAACAACGGCAGCGCCTTCGCGGGCTTGTCCGCCAACACGCCTTTCTACAACGTGCTGACCGGCCTGGCCATGTGGTTCGGGCGTTTCGTGGTGATCGTGGCGACGCTGTCGCTGGCCGGCTCGCTGGCGGCCAAGCGCCGCCTGGCCGCGGGCCCCGGCAGCATGCCCACCGCCGGCCCTCTGTTCGTGGTTCTGCTGGTGGGCGCGGTGCTGCTGGTGGGCGCGCTGACCTATGTGCCGGCCCTGGCCCTGGGGCCGGTGGCCGAGCAGCTGCAGCCTTGAATCCTTCATTCTGGAGAACAACGATGGCGATGCGCCACACTTCGGCCTGGCCGCTGCGCGCCGCCTTGCGCGACACCTTGCGCAAGCTGGCGCCGGCCGCCCAGTTCAGGAACCCGGTCATGTTCGTGGTGTACCTGGGCAGTATCCTGACCACCATGCTGGGCCTGGCGGCCCTGCGCGAACCCGGCGCCGGCGCCGGCGCCGGCTTCACCCTGGCGATCGCCGCCTGGCTGTGGTTTACCGTGCTGTTCGCCAATTTCGCCGAGGCGGTCGCCGAAGGCCGCGGCAAGCAGCAGGCGGCGGCGCTGCGGGACCTGCGTTCCACCGTGCCCGCCTATGTGCTGGAAGGCTGGAACGACGCCGGCGCGGCGGCGGCCGCGCCGGACGCCTGGCGCCGCGCGGCGGTCGAACGCGCCTCGGCGGATCTGCGCCGGCACGATGTGGTGCTGGTCGAGGCCGGCCAGGTCATTCCCGGCGATGGCCAGGTCGTGGCCGGTATCGCCTCGGTGGACGAAAGCGCCATCACCGGCGAATCGGCGCCCGTGATCCGCGAGTCGGGCGGCGATTTCTCGTCGGTGACAGGCGGCACGCGCGTGCTGTCGGACTGGCTGGTGGTACGCATCGCGGCCGACCCCGGACAGGGGTTTCTGGACCGCATGATCTCGATGGTGGAAGGCGCGCGGCGCCAGAAGACGCCCAACGAACTGGCGCTGACCATCCTGCTGGTGGGCCTGACGCTGGTATTCCTGCTGGTGGTGGCGACGCTGCTGCCGTTTTCCCTGTATTCGGTCGAGGCTGCCGGCGGCGGGGCGGTGGTGGGCCTGGCGGTGCTGGTGGCGCTGCTGGTGTGCCTGATCCCCACTACCATCGGCGGCCTGCTGTCGGCCATCGGCGTGGCGGGCATGAGCCGCATGATGCGCGCCAACGTGGTGGCAACCTCGGGGCGGGCCATCGAGGCGGCCGGCGACGTAGACGTGCTGCTGCTGGACAAGACCGGCACCATCACCTTTGGCAATCGCCAGGCGTCGGCCTTTCTGCCCGCGCCCGGCGTCGCGGCCGACGGGCTGGCCGCGGCGGCGCTGCTGGCCTCGCTGGCCGACGACACGCCCGAAGGCCGCAGCATCGTGGCGCTGGCGCAGCGTTCGCCGCACACCGCCCAGGCCGTGCCGGAAAACGTCGAGCGGGTGCCGTTCAGCGCCCACACGCGCATGAGCGGCGTGAACATCGGCGGCCGCCGCCTGCGCAAGGGCGCGGTCGACGCCATCGCGGCCTGGCTGGCGCAGCAGGGCGGGGCGCTGCCCGCCGCGGTGGCCCGCGCCGCAGACGACGTGGCGCGGCGCGGCAGCACGCCGCTGGCGGTCAGCGACGGCGCGCGCGCGCTGGGCGTGATCGAACTGAAGGACATCGTCAAGCCCGATATCCGCCAGCGCTTTGCCGCGCTGCGCCGCATGGGCATTCATACGGTGATGGTCACCGGCGACAACAAGCTGACCGCCGCGTCGATTGCCGCCGAAGCCGGCGTGGACGATTTCCTGGCGCAGGCCACCCCCGAGGCCAAGCTGGCCCTGATCCGCCAGTACCAGGGCCAGGGGCGGCTGGTGGCCATGACCGGCGACGGCACCAACGATGCGCCCGCCCTGGCGCAGGCCGATGTAGCGGTGGCCATGAACTCGGGCACCCAGGCCGCGAAAGAGGCCGGCAACATGGTCGACCTGGATTCCAACCCCACCAAGCTGATCGAGATCGTCGAGACCGGCAAGCAGATGCTGATGACGCGCGGCGCCCTGACGACCTTCAGCGTGGCCAACGACGTGGCCAAGTATTTCGCCATTATCCCGGCCGCCTTCGCCGCGGTGTATCCGCAGCTGGGCGCCCTGAACCTGATGCGGCTGGCCACGCCCGATTCCGCCATTCTGTCGGCGGTGATTTTCAACGCGCTGATCATCGTGGCGCTGATCCCGCTGGCGTTGCGCGGGGTGCGCTACCGCCCGCTGGGCGCCGCCGCGCTGCTGCGCCGCAACCTGCTGGTGTATGGCCTGGGCGGCCTGCTGGCGCCGTTCGCCGGCATCAAGCTGATCGACATGGCATTGGCGGCCCTGGGCTGGGCCTGAAGCAGGATACAGGAGCTTGATCATGCGTTTGTCATTCCGTTGCGCCGGCCTGCTGCGGCCCGCGCTGGTCATTTTCGTGGCCCTGTCCGCCTTGACCGGGCTGGCATATCCGTATGCGGTGACGGGCCTGGCCCGCTGGGCGTTTCCCCACCAGGCGGCGGGGTCGCTGGTCGAGCGCGGGGGCCGGGTGGTCGGGTCCGAACTCATCGGCCAGGCGTTCACGTCGCCCCGTTATTTCTGGGGGCGGCCGTCCGCCACCGGGCAGGGTCCCTACAACGCGCTGGCGTCGGGCGGTTCGAACCTGGGGCCGCGCAACCCGGCCCTGGCCGAAGCGGTGCGCGCGCGCGTGGCGGCCCTGCAGGCCGCCGATCCCGGCAACCGCGCGCCCATTCCGGCAGACCTGGTGTCCGCCTCGGGCAGCGGACTGGACCCGCACATCAGCCCGGCGGCCGCGCTGTACCAGGTGCCGCGCGTGGCGCGGCTGCGGGGTTTGCCGGCCAGCCAGCTGGAGCAATTGGTGCGGGCCCACACCAGCCGGCCCGTGCTGGGGGTGCTGGGCGAGCCGGTGGTCAATGTGCTGGCGCTGAACCTGGCGTTGGACCGCGCGGCGCCGCGCTGAGCGGCGGCGTATAGTAGCGGTGCCACCCGCCGCGCCCCGCCATGGTCGATCCCGAACAACGCCCCGATCCCGATCTGCTGCTGCGCACGCTGGACCAGGCCAGCCGCGAGGCCGAGCGCGGCAGGCTGCGCGTGTATTTCGGCGCCTCGGCGGGCGTGGGCAAAACCTACGCCATGCTGGCCGCCGCGCAGGCGCTGCGCGGGCAGGGCGCCGATGTCGTGGCCGGCATCGTCGAAACGCACGGCCGCCGCGACACCGCCGCGCTGCTCGACGGCATCGAGCTCCTGCAGCTGAAGGCGCTGCCGCATCGCGGGCGCGAGCTGGCCGAATTCGACCTCGATGGCGCATTGGCGCGCCGCCCCGGCCTGATCCTGGTCGACGAGCTGGCGCACGCGAATGCCCCTGGCGCGCGCCATGCCAAGCGCTGGCAGGATGTGCACGAACTGCTGGCCGCGGGCATCGATGTCTGGACCACCCTGAACGTGCAGCACCTGGACAGCCTGAATGAGGCGGTGGGCGGCATTACCGGCATACGCGTGGCGGAAACCGTGCCCGACCGCGTGTTCGATGCGGCCGACGAAGTCATCATGGTGGATATCCCCACCGACGAACTGCTGCGGCGCCTGCGCGAAGGCAAGGTCTACCTGCCCGAACAGGCCCGCCACGCGGGCCGGCATTTCTTCCGCAAAGGCAACCTGATCGCGCTGCGCGAACTGGCGCTGCGGCGCACCGCCGACCATGTCGATGACGATGTGCAGAGCTATCGGCGCGAACGCGCGATACAGGCCGTGTGGCGCACGCGCGAGGCCATCGTGGCCTGCATCGGCGCCGATGGCGACGCCGGGCATGTGGTGCGCAGCGCGCACCGGCTGGCGCAGGAACTGGAATGCGACTGGCATGTCATCACGCTGGATCGGCCGCGCCTGGCGCCGGCGCCGCAGGCGGCGCGCGACGCGCTGGGCCGGGCGCTGGCCCTGGCCGAAAGCCTGGGCGCCCGCACCGAAACCCTGCCCGGCGGCGACCTGGTGCAGGCCGTGGCGCGCTACGCGCGCCGCCACAACATGACCAAGGTGCTGGTGGGCCGCGGTGCGCAGGGCGCGGCGCAGCGGCCATGGCCCGCCGCCGGGCTGGCGGGCCTGCTGGCGCCGGGGTGGATCTGGCGCCGGCGCAGCTTTGCCGACGCGCTGGCTGCCGGATGCCCCGAGGTCGACGTGATCCGGCTCGGCGCGCCGCCGGCCGCCACGGCCGCCGCGGGCAGGAACATGCCCGCGGCGGCTCCGGCCGAACGGCCGGTGCGCCGCTACGGCGGCTATCTGTGGTCGGTGGCGTATTGCGGCGTGGCCGCGGCGTTGTCGGCCCTGGCGTTTCCCATGCTGCACCAGACCAACATCGTCATGCTGTTCCTGCTGGCGGTGGTGGCGGTGGCGCTGCGGCATGGCCGCGGCCCGGCCGCGTTGGCATCCCTGCTCAGCGTGGGGCTGTTCGATTTTTTCTTCGTGCAGCCGCTGGCCTCGTTCGCCGTTTCCGACGTGCAGTATCTGCTGACGTTCCTGGTGCTGCTGGGCGTCGGGCTGCTGATCGGCCAGCTGACCGCCGGCCTGCGCATGCAGGCGCGCGCCTCGGTCGAGCGGGCCGCCGAAACGCGCAGCCTGTACGAATTCGCGCGCGAGCTGTCTTCTGCGCTGCAGCCGCAGCAGATCGTGGCGGCGGCGGGGTCGTTCGTGCACGCGGCCTTCGGTGCGCGCTGCGGCCTGTACATACTGGGGCTGGACGAACGGCTGGCCGCCGCCTTGCCGCCGGGCCAGGACCTGCCGGCGCTGGATCCGGCGCTGGCGCAATGGGTCTACGATCATGGGCAGCCCGCCGGCGCCGGCACGGCCACGCTGTCGACCAGCCCGCTGCTGTACCTGCCGCTGAAGGCGTCGATGCGCACGCGCGGCGTGCTGGCTGTCGAGAACACCGGCAATGCGCCCTTTGGCATGCCCGATGCCCGGCGCCAGATCGACACCTACGCCACGCTGGTCGCCATTGCCCTGGAACGCCTGCATTATGTCGAGGTGGCCCAGCAGGCGCTGGTCAGCATGGAATCGGAAAAGCTGCGGCATTCCCTGCTGGCCGCCGTGTCGCACGACCTGCGCACCCCGCTGACCGGATTGCTGGGCATGGCCGAGACGCTGGCGCGCCACCCGGCGGGCCTGCCGCCCGAGGCCCGCGCTACCGTCGCGGCCATGCGGGCGCAGGCGCAGCGCATGCACGCGCTGGTGGTCAACCTGCTGGACATGGCCCGCCTGCAAAGCCACGCCGCGCCGCTGCGCATGGAATGGCAATCCATCGAAGAGCTGGCCGGCGCCGCGCTGGCGTCCATGCGCGAAGCCCTGGCCGGCCACCATGTCAGCGTGGCGCCGCTGTCGGCGCTGCCGCTGGTCGAATGCGATGGCGTGCTGGTCGAGCGGGTGCTGTGCAACCTGCTGGAAAATGCCGCCAAGTACGCGGCGCCGGGCGGCTCGATCCGGCTCGAAGCCCATCCCCGGGACGGCCAGCTGCACGTGTCCGTCACCGACGACGGCCCGGGTGTCGCCGCGGGCGACGAACGGCGCATCTTCGAGAAGTTCACCCGCGGCGCGCGCGAGTCCGCCACGCCCGGGGTAGGATTGGGCCTGGCCGTTTGCGAGGCCATCGTGCAGGCGCACCGCGGCCGCATCTGGGTCGAGCCGGCGCCCGGTCAGCCGCACGGGGCGCGCTTCGTGTTTACCCTGCCGCTGGGCGTCGCGCCGGCGGTGCAACCCGACATCGCCTGATGGGCCGCCATGTTCGACTACACGCCCCAGATCCTGCTGATTGAAGACGATCCGCACATCCGCCGCTTCGTGCGCACGGCGCTCGAGGGCGAAGGCTGCCAGGTGTTCGAAGCGGAAACCGTGCGGCGCGGATTGATCGAGGCGGGCACGCGGCAGCCCGATGCCGTCATCCTGGACCTGGGACTGCCCGATGCCGATGGAATGGTGCTGATCCGCGAGCTGCGCGGCTGGACCGAGGTGCCCGTGCTGGTGCTGTCGGCGCGCAGCGCCGAAGCCGACAAGATCGCCGCGCTGGATGCGGGCGCCGACGATTATCTGGCCAAGCCTTTCGGGGTCGGCGAACTGCTGGCCCGCCTGCGCGTGCTGCTGCGCCGCCACGGGCGCGGCGGCGCCGGCCAGCCTGCCGAAGCGGTGTTCGGGCCGGTGCGGGTCGACCTGGCGCGCCGGGAGGTGACGCGCGATGGGCGTCCGGTGCACCTGACGGTCATCGAATACCGTCTGCTGGCGCTGCTGCTGTCGCATCGCGGCAAGGTCATGACCCACCGGGAACTGCTGCGCGAGGTCTGGGGGCCCGCCCATGTCGAACAGGCCCATTACTTGCGCATCTACATGGGGCACCTGCGCCAGAAGCTGGAAGCCGACCCGGCCCAGCCGCGCTACCTCCTGACCGAAGTCGGCGTGGGGTACCGGTACGCGGGCTAGCTTTCCATCCGCGGTTGCGCCGCTCCCGGCCTGCAGGCATATTCTTACAATAACTTGAATATCCGTTCGCCGGTCCATGCACTTGGCGTGCGCGCATGGTGGCGCGCGCAGCCGCCTTCAGGAGCCTTTGATGAAGCCGATCTTTCCCCTGCTGTTTTCCGCCGCGGCCGCGTTGTGCCTGCCTGCCGCGGCGGCGCCCGTCACTTACGACATCGACCCTTCACACACGTATCCCAGCTTCGAGGCCGACCACATGGGCGGCCTGTCGACCTGGCGCGGCAAGTTCAACCAGACCTCGGGCGTGATCGTGCTGGACCGCGCGGCGCGCAGCGGCACCATCGACGTCACCGTGCAGATCGCTTCCATCGACTTCGGCCACGACGAACTGAACCGCCATGCCGTGGCGCCCGACATCTTCGATGCGGCGCGCTATCCCACCGCCACTTTCAAGGGCCGCTTTACCGAGTTCGACGGCGACCGCCCCGAAGAAGCCGTGGGCCAGTTCACCCTGCGCGGCGTCACGCGCACCCTGAAGCTGGACATCGACGACTTCAAGTGCATACAGCATCCGATGGAAAAGCGCGAAGCCTGCGGCGCCGATGTCTCGGCTTCGTTCAACCGCGGCGACTACGGGCTGGACTTCGGCCTGGACATGGGCTTCAAGCCGAAGGTCGAGCTCGAGATCCAGGTCGAGGCGCTGCGCCGGCCCTGACGCCCGGCGTCCGTGCGCGGGTATGGCGCTTGCTGCGCCGCGGGCTCCCTCCAAGGAGACAGCATGATTTCAGAACGACTGCGCCGGCTGCGCCACATCGCGGAATTCGCGGCCGACCGCTGCGGCGATTACCTGGAACTGGCGGGCATCGAGCTGTCGCTGTACCGTTCGGCCCTGGTTACCACGCTGCTCAGTTGCGTGGCGCTGCTGTTTTGCGCGCTGGGCACCCTGGCATTCGTATCGGTGGCCATCGTGGTCAGCTTCTGGGACAGCGAATACCGCGGGCTGGCGGCCTGGCTGGTGGCCGGCGCCTGGCTGCTGATCACCCTGGCCGCGCTGGCCGTCGCCAGCCGGAATGCGCCCAGGGCTTCGCCCTTTGCCGAACTGAGCCGCCAGGTGCGGCTGGATACCGCCGCCGCCCGGAGCCACTATGCCCAAGACCACCACCCAGGCTGACAAGCAGGCCCTGCTGGCCAAGATGGAGCGCGACCGGCGCGAGCTGGCCGATGCATTCGGCCGCGCGGCGGCGCTGGCGAACGCTCCGGGGGCCAAAGGATGGGCCTCGACCGCCGCGCTGGCGGCCGGCGCCGCGCTGGGCTGGCCGCGGTTCCTGAAGCAGCCGCTGCGCGCCATGGCCGCGGTGGCGGTGCGGGACCGGCTGGCCTCGGTGTTGAAGCGGCGCCACGTGCGGCGCGCCAGCGCCCCGCTGCCCGACGCCGAGGCCGCCAGCCTGGCGCAACGGGTGGCCGGCCTGCGCGCGGCCGCCGAGCGCTCGGCCGATGCACAGGAAATCGAAGCGCTGCGCCGCGAGCTCGACGAGCAGGTGCAGCGCCTGCGGTCGCGGCAGCCTTAGTGCGCCGTGGCCCGATAGTGGCGGCGCGCTTTGGCGCGGTTGCCGCAGGTGGCCATCGAGCACCAGCGCCGCCGGCCGCCGCGCGAAGTGTCCAGAAACAGCCAGGTGCAGGCCTCGCATTCGCGCAGGCGGGGCAGCAGCCCGTCGGCGATCAGGCCTTGGGCGGACAGCGCCAGCCGATGGCGCGGCAGTTCCAGGCCGGCGGCCTCGGCATCGACCTGCCAGGCCGGCTGGCGGCCGGGAAACAAGGGCAAGCTGGCCTGCTGCAGGGCCAGGCGGATGTCGTTCTCGAAACGCAGGCGTCCGGCTTCGGGCACGGCCAGGTCGCGGGCGACGGCGGACAGTACCGCATAACCGTTTTCGCGCTGTGCCATCAAGCGGTTCAATGCTTTGCCCGCGTCGCTGCCGCGCGCCAAGCGTTGCAGGCGGCGCTGTTCCGCGGGGCTGGCCAGGCCCGCCATGGCCAGCCAGTGCAGCGCATCGGCCCAGTCTTCGAAGGGCAAGGCATCGCGTGCCTTGGTGGAGCCGCCGCCGGTATTCAGGAAATCAAGGTAGGGATGCCCGCCGACAAAAGCCTCGGGCCGCCAGCGGGTATGGGATGCGGACATGTCGGTTAACCGTATTGACCAATTATAAAGGTTAGATTAAGGTGGCTGAAAAATAACTGTTTAAACGCATTTAAGAGGTTATGATGGATTTCGTCAAGCCCGGCGCGGCGCCTTTGCTCGCGCATCGTTTCGACTTCGAAGGGCAGGCCGTGCGCTACGGCGTGTGGGGGCAGGGCCGGCCGCTGGTGCTGGTGCACGGCACCCCGTTTTCCACCGCGGTGTGGCGCCGCATGATCCCGCTGCTGGCGCGCGGCAGGCAGGTGCATGCCTATGACCTGCTGGGCTACGGCCAGTCGGAGCAGCGCGCCGGACAAGACGTCTCGCTGGCGGTGCAAGGCCGCCTGTTCGCGGCGCTGCTGCGCCATTGGAACCTGGCGCGGCCCGACGTGGTGGCGCACGATTTCGGCGGGGCCACCGTATTGCGCGCGGCTCTGCTGGAAAGCTGCGCCTATGGCAGCCTGGCCCTGATCGATGCCGTGGCATTGGCGCCCTGGGGCTCGCCCTTTGCCCGCCATGCGCGCCAGCATCAGGCCGCGTTTGCAGGCATGCCGCCCTACATTCACGCCGCCATCCTGAAAACCTATATTCAAGGCGCCGCGCACCGGCCGTTGGACGAAGACACCATGGCGCTGTACACCCTGCCATGGACCGGAACCGTCGGCCAGGCCGCGTTCTATCGCCAAGCGGGCCAGGCCGACCAGCGTTATACCGACGACATCGAGCATCGCTATGCCGAGATCGACTGCCCCGTCATGATTCTGTGGGGCGAGGCCGACGCCTGGCTGCCGATCGAGCGTGGCCGCGTACTGGCGGCGCGCTTCCGGCAGGCCGATTTCCATTCTGTGCCGGGGGCGGGCCACTTGATGCAGGAAGATGCGCCCGAGGCCATCATGGCGCACCTGGCCGAATTCCTGGCGGCGGTTTCCCCGCCGGCGCGCCAGGCTGGCCAGGCGTCTCTACAATACGAGTCGACCCTGTAGACCCAACTTGTAGAGGCACGTATGGATGCGGATTTCTGGCTCGAGCGCTGGCGCGACGGGCGTACCCATTTTCACCAGGCCCACGTCACGCCGCTGCTGGCCAAATACTGGCCCACGCTGCAATTGCCGGCCGGCAGCCGGGTGCTGGTGCCGCTGTGCGGCAAGTCGCTCGACATGGTGTGGCTGGCGCAGCAGGGGCACCAGGTGCTGGGCGTCGAGCTTTCCTCGCTGGCGGTCGAGCAGTTCTACGCCGAGAACGGCCTGCAGGCCACGGTGCGCGAAGCCGGGCCGGGCAGGTATTACACGGCCGGCGCCATCAGCATTTATTGCGGCGACATCTTCGACCTGGGCGCCGATGTGCTGGGCGAGTGCGTGGGCGCCTTCGACCGCGCCGCGCTGGTCGCGCTGCCGGCCGCGATGCGCGCGCGTTATGCACAGCACGTGTATGGCCAGTTGGCCGATGCGTATCGCGGCTTGCTGATCACGCTGGACTACGAGCAAAGCCAGATGGACGGACCGCCGTTTTCGGTGCGCGACGACGAAGTGCAGGCCATTTATGCGGGCCATTCCGAAGCCGAGCTGATCGACCGCCGCGACATCCTGGCCAAAGAGCCGAAGTTCGCCGAACGCGGCCTGGCGCAGCTGGACACCCTGGTGTACCGGCTGCGGCGGAATTCTTCACGAGGCGGATCATGAGCGTCAGGATCGTAAGGCTGGGGTCGCCGCGCGCGGCCGGCGAGGGCCTGCGCATCGGCACGGTGCGCAGGCCGCCGCGCGGCGTGCCCAAGGCCGATTTCGCCCGCCGCGACTTCTACGACGTGTGGCTGCCCATTCTGTCGCCCAGCCCCGAGCTGGTCAGCCAGGCCCTGGCGGTGGCCACCGATGCCGAATGGCGCAAAGTGGCGCGCAAGATCCGCTCCGAACTCCACGGCGGCGAAGCGGGCAAGGTGCTGGACCTGCTCGCGGCTTTGTCGGCCACCGCCGATTTTTCCGTGGGCTGCTATTGCGAAGACGAGAACCGCTGCCATCGCAGCGTGCTGCGCGAGCTGCTGCGCGAGCGCGGGGCCACGCTGGCATAGCGCGCCGGCGCGGCCAGCGCCGCGCCGCACGGGGCTTGCCAGAATCTCATATTTGAGAGAATATCTCTTATATGGAAAATACTGGCAGCCCCGCAACCGACCCCATCGACCGCCAGATCGCGCAGCGCCTGCGGGCGTTGCGCGCCGAGCGCGGCTGGTCGCTCGATGAGCTGGCCCAGCGCAGCCAGGTCAGCCGGGCCACCCTGTCGCGCCTGGAAAACGCCGCGGTCAGCGCCACCGCCAGCGTGCTGGGCAAGCTTTGCGGGGCCTACGGCATGACCGTGTCGCGCCTGATGCGCCTGGCCGAAGCAGACTATGCCCCGCTGGTGGCCCGCGACGACCAGCCCGTCTGGACCGATGCCAGCGTGGGCTTCGAGCGCCGCTCGGTGTCGCCGCCGGCGCAGCGCCTGGCGGGCGAGGTGCTGGAATGCCGCCTGGCGCCCGGCGCGCGCATCGACTACGACAAGCCGCCCCGGCCGGGGCTGGAACATCATCTGCTGCTGCTGGAAGGCCGGCTGCAGGTCATTCTGGACGGCCAGCCGCAAGCGCTGCAGCCCGGCGATTGCCTGCGCTACCAGCTGGCCGGGCCCAACACCTTCATCACGCCCGCCCGCCACGGCGCGCGCTATCTGTTGTTCATTGTTTGAGAGACCACCGTGCAGACATCCATCGTGCTCGAAGCGCTGTCGCCCGACGAGGCCGCCGCCCACCTGGCCGAGCTTGGCGCGCTGTTGCACGCCTGCGTGCACGACGGCGCCAGCCTGGGCTTCATCCTGCCGCATGCGCCGGCGCAGGCCGAGGCTTTCTGGTCGGCCAAGGTGCTGCCGGCCATGCGCGACGGCACGCGCACCGTGCTGGTGGCGCGGGTCGGCGGCCGCATCGCGGGCACGGTGCAGCTGGATTGCGACATGCCGCCCAACCAGCCGCACCGCGCCGAGGTGCGCAAGCTGCTGGTGCACCCGCGGCAGCGCCGCCAGGGCATCGGGCGCGCCTTGATGCTGGGCCTGGAACAGCGCGCGCGGGCCCTGCGCCGCCGCCTGCTGACGCTGGACACGCGCACCGGCGACCAGGCCGAGCCGCTATATGCCGCGCTGGGCTACCAGCGCGCGGGCGTCATTCCGGAATTCTGCCTGGACGTCGCGGGGCAGCGCGTCGATTCGACCACCATCATGTACAAGCTGCTGCAAGGGTAAGCCCAGGCGCAGCCGTTGCGGCCCCGTGGCGGGCATGGCAATTGCGCCTGCCGGGCCAGGGGCGGCAGGCGCCGCCCTGCAAACCGGAGAATCGCCATGACGCAGGACGACAAGCAGCCGGACGCCAAGGCCGGCTCCCGCCGCACTTTGCCCCAGCCCGATCCCAACCGCGGCGCGCCGCGGCCGCGCCATGTGTCGGATGACGACCCGCCCCGTCCCGACATGGATCACCCGCCATCCGCGCGGGGCGGCGACCGTCCCGTTTTCGACCGCGGCACCGCCGCGGCGGATGCGGCGGCGCGCACAGGCGGCATTACCGATGAAGGCAATTTCACGCCCCCCGACACCGGCCGCGACGATCCGGGGCGCAAGGGCGGGCGCACGCCGCCACGCGGCGAAGACTGACAGGAGCCCGCGCATGCGCCCAGCTCTTGTCTTATTGCTGCGCGGCGGGCTGCTGGGGGGCGCGCTGGCGACGGCGGCCGCCTGCTGGGGCCACGATCACGGCGGCCAGGCGCCCCCGCGGCGGGAGCCGCCCGCAAGCCCCGACCAGCGGCCGTTGCTGCCAGAGCAGCAGAAAATGCACGAGTCCGGCCACAAGCAGATTCCCTCGCCGCGCCAGCCAGCCGAAGGCCGGAAGGGCGATGACGGCAGTGCCGCCGGCCCGGCGGCCCGCGGCTCGAAGGCGCAGCCCGGCGATGGCACCCAGCAGACTCGCCCGCCCGGCCAGGCGCCGGGTTCAGAGGCGCGCGGGGCGTTTCCTCACTGATGCCCCCGGCCGCGCGCCGCCGGACCCGGCTGCAGGGCCAGCATGAACACCGAAGCCAGCACGCAGGCAACGCCCAGCAGCTGGCGCGGCGTCACGGGTTCGCCCAGCACGCCGGCCGCCAACAGCAGCGCGGCGACCGGCGCCACGGCGGTGAACAGCGCGGCCTCGGCTCCGCTGACGCGTTCCGCGCCCGCATACCAGAGCAGGAAACCCGCCACCGTGGGCACTACCGCGTAGTAGGCCACGGCTGTCAGCGCGCCGGACGGCAGGCCGCCCGCCCAGGGGGCTTCGAGCAGCGCGGCGGGCGCCGCCACGGCCAGTCCCAGGGCGCTCATGCAGGCGGATTGGGCCAGCGGGCGCAGCGGCTGGCGCAGGCGCTTGTTCAGCAGGATGAACAGGCTTTCGCACACGATGGCGCCGAAGATCAGCAGGTTGCCCAGCCAGGACTGCGGCTGCCCGGGTCCTGCCTGCATGGCGATGAACAGCACCCCGGCCGCCGCCAGCGCGATGGCGGCCAGTGTGGCCGGCCGGGGCCGTTCGCCCAGCACCAGGGTGGCCGTGGCCGTGGACACCACGGGCATGGTGCCGATGATGATGCCGGCATCGGCTGCCGAGGTGTAGCGCAGCCCGAGGATCAGCAGGGCGGTGTAGCCCACGCTGCCCGCGCCGGCCTGCAGCAGCAGCACCAGGCCGTCGCGCCGGTCCGGGCGCGGCCAGGGCGTGCGCGTGCCGGCCATCAGGGCCGCGAACAAGGGCAGGGCCACGGCGAAGCGCAGCGCGGTGGCGGTAAACGGCGGCAGGCCCGCGGCGATCAGCTTGCTGGCCACCACCGTGCTGCCCACGGTGGCCATGGCCAGGGCCAGGTACAGATATCCCTGCGTGCGTCGTGTCATGGCTGCCGGTTCGTGTGGATCATGGCCGCAGCATAGAAGCGTGCCGGCGCGGGGTCTTGTACGTTATTGCAGGGTGCTGCCGCAGGCGCCGGACATCCATGGCACTGCCTTGAAGCGGAAGACGGCTATAGCCCAGGTGTCAGGCTCCGCCAGGTGCCTGACACCGCACTGTTGAGACAGTCGCTGCGCACTTCGGGTGTCTGGCACCTTGTATCTTGGCGCCTGGCACCTGCGCAGTCCGGATCAGGGGCGCGCGTAGGCGCCCGGGGTCAGGCCGTACAGGCGCACGAAAATGCGGGCCATGTGGCTCTGGTCGGCGAAGCCGCTGGCCGCGGCCGCGTCGGTCAGGGCGGCGCCGTGGCGGATCAGGCGGCGCGCCAGGGCGGCGCGGCGCTGTATCTGGTAGGCATGCGGCGTCAGGCCGGTGGCCCGGCTGAAGCCGCGCAGCACCTGGAAGCGGCTCAGGCCGCTGGCGCGCGCCAGGTCGGCCAGCGACAGCGGCGCGGCCGGGTCGTCGTCGATCAGGGCGCAGGCCTGGGCGATGGCCGCCGGCACCGCTGCGCAGCGGCTTGCCGCGGGCAGGTCGAGCGTGCCGGCCAGCAGCGCCAGCAGCAAGGATTCGCGCGCGGGCGTGGCCGCGCCGGCGCGCGTGGCCGTGGCGGCCGCATACAGGCGGTGAAAGCGGCCGGCCAGCGCGGCGTCCCGGATCACGGGCCGCGCGAATTCGCGCCAGCCGTGGCGGCCCGCGCTGATATCGGCCACGGCGTCCGCCACCCGGCCGGGCTCGACATACAGGATCATCCACTGCCGGCCGCCATCGCCGATGGGGCTGCCGTCATGGACTTCGCCGGGGTTGACGGTGATGAGATCGCCCGCGCCGGCCTGCACCATGCCCCGTCCGCTGCGGGACTGCTGCGCGCCGCGCGTGATCAGGCCGATGCCGAACTGGTCGTGCGTGTGGCGGCCGAACGCATGGCGCGAGTCGGCTTCGATGGCCTCGGCGCCCGCCAGGCCGCAGGGCACGCGCCGGAACTCGCCGCGCGCCATGATCAGCCGCGCGCGTTGCCGTAAGCGGCCAGCCCGCCCGCGGCGGCGGCCAATTCGTCTTTCAGGCGCCGCATCAGTTCAGCGGCCGGCAGGCCGCGCGACAGCGCCGCCGCCTGACCGGCCCACTGGGCGGCGAAGTCGGCGCTGCCGTGCGCCTTGGCGGCGGCGTTCAGGGCCTTGCCGGCGTCGTAGGTAAAGGGGTAGCCCGGCGTGGGCGGGCAGTCGGCGGCGGCCCCCAGCGCGGTCAGGCGGTTGGCGATGCCGCGCGCCGGCCGGCCCGAGATGGCGCGGGTCGAAATGGTGGAAACGGGGCCGGCCAGCAGGGCCTGGCGATAGGCCGGATCGGCCGCCGATTCGGGGCAGGACACGAATGCGGTGCCCAGCTGCGCGGCCTGCGCGCCCAGCGCCAGCACCGCCGCGATGCCGGCGCCGTCCATGATGCCGCCGGCGGCGACCACGGGCAGCGGGAATTGCGTGGCCAGCAGGCGCGTCAGCGCCAGGGTGCCCAGCTGTTCATCGTGTCCGTCGGGATGAAAGATGCCGCGGTGGCCGCCCGCTTCCACGCCCTGGGCCACGATGGCGTCCAGGCCCGCGTCGGCAATGCGCGCGGCCTCTTCGGGGCTGGTGGCGCTGGCCATCAGGTAGATGCCGGCCTGGCGTAGCGCGGCGATGCGCGCCGCGTCGGGCAGCCCGAAATGGAAGCTGACCACCGCGGGGCGCTCGGCCAGCAGCACGTCCAGCATGGCGTCGTCGGCCACGAAGCTGGTGTAGATCTCGCGCAGGGCGGCGGGCGGCTGGGCGCCGAATTCGGCGAAGGCGGGGGCCAGGTATTCGATCCAGCGGGCCTGGCGCGCCGCGTCGGAAACGTCGGGCGCATGGCAGAACAGGTTGACGCCGAACGGGCGCGCCGTAAGCGCGCGCGTCTGCGCGATGGCCTGGCGCGCGCCGTCGGCGTTGGTGGCGCCCAGGCCCAGCGAGCCCAGGCCGCCGGCATTGGACACGGCGGCGGCCAGGGCCGGCGTGCTGGTGCCCGCCATGGGCGCCTGGATGATGGGCGCCGACAGGCCCAGGCGGGCCATCAGGGCGGGGGCGGCGGTTGCGGAAGCAGTGGGCATGGGCGATTTCCGGTGGTGGAATTTGCAAGCAACGGTACTTGAATGCGGGCCGGCTGCAAAGCGCGCCGGCCCGCCATGCTGTACGTATCGAAACAATCCTGCAATTTACGCCATTGGGGGCGGGCAGCTACGATGCCCGACTGTCCAGCATTGCCCGCCCACTCGCACAGAGGAGCGCAGATGCGCACTGCATTCGGCAAGATCAAGACCAGGCTGGCCGCCGGCGTCGGTTCGACGGTGGCGGTGGGCGCCGCGGCGGTCTACAGCGTTTTCGGGGCCGGCCCGCCGCCGCCCGTGGCGCAGTACGGGGCCGGCAGCGCCATCGAGGCCGGCCGCTGGCGGGTGACGCCGCAGCGCGCCTGGGTCAGCCACAAGCGGGTCTACGGCGTGCCGATCAAGCCGGGCCAGCAGGCGCTGGTGCTCGAGGCCGATCTCAGCAACCGCACGCGAACGTCCACCGGCAGTTATTCCGATCTGCTGCGGCTGCAGCCCGTGCCGGGCGCCAAGCCGGAAGATCCGGTCGTCGCGCAGGTGCGCGATCCGCAGATCGCGCCCTTGCTGCATCCCGGCATGCCCGAGCGCGTGGTCTATGTCTGGATGATGCCCGGTTCGGCAACGCCGCCCGCCTCGCTGAGCGTCGATGTGGTGGCCGAGACCTACAAGCCGGTCGACAATCTGTTCGGCACGCCGGGCTGGTTCAACCCGGCGGTGATCGGCCGGGTGACGTTGCCGCTCGGCCAGCCGCCCGCCGGCGCGGAGCAGGCTTCGTGAAGCGCCGGCTGGCCACGCTGTTGCTGCTGATCGCGGCCGCGGCGGTGCTGTTCGCCATGCAGCGCAGCACGCCGCGCTATGACGAGCTGACCGGCCCGCTGGTCGTGTCCGGGCGCATGGGCCAGGCTGTGCGCACGCGCCTGTTCGACGCCAATGTCGAACGCGTGCAGTTCGCCCGCCGGCTGGTCTACCAACGCTTCGGCCGCGAAACCGAGCGCACGACATCGGGGCTGTGGGCCATTGTCACGGTCGAGCTGTCGGCGCGGTCGCGTTCGGTGAATGTGGGCCAGGCCAGCTGGGTCGGGCCGCGGGGCTTCCAGTATCTGCAGACGGACCGCCTGGCGCTGGCGCCGGGGCAGTCGCCGCCCGCGGCAGAGCCGGGCCTGCCGCGGCGCGCCCGGTACATTTTCGAGATCCGCCCCGACCAGGCGGGCGGCGCCGTGCTGCGATTGTCGGAGCGCTTTGCGCCGCGCCTGGACTCCGAAGCCCGCATCAAGCTGGACGCGCTGCCGCGCAAGGCCGATGGCGCGCTGGACATCATGGATACATTCGATATGAACCCGGCCCGCAAGGAACCGTCATGACCGGCCGCGGCGATGACCGCGGCGCCGGCGAAAAGCGCTGGCGGCGGCGCAGCATGGTCTTGCTGGTGATCCTGCTGCCGCTGGTGATGGCCTTCAGCACGCACGAGAACATCGAGCGCTGGTGGAAGAGCCGCGACCTGCTCGCGCGCGAGGTCGCGGCGGGCGAGCAGGCCGACTTCGGCGGCGCGCGCTGGCAGCTGCATGCGCTGCGCATGGCGCCGCTGCCGGCGGGCGGCAATATTCCCGGCCATGCCATGGGCGTGGTGGCCGATTTCCGCGTCCAGATCCAGGACGCGGACCTGCCCGGCAACTGGCGCGGCTGCACCATTGCGCTGCAGGACGGGCAGGGGCGCCGCTGGCTGCCTACCCATGTATTGCGATTGCCGCGCTCGGATGCGCAGGAATGTGTGTCGGCCATTTTCTCGGGCGCGAAGGCCGGCGCCACGCTGCGCATACGCCAGGCTTTCCTGGTGCCGCGCGAAGCCGCTGGCGTGCTGCGCGTGACCGTGTCGCTGCTGCAGCAGAAACCCCATTACCTGCGCTTCGCGCAGCATCCGCGGCTGGTGCAGTAGGCGCCGCGGGCGTTCAGGCGGGCTGTCCGGCCGCCGCGGCCGGCGCAGGGCGGCGCGCCGGCTGCCCGAACGCGGTTTCCAGAATGGCGGCCAGAAAGCAGATGCGCAGCGGCTCGATCAGCAGCCCGGTGGATGAGTCGCGGAACGGGCTGCCGAACAGCAGCGACAGGCCCTGGGCCAGCACTTGCCAGGTATCCAGGTCGTGCGGCCCGATCAGGTAGCTGGCGCCGCGCCACAGCCAGGCGCTGCTCCAGTCGATCAGCCGGTAGCCCACGATCAGCGTCACCAGCAGCACCACGCCGGCATTGAGCGTCAGCCGGATGCCGTTGGCCACCGGCAGGTAGCGCGAGCGGTAGCCGCCGATGAAGTGGGTAATGAAGTCGCGCAGGAACTTCGGGATGGCGCGGTAGCGTTCGCCGAAGCGTTCGACGCGGCGATGCATGCGCAGCAGTTCCTGGTCGCTGCGCACGTCATAGCCGTAGACTAGCGCCGCCATCACCAGCCAGACCACCGGCAGCAGCGCGTAGAAAAACAGGTTTACCAGCAGCGTGCCGGGCGTGGTTGCCAGGGATTCGACGGCCACCATCGGCGCCGCCCATGCCGTCGAGATGGGCGCGGCCGCCATGTCCAGGATGCCGCGCAGGCTATCCCACAGGCGGTGATTGGCCAGCCATTCCCACACATGGCTTTTCCAGCG
This sequence comes from Bordetella petrii, assembly GCF_017356245.1. NCBI lineage: Bacteria > Pseudomonadati > Pseudomonadota > Betaproteobacteria > Burkholderiales > Alcaligenaceae > Bordetella > Bordetella petrii. Next base: position 27,777 of record NZ_JAFMZZ010000001.1, read on the forward strand.
GCTGATGACATACAGGCCGACCAGGATCCAGTTGGTTTCGCACACCACCACCACCACTTGCCAGACCGGCCGGCCGGTGGATTCGCGCAGCCGCTTGGCCAGCTTGCGCACCGCCCACGATATGGCCACCGACACCAGCAGCCAGCGCGAGTCGAGCGCGTCCAGGATCATGCCGTGCTCGCCGAAGGGATCCAGGTCGAGCGCCAGGCGCGAGTATTGCCGCACGGTGTTGCCCAGGAAGCCCCAGGCGGCGTAGTAGGCAAAGAAGGGCAGCAGCGCGATGGTGACCGCCGACAGCAGCCTGCGCGAACCGGCCTCTTCGGCGCCGGCATCGCCGCGCGCGGCGGCCTGCGCGGCGCGCAGGGCCGGCATGCCGGGCAGCAGCACCTGGAACATGGTCACGGTGACCACCAGCTGGGCCAGCGCAACCAGCGTCAGCATGGCCAGCCCGGCCAGGTGGTTGGCGAAGCCGGTGCGCACCGCCAGCAACAGCAGCACGTTGTGGGCCAGCACGCCGGCCAGCACCAGGGCCATCAGCTGTGGCCAGAAACGTCCCCACAGGCGAAACGTCAGTACGAACGGCGCGGCGATCCCCTGCATTCCGGTCCTCCCGTGGATGGAACCGGCGATCTTAGCAAGCAGCCGGGGCGCGGCGCTGTATCTTTTTCCTTCGGGATGTCAGGGCGCGGGCCGCATGCCGCGCGTCAGCGCGTAGATCCAGAAATCGCGCGGCTGTCCGCGCACCATGCGATAGTGCGTCAGCAGGCCCTCGGGCTTGAATCCGCAGCGCTGCAGGACGCGCTGCGAGGCCAGGTTGGAATCCAGCACCGTGGCCTGCACGCGCCACAGCCCCAGCGACTGCAGCGCCCAGCCGCTGACCGCCGCGCAGGCCCGCGAGGCGATGCCGCGATTCCACAGCGCCGGCGCCAGGTCGTAGGCGATTTCCGCCCGGCCGTGCGCGGCGGCGATTTCGTTGAACCCGATGGTGCCATGCAGCCGGCCGGTATCCGTGTCGCCGATGGCCAGCCGCACGCAATTGCCGGTGCCCGACAGGCAGGCGGCGATGAGCTGGTCCAGGTCGGACTGGCCCGCCAGTTGCCAGCTGGTATGGCGCGTGACGGTCTCGTCGCGCAGATAGGCATACCAATCCGCGGCGTCCTGCCGCCGCAGGCGGCGCAGCGCCAGGCCCTGCGAGCCGATGTCGGGCAGCGGCCCGCCGCTGAGAAACGGTTGCAGGTCCATGCCGCGCCTTCAGCGGTGCACCAGGATGTTGACCAGCTTGCCGAAGGGGTCGCGCACATAGAAGCGGCGCACGCCCCAGGGTTCGTCGGCGGGGCCGTATTCGATGGCGAAGCCGCCCGCGCGCAGGCGCCGCAGGGCTTCGTCCAGGTCGTCGACTTCGATGGAAAGATCCGGGGTGGGGGTGTCCGAGCCGCCCTGGGTGGCGACGCTGACCTGCACCGTCATGCTGCGCGGCGCGCCGTAGGTGGCAAGCCAGCCGTGATCCATCAGGATGTCCAGGCCCAGCGCGTCGCCATAGAACCGCTGGGCCGCCGCGATGTTGGTGGCGTGGATGTTGGCGACGATGCGCTTGACTTGCATGGGGGCTCCTGGGGCGGCCGCGCGCCGCGGCACGGCAGGCCGCGGACGTGGCGGGGGCTGTCTGCGTACGATACCGCAGCCGCAGCGGGGCCGCCGCCGCGGCGCCCTAGAAATACACCTGCGCGTTCAGGCTGACCGTGCGCGCCGGCGCCGGCAGGATGCTGTTTTCCGGATCCAGCCACATGGCGTTGCCCAGGTGTCTGACTCCCAAAGGGTGTCAGACACCGTGCTATTGAGACAGCCTCTGCACCCGTCGGTGTCCGGCACCCTGCGGGAGCCGGACACCTGCTGGCAACGCCCCCTGACCTGCACGCTGTGCGGGACTGCGCGTCAGGATGCGTGCCGGCCCAGCCGTTTCACCAGGCCCTGCGTGCCGTCGACCTGCACGGTTTCGCCCGCCTGCAACTGCCCGAGAATGCCGGGCATGTTGGCGACGGCCGGGATGCCGAACTCGCGCGCGACGATGGCGCCGTGCGACAGGTAGCCGCCCGTTTCCATGATGAGCGCGCCCGCTTTCAGGAACAGCGGCGTCCAGGCCGGGTCGGTGGACGGCACCGCCAGCACGTCGCCCGCGGCCATGCCCAGGCCGTCGGCGGGGCTGCGGGCGATGTGGATCCGGCCCTGCGCCTGCCCGCTGCCAACGGGCGTGCCCTGCCAGGCGCCGGCCCGGCCGCCGGGCGCCGCGGGCGCCTGGTCCGGCGGGGCAGCCGCGGCGGGCGGGGCATCGGCGGCGGCAATGACGGCCGGCTCGGCTTGCGCGGCCCAGTCTTGCAGGCGCATGCGCCGCTGGGCGGCGCGGCTGGCGGCGGCGGCGGGCGCCAGCCGCTCTTCGGCCAGGGCCTGGAGCTCGGCCGCGGTCAGGTTGAAGATGTCGTCGGGGCGCTGCAGGCCATCGGTGCCGCTGAAGCGCCGCGCCAGCGCCAGCGCGTCGCCGCGCAGCACTTCCAGGTAGGCGGCCAGCGCGCTGCGCGCCGCTTCGCGGTGCCTGCTGTCGGCCTGCGCCGCCTGCAGCAACCGACGGGCCAGCGGCCGCAGCCACAGCGGCAGCGCGCCGCGCACGCGCTGCCAGGCCTGCGTGCCGGCCTGCTGCTGGCGCAGGCGCAGGGCGGCGTCGTCGTAGCCGAGCAGGCCGGCGATGTGGTCCAGCAGGTAGCCGGGGGATTCGCGCCAGCGCGGGCTGCGCAGATAAGTTTCATACAGGCCGCGGTGGCCATGGCGTTTCAGGAAAGCGCTGAAAGCCTGCCGGAACGGGCTGCTGCGGGCCAGCTGATGCCGCCATTCGGCACTATGCCGGCCGGGCTGGCGCAGCCAGGCCAGCGCGGGGCCGTCGGCGGCGGCGATGCGCGCCAGGTCCAGCAGTTCGTAGGCCTGCTGCGCCGTGACGCTGGGCGGGCCGCCCGCCATCAGGGCCGCGGCCAAGGCGTGGCCCTGGCCCGGGCAGTACTTGTCGATGAGCTGCACCAGGTTGTACAGCGTGCCGCCGCCCGAGCCCTGCAGAAAGAACAGGTCGTCGGCGCCGCGCACTGCCGCGAATCGCTGGCGCAGGCGCGCGCCCCAGGCCGCGGGCGTTTCCGGCAGGGGCTGCGCGCGCCAGCCGGCGGCCTGCCGCAAGGCGCTTGCCAGCACCGCCGGCGCGGCGCGGCGCTGCCGGCCTGCCGCGCGCAGATAGCGCAGCAGGCGCAGACCGCGCGCGCAGCGCTGGCGCAGCGATGGCGCCGGCACGGTAATTTCCGGTTGTTCGCCGCCCAGCAGCCGGTTCATGTCGCGCGGCGCAATGCCCAGCGCGTCGTAGCCTTCCCATTGCATCAGCGAGGTTTGCAGATACAGGCGCCCGTAGAACAGCGCGGCGTGCGCGGCGCCCGGCAGGACGGGGTAGCCGGCCAGTTCGTAGCCGCGCGTAAGCATGCGGTCGGCCATCGCGCGGCACAGGGTCCAGTCCAGCGGCGACAGGGGGTCGGGAAGAATTTCGCGGGTATTGCCGCGCGACCAATAGGCGGGCTGCCCGGCCAGTGCCGCATAAGTGCGGTGCGCCCGGGTGGTCACCGGCCGGGCCTGCACGATCCAGTGGCGCCGGCCGTCCCAGGCCCATTCCAGGTCGTAGCCCGCCTGGGCGTAGTCGAGCGCGGCCGCGGCGTCGCGTGCGATCTCGCCCAGCGACACCGCCTGCGCCGGCGTCAGCACGGGTTGCGCGGCCCGCGCGGCAGGCAGGGGCAGCAGTTCGGTGCCGCCGCCGGGCGACACCGCGGTGTGGCGCGCTTTGGCGCCCAGCCGCCGGCCCGCCAGGCGCAGGCTGCCGTCGACGCGGTCTTCCTGCAGCCGGTATTCGTCGCCGTCGGCCTGGCCGCTTACCAGTGCTTCGCCCAGGCCCCAGTTGGCATGGATGACGAGCTGGTCGTCGCGGCCCGAGACCGGGTCGCAGGTGAAGATGATGCCGGCGGACTCGGCCTGCAATAGAGGCATTACGACCACCGCCATGCCGGCCGCCGCATCGGCCAGCCCCAGGCGCTGCCGATACGCCCGCGCCTGGGGTGTCCAGGCGGAATCCCGGATGTCGCGCACGGCCTGCAGCACGGCCGCCTGGCCGCGCACGTTCAGCCGCGACAAATGGATGCCGGCGAACGAAGCGCCGGCCGAATCTTCCATCGGGGCCGACGAACGCAGGGCCAGCGGCAGGTCTTGCCAGCCGCGGCGCTCGAGCTCGGCGGCCAGTGCGGCCTGCATGTCGGCCGGCACCGCGACGCCCGCCTGCGCGGCAATGACAAAACCCGGCGGCACCGGCACGCCCAGGCTGGCCATGCGCCCCAATTGCCAGCCCTTGCCGCCGGCTATCGCCGGGCCGGCCTGGGCGGCGGCGGCCCAGTCGAGCAGCAGGGCGCTCATGTGCGGCGCGCCCTGGGCGCCGCCGCGACGCCTCCCAGGAAGACGCCGAGTGTGGCGTCGAACTCGCGGCGCAGCGTGCCGCCCTGGCCGCCGAGCCAGCGGGTCAGGGTGGCCAGGTACATGTACTGGAACATGTGCGCCAGCTGCGCTGGCGGCAGGTCGGCGCGCACTTCGCCGGCCTGCTGGCCGGTCTCGATCAATGCTTCCACGATCCGGTCCAGCCCGCTGCGCGGCGCCGCGGCGCCCGCGCCTACATCGGCATATGCCAGCCGGAAACGCAGATAGTGCGGCAGGTAGGCGCGATGCGACTCGGCCCAGTGGCTGGTGGCCTGCAGCAAGTACGCCATGCGCGCGGCAAAGCCGGGCAGCGCCCGCATGGCCTCGAGCAGTCCGGGCGCGTGCCCCGCCAGGTCGCGGTGCACGTGATACGCCAGCAGCGCCTCTTTGACCGGAAAGTGGTTGTACAGCGTGCCCTTGGCCACATCCGCCTGCGCCGCAATCTGTTCCATCGTGACCGCGTCATACCCCAAGGCCTCGAACAGCCGCAGCGCGGTGTCGGCCAGATGATCCAGCGTCTGCTGCCGCTTGCGCTCACGCCGCCCCGGCCTGGGCGTGTCGGTATCCAGCTCAGTCATGTTTGCCACTTTTTAATATACGATGAGCAAAATTATACGTCGTTCAAAAATAAATGAAAGCGGCGCCACAAGAACCAATTTCCCCCTGCAACAGAGCCAATCCCCAGAACTGTTGCCAATATTGACGCCATCTTGCATACGCTGTACGGTAGTCCGACATTGTCTGCAGGCTGATCGTCGATAAGGAAACTTCGATGGCATCTCTCCAGTGCAAGCTCCCCAGGCCGCCCCCCAGCCGGCCCAGCGCGTCGTAGCCCCTGCCAACGCCATCTGGAGCCTGACCGTGAGCCATTTCGTCGACCGCCTCAAGTACTTCACCCGTGCCAAAGAGTCATTCGCCGATGGGCACGGCAGTGTTGTCCAAGAAGACCGCAGCTGGGAAAAGGCCTATCGCGACCGGTGGCAGCACGACAAGATCGTGCGCTCGACCCACGGCGTGAATTGCACGGGCTCCTGTTCCTGGAAAATCTACGTGAAGGGCGGCATCGTCACGTGGGAAACCCAGCAGACCGACTACCCCCGCACGCGCGCCGGCATGCCCAACCACGAGCCGCGCGGCTGTTCGCGCGGCGCGTCGTATTCGTGGTACCTGTACAGCGCCAACCGCATCAAGTACCCCATGCTGCGCGGCCGCCTGGCGCGCCTGTGGCGCGAGGCCCGCAAGACCATGGCGCCGCTGGCGGCATGGGAACACATCTGCGCCACCCCGGGGCTGGCCGACGAATACAAGCGCGTGCGCGGCATGGGCGGGTTCGTGCGCGCCACCTGGGACGAAGTCAACGAGCTGGTGGCCGCCGCCAACGTACACACGGTCAAGCGCTACGGGCCCGACCGCGTGGTGGGGTTCTCGCCGATCCCGGCCATGTCGATGGTGTCGTTCGCGGCCGGCAGCCGGTATCTGTCGCTGCTGGGCGGCACCATTCTCAGCTTCTACGACTGGTATTGCGACCTGCCGCCGTCCAGCCCGCAAACCTGGGGCGAACAGACCGACGTGGCCGAATCGGCCGATTGGTACAACTCCAGCTTCATCATGCTGTGGGGCTCGAACGTGCCGCAGACGCGCACGCCCGACGCCCACTTCATGGTCGAGGCGCGCTACCGCGGCGCCAAGATCGTGTCGATCTTTCCCGACTACGCCGAGGGGGCGAAGTTCGGCGACCTGTGGCTGCACCCCAAGCAGGGCACCGACGCCGCGCTGGCGCTGGCCATGGGCCATGTGATCCTGAAAGAATTTCACCTCGAGGGCAAGAGCGAATACTTCCGCGAATACTGCCGCCGCTATTCCGACATGCCCTTCCTGGTGCGCCTGGTGCGGCAGGGCGACCGGTATGTGCCCGAACGCATGCTGCGCGCCGCCGATTTTCCGGACGGGCTGGGGCAGGCCAACAACCCGGCCTGGAAGACCGTGGCTTGCGACGACGCCACCGGGCAGGTGGTGGTGCCGGCCGGGTCGATCGGCTTTCGCTGGGGCCAGCAGGAAGGCGGCGACCAGGGCAAGTGGAACCTGGAAGCCAAGGACGCGCAGGGCGGCGCGGTAACGCTGCGCCTGTCGCTGGTGGGCAGCCACGACGACGTGGTGCCGGTGGCGTTCCCGTATTTCGGCGGCCGCCAGCACGATTACTTCCAGGGCACCGACCACGCCGAGGTGCTCGAGCGCAACATGGCGGTGCGCCGCCTGCAGACCACCGAGGGCGAGGTGCTGGCCGTGACGGTGTACGACCTGCTGATGGCCAACTACGGACTGGACCGCGGGCTGGGCGGCGCCAACGTGGCCGCCTCGTACGACGACGACGTGCCCTATACGCCGGCCTGGCAAGAGCGCATCACGGGCGTCAAGCGCGACGACGTCATCACCGTGGCGCGGCAGTTCGCGCTGAACGCCGACAAGACCCAGGGCAAGTCCATGGTGATTCTGGGGGCGGGCCTGAACCACTGGTATCACATGGACATGGCCTACCGCGGCATCATCAACCTGGTGGTGATGTGCGGCTGCGTGGGGCAGTCGGGCGGCGGCTGGTGCCACTATGTGGGCCAGGAAAAGCTGCGGCCCCAGACCGGCTGGACCACGCTGGCGTTCGGCCTGGACTGGTGCCGTCCGCCGCGCCACATGAACGGCACGTCGTTCTTCTACGCGCACACCGACCAGTGGCGCTACGAGCGGCTGAAAGTGTCCGAGATCCTGTCGCCGCTGGCCGACCCGGGCGCGTTCCAGGGCTCGCTGATCGATTTCAACGTGCGCGCCGAGCGCATGGGCTGGCTGCCGTCTGCGCCGCAGCTGCAGACCAACCCGCTGCAGGTGGTGCGCGACGCGCGCCAGGCGGGGCAGGAGCCCGCGGCCTACGCCGTGCAGGCGCTGCGCGACGGGCGCCTGAAACTGTCCTGTGAAGACCCCGATCATCCCGACAACCATCCGCGCAACATGTTTGTGTGGCGTTCCAACCTGCTGGGTTCGTCGGGCAAGGGCCACGAATATTTCCTGAAGCACCTGCTGGGAACCGAGCACGGCGTGCAGGGCAAGGACCTGGGCCAGGCCGGCGAAGACAAGCCGCAGGAAGTGGCCTGGCATGACGAGGCGCCGCGCGGCAAACTCGACCTGCTGGTGACGCTGGACTTCCGCATGTCCACCACCTGTGTGTATTCCGATGTGGTGCTGCCCACCGCCACCTGGTACGAAAAGAACGACCTGAACACCTCGGACATGCATCCGTTCATCCACCCGCTGTCGGCCGCCGTCGACCCGGTGTGGGAATCGCGCAGCGACTGGGAAATCTACAAGGGCATCGCGCGGGCGTTCTCGGCCATCGCCGAGACCGAACTGCCCGCCGCGCAAGACCTGGTGCTGACGCCGCTGCAGCACGACAGCCCCGCCGAACTGGGCGACCCGTACGACGTGCGCGACTGGAAGCACGGCCAGGCCGAGATGATTCCCGGCAAGACCATGCCGTCGATGGCGGTGGTAGAGCGCAACTACCCGGGCCTGTACAAGCAGTTCACGTCGCTGGGGCCGCTGACGCGCAAGCTGGGCGTGGGCGGCAAGGGCATCAACTGGCCGGCGGGTGACGAATGCGACCTGCTGGCGCAGCTGAACTACCAGGTGGACGAGCAGGGCGTCAGCCACGGCCTGCCGCGCCTGGACACCGACATCGACGCGGCCGAGACCATCCTGGCGCTGGCGCCCGAGACCAACGGCCACGTGGCGGTGAAGGCCTGGCAGGCGCTGTCGGCCATGACGGGCCGCGACCACGCGCACCTGGCGCTGCCGCGCGAGCACGAGAAAATCCGCTACCGCGACCTGCAGGCGCAGCCGCGCAAGATCATCTCGTCGCCGACCTGGTCGGGGCTGGAATCGGATCATGTCAGCTACAACGCCGGCTACACCAATGTGCATGAGCTGATTCCCTGGCGCACCCTGACAGGCCGCCAGCAGCTCTACCAGGACCACACCTGGATGCGCGCCTTCGGCGAAGCGCTGTGCGTGTACCGCCCGCCGGTGGACACCAAGTCGATCACGCCCATGCTGGAAGAGCGCTACGGCAATGGCAACCCCCAGGTGGTGCTGAACTTCATCACCCCGCACCAGAAGTGGGGCATCCATTCCACCTACACCGACAACCTGATCATGCTGACCCTGTCGCGCGGCGGGCCGATATTGTGGGTGTCGGAAAAAGACGCCGCCCGCGCCGGCCTGGTGGACAACGACTGGATCGAGGCCTACAACGTGAACGGCGCCCTGGTGGCGCGGGTGGTGGTCAGCCAGCGCGTGCCCGAAGGCATGACCATGATGTACCACGCGCAGGAAAAGATCGTGAATGTGCCTGGCTCGGAAATCACCGGCGCGCGCGGCGGCATCCACAATTCGGTGACGCGCGCGGTGCTCAAGCCCACCCACATGATCGGCGGCTACGCCCAGCTGTCGTACGGGCTGAATTACTACGGCACGGTGGGTTCCAACCGCGATGAATTCGTGATCGTGCGCAAGATGAACCAGATCGACTGGCTGGAAAGGCCGCGTGCGGCCCAACCCGAAACCCCCCACGTCTAGGAGACAGGCATGAAGGTGCGTGCGCAAATCGCAATGGTGCTGAACCTGGACAAATGCATCGGCTGTCATACCTGTTCGGTCACCTGTAAAAACGTCTGGACCTCGCGCGGCGGCATGGAATACGCCTGGTTCAACAATGTGGAAACCAAGCCCGGCATCGGCTACCCCAAAGACTGGGAAAACCAGAAGCGCTGGAACGGCGGCTGGAAACGCACGGCGGCGGGCAAGATCGAGCCGCGCCAGGGCGGCAAGCTGCGGCTGCTGGCCAATATCTTCGCCAATCCCAACCTGCCCGAGATCGACGACTACTACGAGCCGTTCACGTTCGACTACGAGCACCTGCACAACGCGCCGGAACTGCAGGCCGCGCCCACGGCGCGGCCGCGCTCGCTGATCACCGGCCAGCGCATGGAAAAGATCGAGTGGGGCCCCAACTGGGAAGAGATCCTGGGGGGCGAGTTCTCGAAGCGCTCTCAGGACTACAACTTCGAAGACGTGCAGAAAGACATCTACGGGCAGTTCGAGAACACCTTCATGATGTACCTGCCCCGGCTGTGCGAACACTGCCTGAACCCCAGCTGCGTGGCCAGCTGTCCGTCCGGGTCGATCTACAAGCGCGAGGAAGACGGCATCGTGCTGATCGACCAGGACAAGTGCCGCGGTTGGCGCATGTGCGTGTCGGGCTGCCCGTACAAGAAAATCTACTACAACTGGCAAAGCGGCAAGGCCGAAAAGTGCATCTTCTGCTATCCGCGCATCGAGGCCGGCCAGCCCACCGTGTGTTCCGAAACCTGCGTGGGCCGCATCCGCTACCTGGGCGTGCTGCTGTACGACGCCGACCGCATCGAGCAGGCCGCGTCCGTACAGGACGAGAAAGCCCTGTACGAGGCCCAGCTGGGCGTGTTCCTGGATCCGGAAGACCCGGCCGTGATCGCGCAGGCGCTGGCCGACGGCGTGCCGCAGGGCTGGCTGGACGCGGCGCGCCAGTCGCCCACCTACAAAATGGCGGTGCAGTGGCGCATTGCCTTCCCGCTGCATCCCGAATACCGCACGCTGCCCATGGTGTGGTACGTGCCGCCGCTGTCGCCGATCCAGTCGGCAGCCAATAGCGGCCACATCGGCGCCTTCGGCGAAATTCCCGATGTGCGCTCGCTGCGCATCCCGCTGCGCTACCTGGCCAATATGCTGACCGCCGGCGACGAGGCGCCGGTGGCGCTGGCGCTGGAGCGCCTGCTGGCCATGCGCGCCTTCATGAGGGCCCGCACGGTCGACGGCGAAGAGCGCGGCGACATCCTGAGCCAGGTGGGTTTAAGCACGGCCCAGGTCGAGGACATGTACCGCTACCTGGCCATCGCCAACTACGAAGACCGCTTCGTCATCCCGACCTCGCATCGCGAGTATGCCGAAGACGCCTTCGACATGCGCGGCGGCTGCGGCTTCTCGTTCGGCAATGGCTGTTCCGACGGCGTATCGAAGGGCAGCCTGTTCGGCAACAAGCCGCGCGGCAACGAGCAGCAGGTGGTGTTCATGGAAGTGCAGCGCGACAAAGTGGCGGGGTAGCGCAATGACGACCCAGCCTTCCGCCGCCGCGCCCGGCGTGTCCGTCTACAGCGTGCTGTCGGCCCTGCTGGCGTATCCCGACGCCGACCAGCTGGCGGCGCTGCCCGAGTTGCGCGCCGCCCTGGACGCGCCGCGCCGCGCCCAGCTGGCCCCGGTGTTCGACCTGCTGGGCGGCAACGGCGACCTGATCGCCCTGCAGGAACAGTATGTGGCCACCTTCGACCGGCGCCCGGCGCATTCGCTGCACCTGTTCGAGCATATCCACGGCGAGTCGCGCGACCGCGGCCAGGCCATGGTGGACCTGCGCGAGGAATACCTGCGCCACGGGCTGCTGCTGGACACCAGCGAGCTGCCCGACTACGTGCCGCTGTTCCTGGAATTCCTGGGCCAGATCGCGCCCGCCGACGCGGCGGCGCTGCTGGGCGACGCCATTCATGTGCTGGCGCGCATCGGCGACAAGCTGGCCGAAAACGGCAGCCCCTACGCGGCGGTGTTCGGCGTGCTGCGCACGCTGACCGACATCGTGCCCCGGCAGCTGCCCGAGCCGCCGGAAGGCGAGATGGAAGAAACCATGGTCACCTTCGGCCCCGGCGCCGACGGCACCGAGCCGGCGCTGCGCGCCCGCGGCCAGGCGGCCCAGCCCGTGCACTTTTACGAAACCGACCCCCGGCGGACGCAGGCGGCGCCCCAGGCCGCGCAAGGAGAGCGACATGGCTGATCATGTGCACTATTTCTTCTTTGGCGTGTACCCGTACATTGCCCTGGCGGTATTCCTGCTGGGCAGCCTGGCGCGCTTCGAGCGCGAACAGTACACCTGGAAAAGCGATTCCAGCCAGCTGCTCAAGCGCGGCGCGCTGCGCTGGGGCAGCAACCTGTTTCACCTGGGCATCATCGCGCTGTTCTTCACCCACCTGGTGGGCCTGTTGACGCCGCCGGCGGTGTACCACGCGCTGGGCCTGTCCACGCATGCCAAGCAGGCCATGGCCGTGTTCGTGGGCGCGATACTGGGCATCGTATGCATGGTGGGCCTGCTGATCCTGATCTACCGGCGCATTTCCGAGCCCCGCCTGCACGCGACCTCGCGGTTTTCCGACTGGCTGACGCTGTTCTGGATACTGATCGTGCTGTCGCTGGGCCTGCTGTCCATCCTGACCTCGGCCAAGCACGAAGACGGCGCGCTGATGGTGCTGCTGGGCGAATGGGCGCAGCGCATCGTCACGTTCCGTTCGGGCGCCGCCGACATCATGCAAGGCGTGCCCTGGGTGTACCAGTGGCACATGGTGCTGGGCATGACGCTGTTCCTGATCTTTCCGTTCACGCGGCTGGTCCATGTATGGAGCGGCTTCGCCTCGGTGGGCTACCTGACCCGGGCCTGGCAGCTGGTGCGGTCGCGCTGACCGGAGGGACGGACATGATCTCGGTGAACGGCGTTGCCATCGACGAAACCCGGCTGCAGGCAGAACTGCCGCGCCACCAGCACGAACCCGACCCCGAGCAGAGCGCCAGCCATGAGCTGGTGCTGCGCGAACTGCTGCTGCAGCGGGCCCGCGCCCTGGGCGTGGCCCAGGGCGACGACGATGCCGCGGTGCGGGCGGTGCTGGCCGCCGAAGTGCGCACACCCAAGGCCGACCAGGCCGCCTGCCGCCGCTACTACGAACAGCATCCCGGGCAGTTCATGAGCGGGGCGCTGGTCGAAGTGTGGCACATCCTCTTCCAGCTGACGCCGCGGGTCGACCCGCAGCGCCTGCGCGCGCGGGCCGGCGAGGTGCTGCAGGAAGTGCATCGCGCCGCGCCCGACGCCTTCGCCGGCTATGCGCGCCAGTATTCCAACTGCATGTCGGCCCAGGAAGGCGGCCGGCTGGGCGATATCGGCCGCGGCGATACGCTGCCCGAGTTCGAGCAGACCGTGTTCGCCATGCCGGCCCACACGCTGCTGGATCGCCTGGTGCAGACGCGCCACGGCTTCCATATCGTACGCACCGGCCGCAAGGTCGAAGGCACGCTGATGGCATTCGACGCCGTGCACGCGCGCATCGCCGCCTGGCTGGCGCAGGCCTCGGAACGCCGCGCCACGCACCAGTACCTGCAATGGTTGGTGGGCCAGGCGCGCATCGAGGGCCTGGACATGCCCGGCGCCGACTCGCCGCTGCTGCAGTAAGCCGATTCCCTTCCGTCTCGACTGGAGAGCTCGATGAGCAATCACCCCAGGGCCTACGCGGTGTTGTACAGCAGCACGTTTGCTTTCATGGTCTGCTTCGTGGTGTGGATGATGTTCGGCGTGCTGGGTATCCGCATCCGCCAGGAACTCGGGCTGAACGCCTTCCAGTTCGGCCTGCTGACGTCCACCCCGGTGCTGACCGGCGCCGTCTTCCGCCTGCCGCTGGGTATATGGACCGACCGCTACGGCGGACGGGTGGTGATGACGGTGCTGCTGGTGGGCTGCGCGATCCCGGTGTACCTGGTCAGCTACGCGCAGGAGCTGTGGCAGTTTCTGCTGATCGGCCTGTTCCTGGGGCTGGTGGGGGCCTCGTTCGCGGTGGGCACGCCTTATGTGTCGCGCTTTTTCTCGGCCGAGCGCAAGGGCTTCGCCATGGGGTTCTTCGGCGCCGGCACGGTGGGCGCGGCGGTCAACCTGTTCATCACGCCGGTGCTGCTTGAAACCTACGGCTGGCGGGCCGTGCCCAAGATCTACGCGGTGGCGCTGCTGGTGACGGCGGTGCTGTTCTGGTTCGTGGCGGCGCCCGATCCCGGGGCCGGCAAATCCGGCGGCAAGTTGCTGGACCAGTTCAAGGTGCTGAAGAACCCCCGCGTATGGCGCTACTGCCAGTATTACTCGATTACCTTCGGCGGGTTCACCGCGCTGTCGTTGTGGATTCCCCAGTATTTCCAGGCCGAATACGGCCTGGCCCTGGTGGCCGCCTCGGCGCTGGCGGCCGGTTTTTCCCTGCCGGGGGCGGTGCTGCGCGCTGTGGGCGGCGGCCTGGCCGACCGCTACGGCGCGCACAAGATGACCTGGTGGTGCCTGTGGGTGGCCTGGATATGCCTGTTCATCCTGTCGTACCCCAACACTACGCTGACAGTGCAGACCCTGCACGGCTCGGAGTCCTTCCACATCTACCTGCCGATCTGGCTGTTCACGCTGCTGCTGTTCGTGCTGGGGGCGATGTTCGCCTTCGGCATGGCTTCCACGTTCAAGTACGTGGCGGACGATTTCCCCGAGAACATGGGCGTGGTGACCGGCATCGTGGGCCTGGCCGGCGGGCTGGGCGGGTTCCTGCTGCCGCTGTTGTTCGGCGCCATGGCCGACGCGCTGCAGATCCGCTCCAGCTGCTTCATGCTGCTCTACGGCGTGGTGTGGGTGTCGCTGATCGTGATGTACCTGGGCGAGGTAAGGCGGGTGGAGATCTCGGGCGAGGTGGCGCCGGAACGCTGATTCCGGCCGTCGCCAGGTGTCTGACACCCTGCGGGTGTCAGACACCTGATAATACCGGCAGGCTCAAGTCCGCGCCGACACCGCCCGCAGGTATTGCACCGGCCATTCCGCCTGCGCGTCCAGCTCGGCCGCCGCCCGCAGCGGCCAGTAGGGGTCCCGCAGCAGTTCGCGCGCCAGCAGCACCATGTCGGCGCTGCCATGGCGCAAGATCTCTTCGGCCTGCGCGGCCTGGGTAATCAGCCCCACCGCGGCGGTGGCAATATCGGCTTCGCGGCGGATCTGGTCGGCAAAGGGCACCTGGTAGCCCGGCACGGCCTGCCCCTGCGAGCCCGGCACGATGGATCCGCTGGAGCAATCCACCAGGTCCACGCCCAGGGCCTTCATGCGCCGCGCCAGCTCCACCGACTGCGCCACGTCCCAGCCGCCTTCCAGCCAGTCGGTGGCCGACAGCCGCACGAACAGCGGCAGGTCGCGCGGCCAGGCTTCGCGCACCGCGGCCGCCACCCGCAGCGGCGCCCGCGCGCGCCCGTCGAACGAGCCGCCGTAGGCGTCGGTGCGCCGGTTGCTCAGGGGCGACAGGAACTGGTGCATCAGGTAGCCATGGCCCATGTGCAGCTCTACCACCTGCATGCCGGCGGCGCGGCTGCGCTGCGCCGCCGCGGCGAAATCGTCGACCACTTGCGCGATGTCGGCCTCGCTCATTTCGGCGGGCAGCGGATAGACATCGTTGAAGGGCACGGGGCTGGGCGCGCGCACCGGCCAGCCGCCCTGTTCCGGCGGCACGGCCTGGCGGCCCTGCCAGGGCACTTGCGTCGAGCCCTTGCGGCCGGCGTGGGCCAGCTGGATGGCGGGCACCGCGCCCTGTTCGGCGATGAATTGCGCAATGGGCGCCAGCGCGGCCGCGTGCGCGTCGCTCCAGATACCCAGGTCGGCCGGGCTGATGCGGCCCGCGGCCGACACGGCCGAGGCTTCCACCATGACCATGCCCGCGCCGCCCACCGCGCGGCTGCCCAGGTGCACCAGGTGCCAGTTGCTGGCCAGGCCGTCGCGGCACGAATATTGGCACATCGGCGCCACGCCGATGCGGTTCTTGAAGACGACGCTGCGCAGTTGCAGCGGGGTAAACAACAGACTGGGCATGCTCAGTTCACTGTAACGTGGGCGTTGTGCACGACTTCGCGCCATTTGGCGGTTTCGCTGGCCAGGTACTTGCCGAACTCGGCCGGCGTGCCGCCGCGCGGTTCCAGCCCCATTTCGGCAAAGCGTTTGCTCAGCGCATCGCCGCGCAGCGCGCGGTTGATTGCCTGGTTCATGGCGTCGACCACCGCGGCCGGCGTGTCGCGCGGCGCCACCATGCCATACCATGGCGTCACATCGTACCCGGGGGCGCCGGCTTCGGCCAGCGTGGGCACATCGGGCAGCACCGGCACGCGCCTGGGGCTGGTAACGCCCAGCGCGCGCACCTGGCCCGATTCGATGCGCGGCAGGGCCGCGCCCACGCCGTCGATCATGACGGCCACCCGGCCGGGAATCAGGTCGCTGTAGGCGGGGGCGGTGCCTTTGTACGGCACGTGCGCCATGTCCATGCCCGTCATGTAGCGCAGCACTTCGGTGGCCAGGTGCGCCGAACTGCCGGCGCCGGCCGATGCATACGACAGTTCGCCGGGATGCGCCTTGGCATACGCGATCAGTTCGCCCAGCGTCTTGAACGGCGACTGCGCGCTGGCCAGCAGCACGTGCGGCGCCGCCGCCACCAGCGCCACCGGCGCGAAATCGCGCAGGTTGTCGTACGGCAGGTTCTTGTGCAGGCTGGCGTTCACCGCCAGCACGCTGAACGGCGCCATCATGTAGGTATAGCCGTCGGGCGTGGCCTTGGCGGTGGCGTCGGCGCCGATGATGCCGCTGGCGCCGGGCCGGTTTTCCACGATGACCTGCTGGCCCAGTTCGCCCGTCAGCTGTTCGGCCACCGCGCGCGTCATCAGGTCCAGCGTGGCGCCGGCCGAAAAGGGCACGATGATGCGTATGGGGTGCTCGGGATAAGCGGCGCGGGCGGCGGGCAGCATGGCGCCGGCAGCCAGCAGACAGGCGCAGGCGCGCAGCAGGCGGCTCCACGGCCGCGAGGCGTGTGTATTCATCTTGGCTCCTCTTAGTGGGGCTCCGGCGGAATGCCGGGGCCGTGCGCCTGTGGCCGGCGCTGTTCTCCGGCGGCAGTATAGGAACGCGTCCGGCCCCGGCATAGGGCCGGATCAAGAACTTGATGTTTCCGCTGTGGAAACTATGGCGGCCCGACGCCGGTCCAGTCGGGCCGCCTGAACCATTCCTTCAGGAAGTCCAGGAAGGTGCGCACCCGCAGCGGCAGGTTGCGCCGGCTGGGAAACACGGCGTAGATGTCCAGCCCGGTGGGCCGGTACGCCGGCAGCACGATGTCGAGCCGCCCATGCCGGATGTCGTCGGCCACCATGTAGGTGGGGTGCATCGAAATGCCGTGGCCCAGCAGCGCCGCGTGGCGCAGGGGTTCGCCGAAGTTGGCGCGGATGGTGCCGCCCACGCGCACCGAGTACGGCTTGCCCTTGGCGTCCCGGAAGGTCCAGGTGTTGGTGGGCGCCTTCAGTGCATGCACCATGCAGTCGTGCGCGGCCAGGTCGGCCACGCCGGCGGGGCGGCCGCGCCGCTTCAGGTAGGCGCGGGTGGCCACCAGCACCTGGGGCGCCACGGCCAGCCGATGCGCCATCTGGCTGGTGTCTTTCAGGCCCGAAGCAATGCGCACCGACATGTCCAGCCCTTCGGCCACCAGGTCGGTGCGGCCGTCGTCCAGGTACAGCACCACCTGGATGTCGGGGTGCGCGGCGGAAAACGCCGTGATCACCGGCACCAGGTGGAACGCGCCGAACGACGGGGGCGTGCCCACCCGCAGCATGCCCTTGGGCTCTTTGGCCGAGCGCCGCGCCGCGGACTCGACGTTCTCGACGCGCTCGAGCAGTTCGCGGCCGTTTTCCAGCAAGGCCAGCCCGGATTCGGTCAGGCTGACGCTCTTGGTGGTGCGCATCAGCAGCTGCACGCCCAGGTGGTGCTCCAGCCAGTTCACGTGCTTGGTCACGTTGCCCTTGGCCATGCCCAGGCGCTGCGCGGCCCCCGAGAAGCTCAGGCCCTGGGCCACTTCGATGAACACTTCAATGCAGCGCAGCTTGTCCATGGCGGCGTCCGTTTGTTTTCAATCGGGAAACGATGATTTTCCGATCCGATTCTATCCCGGCCGGGCGGGCGTCGATACACTGCCCTTCGATTGCCGATGCCGGATTGCCGGCCGCTGTATCCCGACGATGCCGACCATGCCGAGTGAACCCGACCGCTATATCCACCAGGCCCTGCGCACCCGCCTGGTGTTCGGCCCCGGCGTGCTGGCCGAGGCCGGGCGGGAACTGGCCGCGCTGGGCTGTCGCCGGCCGCTGCTGCTGACCAGCAGCCGGGCGCGCGCCATGCCGGCCTACGCCGCGTTGCGCGCCGCGCTGGCCGGCGCCGACTGCGCCGAAAGCGGCGACGTGCCCGCGCATTCTTCGCCAGAAACGGTGCAGGCCGCGGCGCGCGAGCTGGCCGCGCACGGCGCCGACTGCCTGGTGGCCTTCGGCGGCGGCAGCGTGGCCGACACGGCCAAGGCGGCCGCCCTGCTGGCGGCCGAAGGCGGCGAACTGGCCGCGCATGCCTCGCGCTTCACGCCGCCCGCCACTGTCCATATGCCGCCGCTGCTGCGCCCCAAGCTGCCCATTCTGGCGGTGCCGCTGACGGCATCCGGCGCCGAGGCCACGCCGTCATTCGGTATCCGCACCGACGCGGGCGAAAAGCTGCTGTTCTGGGATGCGCAATTGGCCAGCCGGGTAGTGCTGCTGGACCCGCAACTGAACGCGGCCATGCCCGCCGCGGTCATGCTGGAGACCGGCATGAACGCGCTGGCCCATTGCATCGAGGGCCTGTATTCCAGGCAGGGTTCGCCCATTGCCACGGCATTGGCCCTGGACGGCGCGCGGCGGCTGCGCGGCGCGCTGCGCCGGGTGGCGGCCAGCCCCGGCGACGTGCATGCGCGCGGCGAGCTGCTGGGGGCCGCGCACGTGGCCGGCATGGTGCTGGCCTCGGCGCGCAGCTGCCTGCACCACGCCTTGTGCCATGTGCTGGGCGCCAGCAGCGGAGCGGCCCACGGCGCCCTTAATGCGGTGATGCTGCCGCATGCGCTGCGCTACAACCTGCCCGCCGCGCGCGAGCCGCTGGCCGCGCTGGCGGCGGCCTGGTCGGCCGGCGCGCAGGCCGAGGCCGCCATCGGCCAGGTGGCCGCGCTGCAGGCCGAGCTTCGGGTGCCGCGGCGGCTGCGCGACCTGGGCATCGCGCGCGGCCTGCTGCCGCAGGTGGCCCGGCGCGCGCTGCGCGAGCGCGGCCTGGCCTGCAACCCGCGTCAGGTGGGCGGGGCCGACGAACTTGAAGCCTTGCTGGATGCCGCCTGGTAGCGGCGCCGGCCAGTTCTATTACGGAGAGAGCAATGTTGAACGTCGTCGAAAGCGGATACAGCCTGGGCGCGCGGGTGGAAGGCCTGGACTTGTCGCGGCCCATGGCGCCAGAGACCTTCCGGCAGGTTGAAAGCCTGCTGGGCCGCTACGGAGTACTGAGTTTTCCCCGCCAGGCCCTGACGCCGGCGCAGCTGAAAGCCTATGCGCAGCAGTTCGGCACGCTGGAGGTCAACGTGGCCAACAGCTACCAGGAGCCCGGCCTGCCCGAGGTGATGATCCTGTCGAACAAGGTCGAGAACGGCAGGCCGGTGGGCCTGGCCGACGCCGGGCAGGACTGGCACACCGACATGTCGTACAGCCGCATGATCGCCTTTACCAACATCCTGTACGGCATCGAGATTCCGATGCGCGACGGCGAACCGCTGGGCTGCACCGAGTTCTGCAACATGCACGCCGCCTACGACGAACTGCCCGATGCGCTGAAGCAGAGGCTGGACGGCATGACGGTGCTGCACGATTTCAACAAGTTCTGGGAACGCATGCGCCAGGAAAAGGGCAGCACCCGTCCGCCCCTGACCGAAGCGCAGCGCCGCGCCAAGCCGCCGGTGTCGCACCCGGTTTTCCTGACGCATCCCATTACCGGGCGCAAGGTGCTGTACGCCAACCCCGGCTATTCGATGCGCATCAACGAACTGCCGCCCGACGAAAGCGACCGCACGCTGGAATTCCTGTTCCGGCACCAGCTGCAGGACAAGTTCCGCTACCGGCACCGGTGGAGCGTGGGCGATGTGCTGATGTGGGACAACATGGGCACCATCCACAACGCGGTGGCCGACTATGCACCGCACGAGCATCGCCTGATCAAGCGCTGCCAGGTCATGGCCGACCGATTTTTCGGCGAGGTGGCGCCATGAAGCTGGTCAGCTATCGCGGCGCCGGCGGCCGGCCCGCCGTGGGGGCCGTGCGCGACGGCCGCGTGCTGGACCTGGGCGGCTGGCTGGGCGATGTGGTGCCCGATGCCGCCGCGCAGGCCTGCCTGGCGCAGGCGGGGCTGCTGCCGGCCGCGCACGGCATGCTGCGGCTGCTGCAGGGCGGCCCGCGGGCGCTGGACGATTTGCGGCGCCATCTGGCCGGCCGGCCCGCCGACGATGGCGGACCGCGGCTGGCCGACATCGAACTGCTGGCGCCGGTGCCCCGCCCGGGCAAGATCGTGGCGGTGGGGCGCAACTACGCCGATCACGCCAAGGAAACCGGCGTCGGCCCATTCGAACAGCCCCGCATCGTCAGCAAGCTGCCGTCCAGCGTGTGCGCGCCGGGGCAGGCCGTGCCGCGGCCGGCCGGCGTGGCCAAGCTGGACTTCGAGGCCGAACTCGCGGTGGTGATCGGGCGCCCGGCGCGCGCCGTGGCCGAGTCCGACGCGCTGGCCTGCGTGGCGGGCTATACGGTGCTGGACGATGTCAGCGCGCGCGAATTCCAGTTCGACGTGTCGCCGGCCCAGACCACGTTCGCCAAAAGCATGGACAGCTTCGCGCCCATGGGGCCGTGGCTGGTCACCGCCGACGAGGTGGGCGACCCGCAGGCGCTGACGGTGCGCAGCTGGCTGAACGACGAACTGATGCAGCAGGCCAGCACCGCCGACATGCTGTTCCCGGTGGCGACGCTGATCGCCTATGTGTCGCGCTACATGACGCTGGAGCCGGGCGATGTGCTGGCCACCGGCACGCCGGCCGGCATCGGCGCGTTCCGCGACCCGCCGCGCTATCTGCAGCCGGGCGACCGGCTGCGCATGGAGGTGTCGCGCGTGGGCGTGCTGCAGCACTCGATCGCGCCCTGACCAGGTAGTACCTGCATAACACCAACAACCACCAAGGAGAGACCCATGAGCAGACCCATCATCCGGGCGGCCTGCGCCGCCCTGTTCGCCGCCGCGGCGCTGCCCGCCGTGCCGGCCTCGGCCGACAGCTATCCCACCCAGCCGGTGCGCATGATCGTCGGCTTCGCGGCGGGCGGCCCCACCGATGTCATCGCGCGCCTGCTGGCGCAGGACATGAGCCAGACGCTGGGCCAGTCGGTGGTGGTGGAAAACAAGACCGGCGCCAATTCGCTGATCGCCACGCGCGAGGTGGCGGAGGCGCCCGCCGACGGCTATACCGTGCTGTTCGCCTCGCTGTCGCACAACGTCAATTGGCTGCTGCTGGGGGACAAGGCCGGCTACGACCCGCTGAAAGACTTCGCGCCCATTTCCAACGCGGCGTCGCTGCCCATGGTGGCGGTCACCGCCTACGATTCGCCGATCCGTTCGATGCAGCAGCTGATCGACCAGGCGCGCGCCAAGCCCGACAGCATCAGCTATGGCTCGGCCGGCAACGGCGGCTCGGCCCACCTGGCCGCCGCCATGATGGGCACCATGGCGCACCTGAAGATGCTCCACGTGCCGTTTCGCGGCAATGGCCCGGCGCTGACCGAGGTGATGGCCGGGCGAGTGTCGTTCATGTTCTATCCCATTATCGGGGTGGCCGAGAACGTGCAGGCCAAGCGCGTGCGCGTGCTGGCGCTGGGCAGCCCCGAGGCCCGCGCGGATTTTCCCGGCGTGCCGGCTATGTCCGACATCGGCTTTCCCGACTTCCAGGACACGGCGCCGTGGGTCGGCCTGCTGGCGCCGGCCGGCGTGCCCGATGCGGTGGTGCGGAAGCTGAACCAGGCCATGGTGCACGCGTTGAAACAGCCGCAGATCCAGTCGCGCCTGAAAGACCTGGGGGCGCTGGCCATCGGCGACAGTCCGCAGCACTTCCGCGACTTTCTGCTGCAAGACCAGAAGCGCTGGGCCGCCGTGATCAAGGCGGCCGGCATTTCGGCCCAGTAGGCGCCATGGCCACAGCAGCAAGCCGCGCCCAGAGTATCGAAGACTTGCGGCGCATCGCGCGGCGCCGCCTGCCGCGCGCCATCTTCGATTTTTTCGATGGCGGCGCGGAAGACGAGCTGGCGCTGGCGGGCAATTGCGCCGCCTTCGCCAGGCTGCGCCTGGCGCCGCGCGCGCTGGTGGATGTGTCGCAGGTGCAGACGCAGGCCGACGTGCTGGGCGGCCCGGCGGCGCTGCCGCTGGCGGTGGCCCCTACCGGCGCCGTGGGCTATGGGCGCCCGGGCGGCGACATTGCCATCGCGCGCGCCGCGGCAGCTGCGGGCGTGCCGTACACCTTGTCGACCTCGGCCACCGCGTCGATCGAGCAGATTGCCCGGGCGGCGCCAGGCCGCCTGTGGTTCCAGGCGTACATTTTGCGCAACCGCGAATTGCTGGACGCGCTGATCGCCCGCGCCCGCGCCGCCGATTATGAAGCGCTGATGATCACGGTAGACCTGCCGGTGGGCGGCAAGCGCGAGCGCGATGCCCGCAATCACCTGTCGTTTCCGTTCCGCTATACCGCGCGCAATGTGCTGGACTTCGGCAGCCGGCCCGCCTGGGCGCTGGCGATGCTGCGCCGCGGCCTGCCGGTGATGGAAAACCTGAAGGGGCTGGAGGCGCCGGCCGCCAGCGCGACCCGGCTGGCTTCATCGGTGGGCCGCAGCTACGATCCTTCGTTCGACTGGAGCCGCCTGCGGGCCATTCGCGACGCGTGGCCGCGCAAACTGATCGTCAAGGGCATCCTGCGCCCCGACGATGCCGAACGCCTGGTGGCGCTGGGTTGCGACGCGGTGGTGGTGTCCAACCATGGCGGGCGCCAGCTGGACAGCGCCGCGGCCACGCTGGATGCCTTGCCCGCCGTGGTGCGGGCCGTGAATGGCCGCGTGCCGGTGCTGGTGGACGGCGGCGTGCGGCGCGGCGCCGACCTGCTGAAAGCGCGCGTGCTGGGCGCGCAGGCGGTGCTGGTGGGCCGCGCCACGCTGTGGGGCGCGGTGGCCGCAGGCCAGCCCGGCGCCGAGCGCGCCCTGGCCATCCTGCGCGACGAACTGCAGCGCACCATGCAGCTGTGCGGCGCACAGAACGTGGCCGACATCGGCGCCGATCTGCTGTTCCAGCCTTGATGCGCCGCCCAGGTGTCAGGCTCCGCAAGGTGCCTGACACCGAAGTAAGCCGCAGCCGTCTCAGTCGTACGGTGTCCGACACCCTGCGGGAGCCAGACACCTAGACACCTAGACACCTGGCCGCAATCCTGGCACAGCAGGACGTGGCCGGCGGCCGGTGACAAGCGGTAATGGCGGCCCTACGCGGCAGCGTCGGCGCCCCACTCTTGCACGAAAGTATCGCGGAACGCGCGCAGCCAGGCCAGCCGCGATTCGGCCAGGGTGCGCGCGGCCGCCGTGTGCATGGCGGCGGGCAGGGCGGCCAGCTTGACTTCGATGTGGTCCAGCGCATAGGCGCGGTCGTCCAGCGGACGCGCCCGCGCCAGCGGGTCGGCGGGATGCGCGAAGGCCGAGCCCATGCGGCCGGCCGTGTAGAACAGTCGCGCCAGGCCCACTGCGCCCAGCGCGTCGAGCCGGTCGGCATCCTGCACGATCCTGGCTTCGATGGTGGTGGGCGCGATGCCGGCCGAAAAACTGTGGGCCTCGATGGCGTGCGCCACCGCATCCAGCCTGCCGGCGGGAAAGCCGGCGCGCGCCAGCTGATCGCGCGCCTGCGCGGTGGCCATGCGCGAAGCCTGGGCGCGTTCCGGATGGTTCTTGGGAAGATTGACGAGGTCGTGCAGATAGCACGCGGCCTGCACCACCAGCGGGTCGGCTTCGGGATGGCTGGCCAGCAGGTTGCGCGCCAGCTGCCAGACGCGGTGCAGGTGGTTCAGGTCGTGCGCGCCGTCGTCCTGGCTGTCCGCCGTGGCAATGGCGATCAGGCGGGGCGTCCAGGCGGCAAGAAGATCGGGCATGAAGCGTTCCAGTCAGGGGGACAGAACCCGCGATGCTGCGGGCGAGCCGCAAGCATACGCTGCCCGCGGCCGAAGGCCGGCCGCGTCCGGGATGACCCCGGCTTGACCCCCAATCTACTAGTAGGTAACAATCGCGGCATGAATACCGCCACTACCCGCGAACAGCTCCTGGGCCATGCCCAGGCCCTTATCCGGCAGCGAGGCTACAACGGCTTCAGCTACCGGGACCTGGCCGACCGGGTGGGGGTCAAGACGGCCAGCATCCATTATTACTTTCCCTGCAAAGACGACCTGCTCATCGAGGCCATCGACAACTATGCCGCGCACGTCGCCGGCCTGGTGCAGGGCATCGACGCCACGCTGCCCGCCAAAGAGCGGCTGGACCGCTACGCGGCGCTGTTCGAGGGCGGGCCCACCGATCAGGTGTGCCTGTGCGGCATGCTGGCGGCCGATTTCGCCTCGCTGTCCGACCGGGCGCGCCAGTCGCTGCAGGGGTTCTTCTGCATGCACGAAACCTGGCTGGCCCAGGTCATCGCCGATGGCCAGCGCGACGGCACCCTGAAGTGGTCGGGCTGCCCCGACGCCGCCGGGCGCTGCCTGTTCGCGGCATTCCAGGGCGCTCTGATGGGGTCGCGCCTGTTCCAGAACCCGGCCCGGCTGCACGACGTCGTGGCTTCGGTGCAGGGCCGGCCCGCGGCCCACTGATCCCTGTCGCCTAGTCCGGCCTGATGCCGATGCGGCGGTGCGCGCAGCGGCCCTGCGCGTCCACCGCCACGGTCACCGGCATGTCGCGCACTTCGAATTCATAAATGGCTTCCATGCCCAGGTCGGCAAAGGCCACCACGCGCGCGGCCTTGACCGCGCGCGCCACCAGATAGGCGGCTCCGCCCACCGCGCTCAGGTAGGCGGCCCGCGCATCGCGGATGGCGTCGACGGCCTGCCGGCCGCGCTCGGCCTTGCCGATGGTGACCAGCAAGCCTGTCTGCGCCAGCAGCTCGGGCATGAATTTGTCCATGCGCGTGGCGGTGGTCGGGCCGGCGGGGCCGACCGCTTCATCGCCGACCGCATCGACCGGCCCCACGTAATACAGGGCGCGGCCGCGCAGCGCCACCGGCAGGGGCGCGCCCTGGCGCAGCAGGTCGGACAGCCGTTTATGCGCGGCGTCGCGCGCGGTCAGCAGGCGCCCCGACAGCAGCAGCTGCTGGCCGGCGCGCCAGCCGGCCACCTGCCGCGGCGTCAGGGCGTCCAGGTCGACGCGCGTGCCGGCCAGCGGCATGGCGTCGGGGATGCCGTCCCACAATGCCGGATCGGCCGGCGTGAACACCGCCGGGCCGGCGTCGCCCTGTTCGAACGACACGTGACGCGTGGCGGCGCAGCCCGGCACGATGGCCACCGGCAGCAGCGCGGCATGCGAGGGCAGGGCCGCTACCTTGACGTCCAGCACCGTGGTGTCGCCGCCCAGGCCCTGGGCGCCGATGCCCAGCGCATTGATGCGCTGGTACAGGTCCAGGCGCAACTGCTGCTGCGCGTCGGCGGCGCCGCGCGCCTGCAGGGTATGGATGTCGATGGGCTGGAACAGGGCCTGCTTGGCCGCCTGCATGGCCTGTTCGGGCGTGCCGCCCACGCCCACGCCCAATACGGCCGGCGGACACCAGCCCGCGCCCATGCCGGGCAGCTGGGCCACCACCCAGTCGGCCACCGAATCGCTGGGGTTCAGCATCGCATAGCGCGCCTTGGCGTCGCCCCCGCCGCCCTTGGCGGCCACGGTGATGTCCAGGCGGTCGCCCTCTACCAGCTCGACCTGCACGATGGCCGGGGTGTTGTCGCGCGTATTGGCTCGCCGGCCCAGCGGGTCGCGGATCATCGAGGCGCGCAGCGGGTTGGCGCGGCAGGTGTAGGCGCGCGCCGCCGCCCGGTCGGCCAGCGCCTGCAGGCTGGGCGTGCGAGGCTGCCCGGCGGCCTGGATGCGCACGTCCATGCCCATTCTGAAATACACGTGCGCCAGGCCCGTGTCCTGGCAGACGGGCCGCCGCGCCTGTGCCGCCAGTTTGCTGTTGACCAGCAGCTGCAGCAGGGCGTTGGCGGCCGGGGCATGCGTCTCGGCCTGGTAGGCGCGCTTGAGCGCCTGGACGAAATCCGCCGGATGGTGGTGGCTGATGAACTGCAGCGCGTTGGCGATGCTGTCGACAATGTGCTCGGCCTCGATAAGACGCATGCGCGGACTCCGGTAAGCGTGGCGCCTACTGCAGGCTGATGCCGGCTTTCTTGATGACCTGGGCCCAGCGCGCGCCTTCGTCTTTCGTGTGCTGCTGCAGGGCCTGCGGGGCGTAGTCGCCGTCGGCCAGCAGCAGGATGCCCTGGTCGCTCATCTGGCGGGTGAAGTCCTGGTTCTGCATGGCCCGGCGATACGCGGCATACAGGGTGTCGATCATCTTCGGCGGCGTGCCGTGCGGCGCGTACAGGCCATACCAGGTCGACACCTGGAAGCCCGGGATGGCCTGCGCGCCGATGGCCGGCACGCCGGGAAACTGCGCCATCGGCTTGGCCGCGGTCAGCCCCAGCGCGCGGACCTTGCCGCCGCGCGTTTGCGGCAGCGAGGTGTTGGTCTGGTCGAACATGGCGTCCACCTGCCCGCCCATCAGGTCGTTCAAGGCCGGCCCCGCGCCTTTGTAGGCAATGGGCGTGATCTCGATATCGGCCTGGCTGGCGAACAGCGACGCCACCAGGTGCGAGGTCGAGCCCACGCCGGCATTGCTGAAGTTCAGCTTGCCGGGGTTGGCCTTGCCGTGCGCGATCAGCTCCTGCACGCTGCGATAAGGCGAATTGGCGCCCACCAGCAGCACCAGCGGGGTGTCCGGAAAGCGGAATACGGCGTCGAAGTCCTTGACCGGGTCGTACGGCAGGCGCGGGTACAGCGTAGGCGCGGCCGCCATGTAGCCGATGTGCCCCACCAGGAAGGTGTAGCCGTCCGGCGTGGCGCGCGCCACGCGGGTGGCGCCGATGGTGCCGCCCGCGCCCGGCACGTTTTCGATCAGGATGGTCTGCTTGAGCTGCTTCGAGACTTCGTTGGCGATATTGCGCGCCATGGCATCGGTGGGGCCGCCGGCCGAGAAGGGCACGATCCAGGTGATGGCGCGGTCGGGATAGGCGGCATCCGCCGCCAGGGCGGCGGGCGGGGTCAGGACGAACGCGGCCGACAGGGCCGCAAGCCATTTATTCACTGTTGTCTCCGGGTTATAAATGTACGATCTATAGTAAAAGTACGTACATATTAAAAGGCCGCGGAGCCAACGTCAACCTGTGCCGGCCAGGCCCGCCGGCCGGGCGGCAGCAGATAGAATGGCGTGTCGTCCCTACCTTGCCGCCTCATGCCGATCTCGCTCTATACCCGGATATCCGAAGAACTTGCGCGCCGCATCGCGAACCACGAATATCCAGTGGGCAGCCTCATCCCCGCCGAGAACGCGCTGGCCGAAGAGTTCGGCGCCAGCCGGCATACCGTGCGGGCCGCCTTGCGGCAGCTGCAGGACCTGGGCCTGATCGCGCGGCGGCGCGGCAGCGGCACCACGGTCGAGGCCGCAAGCCCCAAGTCCGGATTCAGCCAGTCGCTGGCGTCGCTGGAAGACCTGGTCCAGCTGGCCGCCCGCACGCCGCGGCACATCCAGAAAATGCAGGAAATCGTGGCCGACATCGAGTTGGCCGCGCAGCTGCGCGTGGGCGCCGGCACGCGCTGGCTGCGCATCAGCTCCACGCGCGGCGAGACGGGCCAGCCGCCCATCGTCTGGACCGATCTATATGTAGACGCGCACTACCGGGGCATACGCAAGCTGGCGCAGCAGTTTCCCGACCGCCTGGTGTCGGAACTGATCGAAAGCCATTACGGGCGGCGCATCGCGGCGGTCGAGCAGACCATCGATGCGCGGGCGATTCCGGCCGCCATTGCGCGCGAGCTCGGCGTGCCGCCCGAGTCGCCGGGCCTGTTCATCTTGCGCCAGTATCGCGACCAGGCCGGCAAAGTGGTCGAAGCTTCTGTTTCGTACCACCCCGCCGGCCGCTACCAGTTTTCTTTCACGCTGATTCGTGAAGGCTGAGCGTGGCGGGCAGCAGGTCTTCCACGCGCTCGCTGTTCTTGAACAGGCGCGCGCTGACCAGGCTGCCCTGCAGCGCCGCGAAAGTCGAGCGCGCCGCGGTGCGCAGGTCGCCGGGCACGCGCAGGCTGCCCTCGCGCGCGCCTTGCTCCAGCACCTGGGCCAGCCAGTCTTCATTGGCGCGATAAAAATCCTGCACGGCCTGCCGCACGCCGGCGGGCAGTGAGGCCAGCTCGGCCGCCAGCGCGGCCGCCAGGCAGATGCGTTCGGTGCCGCAGAAGGCCTGCCGGTGCACGTCGACATAGGCGCGCAGCTTGGCGTCGGCGCTCAGGCCGGCGTCGATGGCCTGTATGGCCGCCTGCCAGCGCGCGTGGTATTGCTGCACAACGGCCATCAGCAAGTCTTCTTTCTGCGGAAAGTAATAGTGGATGCTGGATGTCTTGATGCCGATCAGCGCGGCCAGGTCGCGGTAGCTGAAGCCGTTGCAGCCGCGCTCCTGGATCAGGCGCTGGGCATGTTGCATGATCTGTGTGCGGGTGGTTTCGGTGTTCATGTCGGGAATGCTTCCGGGTGGCAAAGGGGCTGAAGGGCTCCTGTCAGTCAAAGAAAAGAAAAAGAACAAGGCGGGCCGCCATGCCGGGGGCAGGGCGGCGCCGCGGGGCGAAACATGCGCCGTCCTTAGCTGTTCGACGCGTCGAACGGGTTGTAGCTGGCCTGGTAGTCCTGTTCGCCGAACGCATCGGCACCGCTGTCGCGGGCGGCTTGCGCGTCGGCCCGCACTTCGGCACGGCTGGGAACGGGGCCGGCAGCGTAGGCGGCGGGCTGTTCCAGTTCGCCGAAGGTGACCTGGCCGGCGGCCTTGGCGGCCTGCAGTTCAGCCTGGATCTGGGCGCGCGTGACCGTGCTGGCGGTGTTCTGCACCGGCGGGTAATCCAGTTCGCCCGAGGGTTCGCCGGCGTAGGCGGCGGCGCCGATCATGGTCATCGACAACATCATGGCGGATACGAGGGTCTTCATGGCAATGCTCCAGAAAAAAGTGGCAGTATGTAAAACTATCTATTTATAGGTAGATGAACAAATAAAATAAAAAGCGGGTCAGGCGCCGGTGTCAGGGTAGCCTTCGCCACCGAAGGCGACCGGGCCATGTTCACGGGCAGCTTCGGCTTCGGCACGGACTTGTTCGCGGGTAACGGTGCTGGCGGCGGCCTGGATGGCGGGCTCTTCGGTTTCACCGAAGGTGACCTGGCCGGCGGCCTTGGCGGCTTGCAGTTCGGCCACGACCTGGGCGCGGGTCAGCGAGCTGGTCTGGCTGATGGCGGGCGGGTAGTCCAGTTCGCCCGAGGGTTCCTGGGCGTAGGCGGCGGTGCCGGCGAAAGTGGCGGAAATCAGCAGCAGGGAAGCAAGGGTTTTCATGATGGGTTCCTGATCGATTAAAGGTAAGTGGGAGCCTGCAAAACTATCTATGTATAGGTAGATAACCGGGGTCATAAAAACGCGCTTTTCGGCGCGGGTGGTTGGGAAATACTGCTTGCTCCCCATCCATGAGGCGTATCTTATCTACTACTAGATAGATGAGTCAAGTTCTTTTTGTGTGAATTTGTATCTGCAGGGGGGCAATAACGGATGGGAACACGGACGGTAAACGGAAAGTCGTATTTTCAGCGTGTACCATCCGCCTGTACTTGTGCCTTTCATGTCCGACAGTCACGTGTCTTCAGAACCCGCGATCGCTCACCGGCGGCCCCTTACCAAAGGCGCCCGCACCCGGCAGCGGCTGCTTGAAATCGCCAGCGCCGAATTCGCGCGGCACGGCTACGAGCGCACCCGCGTATCCGACGTTGCGGCCAAGGCGGCGGTTACCCAGCCGGTGTTCTATCAGTATTTCAGCAGCAAGAAGGCCATTTACGACGAGCTGGTGGAACTGTTCGCCAAGCGCCTGCGCGCCGCCGTGGAACAGGCCCGCATGCCGGACGATACGCCCATGGGCCGGGTGGATGAGCGGGTCCGCAACAGCGTGCACGGCATGCTGGCCATGCTGCAGGACAACCCCAGCCTGACCAAGATCGGCTTCCAGCAGTCGGCGCACGCCGAGGCGCTGAAAGACGAGCTGGTGGATCTGATCGCCGCGAAGGTCAAGAGCGAACAGCAGGCCGGCCTGCTGCGCCGCGATGTGTCGCCGTTCTGGTTCTCGCAGGCTTTCATGGGGATACTCGAACGCTACGCCATGCTGGAACAAAGCGCCGCCGACAGCCGCGACCTGGCGGTATTCATTGCCGATTTGCTGATGGACGGCATACGCGTGCCCGGCAGCCGCGCGGCCGCCAACGGCGCCGGCAGCCCCGGCGGCGCCGTGCGCCAGATCCGGCGCTAGCAGCGGCGGGCCGGCTGCGGGTCAGGCGGCCGCCTGGGCCTGCGCGCCCATATAGATCTGCGCGTAGCCTTCGCGGATGGCCGACGTGATCTGGTCCAGGCGCCGTTCGATGTGCTTTTCCAGCAGCGCCGCGCAGGCGGCTTCGTCGCGGGCCTGCAGCGCCTCTACGATGCGCCGGTGTTCGAGCTGGGAATTGCGCCGGTCGCCCCGCTTCATGTCGATCCAGCGCACGAAGCGGATACGCGCATTGATGTTGCGCAGCACGCGCAGCATTTCCGTGTTGCCGGACATGGCCAACAGGCTTTCATGGAAGCTTTCGTCCAGATCGACCAGTTCGGCCACGCTGCGGTCGCCGGGCTCGGGGCCGGTGGTGTCCAGGAAGTCCAGCAGCTTGCCGATGTCTTCGTCGCGGGCGCGCACGATGGACAGGCGCGCGCCGGCAACTTCCACGACCTTGCGCAGTTCGTACAGGTGGAAGATTTCGTGCACGTCGAGGTCGCGGCAGAAAAATCCCTTGCCGGGCTGGAAGCGCAACAGGCCCTCGATGCCCAGCCGGTTCAGCGCCTCGCGCAGCGGCGTGCGGCTGACTTCCATGCGCTTGGCCAGCGCGACTTCGTTCAGTTTTTCGCCGGGCTTGAACTCATAGCCGATGGCCATGGATCGCAGCTGGCTGTAGACACGGTCGACGGTGCTGTCGGATGCGGCGCTCACGGGATCTCCGAAAAGAGGGGCCGCCCTGGGTGTGGCGGCACGCGGCCGCGCCATGCCGCCTGGTGGGCCGGCCGGCGCGTCTTGTGATGCTGCGCCGCCAGCCGAAAGCGCGCGGCGGCTGGCCGGCATGGAACCCATGTGATCATCGAGTAGATGCCGTACACGGGCTGCCCGGTCGCGGCCCGCGGGGCGGCGGCGCAAGGGGGCATATTAGTACATTCGAGCACGATGGCGCGCTCAGCGGAAGCGCCGCGGGTCGAAGGGCGCCAGCGCGATCGACGGCGGCTGGCCCTGCAGCAGTTGTACAACCAGTTCGCCGGTGCGGGCCGACCCCACCAAACCCGTGTGCCCGTGGCCGAAGGCATGCACGATGTCGGCGCTGCCGGAGGCCGGGCCGATGCAGGGCAGCCCGTCGGGCATGCTGGGCCGCGCGCCCTGCCAGTAATCGACGCGCGTCTCGGGCAGCGCGGCCGGCAGCGCCGGGTAGATCGAGACCAGCAGGTCGCGCAGGATGTGGGCGCGCCGCCAGTCGGGCGCGGCGTCGATGGCGGCGATCTCGACCTGGCCGGCCACGCGCAGGCCGTCTTCCATGGTGTGGGCCACCACCTTGCAGTCGGCGAACATGGTGGAAGTGCGCGCGCCCGCTTCGGGCTGGCTGACGACGGCGTGGTAGCCGCGCTCGGCGGCCAGCGGCACCGCGTCGCCGGCCTGGCGGGCCAGCGCGCGCGAGCGCACGCCGGCGGCGATGACTGCCTTGTCGCAGGCGATGTCGCCGTCAGCGGTGCGCACGGCGCACAGGCGCCCGCCGCGGATGTCGAAACCGGTGGCGCGGGTGCGGCGCAGGTCGGCGCCCAGCGATTGCGCCAGCCGCACCAGCGCCGCCACATAGGCGCCGGGATTGCGGCAGTGGCCGGTTTCGGGCACCAGCACGCCGAAGGTGTAGCGCGGGTGCAGGTCGGGTTCCAGCGCGCGCAGCGCCTGCGCGTCGAGTTCCTGCCAGCGGATGCCTTCCTGGCGGCGGATGTTCCAGGCGCGGTGGTCGGCGCGGAACTGTTGCTCCGACAGGTAGGCATGCAGCAGCCCGCGTTGCTCGATCAATTGCGGCACGCCCGCCTGGCGGGCCAGCGCCTGGTGCAGCGCGGGGGCGCCGGCCAGCAGGGTGCGCAGGGCTTGCGCGGTGCGTTCCACGCGCGGCCAGCTGCGCGCCGCGGCCAGGTAGCGCACCAGCCAGGGCAGTGCGCGCGGCAGGTAGCCCCAGCGGATCGCCAGCGGGCCCAGCGGGTCTTTCAGCCACCGGGGCACCTGCTTCCAGGCCCCCGGCGCGGCCGGCGGCAGGATGGAGTGCGACGACAGCCAGCCGGAATTGCCGTAGCTGGCGGCCTGCGGGCCGCCCGGCTCGCCCGGTTCGACCAGCGTGACGCGCCAGCCGGCGTTCAGCGCCTGCACGGCCGTGGCCGCGCCGACCACACCGGCCCCGATGATGACGACGTGCCCGGGCGCGTTCATCAGCCTGCCGCCGGCGGCGTGAAGTCGCGCGCGTGCGACTGGGCGCGCGGGTCCAGCCGGCAGTGCAGAATGGCCGGCTTGCCCGACGCCAGCGCGCGCTCGAAGGCCGGCGCGAAATCTTCCGTGCGCTCGACCCGCTCGCCATGCCCGCCGAAGGCCACCGCCATGGCGGCGAAGTCCGGGTTGCGCAGCTGCGTGCCCACCACGCGGCCGGGGTAGTCGCGTTCCTGGTGCATGCGGATGGTGCCGTACTGGCTGTTGTCGAGCACGATCACAATGATGGCGGCCTGGTACTGGACCGCCGTGGCGAATTCCTGCCCGTTCATCAAGAAGCAGCCGTCGCCGGCGAAGGCCAGCACCGGGCGCTGCGGGAATTGCAGCTTGGCCAGCACCGCGGCCGGCACGCCGTAGCCCATGGAGCCGCTGGTGGGCGCCAGCTGGGTGCCGAACGTATGGAAGCGGTGGTGGCGGTGCAGCCAGCCGGCGTAGTTGCCCGCGCCGTTGCACACCATGGCGTCGCGCGGCAGGCGCTCGCGCAGCCAGGCCAGCACCTGGCCGTACTGGAAGTCGCCCGGCAGGGCGCGCGGCGTTTCGGTCCAGTCCAGATATTCGGCGTGCGCCTGGCCGGCGCTGCCCTGCCAGGCCGGCTGCGGCGGCACGGCCAGCTGCGCCAGCGCGGCGCAGAAGGCGCGCGGCCCGGCCTGGATGGCCAGCGCCGGCTGGTACACGCGGCCCAGTTCTTCGGCGCCCGGATGCACGTGTACCAGCTGCTGGCGCGGCACGGGGATGTCGAGCAGGGTGTACGACGAGGACGGCATTTCCGACAGCCGGCCGCCCACCAGCAGCACCAGGTCGGCCTGGGCCACGCGCGCTTTCAGGCGGGCATCCGGGCCGATGCCCAGGTCGCCCGCATAGCAGGGGTGATCGGCGGGGAACAGCGAGGCGCGCCGGAACGAGGTGGCCACCGGCAGGCCGGCGCGCTGCGCGAAATCGGCGAACTGCTCGCAGGCGGCGGCGTCCCAGCCCGAGCCGCCCAGCACGGCGATGGGGTTGCGGGCCTGCGCCAGCAGGCCTTCGAGCGCCTGCAGGTCGGCCGGGGCGGGCCAGGCCTGGGCCGGCTCGACGCGCGGCGCGTCGGCCACCGCGCAGGTGTCGACCAGCATGTCTTCGGGCAGGGCGATCACTACCGGGCCGGGGCGGCCCTGCATGGCCACGCGGTAGGCGCGGGCCACCAGTTCGGGAATGCGCTCGGCGCGGTCGATCTCGACCACCCACTTGGCCATCGAGCCGAACATGGCGCGGTAATCGATTTCCTGGAAGGCCTCGCGCTCGCGCATCGACCGGTCCACCTGGCCGATGAACAGCAGCATGGGCGTGGAATCCTGCATGGCGATGTGCACGCCGTGGCTGGCGTTGGTGGCGCCCGGGCCGCGCGTGACAAAGCACACGCCGGGCCGGCCGGTCAGCTTGCCATAGGCCTCGGCCATCATGGCCGCGCCGCCTTCGTTGCGGCAGATGACCACATCGACGCCGCTGTCATACAGCGCATCGAGAGCCGCCAGATAGCTTTCGCCGGGCACGCAGGTAACCCGTTCGACGCCCTGGCGCCGCAATTGATCGATCAGGATTTGCCCGCCGGTGCGGACGGGGTGGCCATTGGTCATGTGCAAGGTCTCGCTTTCAGGAGTGCGTTCGGAAATCGGCGCCCGCCGGGCTTGCCGGCGGGAAAAAGCAGTGTGCCGGCAGCATAACACTTGACTGTATACAAAACAATATTCATCATATGTGGACAATTTGGTGTACAAACAAGCCAGGCCATCAGACCGTTTCCGTGCCGCCCGCCACTGCAATGAATTCCGCGCTATCCGATACGCCCGCCGCGCCCAGCCATGTCTACGATCGCATCAAGGCCATGGCCACCACCTTTCGCCTGCGGCCGGGCGAACGGGTCAACGAGCTGGAACTGGCGCGCCAGCTGGGCGTCAGCCGCACGCCGGTGCGCGAGGCGCTGAACCGCATCGCCGCCGAAGGCTTCCTGGTGGCCACCCACCACCGCGGCTATACCGTGCGGGCGCTGGACGCCCAGCAACTGATGGCCCTGTACGAATACCGGGCCACGGTCGAACTGGGGGTGGTGCGGCTGGTGTGCGCGCGCGCGTCCGACCAGGCGCTGGCCGAACTGGCCCGCTACGTCGAGGGCAGCCGCGACGAAGTCGAAACCGACGCGCAGGCGCTGCGCCTGCTGTCGCGCGACGAGGCGTTCCACGAGCACCTGGCCGCCCTGGCAGGCAACCCCGAATTCCTGCGCTCGGTGCGCTCGCTGAACGAGCGCATCCGCTTTCCGCGCTGGATCGACCTGAAAGCCCGCCGCAGCCAGACGCGCAACGACCACCCCGACATCGTGCGCGCCCTGCAGGCGCGCGATGTGGCCACGGTACAGGCGCTGATGAGCCAGCATATAGACAAGCACCTGGACCACGTCGTCGAGCTGGCGCGCGCCGGCTTTGCCGAGATCTACATGGGCAACGCGCTGGCCGACTATGCCGAATCGCGCTTCATTCAGGCCAGCAACGAATCGGCCGCTGCCGCGCCCTGATCCTTTTCCGTCGAACCCTTACCCAGGATTCCCCTCCGCCATGAAAGCTATTTTTGTTGATGCCAATCCCACCCTGTCGGCCGTGGCCGAGCGGCTGCACCGCGCCGGCGACCTGCCGCTGACCATCAACCGCCAGCCCGACATCACCTCCGACCAGCTGCCGGGGGTGCTGGGCGATGCCGAGATTGCCATCATCGACCATACCCACCTGCCCACCGACATCGCGCGCCAGTGCGCCGGCCTGAAGCACGTGGTGTTCCTGGGCACCGGCCCGCGCTCTTATATGAACCCGGAAGAGCTGGCCGAGGCCGGCATCCAGGTGCACATCATCAAGGGCTACGGCGACACGGCGGTGGCCGAATGCGCCTACGCCCTGATGTGGGCGGCGGCCCGCGGCTTCGGCCGCATGGACCGCGGCATGCGGGCCGGCAACTGGCTGCGTTCCGACGCCGTGCAGCTTACCGGCAAGACGCTGGGGCTGGTGGGCTTCGGCGGCATCGCGGCCGAAGTGGCGCGGCTGGCGGGCGGCGCCGGCATGGACGTCATTGCCTGGAACCGCAGCCCCAAGTCGCATCCGGGCGTGCGCTTCGTCGAGCTCGATGAACTGCTGGCGGCCAGCCACGTGGTGTCGATGCACCTGCTGCTGACCGACGAAACGCGCGGCATCATTTCGCGCGAGCGCATCGCGCGCATGCGCGACGGCGCCATCCTGGTCAATACCGCGCGCGGCGCGCTGGTCGACGAAGACGCCATGATCCAGGCGCTGGAGTCGGGCAAGCTGGGCCATGCCGGCCTGGATGTGTACGTAACCGAGCCCATGCCCGCGGGCCACCCCCTGACCCGGCTGGACAACGTGACGCTGTCGGCGCATTCGGCCTTCCGCACGCCCGAGGCCAGCGACAACCTGATCCAGGCGGCGCTGAACCACTGCCGCCGCATCTCGGGCCAGGGAGAACAGCAATGACCGCCATCACCCGGCTGGACCAGAACGCCCGCCGTTCGCGCGCGGTCATCCATAACGGCACCGTGTACCTGGCCGGCCACACGGCCGACGACCGCGGCGCCGACGCGGCCGGCCAGACGCGCCAGGTGCTGGCCAAGATCGACGAGATGCTGGCCGCCGCCGGCACCGACAAGTCCAAGGCGCTGAACGTCACCATCTGGCTGCAGCGCATGGCCGACTTCCAGGCCATGAACGAGGTTTACGATGCATGGATCGCGCCGGGCCAGGCGCCGGCGCGCTGTTGCGGCGCCATCGAGCTGGCGGCGCCCGACATCCTGGTCGAGATCATGGTCACGGCCGCGCTGTAGGCGCGGCGGTTTTTCACACGGATCAAACAAGCATGTCCAACGATCTTTCACAGGTGCCCGCTTTCCGGCGGGCCGGCCGCATCGCCAGCATCGCGGTGTCCGAGATTCTGCGCATCGGCGCGAGCGCCGCGCAGCTCAAGCGCGAAGGGCGCGATGTCATCGTGCTGGGCGCGGGCGAGCCCGACTTCGACACGCCCGACAACGTCAAGGAAGCCGCCATCCGCGCGGTGCGCGCCGGCGACACCAAGTACACGCTGCTGGACGGCACCCTGGCGCTGAAGGCCGCCATCGCGCGCAAGTTCGAGCGCGACAACGGCCTGTCGTACGGCCTGGACGAAATCACGGTGGGGGCCGGCGCCAAGCAGGTCATCCACAATGCGCTGATGGCCACGCTGGATGACGGCGACGAAGTCGTGGTCGGCGTGCCTTACTGGACCTCGTACGCCGACATGATCGCCATTGCCGGCGGCAAGACGGTCGAGGTGGCCTGCCGCGAAGACAACGGCTTCCGCATGGCCGCGGCCGACCTGGAACAGGCCATCACGCCGCGCACGCGCTGGGTGATGCTGAATTCGCCGTCCAATCCCACCGGCGCGGCCTACGCCGAGGTCGACCTGCGCGCGCTGGCCGATGTGCTGCTGCGCCATCCGCACGTGTGGCTGATCTGCGACGACATCTACGAGCACCTGATCTACGGCGATTTCGCCTTCCGCACCATGGCGCAGGTCGAGCCGCGCCTGAAGTCGCGCACGCTGACGGTCAACGGCCTGTCGAAGGCCTACGCCATGACCGGCTGGCGCGTCGGCTACGGCGGCGGCCCCAAAGAACTGATCGGCGCCATCGCCGTGGTGCAGAGCCAGAGCACGTCGAACCCGTGCTCCATCAGCCAGGCCGCCGCCATCGAGGCGCTGGACGGCCCGCAGGACGTGCTGGCCGAGCGGCGGGC
This sequence comes from Bordetella petrii, assembly GCF_017356245.1. Classification (NCBI taxonomy): domain Bacteria; kingdom Pseudomonadati; phylum Pseudomonadota; class Betaproteobacteria; order Burkholderiales; family Alcaligenaceae; genus Bordetella; species Bordetella petrii. Next base: position 64,807 of record NZ_JAFMZZ010000001.1, read on the forward strand.
GTCGTTCCAGGCGCGCCGCGACCTGGTGGTTGACGGCCTGAACGCCATCGCCGGCCTGGCCTGCCGCCGGCCCGAGGGCGCTTTCTATACCTACGCCAGCTGCGCGGGCGTGCTGGGCCGCCGCACGCCGGGCGGCCAGCGCCTGGCCACCGACGCCGATTTCTGCCAGTACCTGCTGCAAGACCACGACGTGGCCGTGGTGCCGGGCACGGTGTTCGGGCTGGCTCCGTATTTCCGCATCAGCTATGCCACGTCGCAGGCGCAGCTGCAAACTGCCCTGGACCGCATTGCGCGGGCGGTGGCGCAATTGTCTTGATGGCCGCCCGTGCGGGCCTTGCGGCGCGCCGGGCCGCCGGCAACAGAAACCACTGCCTGCCCGTGGGGGCAGGCAGTTCATCGCAGCACAACTTCAAAAGGGGAATAACCATGTTGCGCATCTTAAGCATTGCCACCCTGGCCGCGGCCAGCCTGACGGCCGCCCTGCCGGCGGCCGCCCAGGATAAATGGCCGTCGCGGCCCATTGTCATTGTGGGCGGTTTCCCGAACGGCTCGGGCGTGGACCTGTACGCGCGCAAGCTGGGCCAGGGCATGACCGAGACCCTGGGCGTGCCCATCGTCGTCGAGGCCCGCACCGGGGCCGGCGGCAACGTGGCGTCCGATGTGGTGTCGCGCGCCGAGCCCGACGGCTACACCTTCCTGTTCGGCACGGCCGGCACGCACGCCATCAATGCCGCGCTGTACAAGAGCCTGACCTTCGACGTGTGGAAAGACTTCAGCCACATCGCACTGCTGGGCGACGTGCCCAACGTGCTGCTGGTCAATCCGCAGAAGCATCCCGACGTCAAGACCTGCAAAGACCTGCTGGCGCTGGCGCGCAAGAACCCCGGCAAGATGAATTACTCGTCCACCGGCAACGGCACGTCGGGCCACCTGGCCGGCGCGCAGTTCACCCACCAGGCCAAGGTCGACATCGTGCACGTGCCGTACCGCGGCCAGGGGCCGGCCATGACGGCGCTGCTGTCGGGCGAGGTGGATTTCTTCTTCAACCAGAGCGCGCCCAGCATCGCGGCCGTCAAGGCCGGCCAGGTGCGCGCGCTGGGCGTGACCACGTCCAAGCCGCTCGAAGCCCTGCCCGGCGTGCCCACGGTGGCCGAGGGCTGCGGACTGCCGGGCTATGAAAGCAGCACCTGGTACGGCCTGTTCGGCCCCGCCAAGCTGCCGGCCGACATCCAGAAGCGCTTCAGCGACGCGGTCATCAAGGAAATGTCCAAGCCCGAGTTCCAGCGCTGGCTGATCGACGTGCAGGGCATCACGCCCCCGGCCGACCCCAGCCCCGCGGCCTTCGAGCGCGTGCACAAGGCCGACATCAAGCGCTGGGCCGACGTGGTGAAACTGTCGGGCGCGAAGGTCGACTGAGAGAGCAGGCCCCCAGGTGTCTGACTCCCGCAGGGTGTCAGACACTGAACGATTGAGATAGCTGGCGTGCACTTCGGTGTCTGACACCCTGCGGGAGTCAGACACCTGGCAACACACTGCCTAATCGGATGGGGTTTGCGCGAGAACGCTGCGGTTCATGCGCAGGGTGGCCAGCAGGATGCGCTTGTTTTCGCGGCTGCGGTAGGCATGTTCGCGCATCAGGCTCTCGGCGCGCACCGCCTCGCGCCGCTCGATGGCGCGCAGCAGGTCTTCGTGGTCGGTCTGGGCGCGCAGCACGAAGGGGGTTTCCAGCTCGGAAGGAGTGGAAGGCAGCGTCAAGGCCGCGGGCCCGGCCAGCGGGGTCTTGTTGTTGTGTTCCAGCGCGGCGGTCAGCGCGCGGTTGCCCGCCGCGGCATACAGAATTTCATGAAAGCGCCGGTTGATGCGGCCCCATGAGCGCGCATCCACGGTGATGTTCGGGTCGTGTTCGGCCGGGGCCAGCAGCCTCTTGCCTTCTTCGACGGCCTCGCGCAGTTGGTCCAGCGTGGCCTGCGACGCGCCCCGTTCGGCCAGCAGCCGCACCGCCATGCCTTCCAGCACGCCGCGCACATCGACGGCGTCGGCGATTTCGTCCACGGTGAAGGCGCGCACCCGGAAACCGCGCGAAGGCAGGCGTTCGAGCAGGCCTTCTTTTTCCAGCTCGGTCATGGCGATGCGCAGCGGCGTGCGCGACACGCCCAGGCGTTCGGCGAACTGCAACTCGATGACGCGTTCGCCGGGCTGCAGTTCGCCTGACAGCACCAGGTCTCGGAGTTCGGAAATGACTTTGTCGATTTGTGCGGCCATAAGGCGGGGGTTCCTGAGCGGCGCTCCAGATTAAACAAAAATTGCATGCAATTTGCCATTTTGGTGGGGGCGCATGCTTGCGAAAGATCAAAATTGCATGCAATAATAATAAAAAACAGGCTTGCCACGGCAAATATTCCATGCAATGCATGCAATTATTGTTTTTCCGCGGCGGGCTTGTCTTTCACCAGGAGACAAGATGAAGCTGCTCAGCTTCCTGTACAACGGCCAGCCAGGGTGGGGCGCGCAGCAGGGCGATGAAGTGGCCGTGCTGACCGGCCGCTGGCCCGATCTGGCCGCCGCCCTGCAGGCCGGCCCGCAGGCCATCGCGCAGGCATTGCGCGGCGATGCGCCCCGCCTGCCGCTGGCGGGCCTGCAGTACCTGCCGCCTATCGTGGCGCCAGGCAAGATACTGTGCGTGGGCCTGAACTACGGCCGCCATGTGGCCGAAACCGGCCGCGAGCTGCCCGCGCATCCGTCCTTGTTCATCCGCTTCGCCGACTCGCTGGTCGGCCACCAGGCCGAGGTGTGGCGGCCCATGGCTTCGGCCAGGTTCGATTTCGAAGGCGAGCTGGCGGTGGTGATCGGCAAGGCGGGACGCCGCATTCCCGCCGCGCGGGCGCTGGAGCACGTGGCCGGCTACACCTGTATGGCCGAGAACTCGGTGCGCGACTTCCAGAAGCACAGCGCCCAGGTCACGCCGGGCAAGAACTTTGCGCGCAGCGGCGCGCTGGGGCCCTGGCTGGCCACCGCCGACGAGATTCCCGACCCCGCGGTCCTGCAGGTGGTTACCCGCCTCAATGGCGAAGTGATGCAGGACGGCCGGGTCGACGACCTGATCTTCCCGATTCCCGAACTGATTGCCTATATCAGCACGTTCACGCCGCTGGCGCCCGGCGACATCATCGCCACCGGCACCCCGGAAGGCGTGGGCGCGCGCCGCACGCCGCCGCTGTTCATGGCGGCCGGCGACGTGCTGGAAGTGGATATTCCCGGCGTGGGCCGGCTGGTCAACCCGGTGGCCGATGAGCCGGCCGCCTGTACTGAAGAGAACCCTCATGGCTGAAGCAATGCGATACCTGAGCGAGCAGGACGTGGTGTCGGTGCTGGACATGCCGCGCGCCATCGACGCCCTGCAGGACACCCTGGCCGCGCAGGGGCGCAACCAGGCGCGCAATCTGCCCAAGAGCCTGGCCACCTGGGGCGACGGCAGTTCGATGCACGCGCTGGGCTCGGTCATGACCGCCAGCGGCTATGCCGGTTTCAAGACCTGGGTGCACACCAAGGCGGGCGGCGGGTCGGTGTTCAGCCTGTTCGACGCCAATGCCGGCACGCTGCTGGCCATTATCGAGGCGCGCGCGCTGGGCATGCTGCGCACCGCCGCCATCAGCGGGGTGGCGACGCGCACGCTGGCGCCGCCGGCGGCGCGCACCGCGGCGCTGGTGGGAACCGGGCCGCAGGCGCTGACCCAGCTGGCTGCCCTGGCCGCCGTGCGCGACCTGCAGTCGGTGCGGGTGTACAGCCCCACGCCGGAAAAGCGCCGCGCCTTCGTCGAGCGTGTGGCGCCGAAGTACGCATTCGAGGTCGTGGCCGCCGACAGCCTGCCGCAAGCGCTCGACGGCGCCGAGATCGTCACCCTGATTACCCGCGCGGCCGAGCCGTTCGTGGCGGCCGCCGACCTGGCCGCCTGCAGCCACCTGAATGCGGTGGGCGCCATTCTGCCGGCCAAGGCGGAATTCGCCCAGGACGTTTTCGAGCGCGCCGATGCCGTGGTGGTGGACGATCTGGAAAACGCCCGCCGCGGCTCGCGCGAACTGCGCGAGCGCTATGGCGCCGACGGCGCGCCGTGGCAGGGCGTGACGGTGCTGAGCGAGCTGCTGGCCGCCGGCGCCGCGCGTCCGGCCGATGCGCGCCTGACCATTTTCAAGGGCATGGGCATGGGCCTGTCGGACCTGGCCATGGCCCGCGTGGTTTATGAAACCGCCTGCGCGCGCGGCCTGGGCCATGCCCTGCCGCGGCAGACGCGCGAGAACCTGTTGCTGGCGCAGCCCTGACCGCGCCGCAACCTTTTTTATCCATTGCGCCGGCGCCAGCCGGCATGGCACCAAACAGCCAGGAGACATCCATGTTCGTCGACGTCAGCGGGGCTTCGGCCCGGCCACAGCACCAATGGGACCCGGTGTTGATTTCCAGGGAAGAGATCGATCTCGAGATCGAGCGGCTGATCGCCGCGCCGCGCCCGGCCAACGGCCGGCGCGCCTCGCTCATCGTGCATCCGGCCGCGACCGCGCCGGGCCTGGGCCTGACGCCCGGCACCGATGTGACGATCAACGTGGTCAACCCGGGCGAGACCACCCTGAATCTGCGCAAGAATTCCAACATGCTCGAGATCTGTATCCGCGGCTCGGGCGTGGCGGTAGTAAGCGGGCGCGAGCTGCGCATCAACAAGTGGGACGTCTGGAACACCCCGTCGATGCAGGTGCACGCGTATCGCAACGACGGCCAGGAACCCTGGGTGCGCCTGTCGTATTCCAACGCGCCGCTGCTGGAAAAACTGGAAGTCCACTACGTTGAGGAATTCGAGGGCGATGTGCCGCCCGCCGACGCGAACACGCGCCGGCCCGAGCCCCGCGCGGCCGGCGCGGCGCGCGCGCGCGACCTGGCGCTGCGCGAACAGATCAGCCCCGATGGCGCCACCCTGCTGGGCTATGAATGGCTGATCGACATTGACGTGCTGGAATCGAAAGCGCTGCACTGGCCCTGGGAAAAAGTGGCGCGCCACCTGCCCAGCGTCGAAGACATTGCCAAGGGCTACAACGGCCGCCGCCTGTTCGTGCTGTACAACCCGGCCACCGAGCGCCGCATCGGCACCACGCACAGCTATTTCGCGACCATTTCGTCGTCGCCGCCGGACAACCACCACGTGCCGCACCGCCACAGTTCGGCGGCCATCAATTACTACCTGCGCGGCAACGGCTACAGCAAGGTGGGCAGCCAGCGCCTGGACTGGAAGGCGGGCGACCTGATTCTTTCGGCCCCCGGCTGGGCGATGCATTCGCACCATTCCGGCACCGAGACCACCTCGGCCCTGACGGTGCAGGACCATCCCCTGCAGATCGCGATGGAATCGCTGATCTGGCAGGAGCGCCTGCAGGAGCCCATCCTGGCGCTGGGCAGCCAGGGCGGCTTCGAAAGCAACCGCGCCCAGCTGGCGGCGGCGTCATGAACGCTGGCGCCAGGTGTCGGGCGCCGCGAGTGCCCGACACCGAGCGCCCGGCGCCGCTGACCGCCCACTGACGGCTTCCCTGAATTTTCGTTGGACTGATTTCATGACCGCTACCTCCGCCACCGACATGCCCGCCCTGCGGGCGCAGCTGCGCGATTTCTACGAAGACTACGCCGCCTGCCTGGACGACGGCCGCCTGGAAGACTGGCCCGCCTTCTTTACCGAAGACTGCCACTACCGCGTGCTGTCGCGCGAGAACTACGACGCCGGGCTGCCCATCGGGCTGATCTACTGCATGAACAAGAACATGGTGAAAGACCGTGTCACGGCGCTGCGCGAAACCACCGTGTACGAGCCGCGTTCGCTGCGCCATTTCATCAGCGGCGTGCGCGTCGCCCAGGCGGACGGTGACGAGATCGTGGCGCAGGCCAACTTCGCCATTACCGAAGCCCTGTCCGACCGCGAGCCCGTGCTGAACATGGTGGGCTGCTACATGGATGTCCTGGTGCGCAGCGGCGGCAGCTTCCTGCTGCGGCGCCGCGATTGCGTGCACGACAACTACCGCGTGCGCACGTCCCTGATCATTCCCGTCTGAATCTGCTTTGAAGGAACAGCCATGACCTGTCCCGATACCCCCATGCCCGAGGCCGCCGCGCCGGCGCCCATCCGCATCGAACGCCGCTGGCCCAAGGAAGGCCACACGCGCATCCCGAACTGGGTCTACACCGACCCCGATGTGTTCCGCAAGGAAATGGATGTGTTCTTCGGCGGCAAGACCTGGAACTACGTCGGCCTGGACTGCGAAGTGCCCGAGCCCGGCTGCTACAAGCGCAACTGGATCGGCGACCGCCCGGTCATCATGGTGCGCACCGAAACCGGCGAGGTCGCGGTGCTGGAAAACCGCTGCGCCCACCGCGGCGCGCAGATCTGCTGGCAGAACACCGGCAAGGTCAAGGACTTTACCTGCCCGTACCACCAGTGGAACTACGACCTGAACGGCAACCTGCAGGGCGTGCCATTCCGCCGCGGCGCCATGGGCAAGGGCGGCATGCCCAAAGATTTCGATCCCAAGCAGAATGGCATCCGCAAGCTGCGCAGCGTGAACCGCGGCGGCTCGGTATGGGCCACTTTTTCCGATGACGCGCCCAGCTTCGAAGACTACTGCGGCGCCGAAGTGCTGGCCGAAATCGACCACATGCTGCCGGGCAAGAAGCTGAAGCTGCTGGGCTACACGCGCCAGCTGATTCCCAGCAACTGGAAGATGTACCTGGAAAACCTGAAGGACCCCTACCACGCCACGCTGCTGCACACCTTCTACATTACCTTCGGCCTGTGGCGCGCCGATTCGAAATCGGAATGCATTCCCACCGGGGGCGGCGCGCACAGCGTGATGGTGTCGCACAACGAAGGCAAGAAGAAGACCGAAGCTACTTCCGAGATGAGCCGCTTCCGCGACGACCTGGAACTGCTGGACCTGGAAACCGTGACGCCGCGCGCCGAATTCAACCGCGGCCGCGTCGGCGGCGCCTGGGTGTTTCCGGCGGCGCAGTTCGGCATCCAGGCCAATTCGCTGAAGACGCGCCACGTCATTCCCCGCAGCCCCACCGAGCACGAGCTGGTGTTCACCTACTACGGCTACGAAGACGACGACGAGGAAATGACGCGCCTGCGCCTGAAGCACGCCAACCTGCTGGGCCCGGCCGGCTTCGTGTCGATGGACGACAGCGAAATGCTGAACCAGGTGCAGATCGGCGTGGGCGGCTATCCCAACGGGCAGGGCGTGGTCGAGATGGGCGGGCGCGACACGCAGCCGGCCGACTACATGGTGACCGAAGTGCTGATCCGCGCGTTTTACCAGTACTACCGCGAAGCAATGGGGCTGTAAGCATGGATACCTGGAAACCCGTGGCGGTGGTCAAGGACATTTCGCCCGACACGCATACGCTGCGCGTCATGCTCGATGGCGAGGCCGTGTGCCTGTATGACCTGGAAGGCGAGATCTGCGCCACGCAGGACCGCTGCCCGCATGGCAACGCCAGCCTGGCCGAAGGCTACCTGGAAGACGGCACGATCGAATGCCCGCTGCACCAGGGCGTGTTCGACATCCGCAGCGGCAAGCCGCAGTGCCCGCCCGTTACCACCGACCTGAAGCGCTATGGCGTGAAGATCGAGGGCGACACGATTTTGCTGCGGGCCGAGCCGGCATGAGCCGCGGCGCCATCGTGATCGTGGGCGCCGGCCAGGCAGGCGGCTGGGCCGCCCGCACGCTGCGCGACGCCGGCTATGGCGGCCGCGTGGTGCTGCTGGGCGCCGAACCCCATGCCCCGTACGAGCGGCCCCCGCTCAGCAAGGCCGTGCTGGCCGGCGAGGCGGCGCCCGAAACCACCGAGCTGTTTTCGGCGGACCAGCTGCGCGAACTGGATATCGACTTCCGGCCCGGCGTGGCGGCGCGCGCATTGCGCCTGGACGAGCACGTGGTGAGTACCGCCGACGGCCAGGACCTGGCCTACGACAAACTGCTGCTGTGCTGCGGCGGGCGCGCGCTGGTGCCGCGGCTGCCCGGCATCGACCTGCCCGGTGTGCACGTGCTGCGCACGCGCGACGACGCGCTGCGCCTGCGCCAGGCGCTGGGGCGGGGCAAGCGCCTGGCGGTGGTTGGCGGCGGCTGGATCGGCCTGGAAGTGGCAGCCACCGCGCGGCAGATGGGCTGCCAGGTCACGGTGATCGAGCAGGCCGAACGGCTGTGCGCGCGCAGCGTGATGCCCGGCGTGTCCGATTACCTGGCGGACCTGCACCGCGGGCAGGGCGTGGCGCTGCGGCTGGGCGCCGGGCTGCGGAGCATCGCGGCCGACGGCGCGGCGTTGGCGCTGGCCCTGTCGAGCGGGCCGGCCATCGCGGCCGACGCCGTGGTACTGGGCGTGGGCCTGCAGCCCAATGACGAACTGGCCCGCGCCGCCGGCCTGGCTTGCGACGGCGGGGTGGTGGTGGATGAATATTGCCGCGCCTCGGCGCCCGATGTGTACGCGGCGGGCGACGTGGCGGTGATGCCGGTGGCGGCCGCCGGGCGGCTGCTGCGGCTGGAATCGTGGCAGAACGCCCAGGACCAGGCCGTGGCCGCGGCGCGTGCGGCGCTGGGCCTGGGGGCGCCGTACGTGTCGTCCGGCGCCGTGTGGTCCGAGCAATACGACGCGATGATCCAGATTGCGGGATTTTTGCCGCGCGCGGCCGGCGAAGCGCTGCGGCCGCTGCCGGCGCAGCGCGGGTTGCTGTCGGTGGCCCTGGATGCCCAGGGGGGCGCGGTGGCGGCGGTGGCTGTCAATGCCGGCCGCGATTTCCGTCAGTTGCGCAAATGGCTGGCCGAGGGGGCCCGGCTGGACCCTGCCGTGCTGGCGCGGCCGGACGCCCCGCTGGCTACTGCATTGTGCCGCCCCGCCACGGCGGCGGCCTGAATCAGGATAAGGAAGACATGATGGAGCGAGACAACGATACCGCGGCGATCAAGGCCGCCTGTGAAGCGGTGGTGCTGGCGTTTTTCCATGCCCTGGACACGCGCCGCCACGAGGCGGTGGCCGCGCTGATGGCCGCGGACGGCGTCTGGCAGCGCCAGGGCAAGGCCCTGCGGGGCCCGCAAGCCGTGCTGCAGGCCCTGGACGCGCGCCCCGCCGGCCGCACGACCTGCCATGTGATCACCAATGTGCGGCTGCTTGAAGCGGCTGCCGACCGCGCCAGCCTGGGTTATTTTCTGACCGCCTACGAAAGCGTGGCGCAGGATGGCGCGCCCGGCGCGCCGCGCCTGGTGGCCATTCGCGATTGCCGCGATGCCCTGGTGCGCACCCCCGATGGCTGGCGGCTGGCCGACAAGCAGAGCCGGCGCCACTTGCCGCCCGAATGACCCCGGCGGCGTCCGCAAGCCGGGCGCTGCCGGACCGCAGCAGTAGTACCCCAGCAGTACCGCAGCACCACACATAACGAATCCTGCCTGGTGCCTGGCACCTGCAGCAAGCACAACCTCGATGTCGATTTCTATGAACAGGAGACAACCCATGAAAGCCACACGCACCCTGATGCGCTTCCTGACGGGGCTGCTGGCCGCCACCGCCGCGGTCGCCGGTCCGGCCCAGGCGGACAGCCCCTTCACGCACCCGCTGACCCTGATCGTGCCCTTTGCCGCCGGCGGCGGCGGCGACACGCTGGCGCGCCTGGTCGCCGATCCGCTCAGCCGCGAAGTGGGCCAGCCCATCGTGATCGAGAACCGCCCGGGGGCGGGCGGCAACATCGGCACCGCCATCGGCGCCCGCGCCAATCCCGACGGCTATACGCTGGTGTACGGCACCAACGGCACGCAGGCCACCAACCACTGGCTGTACAAAACGCCCGGCTATACGCCCAAGGATTTCGAGCCCATTTCCCGCTTCACCACCATCGCCGCCGTGCTGGTGGTCAATGGCAACGACGAGCGCTTCAAGTCGCTGTCGCAGCTGCTGGCCTATGCCAAGCAGCATCCCGGCGAGCTGACCTGCGGCTCGGCCGGCAACGGCACGTCGTCGCACCTGGCCTGTGAACTGCTCAAGCAGATGGCCGGCGTCGACCTGATGCACATCCCGTACAAGGGCGGCGCCGCCGCCATGACCGATCTGCTGGGCGGCCGCATTTCGCTGCTGATCGACGTGATGCCCAACGTGGCGGGCCAGATCGACGCCGGCAAGCTGCGCGCCCTGGCCGTGACCACGCCGCAGCGCGTGGCCTCGCATCCGGATATCCCCACCATCGACGAAAGCGGCGTCAAGGGCTACGGGTTCTTCGCCTGGGACGGCCTGTATGCCCCGAAGGGTACGCCGCCGCAGATGCTGGACGCCCTGAACGCCGCGGTGCAGCGCACGCTGCAGCGTCCGGAAGTGCGCCAGGCGCTGGAATCGCGCGGCGCCATGCCGGCCCCCACGTCGCGCCAGGAACTGGCCGAATTCGGCGCGGAAGAATACGAGCGCCTGGGCAAGGTGGTGCGCACCGCCGGCGCGGCGATCGACTGAGGCCCGAGGCTCAGCCCAGCACCACCGCGGCCACCGCCAGCAGGCCCAGGGCCAGGTTGACGGCCACCCAGGTCTTGATCGACCCCATGGCGGCGCCGGCGGCGGGCCACTGGCCGGCCTGCACGGCGTTCGCCAGGCGCGGGTACAGCGCGTAGCGGATGTGCCCGAAGATGACGGCCATGAGGATCCCCAGGGTGGCCATCGCCGTCCAGGACGGCGGCATGTGGAAGCTGCCGCCCGATTCGGCCGCCTGGCGGGCCGAACGGCCGATCATCCAGGCCCCGCTGGCCAGAACCACCACCACCGACCACAGCACGGCGTTCAGGAAGCGGCCCAGCACGCCGCGCATCAGCTGCAGCCGCTGGGGCGGTTCCAGCGCCGCGGCGGCCGGCCGCAGGAAACAGTACGCGAAAATCATCCCGCCCACCCACAAGATGACGGCCAGGATGTGCGCAAACTTCAATATGCTGTAGAACATGGGCCTTCCCGGTGAACGCGGCGCCGAAGGGGCCGCCTTGCCCGCATCATATCGCCGCCTGGCCCGGCGGCCGCAAATCGACATAAACTGCCAGGATATTGCCGGCGGCGGGAGGCCGCTGTTGATCCACCATTTTTCATAGGTTGCAGCCATGCCCAGTTTCGACGTGGTTTCCGAAGTGGACAAGCACGAACTCAGCAACGCGGTCGACCAGGCCAACCGCGAGCTGGCCACCCGTTTCGACTTCAAGGGCACCGACGCCAAGTTCGAGCTCGAGGAGTTCGTGGTGACCCAGATCGCGCCCAGCGCCTTCCAGCTGAAACAGATGCTGGACATCCTGCGCGGCCGGCTGTCGGCGCGCGGCATCGACCTGCGCTGCCTCGAGGTGGCCGATCCGCTCGAAAACCTGGGTGGCGCGCGCCAGAAAGTCACCGTGCGGCAGGGTATCGAGCAGCCCGTCGCCAAGAAACTGATCGCCGCCATCAAGGCGGCCAAGCTCAAGGTCGAAAGCCAGATCAACGGCGACAAGCTGCGCGTCAGCGGCAAGAAGCGCGACGACCTGCAGGAAGCCATCGCCCTGCTGCGCAAGACCGACGTCGACCTGCCCCTGCAGTACCAGAACTTCCGCGATTGAGTTTTTTTTTTGCCGCCGGGCCGCCCCAAGGCAAAAAGCGCCCCCTCGGGGGGCAGCAAGCGTAGCGCAGCGTGGGGGCTTTTTTTGCCTTGGAATAGGGAATAAACCGGCCGGCGCGGACGTCTGTAGCAGTGCAGTATCCCTTTTCAGGAGCCCACCATGACTGTCCGTATTGCCACCGCCCGCCGCGCCGCCATCCTGGCCGCCTGCGCCCTGTTCGCCGCCGCCGCCCACGCCCAGGCCCCCGTCAAGACGCAAGACGGCGTGCTGGCCGACCAGGCCGGCATGACCCTGTACACCTTCGACAACGACAGCGCCGGTAAGAGCGTCTGCAACGACAAGTGCGCCAAGGCCTGGCCGCCCCTGGCCGCCGCCGCCGATGCCAAGGCGCAGGGCGACTACAGCATCGTTACCCGCGATGACGGCGCCAAGCAGTGGGCCTACAAGGGCAAGCCGCTGTACCTGTTCGTGAAAGACACCAAGCCGGGCGAAAAGCACGGCGACAACGTCAAGAACGTCTGGCACGTAGTCAAGCCCTGACGCCGCCCGGCGGCCGCATGCGCGCCGAAGACGAGGCGCTGATCGTCGCCTGCATCCCCAGCCTGCGGCGCTATGCCCGCGGGCTGACGGGCGAGCGCGAGCGCGCCGACGACCTGGTGCAAGATACCCTGGAACGGGCCTGGAGCCGCTACTCGCGCTGGCAGCGGCGCGGCGAGCTGCGGGCCTGGATGTTCGGCATCATGCACAACCAGTTCATCGACAGCGTGCGCGCGCAGCGCCGCCAGGCCGATGCCCTGGCCGATGGCGAGCTGCCCGAGGTCGCCGTGCGGCCCACCCAGGCCGACGCGCTGGAAGTGCGCGACCTGGACCGCTGCCTGCTGCAGTTGCCGCCCGACCTGCGCGCGGTGATCCTGCTGGTGGGCGTCGAGGAATTCAGCTACCGCGAAGCGGCGCTGGCCCTGGGCGTGCCGGTGGGCACGGTGATGTCGCGCCTGTCGCGCGCCCGCGACCGCCTGGGCGCGCTGCTGCAGGCGCGCCCGGCCGCCGCGCCCGCCTTGCACCGGGTCAAATGATATGAACGACCAGACCCTGCCCCTCATGCCCGGCCCCGGCGCCCCGGTGACCGAGGCCGACCTGCATGCCTATGTCGACCGCCAGCTGCCCGACGAACGGGCCGCTGAAATTGCTGCTTTCCTGCAGCAGCACCCCGAGGCGCGCGAGCAGGTGCAGGCCTGGCGTGAACAGAACCGGATGTTGCGAGAGTGGCTGGCGCCGGTGGCCAACGAGCCGCTGCCATTGCGCCTGCCGCTGGCGCCGCCGGCCGCGCCGCGCCGCTGGGCCGCGCTGGCCGCGGCGCTGGCCCTGGCGGTGTGCAGCGCCGTGGCGGCCTGGTTCGTGCGCGGCGAGTTCGACAGCCGGCAGATGGGCGCCGTCCTGCAAGCCCGGGCCGCCGCCGCGGGCGAGGCCGCCTTCGCGCACCGCGCCGCCATTGCCCATGCCGTATATGCCGCCGACGCGCGGCGCCCGGTCGAGATCGGCGCCGACCAGGAACAGGCCCTGGTCACCTGGCTGACCAAGCGTCTGGGCGCTCCGGTGCGGGCCCCCGCGCTGGCGCAGGCCGGCTATGCGCTGGTGGGCGGGCGCCTGCTGCCCGGCGGGCAGGGGCCGGTGGCCCAGTTCATGTATGCCTCGGCCGAAGGCCGCCGCCTGACCCTGTACGTGACGCGCGAGGCGGCCGGCGGCAAGACGGCGTTCCAGTTCGCCCAGGAAGGCCCGGTCCGGGTGTTTTACTGGGTGGACGGCCGCTTCGGCTACGCCCTGTCGGGCGAAGTCGGCCGCGGCGAACTGATGCGGATCTCGACCGAAGTCTACCGCCAGCTGGATACCGCGCCGGCTGGTTGAGTCAGCTGCGGCTTGCCAGGTCCGTGCCAGGTGTCTGGCACCCTGCGGGAGCCAGACACCTGTCAGACCTCAAGGCCGCCAGGCCAGCAGGGCATCGACCAGGGCGCGCAGCACATGGCCCAGGGGCTCGGCGCGCTGCGGATCCCAGTTGAAGGGCTCGTCTTCGGTCATGTAGGCTTCGAGCGCCATTTCCAGCTGCACCGCATGGTAGCCGCGCTGCGGCTGGCCGTAGTGGCGGGTGATCCAGCCGCCCTTGAAGCGGCCGTTGACCACGTGGCTGAACCCGGGCGCCGTGGCCAGCGCGGCGGCCGCCGCCGCTTGCAGGGCCGGCGCGCAGCTGGCGCCGTCGGCCGTGCCCAGGTTCAGGTCGGGCAGCCGGCCCTCGAAGAAACGCGCGCAGCGCGAGATGATGGAATGGCCGTCCAGCAGCACGACATAGCCGTGCCTGGCATGCACGCGCTGCAGCTCGGCCGCCAGTTGCGCATGGTAGGGGTCGAAATACTGGCGGCGCCGCGCCGCCACGTCGAGCAGCGGATGGCCGGCCGCGCCCTCGTTCCAGATCGGGCCGCCATCGAAGCGCCCGGTGGGGCACAGTTCGGTGTTCGACGCGCCGGGGTACAGGTCGGCGCCTTCCGGGTCGCGGTTCAGGTCGACGACATAGCGCGAATGCGTGGCCGCCATCAGGGTGGCGCCGCGCTCGCGCGCGAAGTCGTACAGGCGGTCGACGTGCCAGTCGGTATCGGGCACGCCCAGCGCCGGGGCTGTCATGAGGGGGCGCAGTTCGGTGGGCACCCAGGTGCCCACGTGCGGGATGTTGATGACCAGCGGCGCATCGCCGCGGGTAAGGGTATAGAGCGTGGTCATGCGGTAAGGGATGTGGCTGAGGAAAATTAAACCGAGCGGGTGATGCCGCCGTCGATGCGGATGTTCTGCCCGGTGATATAGCCGGACTTGTCCGAGGCCAGGAAGGCGATCAGCTCGGCCACTTCGTCAGAGCGGCCGTAGCGGCCCATGGGAATGCGCTGGCGGCGGTCGTCTTTTTCGGGCAGGCTGTCGATGAAGCCGGGCAGCACGTTGTTCATGCGGACGTTGTCGGCCGCGTATTCGTCGGAAAACACCTTGGTGAAGGCGGCCAGGCCGGCGCGGAACACGCCCGACGTGGGAAACAGCGCTTCGGGTTCGAAGGTGGCGTAGGTGGAAATATTGACGATCGAGCCGCCGCGCTGCTGGCGCATGATGGGCGCCACCAGCCGCGTGATGCGCACGACATTCAGCAAGTAGTATTCCATGCCCAATTGCCAGTCGGCGTCGGGAATGTCGAGCAGCTTGCCCTTGGGGCCGTGGCCGGCGCTGTTGACGACGGCATCGACGCGGCCCCAGCGCTGCATGGCGCTGTCGACCAGCCGGGCGATGTCGTCGGGCACCAGGTTCGAGCCCGTCACGCCCAGGCCCTGCAGTTCGCCGGCCAGCGCTTCGCCCTTGCCGGACGACGACAGGATGGCGACCCGGAAGCCGTCGGCGGCCAGCTTGCGCGCCGCGGCGGCGCCCATGCCGCTGCCGCCGGCGGTGATCAGTGCGACTTTTTCAGTGGACATGTCGGATTTTCCTTTGCAATAAGACGGGGCGGCCCGGGGCGCGCCTGCCGCATCATGATAAACCCCGTCATGGGGCCTTGCCCGGCGCCGCCGCCTTGCGCGCGCGCGGCCGGGCAGGCTTGCCGCTGCCCGCGGTAATGCCGGCCGAGGCGGCCACGATGGCGGCCACCGCGGCCCATTGCATCAGGGTCAGCGTCTCGCCCAGGAACAGCAGGCCGGATACGGCCGCGAACACCGGCTCCAGGCTGAGCAGGGTGCCGAATACGCGCACCGGCATGCGCGCCAGCACGGTGATTTCCAGGGCATAGGGCAGCGAGCTGGACAGGATCGCCACGCCGACCGCCAGCGGCAGCAGGCCGGGCGAGAACAGGGCCGGCCCGGCCTGCGCCAGGCCGAACGGCAGCACGGCCAGCGCCGCCACCGACGCGGCCAGCGCGACGGTTTGCGTGCCGTGCCGCATGCCGGCGCGGCGGCCGAACACGATATACAGCGCCCAGCACAGGCCGGCGGCCAGGGCATACGCCATGCCGGCCGGGTCCAGCGTGCGCACGTCGGCGCCGTGCGGCACCAGCAGCAGCAGGCCGGCGGCGGCCAGCGCGATCCAGGCGAAATCGGCCAGCCGGCGCGACGACAGCAGCGACACCGCCAGCGGCCCGGTGAATTCCAGCGCCACGGCGATGCCCAGCGGAATGGTGCGCAGCGACATGTAGAACAGCAGGTTCATGGCGCCCAGCGACAGCCCGTAGGCCAGCACCACGCGCCAGCCCGAGGCCGGCAGGCGGACGTGCCAGGGCCGGAAATAGGCCAGCAGCATCAGCGCCGAAAACAGCAGGCGCAGCGCCGCCGTGCCCTGCGCGCCCACCGCCGGGAACAGGCTCTTGGCCAGCGAAGCGCCGCCCTGCATGGACACCATGGCGACCATCAGCAGCAGGATGGGATAGAGGGACGGCGAGGGCGGATGGGGGGCGGGCGTGGACATGCTGCGCGAGGGCCGGCCGCGGATGGCCGGCAGCCCCGCCATTCTACGGTACGGGCGCGCGCCGGCCGGCCGCCCGCGCCGGCCAATTGCGGTCCGGCGCGGGCAGGAGTAGGCTTTCGACCCTGTCACCGGTAGCCCGCCATGAATGCCCTGCTTCCCACTGATTCCGACGCCGCGCCCGACCCCGTCCCGCCCACCTCGTGGGCCTTGTTCACCGGCTTTTTCTGGCTGGGCCTCAGCGCTTTCGGCGGTGCGCTGCCGCTGGCCCGCCACATGGTGGTGGAAAAGAACCGCTGGCTGTCGCCCGAAGACTTCACCGAACTGCTGGGCCTGTGCCAGTTCCTGCCCGGCGGCAACATCATCAATATGTCGGTGGCCCTGGGCATGAAGTTCCGCGGCCCCAGGGGGGCCTTCGCGGCCATCATGGGGCTGATCGCCGCGCCCTCGCTGATCGTGATCTCGCTGGGCGTGGTGTACCAGCGCTATGCCGACGACCCGCGCATCCAGCATCTGTTCGCCGGCCTGGCGGCCGCCGCCGCCGGGCTGCTGATCTCGATGGCCGTGAAAATCGCGCGGCCGCTGCGCGGCAAGTGGGCCGCCATTGCCGTGGCGCTGGCCTGCTTCGTGTGCATCGCGCTGCTGCGCCTGCCCCTGCTGCCCACCATGCTGGTGCTGACGCCCATCAGCATTTTCGTTACCTGGAGGCTGGCGCGATGAGCGCGGTGCTGGTCTCGCTGTTCGTGATTTTCGCGCAACTGTCGCTGCTGGCTTTCGGCGGCGGCAACACCATCCTGCCCGAAATGCAGCGGCAGGTGGTCGAAGTGCACCAATGGATGTCCGATGCGGATTTCAGCGCGCTGTTCGCGCTCAGCCAGGCCGCGCCCGGCCCCAATCTGATGGTGGTGACCCTGGTGGGCTGGCACGTGGCCGGCTGGCAGGGCGCGCTGATCACCTCGATCGCCAAGTTCGGCCCGTCGTCGCTCTTGACCGCCGTGGCCCTGGGCCTGTGGGAACGCTTCAAAGACAAGCCCTGGCGCCGCGTGGTGCAGGCCGGCATCTTCCCCATGACGGTCGGCCTGATGGCGGCCAGCGCGTCGCTGATCACCGAGGCATCCGTGCATACCTGGATGCTGGGGATCATCACCGCGCTGGTGGCCGCGGTTACCATCTTCACCCGCGTGCACCCGCTGTGGATGCTGGCGGCCGGCGCGCTGCTGGGCCTGACCGGCATCGGGCAGCCCTGAGGCTGCCCGGCGCGGGCGGCGCGCGCCGCGCCGCTACTCGATATACGACTTGGTGCTGTACAGGTCCACCGACAGGCGGTGCAGCTCGGGCAGGCCGGCGGCATTCCTGGCCTGCATGTCGATGTAAGTCTGCAGCACGTCGGCATCCAGCACGCCGATGTCCTGCCGGCGCTCGGCGGGCACACCGGCCAGCGTTGCATAGCCGTCGCCGCCCGTGGCGTTGAAGCTCAGCACGAACAGCTTGTAGGTGCGGCCGGCATCCAGCGGCAGCCACTGGCTGGCGGCGGCGTCCCAGACTTCGGCGTTGGACACGCGGCTGCCTTGCGGCTGCAGGCTGTCCACATCGAAGCGCAGGCCGCCGGTGTAGGGGTACGGGCCGGTGGTGCCGCCCGGGCCATACACCGCCTGCAGGCCGTCTTCCAGCATGCTGCGCACTTCCGCGCCGGTCACGTCCAGGCGCCACAGCATGTTGCCGAACGGCAGCACCTCGATCACATTGGCAGCGGTCACGTTGCCCTGCAGGGGGATGCGCACGCCGCCGCCGCTTTGCAGCGTGATGTCGGCGCCGCCGTACTGCGCATTGGCCACTTCCAGGTAGGCCTGGGCCACCAGCTGCTGAATATCGCCGCCGCGCACATTGACGCTGCCTTCGGCGTTGCACGCCGCGCTGGAACGGCCGTAATCCACCGAGCCGGGGCCGCCCGGCACGCGGCGCGAGCACAGTTCCAGCGGCACCGAAGCCACCACGCTGCGGCTGTAGGCGTCGACCTGGTCTTTGTAGGGCTGCAGCACCGCGGCCGCGCCGGCGTCGGGTTCCTGCACCAACAGGAAGCCGGTGGCCGCGATCTCGGCGTCCATGGCCGCCTGGTCCGCCGCATTGGGCGCGGTGCCGCTCTGGGTCAGCGCGCTGCCGATCAGCACGTGCGGCGTGCCCGAGCATTGGGTGACATCGCCGTCGGCGTCGAAACTGACTTTCAATTCGCCCACCACTTGCGCGTATTCCCGCGCCTGCACCAGGCACACCTGCTTGCCGTCTTTGTCGGTCAGCAGGGTGGGGTAGGCGCCGGCCGGGGTGCCCACGCCGTACGTGGCCAGCGCGTCGGGGCCGAGCAGCGTGTGCGAGTCGCCCCCCACCACCACGTCCACCCCGCTGAGCCCGGCAATGACCTGCTGGTCGTAGCCGTAGCCGATGTGGCTGAGCACGATGATCTTGTTCACGCCCTGGGCGCGCAGCGCGTCGATCTGCTTTTGCGCGGCTTCGGTTTCGTCCGAGAACACGGTGCCGGGGTCGGGGCTGGACGACTGCTGCGTCTTGCCCGCAATGGTCAGGCCCACCAGGCCGATGGGCTGGCCGCCGCGCTGCAGCACGACCGAAGGCCGCACCCAGCCGGGCGCGCGCGCCGGGTTCAGCGGCGATGCGTCGGCAAACGTGACGTTGGCGCTCAGCACCGGCGTCTGGCAATCGCCCGCGTGCAGGAACTCGATGAAGCGGTGCAGGCCGCTGTCGCCTTTGTCGAACTCATGATTGCCCGCCGTCATGGCGTCGAAGCACACGGTGTTCATCATGGCCGCGTCGGCCTCGCCCGGTTCGCCGGCGCGGTTGAAATACAGCGTGCCGGTCATGGCGTCGCCGGCATGCAGCTTGAGCACGTTGGCCGACTGCCCGGCCAGTTCCTTGATGGCGGCGGCAACGCGCGGAAAACCGCCCGCGTCCACGCTGACATCCGTCACGTTGCCGGCGGCGTCTTTCAGCTGCAGCGTCCTGGCCTTGCTGTCCAGGTTCGAATGGTGGTCGTTGACGTGCAGAATGGTCAGGTCCATGGGCGCGCTGGCCACCGGCGGCGGCGCATCATCATCGTCGTCGTCGCTGCCGCTGCCGCAGCCGGCCAGCAGGGCCAGCCCGCTCATCATCAATACGCAGGTGTGTTTTTTCCAGCTTGCCATGGCGCCGCGTGCCTTCGGGTTTCGGAACCCGAATGATTGAAGAGGCAGATGACGGCGCGATGAATGCGCGATGAACGCATGATGAATGCGTAATCAGCGCGTCATGGACGCGCAATGAAGCGCATGGCGGCCACGGCCACGCGCTGCCGCGTGGCGCGGCGCCGGCCGGGAATGCGGCTTAAGGGGCTCAGCCGGCCGCGGCCAGCCGCCACAGCGAGGTGGTTTCAGCGGCGCGCGCGGCGTGCAGCGGGTCGTCGGGGTCGGAGGCGCGGGGGTGCGCGGGGCGCGTGTCCAGGCGGCCCGCCACGCGCAGGCCGGCATCGGCAATCCATGCCTGCAGTTCATCCGGGGCGCGCAGGCCCAGGTGCTCGGCCAGGTCGGACATGATCAGCCAGCCTTCGCCCTGCGGCGCCAGGTGCGCCGCCAGGCCTTGCAGGAAGCCGCGCAGCATGCGGCTGTCGGGATCGTAGATGGCGTACTCGACCGGCGCGCCGGGCCGGGCGGGCAGCCAGGGCGGGTTGCACACCACCAGGCCGGCGCGGCCATCGGGAAACAGGTCGGCCTGCGCGAGTTCGACCTGCTTGTGCAGGCCCAGGCGGGCCAGGTTTTCGCGCGCGCAGGCCAGGGCGCGCGGATCCTGGTCGGTGGCCACCACCCGCCGCACGCCGCGCCGCGCCAGCACGGCCGCCAGCACGCCGGTGCCGGTGCCGATGTCGTACGCCAGGGCGGGGGGCTGCCCGCCCGGCAGCGGCGCGCGCGCCACCAGGTCGATGTATTCGCCGCGCACCGGCGAGAACACGCCGTAGTGGGGGTGGATGCGGTCGTCCAGGGCGGCGATGGGCACGCCTTTCTTGCGCCATTCGTGCGCGCCGATCACGCCCTGCAGTTCGCGCAGCGACGCCAGGTACGGGCCGGGCGCCGGGCCATAGGCTTCCAGGCAGGCCTGCCGGGCATCGGGGGCGCGGCGCAGGGCAATACCGTGGTCGGCGTCGAAGGGCAGCAACAGGCTGCCCAGCAGGCGCGCGCGCTGCGACTGCGCCTGCCGGTGCCGGTTGAAGGCATCCAGCG
The DNA here is from genome assembly GCF_017356245.1 of Bordetella petrii. Taxonomy (NCBI): domain Bacteria; kingdom Pseudomonadati; phylum Pseudomonadota; class Betaproteobacteria; order Burkholderiales; family Alcaligenaceae; genus Bordetella; species Bordetella petrii. The sequence continues at coordinate 85,166 of NZ_JAFMZZ010000001.1, forward strand.
CGCTGGCCGCGGGCTTGCGGGGCTTCTTGTCGATACGCCGCGCCAGCGCCTGCAGCAACTGCCGCGCATTGTGAAAGTCGCCGCGCCACAGCAGGTGCGTGCCTTCGCAGATCAGCCGGTACGCCGCATCCGCCGGCATCCGGTCGTCGGCCGCCTGGATGCGGGCGGGCGGCGGCGCGGCCGATTCCGAGCGCCACAGGGCGCTGAAGGCCTGGCCGGATTCGGTCCAGTGGACAGTGGGCAACGTGGGCATGCAGTGAAGGGGGGGCGAAGCTGAATAGAGTGGAATGTAGCAGCTTCTTTGGACGGGGCAGGGGTGGTTGTTCTTGCGGCGCCGCCGCGGTGTGGCATGGCTGCCTTGGCTTCACGAAGCCGTCCGGGCGCCCCGCGCGCCCGGGTCCGGCTCCGAGGCGCCGCGGCAGCCATGCCACACCACGGCGGCTCGCGCCAACGATCATTCGCCGCATCGCTGGGGCGAGCTGGGTTCTTGCGTTCTTGGGGGGCTGCGTCTGAGAAGAAAAAAATCGTGTGGGGCCGGCTGGTCCCGGGCGCCCCGCGCGCCCGCGACAGCCATTCGGGGTTGCCAGGTTGCCGGGTGGTGTCAGGTGTCAGGCTCCCGCAGGGTGCCTGACACCGTACGAGTGAGATAGCCGTGGCACACAACGGTGTCTGGCACCTTGTATCTTGGCACTTGTGGTGATTAGCTATCACCACAGCGGTTCCGGTGAGCTTGTTCTGGCACCGAAAGCGTGGACTTTGCTCCGCAGATGAAGCCCCGGAACCGCCCCCTGTAAGCCAGCTGAACACTGAACGGTAGCCTAGGGCCAGGACCCTGCATGTACAAGGTAAGTGGGCACAGTGGGTTGAGGGGATTCTTTTTGAGGAGCCCAAGTCTATGTTTTTTCTAGGAATTGACGTCTCCAAGGCGAAGCTCAATTGTGCCTTGCTGAGCGCCGAAGGCGACAAGCGCAAGACCAAAGTGGTGCCCAACACGGCCGCGGGCATCCAGGCCTTGGTGGGCTGGTGCGCCAAGCAAGGCGCTACACCGGAGCAATTGCACGCCGTGCTTGAGCCGACCGGCCCCTACCATGAGCAGGCCGGCACGGCATTGCACGACGCAGGAACCACGGTTTCGATGATCAATCCGGCACAGGCACGCGACTTTGCCCGCGCCTTGGCGGTGCGCTCGAAAACCGATGAGATCGACAGCTACATGCTGGCCCGCTACGGCCAGGTAGTGCGCCCACCGGCTTGGCAGCCCGCGCCGCTGCATGCGCGGCAATTGCGTGCACTGCTGGCCCGGCGTGAAGCCTTGGCCAAAGACCTGCAACGCGAGCTCAACCGCCAGGAGAAAAGCGAGTTTGGCCGCTCTCCGGAGCTGGTGGCCGGTTCGATCGCCAAGACCGTGGCGTTCCTGCGTGAAGAGATCAAGCGCCTGGAGCGCGCCATTGACGACCACATCGATCGCCACCCCGACCTGAAGGGAGACCGGGAGCTATTGAGCAGTATCCCGGCCGTTGGCCCGCAGACCGGCAATGCCATTCTGTCGATCATGCATAACCGGCGCATCGACTCACCGCAGGCGCTGGCCGCTTATCTAGGCGTTGTACCGGTGCAGCGCCAATCGGGCAGCAGCCTGAATGGCCGGCCTCGTCTATCCAAGACCGGCCCGGCGCGAGTACGGGCCACGCTCTACATGGCAGCGGTCGTCGCGGTACGGCACAACCCGCATATACAGGCGCTTTACGCTCGCTTGCTCAACGCGGGTAAAAGCAAAATGGCCGCGCTGGGCGCGGCCATGCGAAAGCTCGCTCACTTATGCTTCGGCGTACTCAAGAGCCGCACTCCATATCGCTCTGATTACGCCTTAAGCCCTTGACCGCCAAGACGGTATCTTCGGAGCCAGACACCTGCCCCAGCTCCAAACCTGCTAACCGCGCATTCCTTCATCGGAATGGCCGTCGAGGCCGCGCAGGGCGGCTTCGACGGCCGGCCCTGCGCGCTTTTCTTCTTTTCAGCCACCGTTGGCCAACATGCAAGAACTCAATCGGCCCCTGCGGCGCAGGGATATTGATTCAATGCAAGTCGTGGCGGGGTGGCGTGGATGCCGCGGCGCCTCGATGCCGGACCCGGGCGCGCGGGGCGCCCGGACGGCATCGTGAAGCCAAGGCGTCCACGCCGCCCCGCCGCGACGCCATAAGAAAACTAGAACAACACAGCCGTCTTGACCAAGGTAGTCCAGATCCCCCAGGCCAACGGAACCCCCACGCATGCCCAGGCGAAGAGCACCAGGGCCAGCGGGGTCTTGAAGGTGGAGGTCGATTCGCCGCGCACTTCGGCGGCTACGGCGCGTTCGTGGGCCAGGGCTTTTTCGCGTTCGAGCTCTTCGGGGCTCATGAAGTACTTGGGGTTGACCGGACGGATCGCCAGGTTGCACAGGAAGCCCAGCACCAGCATCCCGGCCAGGATGTACATGGTGATGTCATAGACCTGCGCGCGCGGCACGCCGATGGACAGCTGGTATTCGCGGATGTAGTTCACCAGCACCGGCCCGAAGATGCCCGCCGCCGACCAGGCGGTCAGGATGCGGCCGTGGATGGCGCCCACCATCTGGGTGCCGAACAGGTCGGCCAGGTAGGCCGGCACCGTGGAAAAGCCGCCGCCGTACATCGAGATGATGATGCAGAACGCGCCCACGAACAGCGCCAGCGCGCCCAGATGCGCCGACCACGGCACCGACGAATACAGCAGGAAGCCCAGCACCAGGAAGACGAAGTACGTCATCTTGCGGCCCAGCTTGTCCGACAGGCTGGCCCAGAAGAAGCGCCCGCCGATGTTGAACAGGCTGAGCAGGCCGGTGAAGCCCGCCGCGGTGGCGGCGATGGCGGCCAGCTGGGTCTTGTCGAGCTGGCCGTACAGCAGCTCGGGCTGGCCGAGCAGCGTGCCGCCGAACACTTCCTGCAGCAGCGGCGACGCCATGCCGATGATGCCGATGCCGGCGGTCACGTTCAGGCACAGCACCCACCACACCAGCCAGAACTGCGGAATGCCCCACACGCGTTTCACGTGCACGTGGCCCTTGGTGATCATCGCGTTGTTGGCGTGCTTGACCGGTTCGGTCCAGCCCTCGGGCTTCCAGCCGGTGGGCGGGATGCGGTAGCCCAGGGCGCCCGACACCATGAAAATGATGTAGATGATGGCCAGCGCCACGAAGGCCTGCCACACGCCCAGCCCTTCGGGAGTGGCGAAGTGGCGCATCAGCATGTCGGCCAGCGGCGCGCCGATCATTGCGCCGCCGCCGAAACCCATGATGGCCATGCCGGTGGCCATGCCGCGCCGGTCGGGAAACCACTTGATCAGCGTGCTGACCGGCGAGATGTATCCCAGCCCCAGCCCGATGCCGCCGATGACGCCCGAGCCCAGCCACATCATCCACATCTGGTGCAGCTGGATGCCCAGCGCCGAGATCACCAGCCCGCCGCACCAGCACAGCGCGGCCACGATGCCCGCCTTGCGCGGCCCGGCGCGTTCCAGCCAGCCGCCCCACAGCGCGGCCGAGCAGCCCAGCAGCACGAAGAACAGGGTGAACATCCAGCCCATGGTCGAAATGCGCCAGTTGCACTGGGTGGTGAACAGCTCCGCCACCAGGCTCATGTCGGCCGCGCAAGTGGCCGTGCCGGCGCCCAGCGACTTGGACAAGGGCAGCCAGAAAACCGAAAAACCGTAGGCCATGCCGATGCACAGGTGGATGGCCAGGGCCGCCGGCGGCACCAGCCAGCGGCTGAAGCCGGGACCCGCGATCGTGCGTTCCTTGTCCAGGAATCCCGGCTTGGCGCCGGGCAAATCCAATGTGGCGGTGTTGCTCATAGTGTCTCCTCTCAGGGCGGCGCAGGGGCCGGGAATGGGCGCTTGCGGGTCGTCCGCAGCTGCCTCTATGGTTGTCGGGGTGTTGTCGCGAGCTTCAGGCGGGCTGGGCGGGGGTGAGGCGCGCGCGATTGCGCGTCACCGCCTCCAGCACGATGTCATGCAGCCGGACGTCGCCGTCCTGTCCATCCGCATGCTGGTCCAGGAAATCCAGCAGCGCGGTGCGCATGCGGGGTTCCCAGGATTTGTGGATATGGTTGGCGATGCCTTCCAGCGCTTCTTCGCGGTCGGGCAGGGCCTCGAAAAAATCGCCGATGCGGTTGGCCATGCGGATCAGGTTGGCGATGTTCATCGTGTCAAGGTCGAAGGCGTTCGGGATGGGAGTAGATGGCGGCGTCGGCGTTGCGCACGAAGCCCAGCAGCGCCACGTTGGTGTTCTGGGCCACGCGGATCGCCAGCGCGGTGGGCGCCGAGACCGCCGCCAGGATGCCGATGCCGGCGGCGGCGCATTTCTGCACCATTTCGAAGCTGGCGCGGCTGGACACCAGCGCCATGCCGTTGCGCGGGTCGATGGCCTGGCGGGCCAGCGCGCCCACCAGCTTGTCCAGCGCGTTGTGGCGCCCGACGTCTTCGCGCACCAGGTGCACGTGCCCGTCGGCGTCGGCCCACGCCGCCGCGTGCGTGGCGCCGGTAATGTCGTGCAGCGCCTGGCTGCCGCGCATGGCCCGCATGGCGTGCAGCACGGCGGTCAGCGGCACCGGCGGCGCGCCGGCCACCGTGGGCACCTGGCGCAGCACCTCGGGCAGGGTTTCCACGCCGCACAGGCCGCAGCCGGTGCGGCCGGCCATGGCGCGGCGGCGCGTCTTCAGGCGCGCCGCGCAGGCGCTGGATATTTCCACCTGCATCACGATGCCGTTGAACTGCGGCACGACTTCGATGCCGCGCACGTCGGCCGGCCGGTCGACAATGCCTTCGGTCAGCGAAAAGCCCAGCGCGTAGTCTTCCAGGTCGGCCGGCGAGGCCAGCATGGTGGCATGGCTGATGCCGTTGTATTCCAGCGCCACCGGGGTTTCTTCGGCGACCCGGTCGATCTGCGTGGCGGCGCCCACGGCGCCGCCGCGCACGCGCAGCACCGCGGCGTCGGCGCAATCGGCGCGGCTGGGCGCGGGATGGTACAGGCGGTCCATGGCGCAGGTTCCGGCCTTATTTGCCGCTGAGCGTGGCCTCGGTTTCACGGGCGCGCTCGCGCAGCAGTTTCTGTTGCACTTCCGAGAAGCGCGACCACTGCCGCTGCCACTCGGAAGGCTGCGATACGCGCATCACCTGCACGGCCGTCACCTTGTATTCGGGGCAGTTGGTGGCCCAGTCGGAACTGTCGGTAGTAACCACGTTGGCGCCCGATTCGGGGAAGTGGAAAGTGGTGTACACCACGCCCGGCTGCACGCGGTCGGTCAGGGTGGCGCGCAGCACGGTTTCGCCGGAGCGGCTTTGCACGCCCACCCAGTCGCCTTCAGACACGCCGCGGTCCTCGGCGTCCTGCGGATGGATCTCGAGCACGTCTTCGCTGTGCCAGGCCACGTTGTGGGTGCGGCGGGTCTGCGCGCCCACGTTGTACTGCGAAAGGATCCGCCCGGTGGTCAGCAAGAGCGGGAACTTGCGGGTGCTGCGTTCATCCGAAGGCACGTACTTGGTGATCATGAATTTCCCCTTGCCGCGTACGAATTCGTCGATGTGCATGATGGGCGTGCCATCGGGCGCCGCATCGTTGCAGGGCCATTGCAGGCTGCCCATGCGGTCGAGCTTGGCATACGACACGCCCGAGAAGGTCGGCGTCAGCCGGGCGATCTCGTCCATGATCTCGCTGGGGTGGCTGTAGTTCATGGGGTAGCCCAGCGCGTTCGACAGCGCGGCGGTCACTTCCCAGTCGGACAGCCCGTTGCGCGGCTCCATGACCTTGCGCACGCGCGAGATGCGGCGCTCGGCATTGGTGAAGGTGCCGTCTTTTTCCAGGAACGACGAGCCGGGCAGGAACACGTGCGCGTACTTGGCGGTTTCGCTCAGGAACAGGTCCTGCACCACGATGCATTCCATGGCCGCCAGCGAGGCCGCCACGTGCTGGGTGTCGGGGTCGGACTGGACGATGTCTTCGCCCTGGCAGTACAGGCCCCGGAAGCTGCCGGCTATGGCGGCGTCGAACATGTTGGCGATGCGCAGGCCCGGCTCGGCCTGCAGGGTCACGCCCCAGTCGGCCTCGAACTGGGCGCGCACGGTGGAATCCGACACATGGCGGTAGCCCGGCAGCTCGTGCGGGAACGAGCCCATGTCGCACGAGCCCTGCACGTTGTTCTGGCCGCGCATGGGGTTCACGCCCACGCCTTCGCGCCCGACGTTGCCGGTGGCCATGGCCAGGTTGGCGATCGCCATCACCGCGGTCGAGCCCTGGCTGTGTTCGGTGACGCCCAGGCCGTAGTAGATCGAGCCATTGCCGCCGGTGGCGTACAGGCGGGCCGCGCCGCGCACCAGCTCGGCCGGCACGCCGGTGACCTCGGCGGTGGCTTCGGGCGAGTTTTCCGGGCGCGCCACGAAGTCGCGCCACTGGTCGAAGGCCTTGGCCTCGCAGCGCCGGGCCACGAAGTCTTCGGCAACCAGCTGCTCGGTGACGATGACGTGCGCCAGCGCGGTCAGCAGCGCCACGTTGGTGCCGGGGCGCACCGGCAGGTGGTAGTCGGCCTTGATGTGGGGCGAATCCACCAGTTCGATGCGGCGCGGGTCGATGACGATCAGCCGCGCGCCCTGGCGCAGCCGGCGCTTCATGCGCGAGGCGAACACCGGGTGGGCGCTGCTGGGGTTGGCCCCCATCAGGATGATCACGTCGGTGTGCATGACCGAGTCGAAGGTCTGCGTGCCGGCCGATTCGCCCAGGGTCTGCTTCAGGCCGTAGCCGGTGGGCGAATGGCACACCCGCGCGCAGGTGTCGACGTTGTTGGTGCCGAACGCGGCGCGCACCAGCTTCTGCACCAGCCAGGTTTCTTCGTTGGTGCAGCGCGACGAGGTGATGCCGCCGATGGCGTCGCGGCCGTGTTCGGCCTGGATGCGGCGGAATTCGGACGCGGCGTAGCCGATGGCTTCCTGCCACGATACTTCGCGCCACGGGTCGGTGATGCGCTTGCGGATCATGGGCTTGAGCACGCGCTCTTTGTGCGTGGCGTAGCCCCAGGCGAAGCGGCCTTTCACGCAGGCGTGGCCGCGGTTGGCCTGGCCGTCTTTCCAGGGCGTCATGCGCACCACTTCCTGGCCTTTCATTTCCGCCTTGAAGCCGCAGCCCACGCCGCAATAGGCGCAGGTGGTAATCGCGGAGTGCTCGGCCTGCCCCATCATGATGACGGTCTTTTCCTGCAGGGTCGAAGTCGGACAGGCCTGCACGCAGGCGCCGCACGACACGCACTCGCTGTCCAGGAAGGGCTGGCTCTGCCCGGCCGCCACGCGCGAATCGAAGCCCTTGCCCGAGATGGTCAGCGCGAAGGTGCCCTGGGTTTCTTCACAGGCGCGCACGCAGCGGTTGCACACGATGCACTTGGACGGGTCGTACGAGAAATACGGGTTGGACGCGTCGGTCTGGTCGTTCAGGTGGTTGGCGCCCTCGTAGCCGTAGCGCACCGCGCGCAGCCCCACCACGCCGGCCATGTCCTGCAGTTCGCAGTCGCCGTTGGCGGGGCAGGTCAGGCAGTCGAGCGGGTGGTCGGAAATGTACAGTTCCATGACGCCGCGCCGCAGTTCGTGCAGCTTGGGCGTTTCGGTGTACACCACCATGCCGTTTTCGGCAGGGGTGGTGCACGAGGCCGGATAGCCGCGCCGGCCGTCGATCTGCACCAGGCAAAGCCGGCACGAGCCGAAGGCTTCCAGGCTGTCGGTGGCGCACAGCTTGGGGATGTTGATGCCGGCCTCGGCCGCGGCGCGCATTACCGAGGTGCCTTCGGGCACCGAGATTTCCTGGCCGTCGATGGTCAGGGTAACGAGCTTTTCGGATACGCGCGCCGGCGTGCCCAGGTCGCGGTCGCGCTTGATGACGGTTTCGAGCATGGCGGGTCTCGCTCTGGTCAGGCCGGGTGCGCGGCCGCATTCGCGGCCACCCCGAAGTCTTCAGGGAAGTGGTTCAGCGCGGACAGCACCGGGTACGGCGTCATGCCGCCCAGCGCGCACAGCGATCCGCCCAGCATGGTGTCGCACAGGTCGCGCAGCAGGTGGACCTGCTGTTCGTGCTGCGCGCCGCGCGCCGCGATCTTGTCCAGCGTCTCGACGCCCCGCACCGCGCCGATGCGGCAGGGCGTGCACTTGCCGCAGGATTCCACGGCGCAGAATTCCATGGCGTAGCGCGCCATGCGGGCCATGTCGACGCTGTCGTCGAAGGCCACGATGCCGCCGTGGCCCACCATGGCCGAGATGGCGGCGTAGGCTTCGTAGTCCAGCGGCACGTCCCATTGCGACTCGGGCAGGTAGGCGCCCAGCGGGCCGCCCACCTGCACCGCGCGCAGCGGCCGGCCCGAGGCGCTGCCGCCGCCGTAGTCGTACAACAGTTCGCGCAGGGTCAGGCCGAAGGCCGCTTCGACCAGGCCGCCGTGCTTCAGGTTGCCGGCCAGCTGGAAGGGCAGCGTGCCCTGCGAGCGCCCCACGCCGTAGTCGCGGTAATAGGCCGCGCCGCGCGCCAGGATGATGGGCACCGAGGCCAGCGAAATGACGTTGTTGATGACCGTGGGCTTGCCGAACAGGCCGGCGATGGCCGGCAGCGGCGGCTTGGCGCGCACTACGCCGCGCTTGCCTTCCAGGCTTTCCAGCAGCGAGGTTTCTTCGCCGCAGATGTAGGCGCCGGCGCCCTTGCGCACTTCCAGGTCGAAGCGGCGGCCGCTGCCCTGGATGTCGCCGCCCAGCCAGCCGGCCTGGCGCGCGCGCGCGATGGCTTCGTTCAGCGTGGCAATGGCGTGGGGGTATTCCGAGCGCACATAGATATACCCACAGGTGGCGCCGACCGCCAGGCCGGCGATGGCCATGCCCTCGATCAGCACGTACGGGTCGCCTTCCATCAGCAGGCGGTCGGAATACGTGCCCGAATCGCCTTCGTCGGCGTTGCAGACGATGTATTTCTGCTCGGCCGGCGTGGTCAGCACGGTTTTCCACTTGATGCCGGTGGGGAAGGCCGCGCCGCCGCGCCCGCGCAGGCCCGAGGCGGCAACTTCGTCGACGATCTGCTGCGGCGCCATGGCCAGCGCGCGCCGCAGGCCCTGCAGGCCGTCGTGCGCCACGTAATCGTCGATGGACAGCGGATCGGTGATGCCTACCCGCGCGAAAGTCAGGCGCTGCTGCTTCTTCAGGTACGGAATGTCTTCGGTGGGGCCGTGGCACAGTGCATGCGGGCCGCCCTGCAGCCAACCGGCGTCGAACAGGCCGGGCACGTCTTCGGGCTGCACCGGCCCGTAGGCGATGCGGCCGGCCGGCGTGGCCACTTCGGCCAGCGGCTCCAGCCACAGCAGGCCGCGCGAGCCATTGCGCACCAGGCGCACCGCCACATTGCGGCGGCCGGCTTCCTGCTCGATGGCCCGCGCGACCGCGTCGGCGTCCATGGCCAGGGCCGCGGCATCGCGCGGCAGGTAGATGGTGACGGGCGCGTTCATGGCTGCACCTCGTCGCCTTGCGCGGCGCGGCTCAGCAGGCGGCCGAGCTTGTCGGGGGTGACCCGCGCGTGCGGCTGGCCGTCCAGCATCACGGCGGGCGACTGGGCGCACAGGCCCAGGCAATACACCGGTTCCAGCGTGAAGGCGCCGTCGGCCGTGGTGCCGTGGAAATCGCAGCCCAGCGATTGGCGCGCATGCTCGGCCAGGCGTTCGCCGCCCATGGCCTGGCAGGATTCGGCGCGGCACACTTCAAGCACGTGGCGGCCGGCCGGTTCGGTGCGGAAATGCGGGTAGAAGGTCAGTACGCCATGTACTTCGGCGCGCGACAGGTTCAGGGCCTCGGCGATGGCGGGCACCGCGTCGGCCGGAATACAGCCCAGTTCATCCTGCACGGCGTGCAGCACGGGCATCAGGGCGCCCGGCTGGTCGCGCAGGCGCTGCGCGGCGCGGGCCGCCGCGGCCACCGCGGCGGATTCGGAATGGCGCGCGGCCGACAGGGCCAGGGCGCCGCCGCGGGCGCCGGCGCTGCCGGGCGGATTTTGCTTTGCCTGGGGATTAGGCACGGCAGTCTCCTGGTGGCGGCCCCGGGCGTGGCGAGGCCGGCGTGATGTTGTTATTGCGGGCTGGCGCGATCAATAATATGCTGTTAAAAACATATAAAACGGCCGGCCTCGCTCGATGGCCGTACTCTAATCGCCAAATTTGCGCCGTTCAATAAGAAATTAATGACATATAAATTTCGCATCGGCCTGCGTCCCCAATGGCTGCTGGAAGGCAGCGCCGAGCAGCCCGGCCAGCCGTTGCACGACATGCTGTCGCTGCTGTCGGCCATCGACGCCACCGGCAACATCGCGGGCGCCTGCCGCGCCTGCGGCCTGTCGTATCGGCATGCCTGGGGGGTGCTGCGGCGCTTCGAAACCTTGTTCGGCACCCAGCTGCTGATTACCCGGCGCCGCCAGGGCACTGCGCTGTCGCCCTTCGCGCAGCGCCTGCTGTGGGCCAACCGCCGCATCGAGGCGCGCCTGATGCCCACGCTGGAAAGCATGGCGTCCGAATTGCAGGAAGAACTGGAAAAACTGCTGCCCGAAACTATCCCGCATTTGCGGCTGCACGCCAGCCACGGCTTCGCGGTCGAGGCCCTGATGCAGCACATGAGCGGCCATCCGCCCGGGCTGGAACTGCGCTATCGCACCGCCATCGAGGCGCTGGCCTCGCTGGAGCGCCACGAGTGCGACCTGGCCGGCTTCCAGGTGCCCACCGGCGCCTTCGAGGCGCCGATCATGGCGCGCTACGCCCAGTGGCTGGCGCCCGACGACTACCTGCTCATCCACCTGGCGGTGCGCAACACCGGCCTGTTCGTGGTGCCGGGCAACCCCAAGCACATACGCGGCATGGCCGACCTGGCGCGCCCGGATGTGCGCTTTGTGAACCGCCAGATCGGCTCCAGCACCCGCTACCTGGTAAGCCTGATGCTGGAACAGGCCGGCGTGTCGATCGGCGACGTGCAGGGCTACGAAACCAACGAATTCACGCACATGGCGATTGCCGCGCACATTGCCAGCGGCATGGCCGATACGGGCGTGGGGGTCGAGACGGCGGCCTGGCGCTTCGGGCTGGACTTCATTCCGCTGGTGCGCGAGCGCTATTTTTTCGCCATCCGCCGCACCTCGCTGGAAGCGCCCGCCATGCAGGACCTGCTGGGCATCATGCGCGGGCGCGAATACCTGTCTTATGTCCGCCAGCTGGTGGGCTACGACGCCACCGACACCGGCCGGCTGCAGACGCTGCAGGAAGCCTTCGGCTGAGCGCGCCCCGGCCGCGTTATTGCGCGATATGATGTACCGATGAGCAAAGTGATTTTTCTGGCCGACCGGTCCGCGCCGCGCGCGGGGCAACTGCCGCAGGCGCCCTTGCCGCCCGCCGGGCAGGCCGCGCTCGACACGCGCCTGCGGCCGATGCGCGACCTGCGCATCTCGGTCACCGACCGCTGCAACTTCCGCTGCACGTACTGCATGCCGCGCGAGGTGTTCGACGGCAACTACGCCTTCATGCCGCAGTCGGCGCTGTTGTCGTTCGAAGAAATCACCCGCCTGGCGCGCCTGTTGGCGCAGCTGGGCGTCGAGAAAATCCGCCTGACCGGCGGCGAGCCGCTGCTGCGCAAAAATATCGAAGACCTGATCGCCATGCTGGCCGGGCTGCGCACGCCGGCCGGCCAGCCGCTGGAACTCACGCTTACCACCAACGGCACGCTGCTGCATCGCAAGGCGGCCGCGCTGAAGCAGGCCGGCCTGACTCGCGTCACCGTCAGCCTGGACGCGCTCGACGCCGACATGTTCGCGCGCCTGAGCGACAGCACCTTCACGCCGGCCGATGTGCTGCGGGGCATCGACGCCGCCGCCGATGCCGGCCTGGCGCCCGTCAAGATCAACATGGTGGTGCGCCGCGGGCTGAACGATTGCCAGATCCTGCCCATGGCGCAGCGCTTCCGCCACAGCGGCCACGTGCTGCGCTTCATCGAATACATGGACGTCGGCACCACCAACGGCTGGAACCTGCAGGAAGTCGTGCCCAGCCGCGAAGTGCTGCGCCTGATCGGCGCGGCGCATCCGCTGCGGGCGCTCGACACCGACGCCATGGGCCGGGTGGCCGAACGCTGGGCCTACGCCGACGGCGGCGGCGAAATCGGCGTGATCTCCAGCGTCACCCAGGCCTTCTGCGGCGGCTGTACGCGCCTGCGGCTGTCGCCGGAAGGCAAGATCTTCCTGTGCCTGTTCGCCTCGCACGGCCACGACCTGCGCGAACTGCTGCGCGGCGGGGCCGACGACGAACACATCAGCCGCGCCGTGGCGGGCATCTGGGCGCAGCGCGACGACCGCTATTCCGAATTGCGCGGCCAGGGCGCGGCCCTGCCGCAGGCGGGCGAGCGCAAGGTCGAAATGAGCTACATCGGCGGCTGACAGCCGGGCGCGGCGGCTTCAGGGGCCGAACGAACGCGCCAGCGCCTTGCGGTCGACCTTGCCCACCGAATTTTCGGGCAGGGTTTCCATGAAAATCACCGCGGCCAACTGGTGGATGCGAGACAGCTGGCCGGCCACCAGTGCCTTGATGTCGGCATCGGTGGCGCGGGCGCCGGCGGCCGCCACGACGAACGCCACGGGCACTTCGCCCAGGTCGGCATCGGGCTTGCCGACCACGCAGCAGCTGTGCACCAGCGGGCTGGCGCTGATCGTCTGTTCGATCAGCGTGGGGGAAATATTCTCGCCGCCCCGAATGATCACGTCTTTTTGCCGGCCCGTAATGGTGAAGTAGCCTTCTTCGTCGCGCCGTCCCAGGTCGCCCGTGCGCAGTTCCGCCGGGGCGGCCTCCAGCACGCCGTTGCCTTGGGTGCCCAGGTAGCCCAGCATCAGGCTGTCGCCGGCGATGCAGATTTCCCCGTCGACGCCGGGCTGGGTGATTTCCCGCCCCTGGCTGTCGCGCAGCAACACACGCTGGCCGGGCAGCGCCTGGCCGATGGAGCCGATCTTGCGCTTGGCCGGCGGATTCATGGTGGACGTGCAGGTGGCTTCGGACAAACCGTACGAGACGATCAGCGGACGGCCCAGGAAGTGTTCGATTTTCGCGTGCAGTTCCCGCGTAATGGGGGCCGAGCCGCAGCGCGCGAAGCGCAGCGACGCCAGGCTGTCGGGCGGGAACGCATGGTCCAGCATGCGCGAATACATGGTGGGCACGCCGGTGATGATGCTGGGGCGGTGCAGGCGCATCAGGGCCGGCATGTCCTGGGCGCGGAAGCGCCCGCCCAGCACGATCGAGGCGCCCGCCAGCAGCGGGCTGAACAGCTGGTTGTTCAGCCCGTTGGTGTGGTACAGCGGCATTACGTGCAGCAGTTTGTCGTCGGCCGTCAGCCCGGTGGCCGCAATCACGCCGCGGGCGTTGTTCAGCAGGCCCCGGTGGCTTTGCAGCACGCCCTTGGGCCGGCCCGTGCTGCCAGAGGTGAACAGCAGCAGCCCGGGGTCGTCGGCGCCGGTGTCCGGGTTCCAGCAAGGCGGAGCGTCGGCCAGGGCGCCGGCGTCCAGGACCCGGATGCCGTCGACGGACGCAAGCGCGTTCAGGTCGGCGCCGTCGGCCAGCACCGTGCCGATGCCGGCCGTTTCGAACCGGGCCAGGATTTCCGGCCGGGTCAGCCGCGCTTCGAGCGGGCAGGGGCAGGCGCCGGCCGCCATGGCGCCCAGTATGGCCACCACGCTCGACAAGCTGCGTTCCATCGCGATGGCGACGCGTTCGCGCGGCGCGATGCCGGCCGCGCGCAGCCTGCCGGCCATGGCCGCCACGGCCTCGTACAGCTGCGGATAAAGAATGCGCGTGGCGCCTTGCGCGTCGATCAGCGCGCAGCGCCCGGCCCATTCGGGCGAGCGCCACAGGGGTCCGTAGGCGGCGAACAGGGTGGGGGCCACGGCTGCTGCTGTCCGGGTGCTAGCGCAAGGCGACGGCGGCATCGCGCTCGAATGCGCCTTGCGGGTCCAGCGCGGCCAGCGCCCGCTGTTCCCGCTCGGTGGGCAAGGCGGTGGGCGCCGCGCCGTCGTGCTCGAAGGCAAAGCCGGTGCGTTCCCGGACTTCCTGCAGGCTGGCGTCGGGGTGCCACGACTGCAGGGCCAGCCGGTCGTGCTTCTTGACGAATACCGCGATGGGCGTCACCACGCCGTGAAAGCCGCCCCACGAGGTGCGGAAATGCAGCTTGTCGACAAACGTGCGCGTGGAATGCTCGGTGCGCCAGGTGCAGGCGCGCCGCGCGGTGGGCAGCATCACCGCGCCGCCGCCGCCGCCGGGCAGGCGCACCTTGGGCTGGTGCCAGTCGCCGATGCACGAGTTGTTGGCGTTGCCTTCGCCGTCGATCTGCGCGGCGCCCAGGAAGGTCAGGTCCATGCGGCCCCGGCAGCACAGGTCGTAGAAGTCTTCGTTGTCGAAAATCGAGGCCGTGTGCTCGGCCAGCACCGGGTCCGAGCTGGACAGGGGCACCTTGGACGGCCGGGGGTCTACGCCGCCGGCCACGTTGATGTAGATGTAGTCCCAATCGTAGGCCTGCTTGGCCATCAGGCAGGCCAGCATGGGCAGGGTCGAATTCACGCCGCTGAAGGTGATTTCGTTCGGGCGGATGAAACGGGCCAGGTTGGTGACGATGTACGAAAAAGGCGACCAGCTCGTGCTCATGCTGCGTGCTCCTGCGAGACTTCGGGGGCGGCGTCCAGGTGCGCCTGCAAGGCATCGGCGCCGGGTTCGAGATACGCCTCGACGGCGGGGTAGTCGATCTCGTAATCGGGCCAGCACGACCCGGGCCAGGCGCCGTGCGGCGCGATGGCGTAGGCCTGCACCATGAAATACGGAATCAGCGTGACCTCGGGCTGCTTCTCGAAGACTTCAGCGGGCACCTGGCGTTCGGCCACCACCAGCACGCTGCGCGCCGCGCGGCTCATGATGCGGTCCCAGTGCGAAGTGCCCAGCACGCGCACGTTGCCGCGGCTGTCGACCTCGTTGGCGTGGATGACCGCGAAGTCGGGCTGCACGGCCGGGATCACCCACACGGGTTTGCCCGAGCCGTAGGGGTCGTCCAGGCGCTGCCAGCCGTTGATGTCGATGAGGTGGCTGCCCTCGATGCCCGCGCAGGGCTGGAACGGCACGCCGAAGGCGGCCGCCCGCAGGCCGGCCGTCAGGGTGGCGCAGGCGTGTTCTTCGAGCTGCAGCGCGCCGGATTCGATGGCCTTGCGATAGTGGGGCGCCAGCCCGAAATTGCCTTCCATGGCCACGATGCCGGTGCGCGCGCGCGTGGCCACGCCCGCGCGGCACAGCAGGTCGATGTCGTAGCCGGGCGATTGCTTGACGATTTCCAGCCCGATTTTCTTCTGCCGCACCAGTTCGCGCACCAGGGCGAACGGGCCCCGGTGCAGGAAGCTGCCGCCCAGCGCCACCGACGCGCCGTCGGGAATCAGCGCGGCCAGTTCCTGCACGGACAGTTGCTTGTCCTGTTGGTTGAATCCGGATGTCATGTGTGTCTCCTTGGTCGGGCGCGGCGCGGTTCTGCGTGGACGGGCCCTAGTCTTGCAGGTATTGGCGGATGCGCGCCTTCAGGCCCGGCCGCGATGCCGAGCAGGCCAGCGCGGCCATGTCGGCATCGGCCGCATGGGTGTCCAGCGCGCCGTACAGGGCGGCGCGCGTGGCCGCGTCCAGCGTCGCGGCGGCGTTGGCAGCCTGCTGAAGCAGGCCCGGCCATTCGGTTTCTTCGGCGGCCTGCGCCACGAAACCCATGCGTACGGCTTCGGCGGCGTCGAACGCGCGCGCGCTGCCCAGCACGGACAGCGCGCGCGCCGCGCCCACGATGTTGCGGAAGCGGCGGGTGCCCAGCACCAGGCCGAACTTCAGGCCCGGCATGCGGAAGCTGGCGGCGGGGCTGCAATAGCGCAGCTTGCAGGCCGCGAACAGGTCGACCCCCGCGCCGAAATTGCGGCCCTGCGCCAGCGCGACGGTCAGGCTGGGCGAGCCCGCCACCTGCTGCAGCAGGGTCTCGATGCGCACCATGCGCAGCAGCAGGTCGCCGTCGCTCTGGTCTTCATAGCCGGTGAAATCGAAGCCGGCGCTGAAGTTCTTGCCCATGCCCTGGAACACCAGCAGGGGAATCTGCCGGGCATGAGCCTGGTCGACCGCCTCGATCAGCGCCTCGACCAGGTCGGCGGACAGCGCGTTGCGCTTGTCGGGCCGGTTCAGGGTGAAGGTCCAGGCCTGCGCCTGCCTGTCGATTGCCAGCACGTCGTCGGACATGGCGTTTACTCCGGGGCGCAGGCGGCGAGTTCGGCCAGGACTTCGGCATTGTGCTCGCCCAGCGCGGGCGGGCGGCGGGCCACCTGCGCCGTGTGCCCGTCGAAGCGGATGGGCGAGGCAAACGTGCGGGTCTGCGCGCCGTTGGGCAGCGTCAGCCCCTGCACCCATTGCATGTGGTCGACCTGCGGGTCGGCCAGCACGTCGGAATAGTTGTTGATCGGCGCGCAGGGCACGCCGGCCTGCCTGAACTTATGCAGCCAGGTGGCGGCGTCGGCGCCGGCGAAGATGTCTTCCAGCAGGTCGCGCAGGGCTTCCTGGTTGGCGGCGCGCAGGCCGGTGTTGGCAAAGCGCGCGTCGGCGTGCAGGTCGGGGCGGCCGACTACGTCGCACACGGATTTCCATAGCGCGTCGTTGCCGGCGGCCATGCCGAAATAGCCGCCCTGGCAGCGGAACACCTGGTACGGCGCGTTGCGCGGATGGGCCGAGCCCAGCTTGACGGGATCGGCGCCGGTGCCGAAGAACTGCGAGGTCTGCAGCGCGGCAATGCCCAGCGTGGCGCCCAGCATCGAGATGTCGACATGGGTGCCCTGCCGGGTGGCCTGCGCGGTGCGCAGCGCGGCAACCACCGAGAAGGCGCCGTACAGCCCGGCCGCGAAGTCGCAGACCGGCACGCCGCACTTGACCGGCGCGCCGCCGGCTTCGCCCGTGACGCTCATCAGGCCGCTCATGGCCTGCAGGGTGAGGTCGAAGCCGCCTTCCTGGCTGCGCGGCCCGCTTTGGCCGTAGGCCGAGATCGAGCAATACACCAGTTTCGGGTTGGCCCGGGACATGGCCGCGTAGCCCAGGCCCAGGCGGTCCATGACGCCGGGGCGGTTGTTTTCGATCAGCACGTCGGCCTGGGCGATCAGTTGCGCGGCCAGGCGCTGGTCGGCCGGGTCTTTCAGGTTCAGCGCCACCGAGCGCTTGTTGCGGTTGAGCGAGGCGAAGTTCTCGCTGTAGCCGTCGGTAATGGGGGCCCAGCTGCGCAGGGTGTCGCCGGTGCCCGGAGGCTCGATTTTGACGACATCCGCGCCCATGTCCGCCAGTAGCATGCCGCAGAACGGGCCGGCGGCGACATTGCAGATTTCGATGACCCGCACGCCCTCGAGGGTGGATTGCTGCTTCATTCAGTGATGCTCCTGTGGGCCGGCAGGCGGCCCGATGCCGGATTTCGATTGACGTCTGGAATGTTATATGGGAGGCTATAAAAAATCAAATAATAGAATTTTCATCCCATTATTTGGGACAATCCACCGGAGACAAACCATGGCATCACTCTTTTCCCGCATCCTGGGCGCCCTGCTGGTCGTGGGTTGCGCAACGGCATCGGCGGCCACCTGGCCCGCCGCGCCCATCAACATGATCGTTCCGTACCCGCCCGGCGGCGCCACCGATTTCTCGGCGCGCGTATATGCCGAACAGTTGTCCAAAATCCTGGGGCAGCCGGTGGTGGTGGAAAACAAGGCGGGCGCGGCCGGCGAGATCGGCGCGCAGTTCGTCGTCAACGCCAAGCCCGACGGCTACACGGTGCTGCTGGGGGCCGTGGGCAGCCTGGCCATCAATTCGCTGCTGCCCTCGAAAAAGCAGCAGTACGAGTTTCCGCAGGCGTTCCGCGGCGTGTCGATGGCAACCGCCACGCCGCTGGCGGTGGTGGTGCGGGCGGACCTGCCCGTGCACAACATCCAGGAACTCATCGCGCTGGCCAAGAGCAAACCCGGCAAGCTGTCGTACGGCTCGGCCGGCTACGGATCGTCGCAGCACATGACGGCCGAGAAATTCCAGATCGCCACCGGCACGCGCCTGCTGCATGTGCCGTACAAGGGCAGCGGTCCGGCGCTGGCCGACCTGATGGGCGGGCAGGTGGACATGGTGTTCGACACCATGCCCACGCTGATGGCCCAGGTGGGCAACAAGAAGCTGCGCTTCATCGGTGTCACCACGCAGGCGCGCACGCCTTCGCTGCCCGATGTGCCGACCCTGCAGGAACAGGGCATCGCCGGCTATGACGTCAGCACGCGCTATGCGATGCTGGTGCCCAAGGGCACGCCCGACGATATCGTGCAGCGCCTGTCGGCGGCCATGAAGCAGGCCGCGGCGGTGCCGTCGGTGCAGAAGGCCATGGCCGGGCAGGGCGCCACCGCCACGCCCACCACGCCGCCGCAGACCGACAAGGCGCTGGCCGACGAGATCGCGATCTGGGCCGATGTGGTCAAGAACGCCAACCTGAAGTGACGGCGTCAGGCAAGGGGCGCCAGGGGGCAGGCATACAATGGCGTCCGTGGCAATCTGGTGACCGTACATGGACAAGACTCTACTGAAGGGATTGATGGTGCTCGAGACCGTCAGCAAGCTCGATGGCCGGGCGCATACGCTGGACGAGATCGCCAAAGTGTGCGGGCTGTCGCGCAGCAACACCCATCGAACCCTCCAGACCCTGGCCCATGCCGGGTATGTCGTGCGCGACCAGGATACGGGAAGCTACCGCAGCACGCTGAAGATGTTCGAACTGGGTGCGCGGCAACTGTCGAACATGGATGTCCGCGCCTATGCGCCGTCCTTCATGCGAGCCCTGGCGATACAGACCGGCGAGACCGTGCATCTTTCCGTGCTTGACGGCCTGGATGTCGTCTACATCGACAAGATCGACAGCCCCCAGCCCATCCGCGCCTATTCGGTCATCGGCGGGCGCGCGCCCGCCTATGCGGTTGCCACGGGCAAGGCCCTGTTGGCGTTCCAGCAGCTCGACTACATCTCGCACTACAAGAGCCAGCTGCATTCGCATACCCAGACCACGCGCGCCACCGAAGAAGTGCTCAAGCAAGAACTGGCCGAAGTCGCGCGCGCCGGCTATGCCATCAACCGCGGTGAATGGCGCGACGGCATCGGCGGCGTGGCCGCGCCCATCTTCAGCGGCCTCGAGCGGCCGGTGGCCGCACTGGGCCTGTCCGGCCCGCTGGACCGGCTGACCTCGGTGAAGATGGCCCAATATGTGCCCCTGATCCTCGACGCCGCCGAGGCCATCTCGCGTCAATTGGGATATTCCGGCCCCTACGCCCGGAAAGCCGGGTAGCACACCCTCCTTCTCCTGCAGCACCCCGTTTTCTTCCCGGCTGGTTCTTTTCATCGGCTGGCGAAGGCGTGCGCACGTTTGTGCGCATATCCCAAATAACAGGACATCATATTCAAAAAGTTGAACGCGAAAAATTTTGCGCGTAGTATTGCCTTCAATCCTGAATGAAAAGATATAAGTCCTAATATTTAGGAAATAAGGAGGCGTGGCGTGAAGATCGTGAATATCGAGACCCTGGCGTGCGATGCGGGGTGGCGCAATTACCACTTCCTCAAGATCCAGACCGACGAAGGTATCGTGGGCTGGAGCGAGTACGACGAAGGGTTCGGCTCGCCCGGGGTAAGCGCGGTCATCGCGCAATTGGCGCAAGGCCTGGTCGGGCAGCCCGTGCCTGGCCCGCAGCGCTTCTATGCCGAGGCCTACTGCCGCACCCGGCCCGCCGCCGGCGGGGTGGTGGGCGAGGGCATCGGCGCACTCGAAAATGCCCTGCTCGATGTCCGCGCGAAAGCGCTGGGCGTGCCATGCCACGAATTGCTGGGCGGCAAGGTGCGCGACAAGCTGCGCGTCTACTGGTCGCACTGCCCGGCGTGGCGCATCAACCATCCCAAGTACTTCGGCCCCGCCGTCACCGGGCTGGACGGGGTCAAGGCCATGGGCGCCGAGGCGCGCGAGCGCGGGTTCACCGCGCTGAAGACCAACCTGTTCCTGTTCGACGACGGGCCCGCGCACGCGTGGCGGCCCGGCTTCGCCGCGCCGTTCTACCCCGAACTGAACGTCGAGCGGCGCCTGATACGCAACTTGCGCGACAACCTCGAGGCGCTGCGTGACGGCGCGGGCCCCGACATGGATATCCTGCTGGATCTCAATTTCAATGCCAGGACCGAGGGCTATCTCAAGTTGCTGCGCTCCATTTCCGACCTGGACCTGTTCTGGGTGGAGATCGACAGCTACAGCCCGGATGCGCTGGCCTACATCCGCCAGCACAGTCCGCATCCCGTCAGTTCCTGCGAGACGCTGTTCGGCACCCGCGAGTTTCTGCCTTTCCTGCGCGCCAACGCGGTGGATGTGGCCATCGTGGACGCGGTATGGAACGGCGTATGGCAATCGATGAAGATCGCCGACCTGGCCGAGACCCACGAAGTGAACGTGGCGCCGCACAACTTCTACGGCCACCTGTGCACGTTCATGAACGCGCATTTCGCCTGCGCGGTGCCCAACTTCCGCATCATGGAAACCGACGTCGACCGGCTGGCCTGGGACGACGAGCTGTTCACCCATGCGCCCGAATACCGAGACGGGCACCTGATTGTGCCGGATCGGCCAGGGTGGGGCACCGACCCCATCGAAGAGGCGCTGCGCGCGCATCCGCCCAAGGCCGGCGGCGGATTGATACAGCCGCGCCCGCGGCACTGACCTCCGGGGGCCGCGACCGGCCGCCTTTACTCACGCAAGGAGACAAGCATCATGATGAACAACTGGAGCGACACGCTGACCAATCTGCGCAAGGCGGCTGGCGCCTTTGCCGACGCCAACCCGCCCGTGGTGGGCGCTTACCGCGGCTTGAACGAAGCCCTGGGCAAGGGCCAGGCGCTGGACGCCAAGACGCGCGAGCTGATCGCGCTGGCGGTGGCGGTGACCACCCGCTGCGACGGCTGCATCTCGTCGCACGCGTCCGCGGCGCAGCAAGCCGGCGCCACGGCCGAAGAAGTGGCCGAGGCGCTGGGCACCGCGGTCGCCCTCAACGCCGGCGCCGCCTATGTGTACTCGGTGCGCGCGCTCGAGGCCTTCGGCCAGTTCCAGCGCTGACCGGGAGCCGGGCCCTTATCCCCATAACCCACAACCGCCCCGCATGCACGGCGGCGGAGGAGACATCCATGAATACTGTTGTGCGCCGCCGCGGCGGCCTGCTGTTATCGCTGTTGATGATGGGACTGGCGCCGCTCGGCGCACACGCCGCCTGGCCCGAGGACAAGCCGATCCGCATGATCGTGCCGTACACCGCCGGCGGCGCGTCCGATACGCTGGGCCGCATGATCGCCGCGCGCCTGACCGAAAGCCTGAAGCAGACAGTCGTGGTTGAAAACAAGCCCGGCGCCGGCAGCATGCTGGGTTCGCAGTACGTGGCCCGCGCCGAGCCGGACGGCTACACCTTCCTGCTGGGCAGCATCTCCAACGTGCTCAACAATTTCTTTTATAAAGAACCGCTGTACGACCTGCGCAAAGACCTGGCGCCCGTGGCGCAGGTGACCTCGGTGCCGAATTACCTGGCGGTGGGCAACAAGGTGCCGGCGCACACGCTCGCCGAACTGATCGAACTGGCCAGGCGCAAGCCTGAATCGCTGAGCTGCTCGACCTCGGGCGTGGGCTCGTCGCCCTATCTGTCGTGCGAACTGTTCAAGGTCCTGTCGGGCGCGCAGATCATCAATGTGCCGTTCAAGGGCGGCACCCAGGCGATCCAGTCGGTGATCGGCGGACAATCCACGATGTTCTTCGCCAACGAGGCGCTGCCTTACATCTCGGCGGGGCAGGTGCGCGTGCTGGGCGTCACCACGCCGAAGCGGTCCAGCTATCTGCCCGACGTGCCGGCCATCGGCGAAGCCCTGCCCGGCTATGACGTGACGGCCTGGTACGGCGTGTGGGCGCCGGCTGGCACGCCCAAGCCCGTGCTGGAACGGGTCAGCGCCGACATCAACGCCATGCTGCAGACCGACGGGGTGCGCAAGACGCTGACTGCCCTGGGCGCCGAAGCCGCCGGCTCCACGCCCGAAGCCTTCGGCAAGTATGTCGAGGCGGAAATGCAGCGCTGGCAGAGCCTGACCCGGAAAATGAAGGTCGTGCCGCAATGACGGCGCCCGCGCCGAGCAGGCTGGCCGACTGCCTGGCCCATTGGGCACGCGCAACCCCCGCGCGGCCGGCGCTGTCCGATGCGAATGTCGCCTGGACCTACGCCGAGTTGGCGCAGCGCGTGCGGGACGCCGAAACGTTTTTGCGCGATCTCGGCCTGCGGGCGGGCGAGCGTGTGATGCTGGTCGGCGAAAACGGCGCGGCGCTGGCTGCGCTGATCCTGGCGGCAGGCCGGCTCGACTTGTGGGCCGTACTGGAGAACGCGCGCCGCGCGCCGCTGGAAGTCGACGCGGTGGCGGGCCTGGCGCAGCCGCGCCGCGTGCTGTATGCGCTGGACACGTCGCCCGATGCTGGCGCCCATGCCCGTCGCCGCGGCGCGCAGCAGCACGCCACCCCGTTCGGCGCGGTGGCGGCCGGCCCGGCCGATGCGGCCAGCACCGCCGAGCCCGTCCACGCCGACCCCGGCCGGCAGGTGGCCACCCTGATCTACACCACGGGCAGCACCGGCACGCCCAAGGGCGTGATGCTGACGCACGCCAATCTGCTGCACATCGGCAATCTGATGCGCACCTTGCGCTCTGTCACGCCCGACGACCGGGTGTACGGCGTGCTGCCCATCACGCATGTCATGGGGCTGTCCTCGGGCCTGGTCGGCACGTTGCGCTCGGGCGCGCATATCCGGCTGGTGGCGCGCTTCGACCCGCAGGCCTGCCTGCGCGCGCTGCGGGAAGAAGGCATCACCATCCTGCAGGGCGCGCCCGCCATGTTCGCGCGCCTGGTGCAGGCCGCCGGGCCGGATGGGCTGCCGGGGCCGGCGCTGCGCTTCATCGCCGCCGGCGGCGCGCCGCTGGATCCGACCTTGCGCGCGCAGGCGCAGGCGCTGTTTCGCCTGCCGCTGCACAATGGCTATGGCTTGACCGAGGCCTCGGGCACGTGCTGGACCCGGCTGGAAGACGCCGATCCGGGCACTTCGGTGGGGCCGCCCACGCCCGGCATGAGCGTGCGCATTTGCGATCGCGATGGGCGCGAACTGCCCGACGGCGCCGAGGGCGAACTGTGGCTGCGCGGGCCGAACGTCATGCAAGGCTATTTCCGGGCGCCCGAGCAGACCGCCGCGGTGATGCGCCCGGACGGATGGTTCAACAGCCAGGACCTGGCGCGCCGCCTGCCGGACGGACGCATCGAGATCGTGGGCCGCACCAAAGACCTGATCATCCGTTCGGGCTTCAACGTTTCGCCGCTGGAAGTCGAGCAGGCCCTCAACAGCCATGCCGATGTGCAGCTGTCGGCCGTATTCGGCCATGCGATCGCCGGCAACGAAGAGATCGTGGCGGTGGTCGAGCCGGCGCCTGGCGCGCAGCCGCGCGAGGCCGCGTTGCGCGCCCACCTGGCCGAACGCCTGTCGCCCTACAAGCGGCCCGGACGCATTCTGTTCGTGGCGGCGCTGCCGGTGGCGCCCAACGGAAAAGTCCTGAAACCCCAGTTACTGCAACAGATAGGAGACATGCTATGAGCGAGGCGGTGACATACGAATCGCGGGACGGTATCGCCGTCATTACCATCAACCGTCCCGATCGGCTCAATGCCATCGGACCCGAGGTCGAGGCGGGCCTGGCCGACGCATGGCGGCGGCTCAACGACAGCCCTGACGACCGCGTCGGCATTCTTACCGCCGCCGGCACCCGGGCCTTTTCCTCCGGCCGCGACCGCGATGCCCAGAGTCCGCCCGACTATCGCAGCTTCACGCCCAATGTGGGCGTGGCGCTGGACAAGCCGCTGATCGCCGCGGTAAGCGGCTGGTGCGTGGGGGGCGCGCTGGTGCTGGTGGCCATGTGCGACCTGTGCGTAGCCACCCGCGACGCCCGCTTCACCTATCCGGAGCCCAAGCTGGGCTTCGCCGGCGGCATGATCGCCTCGCTGGCCGCGCGCATCCCGCACAAAGTGGCGATGGAGCTCATGCTGCTGGGCGAAGTGGTGGACGCCCAGCGCGCCTACGAAGTCGGCCTGGTCAACCGGCTGGCCGAGCCCGGCGCGCACCTGGAGGAAGCCATGAAGCTGGCGCGGCGCCTGGCCGCCAATGCGCCGCTGGTGATGGCCATGCTCAAGCGTTTCGCCGCCGCCACCGTGCCGCAGAGTCCGGTGGAAACGGCTGGCCTGGCCTGGCGCGAAACCGAGCAGGTGTTCCGCAGCGCCGATTACCAGGAGGGGCTGGCCAGTTTCCGCGACAAGCGCGATCCGCGTTTCGCCGGCCGCTGAGGCTACGCTGTAGCCTGGCGGCCATCCCCGCATATGCCGGCCGTCGGCCGCCTGAAACGGCCGCCGGCCACAACCCACAAGGAGGTAGCCATGACTTTTGCGGCGCTGATGCTGACGCAGCAGGACAAGACCACGCGCGCCGGACTGGCGCGCGTCGAGCGCGCGCAGTTGCCCGAGGGCGAGGTGACGGTGCGCGTGCAGTATTCCACGCTCAACTACAAGGACGCGCTGGCGATCACCGGCAAGGCGCCGGTGGTGCGGCAGTTCCCGATGGTGCCGGGCATCGACTTCGCCGGCGTGGTCGACCATTCCGACGATCCCGGCTTCGCGCCAGGCGACGCGGTGCTGCTGAACGGCTGGGGCCTGGGCGAGACGCGCTGGGGCGGACTGGCAGGCTATGCCCGGGTGCCCGCCAAATGGCTGCAGCACGTGCCGCGGGGCCTGACGCCGCGGCGCTGCATGATGCTGGGCACGGCCGGCTACACCGCCATGCTGTGCGTGCGCCGGCTCGAGGCGCTGGGCGTGCGCCCGGACGGCGGACCGGTGCTGGTGACGGGCGCCAACGGCGGCGTGGGCAGCGCCGCCATCGTGCTGCTGGCGCGGCGCGGCTACGAGGTCGTGGCCAGCACGGGGCGCACCGATGCGCACGAGCGGCTGAAGGGCCTGGGAGCGCTGCGCATTATCGACCGCGCGCAGCTTTCCGAGCCCGGCAAGCCTTTGCAGAAAGAAGCCTGGGCGGCCGTGGTCGACAGTGTGGGCAGCCACACCCTGGCCAACGCGTGCGCCGCTATGCGCTATGGCGGCGTGGCCGCCGCCTGCGGCCTGGCTCAGGGGATGGACCTGCCGGCGACGGTTGCGCCATTCATCCTGCGCGGCGTGACGCTGGCCGGCGTCGACAGCGTGTATGCGCCCATGGCCCAGCGCCAGGCCGCGTGGGAAGACCTGGCGGCCAGCCTGCCGGGCGAACAGATCGACGCCATGGCCGAAGAGGTGCCGCTGGATCGCGTCGCCGACTACGCCGCGCCGCTTTTGGCCGGCCAGTTGCCGCACGGCCGGGTGCTGGTGCGCGTGGATGCATCCTGATGTCCGCCCATCCGCAGCGGTTGCGCGACTTCATCGCCCGTGCCACGCGCCTGGCCGACCAGCACGGTTCGGCGGGCATGGCCGGCGCGGCGCTGCAGGACGCGTTGGCCGCACTGGTGGCGCGGGACGACTGGCTGCCCGACTGCTGCGCGGTCCCGCATCCCGACCACTATCAGCAATACCTGCTGCATTGCGATCCGCTGGAGCGTTTCAGCCTGCTGAGCTTTGTGTGGGGGCCGGGCCAGTCCACGCCGGTGCATGACCACACCGTGTGGGGCTACGTAGGCATGCTGCGGGGCAGCGAGTTCAGCCAGCGCTACCGCGCCGCGCCGCCCGGCTATGCCCCGAACGGCCCGCCGGCGGCCTTGCAGCCCGGGCAGATCGAGGTGCTGTCGCCGGCCGAAGGCGACATTCATCGGGTATGGAACGCCCACGCCGATGCGGTGTCGATCAGCGTGCATCTGTACGGCGGCAATATCGGCGCGGTGGCCCGGCACGTGTACGACCCGGACACGGGGCGGGTCACGCCGTTCGTGTCAGGCTATTCCAGCGCCTGGCTGCCCAATTTGTGGGACCGTTCGGCCGAAGTCCGCCAGGCGCTGGACCGCTGAGGCCCGCGCCTACGCCAGCCAGTGCGCCACGTCGTAGTACGGCACGGTGTCGCCGTCCTGCACGGGCACGCCGGCGGGCAGCCGGGCCAGGCCGGTGGCCCAGGGCATGGAACTGATCACCGATGAATCCTGGTTGGGGTAGGGCACCAGTTCCGGCGCCTGGCCGGGCGGCTGGCGCCATTGCACCCGCACGAATTCCTCGCGGCTGTCCTGGCGGGGGCGATCGGTGCGCAGCGGGGCCGCGCCCACCGGCGGAAACAGCGTGGCCCGCCCTTGCATGCGCCGCACCAGCGGCGACACCAGCATGGCGTACACCGCATACACCGACACCGGATTGCCCGGCAGGCACACCACCGGCTTGCCGTCGATGTGCGCCAGCGCCACCGGCTTGCCCGGCTTCATGCGCACCTTCCACAGCGCCAGCTTGCCGCCCAGCGATTCCAGCACCGGCTTGACCAGGTCTTTCTCGCCCACCGACACGCCGCCGATGCTCAGCAGCAGGTCGCAGTCGGCCAGGATGGTGCGCACCGCCGCGCGCAGGTCGGGTTCATTGTCGCGCGCGTGCAGCACGTGCACGGCGTGCGCGCCGGTTTTCTGCACCAGGGCCGCCAGCATGGGGCCGTTGCAGTTGTAGATTTGCTGCGCCGCGCGCTCGGCGCCCGGCGGCACGAGTTCGTCGCCGGTGCTGAGGATGCCGATGCGCAGCCGGTCGACCACCTGCACGTGCGTCAGGCCCTGCGAGGCCAGCAGCGCGATGTGCGCGGCTTCGAGCAGCGTGCCGGCCGCCAGCAGCGGCTGTCCGGCGGTGGTGTCCATGCCGCGCTTGCGCACGAACTGCCCGGCGGCCGGCGCCTGCAGGATCTGCACCCGGCCGTCGGCCTCGCGGGTGTTTTCCTGGATGACGACGGTGTCGGCCCCCGCGGGGATCAGGCTGCCCGTGAACAGGCGCGTGGCCTGGCCCGGCAGCTGCGGCTGCGGCATGTCGCCCGCATAGCAGCGCTGCTGGATGGGCAGCGCCGCATCGGGCCGGTAATCGGCATGGCGGATCGCGTAGCCGTCCATGGCGCTGTTGTCGGCGGGCGGCAGGTCGAGCGTGGCGGACATGTCAACGGCCAGCACGCGCCCCACCGCGTCGGCCAGCGTCACCAGCTGCAGGCGGTCGAGGGGTTTGGCGGCCTGCGCCAGCAGCGCCTGGGCGCGGTCGAAATCGAGCAGTTCGTCTTTCATTCGGTGGGTGCCTTGCGGAACAAGGTGGCGAAATTGCAGGGTTGGTGCGTGCTGTCGAGCTGCTCGCGCAGGATGTGCGTCCAGGCTGTCCGGCAGGCGTTGTTCGAGCCCGGCAGGCAGAAGACCAGCGTGCCGTTGGCCATGCCCGCCAGGGCGCGCGACTGGATAGAGGAACTGCCGATCTCGGCGTACGACACCTGGCGGAACAGGGCTTCGAAGCCGGCGATTTCGCGGTCGAACAGCGGCAGCACGGCTTCGGGCACGCCATGGCGGTGGCCGAAGCCGGTGCCGCCCGACGTGAGGATCACCTGGATGTCGGGATCGGCGATCCAGTCGCTGAGCACGCGGCGGATCTGGTACAGGTTGCTTTTGACGATGTCGCGCCGCACGCAGTTGTGGCCCGCCTGGGCCAGGCTTTCGGCCAGCAGGTTGCCCGACGTGTCGTCGCCCGCGGTGCGCGTGTCGCTGACCGTGAGCACCGCGCAGGCCAGCGGAATCGGGGGCCCCGGCGTTTTCATGCCGGATCCCTGGGCGGGCCGCCGGCGTCCCATGACTGGGTGCGTTCGTGGTCGGCGTCGCGCTGCTCGACCCAGAAGCTGCGGCCGCCCGACAGGGTTTCGCGCTTCCAGAAGGGCGCGCGGGTTTTCAGGGCGTCGATCATGTATTCGCAGCCGCGGAAGGCGTCGCCGCGGTGCGCGCTGGCGGCCGCCACGAACACGATTTGCGCGCTGCGCGACAGCGCGCCCACCCGGTGGGCGATGGCGGTGCCGGCCAGGTTCCAGCGCTGCCGCGCCGTGGCGGCGATGTCGTGCAGTTCGCGCTCGCACATGCCCGGATAGTGTTCGAGGTACAGGGTTTCGGTGGCCTGCCCGGGCGCGAAATCGCGGACATAGCCGGTGAAGGTGACGATGGCGCCGGCCTCGGCGCCGACCTGTTCGCGCAGGCGCGCCAGCAGGGCCGCGCTGTCGAAGTCGGCTTCCTGGACGATGATCATGGCGTTCAGCCTCCGGTGACCGGCTCGAAAATGGCCACTTCGTCGCCCGGC
Organism: Bordetella petrii; assembly: GCF_017356245.1. Taxonomy (NCBI): domain Bacteria; kingdom Pseudomonadati; phylum Pseudomonadota; class Betaproteobacteria; order Burkholderiales; family Alcaligenaceae; genus Bordetella; species Bordetella petrii. Next base: position 113,678 of record NZ_JAFMZZ010000001.1, read on the forward strand.
CGGATCGGCGCCGACGGCTTGGCATGGGTCTGGTTGATGGCCAGCTTCAGGCGCGCCGCCGGGGCCAGCTGCGGGTAGCGGGCCTGCAGCGCTTCGAGCAGCTGCGCGCCGGTGGCCGGCTCGGCCAGCGGCCAGGCTTCGCCGCGCGTGCCGACCAGCTCGGCCACGCGCGCGAAGTACAGCAGGTTAATGGTTGCGCCACTCACCGCTTTTGCCTCCTGCCTTGTATTCAAGGCGTATCTGTTCAATGACGATGCCCTTGTCGGCCGCCTTGCACATGTCGTAGATGGTAAGCGCGGCCACGCTGGCCGCGGTCATGGCTTCCATTTCGACGCCGGTCTTGTACTGGGTGCGGCAGGTGGCGCGCACTTCGACCGTGTGGGCGGCGTCGTCGAGCGAGAATTCGATGCCCACGAAGGCCAGCGGCAGGCTGTGGCACAGGGGGATCAGTTCGGCGCAGCGCTTGGCGGCCAGCACCGCCGCCACGCGCGCCGTGTTCAGGACTTCGCCTTTGCCCTGGCCGGGCTGGGTCAGCAGGCCGTAGGCGTGGGCGTTCATGCGCACGGCGCCGCGCGCGATGGCGATGCGGTCGCTGGCGGATTTCGCACCGACGTCGACCATGCGGATCTGGCCGGATTCGTCCAGGTGGCTAAGTGCGGGAGAAGGCGAGGACATGGTCGGCAAAAGTGTTAAGTATTGAAAGTACGGGCCGGTTCGGGCCGTTATCGCGGCGCCTGCACCCTATGATAGACGAGCTGTGCCGCAGGCGCGATAATCCCCATGCCCGTACCAGGAGATCACGCATGGCCTTCAGGATGCCCAGGTTGAAATTTACTCGGCGTTTCGGAAAGATCCTTCTGGCCACGGTGGCTGTCATTCTCATTCTGTTCGGCGTGGCCGCCTGGCAAGTGCCCAAGGTGCTGCGCAGCGCGCTTACCGACGACGTCGCGGCCCTGCTGGGGCGGCCGGTGCAGGTGGGCGACATCAGCTTCAACCCCTTTACGCTCACCGTCCGGGCCCACGATCTTGCCATCGAACAGCCGGGCGGCAGCGCCGCGCTGATTGATATCGGTCAACTGGACGTCAGTGCATCCTGGATGTCGCTGTTCTGGTTCGCCCCGGTGGTCGACTCGGTGCGGGTGCAGCGCCCGCGCATCGCGCTGGTGCGCGAAGACGTCACGCGCTTCAATTTTTCCGATATCCAGCAGAAGCTGGCCGACATGGCCGCCGCGCAGCCGCAGCCCGAACAGCCCGACGACGACGGCGGGCTGCCGCGCTTCTCGCTGAACAACCTGGTGCTGGAAGACGGCGGCATCACCCTGGATGACCGCGTCACCGGCCGCAAGCAGCAGATCGACGAGATCGCGCTGGGGGTGCCGTTCATTTCCACCTTCGGCTACGCCACCGACATCGACGTGCAGCCGCGCGTGCACATGCGCATCAACGGCAGCCCGTTCGACCTGGACGGCGTGGCGCGGCCCTTCGACGAGGTGCCGGCCTCGACGCTGAACCTGAAGTTCAGCGGGCTGGAACTGGAAAAGTGGGCCGATGCCTGGCCCGCGCAACTGCCCATCAAGGTCGAGCGCGCCCTGCTCGATTCCGACCTGCAGATCGTGTTCGAGCAGCCGCGCGACGCCGCGCCCAAGATCCGGGTGGTGGGCGACCTGGGCCTGCGCCAGCTCGACCTGCGCGAAACCTCGGGCGAGGCGCTGCTGCAATGGAGCACCCTTAACGTGCGCCGCATCGCGCTCGACCCGATCGCGCGCCAGCTGGCCATCGGGCAGGTCGAACTGTGGTCGCCCATGGCGCAGACCCGGCGCGATGCCAGCCAGCGCATCAACTGGCTGCATGTCATCGACCGGCTCAAGGCGCTGGGCGGGGGCAAGCCGGCCGATCCGAAGGCCGGGGCCAAGGCGGCGGCGCAAGCGGGCCAGCCAAAGGCCCTCGCGGTCAAGGTAGCTGACACGAAGGCAGACGCGGCGAAGCCCGCCGAGGCCGCGCCCACTGAGGCAAAGCCCGCTGAAACGCAGGCGGCGGAAACGCAGGCGGCGGCCGCCAGCCCCGCCGCCCCGTCAACGGGCGCTCCGGCGACCGAGGCCGCGCCCGCCGCCGAGCCGGACGGCTGGCGCGTATCGGTCGACGCCATCAACATCAATGACGCCGGGCTGCGCCTGCGCGATGCGCCCACCGGGCTCGACTACTCCCTGGCCGGCCTGTCCGCCACCGCGGAAAACGTGCAGTTCCCGCAGCCGCCCGGGCAGCCCATCCTGCTGTGGCTCACCATGGACAACCCGGCCGATGGCGGCTGGATCCGCGCCAAGGGGCCGCTGCGGCTCAGTCCCCTGGCGCTCGACCTGGACCTGCGTGCCGGCCACCTGGCGCTGGCGCCGTTCGCCGCCGCCGTGCGCAGCCAGGCGCCCGTCCAGCTGCAGGATGGCCTGCTGGGCCTGCAGGCACAGGTCAAGCTGGCCGAGCAGGGCGGCGCCACCCAGGTGTCGGCCACCGGGGTCAAGGTCGAACTGTCGCAGTTCGCCGCGCGCGATGAATCCGTCAAGCCGGCCGTGGACCTGGCTCTGGCGCAATTGACGCTGACGGCCGACCGCCTGGCGCTCGACAGCCAGCCTTCGCCTTTTACGCTGCAGGCGTCCGGCATCCAGGGCGACGGCCAGCTGGCTCTGCAAGGCCAGCTGACGCCGCAGCCGCTGGCGCTGCAAACCAGCGTCGATCTGCAGAATCTCGACCTGGCGTCGCTGGCGCCTTATGTGGCGTCCAGCTTGAATGCCACCGTGCGCGCCGTGGCGGTCGGCGCGCGCGGCCAGGCGGCGTTTTCGGCCGCCGCCGGCGGCACGCCCATGAAGGCGCGCTGGCAGGGCGCGGTCGACGTCACCGGCCTGGACCTGGCCGACCGCGTCAACCGCGACGACTTCCTGAAATGGAAGCGCCTGGGCCTGGAGGGCATGCAGGTGTCGGTGGATGGCGACAAATACGCGGCCAACCTGGGCGACATCACGCTCGACGATTTCTACGGCCGCATCCTGCTCAGCGCCGAAGGGCGGCTCAACGTCATGGACCTGGTGGCCGAGCCCGGCCAGGCCGGCGGCTCGATCACGCAAGACACCCAGACCCGCGGCCGGTCGGCGCGCAAGCCCGACACCTCGGGCCAGCTGCCCGATATTTCCGTGGGCAGCGTCAACCTGAAAAGCGGCCGCATGACGTTCACCGACCGCTTCGTCAAGCCGAACTATACGGCCGAGCTGTCGCGCATCGAAGGCGGCCTGTCGGCGGTGTCGTCGCGCAATCCCAAACCCGCCAAGGTCAAGGTCACCGGCCGGGTGTACGGCACGGCGCCGCTGTCCATCAGCGGCACGGTGCAGCCCTTCGCCGAATTCCTGTCGCTGGACCTGAAAGCCTCGGCCAAGGGCGTCGACCTGCCGCGCTTCACCACGTATTCGGCCAAGTACGTCGGCTACCCCATCAAGCGCGGCAAGCTGTCGCTCGACCTGGAATACAAGCTGAAAGACCGGGCCCTGCAGGCCAGCAACCACGTGGTGCTGAACCAGCTCACCTTCGGCGACAAGACCGACAGCCCCGACGCCACCAAGCTGCCGGTGATGCTGGCGGTGGCCCTGCTCAAAGACAGCCGCGGCAACATCGACATCAACCTGCCCATTTCGGGCTCGCTGGACGACCCGCAGTTCTCGGTGGGCGGCATCATCGTGCGCGTGCTGGTCAATCTGGTCGTAAAGGCCGTGACCTCGCCGTTCTCGCTGCTGGCCTCGGCCTTCGGCGGCGGCGAAGAACTGTCGTACATCAACTTCGAGCCTGGCAGCGCCATCCTGGCGGCCGACGCCGACGAGCGCATCGCCACCCTGGCCAAGGCGCTGAACGACCGCCCCGGCCTGAAGCTGGACATCATCGGCCGCGCCGATCCGGCCACCGACACCGAAGGCCTGCGCCAGGCCTGGGTCGACCTGCAGATACGCAAGGCCAAGGCCGCCGATACCGGCAGCCGCGGCAAGCATCCCGATCCGGCCAGCGTCAAGGTGTCGGACGCCGAGCGCGCCGAGTATCTGGAAGAGGTCTACGACGACACCGACATCGAGAACAAGCCGCGCAATTTCATCGGCTTCGCCAAGTCGGTGCCGCCCGACCAGATGGAGGCGATGCTGCGCCAGGCCGCGCCGGTCGACGACGACGACCTGCGGCGGCTGGCCGATGCGCGCGCCCAGGCCGTGTACGAGAAACTGCAGGAAAGCGGCCCGGCCGACCGCATCTTCATCGTGGCTTCCAGCCTGGATGGCGCCGCCGGCGAAGGCGACGCCGCGCCCGCGCGGGTGGATTTCGCCCTGAAGTAAACCAGCGGGCCGCCGCGCCGCGCGCCGGCGCGGCGGCGGCTATCCGGGCTATTTGTCTTGCGGCTCGGGCAGGCCGTCGGTGACCTCGGCGATGCCCTGCTTCATCTCGTCGTAGCCGATGTCGCGCTCGTGCTGGAAGCTGCCCAGCATGCCCGGGCAGCCGTCCACGCCCGACTCGCGCATGTCCAGCATCATTTTCTTGCCTTCGCCGCGGCCCTGTCCGAACAGGGCGTCGAAGCGGTCGGCCTTGTAGCCGAATTCGGCGGCGTAGCGCCGCAGGTTGGCGCGCGCCGTGGCCTGGTGCCGCGCCAGGTCGGGCGGCGAGGCCCCGCACACTTGCGCGGCGCCATTGGTGGCGCCGGACGTGACGACAAGCTGGTCGAATTCCGCCTGGTTCTGCGCCTGGGCGGCGGGGGCGCCGGCCAGGCCCATGGCCAGCGCGAGGGCGGTGGTCAGGAGGTTGCGCATGGGTTCCATTATGGCAAGGCCCGGCGGCGCGGGGCACCCCCGCCCGGTGTAGAGTCGTATCAGTCTGTGCATGATTCTTTCCCGCCGGCGGGCCGGCGCGCGGCCGCTCACCCGAACCGCCGGACTGGCACTATGATGGCGGTTTGCCGGGCGATTCCCGCCCGAACCCCTGCCCGTACCTGGAGAGAACCCATGACCATCAAAGTCGGCGATCGCGTGCCCGACGGCACCCTGACCGAATTTTTCGAAACCGAAAGCGGCGGCTGCTCGGTGGGGCCCAATGCCTTCCAGGTGGCCGACCTGGTCAAGGGCAAGACCATCGCCGTGTTCGCCGTGCCGGGCGCCTTCACGCCCACCTGCTCGGCCAAGCACCTGCCGGGCTATGTCGAGCAGGCGCAGGCCCTGAAAAGCAAGGGCGTCGACGAAATCTGGTGCGTGGCCGTCAACGACGCCTTCGTCATGGGCGCCTGGGGCCGCGACCAGCAAACCGCCGGCAAGGTGCGCATGCTGGCCGACGGCTCGGCCCACTGGACCCGCGCGCTGGGCCTGGAACTCGACCTCGACGCGCGCGGCATGGGCGTGCGCTCGCAGCGTTATTCGGCCCTGCTGCAGGACGGCGTGGTCAAGCAGCTGAACATCGAGGCGCCCGGCAAGTTCGAAGTCAGCGACGCCGCCACCATGTTGTCGCAGATCTAGCGTATTGTTGTCATGTGCCGCGCGGCGCACAGGGCGCCCCGCGGCGCCGCCATCCCGGCGGCACTCCCCGCATTCCCATGCTATCCACGATTTCCTCCTTCTCGTCGCTGTACCTGGCGACACTGCTGATGCTGATCGGCACCGGCCTGTTCAATACATACATGGGGCTGCGGCTGACCGCCGAATCGGTCAGCGAGATCTGGATCGGCGCGCTGATCGCCGGTTATTACCTGGGGCTGGTCTGCGGCGCCCGCATGGGCCACAAGCTGATCATCCGCGTCGGTCACATCCGCGCTTTCGTGGCCTGCGCCGCCATTTCCACCAGCATGATCCTGGCCCAGATCCTGGTCGACTACATGCCGGTGTGGCTGCTGTTCCGCCTGGTGGCCGGCATTGTCATGGTGACCGAGCTGATGGTCATCGAAAGCTGGCTGAACGAACAAACCGAAAACCACCAGCGCGGCCGCGTATTCTCGGTGTACATGGTGGTGTCGGGCCTGGGCACGGTGCTGGGCCAGCTGGCGCTGACCGCCTATGCCACGCTCGACCAGCAGCCCCTGACCCTGGTGGCCGCCTGCATGGTGCTGTGCCTGGTGCCCATTGCCGTGACCGCGCGTTCGCACCCGCCCACGCCGCTGCCCGCGCCGCTGGACCTGCGCTTTTTCTTCCAGCGCGTGCCGCTGTCCATGACCGTGCTGTTCGTGGCGGGCAACCTGTCGGGCGCGTTCTACGGCCTGGCGCCGGTGTATGCCGCCAAGTTCGGCATGACGACCTCGCAGGCCGCCGTCTTCGTGGCGGCGGGCGTCACGGCGGGGCTGCTGTCGCAGTGGCCGATGGGCTGGCTGTCCGACCGCATCAACCGGGCCGGCCTGATCCGCTTCAACGCCTTCCTGCTGGTGCTGCTGCCGGTAGTCATGTGGGGCTGGCTCGACCTGCCGTTCTGGCTGCTGGTGCTGATGTCGTGCGTGTTCGGGGTGCTGCAGTTCACCTTGTATCCGCTGGGCGCCGCATTCGCCAACGACCACGTCGAGCCCGAACGGCGCGTGGGGCTCAGCGCCATCCTGCTCATGACCTACGGCGTGGGCGCCTGCCTGGGGCCCATGGTGGCGGGCGTGCTGATGTCCGCCGCCGGCCCCAGCATGTACTACGTGTTCGTGTCGGTGTGCGCGCTGATATTGGTGTGGCAGGTGCGGCCGGCGCGGGTCACGGGCGCGCACCAGGTCGACGAGGCGCCGGTGCATTTCGTGCCGCTGCCCGACAACCTGCAAAGCTCGCCGGCCGCCGCCGCGCTGGATCCGCGCGTCGACCCCGAAGTGGACGTGACCATGGAAATGGCCTCGCCCGAACCCGACGTGGTGCAGGCGCCCGAGCCCGCCGCGGCGGCTTCTGAACCGGCATCCGGGACAGACGCCGAACCGCCCGCCGACGGCGCCGAGCCGCCGGCGCGCACCGGCACTTGATTCGCAGGTGTCTGACTCCCGCAGGGTGTCAGACACCGCCGTACGCTACAGCCGTCTCAGTCGCACGGTGTCCGACACCCTGCGGGAGTCAGACACCTGGCCCAGGAGATACCTGGCAATAAAGCGCAAACTGCCCGATCGGGGACGCCGCGGAGCCGGCTTTGCCGGTCCGCCAGCGTCGCCCCCTTGAGGGGGAAGCGCGTAGCGCTTCGGGGGTGGGCCCGTCCTTTCAAGGCATCATCAGCAGGATCGCCGCCACCGCCAGCACCAGCCCCAGCAGGTTCAACCGGCTGAGCGGCTCGCGGAACGCCAGGGCGCCCACCACCGTGCCCAGCGCGATGACCCCCATGTTCATGGCCGAAAACACCAGCGCCGGATTGTCCGGCAGGGCCTGGTGGGCGCGGATGTAGGTGACGATGTTGCCGAAGTTCGCCGCGCCCAGCGCCACGCCGGCCAGCAGGTGGCGCGGCTGCCAGGCCGTGCGCCGCAGCAGCAGGTAGGCGGCCATGAACCCGCCGGCCAGGACGAAGGCGATCAGCAGCGCGCCCGGGAACGCGGCGCCGGCTCTGGCCATCTGCTTGAACAGAATGTCGACCAGGCCATAGGCGGCCCAGACGCCCAGCGGCCACAGCCAGGCATGCGGGCCGGCGGCCTGGCTGCCGGCCGGAGCGCGCCGGCGCAGCACGCAGAACAGGGCCGTGAAAGCCAGCGCGATGGCGCCCGCCTTGCGCGCGGTGATCGATTCGCCGAACAGCAGAAAGGCCGCCAGCAGGGGCAGGAACAGCGACAACCGCTGCGCCGCGTCGCTGCGCACGATGCCGGCGTGCCGCACCGACTGCGCCATGGCCATGAAGCCGCTGGGCAGCAGCACGCCCAGCGCCAGCAGCATGCCCCAGGCCTGGCCGGCCGACGCCAGCTGGGCGCCTGAGGGCCGCAGCACCAGCCAGCTCAGCGCCGCGGTGACCGCGTAGTTGGCGGCGATGGCCTGCCGCACGTCGATGTCGTGGCGGCGCGCCAGCTTCAGCAGCACCGCGACCGTGACGCTGAAGGCCACGCTGGCCAGCAGGTACAGCAGGCCGGGGCTCAGCGGGACCATGTCGGCGCGGCCTCGGGCGGGGGCGGCAGGGCGCCTTCCGCGTGCATGCCCAGGCGCGCCAGCAGGCGCTGGTCGGCCTCTACCTGCGGGTTGCCGGTGGTCAGCAGCACGTCGCCGCAGAACAGCGAATTGGCGCCCGCCAGGAAACACAGCGCCTGCAGCGTGTCGCTCATGGTTTCGCGGCCGGCCGACAGGCGCACGCGCGCCAGCGGCATGGCGATGCGGGCCACGGCGATGGTGCGCACGAATTCGAACGGGTCCAGCGCCTCGGTGCCGGCCAGCGGCGTACCTTCCACCTGCACCAGATTGTTGATCGGCACCGATTCGGGGTAGGGGTCCAGGCTGGCCAGCTGCGCGATCAGGCCGGCGCGTTCGCGCCGCGATTCGCCCATGCCGACGATGCCGCCGCAGCACACGTTCAGGCCGGCGTCGCGCACGCGCTCCAGCGTGTCCAGGCGGTCCTGGTAGGTGCGGGTCGAGATGATGCTGCCGTAGAACTCGGGCGAGGTATCGAGATTGTGGTTGTAGTAGTCCAGCCCGGCTTGCTTCAACTGTTCGGCCTGGCCGTCGCGCAGCATGCCCAGCGTCACGCAGGTTTCCAGGCCCAGCGCCTTTACCGCGCGGATCATCTCGGCCACTGCGTCCAGGTGGTGCGGCTTGGGGCTGCGCCAGGCCGCGCCCATGCAGAAGCGCTGCGCGCCGCCGGCCTGGGCGGCGCGGGCGGCCCGCAGCACGTCGTCCAGCGGCATCAGCTTGTCGGCCGCCAGGCCGGTGTCGTAATGGGCCGACTGCGGGCAGTACGCGCAGTCTTCGGGGCAGCCGCCAGTCTTGATGGACAGCAGGCTCGACAGCTGGATCGCGCTCGCGTCGAAGTGCTGCCGGTGGACCTGCTGGGCGCGGTACAGCAGATCCATGAAGGGCAGCTCATAAAGCGCCAGGATGTCGTCCGCCTGCCAGGCGCCGGCCGCGGGCGCGACAGGCCTGGCAATGTCGGAAACGGGAATGGTCGAGGTGTGCATGGCGATCCTCCGCTGAGTCGATGTGGCACGGCCATCAGCGGCGGATCGTAAGAACCCGCGCGGCAAAAATGCAATCGAGGAAAAAGCGGCAGGTTTGCCAGACGATGGGTGGTGTTGTGCGGGACATGGCGGTTTTTGCGGCGGCCGCGCCGCTAACCCGGCGCCATCTTCGGCCAGCCGGGGCGGCCGCTTTTTTGCGTCATTTTGTAACTGGTATGCGGCCGCCGCGCCGGTCCGGCAGCCGCAGCCCGTGTTGAAGCGGGCACGTGTATCGGGGGTTTATCCGGTTGGCATGGCCGGCGTGTCGGCGTGTACCGTGGTGGCCGGCCGAGCACGAGCTTGGCGAATCTAATATACTGACAGCATATTAACGATCGCTGCGGGGTTGCTCGCGTCCGCGGGGCGCAGCCCCGGCTTTGGCAGGATCCCGGCCATTGTTTTCATGAACCAAGTTCCCCCTATCAAGACACGCGCGACCGAAGCCGCCTACGACGCGATCGAGCAGATGATCGCCACGCTCAAGCTCGAGCCCAACCAGCCCATTGTGGAAAGCGACCTGGTCCAGCTCACCGGCCTGGGCCGTACGCCCATCCGCGAGGCGCTGATGCGCCTGGTGGCCAGCGGCCTGATCGAGCAGCAGCCGCGCCGGGGCCTGCGCGTCAGCGAGATCCGTATCGCGGAACACCTGATCCTGATCGAAACCCGCCGGGTGCTGGAACGCCTGATCGCCATGTCATCGGCGCGCCGCGCCACGCCCGAGCAGCGCGCCCAGCTGCTGCAGCACGCGCACGAGATGGTGGCCGCGGCCGGGCGCGGCGACCTGGCCGGCTACATGCAGGCCGACCAGGCGCTGGACCGCGTCAACCACGAAGCCAGCCGCAACCCCTACGCGGTGCAGGCCATCGTTCCCATGATCATCCAGTGCCGGCGCTTCTGGTATGCCTTCCAGCACGAAGGCGACCTCGAGCGCGGCGCCCAGTGCCACCTGATGGAGGCCGAAGGCATCCACGCCAACGACCCCGAGCGCGCCATGGCCGGCGCCGACGCCCTGATGCGCTATCTGATGGAATTCACCCACACCGTCATCGAAGGATAAGGGCCGCGCCGCGCGACCCGATCAGAATGACAACGGGTGCAGCGGAATCGGGGACGCCGCGGATCCGGCTCCGCCGGTCCGCCAGCGTCGCCCCCTGGGGGGATGAGCCCGGACATAGAACAGTCCTTGAGGACTGTTCTATGCCTGGCGAATCCGAGCGGCCTGCCAGCCGCGAGGTGGAAAGCGCGTAGCGCTTCGGGGGGGGTCAATTCACATACCAGATGGTCTTCACCTGCTGGTACTGGTCCAGCGCTTCCAGGCCGTTGTCGCGGCCGCCGAAGCCGGACTGCTTGTAGCCACCGAAGGGCGTGGTGATGTCGCCTTCCGAAAACCCGTTGACCGACACTGTGCCGGCCTGGATGGCCCGCGCCACGCGCTGCGCGCGGCGCACGTCGCGGGTGTACAGCGACGCCGCCAGGCCGTAGTGGCTGTTGTTGGCCAGCTCGACGGCCTCGGCCTCGGTCTCGAAGGGCGTCACCGCCAGAATCGGCCCGAAGACTTCTTCCTGGAACAGGCGCGAGCCCGCCGACACGCCGTCGAAGATCGTCGGCTCGACATACCAGCCGCTGCCCAGATCCGCATGAATGCGCCCGCCATGCACCAGGCGCGCCCCTTCGGCCGCGGCGCCGTCCAGGAAGCCGCGCACTTTGTCGAAATGCGCGCGCTCGATCATCGGCCCGATTTTCACCGAGGCGTCGGTGGGCACGCCCACTTTCCATTCCGACAGGCGCTGGCGCAGGCGCTCGAGCAGGGCGTCCTTGATGCCCGTCTGCACGATCAGGCGCGAGCCGCAGCTGCAGTTCTCGCCCATGTTCCAGAACGCCGCCGCCAGCACGTGGTCGGCCAGCTCGTCCAGGTCGGCGTCGTCGAAAATCACCTGCGGGCTCTTGCCGCCGCATTCCAGCACGATCTCTTTCAGGTTGCTCTCGGCCGAGTATTTCAGGAAATAACGTCCCACCTCGGTCGAGCCGGTGAACGACACCACGTCCACGTCCATGTGGCGGCCGATGGCCTGCCCCACTGTCTCGCCCAGGCCCGTCACCAGCATCAGGGCGCCGGCCGGTATGCCGGCCTGGTGGGCCAGCTGGGTCATGCGGTAGGCGCTCAGCGACGTCAGTTCGGCCGGCTTGACGATGACCGAGTTGCCGGCGGCCAGCGCCGGCGCCACTTTCCAGGCATACATCTGCGCCGGGAAATTCCACGGCAGCACGGCGCCCACCACGCCGATGGGTTCTTTCACGATCAGGCCCAGCGCCTCGGGCCCGGTGGGCGAAATGCGCCCGAAGCACTTGTCCACCGCTTCGGCGTACCAGCGGAACGTGTCCAGCGTGGCCGGCATGTCGGTGTTCAGGCATTCGGTAATCGGCTTGCCGGCGTCCACGCAGTCCAGCGCCGCCAGTTCTTCGGCGTGCGCGGCCAGCAGGTCGGCCCAGGCCAGCATGATGCGCTTGCGTTCGGCCGGCGCCAGGCCCGACCATTCGCCCGACTTGAAGCTGGCGCGCGCGATGCGCACGGCCCCGTCCGCGTCGGCCGCGCTGCCGGCCTCGATCGCGCCGATCACGCTGTTGTCGATCGGCGTGGTGTTCTCAAGGCGCTCGCCCGGCGACGCATGGCCGGGAATCAAGTGGCCCGCCCACAACCGGCCCGCGCGGGCCTGCTCGAAAATCTGCTCTTTGGTCTGCGGCATGGCGGTCTCCTTATCCCTGGTAGGCGTCGAGCATCGCCAGGAAGGCGCGCTCATCCTCGGCCGACAGCGGCGCCAGCGGCAGGCGCACGGTGCCGGCGTCCACGCCGTGGCGGCGGCAGCCGAGCTTGGCCTTCTGGTTGTAGTCGCCGGATTCCATCGCCTGGATCACGGGGTACATGCCGCTCATCAGCGTGCGGACCTCGTCCCAGCGCTGTTCTGCGGCGGCCTTGACCATTGCCGCCTGTTCGGCGGGAAACACGTTGGCCCCGCCGCTGATCCAGCTGCGCACGCCCCAGAACAGGAAATCGGCGGCCATGTCGTCCGAGCCGCTGATGATGTGGAAGTCCGGGATGCGGGCCTGGATCAGCGCCAGCGCGCGGTTGAAGTTGCCGCTGCTTTCCTTGATGCCGACGATATTGGGAATGCGCGCCAGCTCGATCACGGTTTCCACCGCGATCTGCACGCCGATGCGCGCGGGAAAGTCGTACAGGATGATGGGCAGCGGCGTGGCGGCGGCCACCGTGCGGAAATGCTGCACAATGCCGGCCTGCTCGGGCAGGCTGTAGGGGGGCGCGGTCAGCATCAGGCCTTCGTAGCCCAGTTCCCGCGCCTGATCGGCGTTGCGGATGGCCTGCGGGGTGGACAGCGCATTGATGCCCGCGATCAGGGTGATACGCCCGCGCGCCGCATCGGCCACGGTGCGCAGCACCAGTTCGCGCTCGTCGTCTTCCAGGGCATAGAACTCGCCGGTGGTGCCGCAGGCCACGATGCCGGCCACGCCCGCTTCCACGAAGCGGTCCACCAGCTGCCGCAGGGCATCGGCGTTCACGCGGCCGTCCGCGCCGAACGGCGTTACGATGGGTACCAGGACTCCTTCGATATTCATACGTCTTCCTATTGCAGAAAAAACGCCCGTGTCACCGGGCGGAAACGGGGCCGCGCGGGCCCGCAAACCAGGTTGTTCAGAACCCCACGATGCGCTGCGGCAGCCAGGTTGCCAGGGCCGGGAACAGCGCCACGATCGCCAGCGTCACGAATTGCACCAGGATGAAGGGCACCACGCCCTTGCACACCTGGCTGTATTTCATGTCCGGCGGGGCGATCGACAGCAGGTAGAAAATCGACGAGGCCATGGGCGGCGTCAGGTAGCTGGTCTGGATCACGATGATCACCAGCGCGCCGAACCAGATCGGGTCGACGCCCGCGGCCGTCAGCACGGGCAGGAACAGCGGCACGCAGATCAGCACGTTGGCTGTCCAGTCCAGCACGAAGCCCAGCAGGAACACGATGCACAGGAACAGGACCAGGGTGCCGTTCACGCCCAGGCCCAGGTCCGAGGTCAGGCCCTGGATCAGGCGCGAGCCGCCGTTGGCCGCGAAAATCCCGGTGAACATGATGCCGCCGGCCACGATCAGCAGGATCATGGCCGAGATGCGGACCGTGATGGCCAGCGATTCCCGCATCATCGACATGCTGAACTGGCCGTAGCAGATGCACAGGATCAGCGCGCCGACCGCGCCCACGGCCGCCGCTTCGGTGGGCGAGGCAATACCCGCCATCAGCGAGCCCAGCACGGCGAAGATCAGCAGCATCGTGGGCACCAGCCCGCTCAGGGTGATGCGCAGCTTGGCCGCCAGCGGCAGGCGCATGTCCTCGGCATCGGCGGGCGGGCCTTTCCTGGGGTTCAGCACGCACACGCCGATGATGTACAGAATGAACAGCCCCACCATGATCAGGCCGGGGAACAGCATGGCGGCGAACAGCTCGCCCACCGAGATCTGGGCCAGCGAGGCATACACCACCGCCACCACCGACGGCGGGATCATCGTGCCCAGCGAGCCGCCGGCGCAGATCGTTCCGGCGATCAGCGAGTTGTCGTAGCGGAAGCGCTGCATGGCCGGGATGGCCATCAGGCCCACCATGACCTCGACCGCGCCGACCACGCCGGCGGCCGCCGCGAAGGTTGCGCCCATGGCGATGGTGGCCACGGCCAGGCCGCCCGGCAGGCGCCCCAGCCACAGCTGCATGGTGCGGAACAGCCGCGCCGCGATGCCGGAACGTTCCAGGATCGCGCCCATGAGCACGAACATGGGAATCGCGGACAGGATGTAGTTGGTGGCGGCGGAATAAAGCCCGCCGTAGAGCTGGTTGAATACATTTCCGCCGAAAGCGAACCAGCCGGCGACGATGGCGGGAATGATCAGGGAAAGCGAAACCGGAATGCCCAGGAAAATCAGCAGGAACATTCCCGGGAACATCAGGGCGGCGACAGTCGGGTTCATCAATGCTCCTTCGCGGCCGGGGCGCGCCGCCCGGCGAAGGCGCGCAGCCCTTCGGCCGCGAGCTGCAGGGTCATCGCGATCAGCCCGATCGCGATCAGCAGATAGAAGGGCCACATCAACGGCGCCCAGGGGCTGACGGTTTCGACTTCATGGCGCACCCACGCGCGCCAGGTATGCGACAGGGCAATCGAAGACAGCGCGCCGAAGAACGGCGCCAGAATCACCAGGTAGGCGATACCCTCGACCACGTTGTTGAAGCGGGCCGGCAGGCGGTTGCGCAGCACGTCGATGCGGATGTGGCCGTCTTCGCGCAGCACGTAGGCCATGCCCAGCAGGAACACCGCGCCGTTGCTCATGTAGGCGATGTCGAACGCCCACACCGTGGGCGCATCGAACACATAGCGCGCAAAGACCTCGTACACCATCGCCAGGGTCAGCACCGCCGCCGACACACTGGCCAGCAGCGACGCGAACCGGGATACGCCGTTGGCGAACCGGGCCAGGACATCGAGCATGATCGCTTTCCTCGCCTGGCGTCAGTTGCGGACCAGGTAGCCGCTCTCGGCTTTCCAGCGCGCGTGATAGGCCTGGTAGTCGGCCAGCACCTCGGCCATTTCCGGCTTGCCGTCGGCCTTGCGGGCCTCGGCCGTCTTGCGCATCCAGTCGTTGCCCGCGTCGGAAAGCTGCTTCACGAACTCGGGGCTGAGCGTGATGATCTCGTTGCGCCCGCTGCGGTACTTCGCCATGGCCTTCATGTCGGCGTCGTAGAAGTAGTCCAGGCCCTGCTGCGTGGTGAGCTCGGCGGCCGCCTCGATCAGCGGCTTCAGGTCGGCCGGCACCTTGTCCCAGGTTTCCTGCTTGACCACCACTTCCCACATGAAGGTGGGCTGGTGCACGCCCGGCACCACGATGTACTTGGCCGCCTGGTGAAAGCCCTCGGGCATGTTGGCCGACGGCGGCGCCCATTCCACGGCGTCCACGCCCTTGCGCTGCAGCAGCGTGTAGGTCTCGCCCGGCGGCACCACGGTCGGCACCGCGCCGAAGTAATCGCGCATCACCTCGGCCCAGGGGCCCGAGGTGCGGTACTTCAGGTTCTTCAGGTCTTCGGCGTTGCGGATGGGCTTGTTGGCGTGCGCCATGATCTCGGAAGAGCCGATGCCCACGATCATGGTCTTCAGGCCCTGCTTGGCGCGCAGTTCTTCGAGCTTCTGCCTGCCGCCGCCTTCGTACAGCCAGGCCTTATAGGCGTCGGGCCCCATGCCGCCGGGGAAGCCCGAGAAAATGGCGTTTTCCGGGTTCTGGTTGACCAGGTAGCTGGACGTGGAATGGCCGGCTTCGACCACGCCGTCCTGCACGGCATCGAACACCTTCAGGGCCGGCACGATCACGCCCGCGCCGAACGGCTGGATCTCCACTCGCCCGGCGGTCAGCGTCTTGACGTTGGAGGCGAAGCGTTCCAGGAAATTCTTGTAGAAGGGCGATCCTTCCGGAACCGAGGTCGGAACACGCCAGGTGACATCCGCCGCGGCGGCGGAACCGGCGGCGCACGCCGAGATGACGGCGGCAGCCAGTGCGCGGAACAGTATTTTCATAGTCTCCTCTCGTGGATAGGGAAAGCGGAAGCACTTTCTTTGCGGCCACAGTCTAATATCCATTAAATATATTAACAACATATTTAAGGGTTAATCCTAGGCGGGGCGGTCACGCGCGCTGGTGGATGGCGGCGCTGCCGGAGCTTCTTGAGATAAGGGAAAGGGCCTGAACGTGGAGCGATTCCATGCCCAGGGGAAGAGGGCGGCTCGGGTGCCGGCCGCGAAGCTGCGTGCAAGCTATGGAAGCGTTGTTATTGCTTGCTTGTGGGGGCGATCAAGACAGGTAGCATGATCGGCGCCTATCAGATCTGTGCGGGCGAGTGATCTTTCAACCAATCTTTCAACGCGGCATTGATGCGCGTTTGCCAACCCTTTCCGGTGGCGCGGAAGGTTTCCAGCACATCGTCGTCGATGCGGATGGCGACTTGAGTCTTGACCCCGCTACCCGCGGGACGGCCGCGGGAGCGCCGCGCGGCCGCAAGAGCTGTTTCCAGTTCTTCCTTGGTCGCGGGACGGTCGTCCTGATCTTTGCCATCCCACGCAAAATCTTGCGCGGAATCCGTAGCGCGTGCTGCTGCCAGCACTTCGGCGCGGGTCATGTCATTGGGCATTCTCTTCTTCGAGCCAGGCATAGTAAGCCTCCCGTTCCTCAACACTTGCGTGGCGAAAACTGATGACCCTCGTTATGCCTTCTCAATGCTACGTAATTTATTGTAGATACGTTTATTTGGAAACACCAGCGAGCTTGTGCCGGGCTTCGGAGGGCGTTCTTGTACAGCCGTGTGAATGCTCCTAAAAAAATCGCATTCTGGAAATGGTCGGAATGACAAAAGGGTCTGTGGGCCAGGGCTGGGCCACAGGTGCCTGGTCGGCTGCCAATGCCTGTGCCGGGAAATCTGTGCTGAAATCCCCCCTTTGGTTCAGCGGCCTGAACGCCTGCCTAGGTATTTGCCCTAGCTGCCGTCCTTTATCGGTTGTCAGTCTGGGGGTGATGCCGTATTGTTCGATCCTGTATAGGCAACCTCGGGCTTCAGTTGGGTTTAATCACGTATTTCATTCATTTGAATATTTGGGTTGTTCTGGAGATTCCATGTCCGAATCGAAACTCTTGGAAGGCGCCTGTGTATGGACCGGCGCCGAGATGGTTGAAAATCAACGCTGGGTGAAGCGGTTTCCCGCGGCGGTGCTCGAGAGCATCGATAGCGCGGTCCACCAGGTCCGGGACATCGACTGGAAAGCGGTCACCCGGCGCAACTTCCCGCTGCCGGGCGCCGAGGCCTTTTTCGACGACGTGCGCGAAGAGCTGGAAAACGGCTCGGGCATGGTGAAAATGCAGGGCCTGGACGTCAGCCGCTACAACCCCGACCAGCTGCGCCGCATCTGGTACGGCCTGGGGGCGCACCTGGGCACGCCGCTCTTCCAGAACCGCCGCGGCGAGGTCATGCGCGAGATCAAAGACGAAGGCGCCGGCGTGGCCGTGAAGCTGTACGGCGCCACCGTGGATGCCGATGGCAAAGAGTTCCTCTCTTCGGGGGCGCGCACCCTGTCGCCGGGCCAGCTGCGCTTTCACACCGACCGTTGCGATGTGGTGGGGCTGCTTTGCGTGCGCCAGGCTTCCGAAGGCGGGGTCAGCAAGCTGGCCAGCAGCGCCACGGTGTACAACGAAATGCTCAAGCGCCGGCCGGACCTGCACGCGCTGCTGTGCAAGCCGATTCCCCGGGCCCGTTTCGGCGAAGAGGCCGGCGGCGAGCATATCGCGTACGACCTGCCGGTGTTCGGCGTGCGCGATGGTAAGCTCACCAGTCATTTTTCACTGACCTACATCGAGAACGCGCAGCTGATGCCGGGCGTGCGCAAACTGTCGGACGCCGAGCACGAAGCCTTGCGTCTGCTGCTCGACCTGGCGCAAGAGCATTGCTTCGAGATGCGCTTTGCCCCCGGCGACATCCAGCTGCTGAACAACCACGTGATTTATCATGGCCGCACCGCATTCAAGGACGATGCCTCCACCAACCAGGACCGGATGCTGATGCGTCTCTGGCTGGGCGTGCCCAACTCGCGCGCCCTGCCGAACGATCACGCCGTGCTGTGGGGCGATATCAGCGCGGGCAAGCCGCACGGCGGCATCGCGCAGCCCGCCGTGGCGATTGCCGATTGATCCATCCGAAAACAATATCTCTTCCATTACCAAGGAATGTCATGACGCGAAATATCTTCTCCGGCGCTTTTGCCGGACGCTCCGCATTGCGTTCGGCCGTACTGTCGGCGCTCTTGATCGCCGCGCCCGCCGTGGCCCTGGCCGCCCCCGACTACGGCAACTGTGAAGTTACCGGAGAACGCGGTTCGGTCAAGCTGCAGACGGTCGAGCCGGGCGTGCTGTCGGTGCGCCCGGTGCTGCCGGCCCCGGGCTGGTGGAATGGCGACTCGCTCGAAACCGTCAAGGACGGCTTCGAGTACTGCCTGGCGGCCAATATGGCTTACCGCGCGGGGCTCGACCGGGTGGTGCTGGTGAACCGCTCGTTCGCGCAGATCCTGACGGGCCGGTCGCAGGGCTTCGACATTGCGCTCAGCGAGGTCACGATTACCGACGCGCGCAAGAAGGTGGTCGACTTCACCGAGCCTTACTTCCATTCGGGGCAGGGCGTGCTGGTGAAGGCGGGCACCAAGCTCGACAAAGACAGCATCAAGAACGCCCGCATCGGCGTGCGCCAGGGCAGCACCACGCTGCAGTACGTCAACGAGCATGTCAAGCCCACCGAAGACCTGAAGGTCTATATGGACAACTCGTCCATGTATGCCGCGCTGGCCGCCAACCAGATCGACGCCGCCATCTACGACACCGTCAACGTGCTGGCGCGCGCGCACCAGTCCAAGGGGGCCTTCGAGGTGGTGGGCAACTACGACACCAAAGAATTCTGGGGCGGGCTGGTCAATAAAGACTCTCCCAACCTGGAAGCCTTCAACAAGATGATCAAGGACTTCAAGCAGGACGGCACGATTGCGCGCCTGACCGAGAAGTACCTGGTCCCCAGCCTGGGAACGGATCCCGACAAAGTGCCTGACTTCACGCGCTGAGATCGCGGACCAATGAGCAACGACGCAACGGATCGGGTACCGGACACTATTTCGGGCGGGTTTGCCATGGGGCGCAGGTTCAACATCGGCGGCATGCCCGCCGCCCCGACCGCATTATGGTTGCTGGCCCTGCTGCTGGTGCTGGCCGCCGTGGCGAGCAGCTGGCAGACAATCCATGCGGGCCGCGCCGCCCTGCGGGCGGCCGGCGTGCCGGGCGGGCCGGTGGACGCGGCGGCGGTGCTGCTGGGCCTGCTGTCGGTCATCGTGGTGTTGCCGCTGTGGCGCGGATACCGCCGCTGCGGCGAGGTGCGCCGGGCGGCAGCCGCCCAGGACATCGTGGCCGCCCGGACGGCCCGCGCGGCGGCCCGGGACGCCACCTGGATCGCCATCGGGTCGGCGTTCGCGCAGCTGATCATGGTGCTGGGCGGGCAGTTCCTGCTGGCCAACGACCAGACGGTCAGCAAGACGTTCTTCCTGGTCCCGCTGATGTTCAAGACCTTTCCGCTGGTGCTGAAAGCGTTCTGGGTCAACATCAAGATCTTTCTGATGGCCGAAGTCTTCGTGCTGATCTGGGGGCTGATCGTTGCCCTGGCGACCTTCGCGCCCGGCATCGCCGGCAAGCCGCTGCGCATCATGGCCACCATCTACATCGACGTATTCCGGGCGATACCGGCCGTGCTGGTGATCTACCTGGTGGGCTTCGGCATTCCGCTCACGGGCGTGCCGATTTTGAAAGACCTGTCGCTGACGGCTTTCGTGGTGATCGCGCTGACGCTGACGGTGGGCGCCTACGTGGCGGAAATCTACCGCGCCGGCATCCTCAGCATCCACTGGAGCCAGACCGCCGCGGCGCGCTCGCTGGGCCTGTCCCACATGCAGACCTTGCGCTACGTGGTGGTGCCCCAGGGCATACGGCAGATCATTCCGCCGCTGCTCAATGCCTTCATCGCCCTGCAAAAAGACACTGCACTGGTAAGCGTGGTGGGCGTGATCGATTCTTTCAACCAGTCGATGCTGATCGCCTCCAACTACTACAACCTGTCCGCCGTGACCACGGTGGCCATCCTGTTCATCATTATTTCGATTCCGCAGACCCGCTTTGTGGAGCGCATGATGAGGCGCGACCGCGAGCGCATACGCGCCCAGGGCTGAGGAGACACACCAGGCATGTCGTCTTTGTTCATCGAGATCAACGATATCTCCAAGTCGTACGGCGAACAGCCGGTCATCAAGCACCTGACGATGTCGGTGGACCAGCACCAGGTCGTCTCCCTGATCGGGCCTTCCGGCTCGGGCAAGTCCACGCTGCTTCGCTGCATCAACGGCCTGGAGTCCATCGACCAGGGCGAGATCCGCGTGCACGGCGACCGCATCACCGGCCCGGGAGTGGACGTGAATGCGCTGCGGCGCGACATCGGCATCGTGTTCCAGGGCTACAACCTTTTCCCGCACATGTCGGTGCTGGAAAACGTGACCCTGGCGCCCATCCGGGTGCTCAAGCAGCCCAGAGAAGAGGCCGAGGAAAAGGCCATGGCGCTGCTCAAGCGCATCGGCCTGGCCCACAAGGCCCGGGAATATCCCGACCGCATGTCGGGCGGGCAGCAGCAGCGCGTGGCCATCGTGCGGGCGCTGGCGATGGACCCGCTGGTCCTGCTGCTTGACGAAATCACCTCCGCGCTGGACCCGGAACTGGTGTCCGAAGTGCTGAACATCGTGCGCCAGCTGGCCGACGAGGGCATGACCATGCTGCTGGCCACGCATGAAATGGGCTTTGCGCGCGAGGTCTCGTCCAAGGTGTGCTTCCTGTACGATGGCGCCGTGTACGAAGAAGGCCTGCCGGAACAGATTTTCGGCGACCCGCAGCGCGATCGCACCCGCGCGTTCTTGCGCAGCATCCACGAGGCCAAGCGGATCTGATTGCGCGGGCGGGCGGGCGGACTTGCTCCGTCCCGCTTTGCGGCCTGCCGCGTTTATTGCGGTTTTTATTTCTGCTATCCTGTATATACATGTTTGTTCAGAACGTGACAGGCTAAACCAAATGACTATTCGACTGACCGCCCAGCCTCTGACGCTGGCCGACCTGCGCCGGATCTACCAGGGCGGGGTGACGCTGGAACTCGACCCGGCCCTGGAAGCGCCCCTGTGCCGGGCCCAGCAGGCCATCGACGCCATCGTGGCGGGCGGTCAGGTGGTGTACGGAATCAATACCGGCTTCGGCAAGCTGGCCAGCACGCGCATCGACAACGACCACCTGGCGGCGCTGCAGCGCAACCTGGTCCTGTCGCACAGCGTCGGCACCGGCCAGCCGCTCAGCCCGGCGGTGGTGCGGCTGGTCATGGCCACCAAGGCCGTCAGCCTGTCTCGCGGCTATTCCGGCGTGCGGCCGGAACTCGTGCAGGCCCTGCTGGGGCTTTTCAATGCGGGAATCGTGCCGGTGATCCCGTGCAAGGGCTCGGTCGGGGCGTCCGGCGACCTGGCGCCGCTGGCGCACCTGGCGTGCGTCCTGATCGGCCACGGGCAGGCCATGCTGGCCGACGGGCGCGTCGTGCCGGGGGCCGAGGCCATGGGCGAGATCGGGTTCAGCCCCTTCGCGCTGGGCCCCAAAGAAGGGCTGGCCCTGCTCAACGGCACCCAGGTGTCTTCGGCGCTGGGCCTGGCCGGGCTGTTCGGCGCGGAAAGCGTGCTGGCCGCCGCCTTGATGTCCGGCGGGCTCACGCTCGAAGCGATCCAGGGCTCGATCAAGCCGTTCGACGCGCGCATCCACGCCGCCCGCGGCCAGGCGGGGCAGATCGCCGTGGCGGGCGCCGTGCGCGCGCTGCTCGACGGCAGCGCCATCATTCCCAGCCATGCCGATTGCGGCCGCGTGCAGGATCCCTATTCCATACGCTGCATTCCGCAGGTCATGGGGGCCTGCCTCGACAACCTGGCCCATGCCGCGCGCGTGCTGGCCATCGAGGCCAATGCGGCGTCGGACAACCCGCTGGTGTTCGCCGACACGGGCGAGGTCATCTCGGGCGGCAATTTCCACGCCGAGCCGGTTGCCTTCGCCTCCGACATCATCGCCCTGGCCGTCAGCGAAATCGGCGCTATCGCCGAGCGGCGCCTGGCCCTGCTGCTGGATGCCGGCCTGTCGGGCCTGCCGCCTTTCCTGGTGCGCGACGGGGGGCTCAATTCGGGGTTCATGATCGCCCAGGTCACCGCCGCCGCGCTGGCGGCCGAAAACCAGTGCCTGGCCAACCCCAGCAGCGTCACCAGCCTGCCCACCTCGGCCAACCAGGAAGACCACGTGTCCATGGCGACCTACGCCGGGCGCCGCCTGGCGGACATGGTCGACAACACGGCCGTGATCGTCGGGGTCGAGGCCATGGCGGCCATCCAGGGCATCGAACTGCGGCGCACGGCGGGCACGCCGCGCAGTTCGGCATTGGTCGAGGCGGAAATCGCCCGCGTGCGCCAGCGCGTGGACTTCGTCGACAGCGACCGCTACCTGGCCTCCGATATCGAGACGATGCGGCAGTGGGCCCTGGCGGCCGCCTTGCCGCAAGCCCTGCTGTCGATTCTTCCCAGCCACGCCGAAGCCACGCTTTGATTTCGCCTTCCAGGACGACGCTCATGAACGCACACGACCGCACCAGCGCCAGCCACGACGGCGCCACGTTTACCCGCCATGACCCGGGCCGCCGCATCGCGGCGCCGACGGGCACCCGGCTGAGCTGCAAGAGCTGGCTTACCGAGGCGCCTTTTCGCATGATCCAGAACAATCTGCACCCCGACGTGGCAGAGCGCCCCGAAGACCTGGTGGTGTACGGCGGCATCGGGCGGGCCGCGCGGAACTGGGAATGCTTCGACCAGATTCTGGCCTCGCTGAAGGAACTGGAGGCCGATGAAACGCTGCTGGTGCAATCGGGCAAGCCGGTGGGGGTGTTCAAGACGCACGCCGACGCGCCCCGCGTGCTGCTGGCCAATTCCAACCTGGTGCCGAAGTGGGCCGACTGGGAACACTTCAACGAGCTCGACCGCAAGGGCCTGTTCATGTACGGACAGATGACGGCGGGCAGCTGGATCTACATCGGCAGCCAGGGCATCGTGCAGGGCACCTTCGAAACCTTCGCCGAGGCGGGCCGGCAGCATTACGGCAACGATCTGTCGGGCCGGTGGATATTGACGGCCGGCCTGGGCGGCATGGGCGGCGCGCAGCCGATGGCGGCCACGCTGGCGGGCGCCTGCTCGCTGACCATAGAGTGCCAGCAGAGCAGCATCGACTTTCGCCTGCGCACGCGCTATGTCGACAAGCAGGCCCGCGACCTGAACGACGCGCTGGCGCTCATCGCGCACCACACCGCGCGCAAAGAGGCGGTGTCGATCGCGCTGCTGGGCAACGCGGCCGAGGTCTTGCCCGAGCTGGCCCGGCGCGCGGCGGCGGGCGGGCCCAGGCCCGACATCGTCACCGACCAGACCTCGGCGCATGACCTGATCCACGGCTACCTGCCCCTGGGCTGGACCGTCCCGCAATGGAAGCAGGCCATGGCCGACGCCGGCCAGCACGCCAGGCTGAAAGACGCGGCCGCCCAGAGCTGCGCCGTGCATGTCCAGGCCATGCTCGACTTCCAGGCCATGGGCATTCCCACGGTCGATTACGGCAACAACATCCGCCAGGTGGCCTTCGACGCCGGCGTCAAGAACGCCTTCGATTTTCCCGGCTTCGTGCCCGCCTATATCCGTCCGCTGTTCTGCGAGGGCAAGGGGCCGTTCCGGTGGGTGGCCCTGTCCGGCGACCCGGAAGACATCTACAAGACCGACGCCAAGATCAAGGCGCTGTTCCCGGCCAACAAGCAGACCTGCCGCTGGCTGGACATGGCGCGCGAGCGCATTGCCTTCCAGGGGCTGCCCGCGCGGATCTGCTGGCTGGGCCTGGGCGAACGCCACCTGGCCGGCCTGGCCTTCAACGAGATGGTGCGCAACGGCGAGCTCAAGGCGCCCATCGTCATCGGCCGCGACCACCTGGATACAGGCTCGGTCGCCAGCCCGAACCGCGAAACCGAAGGCATGCGGGACGGCACCGACGCGGTGAGCGACTGGCCGCTGCTCAACGCGCTGCTCAACACCGCGGCGGGCGCCACCTGGGTCAGCCTGCACCATGGCGGCGGCGTCGGCATGGGGTATTCGCAGCATGCCGGCATGGTCATCGTGTGCGACGGTTCCGAAGACGCCGATCGCCGCCTGGCGCGCGTGCTGGTCAACGACTGCGCCTCGGGGGTGATGCGCCACGCCGACGCCGGCTACGAGCTGGCCATCGCCACGGCGAAGAAATTCGGGCTCAAGCTGCCGATGGTGAAATGATGCGGCGCTACGCACTGGCCGAGCTGCCTGTCACGCCCTGGAAAAACGGCGGCGGCAGCACGCGCGAGGTCGCATGCTGGCCGGCCGGCGCCGGCCTGGACGATTTCGATTGGCGCGTGTCGATTGCCAGCATCGATGCGCCCGGGCCGTTTTCACGGTTTCCGGGCGTGGACCGGGTGATCGCCCTGCTGGAAGGCGAGGGCGCGCACCTGCGGGGCGAAGGGGTGGACCACCGCCTGGATGTGCCGCTGCGGCCGTTCGCGTTTTCGGGCGATGCCGCGATCGATTGCACGCTGCTGGGCGGCGCCTCGACCGATTTCAATGTCATGAGCCGGCGCGGCAGGCTGCGGGCCGAGGTGCGGGTCTTTTCTTGCGCCGCGGCCATGCCCGCGGCGCGCCACGGCGTGCTGGTGGCAGTTCACGGGGCATGGCGCGCGGCCGGCCAGCGCCTGGCGGCGGGCGAGGGCCTGTGGTGGGCCGACGCGCCGAACGCATGCAGCTTGACACCGCTTGCCGGCCATGAGCAACTGCATGATGGCAAGCCTGCGCAAGCGCCGCGGCTGCTTGCGGTGATCTGGCGTAGCCAGCCGGAGGAATGATGCGCGATTTCGACAGCCTGCCTTCTGCCGATGGCGTGTGGTCGGGCCTGCGCGGCCTGGACGGCCAGCCCTGCGCCATTGTGGTGTCGCAGGGCAACATGGCATGGGTGGGCGCGCCCGAAGCCATGCCGGCCATCTACGCCGGCATGCCCCGCCACGACGGCGGGGGGGCCCTGGTGTCGCCGGGGCTGGTCGACTGCCATACGCACCTGGTCTATGGCGGCCAGCGCGCCCATGAGTTCGCCATGCGGCTGGCGGGGGCAAGCTATGAACAGCTGGCCCGGGCCGGCGGCGGCATTGTTTCCAGTGTGCGCGCCACGCGCGAAGCCAGCGAAGACGCCCTGTTCGAGTCCGCGTCCCGGCGGCTGCAGTGCCTGCTGGACGAAGGCGTGTGCGCAATAGAGATCAAGTCGGGCTACGGCCTTGCGCTCGAGCACGAGCGCAAGCAGCTGCGCGTGGCCCGCCGCCTGGCTGGCGCGCATGGCGTGACCGTGCGCGCCACGTTCCTGGGCGCGCACACGCTGCCGCCGGAATACGCGGGGCGCAGCGGTGAATATATCGACCGGGTCTGCAAAGAGATGCTGCCCGCCCTGCATGAAGAAGGCCTGGTGGACGCGGTGGATGTTTTCTGCGAGCGGATCGCTTTTTCCCTGGCGGAAACCGAGCAGGTATTCGAGGCGGCGCAGGCCCTGAACATTCCCGTCAAGCTGCATGCCGAACAGCTTTCCGACATGGGCGGGGCGGCGCTGGCGGCGCGCCATGGCGCGCTGTCGTGCGACCATCTCGAACATCTGTCGGGCGACGGCATCCGGGCCATGCAGGCCGCCGGCACCGTGGCGGTATTGCTGCCCGGCGCCTACTACACCTTGCGCGACACCTGCTTGCCGCCCATCGAGGCGCTGCGCGAGGCGGGCGTGCCCATGGCGGTCGCCACCGACCACAATCCGGGCACGTCTCCCGCCCTGAGCCTGCTGCTGATGGCGAACATGGCGTGCACTTTGTTCCGCCTGACCGTGCCCGAGGCCATCGCCGGCATCACCACCCATGCCGCGCGCGCGCTCGGCCTGGAACAGAGCTTCGGCGTGCTGGCCGCCGGCCGGCCCGCAAACTTCGTGCTGTGGGACCTGGCCGACGCGGCCGAACTGGCGTACTGGTTCGGGCAGCGTCCGGTGCGCGGCATCGTGCGCAACGGCAAACTGGCGCGAACGCCGTCCGGCGCCGCGTGATTCGCGCCGCTCGGCAGAGCGGGCCGGCGGCGGCCGGCGCAGACACGCCCTCTGCCGGCAAGCCTGAATAGACATGCATTATCATGTACCAAAATCCATGTACATCCATGTCTAAAAACTCAATCGCTCCCGGTCACCGGCTGCCCAAGTCGGCGCCCTCGGCCCTGTATCAGCAGGTGCGCAACTACATCGACGACAAGATCACTTCGAAAGAGTGGGTTGCCGGAGACCGCGTGCCGTCCGAGCACGAACTGGTGGCGCAGTTCGGCATTTCCCGCATGACGGTGAACCGGGCGCTGCGCGAGCTGGCGGAAGAGGGCCGCGTGGTGCGCGTCGCCGGGGTGGGCACCTTCGTGGCCGAAGAACGCCCGCAGTCGACCCTGCTGCAGATCGCGAACATTGCCGAAGACATCCGGCAGCGCGGGCATCGCTACCGGTGCAAGATCCTGTCGGTCGAGCTCGTGCCGGCCACGCCCGAGGTGGCCAGCGCCATGGGCCTGCACACGGGCCAGCAGGTGGCCCATTCGCGCTGCATTCATTTCGAGAACGACGTGCCGGTGCAGTTTGAAGACCGGTTCGTCAACCCGCGCATGGCGCCGGACTTCGCCAGCCAGACCTTTGCCGCGGAAACCCCGGCGGCGTACCTGCTGCGGGCGGTTCCGGTGCAGGAAATCGAACACGTGGTCGAGGCGACCTTGCCCAACAAGCGGCAAGCCGCGCTTTTGCAAATGGAAGAGACCCAGCCCTGCCTGGTCCTGTTCCGGCGCACCTGGACAGACCAGACGGTCGTGACGATGGTGCGCTGCTACCACCCCGCCAACCGGTACCGCCTGGGCAGCCGCTTTCCGGTAAACGGCGCCGGCCGGTAACAAGGGCGGCCGCCGCCGCGGCGCCCAATCGCAATTCCTCTCGGCATCCAGAGGCTCCAGCTACCCGCCGGGCCAGGGGCGAGCTCATGCTTGCGGCTTGATTGTTGATCATTTTTGAATTTACAAGCCAATTTCCCTGCATTTATTCGTTGTGGATCAAATGCCATCATGCTCTCCATGAGTTCGACGGCGCGGCGAGCATCGTGGCCGGCGACGGCTCGTCGCTGAGCCGGCACGCCATCCAGGCCCGGGCGCCGGCCGGCTGTTACCCACTTTATTCACCGGAGCCCACATGAATTCCAGCAATCCTCTGTCCCCATCGTCGCCTGGCCGCGCCGCCATCGTTACCGGCGCATCCAGGGGAATCGGCCGCGCCATCGCCCTGCGCCTGGCCGCCGACGGCTTTCGCGTCGTGGTCAACTATGCGGGCAACGCGGCCAAGGCTGATGAGGTCGTCGCCGCCATCGGCGCCGCGGGCGGGCAGGCCATTGCCGTGCAGGCGGATGTATCCCGGCCCGACGACGTGCAGCGGCTGTTCGCCACGGCAATCGAATCCTTTGGCGCGATCGGCGCGGTGGTGCACGGGGCCGGAATCATGCCGAGCGCGCCCATCGCGCCGGAAAGCATCGATGCCTTCGATCGCGCCGTTTCCACCAACTTGCGTGGCGCCTTTCTGGTACTGGGCCATGCCGCCCGCCATGTGCAAGCCGGGGGCCGCATTGTTGCAATTTCAACCAGCGTAATCGCGAAATCCTTTCCCTTGTACGGCGCCTACATCGCATCCAAGGCCGGGGTAGAAGGCCTGGTGCGCGTGCTGGCCAACGAAGTGCGTGGCCGGAACATCGCCGTCAATGCCGTGGCGCCGGGCCCGGTGGCTACCGAGCTGTTCATGGACGGCAAAACCGCGGAACAGATCACGCAGCTGGAAAAAATGGCGCCGTTGGAGCGCCTGGGGCAGCCGGAAGATATCGCCGGCGTGGTGTCGTTCCTGCTGGGCGTCGATGGCGGCTGGGTGAACGGCCAGGTCGTGCGCGCCAACGGCGGGTTCGCCTGAGCGCACGGATTCTTACCCAGCCAGGAGACAGACAAATGGCAAACCACCCCGCATCCACGCATCTGAAAGTGGTAATCGGCGAAGCCGTGATCGCATCATCGGCCGCCACGCTCAGCACCGTTGCGCTCGAAGTGCCCGTCTGGGCCATGTTCGTGGGCTGGATATCCTTCTTCACAAGAGGGCTCAACCTGAAGCAGGGAATGATCAACCTGGCCTGCGTGCTGATCGGGCTGGCGCTGGGCACGGGCGCCGCCCACGTCATGGCCGTGCTGACGCCGGTACTGGGCGACTATGCCATCAGCGCGGTGGTTTTCATCATCACCGGCGCCGCGCTTTCGCTGGCGCGGGCGCCGGTATTCAACAACCTGCTCGGCTGCTTCCTGGGGCTGGTTGCCTACTTTGCCTATCACCAGCCGCCATCAGTATCGAAACTGGCCGTGTTGGCGATGGCCACAACGCTGGGCGCGACCGCCGCGTTTCTTGCGCATGCGCTGCAGGCGCGCATCCGGCAAAGAGCGCCTTCGGGCGGATGAAGCTTCTCCAGGAGACTGATATGAACCTCTGCCAGCCCACGGCGCACGCCCAAAGCAAACCGGCGCAACCCGAGCGCCTGCTGTTTCCCGCGCTGAAGCCGCTATACAGCCGGGCCGAACCCGTCTTGTACGCCGTATTACGCCTGGTCTTCGGCATCATCATGCTCACTCACGGCCTGCCCAAGGCCCTGGGAACCTCTCATGGGTCGATGGCCGATCCGATGGGCGGTTCGATCAACCTGATCCAGAATGTCATGGGGCTGCCTTTCGCCCCGCAGCTGGCGTTTCTGGTCATGCTGCTGGAAACCGCCGGCGGGATCATGCTGGCTGCCGGCCTGGCAACACGCCCGGTCGCTCTGGCCATCTCTGTGCAGATGGCGGGCATCTGCTACGTGCTCGGTCCCACCTGGCCATGGATCGACCGCGGTATCGAATTTCCGGTGCTCATGTTGTTTCTTGCCCTTTACATCGCCGCGCGTGGCGGCGGCCGCTATGCCGTGGACCGCAAGCTCAAGGTCTCGGTATGATGCACGCAGCCCTTGCCGGGGTGGAAGGGCGCCTTGCGCCCAGCCCAACCACACTGGATCGCCATGGACCGCTTTCTGGCATTGCAACTGTTCAATCGCATCGTCGAGCTCGGCAGCTTCACCGAAGCCGCGGAAATGCTGAACGTGCCTCGCGCGACGGCGACCCACGCGATCAAGCGGATGGAAAGCCGGCTGGGAACGCGGCTGCTCGACCGCACGACGCGCCAGGTAAAGCCCACGCTGGATGGCCAGGCTTTTTACGAGCGCAGCAAGCGCGTGCTGGCCGAACTCGAAGATGCCGAGTCGTCGCTCAGCACGCATATCGCCGATCCGCGCGGCACGCTGCGGCTGGACGTGCACGGCGTGCATGCAACGACGATACTGCTGCCGCGCATCATCGAATTCCGGGAACGCTATCCGAATATCGATGTGGTGCTCAGCAGCGGCGACCGCCTGGTAGACCTGGTCAGGGAAGGCATCGATTGCGTGGTGCGGGCGGGCCAGCCGCGCGATTCGTCGTTGATCGCCAGAAAGCTCGCGGACCTGCCGGAAATCATCTGCGCCAGCCCGGAATACCTGAAGCGGCATGGAACGCCGCGGCATCCCCGCGATCTGGAGCAGCACCAGGGGGTCGGTTTCTTTTCCCGCGGCAATGACTATCGTTATCCGTTCTCGGTCATCATGGACGGCAATGTGCAAGAGTTCAAGGCCAGCGGCTGGATTTCGGTCAGCGACGCGGAATGCTATACCAGCGCCGCGCTGGCCGGCTGCGGGCTGATCCAGGTGCCGCGTTTCCGGCTCGAAGAGCACCTGAAGGCGGGAAGGCTGGTGCAGGTCTTGCCCGAATGGGCGTGTCCGGCGCTGCCCATTTCCGCGCTCTATCCCTTCCATCGCCAGCTTTCTCCCCGCGTGCGGGTGTTCATCGACTGGGTGCGCGAACTGTACGCGGAAAGATTCGGCGGCCCCGGCTGATCAGCCGCTCATGCCTGCGGGGCGCTACCGCGTGGAAAATGAAAAAGCCTGATGGCTCGTCGAGCGATCAGGCTTTTTGAATTTTTTGGCGGAGCGGACGGGACTCGAACCCGCGACCCCCGGCGTGACAGGCCGGTATTCTAACCAACTGAACTACCGCTCCGCAGCGGTGTACTGCTTTTACTGCTTGCCAGTAATACTGGCGTCCCCTAGGGGATTCGAACCCCTGTACTCACCGTGAAAGGGTGATGTCCTAGGCCTCTAGACGAAGGGGACCCGGACCTGCCGTACTGCTTCTTCGCTTTGGACTGGTGGAGGTAAGCGGGATCGAACCGCTGACCTCTTGCATGCCATGCAAGCGCTCTCCCAGCTGAGCTATACCCCCGTTTTCCTGAACATTGCCTGCATTTGGCGGTGTTTTTGACACCGTTGTTGCCGGTTTTGTTTAGTGCCGTTGGCGAAGAAACGAGATTATGCACGACTTTTTTGGGGTGTGCAAGTTGGGGTAAAAAAATTCATCCACTGCGCATTCAGGGCTTGCGGCGCCCCAGCGCGGCGGCCGCGACCAGGGCCAGCGCGATCAGCACCAGCACGGGCGTATCGCCGAAGCGCGCATAGGGCGTCAGCCCCGTCATGCCCTGCACCGATACCGGCAGGATGCCGGGCTGGTGGGCGGGCAGTTGGGCGGCCACGCGGCCGTGCGCGTCGATGGCGGCGGTGATGCCGGTGTTGGTGGCGGCCAGCATCGGCCGGGCGGTTTCCAGCGTGCGCAGCCGGCCGATCTGCAGGTGCTGGCGCAGCGCCCAGGTATCGCCGAACCAGCCCAGGTTGCTGACGTTGGCCAGGATGGTGGCGCCGGGCTCGCCGTTGGGGCCGGGCCGCAGGGCGGGCAGCAGTTCGACGCCGAACAGGTCTTCGTAGCAGATGTTGAAGGCCACGTGCTGGTCGCGGATGTGGAAGGGCGCCTGGCGGCGCCCGCCCCGGTCGAAATCGCCCAGCGGGATGCTGAGCATGTCGACGAACCAGTGAAAGCCCGGCGGCACGTATTCACCCCAGGGCACCAGGTGGCGCTTGTCGTAGCGCAGCTCGGTGGCGCCGCTGCGCAGCTGCGCCAGCGGCGTCGCGGCGTCGAAGCCGATGACGCTGTTGGTGTAGCGGGTTTGCCCGTTGGCGCCGGCGCTGCGCAGCGGCACGCCCATGGCGACGGTGGCCTGGTTGCGCGCGGCGACGGCGCGCCAGGCTTCCCAGACGCGCGGGTCGAGGCGGTCCTGGAAGACCGGCAGCACCGTTTCGGGCAGGATGATCAGGTCGGCCGGGGGGGCGGGCAGGGTGGCCAGTTCCAGGTGCCGGCGCAGGCCCAGTTCCATCAGGGCGGGGTCGAATTTCTGCGACTGCTCGACGTTGCCCTGTACCAGCCGCACCCGCAGCGGCTCGCCGCTGGGCCGCGACCAGGCGATGCCGTGCAGCGGCCAGCCGGCGGCGACCAGCAGCAGGGCCAGGGCGCAGGCCAGCGCGCGCCGCGCGTCGGGGCGCCCGGCGTGGCCGCCGGCGCGCACGGCCTGCCACAGCCCGGCCAGCGCGGCGGCCGCGAATGCCGCCAGCAGCGCCATGCCATGCACGCCCAGCACGGGGGCCCAGCCGGCCAGCGGGCTGTCGACGTGGGCATAGCCGATGTTCAGCCACGGGAAGCCGGTCAGCACGGTGGCGCGCAGCCATTCCAGCAGGGCCCAGGCGGCGGCCCAGGCCATGGCCGCCACCAGCAGGCGCCGCGACGGGTGGGGGTCGGGCTCGCCCTGGGCGGGCGGCGGGCACAGCCAGCGCGCCAGCACGCAGGCGGCGGCCGGGAACAGCGCCAGGAAGCCCGACAGCGCCAGCACGCCGGCCACCGCCAGCGGCGCGGCCAGGCCGCCGTAGCGGTGCAGGCTGATGAATATCCAGTACAGGCCCAGCGAATAGCTGGCGAAGTTGAACAGCCAGCCGCACAGCAGCGCCTGGCCCAGGCGGGGGGCCTGCAGCGTGGCGTGCGCGGCGCAGGCCAGGGCGATGATCTGCACCAGGGCCAGGGCCCAGGCCGGCAGCGGGCCGGGCGCGAAGGTCAGGGCGTGCGCGGCGCCCGCGGCCACCAGGCCCAGGGCTGCCCAGCGCGGGGTGCGGCCGGGCCTCATGAACCGGATGTGGCCGGATCGGATCCGGGCGTGGCCGCGGAAGACGTGCGCTTGGCGCGCAGCCACAGCGCGCGGCGCGCATCGGCGCGGATGACTTCGATCAGCAGGTCGCCGTGCGCGGCGCTGTCGCCGCGCCGCGGGATGCGGCCCAATTGGCCGCCCAGCCAGCCGCCAACGCTGTCGTATTCATCGTCGGGCAGGTCGGTGGAGAACGTGTCGTTGAAGTGGCTGATCTCGGTGCTGGCCATCAGGCGCCATTGGTTGTCGCCTTCGGGAAAGATGCTTTGCTCTTCGTCGTCGTCGAATTCGTCTTCGATGTCGCCGACGATCTGCTCGAGCACGTCTTCCATGGTTACCAGCCCCGAGATGCCGCCGTGTTCATCGATGACGATGGCCAGGTGGTTGTGGCTGGCGCGGAAGTCGCGCAGCAGCACGTTCAGGCGCTTGGCTTCGGGAATGAAGACGGCCGGGCGGATCAGCGAGCGCAGTTCGATGCCGGGCTCGAGCATGCCGCGCAGCAGGTCTTTGGCCAGCAGGATGCCGATGATGTTGTCGCGGTCGTCTTCGTAGACCGGGAAGCGCGAGTGCGCGGTTTCGATGATGAACGCCAGCTGCTGCGGCAGCGGCTGCGATACGTCGAGCAGGTCCATGCGCGAGCGCGGCACCATGATGTCGGCGACGCTGCGCTCGGACATGGCGAGCGCGCCTTTGATCATGCCGTAGGATTCGACGTCGAGCAGGTCGCGGTCGTGGGCGGCGTCCAGGACGGCCTTGATGCCTTCGCGGTCCTCGGGCTCGCGCCGTACGAGGGCCAGCATGCGGTCTAGCAGGGATTTGGTGGGTTTCTGGGCGCGCGCGGCGTTCGCGTCGTTGGCAGGGTAGGGGTCAGACATCGTCCGGGCGGACAAGTTACGAAGAGCCCAGCATAACCGAATATCGGCTGCGAATTGTTACGACGGCGCGGCGCCGGCCGGCTCAGGCGTACGGGTCGGCGATGCGCATGCCCGCCAGAATGGCGGTTTCCAGGGCTTCCATGCGGCGCGCGTCGCGCGCCTTGACGTGGTCGTAGCCCAGCGCGTGCAGCACGCCGTGCACCGTCAGGTGGGCGGCGTGGTCGAGCAGGGCCTTGCCCTGTTCGCGGGCCTCGCGCGCCAGCACCGGCACGCAGATGACGATGTCGCCGCGGGCGGTGCCCAGCGGGTCGGTGCCGTACTCGAAGGTAAGCACATTGGTGGCGTAGTCGCGCGCGCGGTAGGCGTGGTTCAGGCGGCGGCCCTCGGCCTGCCCGACCAGGCGCAGGCTGAATTCGGCGCGCGCGCATCCGGCCAGGCCTTCGCGCGCGGCGCCGTCGAGCGCCCGCTGCGCCCAGCGGCGCAGCCGCCAGCGCGGCAGGCGCGGCTCGGCCACGCCGTACTGGACCGACAGCGAGAGCTCAGGATTCATCTTCGGCGGCCCGGTCGTAGGCGTCGACGATGCGCGCCACCAGCGGATGGCGCACCACGTCGCGGCTGGTGAAGCGGGTGGTGGCGATGCCCTGCACGTCTTCGAGCACCCGCACCGCGTGCGCCAGGCCGCTTTGCTGGCCGCGCGGCAGGTCGACCTGCGAAGGGTCGCCGGTGATGACGGCCTTGCTGCCGAAGCCGATGCGGGTCAGGAACATTTTCATCTGTTCCGGCGTGGTGTTCTGGGCCTCGTCCAGGATCACGAAGGCGTGGTTCAGGGTGCGCCCGCGCATATAGGCCAGCGGCGCGATCTCGATGGTCTGCTTTTCGAACAGGCGCTGCACCTTGTCGAAGCCCATCAGGTCGTACAGGGCGTCGTACAGCGGCCGCAGGTATGGGTCGACCTTCTGCGCCAGATCGCCGGGCAGGAAGCCCAGGCGCTCGCCGGCCTCGACGGCGGGGCGCGTCAGCACCAGGCGCTGCACCGAGTCGCGTTCCATGGCGTCGATGGCGCAGGCCACGGCCAGCCAGGTCTTGCCGGTGCCGGCCGGGCCGATGCCGAAGGTGATGTCGTGCTTGAGAATGTTGTTCAGGTAGTCGCGCTGGCGCGGCGTGCGCGGGCGCAGGTCGCTGCGCCGGGTGCGCAGCACGATGCCGTCTTCGCCGCTGCCCTCGGCCGCGGGCAGGCTGGCCGGGTCGATGCCGCGCGCATCGGCCGGGGCGGCCTCGCTGCGGCCCACGCCCATTTCGACCAGCCCGAGCTGGATGTCGTCGACCGACAGGGCGCGGTGCACGGCCTGCTCGTGGAAGCGCCGCAGGGCGCGGCCGGCCAGTTCGGCGCGCTCGCCTTCCAGCGTGACCCGGCTGCCGCGCCGCGCCAGGGTGACGCCCATGCCGTCGGCCAGCTGGCGCAGGTTTTCGTCCAGCGGGCCGCACAGGTTGGCCAGGTGGGTGTTGTCGCCCTCGAGGTTGACGATGGTGGGCATGGTGCGGCGGGAACGGCTGCGGGTTGCGGTCATGCGTTGCCTTGTGCGGAACCGTCGACGTCCGCCACGCGGGCGCGCAGCGAATTGGGATAGGCCTCGGTGATGATCACGTCGACCATCTGTCCGATCAGCCGCGCCGGAGCGGGGAAGTTGACGATGCGGTTGTTTTCGGTGCGGCCCATGAGCTCGTTGGGATCGCGCCGCGACGGGCCTTCGACCAGCAGGCGCTGGCGGGTGCCGACCATGGACCGGGCGATGGCGGCGGCCTGGGTGTTGATCAGGGCCTGCAGCTGCTGCAGGCGGCGCAGCTTGACGTCTTGCGGCGTGTCGTCGGCCAGGTCGGCCGCCGGCGTGCCGGGGCGGCGCGAATAGACGAACGAGAACGAGGTGTCGAAGCCCACGTCTTCGATCAGCTTCAGGGTCTTGTTGAAGTCGTCTTCGGTTTCGCCGGGAAAGCCCACGATGAAATCGGACGACAGCGTCAGGCCGGGGCGCGCGGCGCGCAGGCGCCGCACCACGGACTTGAATTCCAGGGCGGTATAGCCGCGCTTCATGGCCGCCAGCACGCGGTCGCTGCCGGCCTGCACCGGCAGGTGCAGGAACGACACCAGCTTGGGCAGGTTGGCGTAGGCGTCGACCATGCGCTGGGTCATTTCTT
Source organism: Bordetella petrii (assembly GCF_017356245.1). Lineage (NCBI taxonomy): Bacteria > Pseudomonadati > Pseudomonadota > Betaproteobacteria > Burkholderiales > Alcaligenaceae > Bordetella > Bordetella petrii. The sequence continues at coordinate 148,875 of NZ_JAFMZZ010000001.1, forward strand.
TGGGGTGCGACGTGGTGTACCGGATGCGCTCGATGCCCGGGATTTCATGCACGTATTCGAGCAGGGTGGCGAAATCGGCGATGTCGCCGGTGTCGCCCATGGGGCCGCGATAGGCGTTGACGTTCTGGCCCAGCAGCGTGACTTCTTTCACGCCCTGGTCGGCCAGGTCGGCCACTTCGACCAGCACGTCGTCGAAGGGGCGCGAGACTTCCTCGCCGCGCGTGTAGGGCACCACGCAGAAGCTGCAGTATTTACTGCAGCCTTCCATGATGGACACGAACGCGGTGGCGCCGTCGATGCGCGGCGGGGGCAGGGCGTCGAATTTCTCGATCTCGGGAAAGCTGATGTCGACCTGCGAGGCGCCCGAGGCGCGGCGGCGGCGGATGAGATCGGGCAGGCGGTGCAGGGTTTGCGGGCCGAACACCACGTCGACATAGGGCGCGCGCTTGACGATGGCCTCGCCTTCCTGGCTGGCCACGCAGCCGCCCACGCCGATGACGAGGTCGGGGTTGAGCTTTTTCAGGTGCTGCACGCGGCCCAGGTCGGAGAAGACTTTTTCCTGGGCCTTCTCGCGCACCGAACAGGTGTTGAACAGGATGACGTCGGCTTCTTCGGGGTTGTTGGTGAGTTCCAGGCCCTGGTCGCCGCGCAGCACGTCGGCCATTTTGTCCGAGTCGTACTCGTTCATCTGGCAGCCGAAGGTGCGGATATACAGTTTGCGGGCGGAAGCCGGCACGGCGACGGTGGCGGCGGGGGCAGGGGCGGCGGGCGTGGCGGCAGCGGCGCCGGCGCGCTTGATAGAGGTTTCTTGCATGGCGTGCGCCGTGGCGGGTGTAGATCCCGGGGGCGAATGAAGAATAAAGGGAAAACGCGGATTTTAACGCGTGGATGCAAACATGGTCTTGGTGCGGACGCATTTGGCGTATACGATGTCAGCCGCGCGATCGCGCCCCGCTGCGGGGCGGGGCGCTTCGTCCCTTAATTCACGCCGCCCTCATGACGCAACCCCACGGCCTGTCCCCCGATTCCCTGCCTGCCGTTCCGACCGCCATGCCTGCCATTCCCCCCCGGCCGTGCCGCAGCGTGGCGCTTACCGTCTGCTTCGCCGTGGTGCTGCTGCTGATGAGCCGCTGGGTCGACGTGCCTTTGACGCAGGCCATCGAACGCCACATGCCAGAACAGGTCAACGAAGTCTTCGACCAGATCGGCGACCTGGGCGACAGCGAGGGCTACATCCTGGCCGGCCTGTTGTTGTATGCGGTGTCGCTGTTCGGCATGCGGCGCGGCTGGGCCTGCCCGGTGCGGGCCGGGTTCGAGCGGCTGGCGCGCTACAGCATGCTGCTCTTGGCCACCATGAGCGTGGGCGGGCTGATCACGCTGCTGCTGAAGAAAATCGTGTCGCGCGCGCGGCCCGAGGTCTTGCTGGAGCAGGGCTGGCACGGCCTGGGCGTGCCGTTCGCGGGCGACCCCTACGATTCGTTTCCGTCCAGCCATACCCTGACGGCGTTCGCCGTGGCGGCCGTCATCGGCCAGATCGCGCCGCGCTGGCGCCTGCCCCTGCTGTTGGTGGCGGCCATCGTGGCGGTCAGCCGCGTGGTCAACCGCGACCACTTCCTGTCCGACGTCACCGCGGCGGCGTTCATCGCCATCATGGTGGCGCACTACCTGGCGCCGTATATCCTGGGCGAGCGATACCGGTGGATGTTGCGGGCGCCTTGGCGGTGGGCCAGTCGTGGGTGACGGGCGTGGGTAGGGGGCGTGGGTAAGGGTGTCGTGGGTGGGTTCTTGAGGCGCCGGGCCGGGATGGCCTGAACGCCTTGGCTTCACGGTGCCGTCCGGGCGCCCCGCGCGCCCGGGCCCGGCCCCGAGGCGCCGCGGCATTCAGGCCATCCCGGCCCGGCTCGCATTGATTCTTGCCCGCGCCGCCGTCGGGGCGAGCCGGGTTCTTGAATGCTTGGCCCGCCGCGGTTGAAAAGAAGAAAAGCGTGCAGGGCCGTTTTTTCCAGTCGCCCTGCGCGACTAGAAAAAACATTCGGAAGGCGGCGTGCCTGGGGCGGTGGTTCAGGTTCGGTTCGGTCGGCTGACGTCTTCCGCCACTTTCAAGTTGTGGCGCCCCCCCGCATTCGCTGCACGAATGGCTATCGTGGTCGCGCTGGGCGACCAGGATAGCCGGCCCCATATGTTTTTCTCTTTCCCAAATCCGGTCGCAAGAACGCAAGAACCCAATTCGTGCCAGCAGCGCGGCGAGCGATATTCATTGCGAGTCTGCGTGGGCTGGCGTGAGCGCCGCGGCGCCTCGGGGCCGGGCCCGGGCGCGCGGGGCGCCCGGACGGCACCGTGAAGCCAAGGCGTTCACGCCAGCCCGCGCAGACGCCAGCAGAAAACCACATCACCCAGCAGCCGCAGGCGCCACAGCAGCCCCCTGGATATGATGCCGCCGCAAGGCATCCGCCACGAACCCGCTGGCCTTCATATCTTCCACGAACGCCCGAAGCACCTCCGCCGCCGCTTCGCCGCGCCCCTTGGGCACCCCCATGGCCTGGCGGATCTGCATGAAGCTGCCGGGCAGCATGCGCAGGCCGGGAAGACGGCCCATGTCGGCTTCCAGCTGCTGCTTGACGCCGGCCGCCACGTCGGCGTTTTCGGCCAGGAAGGTATCGACCACCGCCGGCGAGGTGGGGGCGCGCAGGATCGTGGCGTGCTTGAGTTCGCGCGTCAGGTACAGGTCGTAGGCGCTGCCTTTGCCGACCATGACACGGGTGCCCGCGCGGTCGACGGCGTCGCGTTCGCGCAGGGGCGAGCCTTCGCGCACCAGGTAGGCGCCTTCGATCAGCACGTACGCGTCGGTGAACGCGATGCCCGCGCCGCGCAGCGGGTCGATGGCGAAGAAGCCGATGTCGGCCTGTTCGGCCGTCACGGCCTCGACCGACTTGCCGGCGCTGTCCCAGACCACCAGTTCCAGTTCGACGCCCAGCCGTTCGGCGAAGGCGCGGGCCAGGTCGATGGACACGCCCGCCGGCTCGCCGGTGGCCGGGTCGCGGCCGGCCAGGATGGGGTTGCCCAGGTTGATGGAGGCGCGCAGCCGGCCGGTGGGCGTGAAGGCGGCGATGATTTTGGAATCGGGAGTCATGCTGGGTCCAGGTGGTGTCAGGCGCTGTAGCGGGCGGTTTGCCCGGCGCAGCACAGGTCGATGAGGGTGGGTTCCAGAGTATCGCCGAACCAGGCGTTCAGCGCAGCCCGCCGCTCGGCGGTATAGACGGGTTGGCCGGCATCGTCGAGCCGCATGCACACGTCGTGGCCCGGCACCAGCAGCGTGCCGGGCACGCGCCGCCACCATTGCCAGATCAGGTCCAGGCTGGCGCGGCTGACCTGCGCATCGTAGGTGTCGTTGGCGGTGCGCGACATCAGTTCGGCGCGGTTCTTGGCGGCGTCGCCGGTAAACAGCACCGGCTGCCCGGTGGCGGTAACGTAGAACAGCAAGTGGCCGGGTGTGTGGCCGGGCGCGGCAATGGCCGTGAAGCCGGGCAGGAACGCCTGGCCGTCGGCCACGCGCCGCACGCGCGGCGAGGCGGCCAGTTCGCGCACATACAGTTCCGGCAGCGGATTGAAGCCCGGCGGCTGCGCGGCCGCCCAGGCCAGTTCCTGTTCGCCGATCCACACGGTGGCGTTGGGAAACAGCGTGAAGTTCACCGCGTGGTCATAGTGGGCGTGGGTCAGCACGACATCGGTGATGTCCTGCGGCGCCACGCCCAGCTCGTGCAGCTGGTGGCCCAGCAGGTGGCGCACGCCGAACGCGCCCACGTCGACCAGGATGTTGGCGCCGTCGCCGCGCAGCAGGGTGGTGGTGCTCCAGCCCAGGCCGCCATGGCAGACGGCGCGGCCCGGATAGCCTTGTATCAGTACGTCGAGCTTGAGCATGGCTTACTCCGGATGCACGTTGGCCCGCTGCAGCAGCTGCCGGTAGCGCTGCAGGTCGGAACGCAGCAGGGCGGCGAATTGTTCGGGCGTGCCGGCCACGATCTCGTTGCCGCCTTCGTCCGCCAGCTTGCGCACCACGTCGGGCTGGCGCGCGGCCTTGACAGCTTCGTGATGCAGCCGCGCGATGATGTCCGGCGGCGTGCCGGCCGGCGCCAGCAGGCCCTGGAACTGGGTGACGTCGAACCCTTTGTAGCCCAATTCCGCCAGGGTGGGGACGTCCGGCAGCGCGCTGCTGCGCTGCGGGCCGGACACGGCATAGGCGCGCAGCCGGCCGGCGGCGATGTGCGGCGTGGCCGTGACAATGGTGTCGAACGTGAAGGACAGCTGCCCGCCCAGGATATCGGCCAGCGCCTGCGCGTTGCCCTTGTACGGCACGTGCGTGAGTTCGGTCTGCGTCATCATCGCCAGCAGCTCGCCCGCCAGGTGTCCGCCGGCCCCGATGCCCGCCGAGCCGTACGTCAGCTCGCCGGGCCTGGCGCGCGCCATGGCGACCAGGTCGTCCACGCTGTGGATGGGCGAAGCGCGCGGCACCACCAGCGCGTACTGATAGCGGGTGATCTGGCTGATGGGCGCCAGGTCGGCCAGGGGATCGTACGGCACCGACTTGTACAGCGACGGGTTGACCACCAGCGGGCCGCTGGCGTCCAGCAGCAGGGTGTAGCCGTCGGGCCTGGCCTTGGCCACCAGGTCGGTGCCGATCATGCCGTTGGCGCCGGGCTTGTTCTCGACCACCACCGGCACGCCCATGCTGCCCGCCATTTTCTGCGCGATGACGCGCGCCGTGATGTCGGCGGCGCCGCCCGCCACATAGGGCACCACCATGCGGATCGGCCGTTCGGGATACGTGCCGGCTTGCGCCGCCGGCCCGCCCGCCATCAGCAGGCAGGCCGCGGCGGCCCATGTGCAGAGGTGTTTCATGATGATGTCTCCTTTGGTGTTGTCATGGGCGGCCCGTGCCGCGGCCGCCGGGGGTCAGGCCATTGCCGCATGGCGCTGCAGCAGCGCCAGCACCGCGGGATCGACCGCGATGCCGTCGCGCTGCTGGCGCGCCATGTTGGCCAGCTCGATCTCGCCGGGCACGATGACGGGCCGGCCGGCCTCGGCGGGCGGGCTGTCGTGCAGGATGGCGGCGAAGTCCGCCATGCGTTCGGCCAGCCATGCCGCCGAGCCCAGCCGCGCGGTATCGATCAAAATGAAGAAATGCCCCAGGTTCTGCGGCTCGTCGGGCGCGTCGACCCACGATTTCACATGGGTCAGGTAGGCGGCGTTCGACAGCAGGCCCGCGAACAGATCCACCACCAGCGCCAGGCCATAGCCCTTGTGCCCGCCGATGGGCAGCAAGAAGCCGTCGAGCGCCGCGGCGGCGTCGGTGGTGGGGCGCCCGCCGCGGTCGGTCGCCCAGGTGTCGGGAATGGACGCGCCGCGCTTGAGCGCGTTGCGGATCTTGGCGCGCGCCACCACGCTCATGGCCATGTCCAGCAAGAACGGCGGGCCGTCGGGGTTGGGCACGCCGAAGCCCAGCGGGCTGTTGCCCAGCCGCGCATCGCTGCCGCCCCAGGGCGCGATGGTGGTGGTGGCGTTGCTGCCGATGATGCTGGCAAAGCCGGCCTGGGCCGCGATCAGCCCGTAGGGCGAGATGGGCCCGAAATGGTTGCTTTGCCGGGCGAAGGCCACGCCCACGCCGCACGCCCGGGCGGCCTCCATGGCGGCGCGCAGGGCGTGCATGCCCACCAGGGGCCCGACGCCGTTGTCGCCGTCGACCAGGCGCAGCGCCGGCGCGGGGCTTTGCACGGTGATCCGGGCGCGTGCCTGGATGCCGCCCACCAGCAGGCGTTCGCCGTACGATTCGACGCGGCTCAGGCCGTGGGTGCTCAGTCCGAACAGGTCGGCCTGCACCAGCACGCGCGCCACGTCGGCGGCGTCTTCCGGGGGCAGGCCCAGGCCGGTGAAGGCCCGCGTGCCCAGGTCCAGCAGCTCGGTTTCGGAAAAAACGGATGTAGAGGTCACGGATGCGTTCATGCGGGCGATGTCCTGTAGGGGTAAGTGGCGGCTGTCATTCGGTGCGCAGGTTGGCGCGGCGCACGACCTCGCCCCAGCGCCTGCCTTCGGCCTGGATGAAATCGGCGAATGCCTGCGGCCCCAGGCCGACGGGTTCGCTGGAGTCGTGCGCCAGGCGCTGGCTGACCGATGGCGAGCGCAGGGCGGCCAGGGCGTCTTTCTGCAGCCGCGCGATCACGGGCGCGGGCGTGCCGGCCGGCGCCAGCAGGCCGAACCATTGCGAGCTTTCGAAACCGGGGTAGCCCTGCTCGGCGACGGTGGGCACGTCGGGCAGCACCGGCAGGCGCCGCGCCGAGCCGACGGCGATGATGCGCACCTTGCCGGCCTGTGCGTGCGGCAGCAGGCCGGGAGTGCCGGCCGAGGCCGCGTCGATATTGCCGGCCAGCAGGTCGGTGGTCTGCGCGCCGGTGCCTTTGTACGGCACGTGCACCACGTCGATGCCGGTGGCCGTCTTCAGCATTTCGAACGCCAGGTGGCCGGCGCTGCCGTTGCCGGCGGATCCGTAGTTCAGGACGCCGGGCTTGGATTTGGCCAGCGCCACGAACGAGGGCAGGTTGGTGGCGGGCACCTTGGCGCCCACGGCGAAGATCATGGGCACCTTGGCCAGCAGCGCAATCGGCGCGAAATCGCGCTGGGGGTCGTAGGGCAGCCTGGGCATCATGGCCGGGTTGACGGCCAGCGTGCCCACATGGCCCAGCAGCAGCGTGTAGCCGTCCGGCGCGGCGCGGGCCGCCTCCATGGTGGCGATCACGCCCTGGCCGCCGCCCTTGTTCTCGACAATGACCTGCTGGCCCAGCGTGCGCGACATCTCGGCCGCCATGGCGCGCGCGATCACATCCGAACTGCCGCCGGGCCCGTAGGGCACCAGCAGGCGCACCGGACGCTGCGGCGTCCATTCCCCGGCGGCCGCGGCCGGGCCGGCGGCAAGCGCGGCCAGGCCGGCCAGCGCCAGGATGGGCGCGGCGCGCCACCGCAGGAATCGGTGCATCGGGTTCATGCTTGTCTACCTCCGTCTTGAGCGCCGCGACGCGCGGCTTGATGAGGCGTGATGATGCGCAAGCCTGAATATCCAGTAAAGTGCAAATATTCGATGGATTTTTGACGAAAACGCATGAAATTCGACCTCGCCGATTTGCGCGCCTTCCTGGCGGTTGCCGACCTGGGCAGTTTCCGCGCGGCCTCAGAGGCCCTGCACTTGTCGCAGTCGGCCCTGTCGCGGCGCGCCGACAAGCTGGAGCAGGCCCTGGGCGTGCAGTTGTTCACGCGCACCACGCGCAAGGTCGAGCTCACCACCATCGGCAGGGGATTCGTGCCGCGCGCGCGCAATGTGCTCAACGAACTGGAAAGCGCGCTGGTCGGCATCCAGGACGTGGCCGAGCGCATGTCGGGCCAGGTTACCGTGGCCTGCGTGCCGTCGGCCGTGGCGTATTTCCTGCCGGCGGTCATCCGTGAATACCACCGGCAGTACCCGCGCATCCGCATCCGCCTCATCGACGAATCGTCCTCGGTCGCGCTGACCGCGGTGGCCGGCGGCGATGCCGACTTCGGCCTGACCTACATCGGCACGCAGGATGCCGACATCGAGTTCCAGCCCCTGCTGGAAGAGCCCTTTGTGGTGGCGCTGCGCACCGACCACCCGCTGGCGGGCCGCCGCCGGCTGGCCTGGCGCGACCTGGCGGGCTGCGAATACATCAGCCTGGCCCAGGGCAGCGGCAACCGCTTCCTGATCGACCAGGCCCTGGCGCACAGCCCCGACCGGCCGCGCTGGTTCTGCGAAGTGCAGCACGTACCGGCATTGGTCAGCATGGTCGAAGCCGGCCTGGGGGTGGGTGTGGTGCCGCAACTGGCAATGCCGCCGGTGGGCCACACGGCCCTGGCCAGCGTGCCCCTGGCCGACCCCGTCGTCAGCCGCACCATCGGCCTGATCCACCGGCGCGGACGGGAACTCAGCCCCGTGGCCAGGCTGCTCTACGACATGGTGGTGCAGATGCGGGGGGGAGGCGGTTTGCGGGGCTCTTCAGGCGGTGGGGGGGTGATGTCGTAGTGTTGTTCTTCTGGCGTCGCCGCGGTGTGGCGGGGCTGCCTTGGCTTCACGAAGCCGTCCGGGCGCCCCGCGCGCCCGGGCCCGGCCCCGAGGCGCCGCGGCAGCCACCCCAACCCGNCGGGCCCGGGCGCGCGGGGCGCCCGGACGGCACCGTGAAGCCAAGGCAGTCACCCCAACCCGCCCCGACGCCAGAAGAACACGCACACAGCAGCACCGACACCCCCGCGCTATTCCCCAGTCCACTCCGTGACAAACTCCCGATAATCCGGCCGCTGAGCCACAGGCACTGCGCAGGCCGGCGTGCCGATGGCCAGGAAACCCAGGAACCGGTAATCCAGCGGATCGAAGCCCAGCGCTTCCTGGACTTCTTCCAGGTACGTTCCCATGCCGGTGCTCCAGAAAGCCGCGTAGCCCAGCATGTGCACGGCATTCAGGATGTTCATGACCGACGCGCCGGTGGCCAGCAGCTGTTCTTGCTCGGGCACCTTGGGATTGTCGTGGTCGATTTTCTGGGCCAGGCCCACGAACAGCGGCACTTCGCTCATCCATTGCCGCACCGATTTCTCTTTTTCGGGCGTCATGCGCGGGTCGCCGCTGCGCTTGACGGCGTCCAGCGCCCGGTCGGCCAGGCGGCCGATGGCGGCGCCGCGGATCAGCACGAACCGCCAGGGGCGCAGCTTGCCGTGGTCGGGCGCGCTCATGGCAGCTTGCAGGATCTGGTCAAGCTCGTCGGGCTTGGGCGCGGGCGCGCGCAGGAATTTCATCGAGCGGCGGGAAGTCAGGGCATGCAGGGGGGAAACGGTCATGGAGGGCTGCTGAAGTGTGGTCTATTCGAGAAACATTCTCATCATACGCCAGGCAGGGGCGCCTTCCGGCGTATCTCCCCGCGCCGGCCAAGGTCATCGGCGCCGCGCTCAGCCCAGGTGGGTGTGGCGTTCGGGGCGTTCCTCTACCTGCATTTCGGACAGGCCGTGCAGAATGCCGCAGTCGTCGGTGTCGGGCCGCGCCGACAGGCAGCGGCGGCGCAGCTCGGTAAGCTGGCCCTTGAGCTGCGCCAGTTCGGCCATGCGCGCGTCCACATGGGCGATGTGCTCATCGAACAGCTCGTTGATCGGCCCGCAGCCGGCCCGGTGATCGTCGGCCAGCTGCAGGATGGCGCGGATTTCTTCCTGCGTCATGTCCAGCGCGCGGCAGTTGCGGATCAGGCGCAGGCGCTCCAGGTGCGCCGAGCCATAGCTGCGGTAATTGTTCAGGCCGCGCTCGGGCGCGGGCAGCAGGCCCTCTTTTTCGTAATAGCGCACGGTTTCCACGGTCGTGCCGGCCGCCTTGGCGAGTTCACCGATTTTCATGGCTGCCTCCCGGACAGGAATGCGCCGCACGGGCGCCTTGACCCTATAGTAACTCCAGGGTGTGCAATGCAGCCATGTCACTCAATCGACCGAGATCCGCCTGATGCCGTCCTCTGCTTCCGACACCCAAGCCTGCTGCGGGCACGACCACGCCGCGCCATCGCACGACCATGCCCACGACCACGCGGCCGCCGGCGCGCGCGGCGACGCCGCGCCGCTGCGCGCCGGCCCCGGCCAGCAGCTGGCGCGGCTGCGCATCGGGCAGATGGACTGCCCCACTGAAGAAACCCTGATCCGTAAAAAACTGGGCCAGTTGCCGGGCGTGCACGACATGCACTTCAACCTGATGCAGCGCGTGCTGACCGTGGTGCATGCCGACGGCGCGCTGGAGCGCGTGGTGGCGGCCATCCGCGCGCTGGACATGACGCCGGAAGTGATGGCGCAGGAAGACGCGGGCGGCGCCGTGCCGGCCGCCGCGCCGCGCCGCGGCCGCTACCTGCTGGCGGCGGCGGGGATCCTGGCCGCCCTGTCGGAAGCCGCGCATTTCGCCGCCCTGCCTGTTGCGCTGACCGCCGTGCTGGCGGTGGCGTCCATCCTGACCTGCGGGCTGGGCACGTACCGCAAGGGCTGGATCGCCCTGCGCAACGGCAATCTCAATATCAACGCCCTGATGAGCATCGCCGTGACCGGCGCGGTGCTGATCGGCCAATGGCCCGAGGCGGCCATGGTGATGTTCCTGTTCAACGTGGCCGAGCTGATCGAGGCGCGCGCGCTGGACCGCGCCCGCCACGCCGTACGCGACCTGCTGGACCTGGCGCCGCAAGTCGCCACCGCGCGCCAGGCCGATGGCTCATGGGCCGAAGTCCCGGTGGCGCAGCTGCGGCATGGCGACTGGGTGCGGGTGCGGCCGGGCGAGCGCATCGCCGCCGACGGCACGCTGGCCGAAGGCAGTTCGGCCGTCGACCAGTCCGCCATCACGGGCGAGAGCCTGCCGGTGGACAAGGCCGTGGGCGACGTGGTTTATGCCGGCACCGTCAATACCACAGGCGCCTTCGACTACCGCGTCACCGCGGCGGCCGGCGAGACCACCCTGGCGCGCATCATCCATGCCGTCGAACAGGCCCAGGGCGCGCGGGCGCCCACGCAGCGCTTCATCGACCGCTTCTCGCGCATCTACACGCCCGTGGTGGTGACGCTGGCAGTGCTGGTGGCCGCGGCCCCGCCGCTGTTGTGGGGCCAGCCCTGGCTGGACGCCATCTACCGCGCGCTGGCCCTGCTGATCATCGCCTGCCCCTGCGCGCTGGTCATTTCCACCCCGGTCAGCATTGTCAGCGGCCTGACCGCGGCGGCCCGGCGCGGCATCCTGATCAAGGGCGGCGTGTACCTGGAAGAAGGCCGCAAGCTGGCCTGGCTGGCGCTGGACAAGACCGGCACGCTGACCCACGGCAAACCGGTGTGCACCGACCTCGAAACCCTGGCCGAACTGCCCGGGCAGCCGGCGGCCCTGCTGGCGGCCAGCCTGGCGGCGCGTTCCGACCACCCGGTGTCGCGCGCCGTGGCGCAGGCCCATGCCGGCCAGCCGGCCGCGCTGCCGGAAGTGCGCGACTTTGCCGCCCTGCCCGGCCGCGGCGTGCGCGGCCGCATCGGCGATACGGCCCTGCACCTGGGCAACCTGCGCCTGATGCGCGAGCTGGGCGTGGCCACGCCCGAACTGCAGGCCCGCATGCAGGCTTACGAACAGCAAGGCAAAACCGCCATCGCCCTGACCGACGGCACCGCCGTACTGGCGCTGGCCGCGGTGGCCGACACCCTGAAGCCGGGCAGCGCCGAGGCCGTGGCGGCGCTGCACCAGCTGGGGGTGCGCACGCTGATGCTGACCGGCGACAATGCCCGCACCGCGCAGGCGGTGGCCCGGCAGGCCGGCATCGACGAAGCGCACGGCGAACTCCTGCCCGAAGACAAGTTGCGGGCGGTAGCGGCCAAGCTGGGCCCCGCCGGCAAGGTGGGCATGGTGGGCGACGGCATCAACGATGCGCCCGCGCTGGCGCGGGCCGACATCGGCTTTGCCATGGGCGCGGCCGGCACCGGCACGGCCATCGAGACCGCCGACGTGGCGCTGATGGACGACGACCTGCGCAAGATCGGCCAGTTCGTGCGGCTGTCGCGCCGCACCCACCGCATCCTGGTGCAGAACATCGCGCTGGCGCTGGGCATCAAGGCGGTTTTCCTGGTGCTGGCCGCCACCGGCCACGCCACGCTGTGGATGGCGGTGTTCGCCGACGTGGGCGCCAGCCTGCTGGTGGTGGCCAACGGCCTGCGGCTGCTGCGCGCGCGCTGAAGCCGCAGGCCGCGGCCCGCCGGCTAATAACAAAAAGCAATATTCTTAAGATTCCTTATGCTTTGTGGAAAAATAGGGGTCTTGTTACAGTGCCCTATCCATTGCCGTGGGCGGCTCACAAGGCCGCCCTCGTGCGCATGACGACACCCACTGGAGCACCCTATGAAACCCCTGCGTTCCATCCTGCTGGCCGGCCTGCTGCAACTGACCGTGGCCGCCGGCGCCCATGCCCAGGACGGCCTGGCCGCCATCAAATCGGCCGGCGCCTTCAAGATCGGCACCGAAGGCACGTATGCCCCCTTCACCTACCATGACGCGTCGGGCAAGCTCACCGGCTTCGATGTCGAAATCGGCCGCGCCATCGCCGAGCGCCTGGGAGTCAAGGCCGAATTCATCGAAGGCAAATGGGACGGCCTGATCGCCGGCCTGGACGTCAAGCGCTACGACGCAGTCATCAACCAGGTGGGCATCACCGACGCCCGCAAGGCCAAGTACGACTTCTCGGATCCCTATATTTCGTCGCAAGCGGTGCTGATCGTGCGCGACGACAACACGGCGATCAAGAGCTTCGACGACCTGAAAGGCAAGCGCTCGGCCAACACGCTGACCAGCAACTTCGGCAAGCTGGCGCAGAAGTACGGCGCCCAGGTGGTGGCGGTGCAGGGCTTCAACGAAAGCGTCGACCTGCTGACCTCGGGCCGCGTCGACGCCACCATCAACGACAACCTGTCGTTCCTCGACTTCAAGAAGCACAAGCCCAACGCCAAGGTCAAGATCGTCGACAGCGACAAGAGCGCCGAATTCAGCGAGTCGGGCGTGCTGATCCGCCAGGGCAACCCCGAGCTGCGCGACGCCATCAACAAGGCGCTGGCCGACATCAAGGCCGACGGCACCTACAAGAAGATCTCGGTGAAATACTTCGGCACCGACCTGTCCGCCCAGTAAGCGCCCGCGCTTGCGCCCTTCGCGACCCGCCACCAAGGAACCCACGCCACCGTGCCCGCCTGGCTGCAGTTAATGATCGATTCGTTCTGGCCCCTGCTGCGCGCGGGGCTGGTGTTCACGGTGCCGCTGACCCTGCTGTCGTTCGCCGGCGGGCTGGTGCTGGCTTTCGTGGTGGCGCTGATACGGCTGTTCGGGCCGGCGCCGCTGGTGGCGCTGGTCAGGTTCTACGTATGGCTGATCCGCGGCACGCCGCTGCTGGTGCAGCTGTTCGTCATTTTCTACGGGCTGCCCAGCGTGGGCATCGTGCTCGATCCGCTGCCGGCCGCGCTGATCGGCTTCACGCTGAACGTGGGCGCGTACAACTCGGAAGTGATCCGCGGCGCCATCGAATCGATACCGAAGGGCCAATGGGAAGCCGCCTATTCGCTGAGCATGACACGCGGCCAGGCCATGCGCCGCACCGTGCTGCCGCAGGCGGCGCGGGTGGCCGTGCCGCCGCTGGCCAATTCGTTCATTTCGCTGGTCAAGGACACCTCGCTAGCGGCCGTGCTGACCGTGCCCGAGATTTTCCAGGCCGCCCAGCGCATCGCCGCGGTCACCTATGAACCGCTGATCCTGTATGTCGAGGCCGCCATCATCTACCTGATATTCAGCTCGGCGCTGTCGGCTGCCCAAGTGCGCCTGGAACGCCGCTTCGGCCAGCATGCGGTGTTTTCCGAGAGGAACCGATGATCTCGCTGACGCAGATCGACAAATTCTTCGGCGACAACCACGTCCTGGACAAGGTCGACGTCGCCATTGCCGAGGGCAGCGTCACGGCGCTGATCGGGCCGTCCGGCAGCGGCAAAAGCACCCTGCTGCGCTGCGTGAACCTGCTGGAAATTCCCGAAGGCGGCACGCTGCGGCTGGGTGAAGAAACCATGCAGTTCGAGCCGCGCCGCCGCCCCGATCGCGACGCCATCCAGCGGGTGCGCAAGCAGACCGGCATGGTGTTCCAGAACTTCCAGCTGTTTCCGCACCAGACCGTCATCGACAACGTCATGGAAGGCCTGGTCACGGTGCAGAAGTGGCCCAGGCCGCGGGCCCGCGAACGCGCCCAGGAACTGCTGGCCAAGGTCGGCATGCAGGACAAGGCCGACGCCTGGCCGCTCAACCTGTCGGGCGGCCAGCAGCAGCGCGTGGCCATCGCGCGCGCGCTGGCGCCCTCGCCGCGCGTGCTGTTGTGCGACGAGCCCACTTCGGCGCTGGATCCCGGCCTGGCGGCCGAAGTGGTCGACGTGCTGAAACAACTGGCCGGCGAAGGCATGACCATGCTGATGGCCACGCACGACCTGCGCCTGGCCGCGGCCATCTCGCGTGAAGCCGTCTTTCTGCAGAACGGCCGCGTGGTGGAATCGGGCGCCTCGGCCGAGTTGTTCAGCCGCCCGCGCGACCCGCGCACCGCGGCATTCATTTCCACGCTGACGCAGTAGGCGGCGCGCGTGGGCGCCCCGCCGGGCCGCGCTCAGTTCACCTGGGCGCCGGACTTGCGCACCAGGTCCGACCACTTGGCGATCTCGGCCTGCTCGAACTTGTCCAGGTCGCGGGTCGACTCGCCTCCCGGCTCCACGCCCTGTCCGCTGAGGCGCTTGGCCACCTGCGGATCGGCCAGGGCAGCCTGCGCCGCCTGGCGCAAGGCAGCCAGCACCGGCGCGGGAGTGGAGTCCGGCGCGTACAACATAAACCACGCCACCAGGTCGAAATCGCTGCCGGTCTGTTCGGCGATGCTGGGCACATCCGGCGCGGCGATGCTGCGGCGCGCGCTGGACACGCCCAGCGCGCGCAGCTTGCCGGCCTTGATGTGCGGCAGCACCGCGGCCGGGTGGTAAAACATGAACTGCACCTGGCCCGACATCACGTCGGACACGGCCAGGCCGCCTTCTTTATAGGGCACGTGCAGCATTTCGCCGCCCAACTGCGCCTTGAGCAATTCGCCGGCCAGGTGGCCCGACGTGCCGCTGCCGGCCGACGCGAAGGCCACCCCCGGCGGCTTGGCCGCGGCGGCGGCCAGGTCTTTCAGCGACTTGATGCCCGACCCGCTGCCGGTAACCAGGAAAGTCGGCGTCTGGCCCACGAAGGCCACCGGCGCGAAATCTTTCACCGGATCGTAGCCGGGGTTCTTGTACAGCGCCTGGTTGATGGCATGCGTTCCCACCGTGCCCATCACCAGCGTATAGCCGTCGGCCTCGGCGCGCGCGACCTGGGCGGTGCCGATGGTGCCGCCACCGCCCGATTTGTTTTCCACCACGACCTGCTGGCCCAGCGGCTTGGCCATAGCGTCGGCCACGATGCGCGTGATCGTGTCGGTGGTCGTGCCCGGACCGAACGGCACCACGATGCGCACCGGACGGTCAGGAAAACCGGCGGCCTGGGCGGACGCGCCGGCCAGCCCAAGCACGGCAGCGGCCAGCGCGGCCCCCAGCAAATTGCGGCGCGCCTGGCTCGGGCGGGAAAAATGTTCGAGCGGTTTCATCGTTGTCTCTCCTTATCATTGATGTATGCGGCGCGCCGCGGGCAGCGCGCCGGTAAGCCGGCGCTATGGCTGCGCCGTCCCGAATCCGGGGGGAACTTCGCCTTGGTACTGCACTTCGCGCGTGGCCTGGTAAGACAGCGCGAAGCCGATCGGGGTCTCTTGTTCTTCGGTCAGGTGGGCGATCAGGCCGGCCGTGCGCGCCAGGATCGGCACCCCCCTGAGCGCGGACAGCGGAAAACCGATGCCCAGCAGCACCGCTGGGATCGCGGCCGAGACATTCAGCCGCAGATCTTTGCCCACCACCCCGGGAATCGCCTGCTCCACCGCCTCGGCAATGGCCACGTAGCGCATGCCCGCGCCGCTGTCACGCGCCACCTCGAACAGGCGCGCCACGCGCGGGTCGCGCTCTTTGTGCAGCGGATGCCCGTAGCCGGGAATGGCGCGCCGCGCCGCGCGGTATTCCGCCACGATGGCGCGCGCCGCGGCGGCGATGTCGCCGCCCTGCCCGGCGCGCGCCTCGATTTCATGGAACAGCCGCCCGGCCGTCTCGGAAGCGCCCAGAATCACCGAGCCGCAGCCCAAGATGCCCGCCGCCACGGCGCCCTGCAGCGCATCGGGCGCGGCCGCCAGGGTCATGCGGCTGGCCTGCACGCTGGGCACCAGGCCGTGCTCGGCGATCGCCACCAGCGTGGCGTTCAGCACCGCGCTGGCAGGCGCATCCGGCTGGCGGCCGGTGACCAGCAGGTAGAAATAATCGCCGAACGCCATCTTGCCGATCAGGTCCTGGCACAGGTCGGCGCCGCGCACCACGATGGCGTGCTCGTCGGACGTGCAAATCGATGTGCGGGGCACGGTTTCCTTGCCGATTTTCATGAGCTGTCCTTGTGTTGAATGAAAGCCGTGCGCCTATGCGCGCCCGGCGCGCAGCGATGCGCGAATCTCGTCGTTGTGCTCGCCCAACTCGGGCGGCGGGCTGACTTGCGTGGGCCGCTGGCCGTCGAACGTAACGGGCGAGCGCACCGTTTTCCAGGGGCCGCGCCGCGGATGGAGGCCTTCGATCTCGATCTGCAGGTGGCGCGCCTGCGGGTCTTGCAGGGCTTCGCGGGTGTCGTACATGGGCGCGTGCGGCACATCGCGCTCCAGCAGGCGGCTACACCAGGCATCGCGCGTGCGAGTGGCGAAGATTTCGCCCAGCAGTTCGATCAATTGATCCTGGTGCGCGATGCGGCCCTCGCGCGTGGCGAAGCGCGCGTCGTCGAAGATGCCGGGGCGCTCGATAGCCTCGGCCAGGCTGCGCCAGAATTTTTCCGGCGACGACATGTGCAGCGCGAGCCACTTGCCGTCGGCGCAGCGCAGCGTGTACGACTGCGATACGCTGGGGCGGCTGTACGGCCCCATGACTTCGCCTTCGGACAGGAAATGCGTGAAGGCATCCAGGTTGAAGTGGCACATGGCTTCCAGCATCGAGACTTCCACCCGCCGGCCCCGCCCGGTGCTGGCGCGCTCCACCAGCGCGCCCAGTATGCCGTAGGCCGCGTAGAACCCGGTAAGCGAGTCGGCGATGGCGGGGCCCACCACCCGCGGGTTGGCCGGATTGACCAGCAGGTTCAGGAAGCCGCTGGCCGCCTGCGCCACCGTGTCATAGGCCGGCCTTCCCGCGGCCGGGCCGGTCTGGCCGAAGCCGCTGATGGCGCAGTACACCAGTCCCGGGTTCAGCGCCCGCAGCCGCGCTTCGCCGGCGCCCAGGCGCTCGGCCGTGCCGGGCCGGAAGTTCTGGATGTACACATCGGCGCCCTCGATCAGAGCGTCGAACACCTGGGCGTCGTCCGGGTCGCGGGCATCGAGTTCGATGCTGCGCTTATTGCGGTTGTAGGTCTGGTAATGCGGGCTGTACAGCCCGCCCTTGAAAGCCCGGAAAGGATCGCCGGCGCCCGGCTGCTCGACCTTGATCACGTCGGCGCCCAGATCGGCCAGCAGCATGCCGGCCGCCGGGCCGGTAATGAACGTTCCCTGCTCGATGACCCTGATGCCTTCCAGTACTTTCCCCATGAGAGCTCCTGTTGCGGATTGCCGTGTTGCCGTAAGACTAGTCAACAGCATCGAATCATGAAAATGATAAATTTCTTCAGTTATCATTGATGCTATCGATTATTTGGCGGCACTCCCATGGAACTGCGGCACCTGCGCTATTTCATTGCTCTGGCGGGTTCGCTGAACTTCACCCGCGCCGCCGAGCGCGTGCACGTCACGCAGTCCACCCTGTCGCACCAGATCCGCCAGCTGGAAGACGAAATCGGCCAGCCGCTGTTCGATCGCGTGGGCAAGCGCGTCGTCATCACCGCCGCCGGCGAAACCTTCCTGGCCTACGCGGCGCGCGCCCTACGCGAAATCGACCAAGGCCTCAGCGAACTGAAGCAAAGCGCCGCCTCGCTGACCGGCGAGCTGCGGGTGGGCACCACCCATACCTTCAACCAGAGCTTCATCCCCGACTGCATGGCGCGCTTCCTGCAGCATCATCCTACGGTCAGGGTGGTTATCGAAGAACTGGCGGCCGACGCCATCGGCGCCCGGCTGGAAGCCGGCCAGCTGGACCTGGGCGTGGCCTATCGGCCCGAGTCGACCAGCGGCCTGCAGTTCGAGCCGCTGTTCAACGAAGAACTGGTGCTGGTAGTGTCGGCCGAGCATCCGCTGGCCGCGCGCAAGCGCATCCGCATGATCGAGCTGCACCGCGAGCCCCTGGTGCTGCTGCCGCCCAGCTTTTCCACCCGCCGCCTGCTGGACGAATGCTTCGCCTCCGCCGGCGCCGAGCCCAGCGTGGTGGCCGAGACCAACACCGTCGCCGCCATGCTGAGCATGGTGGCACGGCTGCCCGTGGGCGCCATCGCCGCCGCCAGCGCCGTCACGCCCAACCCAGCGCTACGCTTGATTCCAATGGAAAGCCCCACGCCCATGCGCACGCCAGGCTTGCTGTTCAATCCCGACGTGCCGCAAACCCGCCCTGGACGGGCCTTTGCCGCGCTGCTGCGCAGGCGGGCAATGGGCGCGGCGCGGGCGGGTTGACCAGTGAAGCGCCACTATCGGCCGCACAAGCGGTACGCGGTATCATCTTGGCACCCTTATGTTGGCTCTTTCCCAATCGAATGAAACTCGCCACCTGGAACATCAATTCCCTGAAAGTGCGCCTGCCGCAAGTCCTGGACTGGCTGGCCGCCAACCCCGTGGACGCGCTCTGCCTGCAAGAGCTCAAGCTTACCGACGAGAACTTCCCGCTCGACGCCTTTACGCAGATCGGCTACCACGCCGTCTGGGCCGGCCAGAAAACCTATAACGGCGTGGCCATCGTGTCGCGCGAGCCGGGCTCGGCCATGGTGCGCAACATTCCCGGCATGGACGACCCGCAGCAGCGGCTGCTGGCCGTGACGCTGCCTTCGCCCGCCGGCGACGTGCGGGTCATCAGCGCCTACTGCCCCAACGGCCAGGCGCTGGATTCCGACAAGTACACGTACAAGCTGGACTGGTTCCGGCAGCTGCACCGCTGGCTGGCCCAGCAGATGCAGGCCTATCCGCGCCTGGCCCTGCTGGGCGACTACAACGTGGCGCCCGCCGACGAAGACGTGCACAACCCCGCCAAATGGGTGGGGCACGTACTGGTGTCCGAGCCCGAGCGCGCGGCGTTTCGTTCCCTGCTCGAGCTGGGCCTGACCGATTCGTTCCGGCTGTTCGAGCAGCCCGAGAAATCATTCAGCTGGTGGGACTACCGCCAGTTCGCCTTCCGCCGCAATGCCGGGCTTCGCATCGACCACATTTTGCTGTCGCAGCCGCTGGCGCAGCACTGCGTGTCCTGCGTCATCGACAAGGCGCCCCGCGCCAACGAACAGCCGTCGGACCACACCCCGGTGGTGGCCACCCTGCAGCTGGCCTGACAGCTGCCGGCCGGGCGCCGGCCTTAACCGGCCTGCCCGGGCAAGGGATACGCGCCCGCGTAGCCCAGCAACCGCGAGATCTCTTCGCCGCCTTCCAGCGCCAGCGCCTTGAGCCGGTTCTTGAGCTTCAAGCCCCGCGAACTGGGCGCCGAGATCGACAGGCCGGCGGCCACCGTGCCGTTCGCGTCCATGACCGGCGCCGCCACCGAGAACACGCCTTCCACCAGGCCTTCCAGGCTGAACGACACCCCGGCGGCGCGGATTTCATCCAGCCTGCGGCGGAGTTCGGCCACGGTCTCGATCGTGCCGGGCGCGTGCTTGACCAGCTTCACCGCCTTCAGGTAGGCAGCCAGATCCTTGGCGGACATATAGGCCAGGATGACCTGCCCGCTGGCCGATCCATACAGCGGATTGGTGCTGCCCGCCTTGCTGATGAAACGCAGCGGATTGGTGGCGTCGATGACTTCGGCATAGAACACTTCATGGCGGTTTTCGGCCAGCGTGCCCAGGATGATGGTCTCGCCGCAGCGCTCGGATACCGAGTGCATGACCGGCAGCGCGCAGTTGGGAAACTGGCGGTTGCGCACGATGGCCGCGCCCAGCTTCAGCGCGGCGGTGCCCAGCGTGTAGGCGGCGTTGTGGGCGGCCACATAGCCGCCGGCTTCCAGGGTTTTCAGCAGCCGGAACAGGCTGGTCTTGGGCAGTTCGAGGCGCACGCTCAGGTCGGCCAGCGAGGCGCCCGCGGGGTTCAGCGCCAGCTCGTGCAGGATCTGGACGGTGCGCAGCGGCGAGCGGGTCGTGTCTTCGGTCTTGGAGCGCGTGGCGGTGTGGGGCATGGGCATCGGCATGGCGGGGGCATCGACACAAAGCGGCGCACCCCGCGGGGTGCGCCGGCCCGGTCGATGACGCCGGGCTATTCAGCCTTGATATTAGCCGCTTTGACGGTGTCGCCCCACAGCTTGTAGTCCTGCACCAGGATCTCGCCAAAGCCCTTGGCGCCGCGCGGGCTGATCTCCAGCCCGCCGGAGGTCAGCGCGTCTATCACCGGCTGGGTCTTGACGGCCCGCAGCACGGCATCGGCCATGGTGTCGATGGCGGCCTGCGGCGTGCCGGCCGGCACCAGGATGCCGATCCAGGGCGCGGCGATGACATTCACGCCCTGCTCGGCCAGCGTGGGTACTTCGGGCGCGCCGCCGAAACGCTTGGGTGCGCCCAGCCCCATCATGCGCACCTTGCCGGCGTCGGCGCTGGGCTTGGCCAGGCTAAGGGGCACGAACAGCGCGTCGACCTGCCCCGCCATCAGCGCCTGCATGGCCGGCGCCGCGCCGGTGAACGGCACATGCAGCACGTTCAGGCCCTGGCTGACATTCAGCATTTCCATGGCCACCTGGCTGGAACTGCCCACGCCCCACGAGGCATAGGTCAGTTTGCCCGGCTCTTTCCTGGCCAGGGCGATGTAGTCCTGGATGGACTTCACCGGCAGCCGCGTGCTCACCACCATCGCATAAGGCAGGTAGCCCACCTGCGCCACCGCGACAAAGTCCTTGCGCGCGTCGTAGGAAATCTTGGGATATACGTGCGGGTTGATGGAATGGGTATCGGCGGCCGTCACTTCCATGGTGTAGCCGTCGGGCGCGGCGCGCGCCACCAGGCTGGAACCGATCATGCCGCTGGCGCCCGGCCGGTTCTCGACAATGATGGACTGCTTCAGTATCTTGCCCGCGCCGTTGGCCACCGCGCGCGCCAGCACATCAGTGCCGCCGCCGGCGTTGTAGGGCACCACCATCGTGATGGGCCGCTCGGGATAGCCGGCCCCCCAGGCGCTGGCGCCCGCGCCCATGAGCGCGGCGGCGCACACGGCCGCCGCGCGCCGCCTGCCCCCAAATAATGAATTCAGCATTTCTGTCTCCTCGTTTTTTTAGCTGCCGGCGCACCGGCAGCGCTGCCCGCGGCTCGCCAGGCAAGATCAGGGATGGGCGAACACCACGGTGTCCGATGCTTCTGTCTTGCAGAAGCGGCCGATGCTCTGCACGGAATTGCGATGCTCTTCGGCGCTGTGCGCCGCGCACAGGTCTTCCAGCAGAATCACCTCGTAGTCGCGGTCGTGCGCATCGCGCACGGTGGCCTGCACCACTGCCTGCGTGGACACGCCCGCGCAATAGATGCGCGACACGTTCCGGGCGCGCAGCTGGGCTTCCAGCGTGGTGGAATAGAACGGGCTGACACGGTGCTTCACCACCTGGATATCGCCTTCGCGCTGCTCGAGCCCGGGATGGATCTCGGTGCCCCACGCGCCCAGCTTGAACAAGCCATGCTGGGGCGCCGCCGAAAATACTTGCGAACCGGCCGGGCATTCGGGATAGCCGGCGGAAAAACCGACCCGCACGAAGCCCACCAGAATGCCTGCGGCGCGGGCGCGCCCGATGGCCGCGGCCGTTTTGGCGATCAGCTGGCGTTCGCGCACCTGCTGGCCCAGCGGCCCCTTGCCATTGGGGCCATCGTCGTGGACCAGGTCGTTCTGCATGTCCAGCACCAGGTAAATCGCACGTTGTTGCTGCATAGTGAAGTTCTCGCTCAAAGGTTCAAGAGTTGAAGAAAAGATCAATCGGCCCACAGCCCGCCGTTTACATCCAGCGTTTCGCCGGTGATGAACGACGACTGGGGCGCCGCCAGGAACAGCACGGCGGCCGCGATTTCGTCCGCCCGCCCCATGCGCCCCACCGGAATGAGGTCGCGCAGCGCCTGCGGAAAGTTGGTGGTCATCGCCGAGGCCACCGGCCCGGGCGCCACGGTATTGACGGTGATGCCGTGCGCCGCGAGCTCTTTGGCCAGGTACGCGGTCATGGCGCCGATGCCGGCCTTCGACACGCCATAGGCCACGTTGCTGGCGCGCGCCTGTTCGGCCGGGTCCAGCCAGGGACGCGGATTGCCGCCGCTCTTGCCCAGCACCGATCCCATGTTGATGATGCGCCCGTAGCCCGCGGCCTTCATGGCGGGCATGACCGCCTGGCAGCACAGAAAGGTGCCTTTCAGGTTGATGGCCAGCACCCTGTCCCATTCGGATTCGGCCAGGTCGGCGGCGTTGCCCAGCGAAACGATGCCGGCCACGTTGACCAGGATGTCCAGGCGGCCGTGGCGCGCCACGACGCCGTTGACGCAGTCGGCCACCTGCCCCGCCTGGGTGACGTCCAGCGCCACGAACTCCGCACCGGCGGCGTGCGCCGGGTCGGGCGCTTTCAGGTCGGCGGCCACCACGCGGGCGCCGCAGGCCGCCATGGCGGCGACCACGGCGCCGCCGATGCCGCCGGCGCCGCCGGTAACCAGGGCCACGCGGCCCGCCAGTAGATCAGCAGAAAACACGCGGCGCTCCTTCAACGTTGGGAAGCGGCGGCGCCCGCCAGGTGGCGGCCGGCCAGCCGGCCGAACACCAGGCCCTTCAGCACCGAAGTGGCCCCGGTGTAGTTGCTGTAATACATGCCCACGGTCTCGCCGGCCGCGTACAGGTCGGGCATGACGTTGCCGTCGGTGTCGAGCACCTGCCCCGCCGTATTCACTTTCAGGCCGCCGAAGGTGAACACGTTCGACGAAATGATGGGATAGGCCATGAACGGCCCCTTGTCGATCGGCAGGGCCCAGTGGGTCTTGGCCGGCTTCACGCCGGCAGTGGACACGCCGTCGGGCACCAGCGGGTCATAGCCCCGGCCCGCGCCGCAGCCCGCGTTGTAGGCATCCACCGTCTGCTGCAGGGCGTCGGCCGGCACCTGCAGTTTCGCGGCCAGGCCGGCGATCGTATCTGCTTCGATGGCCGGCTGGTCGGTGCGGATGGCCAGGCGGTAGTTGGGAATGTCCTTCACGCGCTGGTCCAGGATCACATAGGCCAGGCCCTCGGCCTGCTCGTAGATGCGGCGCGTGACGCGCTCGTAATGGGCATCCACCGTGCCGGGGGCTTCGTCGGTGAAGCGCTCGCCCGCCTTGTTGACCAGGATGCCGTACGGAAAAATGAACACCGACGGTTCGGACACACCCGAACGCGGGTCGACCGGCTCGGCGTGGTAGCTGCCGAATTCGCCCGCCGCGCCGGCGCCGGCTTCCAGCGCCATGGCGATGCCCTCGCCCTTGTTGAAGTAGCCGCCCTTGCACACCGGCCGCAGATACACCGAGCGCGGCCCCAGATATTTGGCCAGCATTTCGGGGTTGCCTTCGAAGCCGCCGCTGGCCAGCACCACCTTGCCCAGGAAGCGCAGGCCGCCCTGTTCGGGGTGGTGCGCCAGCAGGCCCTGCACCCTGCCGTGCGCATCCAGCGCCAGCTTGCGCGCGGTGGTGTGATAGAAAAATTCGACGCCCAGCGCCTCGGCCCGCGCCGCCAGCGCGTCCACCAGGGCCTGGCCGCCGCCCACCGGCAGCAGGCGCGGCTGGGTCTTGGTCAGGAACTGCGTGGGCAGGAAATCGAACTTCACGCCCAGGCCCTGCAGCCACTGGATGGTGGGCGCCACCTGGTCGGCAAAACCGCCGATCAGGTCCGGGTCGGGCACGGCCAGCGTGCGCGCCGCATGCGACCACGATTCGCGGCTGCCGGCCATTTCGCCGATCAGGTCCGGATCGTTGTACGGGCCAGCGTTTTCGGACAGGTGCGCCTCGAAATCGTCGGACACCTCGTCCAGCGATTTCATGCGCAGGTAGGCCTCGGTCCAGCGGCTTTGGCCGCCCCGGTCTTCAAACGACGAACGTTCCAGCACGGCCACCTTCAGCCCGTGCTCTGCCGCGGTTGCCGCCGCGGACAGGCCCGCCACCCCGCAGCCCGCCACCACGACATCGAATCTGTGTTCCATTGCTCCTCCGAGATTATTCCTATATAGGAATGATGTTCCTTATGTGGAATATATTAAGCAGAGGAAGGCGGCGCGGTCAAGCGCGGCCGAGGCCTGGACCAGGTGTGATCAGGTGTCAGGCTCCCGCAGGGTGCCTGACACCGTAGTGGGCAGAGGCTGTCTCGACACCACGGTGTCAGGCACCCTGCGGGAGCCTGACACCCATGCGGCACCTATGCGGGATGCGCCCGATCGACGGCGAAAAATGTGCTATATTTCTGCGCTTGTTGGGGCGGTAGCTCAGCTGGGAGAGCGTCGCGTTCGCAATGCGAAGGTCGGGAGTTCGATCCTCCTCCGCTCCACCAAAATTCCAGATGAAAAAGCCTTGGAAACACAACGTGTTCCAAGGCTTTTTTGTTTCTACCGGCTTGAGTCTGTTGGTTTAGCGGCTGGCGCTGTCGCCACGACAGTCAGGGGAATACTGCACCGCGGGCCCCAAGCTCGCCCATGCCGTGCTATGGCCGCGCAACGCTAGAACGTCGACGCGCAATGCCCGCCCGTGGGCGCCTGGCCGGACCCCGCGGCGATCAGCGGCGGTTCCTGCCTGACGTTGACGGGCTCGGATGCCGCCCAGTCCCAGGCGAAGAAGGCGATCAGCACCAGCCAGAACGCGGCGGCCAGTTTCGATACGTGTTTTTTCATGGTGTGCATGTCCCGTCAGAAGGCATAGTGGCGACGAATGCGCACGCCGATCAAAGAACCGCAGAACGCCACCGGCACCCAGATCCAGCCATGCAGGCTGCCGGTGGAAATGCCGCTGACCATGGCGCCGATATTGCAGCCGAACGCCAGGCGCGAGCTGTAGCCCAGCAGGAAGCCGGCCACGATGCCCACCACCCATTGGCGGCCCGTCAGCGGCGCGCGCTGCGCGGCCGACGAATTGCCGGCCGCGACCAGCAGGGCGCCGGCCAGGATGCCGATGTTGGTGATCGAGGTGACGTCCAGGAAGACCGACTGCGACAGGTTGTGCAGATTGACGGGCTGGCTCCAGAACGCGTTGGCGGCCGGGTCGAACACGCCCGCCGCCGTCGCGACCTTGGCGGCCCACAGGCCGAAGCCGTACACCACGCCCCAGGGCTGGCCGGCGATCAGCAGGTTCAGCATGGCCAGAACCGCCAGCAGAATGGCCCCGATCAGCAGGCGCCGGTTGAACCAGCTGGCGCCCTTGCCCACCCAGGCCCGGGCGGCCAGGCCCAGCAGCAGCAGGCCGACGCAGGTCAGGCCGAAGGCTTCCCAGGGGCCGAAAGCGGCCACCAGGCTGACGGGGCGGGTGGCGCCCAGCTGCAGCCATTGTTCCAGCTGGGCCGAGCCCAGGAAACTGCCGATCGCGAAGATCGGCAGGATGGCCATGTTCAGCGGCACGCCCATGCCGGCCTTGTACAGCGTGCCCGAGCCGCAGCCGTCGGCCACCTGCATCGCGGCGCCGAACACGAAGGCGCCCACCAGCAGGCTGATACTGGGCGGCCCCAGCGCCGCGCCCAGGTCGGTGGGAAACGCGGCCAACAAAGGCATGGACACCGCGGCGGCAACGGCCAGCAGCAACAGCTGCGCCATCACGCCGCTGGGGTCGCGCTGCTCGATCAGGCGCCGCCAGCCGGTGGTGAAGCCGAAGCGCGCGCCGGCCAGCACGCCGCCCATGCCGATGCCGACCAGAAACAGCACGGCCTGGCGCAGGGAGACGAACCAGGCCAGGGCAAGGAAAAAGGCAGCCAGCACGGCCGCAAGGGGAAGACGCGTCATGAAAGGGGTGCTGCGAGGGTTGGGATTGAGGTGGATATTGCCAGGTGTCAGGCTCCGCAGGTACCTGATACCGAAGTGTGCAGAGGCTGCCTCATAAACACGGTGTCTGGCACCCTGGCGGGAGCCAGACACCTGACAGGAGCCGGGGGCTTGATCAGCTTACCAAGTCTTTAAGGCTTTTCAGGATCTGCTGGCCGCGGCTGGGCACGTTGTCCATCGGCAGCTCCTTGGACGACTGCGTCCAGTCGGCCAGCGAGGCGGGATACAGCATCACGTTCTTCTGCCCCACCACTTCGGACAGCGCGAACCAGTCGGTGGCGGCCCAGTGGCCGGTATTGCAGAACGAGATGGTTTCGTCGGCCGGTTCGGGCAGCGACTGGGCGGCGATGGCCTTGGCCTCTGCGGGCGATACGAAAATGGCGGTGCCGGGCTTGAACCACTTGCTGTGTTCAAGATTGAGCGCGTTATGGATGGTGCCGGGCACCTTGGCGGTCGGCGCCTTGACTTCGCCGCGGAAGAAGTTGGACGGACGCGCGTCCACCAGCTGCACCTTGGGGTTGTCGATCTGCGCCAGCACGTGGTCTTGCGTGGCGATCAGGGCGCGGTCGAGCACCGGCGTGTAGCTGCTGGCCGCCACCGCGGGCACGGCCTGGTCTTGCGGCAGGCCGGCATCGGCCCAGGCTTTCACGCCGCCATTCAGAATGGACAGCTCGGACAGGCCCAGGTATTTCAAGGTCCAGTACACGCGGGCCGAGCTGCCGAAATCGGTGGCGTTGGCGCCGGACGACACCACCACGGCATGCACGTCCCGATCCACGCCCAGGCTGCGCACCAGTTCGGCCAGTTTGTCCACGGGCGGCAGCTGGCCGGGGTTGTCGGCCGGGCCGCGCCATTGCCCGTAAGGGGCCGACACCGCGCCGGGAATATGGTTGGCGGCGTATTCCTGCGGGGGCCGGATATCGATGATGCGCACCGAGGCGTCGGCGCGCGCGTCATTCAATTCGGCCGGGGTCAGCAGGGGCGCGGCGGCCTGCGCGCCGAACGAGGCGCCGGCCGCGATCGCCGCGGCGGCAAACATGAGGGAAAAGCGTTTCATATGGGGTACGCACCATGAAAGGATCAAGCCTGAGGTCGATTCTTTCATTATTCGAATATATAAGAAAATACATTTTAATCATTTTCATATATATAAAAGTGCGCTCCCCGGGGTCCTCCTCCGGGGTCCTCCTCAGAAGGGAATGCCGACTTTCAACGAGCCGCTGTTGCTCGATGCATGGCCCGAGAATTCGCCTTCGTACTGCAGGCGCACGTCTACCCCGCCATGGGTCGAGATCTGCAGGCCGGCCCCCACGCGCGCCACGGAATCGTCGATGGGCATCGAGGTCTGGAAGCCGCGGCTGCCGTCCGGCGCGCCGGCAAAGCGGGCCTGGGTCTTCCATTCGTCGTCGGTCAGGAAAGTGGCGCCGGCATAGGCATAGGGCCGCAGCGTCGCGCCATTGATCTCCACCCGGCCGCCGATTTCCAGCGTGGGCGAGAAGGCGAAGGTGAACTGGTCGCTGCCCTCGATCTTCAGGGCCAGGTCGCTGTCCCTTTCCTGATAGCCCGGCATGCGGGAATAAATGGCGTCGACGTCCATATAGGGCTTCAGGTAGAACGTGGGGAACGCGAAGGTGCGCGCCACCCGCAGCCGCGCCGCGCCGCTGTAGACGTCGGGGTCGCTGGAGGCGCTGCGGCCGAAGCCGGGCACGCCCACCTGCCGCTGGGTGTCATAGCTGCCGTAGCTGCCGCTCAGCCCCGCCGCCAGCAGCCAGGGGCCGATCTCGCGCTTCAGGGCCACGCCCAGGAAGCCGCTGTCGCCCTTGCTGGCGACGCGGCCGCCGTCGCTGCGCAGCGCATCGTTCTGGTAGGCCGCGGACACGCCCACGAACCAGTGCGGCGCCACTTCCTTCTGCGCGCCCACCTGGTAGGTGGTGCTGTCGTTCGAGAAGCCGGCGGCGTCGCCGTCGCGGTCCTGGCGCGTGTCGCGATGCGTGATCTGGCCCCAGACGCAATCGCTCTCGCCCGTCATCGCATCCGCGCCCTTGAACGTGGGGCAGCTCATCAGGCTGTTGCCGAAGCGCATCATGCCGGCCTGCATCTGCGTGGCGGGCGCCAGCATGACATCGGGCGACAGATTGGACAGCAGTTCCCGGTAGCTGTCCCCGCCCTGCACGGCGACCTGGTCCATGGCCGCGAACAGCTTGCCGAACCGGTCGGGCGCGCCGCCGTCCCAGATTTCCTGCAAGTGGCCGGCCAGCCCGGCCTGCCCGGAACTCAGCCCGAGCGAGGACGCGGTGAAGTCCGCGCCATCAACCGACAACTGGTAGTTCTGGCCGGCCCGCGTGAGCGAATAATCGAAGATCGGCGACTGCCGGGGCGCCAACTGGCCGGTGGCGTCGCCATCGACCGTCAGCACCGTCAGGCGGCGTCCGGGCAGCAGCGACAGGGCCGCGACATCGACCGTGCCGGCCAGCCGGGCATCGCCCTGCACGTGCAGCCGGTCGGCGTTGCGGCGCCCGAAGTCGGCATCCACCAGCAAGGTGCCCTGCGTCCCCTGGGTGAAATCGCCGGAGATCGCCGTGCTGTCGACGATGGCATTGCGGCCGACGATCAGCGTGCCGTCGTTGACCACGTTTGCGTCGTAGCGGCGGGCGCCCACCAGCACGCCGGCGCTGGCGGCCGGCACGGCCGTCTTGGCGGCGGCGCCGCCGGCGGCTGGCGCGGCAAGCGTGGCGGCGGCGCTGGTGATCTGGCCCATGTTGTTCACCGTGCCGGCCTGGTCGCTGTCCTGGGCGTGCAGCAGAATGTCGCCCGCGATGACGCCGTAGTTCTCCACGGTGACCGAACTGCCCGCGCCGACGCCGCGGGTGCCGTCATAGCGGATCGCCACGCCCGAGGCGGCCGAGACATGGGCGCCGGACTGCAGCCCGATCCAGTTGCTGTTGCCGCCCACCATCCAGATGCCCGCGCCCTGCCCGCCGCTGCCGCCGGCCACACTGCCATTGATCGTGACATCGATGCCGCCGTCGGCGGTGGGGCCCTGGCTCTGGGCGAATATCCCCACCGAATTACTGCCCGTGGCCGAGACCGTGCCGGTCTGGGTCAGGTGGATCATGCCGCTTTTTCCGGTGCGGCCGGTGCCGGCGGGGCCCGCGGATGCCGTCGACGAATCGCCGCGCAGTCCGCCGCCCCCGCCGATCGACTGCGCCAGGATGCCGAACGCGCCTTCGCCCTCGGTGACGATGTCGGCGTCGACGGCCAGCGTGATGGTGCTGCCATCGCCCCCGCCCGCGCCCGGGCCGCCGTCGGCCGCCGACGGCGCCACGCTCAGCGGCGCGATCGAAGGGTCGCCGGCGATCCCGCCGCCGCCGCCGATCGATTGCGCGACCACGCCATGCGAGCCGCGGCCCTGCGTGTAGATCTGCGAGCCATGGGCCAGTGTCACCGCCACTTCGCCGCCATGGCCCACCGCATCGCCCTGCCCGCCCAGCGTCACCTGCGACAGGCCGACGCCGGCGCCGGCCGCGGCAATGCCGCCGCCACCGCCGATGGATTGCGCCACCAGGCCAAAGGCCCGGTCGCCGGCCGTGCCGATGCGCAGGACAGCGTTATCGACCACGACCCTGTTCGCGTCGCCGTAATCGGTGCCGCCCACGAGTATGTCTCCGGCCACGCTGCCGCCATCGGCCGGCAGGCTCATCCCGGCCACGCCGCCGCCGCCGCCGATCGACTGCAGCACCACGCCATGGGCATCGGCGCCGCCGGTCACGATGGTCTTGGTGCCATACAGCCGAACCGTGCCGCCTGTCTGGGTATGGGACGAATCGGAAGACTGGGCGCCGCCCACGTTCGTCTTGATGCCTGTGCCGGAAGCCAGGGACACGCCCAGGCCGCCGCCCCCGCCGATGGATTGGGCCAGGACGCCGTACGCGCCGCTGCCGCTGGTGACGATGCCGGTGTCTTCGGCGCCGTCCAGCCGCACGGCGATATCGCCGCCGTAGCCGTTGCTGCCGGCGCCGCCTCCCACGTTAACGGCGCCGCTGGTGGGCGAAGACACATCGCCGGTATTCGAACCGACATAGCCCGCTCCGCCGCCGCCGCCGATGGATTGCGCCAGCACGCCCATGGCCCAGTCGCCGCCGGTGCTCACCGAGCCTGTCGCCGCGACCGACACGGCGTCCTGCTCTTTCAGCGGATTGCTGTTGCCGACCCCCTGCACCGATTCCGCGGTGTCGTCGGAATCATCGCCGTCGCCATCATCGCCCGCGGGCGCATCGCCGGGATCGCCGCCGATGTTCAGGTACAGCTCCGACTCGGTGGGCAGGGCGCCGCTGGGATCGCTGGAGTCGTCGCTGCCCAGCGCCTTCACCGCGGCCCCGGCCACGCCGCCGCCGCCACCGATCGACTGGGCCACCATGCCATGCGACACATCGCCCAGCGTGATGACGTTGCTGTTGTTCTGCAGCGAGACCACGCCGCCGTCGCCGCCATCGCCGTCGCGCCCGCCCAGATGCACGGTGAGCTGGGTCGTGGTGTGCTCGCCTTCGTTGAGGCCGTTTTCCCAGGGGTACAGCGCCTGCGCGCCGCCCATGCCGCCGCCGCCGCCGATCGACTGCGCCAGCAGGCCCGGCGAAAAATCGCCCTGGGTGCTGATCGAGAAATCGCCTTCGACCACGACATTGCCGCCATCGCCGCCGGCGCCGGCATTGCCGCCCAGTTCCAGGCCCACGGCAACGCTGACGGGCCGGATCGCGCCCCAGAACCGCTTGGGATTGGAAATGGTGTTGATGCCGCCCAGGCCGCCGCCGCCGCCGACCGATTGCGCGATCAGGCCGGCGGCCTGGTCGCCCGCGGTCGAGATATTGACGGCCGAACACGCCGCCTGGTAGCCGCAGGCCGTCACGGTTCCGCCGTTGCCGGCATCGCCGCCATGGCCGCCCAGCGACATCACCAGCGAGTAATCGAGTATGTATGAGTTGGCGCCGTAGTCGGCGGTGCCGCCGGCGCCGCCGCCGTTGCCCACGGATTGCAGCACAATGCCATGCGAGCCGTCGCCCAGCGTCTGCACGATATTGTTGCCGCTGGCCGCGAAATTGACCGCGCCGCCGTCGCTGGCGTTGCCGCCGGTGCCGCCCACGCCCGAGCCGATATTCATCGTGCCGCTGAAGATGGCGGACCCCATGTTGCCCAGGCCGCCCCCGCCGCCGATCGACTGCGCCAGGACGCCGTAGGCGGTGCCGCCCTGGGTCACGATGGAGGAACCGTCCAGCAGGTCGACATCCACCTGCCCGCCCAACCCGCCGCCGCCGCCGCTGCCGCCGATGGCCAGCACGCCGGTATACAGCGAGGTCTTGCCGTCGACCGAGGCCAGGCCTCCTTCGCCGCCGCCGCCCCCGATCGACTGCGCCACGATGCCGTCGGCATAGTCGCCCGCCGTGGTGATGTCGCCCTGGTTGGCGACAGTGACCAGATCGCCGTTGCCGCCCGCGCCGCCGGTGCCGCCGATGCCCACTGCCAGCCTGCCGCTGGTGTTGAACCGCAGCCGCCGCCCGTTGGTCCTGACGTGGTTGATCAAGGCCGAGACGTTGTTCAGGATCGAGTCGTAGCTGGCCCCGACCGAGCCGCCCATGCCGCCGCCGCCGCCGATCGATTGCGCCATGATGCCATCGCTGTTGCGGCCCAGCGTCGAGATGATGCCCGCGTTGTTCACGGTCGCGGCCGCGCCGTTGCCGCCGCCGGCGCCTTCCCGGCCGACCGCCACCGAAAGGGTGAACGACGGCAATTTCCCTTCGCCGGGCAGCAGGTTGCCGCCCACGGAAGCCACCGCCGACACCCCCTGCGATTCTCCGCCGCCGCCGCCCACCGATTGCGCGACGATCCCGCGCGCGCCCGATCCGGTGGTGACGATGTAGCTGCTTGCGTCCTGGGTAACGTTGACCAGGCCGCCGTCGCCGCCCACGGCGCCCTTGCCGCCGACCGCAGTCGATGCCGCCACGCTGGCGTATGTGCCGAAGGCATAGCTCGACGAGTACGCCGCCCCGCCCGATCCGCCGCCGCCGCCGATCGACTGCGCCAGCACGCCGGTCGCGTAGTCGCCCGCCGTGGAGATCGCGGTGTTCTTCATGGCCACATCGACCGCGGCGCCGTCGCCGCCCATGCAATGGCCGTCTGAACACTGGCCGCCGACCGAGGCCTGCAACTGCACGTTCACCGTGTCGGGAAAATCCACCGCCAGCGAATAGATCGAAGAGTCGCCGCCATTGCCGCCCCCGCCGCCGATCGACTGGGCGTGAATGCCGCGCGAATACTGGCCCTGGGTGGCCAGGACGGTGTTCGACAGATCGACATTGACGTTGCCGCCGTTGCCGCCCGCGCCGCCTTTGCCGCCGACGGTCAGGTTGATCGGAATGGATACGCCGACGCCCTCTACCGGTATGCCCAGAATGAAGTTGTCGACGATCGAATTGCCGCCCGTGCCCCCGCCGCCGCCGATCGACTGGGCAAGAATGGCGGTGGCGCCGTCGGCATCCTGGGAGTCGTCATCGTCGTCGTCATCGCCGGAATCGTCCTGGCTTGCGGTCAGGTCGACGCTGCCGGTGGTGGTGATCGAGCTGTTGTCCAGCGACACCTTGACCTCGCCGCCATCGCCGGCCACGCCGCCTTCGCCGCCCACGCTCATGTTCAAGTTGACTTCAATGCCGAGCGCGTCGGTGACCACGCCGCCGCCGGTGCCGCCGCCGCCGCCGATCGACTGCGCGTCCAGGCCGGTGGCCATGCCGCCGGCCGTCTGGATGTGCAGATTGGATCGATCGACCGTGACCAGGCCGCCCGAGCCGCTGCCGCCGCCGTCGCCGCCGATCTGGAAAGTCAGGTCGGCAATGCCGGCGCCGAACGCATAGCCGCCCGCCCCGCCGCCCTTGCCCACCGAGTGGGCCAGCAGGCCGACGGCGCCATAGCCGGTGGTGACGATGTTGGCCTCTTCGGTGCCCGACACGGTCACCGTGCCGCCGTCGCCGCCCCCCTCGCCCACGCCGCCCACGCCAATGCCGGCGACAATCGCCAGGTCGAAGGCATTGCCGCCATCGCCGCCGCCGCCGCCGATCGATTGCACCTGCGCGCCGTGCGCATATTCACCGGCCGTGGTGATGGTGCCGATGGAGGTGAGTTCGACTTCGCCGCCGTTGCCGCCGGCCTGGCCCTGCCCGCCCACGCTCAGGATGCCCGCGGTGCCGGCGGCGCTGCCGCCACCGCCGCCTATCGACTGGACCAGCAGGCCCTTGGCGGCGTCGCCCAGCGTCGAGATAGAGCCGTAGTTGGACGCCGACACTTTGCCGCCGTTGGATTCGTGCGCCGAATCGGCATTGCCGCCGATGGCGATGATGCCCCCCGCGCCGCCGGCCGCCCCGCCGCCGTCGGCGATCGACTGGGCCACGATGCCATGCGAGCCGTACCCGGCGGTGGTAATGGCGCCGCCGTTCGAGAGCTGCACTTCGCCGGGGGTGCCCCCCGCCTGGCCGTCGCCGCCCACCTCGAGCACCAGCCCGTCGGCCACGCCGCCCGCGCCCCCACCGCCCGAAATGGACTGGGCCACGATGCCGTATGCGTGCGCGCCCTGCGTGTCGATATCGGCGCTGCTGGCCACCTTGACGTTGCCGGCGTCGCCGCCGTTGCCGCCGTTGCCCGCGCCGCCGCCGATGATGCCGACGAACTCGCCGCCCGTGCCGCCGCCGCCGCCCAGCGACATGGCCACGATGCCGCTGGCGAAATCGCCGCTGGTGGTGATGCCGACATCCTTGTCGGCATCGACCTCGACTTCGCCGCCATCGCCGCCGAATCCGCCGCCGCCGGACTTGCCGGCCACGGCCGTGTTGTCGGCCCCGTCGCCGCCTTCGCCGCCGCGGCTGATGGCCGTCACGCCGCTGATCTTGTCGCCCGAGGTGGCGATGGTGTAAGACGACCCGCTGCGGTTCAGGGCCACGGTAACGGCGCCGGCATCGCCGCCGTCGCCGCCCGTATTGCCGTTCGGGCCCGTGCCGCCCTTGCCGCCCCGGCTGGAGGCATGGACCGCGGCGCCATGGTCGGCCTCGGCGCCCGTGACGTCGACCGAGATGCCGCTGTCGACATTGACGGTGACGGCGCCGGCGCCGCCGCCCTGTCCGCCGCGGTCGTCGTTGTCTTCGGAGTGGTAGCCGTGGGCGCCTTCGCTCTCGGCCATGATGCCGTAGATTTCCTGGCCGCTGGTCGCGGCATTGACGCGCACCTGCAGCTCGGCGCCCGCGCCGTGGTCGACTTCCACCGTTCCGCCCGCGCCGGCGTTGCCGTTGTAGCGGCCGCCGTACCCGCCGAAAGACCAGGCCCGGATGCCGCTGACCAGGTCGGCGGAGCTCTGTATGGGCGCCTGCGCGCCGATCTTGATCGAGCCGCTGTTCTGCACCTTGGCCAGCTGGCCCGCGCCGCCCGCGCCGCCGTGCTGGTTGTCGAACAACGCGCTGTTCTGCCGGCCGCCCTGGCCGCCGCCGCTCTGCGCCAGCACGCCCTCGAAATTCCGGACGATGGCGCCGTCCAGCTCGTACTGCGCCGAGCCCGACAAGAACAGCTTCACATCATTGCCATTGGCTCCGGCGCCGCCATTCGAGTCATTGTCGTCGTTGTCGTCCTGCTCGCCGTCGCCGCCCTGCGAAATGCCCGTGATAAAGGCGCGCGGCGTGGACGTCGCCACATTGCCATTGCTGTCTTCGGCGCCATTGACGGTCACCTGCATGGTGCCGCTGCTCCAGATGCTGACCGTTCCTGCGCCTCCGCCCTTGCCCGCGTCTTCGCCCTGCCCGCCGAACGTCTGGCCGTACAGCACCCCCCGGTAAGTGTCGAAGCCCGACGATACGGTGAAGGTCGCGCCGTCATCGTCAATAGAGACGCTGGGACCCGCGCCGGCATCGGTGGTGCCGTTGTCGTGCGGCGGGCTATAGCCCGCCTGCGACACGCCCTGGATGCTGGTGTAGGTTTCGCCCGGGCCGTAATCGCACTGCCACAGGCTGCCAGACTGGCTGCAGCCGGCCGCGGCCGGCCCGGCGCCGGCCAGCAGGCTGGTCGCCACCGACGAGATCAGGATGCGGCGTCGGTACGCCAGTTTGCGACGCGCTTTCATGCTACCGGCCATTTTTTTGCTCCGTTTTCCGGGCACACGCGCGCCACCCGCTCACGCCGCACCGCAACATTCAGACAAGTGCGATTAATACGCAAAACGGGGATAGCCGCAGCAGTTTTTCGACGAATCAGCGGTTTCTCTCGACGAAAATGCGGGCGCCGGTGTGACAGCCGCGCCACGCCCGCGGCCGGGGCGCCGCTTGCCGGGCACAGGCCTTGCTGCGCCCACGCACGCCGGCGGCATGGTGCCGCCTGATCTTGCCAGGAGCCCCCTATGCCGCTGACCGCCATAGGCATCAATTGCACGCTGAAAAGCTCGCCCGCCTCGTCGTCCTGCGACAAGCTGCTGGACCAGGTCGCCGCGGAACTGCAGCGCCTGGACATTGCCTGCGAACGGGTACGGGCCGTGGACCACGCCATTGCCCCGGGCGTGACCTCGGACGAGGGCCCCGGCGACGCCTGGCCCGAACTGCGCCGCCGCATTCTGGCGGCCGACATTCTGATCCTGGGCACGCCGATCTGGCTGGGCCATCCGTCCAGCGTGTGCCAGCGGGTGCTGGAACGCATGGACGCCTTTCTGGGGGAACTGGACGATGGCGGGCGCATGGCGCCCTATGGCCGCGTGGCCGGCGTCGCGGTGGTCGGCAATGAAGACGGCGCCCACCACGTCAGCGCCGAATTGTTCCAGGCCCTGAACGACGTGGGCTTCACGCTGCCCGCCGGCGCGGTGACCTACTGGGTGGGCGAGGCCATGCACAAGACCGACTTCCAGGACCTGCCCGCCACGCCCGAGAAAACCGCCCAGGCCACGCGCGAACTGGCCCTGAACTGCGCGCATATGGCGCAGCTGCTGAAGGCGTCGCCCTACCCGCCGCGCTGAGCCGCCGCCGACTCTTTGGCGCGGATCAGCGCCACCACCACATCGTTGACGGGCGTGGGCACGCCCTGCTCTTTGCCCAGCCGGACGATGGCGCCGTTGATGGCGTCGACCTCGCAGCGCCGCCCGGCCTGCAGGTCGAGCAGCATCGACGGCCGACCTGCCTTGACGCGGCATTCTTAATCTGGATATTATTTATCTTAATTAAAGACCGGACCTGTCCATGAAAATGAGCGAAGGGGTCGAATGGGCCCTGCACTGCTGCCTGACCCTGGCCTGGCTGGGCAAAGACGGCGGGTCGGTGCCCACCGCCCGCCTGGCCGCGGCTTTCGAACTGCCCCCGGCGTACCTGAACAAGTGCCTGCAGTTGCTGGTGAAGGCCGGCATCCTGGTGTCCACCGCGGGCGTCAAGGGCGGCTTCAGGCTGGCCCGCGCGCCGGCGCGCATCACTTTGCTGGATGTGGTGACGGCCATCGAAGGCCCTGACAGCGTCTTCCGCTGCGCCGAGATCCGCCAGCGCGGCGCGGGCGCCGCCGCTGCGCCCAGGGAATTCGCGCGCCCCTGCGGCATCGCCGTGGCCATGCGCCGCGCCGAAGCCGCCTGGCGCCGCGAACTGGCGGCCCAGACCGTGGCCGACCTGCTGGACGCCGCCCCGCCCTCGGCGTCGGAACGCCTGCGCTGCTGGCAATTGGCGCAAGCCCGCTGACCCCATCCGCCGGCCCTGGCCGGAGTCTTTGACGGAGATAATCTGGATGTTTCTTATCCAAAATACGCAAGCCCCCGCGGCGCGCGCCGGCGCGGCGTCCGGGCTGGGCCTGGGCGCCATCCTGGTGCTGGCGCTGGGCACGTTCGCGGTGGGCACCGATGCTTTCATCGTGGCCGCCTTCCTGCCCATGATGGCCGCCGACCTGGGGGTGACGCCGGCCGTGGCCGGCCATTCGGTCACGGCCTTCGCCCTGGCCTATGCGATCCTGGCGCCGCTGATCGCCACGCTGACCACCCGCGTGCCCCGGCGCACGCTGCTTTGCACGGCCCTGGCGCTGCTCGGCGTGGCCAACATCGGCTCGGCCCTGGCCATGTCGATGCCCTGGCTGATCGCCTCGCGCATCGCGGCCGCCGCCACCGCCGCCGCCTACACCCCCAACGCGGGCGCGGTAGCCGCCGCGCTGGTGCGGCCCGATTTCCGGGCCCGGGCGCTGGCCATCGTGATCGGCGGGCTGACCGTGGCCACCGCGCTGGGCGTGCCGCTGGGACGCGTGGCCAGCACGATGCTGAGCTGGCGCGCCGCGCTGTGGGCGGTGGGCGGCGTGGCGCTGCTGGCGGCCATTGGCGTGCGCGCCAGCCTGCCGCGCCTGGGCAGCGCGCCCGCCACGTCGCTGGCCGAACGCCTGCAGGTGCTGGCCCGGCCGGCCGTCCTGAAGGTGCTGCCCCTGACCGTACTGGGCATGGCGGCCGCCTACGTGCCTTATGCCTATACCGTGCAGGTGCTGCGGGCGCTGGGCACGCCCGAAGGCGCGGTCACCGGCATGCTGCTGGGCTACGGCCTGGGCGCGATGGCGGGCAACTATGTATCGGGCGCGGGCACCGACCGGCATGGCGCGCGGCGCGTGCTGCTGGCGGCCTACCTGGCCATGGCCGCGGCGCTGGGCGGGCTGGCCTGGCTGGCCGCGGCCGCGCAGCCCATGCCGCTGGCGGTGGCGGCATTGATGGCATTGTGGGGCGCCAGCAGCTGGGCGCAGAGCCCGCCGCAACAGCACCGCCTGATCAGCGGCGCGCCGCAGCACGGGGCGCTGGTGGTGGCGTTGAATGCATCGGCCATCTACTTCGGCATTGCGCTGGGCACGGCTATCGGCGGCTGCCTTGTCGACATCGGCGCGGCGGCGGTGCTGGTGTGCGGCCTGGCGCTGGCGCTGGCGTCGTGGGCCTATGCGCTGGCCACGTGCCGCGGGCGCTGATTGCGCGGCCACAACGCGGCCGGCGCGCAGGCTCGACGCGCACGCTGAATTGGGGCATGCTGGAATGCGCCCCGCGCAAGCCGCGCGCTGTCTCATTGCTCAACACCCCATGACCGACTCGCCCGCCTACCCCACCGCCACATCGATCGACGACTTCCGCCGCAATCTCGCGCAGGTGCGCGAACACATCGCCGCCGCCTGCCGCCGCGCCGGCCGCGACCCCGCCGCCGTCCGCCTGCTGCCGGTCAGCAAAACCGTCGACGCGGCCCGCATCCGGCTGGCCTATGCGGCCGGCTGCCGCGAGCTGGGCGAAAACAAAGTGCAAGAGGCGCACGCCAAATGGGAAGCCATGGCCGACCTGCCCGACCTGCGCTGGGCGGTCATCGGCCACCTGCAGACCAACAAAGCCAAGCTGGTGGCGCGGTTCGCCAGCGAATTCCAGGCACTGGACAGCCTGCGCGTGGCCGAGGCCCTCGACCGCCGCCTGCAGGCCGAAGGCCGCGCGCTCGATGTATTCGTGCAAATCAACACGTCCAACGAAGCCAGCAAATTCGGCCTGCCGCCCGACCAGGCGGCCGGCTTCGTGCGCGAGCTGCCGGCCTTTGCCAGCCTGCGCGTGCGCGGCCTGATGACCTTGGCGCTGTTCTCGCCCGACCCGGCCCTGGTGCGGCCCTGCTTCGTGCGGCTGCGCGAACTGCGCGACCGCCTGCGCCAGGATGCGCCGGCCGGCATCGCGCTCGACGAGCTTTCCATGGGCATGTCGGGCGACTACGCCCTGGCCATCGAAGAAGGCGCCACCACGGTGCGCGTGGGCCAGGCCATCTTCGGGGCGCGCGCCCTGCCCGACAGCCACTACTGGCCCGGCCTGGCGGCATCCGGCCCGCAATCATGAACGCCCCGAGCGCGCCGCGGCCGCTGCCCATCGACGTCATCTCGATCCAGTCGCAAGTGGTGTACGGGCACGTGGGCAACAACGCCGCCATGCCCACGCTGCGGGCCATGGGGCTGCGGGCGGCCGCGGTGCCCACGGTGCTGCTCAGCAACACGCCGCACT
The DNA here is from genome assembly GCF_017356245.1 of Bordetella petrii. Classification (NCBI taxonomy): domain Bacteria; kingdom Pseudomonadati; phylum Pseudomonadota; class Betaproteobacteria; order Burkholderiales; family Alcaligenaceae; genus Bordetella; species Bordetella petrii. The sequence continues at coordinate 187,699 of NZ_JAFMZZ010000001.1, forward strand.
ACCCCAGCCTGCACGGCGGCGCCATTCCGGCCGACTGGTTTGCCGGCTACCTGCGCGACCTGGTCGCGCGCGGTGTCGTGGCGCGCGCCCGCGCCATACTGGTGGGCTTCCTGGCCGACCCCAACCAGGCCGCCCTGCTGGGCGAATGGCTGGACCAGGCCCTGGCCGCCAACCCGGCCCTGCGCATCCACGTCGACCCGGTCATCGGCGATTTCGACCACGGCGTCTATACCGACCCGCGCCTGACCCAGGCCTGGCGCACCCAGCTGCTGCCGCGCGCGCATGGCCTGACGCCCAACCACTTCGAGCTCGAACAACTGGCCGGCGCCACGCTGCACACGCTGCAGGCCACCCACGATGCCGCCGCGCGGCTGCTGGGCGGCGGCACCGAGTGGGTGGTGGTCACCAGCGCGGCGCCGCAAAGCTGGCCGGCCGGCCAGATGCACGTGGCCGTGGTCACGCGCGCCCAGCAGCGCGTCATCAGCCACCCGGTCGTGCCATGCGCGACCAAGGGCGTCGGCGACCTGTTCGCCGCGCGCCTGGCCGGCCACCTGCTGGCGGGCGCCCCGCTCGAAAACGCCGTCGAGCAGGCCTGCCGCCACGTAGTGGCCATCCTGCGCGAGACTGCGCGGCTGGGCTGGGAAGAACTGGCCCTGCCGCCGGCGCCCGCATGACGGCGCGGGCAACGGATGGCCCGGCTGGCGGCATGCCTGCGGCCTGGCGGGCCCGCGTGGCGGGTTATGGCTGGACGCGCCAGGAAATCGGCCGGTCCGATGCCTCGGTATTCCGGCTGGCGGCACCGGGCCGGCCAGCCTTGTTCGTCAAGACCGAACCGCTCTGCGGCGGGCCGGCCGAGCTGCCCGGCGAAGCGCAGCGGCTGCGCTGGCTGGCCGCGCAGGGGCAGCCGTGCCCGCGGGTGCTGGAACTGGCCACGGCGCACGACTGCCATTGGCTGTTGATGACGGCCGTGCCAGGCCGCGACCTGGCTTGCTCGCCCGGGCTGCCGCCGGCGCGCATCATCGAACTTGCCGCCGCGGCATTGCGCGCACTTCATGGCCTGGATGCCGCCGTTTGCCCTTTCGACCACCGCGCCGCGCAACGCATCGGGCATGCGCGGCGGCGCATGCTGGCGGGCCTGGTGGACGAAGACGATTTCGATGACGAACGCTCGGGCCAAAGCGCTGCGCAGGTGTTCGCCACTCTGCAGCGCCAGCAGCCGCGGCACGAAGACCTGGTAGTCACCCACGGCGACGCGTGCCTGCCCAACCTGTTGGCCGACGATGGCCGCTTTGCCGGCTTTGTCGATTGCGGACGGCTGGGCGTGGCCGACCGCCACCAAGACCTGGCCCTGGCGGCCCGCAGCATTCAGTACAACCTGGGCACCGGCTGGGGGCAGGCATTTCTCGACGCCTATGGCGGCCTCATCGATCCAGCCCGGCTGGCGTTCTACCGCCTGCTCGACGAATTCTTCTGAAGCGCTGCGCGCTTGAACAGGCATCCGGCTCCCGCCAGGGCGCCAGGCGCCCATGGCACTGCCTTAGAAAGACGGCGTTTTGCCTGGGTATTGCCCAGGTGTCAGGCTCCGCCAGGTGCCTGACACCTGGTTCTAGCGCGGCATCATGCCCGCACGGCCCTGGCCCGGGATACTTTCAGGAACGAGGCCAGGGCCGGATTGTCGTCGCCCCGGCGCCATGCCACCGAGATTTCCTGGCCCAGGAAGCGGCTGCGGTCGGCCAGCGGCAGGTATTGCACCTTGGGATGCATGAGCGATGCCAGGTTGCTGGGCACCAGGGCCACCGACAGGCCGGCCGCCACCAGGCAGATGACGCCGCCCACCTGCGAGCATTCCTGCTCGATGTCCGGATAGAAGCCGGCTTCGGTGCAGGCTGAAATCAGCTGCGCGTGCGCCGCCGGCACTTTCTCGCGCGAGAAGGCCACGAACGATTCGCCGGCCAGCTGCTTCAGCGCGATGCTGCGCTTGCCCGCCAGGGCATGCGACTTGGGCAGCGCCACCATCAGCCGGTCGCGCTTGTACAGGTGGGTCTCGATCGGCGCGGCCTCTTGCGGCAAAGGGGTGCGCAGCAGGCCCAGGTCCAGGCCGCGGCCCTTGAGCTGCTCGAGCTGGTCTTTGGTGGTCATCTCGACCACGCGCAGCCGCACTTGCGGATAGCGGCGCCGGAAATGGCCGATGAGCTCGGGCATGAAACCGTAGCCGACACTGCCGATGAAACCCAGCGACAGCTGGCCGGTTTCGCCATTGCAGGCGTGCTGCGTGCGCTCGATGGCCACGCGCTCGTACTTCAGCCACTGATAAGCCTCTTCGAGGAAGATCCGGCCGGCGGGCGTGAGCGACACCGTGCGCTTGTTGCGCAGGAACAGCGGCGTGCCCACATGCGCTTCGAGCTTCTGGATGGCCTGGCTGAGCGGCGACTGCGCGATGCCCACGCGGGCCGCCGCGCGGCCGTAATGCAGTTCTTCGGCAACCGCGATGAATTGCCTGAGCAGGCGGCTGTTCAGCATAAGACTTTTTTTATCTTACAGAGTGCCAAATTATATGTTGGACGCGGATTTTTGCCGAAGCTAGACTTTTTCTGCCGTTGAAATTGTCTGCTTTTGGAACCTTGCATGGATCACTCATCTTCTCTGTCCGGGCAGGCCTGCCGGGCCATTAACGCCCTGCTCGGCGCGCAGTCGCCGTGGGACGAACCGGCCGGGCAGCGCCTGCGTTTTCATGGCGCCGCCCCGCAGTTTGATTCGCCGCACAAGCTGACGCTGGCCGCGGCCGGCGCCATCGGCGCCTACGCCCTGGCGACGGAACGCTGGTGGCAGCTGGCCACCGGCCAGCGCCAGCGCATCGCCATCGACTGGATGCAGGCGGCCAGCTCGCTGAACCCGGGCCACTTCCAGAAACAAAGCGGCTATGGGCTGCCGGCCCTGTCGCTGCTGACCGAACTGAAGGCCGATTTCTACCAGACCGCCGACGGGCGCTGGTTCTTCCCCATCGGCTCGTATCCGCACCTGCGCGATGGCGTGCTGGATTTGCTGCAATGCCCCAACAATGCCTCGGCCCTGGGCGCGGCCATCGGCCGCTGGAACAGCCTGGAACTGGAAGAGGCCTTCGCCGCGCACAAGCTGCCGGGCGCATTCGCGCGCTCGCAGCAGGAATGGCTGGCGCATCCGCAAGGCCGGCACCTGGCCGGGCTGCCCGCCATCGATATCCGCAAGATCGGCGACAGCGAGCCCGAGCCGGCCCAGGCCGGGCTGCGCCCGCTGGACCGCCTGCGTGTGCTGGACCTGGGCCATGTGATCGCCGGGCCGGTGGTAGCCCGCACACTGGCCGAGCATGGCGCGGACGTGCTGCGCATCACGCCGCCCATGCTGCAGGACCCTTTCCGCCAGACCATCGACACCAACATCGGCAAGCATTCGGCCTTCCTGGACCTGGACCGCGCCGTGGATGCGCAGCGCGCCCGCGAACTGATCGCCGGCGCCGACGTGGTGGTGCAGTCGTGGCGCCCCGGCAGCATGGCGCGGCGCGGCCTGGGCCCGCAGGACGCGGCGGCCATCCGCCCGGGTGTGGTGTACGTGTCGGTCACGGCCTACGGCGATGAAGGCCCATGGGCCGGCCGCGGCGGGTTCGAGCAGCTGGGCCAGACAGTCAGCGGCATTGCCGTGCGCGAAGGCGGCGCGGGCCGCCCCCGCGTGGTGCCCACCTACCTGCTCAATGATTACCTGACCGGCTACCTGGGCGCGGCCGGCGCCCTGCTGGCGCTGATCCGGCGCGCCCGCGAAGGCGGCAGCTACCACGTCAGGGTGTCGCTGGCTCGCACCTCGATGTGGGTGCAGGACCTGGGCCTGGAAACCGCTTTCGATGCCGATCCGCAGCGCCCGCGCCGCCATTTCGCCGAAGGCCTGGACCCCGTGCTGGAAACCCGCCAGTCGGCCTACGGCCCGCTGGAACAATTGCCGCCGGTTGCGCAGTTTTCGCGCACCCCGGCCCGCTGGGACTTGCCGCCCGCCCCCAACGGCGCGCATCCGCCAGCCTGGCATTCTTGTTGATCGACGCCCCAGGAGGAGACCCCATCATGATCAAAAAAACAACTTGCGCAGTCGCCCTGGCCGGGCTGGCCGCCGGCCTGCCGCCCGCGCACGCCGCCGAACCCTACCCCGGCAAGGCCATCACGCTGATCATCGGCTTCGCGCCGGGTGGCCCCACCGACGCCATCGGCCGGGTGCTGTTCAAGAAAGTGTCCGAAGAATTGAAGGTGCCCATCGTCATCGAGAACCGGCCGGGCGCCGGCGGCAATATCGGCGCGCAGGAACTGCTGCGCGCCAGGCCGGACGGCTACACGCTGATGTACGGCACCTCGTCGATCACCACCGCGCCCGCGCTGTTCGACCGCAAAGACCTGAATCCCAAGACGGCGTTCGTGGCGGCGGGCTGCTCGGTGGCGGTGCCGCTGATCCTGCTGACCTCCAAAAGCCTGACGGCGGCCAACGCGCAGGACTTCTACCGCCAGCTGAAGGCGCAGCCCGGCAAGTACTTCATGGGATCATCGGGCAACGGTTCGATCGACCACCTGGTGGCCATGGACATCGCGGCCAAGCTGGGCCTGAAGTTCCAGCACGTGCCGTATAAAGGCAACGGCCCGGCCCTGACCGACCTGGCCGGCGGCAACACCAGCTTCATGTATTCGGGCTCGTTCAACAGCGCCATGCCGTTCATCAAGAGCGGCCAGGTCAAGCCGCTGGCCGTCACCTCGCGCAACCGCTCGGAAGCCCTGCCCGATGTGCCGTCGCTGTCGGAAAGCGTGCCCAGCCTGCAAGGCTACGACGCCGGCACGTGGCAGGTGCTGCTGGCGCCCAAGGGCACGCCCGCGCCCATTCTGGAAAAGCTCAACACCGCCCTGCAGGCCGCCATGAAAGACGCCGCCGTGCTGGAAAGCCTGCGCTTCCAGGGCGCGGTGGTCATGGACAAGACGCCGGCGCAATGCCAGGACTTCATCGACAGCGAATACGACCGCTGGTCGTCCACCATCGACCGGCTGGGGCTGAAGGCGCAGTAGCCATGAACGCCGCGGGCGGCGGCTAGACGCCGCCGGCGGCGCACACGAAGGCGATCTTGTTGCCTTCGGGATCCCGGCAGTAGGCCGCGTAGAAATCCGGCGCATACCGCGTGCGCAGGCCGGGCGCGCCCTCGTCGGATCCGCCCGCGCCGAGCGCCAGCGCCCAGCAACGGTCGACCATGCCGCAAGACGGAGCCTGGAAGCTGACCTGCGCGCCATTGCCCCAGGTTGCCGGCAGGCCGTTATAGGGCGGCGCCACCACAAACGACGGCCAGCGCAGGCGCGGCGGCCGCCAGATCACGCCAGCCGGCCCGGCGGTCTCGATGTCGTTCGAGCGCCGCAGGCCGAGCGGGGCCAGCACCGTATCATAGAAGGCCACCAGGCGCGGCCAGTCGCGCGCGCCGATCTGGATGTGGGTGTACATGGGCGGGCTGCCGCGGCCAGGGCCAGGGCGCGCAGGGCCTACGCCGGCTGGCTGCGCGCCTGCCCGATCAGCTTGTCGGCCTGCCCGCGCATGTTGTCTTCCACTTCGCGCAATGCCTGCCATTCCGAGAACTTGTCGGGTTCGAGCACATTGTTGGCTTCGTAGAAATCCATCACCGCGGTATGGGCTTCATGCCACAAACGCATGGCGGCTTGCACATCGTTGATGTCGGTCATGGCGTTGCTCCTGGGCAAGACAACGAGCCGCCCCCTCGCAAATACCATTCCCACCCCGATGCGCGGCCACGCCGGCCGCGGCCTGGCTTTATAAAAACCCTACGGCCAAGCAGACAGATATTGCCAATGTCAATTCCGCCCTGATAAGATTGCCACTCGGGTATTCACCTACCCGTCACTTCCACTTTCTCTTCACTCAACCACCAGGGAGGCGTTCGATGTCCGTAGTCCGCACCGCATTCCCCAGCGTGGCCCCGCGACACTATTAAGTCGTCGCAGGCGCTGGGTCGCCCGCCAATCGTTTCTGGCACGTAAGCACACGCTTGCGGCAGGCCCTCGCCCGTTCTACAGGTAGTTCTGATTGCATACCGGCTGACCCGCCGGCGTGCCGGATTGTCCGTTTCCTAATGCTCCCGAATGAAGTCCCGGCGCAGACCGCCGCACCGGGCCATGATAAATGGCTAGAAAAAAAATTGACTTTCGCGGACAGGCCTTCAAGGATGTCTTGAGCTTTACTTTCCGATACTGGCGTGCACAGCCCTGGCGCATCGCGTCGATCGTGGCGCTGGTGCTGCTGTCGGCCGGCGCCGATGTCCTGACGCCGCTGTTCGTGGGCCGCCTGATCGATGCAGTATCCGCCGGCGTGATCGACGGCACGGCCGGGCGCGCGTTCTGGACACTGGCGGCGCTGGGCCTGGCCAGCACCGCGCTGATGCTGCTGGTGTACTACAGCATGATCACCCTGACGCTCAAGATGATGAGCGCGATTTCCGCACGCGCCTTCCACCATGTGCAACACCTGTCGACAGACTGGCATGCCAACAATTTCGCAGGCGCGACGGTGCGCAAGATCACGCGCGGGATGTGGGCCCTGAGCCTGCTCAACGACACCCTGCTGGTGGCGCTGCTGCCTTCGGTAGCCATGCTGGCGGGCGCGACCCTGGTACTAGGCGTGCATTGGCCGATGATGGGCGCGGTGGTCGGCGTGGGCTCGCTGGTGTATGTATTGATCACCGCGGGCCTGTCGCTGGGCTTCGTGGCACCGGCCGCACGGCTGGGCAACGCCTGGGACACCCGCCTGATGGGCGATCTGGCCGATGCCCTCAACTGCAACCCCGTGGTCAAGGCTTTCGGCGCCGAGCAGCGCGAAGAAGTCCAGTTGGCCTGGACACTGGACAAGTGGCGCCGCCGCACCCGGCGCAGCTGGACACGCGGCTCGGTCAATGGCGGCGTGCAGGGCGTGATGCTGGCGATCATGCTGGTCGCCATCCTGGGCTCGGCGCTGTGGCTGTGGAGCCGCGGCCGGGCCAGCGTGGGCGACATCACATTCTCGCTGTCGATGTTCTTCATTCTGCAGGGCTATTTGCGCAGCATCGGCTTGCACATCCGCAATCTGCAACGCTCGGTCAACGACATGGAAGAACTCGTGTCGCTGCACGCCCAGCGGCTGGACGTACAAGACCGGCCTGGCGCGGGCCCCATCACCGTGAGCCGCGGCGAGATCTGCTTCGAGCACGTGACCTTGCGCTACGGCGCGCACCTGACGCCCTTGTTCGACGATTTCTCGGTGCGCATCGCGCCGGGCGAGCGCGTAGGGCTGGTGGGGCATTCGGGCTCGGGCAAGACAACCTTCATCAAGCTCATCCAGCGCCTGTACGATATCAATGGCGGCCGCATCACCATCGACGGCCAGGATATCTCGGCGGTCCAGCAGGCTTCGCTGCGCAGCCAGATTGCGATTGTGCAGCAAGAGCCTATTTTGTTTCATCGCACGCTGGCCGAGAATATCGCCTACGCCCGGCCGGGCGCCAGCCGTGCCCACGTCATGCAGGCGGCGCGCCTGGCCAGCGCCCACGACTTCATCATGGCCTTGCCCAATGGCTATGAAACGCTGGTGGGCGAACGCGGCGTGAAGCTGTCCGGCGGCGAACGCCAGCGCGTCGCCATCGCGCGCGCTTTCCTGGCCAACGCACCCATTCTGATTCTGGACGAAGCCACCGCCAGCCTGGACAGCGAGAGCGAAGCCCTGGTCCAAGAGGCCATGGAACGCCTGATGGCCGGCCGCACGACACTGGTGGTGGCGCACCGCCTGTCGACCGTGCGCACCATGGACCGCCTGCTGGTGCTCGACAAGGGCCGCATCGCCGAAGAAGGCAGCCACGCCATCCTGGTGCGGCGCGCGGGCGGGCTGTACCGCCGCCTGCTCGAACGCCAGGCGCTGGATCTGGCGCAGGGGCTGGAGGACCTGCCCGAGGCGGCGCCGCGCCCCGCGCAGCACCCGCCTCCCGAGCCGGTGCGCGTGATGGCGCCGCCTTGAGGCAGGCCCGCGCCCACTGACAGTTTCTGACAGCATGCATCTTTACGATGCGTCTGCTGGCGCGACTCGCAACGCGCCCGCTGGCGCCATCGCCACCGCGGAGCATTCCATGACCGATCCCAACCTGATCATCCTGTATGTCGACAGCCCGGACCGCAGCGCCCGGTTCTATACCGAACTGCTGCACAAGCAGCCGGTGCACGCCACCCCCAGCTTCGCCAAGTTCAAGCTGGATTCCGGCCTGATGCTGGGCCTGTGGGCCCGGCAGACCGTCACGCCGCGAGCGATCTCGGCCGGGCGCGGCGGCGAGCTGGCCATCCCGGTGGCCAACCGCGAGGCCGTGCGCGCGCTGCATGCCGACTGGACCGAGCGCGGCATCCCCATCGCGCAGCAGCCCACCGACCTGGACATCGGCCACACGTTCGTGGGGCTCGACCCCGATGGCCACCGGCTGCGCGTGTTCGCCCGCAAGCAGGATTGACCCGACGCCGCCCTGTCACACGGGGCGGCTACAATGCCGTGCCTGCCGCCCGCGGGCGCCAAACCCGCGGGCCGATTTCAACCCCGCATGATTCATTCCCCATGACTTCCGCTGTTTCCGGGCCCCGTTCGCCCGGCCTGGTGCTGTTCGCGCTGGCCATCGGCGCCTTCGCCATCGGCACCACCGAATTCGCCACCATGAGCCTGCTGCCGTATTTCGCGCACAGCCTCGCCATCGATGCCCCCACCGCCGGCCACGTGATCAGCGCCTATGCGCTGGGCGTGGTGGTGGGCGCTCCGCTGATCACCGTAGCGGCCGCCCGCCTGCCGCGCCGCGCGCTGCTCATTCTGCTGATGACGCTGTTCGCGCTGTTCAACGGCCTGTGCGCCTTCGCGCCCAGCTACGAATGGCTGATGGCGCTGCGCTTTCTCAGCGGCCTGCCGCACGGCGCCTATTTCGGCATCGCCTCGCTGGTGGCCGTGTCGCTGGTGCCCGAGCAGCGCCGCACCCAGGCGGTGGGCCGCATGTTCCTGGGCCTGACGGTGGCCACCATCGTCGGCGTGCCGCTGGCCAACTGGCTGGGGCATGCGGTGGGCTGGCGCTGGGGCTTCGCCCTGGTGGCCGCGGCCGGCCTGCTCACGGTGGCGCTGGTGGCCATGTTCGCGCCCGCCACGCCGGCCGACCCGCACGCCAGCCCGCTGCGCGAGCTGGGCGCACTGCGGCGCGCGCAGGTGTGGATCACGCTGGGCATCGGCGCCATCGGCTTCGGCGGCCTGTTCGCCGTGTATACCTACCTGGCTGACATCCTGCTCACGGTCACCGGGGCGGCGCCCGGCACGGTGCCGCTGGTGCTGGGCGTGTTCGGCGCCGGCATGACGCTGGGCAACCTGGTCATTCCCAGGTTCGCCGACCGCGCCCTGATGCCCACCGCCGGCGGGGTGCTGCTGTTCAGCGCCGCCGCCCTGGCGCTGTTCACTTTCAGCATCGGCAATATCTGGACCATCACCGCGGCGGTGTTCCTGGTCGGCATGGGCGGGGCGCTGGGCACCGTGCTGCAGACGCGCCTGATGGACGTGGCCGACGATGCGCAGGGCCTGGCGGCCGCGCTGAACCATTCCGCGTTCAATACCGCCAATGCGCTGGGGCCCTGGCTGGGCGGCCTGGCGCTGGCCCACGGCCACGGCTGGCGCTCGCCGGGCTGGGTGGGGGCCCTGCTGGCGCTGGGCGGATTCATGCTGTGGCTGGTGTCGGTCTCGCTGGACAAGCAGCGCCGCGCCCTGGGCCAGGCAACTTAAAACATTGCAAAGGCACGCCGCGCCGGCCGCAAAAACCTAGGCAAAACCGGCGCCATTACCTATGATCGGGAAACCCTGGCGGGCGGCGCGCCGCCCCAGGGCGATTTCGTTCCGCCCATCGCTTCAATCCAAGGAGTCCCATCATGGCAGGTTGGTTTGAACTGAAAAAAGCAAGCAACGGACAATTCCACTTTGCCCTGAAAGCCGGCAATGCGGAAACCATCCTGACTAGCGAGATGTACACCGCCAAGGCCTCGGCCGAGAACGGTATCGCCTCGGTGCAGAAAAACAGCGGCGACGCGTCGCGCTACAACTCGGCCACGGCCTCGAACGGCAAGTTCTACTTCACGCTGCGGGCCGCCAACAACCAGGTCATCGGCAACAGCCAGATGTACGGCACCGAAGCCGCGCGCAATGCCGGCATCGAATCCGTCAAGCAGAACGGCGCCACCCAGGACATTCGCGACAACAGCTGAATGCCGGCGGGCAGCGGCGGCTGCCCGCGCAACCGCTACAGGAAAGACTTGCCCTGCTCCAGCACCTGGTCGCAGGCCTTGCGGGTGATTTCTTCTTTCAGGCCGCCGCCGCTCAGGTCGACCGACTTGCCGTCGCCGCCCTTCAATATGCCCTGCACGCCGTCCGTGTAACCCGGGTCGGACTGGGCCTGGCCCGATCCGCCCGATATCTTGCCCATCAGCTGGTCTTTGACCGACTGGGCATCGCCGCCGCTCAGGTAGTTGTTCTTCATGCAGAATTCCAGCACGCCGGCCGCGTTGCCGGCGCTGCCCGCGCTGAGCGACGACAGCGGCAGCCCGCCGCCCAGGCCCTGCGCGGCGCTGCCGGCCGCGCCGGCGGCGCCGCCCTGTTGCGCGCCGCCCATCTGCCCCTTGACCGCATCGAGCAGCTGCGCCTGCGCGCCCGCCGCAATGCATTGCGCCGCGACGACGGCGGCCGCGCCGATGATATGCCGGTGATCGAATTTCATTGCGTGCTCCCGAGGCTGAGAAAACCGCAATCATCCTAGCGGGCCGGCCGGCTTTCCGATGCGACAAATTATGTGAGCCGCGCCCACGCCGCCCAGGCGGCGTAGCACCTGGATTCGCATTGTCACCAGCGCTTTAAGGATTGGATGGACGGCGGTTGCACTGCCTCAACGCTGCGGTGTGCGGCGGTTCGTATTCAACCATCGCAGTCCCGCGGCGTCCGGGCAAGTGGTGTCGGCGCGTTGGGCGGCGGGGCAGCCTGCGCAGCAGGCCGAGGGCGCCTGGTTGCGCCCGAGCCCGACGCACGTGCGCCGACACCACTTGCCCGGACGCCGCGGGACGGGGCTAGAACGTAATGCCCCCAAGCGCAATATCCACAGGTGCATGAAGCAATAACCAGGAAATCACAGGATCCGGAGCCTTAAGGTAGCGCCATGGGTGTCACACACCTGACCCAGCCTCACCCGGCGCACTGCGCCCGCAGCGCATCCAGGTCGGGCTCGACGCCGATGCCCGGCGCCCGGCCCAGGCTTGCCACGCCCTCTTCCAGCTGCTGCAGCGGCGCGCTGAGCAGGGTGCGCAGCGGGTTGTCGTTGGCATCGATCTCGAGCAGGCCGCCATGCTGCATGCCGTCGACCGCGGCCAGCAAATGGGCCGAGGCCATCAGGCCGACCCCGGCGCCCAGGTAGTGCGGGCAATAGCGCAGGCCGGCCTCGCGCACCGCGCGTATCACCGGCAGGCAGCCCGAAATGCCGCCCCACTTGGCCAGGTCGGGCTGCACCACCTGCAGACAGCCCGCCTCGATGACCGTGCGGAAGGCCTCGGCGCCCAGGCAGTTTTCGCCGGCGGCCAGCGGCACCGGCGACTGGCGCGCCAGGGCCTGCCAGTGGGCCAGCGGCTGGTCGGCGCGCATGGGCTCTTCCAGCCAGGCGATGTCCAGCTCGCCCATGGCGGCGGCCATGCTGGCCGCGTCGGCCGGGTTCCAGCCCTGGTTGGCGTCGGCCATCAGCGGCACGCCGGGCCCCAGCAGCTGGCGCACCTGCCGCAGGTTGCGCAGGTCGCGCTCGCGGCCGAAGCCCAGCTTCAGCTTGAAGGCGCGGTAGCCTTCGCCGTGCTTGCGCCGCACCACTTGTTCGGGGTCGTCCGGGTTGATGCCGCTGGCATACACCGCGACCCGGTCGCTGGCGCCGCCCAGGTACGACCACAGCGGCTGGCCCGCGCGGCGGGCGCACAAGTCCCACAGCGCCAGGTCGACGCCGGCGATGGCCTGCGCCATGGGCCCGGGCTCGCCGGCCTGCAGCGCCAGCACTTCGGTGGCCGCGGTGAGATGGGCCCAGGCCGCCGCGGGCCCGTCGTAGGCGCGCCCCAGCAGCAGCGGCCGCAACACGGTCTGCACCAGGCGCGCGCGGTGCTCGGCCCCGCAGGCCGGGAAGTTGCACCAGACCTCGCCCCAGCCGTGCGCGCCGTCGCGGTCCTGCACCCGCACGAACACCGCCGGGCGGTCGTGCATCACGCCGAACGAGGTGCGCACCGGACGCTCGACCGGATAGCGCAGCACGTGCACGCTGAGGTCGGCGGGGTACACGCTGCTGGCATCGCCCATGGCAGGCCTCACGGAATCAGGTTCATTTCGACGTGGATGAAGTCGCCGCGGTACGTGACTTCGCTCAGGTAGATGACTTGGCCGCCGGCATCGACGAACACGCGCCGCACTTCGGCGATGGGCGTGTTGACCGCCACCTGCAGCTGCTGCGCCACTTCGGTGTCGGCCGTGCTGATGGTAAGCGCCTGGCGCGCCTGCGCGATGTGCACGCCGGGCATGGACACCAGCAGCGGAATGACGGTTTCGTTGCGAAAGCGCGCCGGGTCCTGGCGGAAGATGTGCTCGGCCAGGTAGATGTTGATGACGCAATACGGCTGGCCGGCGCGTTCATGGACGCGGCGCATGAACACGTATTGCTCTGCCGCGATGCCGTCCTGCGCGGTCAGCGGCGCCGAATGGATGGACTCGTCGATGGTGACGATCTTGGGCTGGGTGTCGCGGTACACCTTGGCCAGCTCGGCCAGCGTGGTCTGCACCCGCAGCCAGCGGTCGTTGGGTGGCAGGCCGGTGACGAAGGTGCCGCGCCCCTGCTGCGGCGACACCAGCCCTTCGCGGGTCAGCACGTCGACGGCCTGGCGCACGGTCACGCGCGCCACCCCGAATTCGGCCACCAGCTCTTCCAGAGAGGGCACTTTCTGGCCTTGTTCCCAGATGCCGCGCGCAATGCGCTGGCGCATCAGGTCGGCCAGTTGCAGATAGCGCGGAATGGGGCTGTCGTGAAAGTTGATAGCCATAAACAAATAGCCATATATTGTTTGCTGAACGTATGGTCTACAGTACGATTTGACCAATAAAAGGTCAAGCGCCAGATGGAGGAGGAGTTTTGCGCAACCGTTCCCTGCCGCGGCGGGCGGCCCTGATCGCGGCCCCGTGGGTGCTGATCGTACTGGCCTGGTATGGCGTGCGCGCCAGCGGGCTGGTCAGCCCCGCGCTGGTGCCCAGCCCCCACGAAGTGCTGTCCAAGTTCCTGGCGCTGATGCAGACGCGGCTGCCGCACGACATTCTGATGTCCACCCAGCGCGTGCTGGTTGGCGTGCTGCTGGGCATAGTGCTGGCCGTGCCGGTGGGGTTCGTGCTGGGCTGGTACAAAAGCGTGCGCAGCTTCGTCGACCCGGTCATCAATTTCTTCCGGGCCCTGCCCCCCATCGCGCTGATTCCGCTGGTAATCGTGTACTTCGGCATCGGCGAATCGGCCAAGATCGCCATTCTGTTCTACGCCTCGTTCTTCGCCGGGGTGATCGTCATGTACGAAGGCATCGCGCAGATCAACCCGATCTACGTGCGCGTGTCGCGCACCCTGGGCGCCAGCGACGGCGAAATCTTCCGCAAGGTGATCGTGCCGCTCACCATCCCCCACATGCTGACCGCCCTGCGCGTGGCGCTGGGCGTGGCCTGGGCCACGCTGGTGGCCTCGGAGCTGATCGCCGCGCAGCAAGGCCTGGGCGCGCTGATCCAGGACGCCTCGTCGTTCTTCCAGCTCGACATCATCTACGTGGGCATCATCTGCATCGGGCTGATCGCCCTGGTAATGGACCTGATCCTGCGCGCCGCGGCGCGCCGCCTGGTGGCCTGGCAGGAGCGCATCGCATGAGCACGGCAGACACTTCCGCCCGCATCCGCTTCTGCAACGTGTCGGTGGACTACCCCACGGCCGACGGGCCGATGCGGGTACTGGACGGCGTCGACTATGAAATCCGCCAGGGCGAGTTCGTGTCGGTGATCGGGCCGTCGGGCTGCGGCAAGACCACCATGATGAACATCGTGGCCGGCTTCGTGCAGCCCACCGAAGGCCAGGTGCTGCTCGACGGGCGGCCGATCGCCGGCCCCGGGCCCGACCGCGGCGTCATCTTCCAGGAATACGGCGTGTTTCCGTGGCTGACGGTCAAGGAAAACATCGCCTTCGGCCTGACGCTGCGCGCCAACCGGACCGGCCGCGCCGAGCGCGACGAGATCTGCCAGCGCTATATGGCGCTGATGGGGCTGGCCGACTTCGCCAACCATCATCCCAAGCACCTGTCCGGCGGCATGCGCCAGCGGCTGGCGCTGGCGCGCGCCTATGCCGTCAAGCCGCAGTTCCTGCTGATGGACGAGCCCTTCGGCGCGCTGGACGCGCAGACCCGCTCGGCCATGCAGGACCTGCTGCTGCAGGTGCTGCTGGCCGAGGACAAGACCGTGATGCTGATCACCCACTCGGTCGAAGAAGCCATTTACCTGTCGTCGCGCATTGTGGTGGTAACGGCGCGGCCGGCGCGCATCCGCACCGTCATCGATGTGCCGTTCGGCTATCCGCGCGCCGAGAACCTGCACGAAGATCCGCGCTTCGGCGAGCTGCGCTCGCGGATCCGCGGCCTGGTCATGGAGGAATACGCCAGGCAGGCCAACCAGGTCGTGCGCCTGGCCGATTGACCCTCACCATTGAACTCATCCCCGCAAGAAAGGAGTCCCACCATGAATCCGCAGCGCAGAACCCTGTTGAAGACCGGCGCCGTGGCGGCGGCCATGTCGGGCATCGGCATGCCCCTGCTGGCGCGAGCCGCCGAAAAAGTGCGCGTGGGCTATTTGCACACGCCCGCCGTCGACGGCCAGATCTGGACCGGTCTGGAAACCGGCGCCTTCGCCGACCAGGGCCTGGACCTGCAGATGATCAAGTTCACCACCGGCCTGGAACTGTTCCAGGCCATGATAGGCGGCAGCCTGGACGTGCTGTCCACCGGCGCGGTGGTGTCGAACTTTCCGGCGCGCGGCCAGGGCAAGGTGTTCCTGCTGAACAACGTGGAATACGCCACGGCGCAGCTGTGGGTGCGCGGGGATTCCGGCATCAAGAGCGCCGCCGACCTGAAGGGCAAGAAAATCTCGACCACGGCGGGCACCACCGCCCATGTGTTCCTGGACCGCGTGCTGAAGGGCGCCGGGCTGCAGGAAGGCAAGGACGTGCAGATCGTCAACCAGCGCATGACCGAGGCGGTGACCTCGTTCATTTCGGGCGCTGTGCCCGCGGTGGCGCTGTGGGTGCCGTTCGACGTCACCGTGCGGCAGAAGGTCGAGGGCGCGCGCATGCTGGTGGACGCCTCGGCGTTCTATCCCGAAGCGGCCATCGTGGGCGGCTGGGCGGCGCGCAACGACTACTACGACCAGAACCCGAAGCTGATCCGCTCGCTGATCAAGGGCTGGGTCACGGCCAATGACTACCTGCTGTCGCATACCGACGATGCAGTGGCCGCCCTGCAGAAAAAGCACTATCCGGAAGTGCCGCTGGCCGACCTGAAAAACCAGTTCAAGGCCTCGAAGTACTTCACGTCGCCGGAATGGCGCGCCAAGTATGCCGACGGCACCGTCACCAAGTGGCTGCAGCAGGTGACGGATTTCTTCGTGCACACGGCCAACATCGCCAAGCCCGTGCCGGCCAGCACCTATTTCGATCCCAAGCCCTACCTGGAAATCGTCAAGGCCTGAGCCGCGCGCCGCGCCATGGCGCCCGCCCGCGATGACAGCATCGCCGGCGGCGCCGGGCGCATGACGGTTTTATTCGGCCGAGACGCCGGCGTCCTTGATCACCTTGGCCCATTTGGCGCGTTCGGCCGCGATGCGCGCCGCGGCATCGGCCGGCGTGGTCCAGGTGGCCACGGCCCCCTGGTTCAGCAGCGCGGCCTTGACTTCGGGCTTGGCCGTGATCTGCTTGAGCGCGCCGTTGAGCTTGTCCAGCACCGGCGCCGGCGTGCCGGCCGGCGCCACAATGCCGAACATCGAGCTGACCTGGAAATTGGCCAGGCCGGCCTCGGCGGTGGTGGGCACATCGGGCAGCGCCTCGGCGCGCTGGCCCGAAGCCACGGCCAGGGCGCGCAGCTTGCCCGCCTTTACGTGGCCCTGGGCGGCCGGCACCGTCTCGATCATGCTCAGCACCTGCCCGCCCATCAGGTCGGTCATGGCCGGGCCGCTGCCCTTGTAGGGCACGTGCAGCACGTCCACGCCGGCCATGCTCTTGAACATTTCGGCCGCCAGGTGCTGGGGCGAGCCGTTGCCGGCCGACGCCATGGTCAGGTAGCCCGGGCGCGCCTTGGCCAGCGCGATGAAGTCCTGCAGCGTGCTTGCCTGCACCGACGGGTGCACCACGAACACCAGCGGCACCGTGCCCACGATGGACACCGGGGCGAAGCTTTTCTCGATGTCGTAGGGCACCCTGCCCTTGTAGAGCTCGGCGTTGATCGAATGGCTGGTCAGCGCGCCCATCAGCAAGGTGTAGCCGTCGGGGTCGGCCTTGGCGACCTGGTCGGCGCCGATGTTGCCGGCCGCGCCGGCGCGGTTCTCGACCACGAATTGCTGGCCCAGCGCGGAGGACAGTTCCTGGGCCAGCACGCGGCCGATCACGTCGGTGGCGCCGCCGGGCGGGTACGGCACCACCAGCCGCACCGGGCGGTCGGGATAGGCGGCCGCCGCCGGCGCGGCATGCAAGGCGAAGCCGGCGCACAATGCCAGCGCGGATGCCAGGAAGGCGCGGCGCGCCGGCGTGGGCTTGCTGAAACGGGACATGCAGTGGTCTCCTGGCCGGGATGGTTGTACGGATCGATCTGGCGCCCGGCTCGTTATTGCCGCACAGAGTGTAGGGGGTGCATCCTGATAGAAGAATCAGAACTTTTCTATTGACCGATCTGTTTTCTGGATCAATAGCAAGCCTGCCCGGCAAGCCGCGGCATGCGCGAAACCCCGCACTTGCACGCCAGCACGCGAGCCGGATATGATGCAGCGCATAGATTATCAATAATATTATTGGAATTACAATGGCTGCCAAAAAATCATCCGCCCCCGCCGCCAGCGGCCTGAGCAAAGGCCTGACCAACTACGGCGATACGGGTTTTTCGCTGTTCCTGCGCAGGGCCTTCATCAAGGGCGCCGGGTACACCGACGACGCGCTGTCGCGCCCGGTGATCGGCATCGTGAACACCGGCAGCAGCTACAACCCCTGCCACGGCAACGCCCCGCAGCTGGTCGAGGCGGTCAAGCGCGGCGTGATGCTGGCCGGCGGCCTGCCGGTGGACTTTCCCACCATCTCGGTGCACGAGAGTTTTTCCCAGCCCACCAGCATGTACCTGCGCAACCTCATGTCGATGGACACCGAGGAAATGATCCGCGCACAGCCCATGGACGCGGTGGTGCTGATCGGCGGCTGCGACAAGACCGTGCCGGCGCAGCTGATGGGCGCCGCCTCGGCCGGCGTGCCGGCCATTGAACTGGTGACCGGCGCCATGCTGACCGGCTCGCACCGCGGCGAACGGGTGGGCGCCTGCACCGATTGCCGCCGCTACTGGGGCCGCTACCGCGCCGACGAAATCGACGCGGCCGAAATCGCCGACGTCAACAACCAGCTGGTGGCCAGCGTGGGCACCTGTTCGGTGATGGGCACGGCCAGCACCATGGCGTGCCTGGCCGAAGCGCTGGGCATCATGGTGTTCGGCGGCGCCTCGGCGCCGGCCGTCACCGCCGACCGGATCCGCGTGGCCGAGCGCACCGGCACCACGGCCGTGGCCATGGCGGCCAGCCGCCTGACGCCCGACCGCATCCTGACCGGCAAGGCATTCGAAAACGCCCTGCGCGTGCTGCTCGCCATCGGCGGCTCCACCAACGGCATCGTGCACCTGACGGCCATGGCCGGGCGGCTGGGCTTCGACATCGACCTGGCCGGGCTGGACCGCCTGAGCCGCGAAACGCCGGTGCTGGTCGACCTGAAGCCCTCGGGCCAGCACTACATGGAAGACTTCCACAAGGCCGGCGGCATGCCCGCGCTGCTGCGCGAGCTGCGCCCGCTGCTGCACCTGGACGCCCTGACGGTGTCGGGCCGCACGCTGGGCGAAGAACTGGACGCCGCGCCGCCGCCCTTCGCGCAGGACGTGATCCGCCCGTTCGGCTCGCCCATCTACCCGGCCGGCGGCCTGGCGGTGCTGCGCGGCAACCTGGCGCCGGGCGGCGCCATCATCAAGCAATCGGCCGCCAACCCGGACCTGATGGAACACGAAGGCCGGGCCGTGGTGTTCGAGGACGCCGAGGACATGGCCCGGCGCATCGACGACGACGCGCTGGACGTGCGGGCCGACGACGTGCTGGTGCTCAAGCGCATCGGCCCCACCGGCGGCCCGGGCATGCCCGAAGCCGGCTACGTGCCGATTCCGCGCAAGCTGGCGCGCGCCGGCGTGAAAGACATGGTGCGCATTTCCGACGGCCGCATGAGCGGCACGGCGGCCGGCACCATCGTGCTGCACGTCACGCCCGAAGCGGCCGTGGGCGGCCCGCTGGCGCATGTGCGCAACGGCGACCGCATCCGCCTGTCGGTGCAGCGGCGCGAGATCGCCCTGCTGGTCAGCGACGAAGAGCTGGCCCAGCGCGCCGCCGCCCAGCCCATCCAGCGGCCGCAGGGCGAGCGCGGCTATCACAAGCTGTACCTGCAAAGCGTGACGCAGGCCGACCAGGGCGCCGACTTCGACTTCCTGCGCGCCCCCGGCACGCGCGAAACCGTGCCGGGCAAGGCGCCGCGCTGACACGGCGAAATGGGCGCAGGTGTCTGACTCCGAAGGTGCCAGACACCTGCCCCGCACCCCCCCTACCCCGCCGGCAGGTCCGCGCGCAGCAGTTCCAGCAGGGCCTGCGCGGCCGGCGACAGGCTGCGGTGGCGCGCCGTGACCAGGCCGATGGAGCGTTCGGCCACCGGCCCCACCAGCGGCCGCTCGACCAGGCCGCTGTGCGCCACGGCCTGGGCCGCGATGGCCGGCAGGGCCGCCACGCCGAAGCCGCATTCCACCATGGCCACGATGGTGGTCAGGTGCTCGGCCTCGAACGCCGGCTGGAAGCGGATGCGGTTCTGCAGGAAAGCCCACTCGGCATAGTGGCGCACGCTGCTGGGATGCACCATCGACACATGCGCGGCGTCCACGGTATCGGCCCAGCGCAGGGGCCCCTTGCGGCGCGCCAGGGGGTGGCCCTGCGGGATCAGCAGCAGGAAGCTGTCGGACAGCATGGGCACATAGTGCAGGTCGGCCTGCTGCGGATCGGCCGCGGTAATGGCGAAGTCCACTTCGCCGGCGCGCACCAGGTCGAAGGCCGGCCCCGTCAGGGTGTCGTGCACTTTCAGCGCCACGTGCGGATGCGCCTGCCGGTACGCCATCAGCACGCGCGGCAGCATGCGCGCCGCCACCGACGGCAGGGCCGCCACCGCCACCGAACCGCGCTCGGCGTTGGCGATGCCGCCCACCGCGTCGATGGCCTCGCGGAACGCCACTTGCAGGTTGGCCGCCTGCTGCAGGAACACCTGGCCGGCCGCCGTCAGCCGCACCGTGCGGGTGGTGCGGTCGAACAGCCGCACACCCAGGGCCTCTTCGATGCGCAGCACCTGGGTGGACAATGCCGACTGCGACAAGTGCAGCTGCACGGCCGCCTGCCGGAAATTGAGCGTGCGGCCCAGCACCAGCACGGTTTCGACATCGCGCATCGACAGATTGATCTTCATCTTTATTGATCTCGTTTTGTGATCATTCTATCCAAAGAATCTGATTCATCAATCAAACTTCCTTCTCTACACTGGCGTCCATTCCCGACCCGCAAAGGAAACACCATGAACGCACCCCAACCCGCCCCTCTGGCCAGCCCGGCCGCCACCCATGCCGTGGTGGTGGGCGGCGGCACCATGGGCGCCGACGTGGCGGTGGTGCTGGCGCGCGCCCGCTGCCGCACCACCGTGGTCGAACCCGATGCGGCCCGCGCCGGCGCGCTGCCGGCGCGGGTGGCCGGCAACCTGGCGGCCGCCGGCCACGCCGACGCCGCCGGCAGCGTGCAGGCCGTTTCCGGCCTGGACGCCGTGGACTGGGACAGCGTGGGCCTGGTGATCGAGTGCATTCCCGAACGGCTGGACCTGAAGCAGGCCCTGTTCGCCGAGCTGGAGCGCCGCGCGCCGGCCCATGCCATCCTGGCCAGCAACAGCTCCAGCTTTCCCATCGGCGCCATCGGCGACGGCCTGGCCACTCGCGGGCGCATGCTGGGCCTGCATTTCTTCATGCCCGCGCACCTGGTGCCGCTGGTGGAAGTGGTGCTGTGCGAGGCCAGCGACATGGCGTGCGCCGACGCGCTGATCGCCTTCATGCGCCGCTGCGGCATGGTGCCCGTGAAGGTGCGCAAAGACCTGCCCGGCTTCCTGGCCAACCGGCTGCAGCACGCGCTGTCGCGCGAGGCCTTCGACCTGATCGACCGCGGCATCGCCTCGCCCGAAGACGTGGACGCCGCGGTGCGCTTCGGTTTCGGGTTCCGCTTCCTGGCGGCGGGGCCGGTGCTGCAGCGCGACCACGCCGGCATCGACGTGCACGCCGCGGCCGGCGCCACCATGTACCCGTCGTTCTGCAACAGCGACCGGCCGGCGCGCTGCCTGGCCGAGCGCGCGCAGGACGGCCGGCATGGCATGAAGACCGGCCGGGGTTTCTATGAATGGACGCCCGAAACCATCGCGGCCGAGCGGGCCCGCTACGACCGCCTGCTGCGCGCCGGGCTGGCGCTGATCGCCGACGAACTGCCGCCGGTCGAGCCCTAGGCCGCTCGGCTGGATGGCCTGGCGCGCGGAATGGCCAGCGCCAGGCCGGCGCGATCGGCAACGTGCCGGATGTGCGCGCGCATGGCGCGGCGCGCCTGTTCGGGGTCGCCCGTGGCCAGGGCGTCGATGATGGCCAGGTGTTCGCGTATGGGTTCGCGCACCCGGGCCGGATCGGCGAAGGCCACCTGCCGGCTGCCTTCGACGATGTCGCCGATGCTTTCGGCAATGTCCAGCAAGAGCGGGCTGCCGGCAATTTCGTAAATGGCGGCGTGGAAGGCGTGGTCGCCTTCGGCCATGAGCACCAGGTCGCCATCGGCGGCGGCGCTTTCCATCTGCGCCACCGTGGCGCGCAGGCGTTCCAGGCCGTGGCGGGTGACCACACCGGTAGCCAGCGCGGTGGCCAGTTCTTCCAGCTCGCAGCGCACCAGGTAGACGTCGCGCAGCGCATAGCGGCCCTGGAACCGCCAGCGCCCATAAGCGCTGCCCAGGCCGCTTTCGCCGGGGCTGGCGATGAACACGCCGCGCCCGGCCTCGCTGCGCAGCAGCCCCAGCCCTTCCAGCATGGTGATCGCCTCGCGCAGCGAAGCGCGGCTGACCCCCAGCAGCTCGGCCAGCTGGCGCTGGCCGGGCAGGCGCCGCGCCTCGGCCCATTCGCCGCGGCGGATCCGGACCTGCAGTTGCTGGGCGATGCGTTCGACGGTATTCATGATGCTTCCCTTGTGGCGCCTGGCCGCGCGCCGGCGTTGACAGCGCTTGCCTGGGTGGGCATTATGGCACCAACTGGTCAGACCGGTTGAATCCGCCGCGCCGGCCTGCGCAAGCCCCCGCCCCACTTTTTTCTCGTGCCGCCATGAAAGCGCTATTCGAACGCTTTGCCGATGCCGTCGAAGACGTGGCCGGACTGCACGGCTATCCGTATCCAGAGCGCCGGCAGGCCTGGCTGGATCGCCTGCGGACCAATCTGCCCGAACTGCAGGCCATCGAATCGCTGGCGCCCGAGCCCGACCTGGGCTACCTGGCGCCGCGCTGCGCGCCGCCTTCGGCGGCCCTGCGTGCGGATGTCCCGCCCGCTCCCGACGCAGCGACGGCCGTTCCCGCGGCCGGCCCGCAGGGCGCCGATGCCGCGCTGGCGGCCCTGGCGCAGGCGCGCCGGCACGCCGACCTGAACGCCTTCATTTCCCTGGCCGACCCGGCCATGCTGCAGCGCCAGGCCGAGCAGGCCAGCCAGGCCCGGCGCGACGGCGCCCGGCTGCCCCTGCTGCACCTGCCCATCGCCATCAAAGACCTGATGGCGGTGGCGGGTTTCGCCCAGACCAACGGCAGCGGCATGCCGGCGCCGGCCGCCGCGACCCGCGACGCGCTGGCCGTGGCCCGCCTGCGGCAAGCCGGCGCGCTGATCATCGGCACCACCAACCTGCATGAACTGGCTTACGGCATCACCAGCGCCAACCCCCATTTCGGCGCGGTGGGCAACCCCCGCCACCCGGGCCACACGCCGGGCGGATCCAGCGGCGGATCGGCCGCCGCTGTGGCGGCCGGCATCGTCCGCATCGCCGTCGGCACCGATACCGCCGGCTCTATCCGCTATCCCGCGGCGTGCTGCGGCGTAGTGGGATTCAAGCCCAGCTTCGATGCCGTTCCGCGCGACGGCGCGCAAACGCTGGGCGCCAGCCTGGACCATCTGGGCCCGATCGCGGCCGGCGTTGCCGACGCCGCGCTGGCTTACGCGGTCATGGCGGGCCAGCCGGTGCGCGGCCCGCATGCCGCGCCGCTGGCGGGCCGGCGCGTCGGCGTGCCGCGCCGCTATTTTTACGAACCGCTGGCCGACGATGTGGCGGCCGCGCTCGATGCCGCCCTGGAACTGCTGCGCGGCGACGGCGCCGAACTGGTGCCGGTCGACATCGCCGGCATCGAAACCAGCGCGGGCCTGCAATTCATTACCTTGTGCAGCGAAGCCACCGACCTGCACTGGGACCGGCTGCTGCGCCACCCCGCCACCCTGGGCGAAGACGTGCGCGTCCGCCTCGAGGCCGGGCAGTTCCTGCCGGCCATCTGGTACACCCGCGCCCAGCGCGGGCGCGCCGCGCTGGTCCGGGCCATGGATGCCGCGCTGGCCCAGGTCGACGTGCTGGTCACGCCCACAATGCGCACGGCGCCGACCGCCCGGCAGGCCGCCACGGTAACGATCGGCGCGCGCCAGTATCCGCTGCACACGGCGACCACTGCGCTGACCATGCCGTTCAACCTGGCCGGGCTGCCGGCCCTGACCCTGCCCTGCGGCGCCAGCCCGGCCGGCCTGCCCATCAGCATGCAGGTGGTGGGCGCGCGCGGCGCCGACTGGCATGTGCTCGACATCGCGGCGCGCATCGAAACCCTGGTGGCGGGCCGCTATCCGGCCGGCGCGTGACGCCCGCCGCCGCTAGGCGTTTCCCCTAACTGGTCAGACCGGTCAGAACGATACTAAAACACGGTCTGGAGTTGTATCCCTCAGTTCGTCCAGCCATGACTGCCGGCGCCAGCCGCCGCATGCCCGTTCTTGAAGGAGAAGTCCACCATGAAGCTGCCTCGCCTGGTTGCCGCCTCGTGCGCCTGCCTGCTTGCCTGCGGCGCCGCCACCGCGCTGGCCGCCGACCCCATCGCCATCGGCGTCAGCATTGCCCAGTCGCCGCCCGGCTCGGTGGTGCAGGGCACGCAGGTCAAGGACGGCATTGAAATCATTACCAAGATCATCAACGACAAGGGCGGCGTACTGGGCCGCCCCCTGAAGATCATTTACGAAGACAACCAGGGCATCCCGGAAAAAGGCCGCGCCGCCGTCGAAAAGCTGATTGCCCGCGACAAGGTGGTGGCGATTACCGGCGGCCACCAGAGCTCGGTGTGCCTGGCCGAAATCGAAGTGGCCCACCGCTACAAGGTGCCCTACGTCAACACCAACTGCTGGTCTGACGATGTGCGCGCCAAGGGCTACCCCGAAGTCTTCAACCCCGCCAACTACAACACGCGCGTGTCCTCGGCCATGGCCGACACCATCGCCGCGCTGAAGGTCAAGCGGGTGGTCGCCTTCGCTGAAAACACCGACTACGGCATCGGCCAGGCCAAGCTGCTGGGCGGGTTCCTGAAGAAGGCCGCGCCGCAGGTCGAATACAAGTACGTGGCGCTGGACCGCGCCGGCAAGGACTTCACCCCCGCCGTGCTGCCGCTGCGCGCGAACCCGCCCGACGTGGTGGTGAACATCATGCTGCCGCCGGCGGCGTACATTCTGATGAACCAGCTGTACGAACAGGGCGTGGCGCCCAGCGCCAAGACCTGGCTGTACGACGGCGCCGGCATCGCCGACTACCCCGACTTCTGGCAGAACGTGAAAGAAGCCGGCAAGTACATGCTGGCGTTCGGCCTGTACCACCCCATGATGCCGATGCCGGAACTGGGCAAGCAGGTGGGACAGATCTACCAGCAGCAGAGCAAGTCCGAGCCCAATCGCCTGATCTTCCAGGCGGCCGATTCGGTGCTGCTGATCGCGCGCGCCATCGAACAGTCGAAATCGACCGACAGCGCCGCCATCATCAAGGCGCTGCAGGGCATGGAATTCGAAGGGGTACGCGGCAAGTTCAGCTTCTCGAAAGAGCCCGGCTACAAGTACCAGCAATGGGTCGACATTCCCTACGTCACGTACCAGCTCACCGAGATCAACCAGCCGCTGAGCAAGACCACGCTGATCCAGGCTTCGGGGCAGCCGCTGGACATCGGCAAGGCGGTCCGTCCGCCCAAGTAGGCCCGGGCGGCGCCCGGCCATCTGCGCCGGGCGCGCATCCGGACTGTCGGCAATCAAGCATCCAAACACCGGCGGGCCAGGCCCGCCCGGTTTCGACGGGAGCCCCTCTGTGCTTGCAGTGGACTTGTTTGTCAATGGCCTGATCATTGGCCTGTTCTATGCCTTGATGGCGGTCGGCCTGACCATGATCTTCGGCATCCTGAAGATCGTGAACTTCGCGCACGGCGAGTTCTACATGGTGGGCGCCTATACGTATACGCTGGTGTCGCTGGTGCTGGGCATCTCGCCCTGGCTGGCCCTGCCGCTGGCGGCCGCCGCGGGCGCGCTGCTGGGCTGGGCCACCGAGCGCTGGCTGATGCGCCCCCTGTACGCCGGGTACGGCTCGTGGGGCCTGATGAAAGACGAGTATGCCGTGGTGGTCACCTTCGGCCTGTCGCTGCTGCTGATCAACCTGGTCGACAAGGTGGTGGGCCCCTATCCGATGCGCGGCCCGTCGCTGTCGGACGTGACCCGCATGGCCATCGGCCCCTTCATGATGAGCGGGCAGAAGCTGATCACCGCGGCGCTGGCCATCGTGCTGCTGGCGGGCCTGGCGGTGTTCATCAAGTATTCGCTGTGGGGCCGCCAGGTCCAGGCTGTGGCCCAGAACCGGCTGGGCGCCTCGATCGCGGGCATCGATACCGCGCGGGCCAGCAGCATCATCTTCATGGCCTCGGGCGTGCTGGCCGCCCTGGCCGGCGCCCTGCTCGCCCCGGTCATCAACCCCGCGCCGGACGTGGGCCTGTTTCCCGCCATCAAGTCATACGTCATCGTGGTGATCGGCGGCATGGGCTCGATACCGGGCAGCATCCTGGCGGCGCTGGCCCTGGGCGTGCTGGAGAGCTTCGGGGCGGTGTACCTGTCTTACGACTATCGCGACACGTTCGGGCTGGCGATCCTGATCCTGGTGCTGCTGTTCCGGCCCCATGGATTGTTCGGCGAACGGGCGCGGGAGGTATGACATGACGCATCCGCGCCACCCGAATTTCCTGCGCGACAAGCTGGCCCAGGAAGTGCGCCTGTCCATCGCCGTGCTGGCCGTGCTGGCGCTGCTGCCGCTGGGCATTTCATCGCCCTATTGGCTGGGCGTCCTGATCGTCAGCATGTACTTTGCCATGCTGTCCTGCGGCTGGAACCTGCTGGCCGGCTACGCCGGGCAATTCTCGCTGGCGCCGGCGGCGTTCGCCATGCTGGGCGGCTATACCACCGGCCTGCTGGCCTACCACCTGAACGCGCCGCTGTGGATCGGCCTGCCGCTGGCCGCCGTCGTGCCGGGCGCCATCGGCCTGGTGCTGGGCCGCATCGTGTTGCGGCTGTCCGGCCCCTACCTGGCGCTGACCACCCTGTCATTCGCCGAGATCGTGCGCCTGGTCATCTACAACTCCATCGACTTCACGCGCGGCGACCAGGGGCTGAACGTGCCGGGCATCGTGGACAACCGCACGCTGTACTACTACCTGTTCCTGGCGGCGCTCTGCGCGACGGTGCTGATTGTGTACTGGGTGCTGCGCTCGCCCACCGGCCGCTTCCTGCAGGCGATCCGCGACGATGAAATCGGCGCGGCCAGCCGCGGCGTCGATGTGGTGCGCTGCAAGACCGTGGCCTTCCTGGTCAGCTGCGCCATCTGCGGCTTCGCCGGCGGGCTGTACAGCACCTTCGCCCGCCTGGTCAGCCCCGAACTGGGCATCATCGCCCAGACCGGGCTGGTGATCGCCATGGTGGTCATCGGCGGCATGGGCACGCTGGTGGGGCCGCTGGTCGGCGCGATGCTGGTGTACGTGGCTTCCGAGATGCTGCGCGATGTGGGCAACATCCAGATGATCGTGTTCGCCCTGCTGGTGATCGTGTTCGCGCGGTTCTTCCGCGCCGGCCTGTGGGGGCTGGCGCGCGGCCTGCTCGCCCGGCGGCGCGCCAGCCCGTCCGGAGGCGCCTGATGGCACTGCTGCAGATCAGCGCGATCGAAAAACGCTTCGGCGGGCTGCGCGCCGTGGACGGCGCGGGCATGGACGTGCGGGAAGGAGAGCTGCTGGGGCTGATCGGTCCGAATGGCTCGGGCAAGACAACCCTGCTCAATGTCCTGTCCGGGCACCTGCACCCCGACGCCGGCCAGGTGCTGCTGGACGGGCGCGCCGTCACGGGCCTGAACCCCACCCGGCTGGCGCGCCTGGGCATACAGCGCATGTTCCAGATGACCCGGGTGTTCTCGCGGGTCAGCGCCCTGGACAACCTGCTGGTATGCGGCCTGGCCATGGGCCTGGACGAGGGCCGCGCCACCGCGCGCGCCCTGCAATTGCTCGACGAATTGCGGCTGGCGGCGTCCATGCACCTGGACGCCGGCCAGTTGTCGGGCGGGCAAAAAAAGCTGCTGGAATTCGGCGCCTGCTTCATGTCGCCGCCGCGCATTGCCCTGCTGGACGAGCCTTTTGCGGCGGTGCACCCCGTCATGAAGGAAATCATGTCGGCCTTCATCCAGCGCCGCAACCGCGAGGGCCAGACGTTCATCCTGGTCAGCCACGACATGCCGGTGGTGGTGGATCTGTGCCCGCGCGCGGTCTGCATGAACGCGGGCAAGGTGCTGGCCGACGGCCCCACCCAGCAGGTGCTGAATACGCCGGCGGTCATCGAGGCCTACCTGGGCGAAGACGAAACCGCGGAGGCCGGCCATGACTGACACCCTGCTTGCCATGGAAGACGTCACGGCGGGCTACATGGGCGACATCGATGTGCTGCGCAACGTGTCGCTGGCCGTGCAGGCCGGCCGCATCAGCGGGCTGATCGGCCTGAACGGGGCGGGAAAATCGACCCTGATGAAAACGCTGTGCGGGTTTCTCAAGCCCAAGTCCGGCCGCGTTACGCTGGCCGGCCAGGACATTTCCGGCAAGGCGCCCCATACCATGATCGACGCGGGGCTCTGGTACATACCGCAAGAGTCCAGCCTGTTTCCTTATTTAAGCGTGGCCGACAACCTGCGCCTGCCCCTGGAGGGCCGGCGCAGGCAGTTCGGCGCCGGGCTCGAACAGCGCTATGCCGAAACGCTGGAACACTTTCCCGTCCTGAAAGAAAAGCTGCGCGAACGCGCCGGCAACCTGTCGGGCGGGCAGCAGAAATCGCTGGAATTCGCCAAGGCGTACATGGTCAGGCCCCGCGTCTGCCTGATCGACGAGCCCAGCATCGGCCTGGCCCCCCGGGTGGCCGCCGACATATTCAAGTGGATCCAGGCCTTCGCCCAGTCCGGCATGGGCATCCTGCTGGTCGACCACAACGTGCGCCGCGTCGTGCAGATGTCCCACCACGTTTATGTGCTCAGCCTGGGGGAAATCACCGCCTCGGGTTCGCCCGAGGCTTTTTCGGGCGACCTGCACGCGCAGGTGCGGGAATGGCTGGGGATCAACTTCTGATGGCCGCGCGCGAACTGGCGCTGCGGCCCCTGACGCCCGAGGCTTTCCAGCCCTACGGCGACGTGATCGGCAGCGCGGGCCGCACGGGCCGCGCCATCAACGCCGGCACGTCGCTGCGCGTCGAAATGCCGGACCCGGATATTCTGGATTGCGCCGGCAGCCCGTCGCTGAGCGTATTCCGGGCCGGGGGCGGCGCCCTGCCCTTCATGGCGCGCGAACTCGAACGCCACCGGCTGGGCAGCCAGACATTCCTGCCCTTGCATGGCACCCCGTATGTGGTGCTGGTGGCATTGGGCCCGCACGCGCCCGATCCGCGCACGGCGCAAGCCTTCCTGGCCGATGGCCGCTGCGGCATCACGCTGCGGCGCGGCACCTGGCACCACCCGCTATGGGCGCTGGCCGCGGGAGATTTCGCCGTCCTGGAACGGCGCGGGCCGGTTGTCGATTGCGAGGTCGTCGCCATGCCCGACGGCCCCTGGCGCATACTGCCCGGCGGGCCGGCCGGGCCGCACGGCTAGGACGCGTCCAGAGCGTGCCGCCACGCGGCCAGCTTGTCGTGCCAGCGCATGGCGGCATGCGCCGGGCTGGTGGACGGCAGGTCCAGGTATTGCAGCGAGCGCGCGGGCGCCAGCTGCGGCAGCACGCGGCGCCGGAACAGGGCGGCCGCCTTGCCGCCGTTGAAGCACACCCGCACGATAGCGGGATGCGCGCGGAAAAAGGCGTCGAAATCGTTCGGCTCGGCCGTGGCCATGTCGATGTCGGCGTCCAGGCTGCCGGCCCGCTGGCAGGCCTGCAGCACGTCCCACAGCGCCACGCCGGCCGCCGTCAGGGCCGCCACGCGCCGCGCGTAGTCCGCGCCGGCGTCGAAGCCGAACACCGCCGCGGCGATCGGCCAGAACGCATTGCGCGGATGCGCGTAATACTGCTGCTGGCGCAGCGACGCAACGCCCGGCATCGAGCCCAGCACCAGCACGCGCGCGCGCGGCGCGGCCAGCGGCGCGAAGCCCCGCACGCGCGGCGGCGCCGGCGCGGCGCGCGTCACGGCTGGGGCTGCCATACGCTGGCCAGCCAGGGCTGCTGCTCGCGCGGCAGGCCGGCGGGCCGGTAGTAGTGTTCCAGTTCGCCGAAGCCCGCCTCGTTCATCAGCGCACGCCATGCGGGCAGGTCGTGATAGGCGCCGTAGCGCCCGCGGTTCCAGCCTTCCTGGTTGTCGCCCCGGGGGTTGGAGCAGAACAGCGCGCCATCGGGCCGCAGGGCCGCGCGCAGCTGCCGCAGCACGCGCGGCAGTTCCTGGCCGGGCACATGGAACAGCACCGCATTGGCGTAGATGCCGTCGAAGCGGCCGGCCGGCAGGTCCAGGGCCAGCAGGTCCTGCTGCCACACCTCGCAGCCCGATGCCTGGCGGGCCATGGCCACGAAGCGCCCGGCCCCGTCCAGCCCCACCGCGCGGTGGCCCAGCGCGGTAAAGGTTTTCAGGTCGCGGCCCGGGCCGCAGCCCAGGTCCAGGATGTCGTACGGCGGCGCGCCATGCAGGTGGCGCAGCAGCGCGGCAATGTTCTGGCTGACGTCATGATCGCGCGTGCCGGCCTCGAAACTGTCGGCGCGCTCGTTGTAGTGGGCAAGCGTCAGTTCGCGGATCTGGCGCAGCTCGTCGGGGGTCAGCGGCATGGATATGGCCAGGTGTCAGGCACCTGCCGGAGCCTGACACCTGCCTCGGGGATGGGCTTCCCTAGGCCGCCAGGCGGCTCTGGATGGACGACTTCACGCCGGGCAGTTCGTCCGGCAGGCGGTCGGCCAGCTTCTCGAACAGCGTGTCGTGCAGCGCCAGTTCATCGCGCCACGACGCCACGTCGACCGAGATCACCTGCTGGAACTTGTCGGGGCTGAATTCCAGGCCGGTCCAGTCGATGTCCTGGTAGGTGGGCGACACGCCGAACACCTGCTCGACGCCGCCGGCCGCGCCGTCGATGCGGCCCAGCATCCACTTCAGCACGCGCATGTTGTCGCCGAAGCCCGGCCACACGAACTTGCCGTCGGGGCCCTTGCGGAACCAGTTGACGCAGTAGATGCGCGGCAGCACGGCGCCGGCTTCCTGCAGGCGCTTGCCCAGCTTGAGCCAGTGGCCGAAGTAGTCGCTCATGTTGTAGCCGCAGAACGGCAGCATGGCGAACGGATCGCGGCGCACCACGCCTTGCTGGCCCGCCGCGGCGGCGGTGGTTTCCGACCCCATGGTGGCGGCCATGTACACGCCTTCGACCCAGTTGCGGGCTTCGGTCACCAGCGGCACGGTGGTGGAGCGGCGGCCGCCGAAGATGAAGGCGTCGATGACCACGCCTTCGGGGTTTTCCCATTCGGGGTCGATGGACGGGCACTGGGCGGCCGGCGCGGTGAAGCGGGCGTTCGGGTGCGCCGCCTTGCGGCCGGTTTCCTTGGCGATCTGCGGGGTCCAGTCCTGGCCCTGCCAGTCGATCAGGTGATCGGGCGGGGTGTCGGTCATGCCTTCCCACCAGACATCGCCGTCATCGGTCAGCGCCACGTTGGTGAAGATGACGTTGGCCTTCAGGGTGGCCATGGCGTTGAAGTTGGTTTTCTCGCTGGTGCCCGGCGCCACGCCGAAATAGCCGGCCTCGGGGTTGATGGCGCGCAGCCGGCCATCGGGGCCCGGCTTGATCCAGGCAATGTCGTCGCCGATGGTGGACACCTTCCAGCCGTCCATGCCCTGGGGCGGGATCAGCATGGCGAAGTTGGTCTTGCCGCAGGCCGACGGGAACGCCGCGGCCACGTGGTACTTGCGGCCCTTGGGCGAAGTCACGCCCAGGATCAGCATGTGCTCGGCCAGCCAGCCCTGGTCGCGTCCCATGGTGGACGCGATGCGCAGCGCGAAGCACTTCTTGCCCAACAGCGCGTTGCCGCCGTAGCCCGAGCCGAAGCTCCAGATCTCGCGGCTTTCGGGATAGTGCACGATGTACTTGGTGGGGTTGCAGGGCCACACCACGTCGGCCTGGCCCTCGGCCAGCGGCGCGCCCACGCTGTGCACGCAGGGCACGAATTCGCCGTCGGCGCCCAGCACGTCGAACACGGCGCGGCCCATGCGGGTCATGATGCGCATGTTCACCACCACATAGGGGCTGTCGGAAAGCTCGACGCCGATGTGGGCGATGTCGGAGCCCAGCGGCCCCATCGAGAACGGCACCACGTACATGGTGCGGCCGCGCATCGAGCCGTCGAACAGGCCGTCCAGGGTGGCGCGCATTTCGGCGGGATCGGCCCAGTTGTTGGTGGGGCCGGCGTCTTCGGCGCGTTCGGAGCAGATGAAAGTGCGGTCTTCGACCCGCGCGACGTCGGAAGGATCGGAGCACGCCAGGTACGAATTGGCGCGCTTGGCCGGGTTCAGGCGGCGCAGCATGCCCGACTGGACCATCTGTTCGCAGAGACGGTCGTATTCTTCCTGGGATCCGTCGCACCAGGTTACGCGATCGGGCTTGGTCAGCGCGGCAATCCGCGCCACCCACTCGATCAGCCCCTGGTGCTTGACGTATGCGGGAACATTGAGCGAAGCGATCCCGCCGTCGAACGGTTTATTCATCGGGCCCATCTCCTAAAAGTAAAAGACCATGCGGGCCCGCAAGGGACCCGCACGTTGTGTGAATCAGTGGCGTCATATTACTTGCGTACGCGCCGCCCTTGCCATTCTGCGCCGCAAGGAATGAAACATCGTATGTCTGTTGCGTCCCCGTAAACAGGCGCGGCCCATGGCCGGGGACAGGGCTTGCCGCGTTGCGGCCGCAACGTCCGGGCACGCAATTTACCGCAGACCGCCGGCGCGCAGTTCAGGGAAAACCCCGAGCGCGGCTTATCATGCCGCCTTGACACTGGAAAACCCATGCCGCACCGCTCTGCCGCCCGCGCCGCCTGGACGCGGGAGATCCGCGCCACCCTTGCCCTGAGCCTGCCCCTGGTCCTGACCAGCCTGGCGCAGATCGCCATGACCGCCACCGACGTGATTTTCATCGGCCGGCTGGGGTCGCACGCACTGGCCGCCAGCGCCCTGGGCGCCAATCTGTATGCCGCGTTCGCGTTCTTCTCGCTGGGCCTGGTGACCGCCACCGCGCCGATGGTGGCGCGCGAACTGGGCGCCCGCCGCCATTCGGTGCGCGAGGTGCGCCGCACCGTGGCGCAGGGTCTGTGGGCGGCCGCCATCATCTCGGTGCCGGGCTGCCTGGCGCTGTGGCATGGCGAGGCGATCCTGCTGGCCATCCGCCAGCCGCCCGAGCTGGCCGCGCAGGCCGGCGTGTACCTGCGCGCCCTGCTGTGGGGGCTGCCGCCGTTCCTGGGCTTCCTGGTGCTGCGCTCGTTCGTGGCGGCGCTGCAGCGGCCGCGCTCGGCGCTGTGGGTGGCGCTGGCCGGCATCCTGTTCAATGCGGCCGCCGACTGGGCCCTGGTGTTCGGCAAGCTGGGCTTTCCGCCCTTGGGCCTGACCGGCGCGGGCATCGCCAGCGCGGCGGCCAGCCTGTTCCTGTTCGTGGGCATGGCCGTGGTCGTCACCTGCGACCGCCGGTTCCGCCGCTACCGGCTGTTCGGCCGGGTCTGGCAGCCCGACTGGCGCCGGCTGGCCGCCCTGTGGAAGCTGGGCCTGCCGATCGCGGCGGCCACCGCCTTCGAAGTCACCATCTTCAATGCGGCGGCGTTCCTGATGGGCTGGCTGGGCGAAGCGGAACTGGCCGCGCACGCGGTGGCCATCCAGATCGCCAGCATCAGCTTCATGGTGCCGTACGGCATCGCCCAGGCCGCCACCGTGCGCGTGGGACTGGCCTACGGCGCCCGCGACGCGGCCGCCATCCAGCGGGCCGGCTGGACGGCCTACGGGCTGGGCGTGGGCTCGATGGTGATCGCGGCGCTGTTGATGATTGCGGTGCCGCACTGGCTGCTGGCCGCGTTTTTCGATGTGCAGGCCCCCGCCAATGCCGCCCTGCTGGCGCTGGCCTCGTCGTACCTGGCGGTGGCGGCGGTGTTCCAGATTGTCGACGGCGCGCAGGTCATGGGCGCCGGCATGCTGCGCGGCCTGCACGATACGCGCGTGCCGATGCTTTATGCCGCCATCGGCTACTGGGGCCTGGGCCTGCCGGCGGGCGCCGCGCTGGCCTTCTGGGCGGGCTGGCGCGGGGTGGGCATCTGGAGCGGCCTGGCCATCGGGCTGGGCGTGGTGGCCGTGCTGATGACGCGCCGCTGGCTGCGCCGCGAGCGCGTGGGGCTGGCCCCGCCGCTGCGACCGTCGGCCGGGGCGCCGCGGGCCGCCATGCCATAATCGGCCCAGGCGTTGGGTGCCGGGCTTCCGGCACCGCAGTGCGCACCGCCCGGCACGTTTATCCAGGAAGTCTATGTCCCCTGCTTTTCCGCCCCTGAACGCCGACCGCCTCTGGTCGCGCGTCGAAACCCTTGCCCGCTACACCCTGCCGGACGTCCCCTGGACACGCCGCGCCTTCTCGCCGCTGTTCGAGCAGGCGCGCGCCTGGCTGGCCCGGGAATTCGCCGACGCCGGCCTGGAAGTCCGCCTGGATGCCGGCGGCAACCTGGTGGGCCGCCGCGCCGGCCGCAACGCCGCGCTCAAGCCCATTGTCACCGGCTCGCACTGCGACACCGTCATGAGCGGCGGCCGCTTCGACGGCATCATCGGCGTGCTGGCCGGCATCGAAGTGGCCCGCACCCTGCACGAACAAGGCATCGAGCTGGAGCACCCGTTCGAAGTCATCGACTTCCTGTCCGAAGAGCCCAGCGACTACGGCATTTCCTGCGTGGGCAGCCGCGCCCTGTGCGGCCAGCTGGACGCCGCCATGCTGGCCGCCCGCAACCCGCAAGGCGAGACGCTGGCCGAGGGCCTGCGGCGCATCGGCGGCGACCCCGCCGCGCTGGCGGCGCCGCTGCGCGGCGCGGGCGACACGGCGGCGTTCGTGGAACTGCACATCGAACAAGGCCCGGTGCTGGAAAGCCGCCGGCTGCCCATCGGGGTGGTCACGCATATCGTGGGCATCCGCCGCGTGCTGATCACGGTGCAGGGCCAGCCCGACCACGCCGGCACCACGCCCATGGACATCCGCCGCGACGCCCTGGTGGGCGCGGCCCGCGTGATCGACGCCGCGCACCGCCAGGCCAGCGCCCTGAGCGGCAAGCCCCATTATGTGGTGGCCACGGTGGGCCGCATCGAGATCACGCCCAACGCCGCCAACGCCGTGCCCGGCCGCGCCGAGCTGATGCTGGAAGTGCGCAGCGACAGCGACGCCGTGCTGGACAGTTTTCCCGAGACCCTGATGGACGGCCTGGCCGCCCAGCTGGCGGAACTGCGCCTGAGCGCCGCCGTGGCGCCGGTCAGCCGCGCCCATCCCACGGCGTGCTCGCCGCTGGTCATGCAGGCCATCGAAGCGGCCGCGGGCCGCCTGGGCTATGCCTCGATGCCCCTGCCCAGCGGCGCCGGCCACGATGCGGTGTACATGGCGCCCACCGGCCCGATCGGCATGGTGTTCATTCCCTGCCTGGGCGGGCGCAGCCACTGCCCCGAAGAATGGATCGAGCCGGCCCAGTTGCTGGACGGCACGCGCGTGCTGTATGAAACTGTGCGCGAACTCGACCGCCGCCTGGCCGGCTGAACACGCGCGGCGCCCGCCCGGGCGCCGCCGAATGCGCTATCGTCCGTACTCCGCCACGACACCGCCCGCCGCATGCAGCAGACCGACCTGACCGACAGCACCGCCGACCGCTATCTGCTCGACGCCCCCGGCCTGTCGCTGCTGGCCTTCCACAGCCGCACCTGCGCCACCTGCAAGGTGGCCCGCGAACAGTTGCCGCAGCTGGACCTGCCGGTCGAGCGGCTGTGCTGGATCGACGCCGGCGACAACGGCGGGCTGGTGGCGCGCTACGAAGTCTTCCACCTGCCGGCCCTGTTCCTGGTGCGCGACGGCGCCTTCTACGGCCCGGTCAACGCGTCGCTGGCCGAATGGGACCTGCGCCAGCAGATCGGCCTGGCGCTGGACAGCTACCCGGCCGAACTGCCCTGAATGAAAACCCACCCCCGAAGCGCTACGCGCGTCCCCGATCCGGCCACATCTGGTTTTCGTTGCCAGCCGATCGCGCAACGCGCGGTGGGACACTGACGCCATGGCAGCCGCCGCCCGCCAGCCGCTGGACGGCCGCGCCACGGGGCTGATGATCCTGCTGTGCCTGTGCTGGGGCTTCCAGCAGATCGCCATCAAGCTGGTGGCGGCCGATATCTCGCCCACGCTGCAGATCGGCCTGCGCTCGGTCTTCGCGGCCGTGGTGCTGGCCTGCCTGGTGCTGCGCAAGGAAGGCCGCGCCGTGTTCGCCGACGGCACGCTGGGGCCGGGCCTGCTGGCGGGCGTCCTGTTCGCCGCGGAATTCCTGCTGGTGGCGCAGGGCCTGCTGTACACCACGGCCTCGCACATGTCGGTGTTTCTTTACACCGCGCCGATCTTCACGGCCCTGGGCCTGCACCTGGCCCTGCCCGAAGAGCGGCTGCGGCCGGCGCAGTGGCTGGGCGTGGCCCTGGCTTTCGCCGGCATCGCGCTGGCCTTCCTGGGCCCCGGCCACCAGGCCGCCGCGCCCGCCATGCTGCTGGGCGATTTGCTGGGCGTGCTGGCCGGCGCATCCTGGGGTGCCACCACCGTGGCCATCCGCAAGTCGCGCCTGTCCGAGACGCCGGCGGCCAAGACGCTGCTGTACCAGATGGCCGTGGCCGGGGTGGCGCTGCCGCTGTTCGCCTGGGCCACCGGGCAGGCCGCGCCGGTGTTCTCGCCGCCGGCCCTGGCCAGCCTGGCCTTCCAGGCGCTGGGCGTGGCGCTGTTCAGCCTGCTGGTGTGGTTCTGGCTGCTGCGCCGCTACCTGGCCACGCGCCTGTCCATCCTGTCGTTCCTGACGCCGCTGTTCGGCGTGGCGTTCGGCGTGCTGATCCTGCACGAACCGCTCGACGCCGCCTTCGTCGCAGGCGCCGCCATGGTGATGGCGGGCATCCTGATCGTCATCGGGGTCAAGGGAATGGCGGCGCGCTAGGCTGCCTGCACGGGCCATTTGCCAGGTGTCCGACTCCCGCAGGGTGTCGGACACCGTACGGCTGAGACGGCTGCGGCGTACCGCGGTGTCAGGCACCTGGCGGAGCCTGACACCTGACCCTATACCCGGCACGCTTTTCATCGCGCCTCGGCAATCAGCTCGGCCAGGCGCCGCCGCTGCCTGCCCTGCGCATCGAAGTTGTCCGGCGCCAGCCACTGCTCCAGCCCGCTGCGCACGGCCGGCCATTCGGTGTCGATGATCGAGAACCAGGCCGTGTCGCGGTTGCGGCCCTTGTACACCACGGCCTGGCGGAAGATGCCCTCGAACTGGAAGCCCAGCCGCAGCGCGGCGGCGCGCGACGGGGCGTTCAGGCTGTCGCACTTCCATTCGTAGCGCCGGTAGCCCAGCTGGTCGAAAGCGCGGCGCATCAGCAGGTACTGCGCCTCGGTGGCGGCCGGCGTGCGCTTGAGCCGGCGCGAATAGGCCACGCTGCCCACCTCGATCACCCCGTTGGCCGGATCGATGCGCATGGCGGCCAGAGTGCCCAGGGCGCGCCCGCTGGCCAGGTCGATGATGGCGAAATGCTGCGGGTCTTCGGTCGCCTGCGCGGTGCGCGCGTAGGCCAGGTAGCTGGCCTCGTCCGTGAACGGCCCCGCGTAGGTGTAGGTCCAGTCGCTGCCGTCGGGGGCCTGGCTGAAAGCGGCATGCAGCTCGGCGCCATGGCGCGCCGCGTCCAGCGGTTCCAGGCGGCAATAGTGGCCGGCAATGGGTTCGCGCGGCGGGCGCGGCCGGGCGGTCCAGTTGGGAACGGAATGGCCGACGGGCTGCTGCGGCGACAGGGCGGTGGGCATGCTGGAGATCCTTGTTCAAGAACGGCACATAAACGCAATGCCTCTACGCTAGCGGATTCGTGGCATGCTAAAAAGCACCAGACAACGCTTATTTCATGGTGCCATGGATATCCGCGCCGCCTTGCTCGACAGCCCGCTGGCCGCGCCCGGCGGCCGCCACACCCTGCAACGCCAGTTGCTGCAGCGCCTGAAGCAGTCGATTCTGGATGGCCGCCTGGCGCCCGGCAGCCGCCTGCCGGCGTCGCGGGCGCTGGCCGAACAACTGGGCATCTCGCGCAACACCGTGCTGCTGGCCTATGGCCAGCTGACGGCCGAAGGCTATGTGCGCGCCGACCGCCAGGGCACCCGGGTGGCGCCGCTGCCGCCCGCCGCTCACGCGGGCGCCCGGCCGCCGCCGCCCTGCGCGCCGGCGGCGCGGCGGGTGGCGCGCATCGCGCCTTCGGCTGCGCATGCCGAGCCGGGCATGGCGCTGCGCCCCGGCACGCCCGCGCTCAGCCACTTTCCGCTGGGCGCCTGGCGCCGCACGCTGGACCGCGCCCTGCGCGACATGCCCATGGCCACGCTGGGATACGGCGACCCGGCCGGCGAGCCGGCGCTGCGGCAGGCCATCGCCCAGCACCTGGGCGTATCGCGCGGCGTGCGCTGCCATGCCGGCCAGATCGTCATCACCGAAGGCGCACAGGAAGCGCTGGCGCTGTGCGTGCGCCTGCTGGGCAACCAGGGCGACACCGCGTGGGTCGAAGACCCGGGCTATCGCGGCGCCAAGGCGGCCTTCCAGGCCGGCGACCTGCGCATCGTGCCGGTGCGGGTGGACGCGCAGGGCCTGGCCGTGCCCGCCGCCCTGTGGCGCGCGCGGCCGCCGCGCCTGATCTACGCCACGCCGTCGCACCAGTACCCCACCGGGGCGGTGCTGGCCGCGGCGCGGCGCCTGGAATTGCTGGACCAGGCGCGCCGCGCCGGGGCGTGGATCATCGAAGACGATTACGACAGCGAATTCCGCCACCACGGCGAACCGATCCCGGCCATGCAGGGGCTGGCCGACGACGCGCCGGTGCTTTATATCGGCACATTCAGCAAGACCATGTTCCCGGCGCTGCGCATCGGCTTCCTGGTGCTGCCGCCGGCGCTGGCGCAGCCGCTGCGCACGGCCGTGCATGAACTGCTGCGCGGCGGCCATCGACACGAGCAGCTGGCCCTGGCCGCCTTCATCGACAGCGGCCAGTTCGCCCGCCACCTGGGGCGCATGCGGCGCCTGTACCGCGACCGGCAGCAGGCCCTGCGCGCCGCGCTGGCCCGCCACCTGCCGGTCGAGCACGAGGTGCTGGGTGGCCACGGCGGCCTGCACCTGACGGTGCGGCTGCCGCCCGGCCTGGACGACCGCGCCATCGCGGCGGCGGCGCGGCGCGCGGGGCTGGCGCCGGCGGCCCTGTCGGCCTTCGCGCTGCGCCCCGCCAGCCGCGACAACGGCCTGGTGCTGGGCTACGGCAACACCTCGGCGGAACTGTTCGAGCCGCTGGTCAGGCGTCTGGCGGGGGTCATCGCGGCTGTTTGAAAGACGGCTAACCGATCAGGCCGCCCAGCAGCAGCATGGCCAGCACCAGCCAGAAAATGCCGGCGACGATGGCGCGCCGCAGGAACGCCTTGACGGCCGCCCACAGCAGCACCAGGCCCAGCACCAGCAGCGCGAAATTGAATACCGACGGGCTCATGCCCAGCGCGCCCGCCAGGCCCGAGAAAAAATCGCCCAGGGCCGAGCCCAGGCCGCCGAATACATAACGCAGCCCCGCCACGATGCCGCGGATGATCTCGCCGAGCAGCGCGCCCGCCGATCCGAAAAAACTGTCTTCAGTCTGCATGCGTTCCCATTGCGGGGCACATCCCCGAACGCGGCCCGCGCTTCGGCGCGGCCCTCGCCAGAATGTATCCGATCCGCGCCGGCCGTGCCCGGCGCCGCTGCGGAACCGGGCCGATTGGGGGTTTAATACGGGTCTCGTCAGATTTTT
This sequence comes from Bordetella petrii, assembly GCF_017356245.1. NCBI lineage: Bacteria > Pseudomonadati > Pseudomonadota > Betaproteobacteria > Burkholderiales > Alcaligenaceae > Bordetella > Bordetella petrii. Next base: position 226,788 of record NZ_JAFMZZ010000001.1, read on the forward strand.
GCGCGCGGCGCCGGGCGCTGCCGCACACCCTACAAAGGACCGAAATGGCTTTCGATTTTGACCTGTACGTAATTGGCGCGGGCTCGGGCGGCGTGCGCGCGGCGCGCTTCGCCGCCGGATTCGGCGCGCGCGTGGCCGTGGCCGAAAGCCGCTACCTGGGCGGCACCTGCGTGAACGTCGGCTGCGTGCCCAAGAAGCTGCTGGTGTACGGCGCGCATTACCGCGAAGACTTCGAACAGGCCGCCAGCTACGGCTGGACCGCCGGCAAGCCGGGCTTCGACTGGGCCACCCTGATCGCCAACAAGAACCGCGAAATCGAACGCCTTAACGGCATCTACCGCAATCTGCTGACGGGCAGCGGCGTCACCCTGCACGAAGGCCATGCCCGCCTGCTGGACCCGCATACCGTCGAAATCAACGGCCAGCGCCATACCGCCCGGCACATCCTGGTGGCCACCGGCGGCTGGCCGCGCGTGCCCGACATCCCCGGCAAAGAGCACGCCATCACTTCCAACGAGGCTTTCTTCCTGAAAACCCTGCCGCGCCGGGTGCTGGTGGTGGGCGGCGGCTACATCGCCGTGGAATTCGCCTCCATCTTCAACGGCCTGGGCGCGCACACCGTGCAGGTGTACCGGCGCGACCTGTTCCTGCGCGGCTTCGACGGCGGCGTGCGCGAACACCTGCGCGACGAGCTCATCAAGAAGGGGCTCGACCTGCGCTTCAATGCCGACGTGGCGCGCATCGACAAGCGCCCCGACGGCAGCCTGGCGGCCACCCTGCAGAACGGCGACGTCATCGAGACCGATTGCGTGTTCTACGCCACCGGCCGCCGCCCCATGCTGGACAACCTGGGCCTGGAAAACACCGGCGTGAAACTGAACGACGAGGGCTTCATCGCGGTCGACGACGAATACCGCAGCAGCGAGCCCTCGATCCTGGCGGTGGGCGACGTGATCGGCCGCATGCCGCTCACGCCGGTGGCGCTGGCCGAAGGCATGGCGGTGGCGCGCCGGCTGTTCCGCCCCGAGGAATACCGCAAGGTCGACTACGACCTGATCCCCACCGCCGTGTTCAGCCTGCCCAACATCGGCACCGTGGGCCTCACCACAGAAGCCGCACTGCAGGCCGGCCACCGCGTCAAGCGCTACGAAAGCCGCTTCCGCCCCATGAAGCTGACGCTGACCGGCGACCAGGAAAAAACCCTGATGAAACTGGTGGTGGACGCCGATACCGACCGCGTGCTGGGCTGCCACATGGTGGGCCCCGACGCCGGCGAGATCGTGCAGGGCCTGGCGGTGGCCCTGAAGGCCGGCGCCACCAAGCAGGTGTTCGACGAAACCATCGGCATCCATCCCACGGCGGCCGAAGAATTCGTCACCCTGCGCACGCCGGTGCAAGAATAGGCGGCTGTTCCGGTACAGATTTGCGGTAGGCTGTGCACCGATATTCCGTCCTGTTCCTTCCGGAGCCCCGCATGCCCGAGCTTTCCAACCTGCTGGCTTTCGCCCTGCTGTCGCTGGGCATGGTGCTGACTCCCGGCCCCAACATGGTGTACCTGATCTCGCGCTCGATCTCGCAGGGGCCGCGCGCGGGCCTGGTCTCGCTGGGCGGGGTGGCGGTGGGCTTCGTGTTCTACGTGCTGTGCGCGGCGCTGGGCATCACCGCCCTGCTGATGTCGGTGCCCTTTGCGTACGACGCCCTGCGCCTGGGCGGCGCCCTGTACCTGGGCTACCTGGCCTGGCAGGCGCTGCGCCCGGGCGGCCGCTCGCCCTTCCAGGTGCGCCAGCTGCCGCGCAGCAGCCCGCGCCAGCTGTTCACCATGGGCCTGCTCACCAACCTGCTCAACCCCAAGATCGCCATCCTGTACCTGTCGCTGCTGCCGCAGTTCATTTCGCCCGGGCACGGCAGCGTGCTGCTGCAGTCGCTGACGCTGGGCTTCACGCAGGTGCTGATCAGCCTCACCATCAACGCGCTGATTGCCCTGGCGGCGGGCTCGATCGCCGGCTTCCTGGGCACGCGCCCCCTGTGGCTGGTGGCGCAGCGCTGGCTGATGGGCACGGTGCTGGCAGGCCTGGCCGTGCGCATGGCGCTCGACGCGCGCCGCTGATTACAGGTGTCAGGCTCCCGCGGGGTGCCTGACACCGTACGGTTGCAGCGGTCTAGCCAGGCATCGGTGTCTGGCACCCTCGCGGGAGCCAGACACCCGGCCCATTACACACCCGGTTCATCCCGGGCGGGGCCGGCCGGATCCGGCCGCGGTGCGATAATGCCGCAGCCCGAATCCGCTTTTCCGAGACTGCCATGACCCGTATCGACGACCCCCTGCACGACCGCGAAGCCGGCCACGCAGACTCCACGCAAGACACCACGCGCATCGACGACGTCCGCATCGGCGCGGTGCGCCCGCTGATTTCCCCGGCCCTGCTGCAGGACGAGCTGCCGGTGCCCGCCGCCACGCTGGCCCTGGTCGAAGAGGCCCGCGCCCGCATCGCCGACGTGCTGCACGGCCGCGACGACCGGCTGGTGGTGGTGGTGGGACCCTGTTCCATCCACGACCACGGCCAGGCGCTGGAATACGCCGGCCGCCTGCAGGCCGCCGCCCGGGCCCTGCAAGACGACCTGCTGGTCGTGATGCGCGTGTACTTCGAAAAGCCGCGCACCACCGTGGGCTGGAAAGGCTATATCAACGACCCGCGCCTGGACGGCAGTTTCCGCATCAATGAAGGCCTGCGCCGGGCGCGCGAGCTGCTGCTGGAAATCGGCGGCCTGGGCCTGCCCATCGCCACCGAATTCCTCGACCTGCTCAGCCCGCAGTACATCGCCGACCTGATCGCCTGGGGCGCCATCGGGGCGCGCACCACCGAAAGCCCCAGCCACCGCCAGCTGGCCTCGGGCCTGAGCTGCCCGCTGGGCTTCAAGAACGGCACCGATGGCGGCATGCAGGTGGCCGCCGACGCCATCGTGGCCGCGCGCGCCCGCCATGCCTTCATGGGCATGACCAAAATGGGCATGGCGGCCATCTTCGAAACACGCGGCAACGACGACACCCACGTCATCCTGCGCGGCGGCAAGCAGGGCCCCAACTACGACGCCGCCAGCGTGGCGGCCTGCTGCGCCGCCCTGAAGGCGGCCGGGCAGCGCGAACAAGTCATGATCGATTGCTCGCATGCCAACTCCAACAAATCGCACCAGCGCCAGGTCGAGGTGGCGCGCGACATCGCCGGCCAGTTGGCCCAGGGCGAATCGCGCATCATCGGGGTCATGATCGAAAGCCACCTGGAAGAAGGCCGCCAGGACCTGAAGCCCGGCGTGCCGCTGCGCCACGGGGTGTCGATCACCGACGCCTGCCTCGGCTGGACGCAAACCGAACCGGTGCTCGATATCCTGGCCCAGGCCGTGCGCCAGCGCCGCGCGCGCCGGCAGGGCTGAGCCCGCGCCGCCTGCCCGCACATTCGCAGGATCAGGCAACAATGGCAGAGTAATCGGCATTGCTGTAGCCGGCACGGATTTCTTATCCTGCACGTCTGCGGGGCGCGGGCCCCGCCAGCCCAGGAAGGAATCCGCCATGGCCAGTTTGAACATCAATGGCAAAGACACCGCGCTGGACGCGCCCGATGAAATGCCCCTGCTGTGGGCGCTGCGCGACGTCGCCAACCTGACCGGCACCAAGTACGGCTGCGGCATGGCGCTGTGCGGCGCCTGTACGGTGCACGCCGATGGCACGCCCATCCGCTCGTGCGTGACGCCGCTGGCGGCCGTGGCGGGCAAGCAGATCACCACCATCGAAGGCGTGGGCGGCGACAGGGTCGGGCAAGCCGTGCAGGCCGCCTGGCGCAAGCTCGACGTGGCCCAGTGCGGCTATTGCCAATCGGGGCAGATCATGTCGGCCACCGCCCTGCTCGCTCAGAACAAGCAGCCCAGCGACGCCGACATCGACAGCGCCATGGGCGGCAACGTCTGCCGCTGCGCCACCTACGTGCGCATCCGCGCCGCCATCCACGAAGCCGCCCGCGCGCTGGCCTGATCAGGAGCCTCACATGCATCCCATCGTGCGTTCTCACAGCGCGGCCATCCTGCCCGTGCGCAACGTCAGCCGCCGCCGCTTCATGCAGGGCGCGGGCGGCCTGGTGCTCGGCGTTGCGCTGGGCCCCGCGGCCGCGCGCGCCGCCACCGGCGGCGCGGCCCAGGCCGACGGCGCCGCCTTCGCCCCCAATGCCTTCGTGCGCATCGGCACCGACGGCAGCGTTACCGTGCTGTCCAAGCACCTGGAAATGGGCCAGGGCGCCTATACCGGCCTGGCCACGCTGGTGGCCGAAGAACTCGACGCCGACTGGGCCAGCGTGCGTGTCGAGGGCGCGCCGGCCAATACGGCGCTGTACAAGAACCTGGCGCTGGGCGTGCAAGGCACCGGCGGCAGCACGGCCATTGCCAATTCGTATGAACAGATGCGGCGCGCGGGCGCCACGGCGCGCGCCATGCTGGTTGCCGCGGCCGCCCGGCAGTGGCAGGTCGACGCCAAGGACATCACCGTGTCGGCCGGCATCGTGCGCCACGCCGCCTCGCAGCGGCAGGCCGGGTTCGGCGAACTGGCCGCCGCGGCCGCCAGGCTGCCGGTGCCGGATTCGGTGCCGCTGAAGGCGGCCGCCGATTTCCAGCTGATCGGCAAAGAAGCGCCGCGCCGCGTCGACGGCCGGGCCAAGACCGACGGCACCGCCATGTTCACCCAGGATATGAAGCTGCCCGGCATGCTGGTCGCGATGGCGGCGCACCCGCCCCGCTTCGGCGGCAAGGTGGCCGGCTTCGACGCCAGCAAGGCCAGGGCCGTGCCGGGCGTGCGCCATGTGCTGCGGTTCGCCGGCACCGGGCACAACTTCGAGGGCGTGGCGGTGCTGGCCGACAACACCTGGGCCGCGCGCACCGGGCGCGACGCGCTGCAGGTGCAATGGGACGACAGCCAGGCCCACCGCAAGGGCTCTGACGATATCCGCGCGCAGTACCGCGCGGCGCTGGACCGGCCCGGCACCGTGGCGGCCAGCCATGGCGACGTGCAAGCCGCGCTGGCGCAGGCGGCCAAGGTCATCGAGGCCGAGTACGAAGTGCCCTACCTGGCGCACGCCGCCATGGAGCCCATGAACTGCCTGGTTCAGCTGGGCGACGACCGCTGCGACATCTGGAACGGCGAGCAATTCCAGACCGTCGACCAGGCCGCCGTGGCAAAGGCATTGGGCCTGGCGCCCGAACAGGTGTTCATTACCCAGCTGTATGCCGGCGGCAGCTTCGGGCGGCGCGCCAATGCGCACGCCGACTACGTCACCGAGGCCGCGCTGATCGCCAAGGCGGCGCGCGACCAGGGCGTGCGCGCCCCCGTCAAGCTGGTATGGACGCGCGAAGACGACATGCGCGGCGGATACTACCGCCCGCTGAATGTGCACCGCGCGCGCATCGGCCTGGATGCGCAGGGAAAACTGCAGGCGTGGCACGTGCGGCTGGCGGGGCAGTCGATTTTCCTGGGCGGCCCGTTCGAGGGCGCCATGCAGAACGGCATCGACCCCACGTCGGTGGAAGGCCAGGCCGACCTGCGCTATGCCGTGCCCAACCTGCAGGTGGAATCCTACACACCGCGCGACATCGGCGTGCCCGTGCTGTGGTACCGCTCGGTGGGCCACACGCATACGGCGTTCTCGGCCGAGGGCCTGATGGACGAAGCCGCCGCGGCGGCCGGCCAGGACCCGGTGGCCTATCGCGTCGCCCTGCTCGAGCAGCACCCGCGCCATCGCAAAGTGCTGGAACTGGCGGCCGAACGGGCCGGCTGGTCTCGGCCGCTGGCCGCCGGCGCGCAGGGCCAGCGGCGCGGCCGCGGCGTGGCGCTGCACGAATCGTTCGACACCATCGTGGCGCAGGTGGCCGAAGTCACCGTACAGGCCGACGGCTCGTTCAAGGTGGACCGCATCGTGTGCGCGCTGGACTGCGGCGTGGTGGTCAACCCCGACGTGGTGCGCGCCCAGATGGAGGGCGGCATCGGCTTCGGCCTGTCGACCGCGCTGCACGGCGCCCTGACGCTGAAAGACGGCCAGGTCGAGCAGAGCAATTTCCACGACTATCCGGTCATGCGCATCAACGAGATGCCCGTCGTCGAAGTGCATACCGTGGCCTCTGCCGAAAAACCCACGGGCGTGGGCGAACCCGGCGTGCCGCCCGTGGCGCCGGCGGTGGCCAACGCCCTGTACGCCGCCACGGGGCAGCGCATCCGCACTCTGCCCTTCGCGGCCCAGGTCAAACCGCTGGCGGCGCAGGGGTAAGATGTCGCTGTCTCCGTTGTTGTCCGATACGCCGGCAATGCCCATGGCGCCCGCCTCTACCCGCACCGCGGCCTGTCCGCCCACCCTGGCCGCCGGCCTGGGCGAGCTGGCCGCGCTGGTCAACCGCCACGCGCGGGCCGATGGCCTGCACCGCAGCGCCATCGACGGCCTGTCGTTCTTCCGTTCGTCGCAGCCCAGCGAACTGTCTTTCGGCGTGTACCGGCCGTCGCTGGCGCTGCTGGTGCAGGGCGCCAAGCGCGTCGAAGTGGGCGAAGACGTCTACGAGTACAACGCGTCGCACTACCTGCTCACCTCGATCGACCTGCCGGTGGCGTCGCGCGTGACCCTGGCCAGCCCCGGCACGCCCTACCTGTGCTTCGTGCTCGACCTGGACGCGCGCGACACCGCCGACCTGATCGCCGAAACCGGCCTGCCGCAGCCGGCCGAATCAGACGCCGGGCGCGGCCTGGCGGTGGCCCAGGTCTGCCCGCCCCTGCTGGATGCGGCGCTGCGCATGGCGCGCCTGCTCGATGCGCCGCAAGACATCCGGGTGCTGGCGCCGCTGCTGCGGCGCGAAATCAGCTACCGCCTGCTGACCGGCGCGCTGGGCGGGCGCCTGCGCCACATCGCGCGCCACGAAGGCCCCACTCACCAGGTTCGCCAGGCCATCGAATGGCTGCAAACCCATTTCGACCGCCCGCTGCGCATCGAGCAACTGGCCCACACGGTCAACATGAGCACCTCGTCGCTGCACCACCACTTCAAGGCGGTCACCGCCATGAGCCCGCTGCAATACCAGAAGCAGCTGCGCCTGCAAGAGGCGCGCCGCCTGCTGCTGGCGGGGCTGGCGGACGCCGGCGCGGCGGGCCGCCAGGTGGGCTACGAAAGCGCCTCGCAGTTCAGCCGCGAGTACAGCCGCCAGTACGGCGCGCCGCCGCTGCGCGACGTGGCGCGGCTGCGCGGCACGGCGGCCGTGCCCCTGGCGATGGCGGGCGGCCCCGGCTGAAGCCTTCACGCCACCCGCCCGGTGAACGAATCGGCCGGTGGGCTGGTCTATCATGGATGTCTATCCTGTTTGAAGGAGCCTCCATGATCCGCAAGCTGATTCCCGTTTTCCTCGTTGCCGGCCTTACCGCCTGCGCCACGTCCGGAACGCAGCGCGCCTCATCCGACGCCCCGGCCGCCGGCGCGCCGTCCGGCGGCGTTCCATCGGCCGCCTGCGACGCCCAGCCCGTGCAAGGCCTCATCGGCAAAAAGTATTCCGAATCCGTGGCCGGCGACGCCCGCTCGCGCTCGCAGTCCGCCCAGCTGCGCGTGATGCGCCCGGGCCAGGTCATGACCATGGAATACAACCCCGCGCGCCTGAACATCATCCTGGACGGCGGCGACGTCATCACCGCGCTGCGCTGCGGCTGAAGCCGCCCGCCGAATTCGGACGCAAGAGCCGGAGTGCCCGGCCGCCGCGCGCCGCCTACACTGGCGCCATGAATCCTGCCGACACCACCGCCCTTGCCGGCCGCCTGGCCTCGCTGGACTGGCCGGCCCTGGAAGCCGCCCTGGACCACGACGGATACGCCGTCATGCCCGCCCTGCTCGGGCCCGGCGACTGCGCGGCGCTGGCCGGCGCCTACTCCGACGACGCGCGCTACCGCAGCCGCGTGGTCATGGCGCGGCACGGCTTCGGCAGCGGCGAATACAAATATTTCGCCTACCCGCTGCCCGAACTCGTCGCGCAGCTGCGCACGGCGCTGTACCCCCGTCTGGCGCCGCTGGCCAACCGCTGGAACGAGGCCATGGGCCTGCCCGTGCGCTACCCCGGCGAGCATGCGCAATTCCTGCGGCGCTGCCACGCCGCCGGCCAGCGCCGCCCCACGCCGCTGATCCTGGCCTACGGCCCGGGCGACTACAACTGCCTGCACCAGGACCTGTACGGCGAACATGTGTTTCCGCTGCAGGTGGCCATTCTGCTGTCCGAGCCGCAGCACGATTTCACCGGCGGCGAATTCGTGCTGACCACGCAGCGGCCGCGCATGCAGTCCAGCGCCGCCGTGGTGCCGCTGCGCCGGGGCGACGCCGTGGTGTTCGCCGTGCACCATCGGCCGGTGCGCGGCGCGCGCGGCCACTACCGGGTCAACCAGCGCCACGGGGTCAGCCAGGTGCGTTCGGGCCGGCGCCACACGCTGGGCATCATCTTCCACGACGCGCAGTAGCGCCCTTCAGCGCCTGAAACCGCGCCCGACGCCATGAACCTGGAATTATTCGAACCCGCCGCCCCGGCCCGCATCGCGCTGGGGCCGGCCGCCACCCTGCTGCAGGGCTGGGCGCTGCCGCATGTGGATGCGCTGCTGCCGGCGCTGGATGCGGTGCTGGCGGCCGCGCCGCCGCGCCACATGGAAACCCCGGGCGGGTTCCGCATGTCGGCGGCCCTGAGCAATTGCGGCGCGCTGGGCTGGACATCCGACCGGCACGGCTACCGCTATACGCGCCTCGATCCGCAAACCGGCCGGCCCTGGCCCGCCATGCCGGCGCCCTTTCTGCGCCTGGCGCAGGACGCCGCCGAAGCGGCCGGCTTTGCCGGCTTCCTGCCCGATGCCTGCCTGGTGAACCGCTATGTGCCCGGCGCGCGCATGAGCCTGCACCAGGACAAGAACGAACGCGATTTCGGCGCGCCCATCGTGTCGGTGTCGCTGGGCATTGCCGCGGTGTTCCTGTTCGGCGGCAGCCGGCGCGGCGATCCGGCCCGGCGCGTGCCGCTGCAGCATGGCGACGTGGTGGTGTGGGGCGGCCCCGACCGCCTGCGCTACCACGGCGTGCTGCCGCTGAAAGAAGCCAACCATCCGCGCCTGGGGGCGGCCCGCGTCAACCTGACGTTCCGCCTGGCCGGCTAGTCGTTGTTGCGCGCCTCGGCCAGCGCCACGGTCAGGTGCATGACTTTTTTCTTCAGCGCGTCGCGCTCTTCGGTCAGGGCGGCCACCAGGCGGCGCAGGCGCGCGACTTCCGCCGGGTAGTCTTCGATGGCCTCGGGCTCGGCCGCGTCGCCGGCCGCAGGCGGCGCGGCGCTCTCGTCGCGGCTGCCCGCCTTGGCCTGGCGGGCCTGGCGCGCCAGCTCGCGCAGCGCCTTGCGGCCTTCGGCGGCGGCCGCCACCTGCTGCTCAGCCGGCAGCGCCGCCACCGCGGCGGCCGCGTTGATGGAGATATCGCCGGCCTTCACCGCCCGCACCAGTTCCGGCGCGGCGGCCTTGTGGATTTTCTCGATCTGCCCCAGCGTATTGCTGCTGACGCGCGCCGCGCGCGCCAGGGCCTGGCGGCTGGGCACCGGCGCCGGCTCGGCCGGCTGCGCGGCCGCTTCACCCTGGCCGGCGTCCGGCGCGGTTTGCGGCGCCTGGGCCTGCAGCGCCTGCTTGCGCGCCTGCAGGATTTCCTTCTTGCGCAGCGCCAGCACCCCGCGCTGGAAGTCGGACACGCTGCGCCGGCCCAGGTGATTCTCGATCATCCATAGCCTGACATCATCGAGCGAGGTAAAACGGGTATTCTGCACAGTCTTGAACTCGATACCGTGTTTGCGACACAACTCGTAGCGATTGTGCCCATCGACCAGCACGTCGCCCCACAGCACCAGCGCGTCGCGGCAGCCTTCGGCCAGCAGGCTGCGCTCCAGCGCGGCGTATTCATCGGCGCTGAGCGGGTCGATATAGGTTCGCAGTTCTTCATTAATCTGGATGGTCATCGTGACGCTTCATTCGTAGTTTGATCGGCGCGACCGCCATTACAACACCCGCCGCGCGCCGCCGCCCACCCGGGGCCGGCGGCCCGCCCCACCGGAGAACCATCATGCCCCAGCTCTGCGCCTACCTGACCTTCGACGGCAACTGCGCCGAGGCCATGCGCTTCTATGAACACACGCTGACCGGCCGCATCGAGGCCATGCTGACCTACGCCGAGGCGCCCGAGGGCGGCGGGGTGCCGGCCGAGATGCAGGGCCGCGTCATGCACGCGCGGCTCAGCCTCGACGGCCAGACCCTGATGGCGTCCGACGCGGCGGGCCGCCAGCCGTACCAGGGCCAGCAGGGCGTTTCGCTGGCCCTGGTGTTTCCGACGGTGTCCGACGCGACCCGCATTTTCAATGCGCTGGCCGAAGGCGGCACGGTAACCATGCCTTTGCAGAAAACATTCTGGGCCGAGGCCTTCGGCGCGCTGACCGACCGCTACGGCACATCGTGGCTGATCAACGGCGGCCAGACCGCCGGCTGAAACTCCCCTTCCCCACGGAGCCCTCCGCATGCAGCACACCCTTGAAGACAGGCAACGCTGGCTGGCACTGATGGTGCTGTGCCTGGGCGTACTGATGATTGTCCTGGACACCACCATCGTCAACGTCGCGCTGCCATCGATCCGCGCCGACCTGCAGTTTTCCGAGACCTCGCTGGTGTGGGTGGTGAACGCCTACATGCTGACCTTCGGCGGCTTCCTGCTGCTGGGCGGCCGGCTGGGCGACCTGTTCGGCGCGCGCCGCGTCTTCCTGGCGGGGCTGACGCTGTTCACCGCGGCCTCGCTGGCCTGCGGCGTGGCCGGTAGCCAGCAGCTGCTGGTGGCCGCGCGCGCGATCCAGGGCCTGGGCGGCGCCGTGGTGTCGGCGGTATCCCTGTCGCTCATCATGAATCTGTTTTCCGAGCCGGCCGAGCGCGCCAAGGCCATGGGCGTCTACGGCTTCGTCTGCGCCGGCGGCGGCAGCGTGGGCGTGCTGCTGGGCGGGCTGCTGACCAGCGCGCTGAGCTGGCACTGGATTTTCCTGGTGAACCTGCCCATCGGCGCGGCCGTGTTCGGCCTGTGCCTGGTGCTGCTGCCGGGCGGACGCGCCGCCGGCGGCGGCGCCCGGCTCGACGTCGCGGGCGCGGTCACCGTGACGCTGTCGCTGATGCTGGCGGTATACGCCGTGGTCAACGGCAACGAGGCCGGCTGGACCTCGGCCCGCACGCTCGGCCTGCTGGGCGCGGCGGCGGCGCTGATGGCCGCCTTCCTGGCCATCGAGGCCCGCGCCGGCGCGCCGCTGATGCCGCTGGGCCTGTTCCGGCTGCGCAACCTGGCCATCGCCAATGTGGTGGGCGTGCTGTGGGCCGGCGCCATGTTCGCCTGGTTCTTCATCTCGGCGCTGTACATGCAGCTGGTGCTGGGCTACAGCGCCATGCAGGTCGGGCTGGCCTTCCTGCCCGGCAACCTGGTCATGGCCGTGTGCTCGCTGGGCGTGTCGGCCAGGCTGGTCATGCGCTTCGGCATCCGCGCGCCGCTGGCGGCCGGGCTGGCGCTCGCGGCCCTGGGCCTGGCGCTGTTCGCCCAGGCCCCCATCGACGGCAGCTTCGCCCTGCACATCCTGCCGGGCATGCTGCTGCTGGGCCTGGGCGCCGGCATCGCCTTCAACCCGCTGCTGCTGGCCGCCATGAACGACGTGCCGCAGCACGAGTCGGGGCTGGCCTCGGGCGTGGTCAATACGGCCTTCATGATGGGCGGCGCCCTGGGCCTGGCCATCCTGGCCAGCCTGGCGGCGGCGCGCACCGGCGCGCTGGCCGCGGCCGGCGCCGCCCTGCCCGAGGCGCTCAATGGCGGCTACCGCCTGGCGTTCCTGCTGGGCGCGGTCTGCGCCGCGGCAGCCGCGCTGCTGGGCGGGCTGCTGCTGCGCAATGCACACTCCACCGCCGCTTCGGGTGGTACGCTAACTTCACCCGTTCATCAGGAAGACACACCATGAACTCTCCCGCCACGCTATCCGACGAGCTCTTCGCGCAGTTGCAGGGCGCGCCGATGCAGCAGATTTCCCAGCAACTGGGCACCGACGCCGCCCAGACGCGCGATGCCGTCGGCGCCGCCCTGCCGATGCTGCTGGGCACCCTGGGCCACAATGCCTCGCAACCGCAAGGCGCCGAAGCCCTGTTCGGCGCGCTGCAGCGCGACCACGCCGGCGGCGGCGCCGACCTGGGCGGCCTGCTGGGCTCGCTGCTGGGCGGCGGCGCTGGTGCCGGTGCCGGCGCCGGCCAGGCCGACGGCGGCGCCATCCTGGGCCACATCTTCGGCGACAACCAGCAGCGCGCCCAGGACAACCTGGGCCAGGCCACCGGCCTGGGCGGCAACAATGCCTCCAGCCTGCTGAAGCTGCTGGCGCCCATCGTCATGGCATTCCTGGCCCAGCGCATGCAGGGCGGCGGCATGGACGCCGGCGGGCTCAGCGCCTCGCTCGGCCAGGAACGCGATGCCGCCCGCCAGCAGGGCGGCCTGGGCGGCGGACTGCTGGGCTCGCTGCTCGACCAGGACGGCGACGGCCAGGTCGGCCTGGGCGACCTGCTCAAGATGGGCGGCGGCCTGCTCAACGGGCGCGGCTAGCGCGCGCCCGCCTCCGGCATCGCGCTAGAAGCGGTGCCGGATGCCCACGCTGATCTGGCGCCGGCTGTTGTCTTCGCCGCTGTCCAGGTCGCGCGTATCGCTGTGGTTGTAGAAGGCGTACAAGTCGGTGCGCTTGGACAAACCGTACTGGTAGCCGATCGCATAGGCCTTGATCTTCGAATCGGTGGTCTGCTGCCATGACGCCAGCAGCGCGCCCGGCCCCACCGGCACGCGCACGCCGGCCGTCCAGGCGTAGTCCTTCTCCACGTCCTTGGCCGGGCCCTTGTTGGCATCGCTGATGCGCCCCGCCCCGGCGTACACGCGCACCACCTCGAAATCGTACGAGCCGCCCAATTGCCAGTTGCTGGTGTCGCCGGCGGGATTGGCGCGGCCGCTGACCCGGCGCTGGTCCACGTACAAGTGCTCGTAAGTCAAGGCCAGACGCAGCGGCCCTTTCCCGTAGCGCACTCCGGCGGTCAGCATGCGGTCATTGTTGCTGTTGCCGAACTCCTGGTCGCCGTCCACCGCGAAGCTGTAGCCCAGCGCGGCCTCGAAGCCGTGCATCTTGGGCGACCGCCACATCACCATGTTGTCGGCGATGCCGCTGGAGCCGAAATCACCGTCGTTATAGCCGAAGGTGGTGCTCAGCCCCGAGCGCGACCAGGCGATCGAGAACGGCGTGGCCACGCCGCCCCATTCGCGGCCCAGCACCCACTGGCGTCCCAGCCGGACTTCGCCCAGCGTGGCGCTTTGCAGGCCCACATACGCCCAGCGGCCGAACAGCCGGCCCGACTGCGCGGACGTGCCGTTATCGGCGTTGAAGCCGCTTTCCAGCTGGAAGACGGCCTTCAGGCCGTCGCCCAGGTCTTCTTCGCCCTTGATGCCCCAGCGCGACCCGGATTCGTTGCCGCTGTCGATGCCCTGCGACGTGCCCTTGGCGTCGTCGTGGTCGTTCATGTAGCCCAGGTCGACCAGGCCGTACAGGGTGACGCTGCTTTCGGCCTGCGCCGCGCCGGCCAGCCCGGCCGCGGCAAGCGCCAGGGCCAGCATGGTGTTGGCGGTTCTTCTCATGGTTTGCTCCTCCGTTGAAAAAACTGGGTCGCGGGCCGCGCGCGAGCGCGGTCCGGCGGCGGCCCGGCGGGCCGCGATGACAATCGAATATGAAAGCGGGGCTAGCGCGCGGCGCAGCCCGTTACGCGGGCGGCCGCGGCGGCCGCCATCTGGTCGTTGCTGTGCCCCGCGCCGGGCACGTGCTGCAGTTGCCAGCCGAACGCCAGGCCGCGCTGCTGCGCCAGCTGCCGCGCCTGCGCGTAGAAGCGCTCGCCGCGCGTCTTGCGGTCGGGCCCCTGCGCCTGCGCGCCATCGGTCTTGCGCATCACGCCGCCCTTGCGGCGCACGTCATCGTCGCCCAGCATCAGCAACAAGGGCGCGCCCAGAAAAGCATCGACCTGCGCATCGCTCACGCCGGGCACGTCGCGCAAGCCGTAAGGCCAGTCGACGTCGCGGTCCGGATAGGTGTACCAGCCCGAATTGGCGGCGATGATGCGGCAGGCCTGGCTGTGCGGGCGAAACAGCGCGTAGCGGTGGGCGAACTGCGCTCCGGCGCCGTGGCCGTACAGCGTATAGCCCGCCTGCGCGGTGGCCTGGCGCCGCGCGAAATCGGCGAACACCGCGTCGGGCACGGCAAAGCTCCATTGCCGCGGCGGGTTGCTTTCGGCCGGCCGGACCTTGCCGGTGGCTTCGGCATGCGACACCGCATGGAAAACATTGCCCAGGTTGTAGCCGTTGGCGCCGCGGTAGGCTTGGCGGGTGAACAGCGGCGCCAGCACCATCAGCTTGCGCTGGCGCGCGATGTCGATCCAGCCATCGCGGTATTCCCGGGCGTTGCGCTTGATGCCGTGCAGCAGCACCACCACCGGCGTGTCGGCGCCGTAGCTTTCGGGCTTGAAGTAGTACACCTGCACGGGCTGGCCCGTGTCGGCATTGCGGAATTCGTACTCGCCCGCGCCCGCGGCCAGCTCGGCGCGCGCGGCGCCGGCAGCGGCCAGCGCGGCCAGGGCCGTGATGAACAATCGCTTCAATTCTGTCTCCTGTGGCGGACTGCGCCGCTTTTTTTTCGATGGAACCCTTGTTCGTCTTCTGGCATCCTATCGCCGTTGACCACACCGATTATTCGAATTAAGCAATGACATCTTCGAAATAATGAAATCATCGTTCGCCACCCGCCCCGCGCCATGAACCTGAAATCCCTGCGCCTGTTCCGCCTGATCGTGCTGCACGGCTCGCTGGCCTCGGCCGCCGAACGCCTGCACCTCAGCCAGTCGGCGGCCAGCCGCCTGATCGCCCTGCTGGAAGACGAGATCCGCCTGAAACTGTTCACGCGCGCGCGCCGCCGCCTGCTGCTCACACCCGAAGGCGAGCTGTTCTTCCAGGAAGCCGAGCAGATTCTGATGGGCGTGGACGAGATTCCGCGCATCGCCGAAGACATCCGCGGCAAGAACCGCGAAAAATTCACGCTGGTCACTTCGGTGCCGCTGGGCACCTGCCTGGTGTCGCCCGCCATCAGCGACATGCGGCGCCACGAACCCGACTTCGATTGCCGCATCCACATCGAAGGCCGTTTCGAAATCGAGAACAAGGTGGCGCGGCGGCGCTACAACCTGGGGCTGATCTCGCTGCCCATTACCAACGCCATCGTCGAACTGCAGGTCGAGCCCGTGCTGCAGGTGCGGGTCGAGGCCCTGCTGCCGCGCAGCCACCCGCTGGCCGAGCGCGACGCGATTCAGGCCGAAGACCTGCTCGACCAGCCCATCGTGTCGCTGCAGCCGCACCAGCTATGGCGCCGGCGCCTGGACGAAATCTACGCCACCGCCGGCGCCAAGCCGCGCATGGCCATCGAGACTACATCCACGCTGATGGTGCAGCAGCTGGTGCGCGACGGCAACGGCGTATCCATCATGGACCGCACCTGCGCCCGCCTGCTGCCCGGCGACAGCGTAGTGTTCCGCCCCATCGCGCCCGAGCGCTGGGTGACCTACGCCTGCATTTTCCCGACCTCCGGCCGGCCGCCGCTGGCCGACCTGTTCGTCGACAGCCTGCGCAGCTATGTGCGCCGCCTGTGCCGCGAAGACACCGAGGCGGCGCCCAGCTTCCGCCTGCTCAAGCCCGGCGATCAGGCCAGCGGCGCCGCCTGAGCCGCCGCCGGCGCCAGTTCGGCCGCCAGGCCGCGCGCCAGCGCCGCGGCGCGCAGGGCGATGTCGCGGCTGTTGCCGGTATAGCGCGCCGGATCCAGCGCATCCTCGATCTGCTCGCGCGTGTAGTGCGCGGCCACATCGGGCTGGCCGCTCAGCACGTCGGCCAGCGCGCAGCCGCGGCGGCGCGCCTCGCGGATGGCGGCGTGAACGCGGTCGTGCGCGTGCTGGCGGCCCAGCGTCGCCGCCAGCACCATCATCAGCCGCTCGGACGCGATCACGTCGGCCGAACGCGCCAGGTTCTCGCGCATGCGCGCCGGGTCGAAGCGCACCAGCGCCAGCAGTTCGTCCAGGCGCACAGCCACGTCGTAGGCCAGCGGGCAGGCCTCGTCGATCAAGCCGTACAGCTGCTGGTTGGTGGCCGAATCCCCCTCGTGGCTGGGCTGGCCGGCCTCGAGCGCCGGCGCGGCCAGCGCCCGCAACCGGGCTGCCCGCGCGATCAGGCTGACCACGTGCTTGGGGTTGTCTTTGTGCGGCATCGTGCTGCTGCCCACCACCCCATCGGGCAGCGCCTCGGCCACTTCGCCGATCTCGTCGGCCATCAGGGTGTAAAGCTCGTTGCCCATGCGCGAGCAGGCCATGGCGAATAGGGACAGCACCAGCACATATTCGCAGAACGGGTCCAGCATGGCGCGCGAATGCACCAGCGGGCTGGCCAGGCCCAGGCGGCCGGCGATGGCGCCGGCCAGTTGCATGCCGTCCGGCCCGAACGTGTGCATGGCGCCGATCGCCCCGCCGAACACCAGCGAAAAAGCGCGCGGCTCGACCTGGCGCAGCCGCTCGACACAACGCGCCAGCTCTTCGATCCAGCTGGCCACCTTGAAGCCGAAGGTGATGGGCAGCGCGTGCTTGCGGTTGGTGCGCCCGGCCATCACGGCATCGGCGCTGTCCTCGGCCAGGGCGGCCAGCGTGTCCAGCGCGCTGCCGATGCGGGCCAGCAGCAGCGCGTGCACGCGCCGCATCTGCAGCACCCGCCCGCCCAGGATGATGTTCTGCGTGGTGCCGCCCCAGTGCACGTAGCCGCCGGCCTCGTCGCCGCAGGCGTGCGCCAGCGCGTGCACCACCGACAGCACGGGCGCCATGGTGCGCTGGATGTCGGCGCGCAGCGCCGGCAGGTCCAGGTGCTGCAGCGAGGCGTGCGCGGCGATGCGCTGCGCGTGCTGCGTCGGGATCAGGCCCAGGCTGGCCTGCGACAGCGCCAGCGCGGCTTCGATGTCCAGCCAGGTCTGCCAGGTCTGCTCGGTAGAAAACAGCTCCGCCACCGAGGCGGGCAGCGCTGCGGCACGGCTCATGCTGCGGCCTCCGCAAAAGCGCGTTCCAGCGATGGCACCGAATCCAGCAGCAGAGCCGTGTATTCGTGCGCCGGGCGTGCCAGCACGGCCGCGGCCGGGCCTTCCTCGACAATGCGGCCGCTGCGCATCACGACGACCCGGTCGGCAATCTGGCGCACCACGCCGATGTCATGGGTGATGAACAACATGGACAATCCGAACTCCTCTTGCAGGTCCTGCAGCAGGTTGAGTATTTGCGCCTGCACCGACACGTCCAGCGCCGAGGTCGGCTCGTCGCACAGCAGCAATTGCGGCCGCAGGATCAGCGCGCGCGCAATCGCCACGCGCTGGCGCTGGCCGCCCGACAACTGCCCGGGAAAACTGTTGATCACTCGCCGCGGCAGGCCGACCCGCTCCAGGATGCGCGCCACTTGCGCGCGCCGCTCGGCGGCCGGCGCCGCGCCATGCAGCTCCAGCGGCCGGCCCACGATGTCGCCCACCGAACGACGCGGGTTCAATGACGAGTACGGGTCCTGGAACACCGGCTGCACCAGCCGGGCGCGTTCGGGCGGCGCCAGCGCGCCCACCGCCTTGCCGCCCAGCATGATGCGCCCCTGGTCGGGTTCGTCCAGGCCCAGCAGGATGCGCGCCAGCGTGCTCTTGCCCGAACCGGACTCGCCCACCACCGCCAGCGTCTCGCCGCGCCGCACCGTCAGCGAGGCATCGTCGACCGCGCGCACGGTGTAGGGTTGCGCGAACAGACCCTTGCGCTGCGTAAACGTGCGCACGATGCCGCGGGCCACCAGCACGCACTCGGCGCCGGGGTGTTCGGCGGGGGCCTCGGCGCCGGAAGTCGGTGTCTGACACCCTGCGGGAGTCAGACTCCTGTCGGAGATAACCGCAGGCGTTTCAGGTGCCTGACTCCCGCAGGATGTCAGACACCGCCCGGCCTCTTCCCCCCTCGGATGCAGGCAGCGGAACCAGCCATCCGCTTCGCGCGGCGTGGCCGCGATATCGCCGGCCCGGCACTGCGCCGTGGCGCTGGCGCAGCGCGGCGCGAAGACGCAGCCCGGCTGCGGCCCGATCAGCGAAGGCACGATGCCCGGAATGGCGTTCAGGCGCGCGCCGCGCCGCCCGGTGCCCGGCGCGCAGCCCAGCAGCCCGCGCGTATACGGGTGGCGCGGATCGCTCAGCACGGTGCGCGTGGCGCCCAGTTCCAGCGGCTGGCCGCCGTACATCACCATCACGCGGTCCACCGCGTTGGCCACCACCGCCAGGTCGTGAGTGATCAGGATCATGGCCATGCCGAACTCCTGGCGCAGCTCGGCCAGCAGATCCAGTATCTGCGCCTGTACCGTCACGTCCAGCGCGGTGGTCGGCTCGTCGGCGATCAGCAGCTGCGGCTCGGTCATCAAGGCCATGGCGATCATCACGCGCTGGCGCTGGCCACCCGACAGCTGATGCGGGTAGCTGCGCAGGCGCTGCGCCGGATCGGGCACCTTGACCCGGTCCAGCAGGTACAGCGCCCGCTCGCGCGCCTGCGCCGCGCCGGCCCCGTCGCGTATCATCAGCTCGGTCATCTGCCGCTCTATCGTGTAGACCGGATTCAGCGAGGTCATCGGTTCCTGGAAGATCATCGCGATGCGGCGCCCCGCCACGGTGGCGGCGAACCGCGCGTCGGGCAGCGCCGCCAGGTCTTCGCCCTGGTAGCGCATGGCGCGGGCGCGCAGGCTGGCGCCGGGCGGCAGCAGGCGCATCAGCGCCAGCGCCGTCATCGACTTGCCCGAGCCCGATTCGCCGACGATGCCCAGGGCCTCGCCGCGCGCCAGCGCCAGGCTCATGCCGCGCACCGCGTGCAGGGGCCCGCCCGGCGTGGGCAGGGTGACGTCCAGTCCGTCGATCTGCAATAAATTGGTAGACATGTTTTTCTTCCGTGAATGGCGGTCCGCTAGCCGCGCTTGTCCGGCGAAGTGACATCGCGCAGGCCGTCGCCCAGCAGGTTGGCGCCGATCACCAGCAGGAACAGCGCGATGCCGGGCAGCACCACCAGCCACGGCCGGTGGAAGATGGCCATCTTGCCTTCGGCGATCATCAGCCCCCACGACGGCGTGGGCGGCTGGATGCCCACACCCAGGAACGACAGCGCCGCCTCGGCCAGCACGGCGATGCCGACCTCGAAGGTGAACACCACAATGATCTGGTTGAGCAGGTTGGGCAGGATTTCATGGAACAGGATCTGGCGCCGGTTACTGCCCACCGCCTTGGCCGCCGCCACGAAATCGAGCTGCCGCAGGCGCAGCGTGCTGGTGCGTGTGACCACCAGGTAGTATGTCCAGTGCAGGCCGCCGATAATGCCGATCACCACCCACAGCGACGGGCCGATGATGAACACCAGCGCCATGGCCAGCAGCAGCCCCGGCAGCGCCAGCTGGCACGTCAGCAGAAAGCTCACCAGCGAATCGACGCGCCCGCCGAAATACCCGGCGCAGATGCCCAGCGCCACGCCGATCAGACAGCCCACGCTGGCCCCGCCGAAGCCCACGATCAGCGAAATGCGGGTGCCGTAGATCAGCCGGCTGAGGTAGTCGCGCCCTACCTGGTCGGTGCCGAACACGTAATCCCACGAACCGCCCGGCGCCCATACCGGCGGCACCAGGCGGTGCGCCAGCGATTGCGCGTAGGGATCGTGCGGCGCCAGCCAGGGCGCGAACACGGCCACCGCCAGCAGCGCCAGCACGATCAGCGCGCCGGCCTGCAGGCCGCGGTGGCTGCGCACGCGCCGCCAGAACGCCTGCCGGCGCTGGGCATCCAGGTCTTGCGCCGCGTCGGCCGCATCTTGCGCGGCCGCCGGCGCGATGCCCGCCATCAAGGTTTTTTGTTGGTTCACGCGCCTACCCCATACGGATTCGCGGATCGAGCAGCGCATTGAGCACGTCCGCCAGGAAATTCATCACGATGAAGACCAGCGCAAAAATGAAGATCAGCATCTGCACGGTCGGAATGTCGCTGCCCAGGATGGACTGCAAGGTCAGGCGGCCCAGGCCGTTGATGGCGAAGATCGACTCCACGATCACCGAGCCGCCGAACTTCTGGCCCAGCTGCACCGCCAGCACGCTCACAATGGGCAGCATGGCGTTGCGCATGGCATGCCGCAGCAGCAGCGACACGCCGCGATAGCCCTTGGCGCGCGCGGTGCGCACATAGTCGGAACCCATTACCTCGATCAGGCCGGCGCGGGTCAGCCGCATCACCGCGGGCACCGAGCTGGTGCCCAGCACAAGGGCCGGCAGCACATAGTGCAGCCAGGTGCCGTCGCCCGACACCGGGAACACCGGGATCATCACGCTGAACAGGATCACCAGCACCAGGCCCAGCCAGAAATTGGGAATCGCCTGCGCCGACACGGCTACGCCCAGCGAAAAGCGATCCAGCGCCGAATTGGGCCGCAGCGCCGCCGCCACCCCCAGCGGAATGGCCAGCAGCACCGTGATCACCACCGCCATCAACGCCAGGCGGATGGTGGGCGGCGCATGTTTGGCCACCAGTTGGCTGACCGAGTCGTGCCAGTAGTAGCTCTTGCCGAAATCGCCGCGCACGGCATGCGACAGCCAATTGCCGTAGCGTTCCATGAACGGCCGGTCGAAGCCGTACTCGTGGCGGATCTGCTCGACCAGCTCGGGCTCGGCGTTCTCGCCCGCGATGGCCTGGGCCGGGTCGGTGGCCACGTTCAGCAGCACGAAGGTGGCAAAGGACACAGTCAGCGCCACCAGCACCGCCAGGCCCAGGCGTCTTAGCGCAAAGCGCAACATGGGTGGTCTCCGTTGATCAGGAAAAAGGCGCGCCGCGAACGCGGCGCGCGACGCCGGCTAGGGCTGCTTCCAGCGCGCCTCGTACAGGCGCGGCAGGCCGTCGGGCGGAATGGGAAACTCCAGATCCGGCGACATCAGGTAGTTGACCGAGTACGTGTACAGCGGAATCCAGTAGGCCTGGTCGGCAATGATCTGCAGCGCCTGGTGGTACAGGCCGGCGCGGCGCGCGCTGTCGTTAGTGCGCTCGGCGTCGGTCACCAGCTGCATGACCTGGGGGTTGCGCGACAGGTTGCGGTCGGTGTCGCCGAAATGGATGCGCGCGATCATGGCCGTGTCGGCGGTGCCGCCATTGGCCCACGAACCGATATACGCGCGGATCTTGCCCGCGGCCCGGGCGCGGTCCAGCGAAGCCAGCTGGCCATAGCGCAGCTTGACGTTCACCCCGGCGGCCGACAGATCGGCCGCCACGGCCTCGGCCACGGCGCGGTCGCGGTAGGCCCATAGCTCCAGCGGCTGCTCCTGCTTGTAGTGCGCCTCGGCCAGCAGGGCCTTGGCCTTGGCCACGTCGTACGGATAGCGCGGTACGTCCTGCGAGCAGCCGAACTGCGTCGGATGGCAGGCCGTGTACAGCGGCTCGGCCACGCCGCCGATCAGGAACTTGGCGATGGCGTCGCGGTTCACCGCGTAGTTCAGCGCGCGCCGCACCTTTACGTCGGTCAGCGGATTGGGGCCGGTCACGCCGGAAGCGTCCAGCACCACGAAGCTGACCCGCAGGCTCGGCCCGGCCTTGCCCACCGCGCGTCCGGTGGCCGCCATGCTTTGCGCCACGTCCAGCGGCATGTCATAGGCCCAGTCCACTCCGCCGCTCATCAGCTCGGCCTGCTGCGTGCCCCAGTCGGGAATGGTGCGCGCCACGATGCGGCCGATGGCGGCCCGCCCCTTGGGGCTGCCGGCATAGTAGCCGTCGAACCGCGCCAGCACCGCCTTCTGGCCCGGCTGGAACGACTCGACGCGGTATGGGCCCAGCCCGTCGGGGTGCAGGGCCTGCGCGCCGCGGTCGTCCTTGCCGTCGACCTGGTAGGCGCCGTTGCGGCGGATCGGGATGCGCCGCGCCATGTCGCGCAGCGCCAGCGGATACACCGCCTTCAGGTGGAAACGCACCTGGTAGGGGCCGAGCTTTTCCACGCTCTTGAGCCAGCGGCCCACCGTGCCCGAGGCGCGCGTGCCGCTGTCGGGCGACAGCACCCAGTTGTAGGTGTAGACCACATCGTCGGCCGAGAACGGCGCGCCGCTATGAAAATGCACGCCCTCGCGCAGCGTCACGTCGATGGTGGTGTCGTCCACGTACTTGTACGAGGTCGCCAGCATGGGCGAGATCTCGTTGGTCTTGGTGTCGACGTCGAACAGGCGGTCGTCGGTCAGGTCCGACAGGATCACGTGTTCCTGCGACGTGGTGTACAGGTAGTCCAGGTTCACCACTTCGCGCTGGAAAGCCACCACCAGCGTGTCGTCGTCGCGTCCGGCCCAGGCCTGCGTGGTGGCCGCCGCGCAGGCCAGCGCCAGAACGCCGGCCCAGCGCCGGCAGTGTCGCAATAGCATGTCTTCTCCTTGGAATTATGAGATTTCCAGGCATGCTACCGTGGCGATTAGCTGCGTAACTTCGAATTACCCGCAAAAAACATCGAATTATTCGAATGATCAGGACGCCGGCGCCCTGCCGTCCAGGTCATCCGCGAGAGGCGCCCCTGCGTTGCCGGCATCCGCCGTGGCGCGCACGGCGCCGCAGGCGGCCAGCGCCTGCCCCAGCGTGTCGAACATCGCATCCGCGCCCACCAGGTCGGCGATGCCGGCCTTGTGCAGCTTGCCGCGCACCCGCGCATTGGCCTCGGCCAGCAGCACGCGCACGCCGCGCCGGTGCAGGCGCCCGATGACGTCTTCCAGCATCTGCAGCCCGGTCACGTCCATGAACGGCACCCGGCGCAGGCGGATGACCAGCACGCGCGGATCGGTGCGGGTGCTGGCCAGCGCGTGCTCGAAATTCTCGACCGCGGCGAAGAACAAGGGGCCGTCCACGGTGTACACCAGCACGTCGTCGGGCAGCCCGGCGATGCCGCTGGCGGCCAGTTCGTGGCGCAGTTCGTCGCCGTCGATCGGCTGCACGCCCACGCTGGACGCCATGCGGCGCAGGAAATGCAGCGTCGCCAGGATCACGCCGATGTTCACCGCCACCACCAGGTCGGCGAACACCGTCAGCAGAAAGGTCACCAGCAGGATCACCACGTCGGCGCGCGGCGCGCGGCGCAGCATCTTGGCAAAATGCCGCACGTCGCTCATGTTCCACGCCACCATGAACAGAATCGCCGCCAGCACCGCCAGCGGCACGTTTTCGGCCAGCGGCGCCAGCAGCACCACGATGGCCAGCAGGGTCGCCGCGTGCACTATGCCCGCCAGCGGGCTGGTGCCGCCATTGCGGATATTGGTGGCGGTGCGGGCGATCGCCCCCGTGGCGGCAATGCCGCCGAACAGCGGCGCGGCGATATTGGCGATACCCTGGCCGATCAGTTCCTGGTTGGACTGATGGCGCGTGCCCGCCATGCCGTCGGCCACCACGGCCGACAGCAGCGATTCAATCGCCCCCAGCATGGCAATGGCGAAAGCCGGCCCGATCAGCTCGATAACGCGCGACAGCGTCACATCGGGCCACTGCCAGCTGGGCAGGCCCTGCGGCACGCCGCCGAAGGCCGAGCCGATGGTGGCCACGCCGTCGAAATGGAACAGCGCCTGCAGCGCCGTGGCCACGACCAGGGCCACCAGCGGCCCGGGCACCCGCCTCAGGTAGGGCACGCGCGCGGTCCCGATCAACAGCGCCAGGCTGAGCACGGCCAGGCCCGTGGTGGCCGCATGCAAGTGCGGCAGGGCCTGCAGCAGCTGCCAGAGCTTCTCGTGGAAATGGCTGGCGGTTACGCCGGGCAGGCCGAAGAAGTCTTTCCACTGCCCCACCCAGATAATCACGCCGATGCCCGCGGTAAAGCCCACGATCACCGGCGCGGGAATGAACTTGATGACCGCGCCCATGCGCGCCACGCCCAGCAGCACCAGGATCAGGCCCGCCATCAGCGTGGCGATCTGCAGCCCGGCCACGCCGTGCTCGGCCACGACCCCGGCCAGGATGACGATGAACGCGCCGGTGGGCCCGGCGATCTGCAGCCGGCTGCCGCCGAACATCGCCACCAGCAGCCCCGCCACGATCGACGTGTACAGGCCCTGTTCGGGCTTGACCCCCGACGCGATGGCGAACGCCATGGCCAGCGGCAGCGCCACCACCCCCACAATGACCCCGGACACGATGTTGGGCAGCCAGTGCCGGCGTTGGAACAGCCCGGCCCGCTGGGCCTCGAGCAGCGCAATCACGATCGACCTCGCGAAAAAGGAAGGAAAGCCTTATCCCAGTGCCGTATCCAGGAACATCATTACCGCAAAGCCCGCCATCAGGCCGACCGTGGCCGGCGTCTGGTGGCCGTTGCGATGGGTTTCCGGAATGACCTCATGCGACACCACGAAAATCATCGCGCCGGCGGCCAGGCCCAGGCTGACCGGATAGGCCAGCGCCAGGCCGCTGGACATGCCCAGCCCCACCAGGGCCCCCAGCGGCTCCATCAGGCCCGAGGCCACCGCCACCAGCGCCGCGCGCAGCGGCGACAGGCCGGTGGCCCGCAGCGCCATCGCCACGGCCAGGCCTTCGGGAATGTCCTGGATGGCGATGGCCGAGGTCAGCGGAATGCCGACCTGCATGTCGCCGTTGGCGAAGCCCACGCCAATGGCCATGCCTTCGGGCAGGTTGTGCAGCGTGATGGCCAGCACGAACAGCCATACCCGGCTGATGCGCTCGGCCTCGGGGCCGCACGGACCGGTGCTGTCGTGCTCGTGCGGCGTGAAGGCGTCCAGGCCCAGCATCAGCAGCACGCCCAGCGCCAGTCCCAGCACCACCACGGCGGCGGCCATGGGGCCGTCGCCCACCAGCCCGCGCGCGGCGTCCAGGCCGGGCAGAATCAGCGAAAAAGCGCTGGCGGCCAGCATCATGCCGGCGGCGAAACCGGCCATGCCGCCCGCGAAGGCGTAGCGGATATAGTCGCGCTCGACACCGGTCAGGCCCTGGTACAGGCCCGACCCCAGCAGCCACAGCACTGCCAGGGTGGCCGCCGCCAGGCCCAGGGTGACCAGCGGGCGCGCCTGGGCCTGGGCCCGCCAGGCGGTGCGCCAGTCGCGGGCCGTTGTGACAGTGTCGGTGTGATTCATGGCGATGCCGGGTCGATAGCTCGGATAAGCAGCAGTTTACTGGCCGGCGCTGCCGCCGGCGGGGCGTTCCATATGGAATTCGGCCCCGGTATCGGCCACGATGCGAAAGCCCAGCCGTTCGTACAGCCGGCGGGCGGGGTTGGTCTTGAGCACGTCGAGCTGCGCGGGCAGGCCCGCCGCATCGGCCTGCGCCAGCACCTCGCGCAGCAGGCGCGCGCCCAGGCCCCGCCCCTGGTATTGCGGCGCGACCTGCACTTGCACCACATGCCAGGCCGCCGGCCCGCGATACGATTTCAACAGGCCGGCCGGCGCGCCGTCGAACAGCACGATGTGCGCATCTTCCCAGTGATAGCGGATGCGCGCCAGGTGCGTGGCGTCGTCGGCGGGCAAGCCGCTGCTGGCCAGGTGCTCATCCATGGTCTGGCGCCGCAGCGCCAGCAAGTAAGGCAGGTCGGACTCGAGTGCGGGGCGCAGCGTCAACATAAAAGAAACAGCAAATGGCAGGATCGGAACAACGCCAGTCTACTGCGATGCGGCCGTCTTGGATGCTCGCTTGGATGCCGTCTTGCGCGCGGCCGTCTTGCGGGTGGCGCGGCCGCCACTGCGCGTGGCGGAGGCAGGCTCGGGCGGCGCCTCGCGGTAAACATAGGCGCCCGACTTCTCGTCGCGCCCGAATGCCAGCAGGCCACGCGCCTGGGCCTCTTCGAGCAGGTTGCCGAAGGCGCGGAAGCCGTAGTACGACTCGTTGAAATCGGGCTTCCTGCGCTTGATGGCCTCTTTCAGCACCGAGGCCCAGATCTTGCCGCTGTCGCCGCGTTCGGACACCAGGTCGTCGAAGGTCTCGACCGCGATCCCGATGCCCTGGGCGCGGCGCGCCTCGAGCTCGGCCTTGCGCTGGGCGTCGTCGTCGCTTGTGCGGCGGGCCGCGCCGCCCGGCTCGCGCGCCGCGCCGGCCCTGGGTTCGGCGCGCGGGCGTTCGCGCACCAGGTCGTCGTAGAAGATGAACTCGTCGCAGTTGGCGATAAGCAGGTCGGACGTCGAGCGCTTCACCCCTACCCCGATCACCTGCTTGGCGTTCTCGCGCAGCTTGGACACCAGCGGCGAAAAATCGGAATCGCCGCTGATGATCACGAAGGTGTCGACGTGCAGCTTGGTATAGCAGAGGTCCAGCGCGTCGACCACCAGCCGGATGTCGGCGGAGTTCTTGCCCGATTGCCGCACATGCGGAATCTCGATCAGCTCGAAATTCGCCTCGTGCATGGTGGCTTTGAATTCGCGATAACGCTCCCAGTCGCAATAAGCTTTCTTGACCACGATGCTGCCCTTGAGCAGCAGGCGTTCCAGTACAGGCTTGATGTCGAATTTCTGGTAGTTGGCGTCGCGCACGCCCAATGCGACGTTTTCAAAGTCGCAGAAAAGCGCCATGCTGATGCTTTCCTGGGTGGCGGTCATGGGGGTCTCCGTTGGGCAACAGGCTGACGATACACCTGAATACCAAACCGGGCCTTCCAAAGCCGCGGGCGGCCCGGATAAACTCGGCGAACCCATCCCGCCACCCGCCGTTCCCCCGCGGAGCCTCCATGCCCTACATGCTGCTTATCGTCGAACCCATCGGCCAGCGGGCCCAGCGCACGCCCGAAGCCGGCCGCGCCGCCTACGAAAGCATGGTGCGCTACGCCGACGGCCTGAAGGCCCGCGGCCTGCTGCAGGACGCCCAATCGCTCAAGTCGGAAGCCGAGGGCGTGAAACTGCAAGTGCGCGACGGGCGGCAGCGCCTGCTCGACGGCCCGTACGCCAAAGCCAGGGAAATGATCGGCGGCTTTTTCCTGCTGAACTGCGCCACCCGCGAAGAAGCGGTGGCGATCGCGGCCGAATGCCCGGCCGCGCAATGGTGCACGGTCGAAATACGCGAACTGGGCCCCTGCTTCGCCTGACCGCCGCATCGCCGCCTATTTATAGGGGTTTTCCCTGATTCGACGATTTTCCTGTCGATCCGGCCGGGCGCCCCTCGTCGTGCCCATGACAGCCGCCGAATCAGGCGCGGCGCCCGACAGGAGATACCGCCATGCGATTCATGATCATTGTCAAAGCCAACGCCGACACAGAAGCAGGCCGCCTGCCCGACGACGCCTTGTTCGCCGAGATGGCCGCCTACCACGAGGCCCTGGCGCAGGCCGGCGCGCTGCTCGACGCGGCCGGGCTGCAACCCAGTTCGGCCGGCTGGCGCATCCGCTACGCCGATGGCCGGCGCAGCGTGGTCGACGGGCCTTTCGCCGAAAGCAAAGAGCTGGTGGCCGGCTACACCGTCATCCAGGCGCGCTCGCGCCAGGAAGCCCTGGAATGGACGCGCCGCTTTCCGGCCCCGATGGGGCCCGGCGTCGCGGCCGAGATCGAGGTGCGGCCGCTGTACGAAATCGACGACCTGCGCCAGGCCGCAGGAACCCCAGGTGTCTGACTCCGCAGGTGTCAGACACCGTTGCGTGACCCGATCAACGCTCATGACGGTATCTGCCGAAGCCAGACACCTGCCCTCAAACCCTCCCACCTAAAGAGCCATCATCATGCACAAGCAAATCTTCGTGAACCTGGCCGTTGCCGACCTGCCCAGATCCATGACGTTCTTCCGGCAATTGGGGCTGGATTTCGACAAGCGCTTCACCGACCAGAACGCCGCCTGCCTGGTGCTGGGCGAAAACCTGTATGCCATGCTGCTGACCCGCGACTACTTCAAGACCTTCGTCAACAAGCCGCTGTGCGACCCGAAGCAAAGCACCGAAGTGCTGGTCTGCCTGTCGTGCGAAAGCCGCGCCGAAGTCGATGACCTGGTCGCCCGCGCCGTGGCCGCCGGCGGATCAGTGCCGCGCGAGCCGCAAGATTACGGCTTCATGTACGGGCACGCGTTCGAAGACCCCGACGGCCACATCTGGGAACTGATGTACATGGATCCCAACGCCGAGATCCTGCAGCAATGAGTTCGCGCGATGCCGTCCACCAGGCCATCGAGGCCGTCTGGCGCATCGAGTCGGCCCGGGTCATCGCCGGCGTGGCGCGCCTGGTGCGCGACGTGGGCCTGGCCGAAGAGCTGGCGCAGGATGCGCTGGTCACGGCCCTGGAACGCTGGCCTGGCGACGGCATCCCCGACAACCCCGGGGCCTGGCTGATGACGGCCGCCAAGAATCGCGCGCTGGACCGGCTGCGGCAAGATTCCCTGCACGCCCGCAAGCACGAGCAGCTGGGCCACGAAATGGACGCGCTGCAGGCGCACGTCGAGCCCGACTTCGTCGATGCCCTGGACGCGGCGCGCCAGGACGAGATCGGCGACGACCTGCTGCGCCTGGTATTCACCGCCTGCCACCCGGTGCTTTCCACCGAGGCCCGCGTGGCGCTGACGCTGCGCCTGCTGGGCGGGCTGCGCACCGACGAGATCGCGCGCGCGTTCCTGGTGTCCGAGTCCACCATTGCCCAGCGCATCGTGCGCGCCAAGCGCACCCTGCGCGAAGCCCGCGTGCCATTCGAAGTGCCGCGCGGCGACGAGCTGGCGGCGCGCCTGGCGTCGGTGCTGGAAGTGGTGTACCTGATTTTCAACGAAGGCTATGCCGCCACGGCCGGCGACGACTGGACGCGGCCGGCGCTGTGCGACGAAGCCCTGCGCCTGGGCCGCATCCTGGCCGGCCTGGCGCCCGCCGAAAGCGAAGTGCACGGCCTGGTGGCCCTGCTGGAAATCCAGGCCTCGCGCCTGGCGGCCCGCGTCGACAGCGAGGGCCGGCCGGTGCTGCTGATGGACCAGGACCGCGCCCGCTGGGATCCCCTGCTGATCCGCCGCGGGCTGGCAGCGCTGCAGCGTGCCGAACAGCACGCCGCCGCCCTGGGCCCGTACGCCTTGCAGGCCGCCCTGGCCGCCTGCCACGCACGCGCGGCGCGTCCCGCCGACACCGACTGGCCGCGCATCGTGGCGCTGTACGACGCCCTGGCCCAGGTGGCGCCGTCGCCGGTCGTGGAATTGAACCGCGCGGTGGCCGTGGGCATGGCCTACGGCCCGCAAGCGGGCCTGGCGCTGGCCGACGCGCTGGCGGCCGAGCCGGCGCTGGCCGGCTACCACCTGCTGCCCAGCGTGCGCGGCGATCTTCTGGCGCGGCTGGGCCGCCGCGACGAAGCCAGCGCCGAATTCCTGCGCGCCGCCGGCATGGCGCGCAACGCGCGCGAACGCGATCTGCTGCTGGCGCGGGCCCGCGCACTGAATTCCTGATCCCCCTTGAAACGCTCCGTAACCCGGCGCCCCCGGCGCCGACACATGCGCAAACATTGCAGAACTTGAAGCGCGCCGGCCCGGCTTGTCATCATGTGGTGTACGCAGTCCATTCGATTCAAGGAGGCCACATGCCGCGTTCGACCCATGCTTTCTTTGCCGCCGCCCTGCTGGCCGCCAGCCTGTCGCCTGTTGCGGCGCTGGCGCAGGCCGCCCCGGCCGCGCAGCCCCCGGCCCAGGCACAGCCGGCCATCCAGCCTTCCGAGGCGCAGCTGCAGAAGTTCGCCAGCGCTTCGCAAAAAGTGGCCATGGTGGCCGACGAATACCGGCCCAAGCTGCAGGCCGCCAAAGACGACGCCGCGCGCGAACAGGTTTACCGCGAAGCCGACGAAAAAATGGTGCGCATGGTCAATGCCGACGGGCTGACCGTGGACGAATTCAATGGCATCGGCCAGGCGGTCGACCAAGACCCGCAGCTGCGCCAGCGCGTCATCGCCATCGTCCAGAAAAACACCCCCTCGGGCGGCGCCCCGAAGCAGTAAGCCCCTCCGGCCGGGGGCCTGGAGAACTTGCCAGGTGTCAGGCTCCGCCAGGTGCCTGACACCGCCATACGCCATAGCCCCCTCAGTCGTACAGTGTCCGGCCCCCTGAGAGCCAGACGCCTGCCCGCACATCCGCCGCCCGCGCTGTAACACCTTCCAGACCCCGCAAACCGCCCTTTTTCGTCCCGTTCTCCGCCGATTGAGCCGGCCGCCGGCTTTCTAGAATGAGCCCATTCCGCACGGATCCACGCGCAAGGCTCACTCCATGAATCCATCCACCCTCATCGGCATCGTGGTCGCGGTCGCCACGCTGGCGACCGCGCTGGCATTTTCCGCCACGGACCTGGCCCTGTACATCAACCTGCCGGGGCTGGTGGTCGTGCTGGGCGGCACCTGCGCGGCCCTGTTCATCAGCTATCCGCTGCGCGAAGTGGTGCGCGTGTTCGCCCTGGTGCGCACGGTGTTCCGCAGCGAGCAGCTTGACTCGCGCCGCGACATCGATGAACTGGTCGCCATGGCGCAGCTGTGGATGAACGACGACGTGCACAAGGTCGAACAGGCGCTGCACAAAGTGGCGAACCCGTTCCTGCGCACCGGCGTGCAGCTGGTCATCGACCACACGCCCGAAGACCAGATCATCGAACTGCTGCAATGGCGCATCGCCCGCCTGCGCGCCCGCGAGCACGCCGAGGCGCAGATGTTCCGCATCATGGCCGGCTTCGCGCCGGCCTTCGGCATGCTGGGCACCCTGGTAGGCCTGATCAACCTGATGACGGTGCTGGGCAGCGGCGACATGGTGGTGATCGGCCAGCAGCTCGCGGTGGCGCTGATGACCACGTTCTACGGCATCCTGCTGGCCAACCTGGTGTGCAAGCCCATCGCGGTCAAGCTGGAACGCCGTACCGAACAGCGCCTGATGCTGATGAACATGGTGCTGCAGGGCATCTCGATGATGTGCGCGCGGCGCGGACCGGCCGTGGTGCGCGAGACGCTCAACTCGTTCATGATGCATTTCGAGGACGAAGTCTACGATGGCGGCCCCGCCGCCAAGCCGGCCAAACCGGCCAAGCCCGCCAAGGCGAAAGCCGCGGCCGGGCCGGCCGGCGCCGCCAAGGGCGGCAAGGCCGCTCCGGCGGCATCGCTGGCCCGCACGGCCGCCGCGCGCCCATGAGCCTGGCCGACCGCATCGACGCCCTGCGCAGGCAGCACCAGCAGCAGCGCCAGCCCGGGCCGCGCGCCGCGGCGCCGGCCGCACGCCAGGCCCTGCACGCCGGCGGCCGCTTCGCGCGCTGGCATGTCGAGCCCACCGTCGAGCCCGAATCCGAAAGCTGGCTGCTTACCTATCTGGACCTGATCACCCTGCTGCTGGCCATGCTGGTGGTGCTGCTGGGCGTGGCCAACATGCCCCGCGCCTCGCAGGCGGCCGACCTGCCGGTGGAACTGGTCGGGTCCATTGCGCAGCCCGGCGCGCCGTCCACCGGATGGGCCGCCGCCAAGGCCGAACTGGCCGCCCTGCTGCCGATGCCGGACATGCCCGGCCTGGCGGCGCCGGCGGCGGCCCTGCCCGCCCCGGACAGCGCGCGGGCGCCCGCCGCCGACGGCCCCGCCGCACCGGCGGCCAGCCTGCAGCCAACGTCCGGCAGTGCCGCCGAAGACGAACCGCCCGCTCCCGAGCCCGCGCCGCCGTCGATCGCCGAACTGGGCCTGGACGACCTGGGCGACGGCGTGGATGTCATCGTCAACGAGAAATCCATCAGCTTCCGCATCAGCAACGAACTGCTGTTCCCGTCGGGCCAGGCCATGCTCAGCCCCACCGGCCTGGGCCTGATCGCGCGCATGGCCACGGTGATCAACCGCAGCCAGGGCTACCCCGTGTCGGTGGAAGGACACAGCGACCCCGTGCCGATCCAGACCCGCCAGTTCCCGTCGAACTGGGAATTGTCGGCCGGCCGCGCCGCCAGCGTGCTGCGCGAACTGGTGCGCGACGGCGTAGACCCGGCCAGGCTGCGCGCCGTCGGCTATGCCGACACGCACCCGATTGCCTCGAACGACACGCCGGCCGGCCGCGCCGCCAACCGCCGGGTGGAGCTCATCATGGAAATCACGCCGGGACGCATCGCCCCGGCCCCCGCCGCGGCGCCTCAAGCCGGCACCGATGCCGAGCCTGCCGGCCGCGGCCCCCAGGCCTAGTACAGCGCCAGCAGCGGCAGGCCCGCGTACGCCTGCGCCAGGGCCAGCACCACCAGCCCGGCGTAGGCCACAGTGCCCGACGCCATTGCCGGCACCGCGGCACGCCAGCCGGTGCGCGCCAGCAGGTAGCCGGCCGCCGGCAGCATCTGCTGCGCATGCACCCCCAGGAAATGCGCCACCCGCAGGTCGCCCCCGGCGGCCGACCAGCCCACCACCGGCAAGCCCTGCCCCGCCACGCCGCCCACCAGCGGCCCGCCGTGCGCGCTGATGGCCACCCCCACCCCGGCGCCCGCCACGAAAGTCAGCACCAGGCCCGCGATCGCGCCCAGCCGGTAGGCCGGCGCCATCGCACCGGCGTGGCGCCAGAGCTGGTGCGCCACCGGCAGCGCCGTGCCGGTGAACAGCAGCGCGGCAATGCCCATCAGCATGAACATCGCGGCATGGAACGGCGTATCGGTGTTGAAGTGCGAAGCCTGCCCCAGCGCGCCCTGCCACGTGATGTAAAACGCCTCGAACCCGCCGGTCGCCAGCGCCGTCCACACCGTGGCCCGCATCAGCCGGGTATGGCGCCGCGCCGGCGGCAGTTCGCCGATCAGCCAGGCCAGGGTCAGCGCGAACAGGCCGATGGCCGCCATGAACTTCATGGGCTTGGCCCACACATCCACGCCCGCCAGCGTGCGCGGGTCCAGCCAGGCGGCCACGGCGGCCGGCGCCAGCGCCGCCAGCAGCAGCATGCCGAACACCGCCAGCGGCCGCTGGCGCTGCAGCAGCAGGCGCGCCGCCCGCAGGCCCCAGGGCGCGGCGCTCAACCCGAAGAACGCCAGCAGCCCGGCCGGGCCGAACCAGAAGGTCAGCGCGAAACACGGCACCAGCAGCAGCCTGGGCAGGCCCAGGCGCATGCCCTCGCGCGCGATCCAGGTGCCCACGAACAAGTCGAACGCCAGAAAGTGGAACCAGCCGGCCGTCAGCATGCCGGGGTGGCCGAACAGCGCCTGCACGGCCCCCAGCGAGCCGTAGCCGCCGCCCGGCACCGGCCAGTAGGCCAGCACCAGCCCCACATAAGCCGCCGCCAGCGCCAGCGGAATGCCCCGGCCCGTCAGCGCCCAGACCGCGGAGCGCCAGCGGCCCAGCCAGGGCGATACCGTCAGGGCCGCCCAGGCGGGCAAGGCCAGCGCTCCGCCCGCGCTGAATAGTGTTTCGAACATGATTGCCCACCTCAATCTAAACAATGTTTAGATAAGGTAGCATTGCTTTTGAACAGTGTAAAGATCCGCTTCGCCATGCCCAGACAAAAAACCGCCCCCGCCCATGCCGCCTATCACCATGGCGCCCTGCGCGACGCCCTGGTCCAGGCCACCGAAGCCATCCTGGCCGAGCGCGGCCTGGAAGGCTTCACCCTGCGCGAAGCGGCCCGCCGCGTCGATGTTTCCCCGGCCGCGCCGCTGCATCATTTCGGCAGCGCCGCCGGCCTGCTGACCGAAGTGGCGATCCTGGGCTTCGAGGCCTTGACGCAGTACCTGCGCGAAGGCGCGCAGTCCGGCGGCAGCGATCCCGCGGCGCGGCTGCGCGCGCAGGGCATGGGGTATGTGCGCTTCGCGCTGGCCTATCCGGCGCGCTTCCAGCTGATGTTCCGCAAAGACCGCCTGACCGACGACGCGCGCCTGCTGGCGGCCGGCCAGGCCGCCTTCGCCGAACTGGAACAGGCCATCCGCGCCTACACCGGCTTTCCGGCCGGGCAGCCACTGGACACGCGAACCCACGCCCTGCTGCTGGCCGCCTGGTCCACCGTGCACGGCTTCGCCCACTTGGCGCTGGACGGCAAATTCGACCAGCCCGGCCAGCCGGCCGACCCGCATGGCATGCAAGATACCCTGCGGCGCATCCTGGAACACGGCTGGCCTTGAGATATAGCCCACCCCCCGAAGCGCTGCGCGCTTCCCCCCTCAAGGGGGGCGACGCAGGCGGACCGGCGGAGCCGGATCCGCCGCGTCCCCGATTCAGCAGCACCCGTTTTCATCCTGGGCGGGCCCGCCAGCAACCCGGCAGCCCTGCAAAGAATCACGCACCCGGCCCGGCAACCGCGCCATGGTCCGCCGCGCCGGGCCGTTCGCCGATCTGCTGCCGCCACATGGCGTAGTACAGCCCGGTGCGCGCCAGCAGTTCGGCATGCGTGCCGCGTTCGACGATGCGCCCTTTTTCCAGCACGAAGATGGTGTCGGCGTGCATGATGGTCGACAGGCGGTGCGCGATCAGAATGGTGATCTGCGTGCGGCTGGCCGAGATGCGCCGCACCGTGTCCGAAATCTGTTCTTCGGTCAGCGAATCCAGCGCCGAAGTCGCCTCGTCGAAAATCAGCAGTCGGGGCCGGCGTATCAGGGCGCGCGCGATCGACAGGCGCTGCTTCTCGCCGCCCGACAGCTTCAGGCCCATTTCGCCGATGTGCGTGTCCAGGCCTTCGGGCGATTTCTGCAGCAGATAGCCGCAGGCCGCCTGCTGCATGGCGGCCACGATCTCGTCATCGGTGGCGTCGGACTTCACCAGCCGGATGTTGTCGCGCAAGGTGCCGGCAAACAGGTAGGGCTCTTGCGTCACCAGCCCCACCTGCCGGCGCGCGCGGTTGTAGCGCAGCACCTTGGTGGAAATATCGTTGTAGAACACCTCGCCGACCGCCGGCGTATACAGGCCCAGCAGCAGCTTCACCAGCGTCGACTTGCCCGAGCCCGACGGCCCCACGAAAGCGACGGTGTCGCCCAGCCCCGCCGAAAACGATACGCCGTCCAGCGCATTGTCGGCCGCCCCCTTGTGGCGGAACACTACGCCGGCAAAGCGCACGTGCGTGATGGGGCCGCTGTCTTGCGGCGTTTCGGGGCGCCGGTCGATCGGCTTTTTCATCAGCGCCTCGAAGCTCGACAGCGAGGCATCGGCCTCGCGGTAGGCCAGGATGATGTTGCCCAGCTCCTGCAGCGGCGCGAAAATCGCCACCGAGATGAACTGCATGGCGATCAGCTCGCCGGTGCTCAGCACGTCGCGGAAAATCAGCCACAGCAGCGCGAACAGAATCGCCAGCTTCAGCATGCTGAGCGTCACGCCCTGCAGAAACGACAACAGGCGAATGCGCTTGACCTTCTGCATTTCCAGCTCGAAGATGCGCACCGTCTGCGCCTGCAGCCGGCGGATCTCGGGAAACGTCAGCCCCAGGCTCTTGATCAGCTCGATATTGCGCAGCGATTCGGCAATAAAGCCCGAACTGCGGTTGGTTTCGCGCACAATCGAACGCTGCTGGCTCTTGATCTCGCGGCTCAGCAGGCCGGTCAGGCCGCCCAGCACCAGCACCCCGATCAAGAACACCGGCACCAGCAGCCAGTGCCGCGTTACCGCATACCAGACCAGAAAGCCCATGCCCACCGCGGCGGCGAACACCGTGTTGATGAACGAATTGATGAAGCGCTCGCTGTCGCTGCGCACCTTCTGCAGCAGCGACAGGGTTTCGCCGCTGCGCAGGTCTTCGAATTCCTGGAACTTCAGGCGCAGCGCCTGGCGCAGGCCGTCGTTGAACAGCTGCGTGCCGAACTTCTGCACCACCAGGCGCGTCACGTATTCCTGCAGCGCCTTGGCCAGCCGCGACAGCACGGCTATCAGCACCGCCAGCGCCAGCAGGCCCAGCACGCCGGACACCAGCTCGTCGTCGGTCTTGCCGGCGCGGTTGATGGCGTATTCGTCGATGATCTTGCCGAAAATGATCGGGTCGATCAGCGCCAGCACCTGGCTGGCGCCGGCCAGCAGCAGCGCCAGCACGGCCAGCCGGCCATGCGGGCGCAGGTAGGCCCACAGAATGCGCATCGCGCTCAGTAATGCGGCGGCAGTTCGTCGCGCAGGCTGCGAAAGCCCGCGCCGGCGCCGTCAGGCATCTGCTGGCGCAGCTCGGCCAGCTCGCGCAGCAGGCGGTCGATCTGCTGCTGCTGGCGGAACAGCGCCTGGTTCAGCTGGTCGAGCATATCGTCGGCCAGGCCCAGCTTGATTTCCAGGTCGGCCAGGCGTCGGTCGGTATCAACAGGTTCAGTCATGAAAGTCCGCATCCCAAGCGAAGTCAGTCGCGCGCCAGCCGGCTCAGCGGCCGGCCCTGCGCGTCGAAATTGCCCGGCGCCAGCCAGGCCTGCATGGCGGCCCGCCGCGCCGGCCATTCGTCGGCCAGCAGCGAATGCCAGGCCACGTCGCCGCGCCGCCCCTTCACGTTCACCGCCGAACGCCAGACGCCTTCCGGCCGGAACCCGTAGCGCCGCGCGGCGCCGGCCGAAGGCTGGTTGTCGGCCATGCAGCGCCATACCATGCGCTGGTAGCCCAGGCCGTCAAAAGCATAGCGCAGCAGCAAGAACACCGCCTCGGTGGCGGCGCGGCTGCGCTGCAGCGCCGGACTGAACCAGATGCTGCCGATTTCGATGGCCGAGTCTTCGGGATAGATATCGCAAAGCGACAGCCAGCCCTGCGCCGCCATGCCCGGGCGCGGACACACCGCCCAGAACGGCTGGTGCGCGCGGCCGGCCAGCTCGCGCACCTGCGCCTGCAGGGCGTCGCGGCTGGCAAAAGGGCCGTAGCGCAGGTAGTGCCACGACGCCTCGGCGCCTTGGGCGGCCTGCCACAAGGCATCCACATGCGCGTCGCCCAGCGGTTCGAGCAGCGCCGCGTCGCCTACGAAACACAGGCGCTCGGGAAAGCGGGCGGCAGGCGTGGCCGCGCGGCTGCCCGAAGGGTCCACCGGCCGGGCGCTCACGTTACCGGGCCCGGGTTGAACAGCGCCAGCGCGTTGTGCAGCTTCAGTTTCTCGGCGCAGGTCTGCTGCTTGCCGCTGGCCACATCCAGCATCAGGCGGAACAGTTCCCAGCCGACCTCTTCGATAGAAGCCGCGCCGGTGGCGATGCGGCCCGCGTCCACGTCCATCAGGTCGTGCCAGCGGCGCGCCAGGTCGCTGCGCGTGGCCACCTTGATCACCGGCACCTGCGCCAGGCCATAGGGCGTGCCGCGGCCGGTGGTGAAAATGTGCAGGTTCATGCCGGCCGCCAGCTGCAGCGTGCCGCAGATGAAATCGCTGGCCGGCGTGGCGCAGAACACCAGGCCCTTGCTGTCCAGTTTTTCGCCCGGCGACAGCACGGCCGAAATCGGCGCCGAGCCCGACTTCACGATCGAGCCCATGGCCTTCTCGACAATATTCGACAGCCCGCCTTTCTTGTTGCCGGGCGAAGTATTGGCGCTGCGGTCGGCCATGCCCAGGCTCAGGTAGCGGTCGTACCAGTCCATTTCGCGCACCAGGGCCTCGGCCACCGCGGGCGTAGCGGCGCGCGCTGTCAGCTGGTCGATGCCGTCGCGCACCTCGGTGTTTTCCGAGAACATCACCGTGCCGCCGGCGCGCACCACCAGGTCGGCCGCATAGCCCACCGCGGGGTTGGCCGTCAGCCCCGAAAACGCGTCGCTGCCGCCGCACTGCACGCCCACCACCAGGTCCGACACCGGACAGGGCTCGCGGCGCCGGCAATCCAGCACGGCCAGGTGTTTCTCGGCGGTTTGCATGATGGCGCGGATCATCGATTCGAAGCCGACGTTTTCCTCGTCTTGCAGGCAGACGGTGTCCACCTCGCCGCCCATGCCCGCGCCCGCGGCGATGGGTATGGCGCCGGTCGGCATCAGGCGCTCGGGCTGCAGCTTTTCGCAGCCCAGGCTCACCATCATGGCCGTGCCGCCGAAATTGGGATTGCGGCTGATATTGCGCAGCGTGCGGATCGGCACCGCCGCGCCCGGCGCGTCGATGGCCACGCCGCAGCCGTACGTGTGTTCCAGGCCCACCACGTCGTCGACATTGGGGTAGCGCGGCAGCAGCTCGGCCTTGATGCGCTGCACGGCGTGCTCGACCACGCCCTGCACGCATTGCACCGTGGTGGTAATGGCCAGGATATTGCGCGTGCCCACCGATCCGTCGGCGTTGCGATAGCCCATGAATGTATGGCCTTCCAGCGGCGCCATGGCCGGCGCGGCGCGCGTGGCCATGGGCAGGTCGTCCAGCGAGCGGGCCGTGGGCATCGTGGTGACCCGTTCGTTGACCCAGCTGCCGCGCGGCAGCGCCCTGGCCGCGTAACCCACCGTCACGTTGTAGCGCACCACCGGATCGCCCTGGGCCAGGTCGGCCAGCGCCACCTTGTGGCCCTGCGGGATGGCCTCGCGCAACACCAGGCCGTCGGGCAGTTCGGCGCCGGCCGGCAGGCCGCCGTCGTTGACGATGATGGCGACGTTGTCGGCATCGTGGACTTTGATGTACAGCGGGCGAACAGCGACTGTCATGCGCGGGGTCCTGGAAAACACAAGGCGGCACCGCGCCGCCGATGCGCCATTATCGCAGTTCCGGCCAGGCCGCCTGGCGGCCGGAATTAGACCGCAACGAACGGGAGGCGCGCCCGCCTGCCGGCCCCTAGCATGGCCGCTTCCCCGCTACCGGCCGCCCGTCATGCCCACGCCCGCCCCGCCGCTGCCGCCAGCCTTTCGCCGCCTGGCCTGGTCCAACCTGTGCGCGCAGTTTTCCGAGCAGCTGGCCCTGGCCGCCGCGCCCCTGGTGGCCGTGCTGGCGCTGGGCGCCGGCGCCGCGCAGACCGGCTACCTGCAAACCGCGCAGACCCTGCCCTTCCTGCTGCTGTCGCTGCC
Organism: Bordetella petrii; assembly: GCF_017356245.1. NCBI lineage: Bacteria > Pseudomonadati > Pseudomonadota > Betaproteobacteria > Burkholderiales > Alcaligenaceae > Bordetella > Bordetella petrii. The sequence goes on from NZ_JAFMZZ010000001.1 coordinate 265,748, forward strand.
GGCCGGCGTACTGGCCGATCGCGTCTCGCGGCGCGGCCTGATGACCGTGGCCGAAACCCTGCGCGCCGCGGCGCTGCTGGGCCTGCTGGCATTGCTGTGGGGGCAGGCGCTGAACCTGGCCTGGCTGGCGGCGCTGGGCTTCGCCGGCGCCATCGGCACCGTGGCCTACAACGTGGCCGCCCCGGCCCTGGTGCCCACGCTGGTGCCGGCCGCGCAACTGGCGGCCGCCAACCGCTGGCTGGAACTGGCCCGCAGCAGCGCCTTCGCGGCCGGCCCGGCGGTGGGCGGCGCATTGGTGGGCGCCATGGGCGCGCCGATGGCCTACGCGCTGGCCGCCGCCCTGTCGGTGCTGGCGGTGATGCGGCTGGCCGGCCTGCCCGCCAGCCCGGCGCCGCCGCGCCGCCGACAGCACCCGCTGCGCGACCTGGCCGAAGGCGCCCGCTTCGTCGCCACCCATGCTTTGCTGCGGCCCATATTGATCACCGCGGTCTTCTTCAACACCGCCTGGTTCATCCTGCAGGCAATATACGTGGCCTACGCCATCGATGCCCTGGCCCTGAGCGCCACCCAGGTCGGCCTGACGCTGGGCGTCTACGGCGCCGGCATGGTCGCGGGCGCCCTGGCCGCGCCGCGCCTGGCGCGCCGCCTGCCGTTCGGCGGCCTGATCGCCGCCGGCCCCCTGGCCGCGCTGGCCGCCGCCGCGCTCATGCTGGGCACCCTGGCCTGGCCGTCGGGCCTGCTGGCGGGCGCGGCGTTCTTCCTGTTCGGCGCCGGGCCCATCCTGTGGACCATCGCCACCACCACGCTGCGCCAGGCGGTCACGCCCAACGCCATGCTGGGGCGGGTATCGGCCATCATCGTCACGGCCACCTTCGGCGCGCGCCCGGTCGGCGCGGCGCTGGGCGCCCTGCTGGCGGCGCGCTATGGCACGGCCGCCTGCCTGTGGGCCATGGCAGTGGGGTTCGCGGTGCAGTTCGGCGTGCTGTTCAGCTCGCCGGTGCGGCGGCTGCGGGTGCAGCCCGGGGCTGGGGTGGAGACGGCCGCGGCGGCCTGAGATACGGGCAGGCGCCGCTGTCAGCTAGTCGCGGCTTTCCAGGCCCATGGCGATACCCAGCGCCACGCCGATGCCGATGCCCATGGCGATGTTGTCCAGTGCAACGCCGATAGCCACACCGATGGCAATGCCTACGGCGAGTGCAGTGCCTTTCTTCATACAGGCAGGATAGCAGCTATGGCTGTTCCACCTCCACCTTGAACCCCGCCCCGTCTCGAAGAAATTCCCGCCCGCCACATAATGAATGCTGCGCGGCGCGTCATCGGCAAAGACTCAGTGCCCTTCCCGGAATGCGCCCGGATCCGCCCATGCGGGCACAGCACCTATGCTACTGCGCCCGCCTGCCGGCCTTGCCGCCCGGCCAGCAGCACCGCCGCCGCGCCCAGCTGCATCAACCCCGCCGCCACGAACAACAGTCCGTCTTGCCCGAACGCGGCGCCCCATTCGCGCAGCAGGCCGAACAGCGCGGGCGCGAACGCATAACCGGCCTGGCCGGCCGCCGTCACCCACGCCACCACGCGCGCCACGTCCGACGGCCGGAAATCGGCCTGCGCGATCAGCGGCGGCAGCGAGGTCACGTTGCCCAGGCCCATGCCGAACAGGCAGCAGCCCAGCACCATGCCGGCGCCCGACGTGCCGGCGCCCAGCAGCACCGCCGACCCCAGCGCCTGCAGCCCCAGGTTGAACGCCGCGGCGCGGCGGCGATCCATGCGCGGCGACATCACCCGCCCCAGCACCAGGCGGCCGCCGATGGCGCAGGCGGTGGCCAGGCCCATGGCCGCCCCGGCCGCGCCGCTGCCCAGCACCGGCGCCAGCATCGAAAACAAGTGCGCCACCAGCCCCACCTGCGCGAACAGGCCCAGCGAAGCGCCCAGCGCCAGGGTGCGCAGCCGCCGGTCGCGGCGCGGCGCGTCCAGGGCCGCCGCATGCACCGCGGGCGCGGGGGCAGCGGCGCGGGCCGCTGGCGCCGCATCGCCATCGGGCGCCAGCCCCAGCGCGGCGGGCGTCTGCCGCAGCATGAACCAGGCCAGCCCGCCTATCACCACCAGCATGGCCGCCGCCACGGCCACCACGGCCGAGCCGAATCCCAGGGCGGCGATCAGGGCCACCCACAGGGGCGAGAACACCACCCCGCCCAGGCTGGCGCCATTGAAAGCCATGCTCAGCGCCGCGGGCCGGCGGCGCTCGAACCAGGGCGACACCATGGCGTTGAGGGCCGCGCCGCTGGTCATGGCCCAGCCCGCGCCGCTGAACAGCACCGCCAGGAACAATTGCCAGGGCTCGCGCGCGTAGCCCCAGCCCAGCAGCCCCACCGCCGTCAGCACCGCGCCCGCGCCCGTGACGGCCGCCACGCCATAGCGCCGGTGCAGCGTGCCCAGGCTGGCCACCAGGGCGGCGCCGCACAGAAAGTGCACCGTAATGGCCGACGACACCAGGGCCACCGACCAGCCGCGCGTAGCGTGCAGCACGCCCATGAAAATGGGCGGCCCGTAAAAGCCGATGCCCCATGCGAACAGCGCAATGGTGAACGCGGCCGCCACCACTCGCCATCCAAAGAAACCGCGCCGCGCAACCGCCTGCGGCGCCACCTGCGTAGATTTTTGCATTAGCTTTTCCTGGCCACCGGTACCAGGCCTGGAGTCTGCCCGCAAAATGGCCGCCGATGCTGCGGCCCATATCGAAGCATCGTGCGCCTAGCGGGACGCGCCGTCGTACTTCTGCAGGGTCAGGGCGTCCAGGTCGATGCTGGGCACGCAGCGCAGATTCACCGCCCGCACCGGCGAGCCATCCGGATTGGCGCCATAGGCCACGGGCTGGGTGCCGCAATGACGGCAGAAGCGGTGGTCGATCTTGTGGGTGTTGAACTGGTAGGGCTGCAGGTCGTCGGCGCCGGCGTCCAGCGTGAAGACATCGGCCGGGAAAAAGCTCAGCAGGAAGCCTTTGCGGCGGCAGTGCGAACAGTTGCAGCTGATCGCCGAGGCGGGCGGCTCGGCGTTGACGGTGAAGCGTACGGCGCCACAATGGCAGCTACCCTGGAACGGCATGACGGTCTCCTGGTAAATGAAGAAACAGCAGCGCCGGATATCGGCATGGCATCGAGTCTACAGCGGGACTACACCGGGCGCGATCACTCCGACCGCGCCGGCGCGCTGCCCGCTACGGCGCCCGCGCGCGGTGGTATAAGCAAGGCTCATCCACCCTCATAGTGCGCGCCCATGCCTGCTTCCGCCACCGCCGACTACGGCGATCCCGTCATGGCCCATGCCGATGCGCTGGCCCAGTGGTCTGATCATCCCGGCAACCTGACCTGCACCTACCTGACGCCCGCGCACCGCGCCACCGCGCGGCAGCTGGAAGACTGGATGCGCCAAGCCGGCTTCGACACCGTGCGGCAGGACGCGGTGGGCAATGTCATCGGCCGCTATCGCGCCGACGCCGCCATTGCGGATCCGAAGCTGGTGGCCACCGGCAGCCACTACGACACTGTGCGCAATGGCGGCCGGTACGACGGCCGGCTGGGCATTCTGCTGCCCATCGCGGTCGTGGCCCAGCTGCACCGGCGCGGCCGGCGCCTGCCGTTCGACATCGAAGTCATCGGCTTCGCCGAAGAAGAAGGCGTGCGCTATGGCGGCTCGTTTCTGGGGTCGTCGGCCTACATCGGCCAGTTCGATCCGGCCCAGCTCGACCGCCAGGACGCCGGCGGCGTCACGCTGCGCCAGGCCATGCAGGAAGCCGGCCTCGACCCCGCCCGGGCGGCCGGCCAGGCCGCCGATGCGCGCCTGCACCATTACTTCGAGGTGCACATCGAGCAAGGCCCGGTGCTGCAGCAGCGCGGCCTGCCGCTGGGCGTGGTCACCTCCATCGCCGGTTGCGTGCGGCGCCAGCTGGTGCTGACGGGCGCGGCCGGCCATGCCGGCACCACGCCGATGGACTTGCGCCGCGACGCCGCCTGCGCGGCGGCCGAGATCGTGCTGGCCGTCGAGGCGCGCTGCCGCCAAGAGCCCGGCCTGGTCGGCACCGTGGGCATGCTGCAGGTGCCGGACGGCTCGATCAACGTCATTCCCGGCGCCTGCCACCTGACCCTGGACGTGCGCGCCGCGCACGACGCCGCGCGCGACCGGGCGCTGGCCGACATCGATGCGCGCATCCAGGAAATCTGCGCGCGCCGCGGCATCGAACATACTTCGCAGGAACTGATGCGCGTGCCCGCCTCGCCCTGTTCGCCCGCCCACCAGGAACTGTGGCGGCAGGCCGTGGCCGCGCAAGGCCTGTCCGTGCTGGATCTGCCCTCGGGCGCCGGCCACGACGCCATGCTGCTGGGCCGCAAAGTGCCGGTCAGCATGCTGTTCGTGCGCTGCGGCAACGGCGGCGTCAGCCACAACCCCCAGGAAACCATGACCGCCGCCGACGCCCAGCTGGCCGGCCAGGCGGTGATGGACTTCCTGGCCCGCTGCGCGTCGGAGATCGAAACGGCGTGATGTTTCCGCAAGGCCTGCAGGCCTTGCAGGTGTCAGGCTCCCGCAGGGTGCCTGACACCGAAGTGCGCAGCGACTGTCTCCACAACACGGTGTCTGACACCTTGCGGAGTCAGACACCTGCCACCCGTCCTCCTACCGCGCCGGCAGCAACCCCGGCCGGCCTTCGTGCGCCGCGTGCGCCTTGTCCAGGATGAATTCGATCAGCATGGAAATCGCCCGCGGATGATGGCGGCTGGGCATGTACAGCAAGTACATGCCGCGGCCGAAAATGCTCAGCCGCCAATCGTTCAACGCCGTCAGCAGCCTGCCCTGCGCCACGTCTTCGTACACCACGTAGTCGGGCACCACCGCCACCCCCAGCCCCGCCAGCGCGGCATCGCGCAGGAACGGATAATTGCGCGACACCACGGTGGGGTCCAGCGTCACCTGCTGGCGCTGGCTGCCCTGGTACGCCGACAGCCGCAGCGGACGGCCGATGACGGCGGCGCTGATCACCGGCGCGCCGCACAGCGCCTCGGGCCGCTGCGGCAGCCCGCGCCGCGCCGCATAGGCCGGCGACGCGCAGGCCACGTAGCGCACCTTGCCCAGTTCGCGCGCCACCAGGTGGCCGGGCGGTTCCGATGTGATGCGCACCGCGATATCCACTTCTTCGCGCAGCAAGTCTTCCACGCTGTTCTCGAACAGCACGTCCAGCACAATGCCCGGATAGTTGCGCTTGAATTCCAGCAGCCAGGGCGACATCACGAACTGCCCATAGCCGCTGGGCACGCTCAGGCGCACGCGGCCCTGCGGCGTCTTGCCCAGGGTCTCGACGGACTCGTGCGCGGCGGCCAGTTCGTCGCGGATGCTGCAGCCATGCTGGTACAGCTTCAGGCCGATTTCGGTGGGCTCGACCCGGCGCGTGGTGCGGCGCACCAGCTGCATGCCCACCGCGCGTTCCAGCTGCCCCAGGTGATAGCTGACGTTGGCGCGCGTCATCTTCAGGCGGCGCGCGGCTTCGCTCAGATTGCCGGCATCCAGGATTTCGACCAGCAAGGTCAGTGCTTTGGTGTCCATGACTGGCGATTGTCAAATTTTCTTGTACGCACTGTCAACTCTTGATGCCATTGTCAAGATTAACTTGCTGATCAAGAATAAAGAGCGATATTCACGCCCCACACCAGACAGGCCGCATGGCCTGCATCCCCGGAGACAGCATCCATGGCAGAGCGCGCGCCTCACGGCGCCGTTGCATCGCAGCGGCACGACGGCATCCTGGTCCTTACCATCGACCATCCCCCGGTAAACGCGCTCAGCGCCGACGTGCGCCGCGGCCTGGCGGATGCCGTCCAGGCCGCGCAGGCCGATGCCGGCGTGCGGGCCATCGTGCTGGCGGGCGCCGGCCGCAATTTCATTGCCGGCGCCGACATCCGCGAATTCGGCAAGCCGCCCCAGCCACCGGCGCTGCCCGACGTCTGCAACGCCATCGAAGCCAGCGCCAAGCCCGTCGTGGCCGCGCTGCATGGCGCCGCGCTGGGCGGCGGCCTGGAAATCGCCCTGGCGGCGCATTATCGCGTGGCCCTGCGTGGCGCCAGGCTCGGCCTGCCCGAGGTCAACCTGGGCCTGCTGCCCGGCGCCGGCGGCACGCAGCGCGCGCCCCGCCTGGCGGGCGCCGCGGCCGCGCTCGACCTGATGCTGTCGGGCCGGCACGCCAGCGCCGACGAAGCCCTGTCATGGGGCCTGATCGACCGCGTGGACGACGGCGCCGACGCGCAGGCCGCCGGCCTGGCCTACGCGCGCGAACTGCTGGCGCAGGGCGCCGGCCCGCGCCGCACCCGCGACGCCACAGCCGCGCTGGCCGACCGCCAGGCCGCGCAGGCAGCCATCGACGCCGCGCGCGCCCAGGTCCAGGCGCGCTCGCGCGGCCTGTTCTCGCCCGGCAAAATCGTCGATGCCGTGCAGGCGGCGCTCGACCAGCCCTTCGACGAAGGCCTGCGCACCGAGCGCGCGCTGTTCCTGCAGTGCCTCGACAGCCCGCAGCGCGCGGCGCTGGTGCACGCCTTCTTCGCCGAACGCGAAACCGCCAAGGCCCCCGAAACGCACCAGGCCCGGCCCCGGCCGCTGCAACGCCTGGGCGTGATCGGCGGCGGCACCATGGGCGCCGGCATCGCGGTGGCCATGCTGGATGCCGGCCTGCCGGTCGTCATGGTGGAACAGAACGACGAAGCCCTGGCGCGCGGCCGCGCCCGCGTCGAGCAGGTATACGACCTGCTGGTCAAGAAAGGCCGCCTGGACGCCGCCGGCAAGGCCGAACGCATGGCGCGCTATACCGGCGCCACCCGGTACGAAGCCCTGGCCGACGCCGACCTGATCGTCGAAGCCGTATTCGAAGACATGGACGTCAAGCTGGCGGTGTTCGCCGAGCTCGACCGCATTGCCAAGCAAGGCGCGGTGCTGGCCACCAACACGTCGTACCTGGACATCGACCGCATCGCCGCCGGCACGCGCCGGCCGGGCGACGTGCTGGGCCTGCATTTCTTCTCGCCGGCCAACATCATGAAGCTGCTCGAGATCGTGGTGGGCGCGCACAGCGCGCCCGATACCGTGGCCACCGGCTTCGAACTGGCGCGCCTCTTGCGCAAGACGCCGGTGCGCGCCGGCGTCTGCGACGGCTTCATCGGCAACCGCATCCTGGCCGTATACCGCCAGGCCGCCGACCTGATGCTGGAAGACGGCGCCTCGCCCTATCAGATCGACGACGCGGTGCGCGCCTTCGGCTACCCCATGGGCCCCTACCAGGTGGCCGACCTGGCCGGCGGCGACATCGGCTGGGCCACGCGCAAGCGCCGCGCCGCCACGCGCGACCCCAAGCTGCGCTACGTGCAGATCCCCGACCGGCTGTGCGAGCGCGGCTGGTTCGGGCAAAAAACCGGCCGCGGCTTCTACCTGTACCCCGACGGCGCGCGTACCGGCACGCCCGACCCCGAAGTGCTGGCCATCATCGACGCCGAGCGCCAGCGCGCCGGCGTCACGGCGCGGCCGTTCACGCAGGAAGACATCCTGCGCCGCTACCTGGCCGCCATGGTCAACGAAGCCGCCAACGTGCTGCGCGAAGGCATCGCGCTGCGTCCGCTGGACATCGACGTGGTGTTCCTGTCGGGCTACGGATTTCCGCGCTTTCGCGGCGGGCCGCTGCACTATGCCGACCAGGTAGGCCTGCCGCGCATCCTGGCCGACATCCGCGAATTCGCGCACGAAGACCCGCACTTCTGGAAACCGTCGCCGCTGCTGGTCGAGCTGGCCGAAAGCGGCCGGGGCTTCGCCAGCCTGAACCGCGCCTGAAGCGCTTCACCCTATTCTCCGGAACCCATCCCATGCGCGAAGCTGTCATTGTCTCTACCGCCCGCACGCCCATCACCAAGGCCCATCGCGGCGAATTCAACCTGACCCCCGGCCCCACGTTGGCGGCCTTCGCGGTGCGCGCCGCGGTCCAGCGCGCCGGCATCGATCCGGCCCTGATCGAAGACGCCATCATCGGCTGCGGCTACCCCGAAGGCACCACCGGGCGCAACATCGGCCGCCAGGCGGTGATCCGCGCCGGCCTGCCCACCAGCGTGGCCGGCGCCACCGTGAACCGCTTTTGCGCGTCGGGCCTGCAGGCCATCGCCAGCGCCGCCGCCCGCATCGTCATGGACGGCGCGCCGGCCATGATCGCCGGCGGCGTCGAATCGGTATCGCACATCCGCACCCGCGACGACCCCAACGCTGGCATCGACCCATGGACGCTGCAGCACAAGCCGGAACTGTACCTGCCCATGATCGAAACGGCCGATATCGTGGCCGCGCGGTACGGCATCAGCCGCGAAGCGCAAGACCGCTTCAGCGTGGAAAGCCAGCGGCGCACCGCCGAGGCGCAGGCGGCCGGGCGCTACCGCGACGAAATCATTGCCGTCACCACCACCATGGCGGTTACCGACAAGGCCACGGGCACGGTCACGCAGCGCGAAGTCACGCTCGATGCCGACACCTGCAACCGGCCCGGCACCACCTACGAAAGCCTGGCCCGGCTGGAACCCGTGCGCGGCCCCGGCCAGTTCATCACGGCCGGCAATGCCTCGCAGCTGTCCGACGGCGCCGCGGCCTGCGTCCTGATGGAAGCGCGCGACGCCGAACGCGCCGGCCTGCAGCCGCTGGGCGCCTTCCGCGGCCTGGCCGTCGCGGGCTGCGAGCCCGATGAAATGGGCATCGGGCCGGTCTATGCGGTGCCGCGCCTGCTGGCGCGCCACGGCCTGAAGGTCGACGATATCGATCTCTGGGAACTGAACGAAGCCTTCGCCTCGCAGGCGCTGTACTGCCAGCAGACCCTGGGCATTCCGCCGGAAAAACTCAACGTCGACGGCGGCGCCATTTCGCTGGGCCACCCGTTCGGCGTCACGGGCGCGCGGCTGGCCGGCCACATTCTTATCGAAGGCCGCCGGCGCGGCGCGCGCCATGCCGTGGTCACCATGTGCGTGGGCGGCGGCATGGGTGCGGCCGGCCTGTTCGAAATCTATTAAGCGCGAGACCCTCCATGGACCTGAATTTCACCCCCGAAGAAGAATCCTTCCGCGCCGAAGTGCGCGCCTTCCTGGCCGCCGAGCTGCCGGACGGCCTGGCGCGCAAGGTGCGCGAAAACCGGCACCTGTCCAAGGCCGACATGGAGGCCTGGCATGCCATCCTGAACGCGCGCGGCTGGCTGGCCAGCCACTGGCCGCGCGAATACGGCGGCACCGGCTGGACCGCCGTGCAGAAGTTCATCTTCGAAAACGAATGCGCCCTGGCCCATGCCCCGCGCATCGTGCCCTTCGGCCTGAGCATGCTGGGGCCGGTGCTGATCAAGTACGGCAACGAAGCCCAAAAGCGCCACTGGCTGCCGCGTATCCTGAACGGCGCCGACTGGTGGTGCCAGGGCTATTCCGAGCCCGGCGCGGGTTCCGACCTGGCCTCGCTCAAGACCAGCGCGGTGCGCGACGGCGACCACTACATCGTCAACGGCCAGAAAACCTGGACCACGCTCGGCCAGCACGCCAACATGATCTTCTGCCTGGTGCGCACCCGCAGCGAAGGCAAGCCGCAGGAAGGCATCAGCTTCCTGCTCATCGACATGAACACGCCCGGCATCGAGGTGCGGCCCATCATCACCCTGGACGGCGAGCACGAAGTCAACGAAGTGTTCTTTTCCGACGTGCGCGTGCCGGCCGCCAACCTGGTGGGCGAAGAAAACCGCGGCTGGTCTTGCGCCAAGTACCTGCTGACCTACGAGCGCACCAACATCGCCGGCGTGGGGCTGTCCACCGCCGCCCTGCTGCAGCTCAAGGCCGTGGCCGCGCGCCAGGTCAGGAACGGCAAGCCGCTGGCGCAAGACCCGGCCTTCGCGGCGCGGCTGGCGCGCGTCGAGATCGAGCTCGACAACATGCGCATCACCAACCTGCGCGTGCTGGCCGCGGCCGCCAACGGCGGAGCGCCCGGCGCCGAAAGCTCGATGCTGAAGATCCGCGGCACCCAGATCCGCCAGGAAATCACCGCGCTGAACCGCCGCGCCATGGGCATCTACGCGCGCCCCTACATGGCGCAGGCGCTGGAAGACGGCTACGCCGGCCCGCGCATCGGCCCGGCCGGTGCCGACAGCGCGGCCGCCCAGTATTTCAACTACCGCAAGCTGTCGATCTTCGGCGGCTCGAACGAAATCCAGAAGAACATCATCTCGAAGATGATCCTGGGACTGTAAGGAACAAGCAGCATGAATTTCGACCATACCGAAGACCGGCGCATGCTGTCGGACATGTTGAAACGCTTCGTGGCCGAGCAATACGGGTTCGCGGTGCGCGACCGCGTCGCGGGCTCGCCGGAAGGCTACAGCGCCGAATTCTGGCAGCGCTACGCCGAACTGGGCGCCATCGGCGCGCTGTTCGACGAAGCCGATGGCGGCCTGGGCGGCAGCGGCTTCGACATTGCCGTGGTGTTCGAAGCCCTGGGCCGCGGCCTGGTGGTGGAACCCTTCCTCGACGCGCTGATGGCCGGCGACGCCATTGCCGCCGCCGGCACGCCGGCGCAAAAGCAAGTGCTCGAAGGCCTGCTGGCCGGGTCCGCCATCGTGGCCCTGGCCCATGCCGAGCCGCAGGCCGGCTACGAGCTGGCGCAGGTCGAGACGCGCGCGCGGCCCGACGGCGACGGCTGGCTGCTCGACGGCGCCAAGGCCGTGGTCGCCCAGGCCGAGCATGCCGGCCTGTTCGTGGTGTCGGCGCGCACCGCCGGCAGCCCGGGCGATGCCGACGGCATTTCGCTGTTCCTGGTGGCGGCCGGCACACCCGGCCTGCAGGTGCAGGGCTACCCGCTGATCGACGGCGGCCGCGCCGGCGACCTGGCGCTGGCCGGCGTGCGGGTCGGCGCCGATGCGCTGCTGGGCCAGCCGGGCACGGGGCATGCCGTACTCGAACGCAGCATCGGCAAGGGCCTGCTGGCGCTGTGCGCCGAAGCGGTCGGCGCCATGGACGCCGCGCGCGACGCCACGCTCGAATACCTGCAGACGCGCAAGCAGTTCGGCGTGCCCATCGGCCGCTTCCAGGCCCTGCAGCACCGCATGGCCGATGTGCTGCTCGAAATCGAACAGGCGCGCTCGGCCGTCATCAACGCCGCCGCGCAGCTCGGCCACGCCGACCGCGCCACCCGCGAACGCGCCCTGTCGGCCGCCAAGGCCACCATCGGCCGCGTGGGCATCCTGGTGGCCGAAGAATGCATCCAGCTGCACGGCGGCATCGGCATGACCTGGGAATTGCCCCTGGCCCACTACGCCAAGCGCCTGGTCATGATCGACCACCAGCTGGGCGACGAAGACCACCACCTGGCGCGCTTCATCGCGCTGGCTCCCCAGGACTGACGCCATGAGCACCGACACCCCGCCCCCGCCCGCCGACGGCCCCGACTTTCCCCTGGAAGGGGTCCGGGTACTGGACCTGTCCCGCGTGTTCGCCGGCCCGCTGTGCGGCCAGGTGCTGGCCGATTTCGGGGCCGAGGTCATCAAGGTCGAACACCCCGTGCGCGGCGACGACACCCGCGACTGGGGCATGCGCGTGGGCAGCACCGAAACCACCTACTACAACAGCATGAACCGCAACAAGCGGTCCATTACCCTGGACCTGCAGTCCCGGGAAGGCGTGGACATCATCTACAGCCTGCTGCCGCAGTTCGACGTCGTAATCCACAACTTCAAGAGCGGCGGCGCCGAAAAACTGGGCCTGGGCTACGAACAGCTCAAAGCCGTCAGGCCCGGCCTGGTCTACTGCGCGATCTCCGGCTACAACAGCGCCGGCCCCGAGGCCGCACGCCCCGGCTACGACCTGGTCATACAGGGCGAGTCCGGCATCATGGCGATCAACGGCGAGGCCAGCCAGCCGCCGCTGAAGTTCGGCGTGGCCGCGGTCGACATGATGACGGGCATGTACGCCGCGCAGGCCGTGCTGGCCGCGCTGTTCCGCCGCGAGCGCACCGGCCGCGGGCGGCTGATCGAAATGGCGCTGTACGACTGCGGCATCATGATCGCCAGCTACTACGGGCTGGACGCCATGCTGCTGGGCCGCGACCCGCAGCGCTACGGCAATGCCCATCCGTCCATCGTGCCCTACGGCATGTTCGAAGCCGCCGACGGCCCGCTGATCGTGGCGGTGGGCACCAATGCGCAGTTCGACAAGTTCTGCCGCAAGGTGGTCATGCGCCCCGACATCGTCGAAGACCCCCGCTACGCCACCAATGTCGACCGCGCCAAGAACCGCCTGACCCTGCTGCCCATGGTGACGGCGCTGCTGCGCGAGTTTCCGCGCGGCGTGCTGCTGCAGCGGCTGACCGACTGCGGCATTCCCTGCGGCGAGGTGCTGGGCCTGCACCAGGCCCTGACCAGCGAACGCACGCGCCAGGGCGGCCTGCTGCGGGAAATGCGGCATCCGGTCGCGGGCACGACGCACGTCTATGCGCCGCCGTACCGCCTGGACGGGCAGCGCCTGCCCATCCGCCACGCCCCGCCCACGCTGGGCGAAGGCACGCGCGACGTGCTGCAGCAACTGCTGCAAATGAACGATGCGCAGCTCGAAGCCCTGCAGACGCAAGGCATCCTGACCTTGCCCAGGGGTTGAAGCCCGCCGATCTTGCCTTCTTGAAGGAATCCGCCGTGAAAGCACCACACATCGACCGCCGCAAGGCCCTGCAGGGAATCGCCTCCGCCGGCGCCTGCCTGTTGACAGGGCGGGTAGCCTGGGCCAGGGAAGGCTACCCCGCCAAGCCCATCCGCTTCATCGTGCCGTTCAATCCGGGCGGCGCCACCGACACCGTGGCCCGCGTGCTGGCCGCGTCCATGTCCAAGACCCTGGGGCAGCCCATCCTGGTGGAAAACAAGAGCGGCGCCGCCGGCATGCTTGGAACGGACCAGGTAGCCAAGGCCGCCCCCGACGGCTACACCTTCACGGTATCGCTCAGCACGTCGCTGCTCATCAACCAGTTCCTGTACGCCAGGATGGCCTACAACCCGCAGGCCGACCTGCTGATGCTGTCGCAGATCGCCGCGGCCCCGGTGACGCTGGTGGTGCATCCGTCGGTGCCTGCCGGCAACATGCGGGAACTGCTGGCCTGGATCGGGGCCAACCCCGGCAAGGTGTCGTACGGCAGCTGGGGGGTGGGCTCTTACGCGCACCTGGCCGGCGCCTACATGAGCAAGACCACTCATGCCGACATGGTGCATGTGGCCTACAAGGGCGAGGCGCCCATGATCCAGGACCTGATCGGCGGTCAATTGCAGGTGTGCTTCTCCAGCGCCCAGAACACCAGGCCATTCATCGAGAACGGCCGCCTCAAGGCCATCGGCGTCACGGGCACGCAGCGCATGGTGGTACTGCCCGACCTGCCCACCATTCATGAACAGGGCGTCGCCGACGATGCCTACGCCATCTTCGGCTGGGTGGGCATGGCAGCCCCCGCCGGCACGCCACAAGACATCGTCGACACCGTGCATGCCGCCCTGCTGGAAGCCGCCAAAGACACCAAGGTGCAAGAGCACATCACGGGCGCAGGCTTCATTCCCGTGTTCAACACGCCGGCGGAATTTTCCAGGGCCTATGCGCGCGACGTGCCCATCTGGAAAGAGCTGGTCAAGATCGCGGACGCGCGCATCGACTGATCATTCACGCTATCCACTCGTACTACAGACCTCCACCCATGCGTACTTGCTTTCCCCCCGCCTTGCCGGCCATGGCCCGGCGCGCCGTCCTGGCCCTGGCGGCCAGCCTCCTGGCGGCCGGCGCCTTCGCCGCCCAGCCGTATCCCAGCCAGCCCATCAGGCTGATCGTGCCTTTCCCGCCCGGCGGCCCCACCGACGTGGCCTCGCGCCTGGTCGGCCAGCAGCTTGAGGCGCGCCTGCAGCAGCCGGTCATCGTGGAAAACCGCCCCGGCGCCTCGGGCTCGATCGCCGCCAACCAGCTCAGGCGCGCGCCGGCCGACGGCTACACGCTGATGATGCTGGCCACGCCCACGCTGTTCGCGCCGTTCTTCTACAAGAACACCGGCTACGAAACGCCCCGGGATTTCCAGCCCGTGGCCACGGTGTACGACCTGCCCATCGTGGTGGTGGTCAATCCGCAGAAACTGCCCGGCATCACCACCCTGACGCAATTGGCCGACTACGCGCGCGCCCATCCTGGCGAACTCAATTACGCCAGTTCGGGGGCCGGCAGCTTCGGCCACATGACCATGGAACTGCTGCAGGATGTGGGCGGCTTCAAGATGCAGCACGTAGCCTACAAGGGCGGCGTGCCGGCCATCACCGACACCATCGGCGGGCAGGTGCCCATGATGTACGCCGACCTGGTCGCCGCCCTGCCGCACATTCAGTCCGGCAAGCTGCGCGCGCTGGCGGTGGGCTCACCCACCCGCGTGTCGGTGCTGCCCGACGTGCCCACCATCGCCGAACAGGGGTTCGCCGGTTTCGACGCGGTGTCGTGGGGCGGCCTGCTGGCCCCGCTGGGCACGCCGGCGCCGGTCATAGAGCGCCTGGACCGCGAACTCGAAGCCGTGCTGGCCGACCCCGCGCTGCAGAAGAAACTGATCAACGCCGGCACCATCGCGCACTTCGAACCGGCGTCCGGCATGGCCCGGCGCATTGCCAACGATTATGAAAAATGGGGCGCGCTCGCGCGCGACAAGGGCATGACGGCCGAATAAGGGTCCGCCCCCGCAAACCGGATACGTCCGCCACAAGCGGCGCGTTCCCGCCGGCGCCCGCATGGCGCGCCGGCTTCACCGGCAAGGGCCGCGCAGCACGACGGCCCGATCCGGCCACCACCACAAAGGAGACAAACCACCATGCATCAAAAGAGACTTTCGCGCCGCGCCTGCCTGGGCCTGGCGCTGGCCGCCTCGCTGGGCGCCGCGCTGCCCCTGCCGGCCCCGGCGCAGGACAAGTTTCCCACCAAGCCCATTACCCTGATCGTGCCTTTCCCGGCCGGCGGCTCCACCGACCGGCACCTGCGCGCCGTGGCCGAAGACGCCGGCAAGCACCTGGGCCAGAACGTGATCGTGGAAAACCGCCCGGGCGCCGGCGGCACGCTGGGCCCGTCCAACATGGCCAAGAGCGCCAAGCCGGACGGCTACACCATCAGCCTGTATCCCCTGGGCATGCTGCGCATGCCCTACATGATGAAGACCGACTGGGACCCCATCAAGGACTTCACCTTCATCGTCGGCCTGTCGGGCTACACCTTCGGCTTCACAGTGCGCGCCGACTCGCCTTTCAAGACGTTCAACGAGTACATCGAAGCCGCGCGCGCCAAGCCGGGCACCATCGACTACGGCTCGACCGGCGTGGGCTCGTCGCCGCATCTGCTGATGGAAGAAATCGCCATCAACGCCAAGGTGAAGCTGAACCACGTGCCGTTCAAGGGCAACGCCGACATGCAGCAGGCGCTGCTGGGCGGGCATATCATGGCGCAAAGCGACGCCACCGGCTGGGACCAGTTCGTGGACGCCGGCAAGATGCGCCTGCTGGTCACCTTTGGCGAACAGCGCACCAAGCGCTGGCCCGACGTGCCCACCGCCCAGGAACTGGGCTACGGGGTGGTGTCCAGCTCGCCGTACGGCCTGGCCGGGCCCGCGGGCATGGATCCGCAGGTGGTGCAAATTCTGCACGACGCCTTCAAGCAGGCCCTGTTCTCGCCGCGCAGCATGGAAGTAATGCAGCAGCTCAACCAGGAACCGGCCTATCGAAGCAGCGCGGACTACCGGGAATGGGCGATCGCCACCTACGCCAAGGACAAGAAGCTGATCGAGCACTTGGGGCTGATGGCCAAGTAACAGCCGCACACCAGGTGTCTGACTCGGCTCCAGGTGTCTGACTCCCGCAGGGTGTCAGACACCGCTGCATGCCACGGCTGCCTCACTCGTCCGCGAATTCCCACTCGGGAAACGGATCGGGATACGCCATCCACGCATGCGGGCCCTGGGCCATCTCTGCGTCGTCCAGCAGGCACTGGTCCAGCCGGGCGCGCAGGGCGGGCTCGTCCATGGCCATGCCGATCAGCACCAGCTCCTGGCGCGCATCGCCGGTGCCTTCGTGCCAGCGGGCGCGGATGCGGGCGACGGCCTGGGCGTCGTCCGGCCATTGCTCCGGCGGCACCGCGGCCCACCAGCGGCCCGCCAGCCCATGGCGGCAGACGCCGCCCGCCTGCGACCACGAACCGGCCAGGGCCGGGCGGCTGGCCAGCCAGAAATAGCCCTTGGATCGCACCACGCCGGGCCAGTCGGACTCGATCAAACGATAAAAACGCACGGGATGGAACGGCCGGCGGGCGCGGTAGACGAAACTGCCGATGCCGTATTCCTGGGTTTCCGGCGTGTGCTCGCCGCGCAATTCCTTCAGCCAGCCCGGCGCCTGCGACGCCTGCGCGAAATCGAACAGGCCCGTATCCAGCACCTGGGCAAGCGGCACGCGGCCGAATTCCGCATGCACGATGCGCGCGCGCGGGTTCAGGCGCCGCAGAATGGCCGCCAGCCGCGCGCGCGCATCGCTGTCGACCAGGTCGATCTTGTTCACCACGATGACATCGCAGAACTCGACCTGCTCGATCAACAGATCGACCACCGTGCGCTCGTCTGCTTCGCCCAGCGACTCGCCGCGCGCCTGCAGGCTGTCGTGCGAGCTGTAGTCGCGCAGGAAGTGACAGGCGTCCACCACGGTAACCATGGTGTCCAGCCGCGCCACATCCGACAGGCTGCGGCCCGATTCATCAGCAAACGTGAATGTCTCGGCCACCGGCAGCGGCTCGGATATGCCGGTGGACTCAATCACCAACTGGTCGAAGCAGCCTTCATGCGCCAATCGGCTGACTTCCAGCAGCAAGTCTTCCCGCAGCGTGCAGCAGATACAGCCGTTGCTCATCTCGACCAGCTTTTCTTCCGTGCGCGACAGCCCGGCCCCGCCCTGGCGCACCAGCTCGGCGTCGATATTCACCTCGCTCATGTCGTTGACGATCACCGCCACGCGGCGGCCTTCGCGGTTGTTCAGAATGTGGTTCAGCAAGGTGGTCTTGCCGGCTCCCAGGAAGCCGGACAGGACGGTGACGGGAAGTTTTGCGGTCATGGGGAAACAGGAACAAGAATGGGCTGGATCTATTTTGATATGTTATATCATAACTAAATCTGGCCTGGCCTATCGGCCTGGCCGGCCGCGCTGCGGTATAACTGCCCATCCATACGTCATTTGTGCCATGCCCGAACCGCTGCTGCTGCCCCGCGCGCAATCCCTTGACGCTCGCCCGCTGATCGCGGTGCCGGCCGCAGGCAGCGCATGACGCCTTCCGCCGCCACCGATCGCGACGGCCTGGCGCCCGCATGGCTGAAATACGCCCCGGCGCTGTTCCTGCTGCTGTGGTCGTGCGGCTTCGTCTTCCTGAAGCTGGGCCTGGCCTATGCCGACCCGATGACCTTTCTGGCGCTGCGCTATGCGTGCGTGGTGGCGCTGGTGGGCATCGCGTTCCTGTGGCTGAGGCCCGCGCTGCCGGCCACGCCGCGCGCCTGGATGCACCTGGCCATGGTCGGCCTGTTCCTGCAGGCCGGCTACTTCGCCTTTACCTATCTCAGCCTGAAATTCGGCCTGTCGGCCGGCGCCGTGGCCCTGATCACATCGCAGCAGCCCATCCTGGTCGGCCTGCTGGCGCCGGCGCTGGCCGGCGAGCGCGTCGGCCCGCGCCATTGGGCCGGGCTGCTGCTGGGCGTGGCCGGCGCCGCGCTGGTGATCCTGGCGAAATCGTCGATCGGCACGGCATCGGCCGCAGGCCTGCTATTCGCCGTGCTGGCGCTGCTGTCCATGGTGGCCGGCACCCTGTGGGAAAAGCGCCATGGCAGCGACACACACCCGCTGACCGCCAACCTGGTGCAGTATTCCGTGGGCCTGGCCGTGTCGGCGCCGCTGGCGCTGCTGCTCGAACCCATGCGCATCGACTGGACGCCCGCGCTGTTCGGCTCGCTGGCCTATCTGGTGCTGTGCAATTCGCTGATCGCCATTACCCTGCTGCTGGCCATGATCCGGCATGGCAAGGCCTCGCGCGTATCGGCGCTGTTCTTTCTGGTGCCGCCCACCACCGCCGTCATTGCGTTCCTGGTGCTGGGCGAGACCATCCCGCCGCTGGCCTGGCCAGGCATGCTGCTGGCCGTGGCCGGCATCTATCTGGTGATGCGCAAGCGGCCCTGACACGGCCGCGGCGGCGCGAAATCCAGCTGCCCGTAAGGAAGCCGCAACAAAGCCCCCCTAGTCTGTTCGCTCTTGAGAAAACCCGAACAGAACCCGGACAACATGAAAAACTGGAAACTGGCCGCGGCATCCGCCATGCTGCCCCTGCTGCTGGCCGCCTGCGGCAGCGGCAGCGACGACGACGATGAGCAGTCGCCGTCGCCCGCGGCCGAGGCCTCGCAGCACATCGCCTCGGTGGATTTCATCGGCCGCTACGAAAGCGGCAGCTACGGCGTCAGCGCCGCCGAGATCCCGGCCTACGACCCCGCCACCCGCCGCGCCTTTGTCGTCAATGCCCTGTCCGGCAAGATCGACGTGCTGGACCTGAGCACGCCGGCCAGCCCCGCGCACATCGGCACGCTCGATGCCGAAGCCGTGTCGGCCGGCGCCGAGATCAACAGCGTGGCGGTGCGCAGCGGCATGGTGGCCGTGGCCATCCAGGCCGCGGTAAAAACCGATACGGGCCATGTCGCGCTGTATGACGCGGCCAGCCTGGCGCTGCTGGGATCGGTGCCCGTCGGCGCCCTGCCCGACATGCTGACCTTCACCCCCGATGGCAAGACCGTGCTGGTGGCCAACGAGGGAGAGCCGTCCGATGACTACACCGTCGATCCGCAAGGCTCGGTCAGCGTGATCGACGTCTCCGATCCCGCCGCGCCCACCGCCCGCACGGCCGACTTCACCCGCTGGAACGGCCAGGAAAGCGCGCTGCGCGCCCAGGGCGTGCGGCTGGTGGGCCCGCGCGCCAGCGCCGCGCAGGACATCGAGCCCGAATACATCGCCGTGGCCGACGATGGCGCCACCGCCTGGGTCACGCTGCAGGAAAACAATGCGCTGGCCAGGCTGGACGTGGCCGGCGCGCGCATCACCGACATCCTGCCGCTGGGCGCCAAAGACCACGGCGCAGACGGCAATGGGCTCGACGTCAGCGATGCCGACGGCGCCATCGCCATCCGCACCTGGCCGGGCGTCAAGGGTCTGTACATGCCCGACGCCATCGCGGCCTACACGGCCGGCGGCGCCACCTACCTGGTCACCGCCAACGAAGGCGATGGCCGCGCCTGGGGCGAAAACAACCCGGCCTACTGGGACTGGGGCCGCGACGCGGGCGGCGCCTGGCTGGGCCTGGACGCCTCGCTGGCGCCGGGCTTCGTGGATGAATTCCGCGTCAAGCATCTGGTGCACAAAGACGGCTTCGACCGCCGCGCCGGCGACGACCTGCCCCCGCAGCTGCGCCAGCTGGCGCCCGGCGGCCTGCTCGACCCCGCCGTGTTCGGCTATTGCGGCGCCACCGCCACCGATCCGGGCGACTGCCGCGACGACGAACAGCTGGGCCGCCTGACCGTGACCTGGACCATGGGCTACAAACAGAATGCGGACGGAACGCCGCAGCTCAGCGCCGACGGCCGGCTGGTCTACGACACGCTCTACGCCTATGGCGCGCGCTCGTTCTCGATCCGCGACGCCGACGGCAGGCTGGTGTGGGATTCGGGCGACCAGTTCGAGCGCATCACGGCGGAACGCTATCCCGACTGGTTCAACTCGGGGCATGACGAAACCCTGTTCGACGACCGCAGCGACAACAAGGGCCCCGAGCCCGAAGGCATCGCGCTGGGCAAGATCGGCGCCAGGACTTACGCCTTCGTCGGGCTGGAACGCATGGGCGGCATCATGGTGTACGACATCACCGACCCGGCCGCGCCGGCGTTCACCGCGTACGTGAACTCGCGCGACCTCACGGTGGATTCCGCCGTCGATCCCGCCGCGGCCGGCGACCTGGGGCCGGAAGGCCTGGCCTTTGTGTCCGCGGCCGACTCGCCCAATGGCGAGCCGCTGCTGATCGTGGGCAACGAGGTCAGCGGCACCACGGCCATCTACCGCATCGTGCTGGCCGACGACGCCAGCTGAAGCGCGCGTACGGCGCGCCGGCGGACACGCAATACTAGTCCGCCGCGCCGCGTCCGCGCGAAGCCGCCCAGAACGACAGCTGGCCCAACACCCCCGCGCCGGACAGCACCAGCGCGGTGGACAGGGCGGGCGACCCGCCCAGCCCGGCCAGGGCCGTGCACAGGGCCCCCACCGCCATCTGCACCGCGCCGTACAGGCCCGATGCCGAGCCGATCACCGTGGGGTTCACGCTCACCGCCAGCGTCAGCGCGGTGGGCCCGGCCACGCCGGCGCCCAGCGTGTAGAAGAACATCGAGACGATGATCGGCGCCACGGTGGCGTGGCCCGACAGCACCAACGCCAGCAAGACCACCGCCGCCGCCGCGCTGAACAGGTTGCCCCCCACCAGCAGGCGGTCCAGCGGCACCTTGCCGATCAGGCGCGTCGTCAACACGCTTCCCAGCCATACGCCGGACACCAGCACGGCCAGGTACAGGCCGACCTCGTCGGCCGGGCGATGCAGCTGGTTCACGAAGATGAACGGCGCCGAGGCCACGAAGGCGAACATCGACGTCGTGGCGCAGCCGCCCCCCACCGCATAGCCCAGGAACTGGCGCGAGGCCAGCAGCTGGCGGTAGTGGCGCGCCAGCGTGGCGGCGGTGATGCGCGCCGCGGTCGCGCCGGTCTCGGGCAGCAGGCGCCAGGCAAACATGAAATTCACCACGCCCAGCACGCACAAGACGAACAGCACGGCCCGCCATCCCAGCGTGGCAGCCAGCGCGCCGCCCACGATCGGGGCGATGCCGGGCGCCACCGTCACCATCAGGTTCATCAGCGCCAGGCGCTTGGCCGCCTCGGAAGGCGCCGCGGTATCGCGCACCATGGCCCGGCCCAGCACCAGCCCGGCGCACCCGCCCAGCGCCTGGAACAGGCGCGCGGCAATCAAGGCATAGACCTGCGGCGCCAGCGCGGCGGCCAGGCCGGCCACCGTATAGATGGCCAGCCCCACCATCAGCACGCGGCGGCGTCCGTAGCGGTCGGACAACGGGCCGTAGATCAGCTGGCCCACCGCCAGCCCGATGATGTACAGGCTGACCGTCATCTGCATGGCGCCGTTGCCGGCGTTCAGGTCGCGGCCGGCCATCGCCAGCGCGGGCACGAAGATGTGCATGGCCAGCGTGCCGCTGAAAGTGAACAGCGCCAGCAGCCACAGCGGCACATGCGGCGGCGGATTGCCCTCGTCGGGGAAGCTGTCCGCCAGGGTCTGCGCGCCGGCCGTCATGGCGCGGCTCCCGCGCTGTCGGCTTCCAGCGCCGCGCACAGCTGCGTCACCAGGCGCAGCGCGCGCCGCAGCTCGGCATCGGGAATATCGCACATGGCGCCATCGCGCACTTCCTTGGCCACGCGCTCGACCTGCGCCACGGTGGCCTGCCCGCGCGCGGTCAGCACGATGGCCTTGGCGCGCCGGTCCTGGTCTTCTTCCTTGCGCTGCACCAGCCCCGCCGCCTGCAGGGCGTCGATCAGCCGCACCACCGATGAACTGTCCAGGCCCAGCGAGGCGGCCAGGTCTTTCTGCCGCATGGGCAAGGGTGATCTGGACAGGCGCAGCAGCGGCAGCCAGGTGGCCTCGGTCAGGCCGTAGGGCTGCAGGCGCCGGTCGACCGCGCGGCGCATGCTGCGCGCCGCCTGCGCCACCGACGAAGCGAACTCGGCGCGTAAAGAATCGGTCATGGGACTCGTCGCAAAATAAATGACATATCAATTAATTGTATATCATCGATTCTCCCGCTTCCACCGGACGGCCCGCGCCTACAGGCGGGCGGCCTGCCCCAGGGCATGCACGATGGCCTCGAAGGCGCGCTGGCGTGCCTCGGGATCGGGCGCCCGCAGGGCGAACGAGGGATGGTAAGTCGGGATCACGGCCAGGCCATCGTGCTCCAGCGTCTGGCCCAATACCGGCGTCAAGGCCATCGCCTTGGCCTGCATCACGGAGTGCAGGGCCGTGGCGCCCAGCGCCACCACCACGCGCGGCCGTATCTCGCGCAACTCGTCTTCCAGCCAGTAATGGCAGGCCTCGATCTCGCGCTGCGCCGGCGTCTTGTGCATGCGGCGCTTGCCGCGCGCCTGCCATTTGAAGTGCTTGACGGCGTTGGTGACATACACCGCCTTGCGCGGCACGCCCGCCGCCTGCAGCGCGCGGTCCAGCAAGGCGCCCGCCGGCCCAACAAAAGGCTGGCCGGCCAGGTCTTCCTTGTCGCCCGGCTGTTCGCCCACCAGCATGATGCGCGCCGAACGCCCGCCCTGCCTCGCGACGGCCTGCGTGGCGTCGCGCCACAGGCCGCAGCGGCGGCAGTCCTGCAGCCGCTCCGGTTGCTGGCCGGGGTCGACGTCGCCGGGCGCGCCGCGCCCGTTCGATGCATGCATGTCCTGCTCCTGTCGCGCGGCAGGCGCCGGCCGCCCGCCATGCCAGGCCTGCGCAAGCGGCATGCCGCGCCGCCCCTGCGCGCGGCGGCAACGCCGGAATTTACAAAGCTGGCAATTACTACCGCGCGCCCCGGCCGCCTCCCCCCGGGCGGCGCACCCCGGCACGCCACGTGCTGTCGGAACAGTGCCCTATTGAACAGGAGGTTGTTATGAAACTCAGCATGCTTGCCCTGCCCTTTGTCGCCGCCAGCCTGGTTCTGGCGGGCTGCAGCAGCCATCGCGACCACCGCAGCGACCCTGCATACGAAAGCCCGCAGACGCAGGGCACCGCACCGCCCCCGCCGCCCGCCAGCATGCCGGACAACAACAGCAACACACCGGGCACGCAATATCCCGCCACTGGCGGCAGCCACTGAACCCCGCACCGCCCCGCCGGCCGCCGTCCCGTGCGGCCGGCGCCCGCTGGAGATCATCAGCTACGATAGGCAGGTCTTGTTTCCCAACAAAGGACCGCAATGGCTGACCTCGGCGACTTTCCCATCACCCGCAAATGGCCGGCGCGCGACCCCGGGCGCATCCAGCTGTATTCGCTGCCCACGCCCAACGGCGTCAAGGTTTCGATCATGCTCGAAGAAACGGGCCTGCCCTACGAGCCGCACCGCGTGTCGTTCGATACGCAAGACCAGATGTCGACAGAGTTCCTGTCGCTCAACCCCAACAACAAGATCCCGGCCATCCTCGATCCGAACGGCCCCGGCGGCAAGCCGATGGCCTTGTTCGAGTCCGGCGCGATACTGCTGTACCTGGCCGACAAGAGCGGCCGGTTCATCCCGCAGGACGCGGCGGGCCGCTACCAGGCCCTGCAATGGCTGATGTTCCAGATGGCCGGCGTGGGCCCCATGTTCGGGCAGCTGGGGTTCTTCAACAAATTCGCCGGCAAAGACTACGAAGACAAGCGCCCGCGCGATCGCTACGTGGCCGAATCGAAGCGCCTGCTGAAGGTGCTGGAAGGCCGTCTGGTGGACCGCACCTGGATCATGGGCGACGACTACAGCATCGTCGACATCGCCACCTTCCCGTGGGTGCGCAACCTGATCGGCTTCTATGAAGCGGGCGACCTGGTGGGCATCGGCGACTATCCCAGCGTGCTGCGCGCGCTGGATGCCTTCCTGGCGCGCCCGGCCGTCAAGCGCGGGCTGGAAATCCCCGCGGCCGGCGGCTAAGGCACGAACGCAAAGCCATCCAGCCAGGCGCGCAGCTGCTGCAGCGCCTGGTCCCGCGCGAACGGCGGCGTGGCCGGCGGGCTGTATACCTGCGGATTCACGCCGTACACCATCAGATCCAGCGCGTAGCAGCGGCCGGCATGCACCGTGCGATAGGCCTCGACCACCAGGTAATGGCTCATGGCCGCGTCCTGCGCGCGAAAGCGCGTGTAGCCGATACCGTTGACCGACACTTTGCCGGCCTCGCCCGCCATGCCTTGCGGCGGCTGCGCGCACTGCCGCACTTCCTGCGCCGCTTCGCTGACGCCGATGCGCAGTTCGGCCGAGGTGATGCGGTTCGACCCCGGCAGCACCAGGGCCAGGCGCGGCGCGCCCTGGCTGCCGGGGCCTGCATAGGCCTTCCAGCTGTCCGAGGCCAGGTAGCCGCCCGCGAAATCCGGCCGCGCCGTCACGCCCGGAGGAATCCGCATGCGAAAGCCGTACTGGCTGTCGGTATGGACGGCCGCCGCTTGCGGCGCGGCGGAACCCGTCCGCGGCGCAGGGGCATCGCCATGCGTGCCGCAGCCGGCCAGCACGGCGGCCATCGTCAACAAGGTATAAGCAGCAAGGCGCGGCACGGCCGTTCTCCGTTCTGGATTCTTCCCACAGCATACCGGAGCCCGCGCCGGCCGCCCGATTGCCGCCCGGCGCGGCTGGCGCCCCTGGCCGCAGGTTTGATACCCTCTTGCGGCAACCCCGCGCCCGCCACAAGGAACCCCTGCCATGCCCTCCGACGCGCCCGATCTGTGGTTTTCATTCGTACGCGCCCATCGCCTGATGGTCCGCGAGATCGAACGGCGCCTGGCTGAAGCCGGCCTGCCCGCGTACGCCTGGTACGACGCGCTGTGGGGCCTGGAAAGCGGCCCGGGCGGCAAGCGCCGCATGCACGAACTGGCCGACGTACTGGCCATCGAACGCTACAACCTCACGCGCCTGATCGACCGCCTGGAACAAGAAGGCCTGGTCACCCGCGCCCGCTCGGCTCAGGACGGCCGCGCCGCCTACGCCACCATCACGCGCGAAGGCCGCGCGCTGCGCAAGAAAATGTGGAAGGTCTACCAGGCCGCCGTGGCCGACCTGTTCCTGGCCCGCTTCGACGCCGGCGAGCAGGCCCGTTTCGCCGCCGCCCTGGACCACGCCGCGCAAGCCGCCCGCCTGTCCGGCTGATATCTGCCCACGTTCCCCTTGCGCCATTTTTCTTTCGGCTATAGAGTTGCAATTGCAACGATTGCAATTGCAACTTAAAGGACATCGGAATGCCTGCCGAACAAGCGCTCACCTTC
Source organism: Bordetella petrii (assembly GCF_017356245.1). Classification (NCBI taxonomy): domain Bacteria; kingdom Pseudomonadati; phylum Pseudomonadota; class Betaproteobacteria; order Burkholderiales; family Alcaligenaceae; genus Bordetella; species Bordetella petrii. Next base: position 290,920 of record NZ_JAFMZZ010000001.1, read on the forward strand.
TACACCGCCAACACCCCCAACGGCCAGAAAGTCAGTATCTACCTGCACGAAGCGGCCCTGCCCCACCGGCAGGTCACGCTCGACCTGGGCCGCGGCGACCAGCACCAGCCCGGCTACCTGGCCGTCAACCCCAACGGCAAGATCCCCGCCATCGTCGACCACGCCAACGGCATCACGGTGTTCGAATCCGGCGCCATCCTCAGCTATCTGTCGACGCGCCACGGGCACCTGCATCCGGCCCAGCCGGCCGCGCAATGGCAGGTGCAGCAATGGCTGCACTTCCAGATCGGCGGCATCGGCCCCATGCTGGGCCAGTTGTGGTGGTTCCTGCATGCGTCGCCCAGCCGCAACGACGCGGCCATCGCGCGCTACGCCAAAGAAGCGCGGCGGCTGTGCGGCGTGGTCGAGCAGCGCCTGGCCAGTTCGGCCTACCTGGCGCTGGACCACTACTCCATCGCCGACATCGCCGCATTCCCATGGCTGCGCACCCACGCCGAATTGCAGCTCGACCTGTCGCCCTACCCGCGGCTGCGGCGCTGGCTGGAGCAGATCGAAGCGCGGCCGGCCGTGCAGCAGGCGTTGGCGGCATCGATGCCGGCGCCGGCGGGAGCCTGATGTGGCCTGGACCTATCTGCTGGCCGCGGCCGCCCTCGAAATCGTCATGGGCCTGGGCCTGAAACTGAACCAGGGCTGGTCGCGCCCGCTGCCCAGCGCGCTGGCGATCGCGGCGGGGCTGGGCAGCATCTACTTGCTGGCCAAGGCCCTGCAAACCCTGCCGGTGGGCACCGCCTACGCCATCTGGACCGGCCTGGGCGCGGTGGGCCTGGTGGTCGTCGGCATTGCCGTGTTCGGCGAAAGCGCGCATTGGCAGCGGCTGCTGTTCCTGGCCCTGACGGCGGCAGGGCTGATCGGCCTGCGCTACGTGGAGGGCGCGGCATGAACGCCTGCCGCGCTTCGTGCATGCCGCCCGGGCCGGGCTCAGTCCGCCCGCGGCGCGGGGCGGCTGACCAGCCAGGCGGCGCAGGCCGCCATGAAGGCACTGACCAGCAAGCCCAGCCACAGCGCCGGATGCACGGTGTACCAGAACACCGCCAGCCCCACTGCGATGCCGGCCACTGCCAGCAGCTTGCCGCGCGGCGAGATGGCGCCCTGTTCGCGCCAGGCCACCAGCGGCGGGCCGAAGTGCGGATGGTGTAGCAGGTAGGCTTCCCAGCGCGGCGACGCGCGGCCGAAGCATGCCGCCGCCAGGATCACGAAAACCGTCGTCGGCATGACCGGCAACACCGCGCCCACGACCGCCAGCGCCAGCATCAGCATGCCCAGCGCCCAGTATGCGCGGCGCTTCCAGCGCCCGTCCCGCCCGCTCTTGTCCTGCCTATCGGCCATGCGCACGACGCTTTCCCTGCCCTCATGTATCGCCTGCCGGCAGCGCGCCGGTCGAGCCAGTAGGCAATGGTACCGCGCAGCGGCAGGGCACGCCGGCGCGATGCCGGCAGGGGTTGACAGACAGCGGCGCCAGGTCGATACTTAACCATATGGTGAACTATAATCAGGCCCTGGACCAGACCTTCGCGGCGCTGGGCGACCCCACCCGCCGCGCCATCCTGGCGCGGCTCGAGCGCGAAGGCAGCGCCACGGTCAGCCAGCTGGCGCAGCCCTTTTCCATCAAGCTGCCGGCCGTCATGAAGCACCTGGACGTGCTCGGCGACGCCGGGCTCATCGTGCGCACCAAGGCCGGCCGCACCGTCACCGTGCGCCTGTCGCCCGCCCCCATGCAGGCCGCCATGGACTGGCTGCGCCGCTACGAGCACTTCTGGACCCACAGCCTCGACCGCCTGGCCGCCTACGCGGAAAACCAGGAACCGCAACGGAGATCCGACCCATGACCAGCCTGACTCTTGTACGGCGCATCCATGCGCAACCCGCCACCGTCTTCGACGCGCTGACCACGCCCGATGGCATCGCCTGCTGGTGGGGCCCCGACGACGGGCCGGTACTCATCGCCGAAACCGATGTCCGGGTCGGCGGACGCTTCCGGGTGCGCTTTCGCATGCTCGACGGCAGCGAACACGAAAGCAGCGGCGAATACCTGCGCGTCGAGCCCCCGCATCACCTGGCGATGAGCTGGCGCTGGTCCGATGACGAAGACGGCGGCGAATCGCGTGTCGAGATCGCCTTGCGCGCCATCGACGCCGGCACCGAACTTACGTTCACGCACGCCGGCCTGCAAGACGAAGCCACGCGCCGCGGCCACGAAGAAGGCTGGGGCGGCGCGCTGGACAAACTGGCGCGGCACTTCGCCGCCTGACTGGAGCCCATCCATGATCACTGTCACCGCATTCCGCTGGGTGCCGCCCCTGGCGCAAGGCCTGGTGCGCGACCTGCGCGTACGCTGGGCGCTCGAAGAAGCCGGCATTCCCTACCGCGAAAAGCTCATCGGCGTAAAAGACCAGGCCAGCCCCGAATACCGCGGGCTGCAGCCCTTCGGCCAGGTGCCCGCTTTCGAAGAAGGCGATCTCAGGCTGTTCGAATCCGGCGCCATCGTGCTGGAAATCGCCGAGCGCAGCCAGGCCCTGCTGCCGGCCGATGCCCGGGGCCGCGCCAGGGCCCGCGCGTGGACGCTGGCGGCGCTGAACACGCTGGAACCGCCCATCGCCCATTTTGCCGGGCTGGATTTCTTCCATGCCGGCGAGCCCTGGGTCGACCAGGTCCGCCCCTTGGCCGAACAGGCGGCATGCAAGCGCCTGGACGAACTGGCGGCATGGCTGGGCGAACGCGAATACCTGGAAGACCGCTTTACCGCGGGCGACCTGATGATGACCACCGTGCTGCGCATCCTGCGCAATACGCCGCTGGTCGCCGACCGGCCCGCGCTGCAGGCCTACCAGGCGCGCTGCGAGGCGCGGCCGGCATTCAGCAAGGCGCTGGCCGATCAGCTGCGGCCATTCGCCGAATACGAAGCCGCCCGCGCGGCTCGGCCCGCGGCGGGCTAGACAGGCAGGGAATCCAGCAGCACGTCCAGCGCCGCCTGCGCCTGGCTGAACCGTTCGCCATCGCCCTCGCCTTCCGCTTCGGCCACCCAGAACGCGCCCTCGGCCAGGGCGCCATAGATCAGGCGGGCCAGGGCTTGCGGCTCGGCGCGCCGGATCACGCCCTTCTGCATCAGCGCATCGAGCAGCTCGGCCATCGATATCACGCAGAACTGCTGCGACACCGCCGAAGCGCCCCCCAGCACCGCGCGCGCATCCTGCAATACGATGCGCCGCATCTCCGGTTCCCGCGCCATCTCCAGATAGGCCCGGCAGCGGTTCCTGAATCCTGCCCAGGTGTCGGGCGCCTGATCGGACACCGCCTGCAGCCGCGCATCGGTTTCCGCGTCGATCTGCTCGACCACGGCCGCCAGCAGGCCGGGCTTGTCGCCAAAGTGGTGATACAGCGCGCCGCGCGTCAGGCCTGCCGCGGCCGTGAAGTCGTCCATCGAGGTGTTGGCGTAGCCTTGCGTGCCGAAAGCCACCCGCGCGGCGGCCACCAGCTTGGCACGGGTTTCTTCGATCATTTCGGCGCGGGTGCGACGTGGCATGGAGCTCTCCTTTTGCATACGTTACGTATGTAAATTGACATACGCAACGTATGTCCATATTATGCATCACCTGCGCCCCGCAGGTAATCCGCCGCCCTTGCCCGCCATGACCGATCGCCACATCTCGCATTCCCCACGCCCCTGGCTGGCTGTCGCCTGCGGCGGGCTGGCCACGTTCGCGGTAGTCACCACCGAAATGCTGCCGGTCGGGCTGCTGACATCCATCGCCGAGACCGTCGGCGCGTCCACCGGCACGACCGGGCTGCTATTGACGGTGCCGGCCCTGCTGGCCGCGCTGTCCGCCCCCGTGGTGGTCGTTGCCGCGGGCCGCATCGACCGGCGCCATATCCTGTCGGTGCTGTTCCTGATGCTGATCGGCGCCAACCTCGCCACCGCCCTGGCGCCCGATATCGCCTGGCTGCTTGCCGCCCGCGTGCTGGTGGGGCTGTGCATGGGCGGCATCTGGGCCATCTCCGGCAGCCTGGCGGTGCGGCTGGTGCCGGCCGCTTCGGTCGGCCTGGCCACTTCCATCATTTTCGGCGGCGTGGCGGCCGCGTCGGTGCTGGGCGTGCCCCTGGGCGCGCTGATCGGCGACCTGGCCGGCTGGCGCATGGCGTTCGGCAGCATGGCCATGCTTGCCGCCCTGGTGCTGGCGCTGCACTGGTGGTCGATGCCGCCGCTGCCCGTCGGCCAATCCGTGTCGCTGCGCAGCCTGCGCGATGCCTTGTCCAACCAGGGGCTGCGGCTGGGGCTGATCCTGACGATGCTGCTGGTGGCCGGCCATTTCATGGCGTTCACGTTCGTGCGTCCCTGGCTGCTGTCCGTATCGGGCTTCCAGGCGGAATGGATCGGCGTGCTGCTGTTCGTCTACGGCACGGCCGGCATCATCGGCAATTTCATCGCGGGCCTGAATGCCGCCCGCCGCGTGGGCTGGACCCTGATCGCGATCGCGGCGGGCCTGGCGGGAACCCTGCTGCTGCTGTTCGCCACCGCGGGCGGCGCCTGGTCCGGCGCACTGGTGCTGGGACTCTGGGGGCTGGCCTATGGCGGCGTGTCCGTATCCGTGATGACCTGGACCATGAAGGCGGCTCCCAAGACCCTGGAGTCCGCCACCGCCTGGTCGGTAACCGCCTTCAATTCGGCTATTGCCGCCGGCTCGTTCATGGGCGGCAATGTGGTCGACCGCTATGGACTGCACGCCAATGTGCTGGCCGCCTGCGGCCTGTTGGTCCTGGCCCTGGGCCTGGCCGCGGCGATCCAATACCGGTACGTGCGCCCGCGCGCCTTCGCGTAGCCGGCATCGCGCCGCGGCGCGGCGTCACAGCCCGAACATCAGCGAGCGGTGCGCGGCGGCGCCCGCCATGGCGCCATCGCCCACCGCCAGCGCCACCGATCCCGCCGGCCGCGCCAGGTCGCCGCATGCGAATACGCCGGGCACGCTGGTCGCCCGGACGGGGTCGGCCTTCACATAGGGCCCCAGCGGCCCCTCTTCCAGCTCGCATCCCAGTTGCGCGGCCAGCACGCCGGGGCGCACGCGCGTGGCCACGAACAGGCCCGCCAAGGCAAATACGCGGCCGTCCTGCATGACCACATCGACGGCCGCGCCGTCCAGCCGCGCCACCGCGCCCGGCTCGACCCGCACATCCCGGGCCCGCAGCTGCGTCTGCTGTTCGGCATCCGGCTCGAAAGCGCCGTTCAGGAACAAAGTGGTCGGACCCCAGTCGGGCAGCATCAGCGCCTGGTGCAGCGATATCGCCGACACCGCCAGCGCGCCGATAGGCCCCTGCTGCAGCTCATAGCCGTGGCAATAAGGGCAATGGAACACATGCCTGCCCCAGCGCTGCGCCAGCCCGGGCAGATCCGGCAGCTCGTCTTCCACGCCCGCGGCCAGGATCAGGCGCTGCGCGGTATGCACCGTTCCCTGCTGCAGCACTACCTGAAAGCCGCCGGCCACCGGCCGGGCCTGGGCGGCCAGGCCGTCCAGCCATTGCACTGTCGCGTAGCGCATCAGCTGCGCGCGCCCTTCGGAGGCAATCTGTGCGGGCGGCTTGCCGTCCTGCGTCAGGAAGCCGTGCGAATGCGCCGCATAGCGGTTGCGGCGCTGCCCCGCGTCGATCACCAGCACCTTGCGCCGCGCGCGCGCCAATTGCAGGCCGGCCGACAGGCCGGCGTAGCTGCCGCCAATAATGATCACGTCATAGTCCATCCATACCTCCATCCGGTCGGTTGCGATTTCACGTATCTTTTAATGATACATTAAAACGCGAAGAAAGGCGGCTTGCTCAGATGCCTGCCGACACAAGCGCGACACAGCGGTTCAAATTCACGTCGCAGTCCCGCGCCGCCCGGCCGGACGACGCGGGACGGGGCCAGAACTCAAACCGCGGAAGCGGCCGCAGCCCCCTAATGGCGCTGACGCGCAGCCGCCGGAGCCGCCCGGCACAGCGCGTCGAACTGCCCCGCCAGGTCGGCCAGGCTGACCGCGCCCAGCCGCTGCACCAGCAGAGCCTCGGCCTGCTGCAAGGCATCGGCGATGGCCGCATTGACCACGCGCTCGACGGCGCAGTCGGGGTTGTCGCGGTCGGCGCCGATGGCGAAAATGCGCGGGCCGCCCACCGCGTGGTGCACATCGAGCAGCGTAATGCGGTCCAGCCCGCAAGCCAGGCGCCAGCCGCCATGATGCCCCTTGTCGGATTGCACATAGCCCGCCTTGCGCAAGCCAGCCATGGTGCGGCGCACGACCGCAGCGTTCGTGCCCAGCATGCGCGCGATCTGCTCCGACGTCATGGGCTGGTCGGCGCGGGCCATGTGCAGCAGCACGTGCAGCATGCGGGAAAGGCGGCTATCGGTTCTCATGGGTGCGCATCAGGGCCGGGGCCACGATTGTCGGTCACCCCGCATTATCGGCCATATCCGCGCCGGCTCAGTCCGCGCGCCGCACCGGGGGATAGTCGAACCTGCCTTCCAGGTGGGCCTGCTGCGGCTGGTACAGCCGCAACGTCAGGTAGAACCCCGCACCGGCCGGCGCCGGCAGCCAGTTCTTTGCGGGCCCGGGGTCTTCGGCCTGGATCGAGATGCTCAAGCCGCCGTCTTCGTCGTACTGCAGGCCCGGCGTGCGATCGCCGATGGAGTGCCGGCCGATGGGGTTGGCGGCCAGCAGGCAGTCGCTGCGGCGGTACAGGGTAATCGACCAGAACGCGCCCACCCGCGGCCCGCCCTGCGGCGGAAAGCGCAGCACATAGCGCCGCGCGCCGGTCAACGGCGCGCCGTCCGCATCGACTTCAGCCATGATGTACATGGCCTCGTCGATACCCAGCGTGCCGATCCAGTTGCGCGCCACGCGCGCGCGCGTCAGGAAATCGCTGCCGAAGCTGGTGCGCACGGCCACCGCGGTGGTCCAGCCGCCGCCCAGTTCGGACGGCTGCGCCACCTCGCGCAACTCGGTATAGACGTCGGCCAGCGCCGCCTGCAAGTCCGCCTGCGCCGGCGGCCAGGCCGGCAGAGGCTCGGCCGGGGGATTGCGTTCCAGCATGGCGTCCAGCACGCGCAGGTATTCGCCGGCCTCGGGCACGCCGGTATCGCGGTTGTCCAGCAGCACATCCATGCGCGCCAACGCCGGCGTCCCATCCGGCCGGCAAATGGCGAAGTGATCCTGCAGCGCATGCACCTGCGCCAGGTCGGCCGGATCGGCATCCACCAGAATGCGGCCGATCACCCACACGTCGTCGCTGGGCGCGCTGATGCGGTGCATGCCCGCAGGCGCCGCGCCCCGCCAGCCGGGGCCATGCACGAACAGGCGCTGCGCCTGGCCGCCCGTGGTGCGGCGCCCGGCATAGGCCCATGGATTCGTCCACGCATCAAGAAAGCCCAGCACCCAGTAGCGCGACCCCATCTCCGGCACCTCGATCACCAGCGGCCCCGCCGACAGGTCCAGCCACGCATTGGTGAACAGGGTGTCATTGTTCGGTGTCACCACTTCTTTGTCGTCCGGGCCGCGCAGCCGGCGGGTATGGGTGAACTGGTTCACCCAGCGCATTCTCGAAGCCGGGCTGTCGCCGGCGAAGCCCGCCGCGGCATGCCTGCGCGCGGTATTCGAAGCGCGCATGCGCGCCATCTCGAACAGCGGCAAAGTGGCAATCACCGCCTGCCGGGCGGCGGGCGGCGCCAGGGACGCGGCCCGCGTCAGCAGCACGGCATCCAGCGCGCATGCCCCCCGGCCTTCCGGCAGCACCACCAGCGGGTTCAGCTCTACCGAGTCGAGCGTGTCGCCGGCCGCCGCGGCAAATCGGGACAGCCGCACAATGGCCTCGGCCAGCGCCGCCGCATCGGCCGCCGGCGCGCCGCGAAAACCGCCGAACAGCGGGGCGATCCGCAATTCGCCGATCATCTCGCGCGCCTGCTCGATATCCACCGGCGCCAGCCGCAACGCCACATCTCCCAGCAGCTCGACGTTCACGCCTCCGGCGCCCACCATCACGACAGGCCCCAGCACGGGGTCGCGGCGCACGCCCAGGATGCACTCCACACCGCCACGCACCATGGGCGCGACCAGCACGCCCTGGATCCGCGCGCGCGGCGCCGCCTTGGCCACCGCCGCCAGGATGCGGTCGTAAGCCTCCCTGGCCACGTTCTCGTCGCGGATGTCCAGCACCACGCCGCCCACGTCGCTCTTGTGCGTGATATCGGCCGACACGATTTTCATGGCCACCGGAAAGCCCAATTCGCGCGCCTGCTCTATTGCCTGCTCGCGGGACTGGGCGTGGCGCGCCGGCACCACCGGCATGCCGTGTTCGCGCAGCACCCGCATGGCATCGGCCTCGCTGTACGGGCCAGGCCGCAGCACCACCGGCGGGCCGGCGACGGCGGGCCCGGGCCGCCGCCGCTGTGCGTGAAAGAACGCCATGGCGGCCAGCACGCGGATGGCCCTGGCCGGGTCGCCATAGCACAGGCATCCCTGCGCCTCGAGCGCGCGCTGCTGCGCCGGATCGGCCAGGGCGCTGAACATCAGCAGGCGCCCCGGAAACGCCTGCCGCAAGTCCCGCGCCAATTGCTGCTGCATGGCCTGCATGGCCGGCGTGCTGCCGAACGCCGCCAGGAAGATCAGCAGGCTGCCGTAGCCGCCCTGCCCCAGCATGGCGCGAGCCGCCATCTCGAGCAGCGACGGATCCGCCGTTACCTGCCCGGTCAGATCCACCGGGTTCTGCGTCGCGGCAAACGGCACGCGCGCCCGGATGATTTCTTGCGCGGCCGCCGGCAGCTCGGCCACGTCCAGCCCCGCCTCGGCGGCATCGTCGGCCATCATCACGCCCACCCCGCCCGACACGGTCAGCAGGCCCACGCGGGCATTGGCCGGCTGGCCGGACACCGCCAGGCAATGGGCGATGTCGAAAAATTCCTCGATACTGCGCGCCCGCCAGGCGCCATGCTGGCGAAACAGCGCCTGGTAGACCGCGTCGTCGCCGGCCAGCGCCGCGGTATGCGACGCGGCCGCCCGGGCGCCCAGCGCCGTGCGGCCCACCTTCACCACCACCACCGGCTTGTCCGCCGCGCGCGCCAGATCCAGCGCCTGCCTCAGCTTGCCGCCGTCGCGGCATCCCTCCAGGTAGGCCATGATCACCCGCGTGGCCGGGTCGCGCGCCATCCACGCAATACAGTCGGCCACGTCGATGTCCGACTCATTGCCTGTCGTCACCCACATGGAAAGGCCGACGCCGCGCTCGCGCGCCATGGCGTAGGCATACGCGCCGAACGCGCCGCTCTGGCTGACCAGGCCGACCTGGCCGGCCTCGACCAGGCCGGTCGACACCACTGGCGAGAACGTGGCGTACACCGACCGCGCCACATTCATGAAGCCCAGGCAATTGGGCCCAAGCACCCGGATGCCCGCGGCGCGGGCCTTTGCGGCGAACGCGCGCTGCGCCGCATCGCCCTGCTCTCCCAGCTCGGCGAACCCGGCGGAAAACATGACAATGTTGCGCACCCCCGCCGCGATCGCATCATCCAGCGCGGTATCCGCCGCCGATGCGGGAATAGCGAAAATCGCCAGGTCGATCGGCCTGCCCACGGCGCGCAACGACGCGCAAGCGGGGCGGCCCTGCACCTGCCGCGCCCCGGCATTGATGGGATACACCTCGCCGCGATAGCCCTGCTCGATCAGGTACCGCAGCGGCACGGCGCCGACTTTGCCGGCATGGGTCGACGCGCCGACAATGGCGATGGAACGCGGCGACAGGAAAGAATCTAAGTCTGGCAGGGTCATGGGCGGCCGGATGACAGTCGGGAAAAGCCTCTGCAATCCGCAGGCGGCATCCGCGCACTGCAAATGCCCGAGGCTGGCCGCCTAAGATACGCGCCCGCTTTTTATCGGACAAGACGAGAATTCTGAAGTTTTTATAATCTGATCTTATTTATCTTCCGGCCCGCGCGGCGCGCGCGGGGGCTCGGCGTGAACGCGGCGCGTCTTCATCGCCAGTGCCCTGCGCGCTTTCCAGCGCATAGTCCAGAAAGCTTTCCACCGCGGGCGACAGCGACGGCCGGGCACGGGCAAACAGCGCAATCCGCCAGCTCACGGCGGGCTGGCGCAGCGGCAGGAAGACCAGCCCGAAACCCTCGACCAGCGATCGCGCCATCGACGGGCAGATCACATAGCCCGGCCTGACGCGCAGCAGCGACAGCGCCGTATTGACCCGATGCACGGGCACGACCTGCTCGGGGTGATGCCGCGACGGCACATTGCTCAGCACATTCAGCGCCAGGTTGGGCATGTAGTTGATCAGCGGCCGCTCGCGCAGTTCTTTCCAGCTGACCGAGTCACCGGCCGCCAGGGGATCATCGGGGCGCAGCGCGGCCCACAGGGGGTCGATGCGGATCAGGTGCGCCTGCACCGCGTCATCGGCCAGCACGCCGGCCGGGCCGAAGCCGATATCCGCGCTGCCATTGTGCAGGTTGGCCAGCACCTGCTCGATGGGCACATCATCAAAACGGATGTCCACGCCCGGATGGCGCGCCCCGTAACCGGCGATCAATTCCGGCAGCAGCGTGCACGACAGCGTCTCGGGCGCGGCCACGCGCACCAGCCCGCGGCGCAGCTCTTTCAGATTGGTTACGCTTTCCAGGGCTTCGTCCAGGTCGGCCAATACGCGGCGCACCATGGGCTCGAATGCCGCGCCGACCACCGACGCGCCGACGCTGCGCGTATTGCGGTCCAGCAAGCGCACGCCCAGCCGGCTTTCCAGTTCCTTGACCAGGCCGCTCAAGGCCGCCTGCGACAAATGCATGGTGTCGGCCGCCACGGAAAAACTGCCGCATTCCAATACCGTGATAAACGCCCGCAACTGCCGCAGCGTGACTTCGAATGCCATGGGATGTCCTTTGCCGTGACTGGAAAGTGAAAATCGACTTATAACCCTGGCCTTTAAGTTATCAATAAATTGAAAATTGTCCTAATAGAATCCGCCCCCTATCATCGCCTCTCGAGGTTCGCGCAGGCCCGGCTTCTTGCGGACATCCGGCGGACACTCCTTATTCCTATTCGAACATCCAGGAGACAGACATGAAGATGAGCCGAAGGACGCTGTTGAGCGCCGCCGCCGCGGCCGCCTGCGCGGGCGCCGCGCCGCGCGTGTTCGCGCAAGAAGCCTGGCCGGCCCGCACCGCGAAGATCATTGCGCCGTACGGGGCCGGCGGCCCCAGCGACCTGTCGGCGCGGCTGCTCGCGGAATATCTGGCCAAACGCCTGGGCCAGCCCTTCGTGGTCGAAAACAAGGCCGGCGCGGGCACCCGGGTGGCCAACGAATTCGTGGCCCACGCCGCGGCCGACGGCTACACCATCCTGTACGCCGCCGCGCCCTATTCCACACTGCAGGCCCTGTACGGCAAGCTGGGCTATGACCCCAAAAAAGACCTGCAGCCGGTGGCCATGGTCGCCACGGTTCCGCTGTTCCTGGTGGTCAATGCGCAGTCTCCGGCCAAGACGGCGCAAGAACTGATCGCCTACGGCAAATCGCAGGCCAACGGCCTGACCTTCGGTTCACCCGGCAACGGCTCGCTGCCGCACCTGGCGGCGGAACTGTTCCTGCGCGACGCCCACGTAAAAGGCCTGACGGTGCAGTACCGCGGCGACGTCATGGCCTACACCGACCTGCTGGCCGGCCGCATCGACGCCACGCTTACCGCCATTACCGCCGCCCTGCCGCACATACAAAGCGGCAAGCTGCGCGTGCTGGGGGTGGCATCGGCCGCGCAAAGCGAGATCTATCCGCAGGCCCCCACCTTGCGCAGCCAGGGGCTGCCCAACGTGGTCGCATCGGGCTGGTACGGATTCATGGTGCCGGCCGGCGTGCCCGCCGCCATCACCCACCGGCTGGATGCGGAAATCAACCGCGCGCTGGCCGATGCCGACATCCGCAAACGCTTCCTGGCCCAGGGCATGGAGCCGCACCCGGGCAATGCCGCCGCCTTCGGCCAGTTCATCGACGCCGAAATGGCCAAGTGGACCGATGTCATCCAGAAGGCGGGCATCCGGGGCGGCTGAGCGGGGTGCGGGCCGGCGGCACGCCGGCTTTATTGCCGGCCGGAAGGCAGTTATTCCAGCTTGATCTTGCGATCCTGGATGACGCGGGCCCACAAAGCCGAGTCGCGGGCGATGTCGTCGGCAAGCTCTTGGCGGGAGCCCGGCGCCGGCGGCAGGCCGTGCTTCTCGAGGGCGGCCACCACCTCGGGCGATTTCAGCACCTTGACCAGCGCGGCATTCCAGCCGTCGAGGATGGGCGCGGGCACCTTGGACGACGCCACGAAGGCATACCAATTGGTGGCGTTGTAGCCCGGGTAGGTTTCGGCGATGGTGGGCAGGTCGGGCAAGGCGGCCATGCGCTTGAGGCCGGTGGTGGCCAGCGGCACCAGCTTGCCGGCGTCGATGCCCGGCTGCGCCGTGTTCAGGGTAGAGAAATACGACGCCACCCGGCCGCCCATCAAGTCCTGGAAGGCCGGCGCGCCGCCCTTGTAGGGGATATGCACGATATCCACCTTGGCCATGTCGATAAGCAGTTCGCCCGCCATGTGCGAGGCCGAGCCGTGCCCGGTGGACGCGAAATCGATCTTGCCGGGGTTGGCCTTGGCGTACTCGATGAATTGGGCGAAGGTCTTGATGGGCAGGCTGCTGTTGACCACCAGCACATTGGGGAAATTCACCGCCATGGTGATGGGGGCCAGGTCCTTGACGGGATCGTACGGCAGGGACATGAGATGCGGCGCAATGGCCAGCGGGCCCACCGACCCGAACAGGATGGTGCTGCCATCGGTGGGGCCCTGGTGGGCGGCGTACTGATGGGCGATATTGCCGCCGGCGCCCGGCTTGTTCTCGACGACCACACTAATGCCCAGGTCATCGGTGAGCTTCTTGGCGATGATGCGGGCGGCGGCGTCGGATGCGCCGCCGGCCGCGAAACCCACCACGATGGTGGCGGTCTTGAATGGCGGGAAAGCCTGGCCCTGGGCCTGGCCCGCGGCGGGCGCCAGCGACAGCGCGAGCGTGCCCAGGCACGACAGCAGGAATTGGCGTTTTTTCATTGTCTGGTTTCTCCTCATGATTTTCTCCTCCATCGGAGGATCACAAGTAAACCACCAATTCGTGGCGCCTGGTTTGTTTGGGCCCAAAAACACGCACGTACGCGCGCCCTGCGCCCTGGCGCCGCCTATCGGGCCTTGCGGCCCTGCGCGGCCAGCAGCTTGTCGCCGCCATGTTCCTTCAACGCGGCATCCAGCGCCTGCTCGTAGCCGGACTGGGCGCTTTCCAGGTGCGCCCGCCCCTTTTCGGTCAGCACGGTGTACACCCCGCGCTTGTCGTCCGGGCACAGGTCGCGCACGGTGAAACCCCCGCGCTCCAGGCGCTCGACCATGCGCGAGACCGAGCTCTGGTTCAGGCGCAGATGGGCGGCCAGTTCCTGCATGCGCAGTTCGGAATCCGGCGAGCGGGCCAGGATTTCCAGCGCACGGTATTCCGACAGGCCCAGCCCGTGCCCCGCCTGCAGCATCCTGCCCAGGTCGGCCTCGACATGGGCCGTGACCTGGATCAGCTTGAGCCATGCATCGCTTTTTTTCGACATAACGGGCCGGCACTCCTGGGAAACCATGGGCAGCCTATTTTCTCATATGCATGCCCATGCAAGTGCCCGGGCCCACACCGGCTCAGGCCTGTTCAGCGCGCGGGCCGGCGTTCAGCCTGGCACTGTCGGCCAGCTTCAGCCACACCACGCCGGCAATGATCACCGCCAGCCAGCCTGCCTGCACCAGCGTCAGCGGCTGGTCGAACAGCACGCTGCCGAACACCGCCGCCCCAACCGAGCCAATGCCCGCCCACGCCGCGTAGCCGATGCCCACGTCGATAGACCGCAGGGCAACGCTAAGGGCATACAGCGTCAGCAGGAAGAACACCGCCGCTGAAACGGACCAGCCTGGCACCGTGAACGCCCTGCTGCCCGATACGCTGAGCGCGTAGCCGATTTCGAAAGCCCCGGCCAGCAGCAGCATCGCCCATGCGCGCCCACGGCCCTGGCTGGTTTGGTTGGGTTTCGTCATGTCGAACTCCTTGCTTGAAAATCGTGAAATTTGAATACGGCAGCAACCGGCATCAAGCCGCGCCGCTCAGCCGCAGGCCGACCACGCCGCCGATGACCAGGAAAATGCCCAGGGATTTCTTCCAGTCGAGGCGCTGGCCAAAGAACAAAGCCCCCAGTATCACGATCCCGACGCCGGCCACCGAGGTCCAGATCGCATAGCCCACGCCCACATCGAAGGTCAGCAGCGCCAGGCTGAGGAAGAAAGTGGCGATCGCGCCGCTGACCAGGGTGGCAACCGTCCACCAGAGCCGCGTGAATCCCTTTGCATTGCCTGCGGAAATGGCGACCGCGATCTCGAAGATCACGGCAACGCCCAGATAAAGCCAGTTCATGATTCAGGTTTCCTGTCGTCAATTCGCCCGCGCAAGCGGGCCGGGTGTAGGGGTTGAACGCAGTGTTCATACATGTTTATTTATTTGCATGTGCATGCATATTAATAAGGAAAACCAGGTTCGTCAATTTATTTGCATATGCATGTACTTCAACGCCGGATCCGCAATGGCTGCGGTCTGGCCGTCTTTCGCGTGCCGCGCCAGTTCCGGGCTCTCCCCTCGGGGGGCAACGGCCGCGCCGTTCCGTGATGCTTGCCGGCGCTATGATGGAAGCAGCCCGGCACTGCGCGGCCCGCCATGCCGGGCGTGGCGATTCCGGCTGGCGCTGGCGCGCTGGCCTGGAAGCAGCGCCCCATCTTTGAAGACGAGTGGAGAGATGGATGGAATTCAAGGACTACTACCAGACGCTGGGCGTCAAGCAGGACGCCTCGGATGACGACATCAAGCGCGCCTACCGCAAGCTTGCCCGCAAATACCATCCGGATGTCAGCAAAGAAAACGACGCCGAAGCGCGCATGCGCGACGTCAACGAGGCCTACGACGTATTGCGCGACGCGGAAAAACGCCAGGCCTACGACAAGCTGGCCAGCGGCGCCGCACCCGACGGATCATTCCAGCCGCCCCCCGGCTGGGACGAGGGCTTCGAATTCCACCGCACGGCCACCCCGGGCGAAGAAGCCCAGTTCAGCGAGTTTTTCTCGTCGCTGTTCGGCAACCGCGCGCAGCGCGCGGCCCGGCCAGACTTCCGGGCCCGCGGTGAAGACCACCACGCCGCCATCGAAATCGACCTCGAAGACGCTCTCAAGGGCGCCACGCGCGACGTCAGCCTGCGTGCCGTGCACCTGGACGACCAGGGGCATCCGCAAATGCAGACCCGCACGCTCAGCGTGCGCATTCCCGCGGGCGTGCGCGAAGGCCAGTACATCCGCCTGGCCGGCCAGGGCATGCCCGGCCATGGCGGCGGCGACAACGGCGACCTGTACCTGGAAGTGCGCTTCAAGCCCCACCCGCGCTACCGCGTCGATGGGCGCGATCTCAGCATGACGCTGCCCGTGGCGCCCTGGGAAGCGGCGCTGGGCGCCAGCGTCAACGCTCCCACCCCGGGCGGCACCGTGGAAGTCACCATCCCGCCGGGCTCCGGCAACGGCCGCAAACTGCGGCTGCGCGGCCGGGGCATTCCCGGCAATCCGCCCGGAGACCTGTACCTGGTGCTTGAACTGGTGCTGCCGCCGGCCGATACCGAGGCCGCGCGGGCCGCCTACCGCAAAATGCAGCAAGACCTGCCCTTCAACCCCCGGCCCGACATGGAGGTGTGATCATGAAAACCATCGTCATCGCTGCCAGCGGCACGTTCGCGGACACGGCACAATCCCTTAGCGCGCAAGACCTCGCGCAGGCCTGCGGCACAGAGGTGGACTGGGTCGTGCAACTGGTGGAAGTAGGCATTATCGAAGCGGCGGGCCCGCAACCGGCCGACTGGCGCTTTCACAGCGGCGACCTGCAGCGCGCGCTGGAGACCCGCCGGCTCGAACGCGACTTCGACGCCTGCCTGGACGCCGCCGCCCTGATCCTGGACCTTAGCCAGGAAGTCCGGCAGCTGCGGGCACAGCTACGGGCGCTGGGCGCGTAGCGCGACGAAAGCCGTTCAGCGGGGCGCCATCGGCCAGCGCTTGCTTAAAGCACCGCCGTCGTGCCCCCGTCGACGGCCAGCACCTGGCCCGTCACGAACCCGGATTCCCGCGCCGCCAGGTACACAACGGCCGCCGCCACGTCTTGCGGCGATCCCCAGCGTTTCTGCGGCACCCGGTCTTTCAGCCAGCTATTGAACTGCTCGTCTTCCCACAGTGCCTGCGTCAGTTCGGTGCGGATGTACCCGGGGGCCACCGCATTGACCGTCACGCCCGAATCCGCCAGTTCCGCGGCCCATTGCCGAACGATCCCGTGCAGCGCGGCCTTGGCGGCCGTATAGGCCGTGATGTCCCTGCGGCCCTGCAAGGCGGTTATCGAGCCGGTGAAAATGATCCGGCCGTGGCCCCGGGATGCCATTGCGGCGGCAAGGTGGCGGCCCAGCGCCCACTGCGCCGTCAGATTGGTGAAGACTATGCGTTCGAAGTCGGCCAGCGCATAGCTGGCCAGCGGCTCTCGGTGCTGCACGCCCGCATTGGCAAAGAAAATGTCGATGCTTCCCAGCGACTGCAGCAGCGCGTCGACGGCGGCTCGGGCCACGTCCACATCGGCCACATCGAAAACCGCCGTATGCACATCGCCACCGTCCTGCCGCAAGGCATCGGCGGCCGCTTGCAGGCCGGCGGCATCACGGCCGTTGAGCACCACCGTGGCGCCCTGCCGGCTCAAGGCTTTTGCCGCCTCGTAGCCTATGCCGCGCGAAGATCCAGTTACCAGGGCAACCTGGCCGGTCAGCTCGAACAAGTGGCGCCTCCGCGGCTCAGATCAGGGCCTGCGTCAGGCCGTCGACCACCAGGGCCTGCCCGTTGACGCTGGCGGCCGCGTCGCTCGCGGCAAACAGCGCCATGTTGGCGATATCCCGCGCCGACACCATGCGCCCCATCGCCGACTGATTCTCGTAGGCGCGCCCGACTTCTGCCTCCGGCAAGTTCAGCGTCCGCGCCTTGGCGGCAATCACCGCGCGGATACGCGGTCCTTCCACCGCCCCTGGCAGGATGGCGTTGACGCGAACGCCGAACTGGCCCAGCTCGATGGCCAGCGTCTTGGTAAAGCCCACCACCGCCCACTTCGATGCCGAATAGGCGGAACGCCCCGCAAAGCCCAGGTGCCCCGCCGCCGAAGACAGGTTGATCATGGCCCCCGCCTTCGATTGCTTGAGCAGCGGCACCGCCAGGCGCGCGCAAAGGAACTGCCCGGTGATGTTGACGGCCAGCGTCCTGTCCCAGTCGCCTTTGCTCAGGGTTTCCACATACCCGGTGGGCCCCGCGATGCCGGCATTGTTGACCAGCACATCCAGCCCCCTGAGCCGCGCCTGGACCTGGTCGAACAGCCCGGCCACGCTGGCTTCGTCGGATACGTCGGCCACGGTCGTGAGCAGCCCCGGCACGGCCTGCGACGCCTGTTCCAGGGTTTTCTCGTCCAGGTCGCACACCAGCACCGAGGCGCCGGCCGCCGTGAACACCTTGGCCATCTCCAGGCCCAGGCCGCTGGCGCCCGCCGTGATCAGCACCTTGCGGCCGCGCATACTCGTTTCGTCAAACATGGCATCCTCTACTCAAATTGACTGCTCACAATCTCTGTCTCATACGCCCAGCAGCTTGACCTGCAGCGCCTTGTTCTGCTGCAGATCGCCGGCAGTGCCCTCGTAGGCAACCCGCCCGTTCACCATGATGTAGGCGCGGTCGACCACCTGCAGGGCCAGGTCGATCCGCTGCTCTACCAGCAAGATGCTGGCCCGCTCGCGCAGTTGAATCACCGCTTCCAGCACTTCGGTAACAATGGCGGGCGCCAGCCCCTCGAACGGCTCGTCGAGCAGGATGAGATCGGCCGGCGCCATCAGGGCGCGGGCAATGGCCAGCATCTGCTGCTCGCCTCCGCTGAGATTGCCGCCCAGAGACGACTGCAGGGTGCCCAGTTTCGGAAACAGTTCAAACACCTGGTCCGGGCTCCATCCGCCCGGCCGGCGGGCAATCAGCAGGTTGTCCAGGATACTCAGGTTGGGAAACACCCGGCGCCCCTGGGGCACGATGGCGATTCCCTGGCGGTTGATCTGGTTAGGCGCCTGGCCGGTAATTTCCGATCCCTTGAAATGCAGCTGGCCCTTGCTGGCCGCCAGCAGCCCCATGATGGTGTACAAGGTGGTGGTCTTGCCCACGCCGTTGCGCCCCAGCAGCGCCACCGCCTCTCCTTCGCGCACTTCCAGCGACAGGCCATCCAGCACGCTGCTGCCGTCATAGCCCGAATCCACGTTCCGCAGGCTCAGCACGGGCGCGCGATCCGCCGCGGCCGGCTGCCGCGCAACGGGCACGGCGGCCGCCGCTTCGCTTGTTTCGCCCAGATACGCCTTCACCACTTCGGCATTGCTGACCACGGCATCGGGGTCGCCGTCGGCAATCAGGCGCCCCTGGTGCAGCACGGTTATGCGGTCCGACAGCGAAATCACCCGGTCGATGTCGTGCTCGATGAGAAAAATCGTGTAGTGCCCCGCAAGGCGGCGGATCAGCGCGCCGATGCGCTCACGGTCGACGTCGGCCAGCCCGGCCAGCGGCTCGTCGAGCAGCAGCAATTCGGCGCTGGTCGCCATGGTGACCGCGATATCCAGCAGCCGCTGCTCGCCATGCGGCAGATTGGCGATCACTTCTCCCGCTTTTTCTTCCAGCCCCACTGCCTTGAGCAGCCCCCAGGCGCGTTCCAGCGGCTCGGGCAGATCATAGGCGTTGCGCCACAGCGACGCGTGCTGTGGCGACTCGGCCTGGGCCGCCACCCGCACCGCCTCCAGCACGGTCAGGTTCTCCGGCAGGCTTACCACCTGGAACGACCGCGACATGCCCAGGCGGGTGCGTTCGTGGATCTTCAGCTTGCTGATTTCCCTGCCATTGAATTTGATGCTGCCGGCATCGTGCGGGATAAGGCCGGTCAGCATGTTGAACAGCGTCGTCTTGCCCGCGCCGTTGGGGCCGATCAGGCTATGGACGCTGCCCGCGCTGACCGTCAGGCTGATATCGTCGGCGGTCACCACATGGCCGAAACGCTTGCTCAGGTGGGAGACTTCCAGAATCGTATGGCGCTCGGCCCGGCCTTTGACGGCGAACGGGTCCACCACGCTGGCAGGCATCTGCGGCGCCGGCGTGCACGTCAGGCTCCACCGCCCATGCCCGCGAAGGCGCGCATAGAATCCGCTCAGGCCTTCCGGCGACAGCAGCACCACGGCAATGATCAACGCGCCGAAAATCAACCACCAGTGTTCCGTGTACGCACTGAGCTGATCGCTGAGGTTGATGTAGATAATGGCGCCCCACAACGGCCCCAGAAAATGATGGATGCCGCCCAGCAAGGTCATCATTACCGGATCGCCGGCATGCTGCCAGTTCAGGTTATCGGCATAGGCGCCATGGATCAGCAGCGACAGCATGCCGCCGCCCAGGCCGATGAACGCCGCGTGCAGAACAATGGCGCACAGCTTGTAGCCCCACGGGTCGTAGCCCAGATATTGCACGCGCTTTTCATTGTCGCGAATCGCCTGCAGGACGCGGCCGAACGGCGAATGCACAATGCGCTGCAGCAGCCAGGCGCACACCAGCACGATGACGGCGCAGAAAACGTAATAGTTCACGGCACCTTCCAACCCTGGGCGCAACACCCCCTGCAGGCCGTTTTCCCCGCCGGTGAAACTGGTCCAGCGAAAGCAGATCTCGAAGAACAATTGCGTGAAGGCCAGCGTCAGCAGCGCGAAATACAAGCCCCTGCGCCGCAGGATCAGCGCGCCGACCAGCAGGCCCAGCAGCGCCGCGAAAACCATGCCGACGATCAGCGCCAGCACGACGTTCTGGGTCACGTGCAGCGAAAACAGCGCACTGGCGTAGCTGGCCATGCCGAAGAACATCGACGAGCCGAACGACACCATGCCCGTGTAGCCCAATAGCAAGTTGTACGCAATGCCGTAAAGCGCATAAATCACCACCTGCGTGGCCAGGCTTATGGTAGAGCCGGCCAGCGTCATCAACACCGGAAGAACGATGAATACCAGGGCCAGCACCACCAGCGGCTGGGCAAGCGGATTTCGCAGGCTTTTCATTCGAAGCGCTCCCAGTGTTCGCCGAACAGGCCCCGTGGAAACAGCAGCAGCACGATAATCATCAGGACATACATCACCGAACTGGACGCAACGGGCCAGAACTGAATGGTCATCGCCACCGCGATTCCCACCAGCAACCCCGCCACCACGGCCCCCCTCAGGCTGCCCAGGCCGCCGATCACAACCACCACGAAGGCCGGCATGATGGCCTGTTCGGCCATCGCCGGCACCACGCTCCACAGCGGCGCCGCAAGCACGCCCGCGGCCCCGGCCACCAGGCAGCCCAATCCGAAAATGAACATGAACACGCGCTTCAGGTTGATGCCCAGCATGCTCACCATGTCGGGGTCGCGCGAACCCGCGCGCACAATGCGCCCGTAAGGGGTTTTTTCCAGGAAAAGCCAGGTCGCCGCCAGAATCACGATCGTCATCACCAGCACGGCCAGGCGATACTGGGTCACGAATATCGGGCCCACGTGCAAGAACCCCGACAATGCCTCCGGGGTGTCGAACGGATGCCCCATGGCGCCCCAGATAGTGCGGATCAGTTCCTGGATGAACAGCGCCAGGCCGAAGGTCAGCACCAGTCCAAGCAAGGGTTCCTTGTCGTACAGGGGCCGCAGCAGCGTCCGCTCGACCAGCAGGCTGATCAGGCCCACCAATAACGGCGCCGCCACCAGCGCGCCGCCGAACCCCAGGTACGGCCTGAGGCTCAAGGCAAGATAGGCGCCCAGCGCAAAGAAAGCGCCGTGCGCAAAATTCACCAGTCCCAGCATGCCGAAGATAATCGACATGCCCACGGCGATAAGCACATAAAGAAAACCCAGCACCAGCCCGTTCATGAGCTGAGAGGCGAGCAGCGTAGTATCCAGCATCAGGATCCCCTACCTTGGGCAGGGTGCCCGGTTTGCCGGCTCCCGCGCCGGCAAACCGGGCACGCCAGCCATGCGAACTACAGCGACGTCGGCATCTTGCACAGGGACTCGGCCTGCGACCCGAACAGATCATCGAAGGTCTGCCCCTTGCCGGGTACTTCTTCCACGATGTCGAAATAGTCGTACTTGTCGGTGACTTTCTTCTTGACCTGCGCCACCAGCGTGGGCTGGATCAGTTGATGATCCCAGGGGCGGAAATACATCGAGCCCGCTTTCTTGTAGCCGTCGAACTTGTGTCCTTCCAGGAACTCTACAAGCTTACTCGAATCGGTAGACCCGGTTTCTTTGATGGCGGTAATGATCGCCGTCGTGCCGAACCAGTCCTGCCAGGCCTCGGCCTCCGGCGGCGTCTTGTACCGTGCCATGTAGCTCTTGACGAACGCGCGGCTGAGCTCGGTGTTCTGGTCTCCGGTGTAGTTCCATATTTTCGGATACACGCCGGTCGCCGCCGCCGGCCCGGCCGACCACAGATCGGTGTCGTTGCAGCTCAGGGCCGAAACCGGTATCTTGCCCGTCAGCCCCATCTGGTGGAACTGCTTCAGGAAATTCGTCAGGTCGCTGCCGCCCAGGCCCAGGTATATGGCATCCGGCTTCGCCGAAACAATCTTCAATATGAACGAGCTGTAGTCCGTGGTGCCCAGCGGCGTCTGATCCGCGCCCACCACCTTGCCGCCATCGTCTTTCAGCAATTTGCTCATCTGCTGAAATCCGTCGATCCCCCAGGCATAAGAAGCGTACAGAAAGTACCAGTTCTTCCCGTTCTTCGCGAAAGTCGGGTACACGCTGCGCGTGGTTTCATAATTGGGCGAATCAACCCGGAACGTATAGCGGGCGCACTTTTCGCCGGTGATTTCACTGGCGTTCGGCCCGGTGGCCATGAGCAGGATCTTTTCGCGTTCGGCAACCGGCATGATGGCCAGGATATCGCCGCTGGAAATACCGCCCTGCACCGCCACCACCTTCTCTTGCTGGATCAGGCGCTGCATATTCTGCTGGGTGGTCTGCGGCCCGTTTTCATCCAGCCAGACCAGCTCGATCGGCCGGCCCAGAACCTGGCTGTTGGCGTCCGCCACCGCGATCGTCGCGCCGTTGTAGCCCTGCGTGCCCTGCACCGCGTAGGTACCCGACTTGGCCAGCAAGACGCCGATTTTGATCGGCTCCGCCGCAAGAGCGCTGCGGGCGAACGGAACCGCGCCCGCCACACCCGTTACCAAACCGGCAACGCCAGCCTTCATCAGGCTGCGCCGTGAAATTCCGTCCCGGCATGAAGTCACTTCCTTATGCGACATAATTGTCTCCTTGTGATTTGACGCACCGCAACGGATCCTCAGGGGAAGCCGGATCTCTTATTGTGATCACAGTTATGTTACTCAGACGTGATCACAGATCACATAAGGGTTTAGCCTAGGTATTATTAATAAAAGCCGCGCACAACATGAACCAGACACTCAAACCTGTACAGCAGAGCGAGACGCTGGGTGCCCAGGTACTCCAGCAAATAAAAGAAATTCTGCTCACCGGCCGGATCACGCCGGGCGAATCCCTGTCGCTGCGGTCCGCCGCGGAATCGCTGGGGGTGAGCATGATGCCGGTGCGCCAGGCGGTCCATCAATTAGTGGCCGACCAGGCCCTGGAAGTCACGCCCAACCGCTCGGTGCGCGTGCCGGTCATGACGGCCGCGCAGTTCCACGAAGTCACGCAGATCCGGCTGGAAGTGGAAAGCTATGCGGTTGAAAAAGCGGTGCCGAACGTGGACCCTGCCCTGGTCCAGTCGCTACGCGAGCTGAATGCCGCGCTTTCCAAGGCACTGACGGCCGGCGGCGACAGCCTGGGCGACGCCGTACTGCTCAACAAAACGCTGCATTTCTCCATCTACTCGGCGGCAAACATGCCCACCCTGGTGAAGATGATCGAATCGCTGTGGCTTCGCATCGGCCCCATCCTGAACTACGATCTGCGCTCGGGGTCCGAACGGACCCTGAACAAGGTCGCCGTGGCCCACCATGACGCGCTGATCAACGCGCTGGAAGCGCAAGACATCGCATCCGCGCGCAAGGCATTGCAGCAGGATATCGAGACCGCCTACCAGTACATCGTCAGCCAGCGGTATGCCGGGTTGGCTACGCGGCATGGGCTCGGGACGGCGCCATGAACAACACCTCTTCTGCCAGTCCGGCGCCATTCCAGCTCCACTGGTCGCTCGTGCCTCCCGACCAGGCCCCGGGCCTGGCAGCAGACGGGACCCGGTTGCTGGCCATCTGGCCGGCGCCCGTAAACCATGACGCCTGCTTCGAGGCCGCCGGCTTTACCCTGTTCGGCGACAATGACGAAACGTGGGATCAGGCCGCTGAAGACCTGCTGCGGCGGGTCATCGAACATCTTTCCCGATTCGGCGCCCCCAGACTGGTAAGCGCCCCGCTCAGGGACGACCCGCCCTGGTATCTGCGCCCATTCCGAACCGGGCGGGAACTGCCGCTATGGGAACAGGCCTTGCTGCCGATGAAGTGCGACTCACTGCCCCTGTTCCAGGCGCGGTTTGGCGAGAACGGTGCCGCACTGCGAACCAGCAACGGGCACTTTCTTCTCTGGGTCAGCCTGCCAGGGCCCGGGTCAGCACCATCCGAATTCGTCAGAAACGTCGCGCCGCCCTGGGAAGCTCTTGAAACCCGGCTCCGCTGGCGTAACCTGCTGCCGATTGTTGAAGAGGGGAATGGTTAAATCCCCTACTCCCACTCAATCGTCGCAGGCGGCTTGCTCGACACGTCGTACACCACCCGGTTGATACCTCGCACTTCGTTGATGATGCGCGACGACACGCGGGCCAGCAGCGCGTGCGGCAGCGGTGCCCAGTCGGCGGTCATGAAGTCGAAGGTCTGCACGGCGCGCAGGGCCACCACGTATTCGTAGGTGCGGCCGTCGCCCATCACCCCCACCGACTTCACCGGCAGGAACACGGCGAAGGCCTGCGAGGTCAGGTCGTACCAGCTCTTGCCGCTGGTGTCGTCGATGGTGCTGCGCAGTTCGTCGATGAAGATGGCGTCGGCGCGGCGCAGCAGGTCGGCGAATTCCTGCTTGACCTCGCCCAGGATGCGCACGCCCAGGCCGGGGCCCGGGAACGGATGGCGGTACACCATCTGCGGCGGCAGGCCCAGGGCCACGCCCAGTTCGCGCACTTCGTCCTTGAACAGTTCGCGCAGGGGTTCCAGCAGTTGCAGGTTCAGCGTGTCGGGCAGCCCGCCCACGTTGTGATGCGACTTGATCGAGGTGGCCTTGCCGGTCTTGGCGCCGGCCGATTCGATGACGTCGGGGTAGATGGTGCCCTGGGCCAGCCACTTGGCGCTTTTCAGCTTGCCGGCCTCGGCCTGGAACACCTCGACGAACTCGCGGCCGATGATCTTGCGCTTGGCTTCGGGGTCGGCCTGGCCGGCCAGCTTGCCCATGAACTGTTCGGTGGCGTCGACGTGGACGATCTTCACGCCCATGTTCTCAGCGAAGGTCTGCATCACCTGCTTGCCTTCGTCCAGGCGCAGCAGGCCGTGGTCGACGAACACGCAGGTCAGTTGGTCGCCGATGGCCTTGTGGATCAGGGCCGCGGCCACCGATGAATCCACGCCGCCCGACAGTCCCAGGATGACTTCGTCGCTGCCTACCTGTTCGCGGATGCGCGCCACCGCTTCGGTGACGTAGTCGGGCATGTTCCAGTCGCCCTGGCAGCCGCAGATCTCGTTCACGAAGCGGGCCAGCATGGCCTTGCCCTGCACGGTGTGGGTCACTTCGGGGTGGAACTGCACCGCATAGAACTTGCGGGTTTCGTCGGCCATGCCGGCGATCGGGCACGAGGGGGTCGAAGCCATCAGCTTGAAGCCGGGCGGCAGCTCGGTGACCTTGTCGCCGTGGCTCATCCACACCTTCAGCATGCCGTGCCCTTCGGGCGTGGTGAAATCGGCCAGGCCGTTCAGCAGTTGGGTATGGCCATGGGCGCGCACCTCGGCGTAGCCGAATTCGCGGTGGTCGGAAAAGCTGACCGTGCCGCCCAGCTGCTGCGCCATCGACTGCATGCCGTAGCAGATGCCCAGCACCGGCACGCCCAGCTCGAACACGGCCGCCGGCACGCGCAGCGAGTCTTCCGCGTAGGCCGAGGCATGGCTGCCCGACAGGATGATGCCTTTCAGCCCCTGCCCCGCCTGGTCGCGCACGAAGGCATCATCGACGTCGCCGGGATGGATTTCGGAATAGACGCCGGCTTCGCGGACGCGGCGGGCGATCAGTTGGGTAACTTGCGAACCGTAGTCAAGAATGAGAATGCGCTGGTGGTGCATGGAGACTCTGCCGGTTTGGAAATAAAAGCGCACCGGCCAGAACCGCGGGGTTCTGCCGGTGCGCGATGGATTGCATTGTACTCAGCCGGTGCGGATCAGTCGGCGCGGTAGTTGGGGGCTTCCTTGGTGATCTGCACGTCGTGCACATGGGACTCCCGCACACCCGCCGAGGTGATCTCGACGAACTGCGTCTTGGTGCGCATGTCGTCGATGGTGGCGCAGCCGCAATAGCCCATGGAAGCCCGGATGCCGCCCACCAGCTGGTAGATGATGGCCAGCACGCTGCCCTTGTACGGCACGCGGCCTTCGATGCCTTCGGGCACCAGCTTGTCGGCGTTGTTGGCCGGGTCCTGGAAGTAGCGGTCGGCCGAGCCGTCGGACATGGCGCCCAGGCTGCCCATGCCGCGGTACGACTTGTACGAACGGCCCTGGAACAGCACGACTTCGCCCGGCGCCTCTTCGGTGCCGGCGAACATGCCGCCCATCATGCAGGCAAAGGCGCCGGCCGACAGGGCCTTGGCGATGTCGCCCGAATAGCGGATGCCGCCGTCGGCGATCAGGGGCACGCCGGTGCCGTCCAGCGCCTTGGCCACGTCGGCGATGGCGGTGATCTGCGGCACGCCCACGCCGGCCACGATGCGGGTGGTGCAGATGGAGCCGGGCCCGATGCCGACCTTGACGCCGTCGGCGCCGTGCTCGACCAGCGCGCGCGCGGCGGCGGCGGTGGCGATGTTGCCGCCGATGACCTCGACCTTGGGGAAATTCTGCTTGACCCAGCGGACGCGTTCCAGCACGCCGGCCGAATGGCCGTGCGCGGTATCGACGATGATGACGTCGACGCCTGCAGCCGCCAGCTTTTCAACGCGTTCTTCGGTGCCGGCGCCCACGCCCACCGCCGCGCCCACGCGCAGCTGGCCCTGGGCATCTTTGTTGGCGACCGGGTGCTCGGTGTTCTTGACGATGTCCTTGACCGTGGCCAGGCCGCGCAGCTCGAAGGCATCATTGACGATCAGCACGCGTTCGAGGCGGTGCTTGTGCATCAGGGCCTGGGCTTCGTCCAGCGTGGCGCCTTCCTGCATGGTGACCAGGCGTTCCTGCGGCGTCATGATGTTGCGCAGCGGCTGGTCCAGGCGGTCTTCAAAGCGCAGGTCGCGGTTGGTGACAATGCCCACCACCTTCTTGCCCTCGACCACCGGCAGGCCCGAGAACCCGTGCTGGCGCTGCAGCGCGATGGCGTCGCGCACTTTCATGTCGGGGGTGACGGTAACCGGGTCGATGACGATGCCGAACTCGTGGCGCTTGACGCGGGCCACTTCCTTGGCCTGCTCGTCGGCGCTCAGGTTCTTGTGGATGATGCCGATGCCGCCTTCCTGGGCCATGGCGATGGCCAGGCGCGACTCGGTAACGGTGTCCATGGCGGCGGACACGAGCGGAATATTGAGGGTGATGTTGCGGGTAAGACGGGTGACCAGCGAGGTGTCGCGCGGCAACACCTCGGAGTACGCAGGCACCAACAACACATCGTCGAAGGTGAGCGCTTTTTGGACGAGACGCATGGGGAACTCCGGGCGCAAAGCAAGATTATACGCGCTTGCCATGTTTTTACTAGGTGTTTCCCCGTAGAGTGCGGGGCTCGAACACTGTCACACATTTTAACCCGGGTAATATTGACAGCAATTTTTACCCGGCTAATAATTGAGGCTCATGAACCCACGGAGAGCCTATGAATGCCGTCGACTCCCTACCCGCCTGCACTGCTTTCGACGGCCACCGCCGCATTGCATCGGGCGCCCTGCCCGCGGTGGCGCACGCGGTCCGGCTGGCATTGCAGGCCAATGCCGCCGGGCCAGTCCTGATCTACAACGACGCCACGGGGCAGCTGGTCGATATCGATCTGCGCGCCGGCGACGCCGATCCTGCTCCAGCCGCGGCAGCAGCGGTAGATGCCGCGCCGCTGCCCGCCGGTGCGCCGCCCGAGGCCCGCGGCCGCGGACGCCCCCGGCTGGGCGTGGTCTCGCGCGAAGTCACCCTGCTGCCGCGCCATTGGGAATGGCTGGCCGCGCAGCCCGGCGGCGCCTCGGTAGCGTTGCGCAAGCTGGTGGAAGAAGCGCGCCGCACCCACCAGGAAAGCGACCAGCTGCGCCAGCGGCAGGAAGCCGCCTACCGCTTCATGTCATCGATCGGCGGCGACCTGCCGGGCTTCGAAGAAGCCGCCCGCGCCTTGTTCGCGCAAGACCCGGCGCGCTTCGCGCAGCACGTGGCGGCCTGGCCGTCGGATGTGCGCGAACACGCCACCAGGCTGGCGTTCGGCGCGTAGCCATCGGCGGCCCGGCGCCCTGGCGCGCCGGGCCGCGTGCTTTCGGTACACTGGCGCTTTGCCTTTCCCCGCCGGCCTGCGTCACGGCCGCGCCACGCACCATCCATGTCGCCGATTCCCGATATCCGTCCCGGCCAGTCCGTCGAGCTGCTGAAAGAACTGCACATCCTGACGCGCGACGGCAAGCTCAACCAGGACAGCCGCCGCAAGCTCAAGCAGGTATACCACCTGTTCCAGTTCATCGAGCCCCTGCTGCAGGACGTGAAGGCCGAACGCGGCGCCGTCACGCTGGTGGACCACGGCGCGGGCAAGTCGTACCTGGGCTTCATCCTGTACGACCTGTACTTCAAGGCGCTGCACGACCAGTCGCACGTCTACGGCATCGAGACCCGTCCCGAGCTGGTGGCCTCGTCGCAGGCGCTGGCGGCGCGGCTGGGCTTTGGCGGCATGTCGTTCCTGAACCTGTCGGTGGCCGAATCGATCGCCTCCGCAAGCCTGCCCGCGCAGGTCGATGTGGTGACGGCGCTGCATGCCTGCAATACCGCCACCGACGACGCCATCCGCTTCGCGCTGGAAAAGCACGCCAAGTACATCGTGGTGGTGCCCTGCTGCCAGGCCGAAGTGGCCGCCGTGCTGCGCCAGAACAAGGGCCGCGCCCTGGCCGACCCGCTGGCCGAGATCTGGCGCCACCCGCTGCACACGCGCGAGTTCGGCAGCCAGATCACCAACGTGCTGCGCTGCCTGCAACTGGAAGCGCACGGCTACCAGGTCAGCGTGACCGAACTGGTGGGCTGGGAACACTCGATGAAAAACGAACTGATCATCGCCCAGTACAAGAACCTGCCCCGCCGCAAGCCGGCCGAGCGGCTGAACGAGATCCTGGAACGGATCGGGCTGCAGGCGCTGCGCGAGCGGTTCTTCGTGCCGGCGGCCGAGGCGCCGCAGTCCTAGCTCGATTTGAGCTTGCCCGCGCGCATGCGCCGCAGGGCAACGTGCAGGCGCCGCCGGCGACGCAGCGGCGTGTCGGCTGTGTTGACCGCCAATTCCACCACCGCCGCCGCACCCCGGCAAAAAACCAGCCGTCCGGGCCGCACATTGCGCGCCAGCCGCAACACGCGGCCACCGGCATCGATGAAAGCCACATCGATGCTGTAGCGCATGCCCAGCGTGTGGACGGCGCAGCAAGGCGTCAACAGCAACCCCGTATGCGGCCCCAGGGCGCGCGCCCGGCACAGCAGCCCGCGCAGCCGGCCCAGGGCGCCTTGCGCGCGCACCACGCGGATGCGCCCGGGCGCCAGCCCACGGCGGAATCGATTGCCGGTCATTGGGTGGCCTGCCACAACTGCACGGCGATGGGAAACGCCAGCACGATGAACGTGCACGGGAAAATGCAGCCGATCAGCGGCAGCAGCATCTTGACCGGCGCTTCCATGGCCAGTTTCTCGGCGCGCTGGAAGCGGTCGGTGCGGCACTGCGCGGCATGGCCACGCAGCACGGCGCCCAGGCTCATGCCCAGGCTGTCGGCCTGGGTCAGCGCGCCGATCCAGCTGCTCACGGCCGCGCTGTCGGCACGATCGGCCAGGGCCTTCAAGGCCGCGGCGCGCGGCACGCCGGCGCGCATGTCCGCCAGGGCATGGGCCAGCTCGTCACGCAGCGGCCCTGGCGGCCCATGCTGTTCGGCCTGCTGCAGCGCGCCGTGCAAGCCCAGCCCCGACTCCACGCACAACGTCATCATGTCCAGTACGAACGGCAGTTCGCGCCCGATACGCTGGCGCCGCCGGCCAATGCGGCGGACCATCCAGGCCACCGGCCAGCCGCCCGCCAAGCCGGCGCCGGCCGCTGCGGCCGCGGGCCATGCGCTGGCCGCGCCCAGCCACCACGCCACGCCGCCGGCGGCGATCGCGCCGCACGCCGCGGCGCTGCCCACCAGGGCCACCGCGTGCGCGGCCGTCACCACGGCCGGCAGGCCTGTCTGGGCGAGCCTGCGCGCCCATGCATCGCGCATGCGCCATGGCAGCAATGGCCCGCATACTGCGGCCGCCGCCGACAGCCATGGCCAGCACAGGCGCCAGGGCCAGGGCATGGAAGCCAGCTCATCGGGCGCCGCGAGCATATAGAGCGCCGGCCGCATCAGCAGCCAGGCCGCGGCGGCGCCACCCGCGCCGGCCAGAACAATAGCAAGGCCTGACAACATGGCGGCCCTTCAGATGTCGATGTCGACGATGCGCCGGATCAGCAGCACGCCAGCTGTTTCCAGGCCGGCCACCACGGCCAGCACCGCCCACCCCAGGGGCGTGTGCCACAGCACGGCCATGGCATCGGGCTCCATGCGGTCGAGCACGGCCGCCAGCAACAGGGGCAAAGCCCCCACTATCCAGGCCTGCAGGCGCCCCTGCGCGGTCAGCGCGCGTACCTTGCCCTGCAGCTGCAGGCGGTCGCGCAGCGTGCGGGCAATGCCGTCGAGCGTTTCGGCCAGATTGCCGCCGGTATGCGACGCCACGCGCATTGCGGCAACCACCAGGGCCGAGGCCTCGGAAGGCACGCGCTGGCTCAGGTGCCCCAGCGCGGCATCGAACGAGACTCCCAGCCGTTGCTCGCGCAGCATCAGGCCGAATTCCTGGGCCAGCGGCGCCTCGCTGTGGTCAACGATGTGGCGCAGCGCGGTGGAAACCCCCACACCGGCCCGCAAGGCCGAAGCCAGGGCCAGCAAGGCTCCGGGCAATTGCTGCTCGAACCGGGCCAGACGGCGGCCGCGCAGCCGCCCGACCATGTGCCGGGGCAGCCTGGCGGCCAGCACGGCAGCCAGGCTGCCCAGCAGCGCGCTGCCGCTGGCGGCGAAGGCAGCCAGCCCGGCCACCGCCGCCAGCAGCATGGCGCCCAGCCACAGCTGGGCCGGATCAATGAACAGGAACACCTCGCTGAGCGTGATGCCGGCTTCGTGCGTGTACACCTGCCGATAGCGCTGCAGTGCGGGCCCGAACCAGGCCTGGGCGCGCCAGGCCAGCAATGCCGCGCACGCCGTGGACATGGCGACAGCCAGCCAGATCACGGCGCCAGGCCCGCCGCCGCGCCGCCCGCGCCGCCGCAGAACAGCCCGCTGTCGAACACAATGCCGGCGGCGCGCCAGTCGTCGGCGAAGCTGGGCAGCAGCCCGCAGCCCTGGAATCCCAGGCCGGGCTGGTAGCGGAACAGTTCCTGCAGCTGGATGCGGCCGCTTTCCAGGCCGGTGATCTCGACGATGGAGGTCGCCACGCGGCGGCCGTCGGACAGCCGCGCCTGCTGCACGATGATGTCGATGCTGGCGCCGATGTGTTCGCGCACGACGCTCAGGGGCAGATCCATCCCGGCCATCAGCACCATTGCTTCCAGCCGTCCCAGCGCATCGCGCGGCGAATTGGCATGCAGGGTGGTCAGCGAGCCTTCGTGCCCGGTGTTCATGGCCGTCAGCATGTCGAAGGCTTCCGCGCCCCGGCACTCGCCCACCACGATGCGGTCGGGGCGCATGCGCAGGGCATTGCGCACCAGGTCGCGGATGTCGATGCGGCCGCGGTTCTCGAGATTGGCGGGGCGCGCTTCAAGGGCGACCAGGTGGGCGTGGTCCAGCCGCAGTTCGGCCGCGTCTTCGATGGTGACAATGCGCTCGCCCTCGGGAATGCCGTTGGAAAGAATGTTCAGCAAGGTGGTCTTGCCCGACCCGGTGCCGCCGGACACGACAATGTTCTTGCGGCTGCGCACGCACAAGTACAGGAAATCGGCCATCGCGGAATCGATCGAGCCGGCCCGGACCAGGTCGGCCATGCGCGGGCGCCGCGCCGGGAATTTGCGTATCGTCAGGCTGGCCCCTTTCAGCGCCACGGGCGGAATGACCGCATTGACGCGCGACCCGTCCGGCAGGCGGGCATCGACCATGGGCGCGCTTTCATCGATACGGCGCCCCAGCGGAGCCACGATGCGCTCGATGACCCAGCGCACCGATTGTTCGCTGCTGAAGGCCGCATCGTGGCGCCACAGGCGGCCTTCGCGCTCGATGTAGATTTCATCGTGGCGGTTGATCATGATTTCGCTGATGCCCGTATCGGCCAGCAAGGGTTCGAGCGGCCCCAGCCCCACCGCCTCGTCCAGCACGTCGCGGCACAGCGCGGCCCGATCCACCTGGGCCGGAATGCCGGCATCGGCGGCGGCGATGCCATCGAGCAGGCGCTGCGCCTCGTTGCGCAGCAGGGCGTCGCTCATGCCGGCCACATCGCGCCGGCGCAGGTCCAGGGCCTGCAGTAGGGCCGCGTGCAGGCGCCGGCGGTGCGGCAGCAAAGCCAGAGCGTCGAAGGCCGGGGCCGCCGGCACGCATGCGGCGCCGTCTTCAGGGGCCGGCACAGGGGGGTCTGCTTCAGGCCGACCGTGCGCTTCATTGGTGCAATCGGCGGCCAGGCGCACCCGCATGCGGCATGGCCCGACCAGGATGTCGTCATCGGGCAGGACAGGCCGGTGCACCGTGATGCGCTGGCCGTTGACGAACGTGCCGCCCAGGGAACCCAGGTCTTCGAGTTCCAGCATCCGGCCCTGCGCCACCAGCCGCGCGTGGCTCTTGGCCACGCGCCAGTTGGCGATGCGCAATCCGCATTGCGCGGCCCGGCCGATCAGCAGGGGAACCTGGGCGCGCACCGAACGCTGCTGGCCGTCTTCGTATGTCATGGAAATGTCGAGCATGGTCGTCTGGCGCTATGGCGAAAGGTTAGGCCCCGCGCCGGCGCGCCATTGCGAGCCGGGCCCCATGTAGGCGCTCCAGTCGGGATCGCCCGGCCCAGGGGCCGCGGTACCCAGGGCGGGAGCATCGGGGAATGCCTGTTGCAGCACATGCCGGCCGCGCTGCACGCGCAGGGCGAGTTCGGCGTGGTCTTGCGACACGATGCGCGGCGTCACGAAGATGGCCAGTTCGGTTTCCTTGTGCTGGTCGCGGCGCGACGAAAACAGCGCCCCCAGCAGGGGGATGTCTTGCAGCAACGGCAGGCCGCTGCGCTCGTGCGAACGCTCGCGCGACAGGAAGCCGCCCAGCACCAGGGTCTGGCCGGAGCGCACGTTGAACTCGGTGACGGCGCGCCGCGTGCGCAAGGCCGGCCCGCCCGCCACGCTGAGCGAGGTATCGACCGAACTGGCCTCGACTTCGATGCGGGAACGTATGGCGCCGTTGCGGTCGATGCGCGGCGTGATATTCAACGACACGCCATAGGGCTTGAATTCGGTGGAGCTGTTGCCCAGCGAATCTGTCGTGGTGTAGGGCACTTCGCCGCCGGCCAGGAACGAGGCGGTGGTGCCGCTGCGCGCCAGCAATTGCGGCTGAGCCAGCATCACGGCCTCGCCGCGCTGGGCCATGGCGGCCACGCGCGCCGAGATCAGCGCATTGGCGCCGAAATACCCCCCCGCCCCCATGCCTTGCATGACCAGCGGAGGCGGCTGCGCGGTGTCGGTCAGTTGCAGGCCGGACCCGGGCTGCCATACACCGCCGGCATGCAACCCCCCTTGCGACACCGCATCCCATTGCAGGCCGAATTCACGCAGCCGGGAACTGGGCAGTTCGACAACCTGCACGTCCAGCAGCACCATGTTGTCCCAGCCCACCTGGCCGGTGAAGTCCAGGATGCGCGGATAACGCTGTGCCAGCGCCGCTACGCGCGCCCGGTCGTCATCAGTCAGGTCATCGCCTTCGATCACGACGTTGCCGCCCACCAGGCTGCTGCGCACGTTGGGAATATGGCGCAACAGCGCCTGCACCTCTTCTTGCATGAGCGCCCAGCCGGCCGGCCGCACCTGCACCTCGTAGGCGGCGCCCACGCCGGCGGGTGTCCAGACGTGCACCGATGATGCGCCTTCCTGGCGCGCGAACAGCACGACCTCGCGGCCGTCGACCGACACGGCGCTGATCACTTGGCCGTTGCCCACCGCGACACGGGTGACTTCGGCGTGGCGCAACACGCGGGTCTGGCCGACTTCGAGCGCAAGGGTGGCGGGCTCGGCCGCGATAGCGGGCCGGGCAACCGCCAGCAAGGCCGCGCCCAACGCCCAGCCGCATATGCGTGACAGTTTCATGGCGCCCCCGGATCGGATGCGCCGGCGTCGCTGCCGGCGTCGAACACCTGCGGCACGGGCCCGGCGTCGAGCCGGTCGCCGTACAGCACGGGCACGGCCGGACGCGGGCCGGCATCGTTGGCATCCAGGCCCATCAGCCCCGCCAGGTCGCCCGAGGCGGCGGCCTGCGGCGCCGCGCCGTCACCGCGGTGGCGCAACATGGCGGTCAGGGTGCCGCCATGCCGGGCCGCCACCAGCTTGATCGCGTCCTGGGCCGAGGCTTCCAGCGTGATGGATGGCGCGGCTTCGGGGTCGGCCCCCATGGCCAGCACGCGCACGCCCTGCAACAAAGCAGCTGTCAGGTGCTGGCCGCGATGCACAAAGGACACGTAGAGATCGATCAGGTCGCCTGGTTGCAGCAGGCCCGATGCCACGTTGATTTCGTCGGCCGGCAGCGTCACCGCGCGCCGGCCCGCCGGCACCAGGTCGGACAGCGGCGGGGCTGCCGCGGCGGGCGCCAGGTGGACGTCGAGCAAGGCGTCTCCCTGCTTCACATCGGTGACGAGGACGGTGCCGATGACCTGGTCGGCCGCACCGGGATCGAACGAACCGCTGGCGGTCCAGGGAGCGGGGATATCGCGCACCGCCAGATGTTCTGCCTGCAGGCGCGTGCCGGCGGGCAGGTCGGCGGCGGCAACCAGCTTGTCGACGACGAGCACCTCGGCCTGGCGTTCGATTTCACGGACGCGCGCCTGGATATGTTCACGTGCCGCCCAGGCGGCAAGCAGGCCCGCGGCCAGGGCGAACGCGTAGACGCCCAGCGCGCGCAGGCGCAACAGCAGCGCGGAAAACGAGAATGTCATGGCGTGGCCTTTTCGTGCTGCAGCAGCAGGACGCCGCTGCCGCCTTCAACGGCGACGATGGCGATGTCCAGCCATGCCGGGCCGCGCAGCCAGCGGTGGGCGGCATCGGCGCCTGCGCCGGGATGCCAGCCCGCGCGCCGCAAGCGGTCGGCGACGGCCTGGCGGGCCTGTGCCACCGGCAACGCCACGGTCCAGACCTGGTGAATGGTGCGCCCACCGCCGTCAGCGTCGCTGAAGTCCAGGCGCAGGCGGGCCCCGGGCGGCAGCCAGGCGGGCCGCGCCGGCAGCCGGGCGCCGTCGGGGGCTGCGGCGCCCAGCACCGAAACGCTGCCGCGCGTACGCTGCGGGCCGGCGGCCTCGAGCACGGCCAGCCACAGCTCGCCGGCGGATTGCCCGGACAGGATGACGAATCCGGAGTAGACCCCCAGATCGGACAGCACGGGATGGTGCCTGGCCAGCGCGGGCGCCGCCTGCGCCACGGGCAGCGGAATCTCGATCAGGCGAATGTCGGCCGGCATGCCGTAGAGCCGCATTTGCGACCCCAGCGGCGCCTGGGTGCTGCCCGGCGGCAATGCCAGGCTGGCCGGCCCGGGCCCCGCGCCGGCGTGCGCCGCGGCCACGGCCACGGCGGACAGGCATGCGGCCATGCCCGCCGCCCATCGCGCAAAACGGCTGGCCCGGCAATGCTGCCCGATAAATGGCTTGCCCATGCGTCAACGTCCTGTAGCAGCGATGGGGGCAAGATCGGCCCAGGGCGCCAGCCAGTCGGTGGACCAGCGCCCCCTGCCCCACGGCGCGTCGACCGGCTGCATGCGGCGATACAGCGCTTGCGCGGCGGCCTGGGACCGCTGCGCGGCGGCGGACCAGCCCTGGGGCGACAGCCCAAGGCGCTGTACGGTGGCGGCCTCGCCGTGGGCGTGGCCGGCGTTTTCGGCAAGCACGGTATGGCGCTGCACCGACAATAAGGCAGCAGGCTCGTCGCGCCGCGCGAAAATCGGACGGCGATTGGCGTACACGCGGGCCTGCCCCACGCGCAACTGCGTGCCGGTGCGCAGCCAGTCGCGCGCCAGCGCGGCGACCCGGACATCGCCTGTCTGCATGCCGGCATCGAGATGGCGCGCGGGCGCGGCGGATATTGCGGCCCCGTCCCAGTGCGGGATGTCGGCCTGGCCGCGGGCGGCCGCGAAGGCGGCATGCCGGCTCAGTTGTTCCGCCTGCAAGCCCTGCATTTGCAGTGCCCCTACCGTGGCCATGCCGTGCATGAACAAAGCCAGCAGGGCCAACGCCAGCACGGCTTCGATGCTGGCCTGGCCGCGTGATGCGCGGCGAAGCCGCCCGGGTTTCATGGCAGGTCTCCGAATGACGTGCCCGGCGCCACGGCGCTCAGGCGCGCCTGCCAGTAAGGGCGGAACAGGCCGGGAAACCCGGCTTGGCCGGTGGCGGAAGATGGCGGCGAGAAATAAGTTTCGGCGGCGCTGGTGACCGTGACGGCTTCGCCGGCCCGCAGGCCAGCGTAGGCATAGCGCCCGGCGGGCGCGGCCAGTTGGCTGGCGGCATCGGTGGTGGACAGCGCTTCGGCCATCTGGCTGACCTGGATGGCGAAACGCAGGGGCTGGCCCGCCACTTTTGCATCGAGCTCGTGATAGGAAGGCAGCCCTCGGCCACGCCAGCGCGCTCCGCCGGCCACGGCATAAGAATTGGCCATGGGGTTTCCCTGGCCCGAGAAGATGTCCCAGGAGGTGTGCTCGTGCACCCAGCGCCAGAAATCCTGCTGCGAGAAATCCTGCGGCGGCTTGTCGATGTATTCATCCGCCGCCAGCGCGCGCTGGCCACCCTGGCCCCAGCCCATCGCGTACTCGCGGTAGTAGCAGCCGATCCAGCGATTGGAGCGCAGCGCGTGATACGACAGCGTATCCAGGGCGCCCCAATGGCCATCGCCGCTTAGCCAGGTGCCGCCGCGCCGGCGCAGTTCGTGGCGGCGCGTGGGGCAGCTGCGGTGCACGATCCAGTTGCTGCGGCGAGTCAGGGTGCGCGGACGCAGGAAATCGTAGCGAGAGGCCGCCAGCTCGACCATGCCGCGCAGATGGGCCGGCGCGCTGCCCGCGTATTGCTGGATGGAGCCTGCCGCCGGCCCGGGCGACACAAGCAGGCGCAGCGGCCCGCTTTGCGCGACGGCGTGCTCATTGTGGGCGGAATAGTGTTCGGGATAGTTCGCGTGCAGCACCCGCAGCATGGCCTGCAGCCGGGCATCGTGCAAATAGGATACCGTCGCGGCCGATGCCTGCTGCAACACTTGGTGGACGGCTTGGTCATGCTGCTGGAATGCGCTGGCCAGTTCAGGCACCGCACCGCCGGTGGCGGCGGCGCGCGCATACGCCGTACCAGGCGCCGTGCCGAACAGGGCGCCGATCAGCGAGGCGGGCGGATTGCGCCGTGTACGCTGCTGCGACTGCGCCTGGCCGAACTGCGCCCAGGACGCCAGCGTTACCAGATGCGCCATGGCCACCTGGTGCGCCACCTGCGCGCGGTTGATATAGGCCAGCAGATTGAGGGCGCGCGCTTGCAGCAGGGCGCCGCTATAGGCCGCGGCATCGGCCGCATGGGTAAGGCGCACGCGCGCGGCGGCGGTTTGGCCGACGTTGTACATCGCCACCAGGCCCATGCCGCCAATCGCGGCCAATGCCAGGGCCATGGGCAGGGCTTGCCCGCCCTGCCCAGATGCCGCGCGCCGCCGGCGCCGCGCCAGGGATGTCATTTGGCGTTGCCAGTGAATGACTTGAGCGTGCGCGCCTTGGTTTGCGCAGCGGCCTTGCCGGCAGCAGACTGCGCGGCGCGCGCTTCGCTGGTGCCGTCTTCGCCGGCCAGTTCGCGCGCCATGGCGGCAGTCTGCGAACGCACGACCTGACCGAACAATTGATAAACCGCGATGGCCGCCACGGCGATCAGCGCCACCACGATGATGTACTCGGTCATTCCTTGCCCGCGCTGGCGGGAAACACACCGGACCATGTCAGCCCCTTTTCAGTGAACAGAGGCTGTAGTCTGAATCGGCAGAAATGCGCCGGCTATTCGCGGATGCCGAGGTGGGCGAAATGCTCTCGCTGGTGAAAGCGCGCCCGCCGCGGCGCCGCCCCAACGACAACGGCCCCCGCGGGGGCCGTTGTCGCTACTGGCCGTCAGGCCTTATTTGTCAGCGGCGGTGGTAATCGCATGCCCTGCTTCGGACATGTCCTTGCCCATGCCTGCCATGGTATTGCAGCCTTGCAGCACGACACCGAAAACGATTAGCGCCATCAGCATGACTCGTCCACGCATGACTCTTGCTCCTGGGAAAAGTCGATGATCAGGCGATGCGCACGCGCAGTTCGCCCAGGCCTTCGACGCCACCGGTCATGACATCGCCCTGCACCACCGCGCCCACGCCTTCGGGGGTGCCGGTGAAGATCAGGTCGCCTGCCTTCAGCTCGAACAGGCTCGACAGGTACGAGATGCTTTCGGGAATGTTCCAGATCATTTGCGAGATATCGCTGGACTGCTTGCGCTGGCCATTGACCTCGAGCCAGATGGCGCCGCGTTCGAGCGTGCCTGTCGCGCTGCGCGGGTGGATGGGGCCCAGGGGCGCGGAAAAATCGAATGCCTTGCCCACTTCCCAGGGGCGGCCCTGCTTCTTGGCTTCGCCCTGCAGGTCCCGGCGGGTCATGTCCAGGCCCAGCGCGTAGCCCCAGATGCAATCATTGGCCTGCTCGACCGGGATGTCTTTGCCGCCCTTGGCCAGCACCACGACCAGCTCCATTTCGTAGTGCAGGTTGCTGGTCCTGGACGGGTACGGAATGCTGCCGGTCTGGCCATCGGCCACCGGCACGATGGCATCGGCCGGCTTGCAGAAGAAGAAGGGATCTTCGCGGCCGGTGAAGCCCATTTCTTTGGCGTGCTCGGCGTAGTTGCGCCCCACACAATACACACGGCGCGCGGGGAACAGTGCGCTGCTTCCAGCCACGGGCAATCCGACGGGCGGCGACGGAGGAAAAACGTAGTCCATGTTTGCTTGACCTTGTTGAACGCAGGCCGGCGCGGCCGGCACACAGTGTGGAAATTCAATGCGCGAGTTTATCCCTTTTTTGCGCAGCCCACGCCGGCCGCGGCACGCGCCCCGCGCATCGCGCCCAGATGGCAAGCAGTCAGAAAGGTGTCAGTATTTCCCCGCGCGTTGCGCGACCCGCCCGAGATGAAAGCAGATACCGCCCGATCGGGGACGCCGCGGAGCCGGCTTTGCCAGTCCGCCAGCGTCGCCCCCTTGAGTGGAAAGCGCGTAGCGCTTCGGGGGCGGAACTTTCACTTCAGCTCTTGTTGTAGCGTTCGGCACTACGCAGGATTTCTTCCTGGGCGGCCTGTACGCCCTTCCAGCCCTTGACCTTCACCCACTTGCCTTTTTCCAGGTCTTTGTAGTGTTCGAAGAAGTGCTGGATGCGGCCGATGTCTTCGGCGGGCAGGTCTTCGTACGACTTGATGTTGCGGTAAGGCGGGTACAGCTTGTCGACCGGCACGGCCAGCAGCTTGGCGTCGCCGCCTGCCTCGTCGTCCATTTCCAGCACGCCCAGCGCGCGGCAGCGCACCACGGCGCCCACCTGGATGGGGAACGGCGTGACCACCAGCACGTCGGCCGGGTCGCCGTCATCGGACAGGGTTTGCGGGATGTAGCCGTAGTTGCACGGATAGTGCATGGCGGTCAGCATGAAGCGATCGACGAACACGGCGCCGGTGTCTTTGTCGACCTCGTACTTCACCGGATCGGCGTTCATGGGAATTTCGATGATGACATTGAAGTCTTCCGGCAGCTTCTTGCCGGACGACACGCGATCGAGGCTCATGATTCAACCTTGCTTGTTTGGAAGAGAATGGGGGTCGTCGTCGTCCGGCCTGGACGCGGCGTCGGCCGGCGCCTTGGGCGCCTGGGTGCCGTAAGTGGGCACCGGCACATCGAACGCCGCCACGGGGATCGGCGCGCTGTCGAAGTAGTCTTCGATGTCGATGGCGGACCGGGCGGGAGGCGCCGCCGGCGGCTCGGGCTCGGCCGCAGCGCTGTGCTCGCGGTCGGCCGCGCGGGCATCGGGGTCGAGCACGTAGTCTGCCGGCACGGCTTGCGGCGGCGGCTCGGCCGTATAAACGGGCACGCCGGAAGACGGGCCGGACTCTGGTGGGTAAGCGGAATACTCGCCTTCGGCATCCAGGTGCAGCGGATCGGCGTCGGTTTCGGCGGCCGGCAGGGCCTGGTCGGTGGCCAGCACGGGCAGGGCCATGCTGGCGGCGGTGGCCAGGCGCCAGTGGCGCACGGCATCGGCCGGGCGGTCCAGGCGGTCGTACAGGCTGCCCAGCAGGGCATGGGTGTGGGAATCGTTGCGGAAGCCCAGGCTGCGCTGCAGGTAGCGTTCGGCCTGGCCCCACAATTGGCCGTTCAGGCACAGCATGCCCAGCGCGGCCAGCAGGCTGGCGTCGGCCGGACGCTTTTGCAGCCAGCCTTCGGCCTTGGCCAGGCGGCGCGGCACCTGGTCGGCATCGCAACGCGCATAGGCCGCCACCAGCGACGGCGTGAAATGCACCGGCACGGCGGCTTCGAGCACGCGCGCGGCATCGGCCGGTTCGCCCGCGGCCTCGAAGGCGGTGGCGCCGGCCAGGGCGATCTCGGGCAGCGTGCGTTCGTCGCTTTTCAGGTCTTTCCAGACGGCGCGCCAGGCGTCGGTGCCGGAAGCCGCCGCTGCGCGCAGGCGGGCGGCGCCCGCGGTATCGATAAGATGTTCGGCCTCGGTCTTGGACAGCGCATTGCGGCGCAGCAGGCCGCGCGCCAGGGTGAACACACGGTCGTGGTGGTTCAGGGCGGCTTCGGCGCGCAGCAGCAGCCGCATGGTATGCAGGTGGCGCACGCCGCCATCCTGCAGCGGCGCCAGCACGGTCAGGGCGTCTTGCGCCCTGCCCTGGTCGAGCAGCTGGTCGGCCGATACCGTGGCGATGGCCTCTTGCAGGCCGGCATTGCCGTTGGCGTGTTCGCGCGCCGAATCGAGCAGGCGATCGCGCCGGTCGAACTCGCCCAGGCCATGCGCGGCGCGCGCCGCGGACAAGGCCGCCAGCACGCGCCGGCTGGGCACGCGGGTCTGCTCGAGCAGCTTGGTCAGATCTTTTTCGGCGTGGGCGAAACGGCCCTCCAGCAGGCCGGTCCAGCCGCGTTCGAGCAGTTCGTGGTCGCGCGCCTGGGCGCGCTGGCCGCGCCATGCGCGCATGCGGTCGGGAATGGCAAGCAGCCAGGCCAGCACCCGCAGGCCCACATACAGCGCCACGAACAGCGCCAGCACCAGCAGCACGGCCAGCGTCAGCGACAGCTCGATGCGCCACGGCCACACCAGCACCATGACATTGCCCGCATGGCTGCGCAAGACGACAGCCAATGCAACAGCGACGACGGCAAGCAGCAGAGTCCAGAACCAGGTACGCATGCGTCAGTCCTGTTGGTTCGCGTCGAAGCCGGCGGCGCGCAGCGCGGCCACGCCAGCCAGGCTGTCGCTGACGTCGGGCAGGCGCACGGCGATGTCGGTCTGCGCCAGGTCTTCGGCCAGGCGCAGCGCGGCCTGCGTATCGGGCGAGCGCACGTCGTAATACGTGCGCAGCGCGCTGACGACGTTATCGAGTTCGTTTTTCCAGACTTCGGGCTGGCGCATCAGCATGGCCAGTTGCGCCGTCATCAGGCGCTGGCGCAAGGCCGCGCGCGCCTGCCCGACCTGCTCGGCCGACAGCATCAGGGCGGCCGGCTGGTCGACGCGCTGGATGCTGATCAGGTCGCCCAATTCATGGGCCAGCGCGCTGCCGGCCCGCCCCGGCCAGGAGGCGATCTCGGCGCGCCACACCTGCCACCAGGCCGCGTCGGCCGGCAGCCCGGCGCGCGGATCGGCATCGGCCGGCACGGGCGCCGCACCGACAGCCGCGGCGCTATTGGCGCCAGTGGTGCCGTCAGGCGCCGCGGCGTCGGGCACCAGCATGGGCGCCTTGGACACCAGGCCGGCCAGGCGGTCGATGCGGCTGGACTGGGCGGGGATATCGATGGTGGCCACGGCGCGCAGGCGGTCGAGGTCGCCGTTGATGCTTTGCTGCAAGCTGGCAAAGCGCGGACGGTCGGCGTGCGCCAGGCGCGACTGGGCGGTTTCCAGGGCGACGATGGCGTTGTTCACGTTGCCGGCCAGCCGCAGTTGCTGATTGGCCAGAACGAGCAGGCGTTCGATGTCGTTGGCCAGCAGTTCGTCGCTGGCGCCGCCGCTGAAGGTTTGCCAGGCCTGCTGCAAGTCGTCGTAGCGGCTTTTGGCTTCCTGGGCCTGGTCTTGCAGCTCGGCCACGCGGCCAGCCTGGGCCTGCGCCAGGGCCAGCGCCTCGCGCGCCTCTTTGCGGCTTTGCGCGGCGGATTGTTCGAGGGCATCCAGGCGCGTGGCGACCTCGTGCCCGGCCGCCAGGAATTGCTTGCGCTGCAGCCACAGCGCCCAGCTCAGCCCCACTGCCAGCAGCAGCACGATGACCAGCGCCGCGGTCAGGGTGCCGACCGCGCTGGAAGACTGCCTGGCCTTCTTGGCCTTGGGCGCGCCGGGCGGCGGCGAGGCGGGCGTGCCTTTGCCCGGGGCTGCCGCGGAGGCGGCCGATTCGGTAGCGGAGGTCTGGTTTGTCATAGACGCGATTGTATTCGGTGAAAAGCCAAAACTTCGAATCAAGCCGCAACAAAAGCGGCGAGGATCGCTTCATCGACTGGCAAGCAGACTTTTACCATCGGGGCCGGCACATCGCCACCCGCGTCCTGCTGCAGGCGGCGGGCCAGCGCGGGATGCGTGACGATGCAGCGGGATGCGCCCCACCAGTCCTGCAGCCCCTGCTGCCGCACCTGCGCCTGCACGGCGGCCATGCCTTCGCCGCTGGTCAGCAGCCAGGTGGCCTGGGCGCCCTGCCCGGCCCAGTCGTGCAGCTGCCGCGCGGCCGCCGCGGACCAGGGCGCGGGCTGCCGCCGGTACACGGCATGCCGCAGCACCTGCACGCCGGCGGCCTCGAGTTGTTCGGCCAGCCAGTCGCGCCCCTGGGTGCCGCGCACCAGCAGAACCCGGCGCGGCAGCGGGCCGCGTGCGCACAAGACTGCCCACAGGGCTTCGGAATCATGGGTGGGCGCCTCGGGCGGCGGGCACAGCACTGTTGTATCTGCGCCAAAGCCGGGCAGCTCGCGCAGGGCGCGCGCGCTGGCGGGCCCCACCGTTGCCGCCGCCGTGGCAAGCGGCCAGGCGGCCTGGCCGGCTACGTCGCGCAGTTGCGCAATGTACAGGCGCGCGGCGTTGCCGCTGACGAAGACGACCAGGTCATGGTCTTGCGGCAGCGGCAATTGGGCCGGCTGCACGGGCAAGGGCTGGATTTCGAGCGCCGGCAGCTCCAGCGCCTGCCAGCCGGCGGCGCGCAGCGCGCGCGCCAGCGCTTCGTTGCGGCCGTCGGGCCGGGTCAGGATGGCGATGCGCGACATGGGCACTCCTGTTGACGGCCCGGATCGGTGGCGGCCGGCCGGCGCGCTCAGGATGCGGGAGGGTCTTGCAGTTCGGCCAGGATGGCGTCGGCGCCGCCGGACAGCAAGTCTTGTGCGGCTGCCTGGCCGATGGCCAGGGCCTGTTCGACCGGGCCGGCGCGCTGGCTGCGGATGACGCGGGTACCGTCGGGCGAAGCCACCAGGGCGCGCAGCGCCAGGTTGTCGCCGTCGAGCTGGGCATAGGCGGCCAGGGGCACCTGGCATGACCCGCCCAGGACGCGCGACACGGCGCGTTCGGCCACGACGCACGCCGTGGTGCGCGCGCAGGCCAGCGGCGCCAGCCATTCGCGCAGGTCGTTGCGGTCGTTGCGGATTTCGATGCCCAGGGCGCCCTGCCCGGCCGCCGGCAGGCTGTCTTCGGGTTCGAGCAGGCTGCGGATGCGGTCGCCCAGGCCCAGGCGCTGCAGGCCGG
Source organism: Bordetella petrii (assembly GCF_017356245.1). NCBI lineage: Bacteria > Pseudomonadati > Pseudomonadota > Betaproteobacteria > Burkholderiales > Alcaligenaceae > Bordetella > Bordetella petrii. The sequence goes on from NZ_JAFMZZ010000001.1 coordinate 334,705, forward strand.
CGGCGGCCAGCACGATGGCGGCGTAATCGCCGCGGTCGAGCTTGCCCAGGCGGGTATCCAGGTTGCCGCGCAGCGGCTTGACCGACAGGTGCGGATAGCGCTGGCGGATCTGGGATTCGCGCCGCAGGCTGGAGGTGCCCACGACCGCGCCCGCCGGCAGGTCGGCCAGCGCGGCGTACCGGCCGGATACGAACGCATCGCGCGGATCGGCGCGTTCGAGGACGGCGCACAGCTCGAACGGGGCCTGCAGGTCGACCGGGACGTCTTTCAGGGAATGCACGGCCAGGTCGGCGCGGCCGTCGAGCAAGGCGGTTTCGAGTTCTTTGACGAACAGGCCCTTGCCGCCGACCTTGGACAGCGTGCGATCGAGGATCTGGTCGCCGCGGGTGGTAAGCGTGAGCAATTCGACGGCGCAGGCGGGATACAGCGCGCGCAGGCGGTCGCGCACGTGCTCGGCCTGCCAGAGGGCAAGCCGGCTCGCGCGGGTGGCAATGACGAGGCGTTGCGGAACGGACACGAACTGCGTCAGATCAGGCTGGCGAAGACAACCGAGGCGATGACGCCCAGGATGGCCAGCACCAGCAGGCCTTGCAGCAGGCTCAGGCCTGATTCGGGGTTATCGCTTTTACGCAGACTCATGGGCGGATTCCTTGGAGGCATTCTTACGGCTGGCCAGCCACCGCCCCACAAGAATGACCAACAGTGCGCCGATGACTTCGGCAGCGATTTTAACCGTACTTGGCTGTTCGCCGAATTGATTCACCACGACCACGTCGGTAATGAACATGCCGCCGGCGATCCAGCCCAGCAGGCCCGCGCCGAAAGTGACGACCAGCGGGTAGCGGTCGATGAGCTTGAGCACCAGGGTGCTGCCCCAGATGATGATGGGCACGCTGACGATCAGGCCGAAGGCGACCAGGCCGATCTGGTGGCCGTCGTGGGCGTTCTGGGCCGCGCCCGCGATGGCGATGACGTTGTCCAGGCTCATGACGAAGTCGGCCACGATGATGGTCTTGACCGCCGAGGCAATGGACGTGCCGCCCTTGATGTTGCCGTGGCCGTCGTCTTCGGGAATGAGCAGCTTGATGCCGATCCAGAGCAGCAGCAGCGCACCGACGATCTTGAGGAACGGAATGGCCAGCAGGGTCAGGGCGAAGGCAATGAGCACGACGCGCAGGATGATGGCGCCGGCGGTGCCCCACAGAATGCCCTGCATGCGTTGCTTGGGCGCCAGATTGCGGCAGGCGAGCGCGATGACCACAGCATTATCGCCACCCAGCAGGATGTCGATAAGAATAATCTGGAACACCGCCGCCCAACTCAGCGTCTGGAAAAACTCAAGCACTTTAGACCCCCCGGGGATTTATCGAATAAGACAAGAACACAGGAATATGACGCCGGCCGCGCACCGGCGCGGGTGGCGTGCGCGAGGCACACCACCCTGCGTGTCGAATCTACTATTGTAGTTCAGCTTTGCGTCAGCACCTTTTGGCGGGCCAGGAAAATTTTTCCAAGCGCCAGCACGACCAGGGCGCCGATTACCCCCGCAACCAGGGCCAATTGGTGTTGCGTCAGGCCCAGCGCCGTATCGATGCGGGCCACCGGTTCCTGCAGTGCGGGATCGCCCACCAGCAGTTCACCGGCAATGAAGCCCAGCAGCGCCGCCCCCACCCAGACGATGACGGGAAAGCGTTCAATGACCTTGAGCAACAGGGTGCTGCCAAAGATGACCAGCGGGATACTGATGGCCAGGCCCACCACCAGCAGGGTGGTGTCGCCCATGGCGGCAGCAGCCACGGCCACGACGTTGTCCAGGCTCATGACCAGGTCGGCGATCATGATGGTGCGGATGGCCGCCAGCAGGCTGCCATGGTGCTTGCCCTCGCCATCGTCTTCCCCTTCGGGCAACAGCAGCGACACACCGATGTATACCAGCAGCAATGCGCCGATCAGCTTCAACCAGGGCAGCAGCAACAGCTTGGCCGCGACCAGGGTCAGGATGATACGCATGATAATCGCGGCGGCAGAGCCGACCACGATAGCCTTTTTCTGCTGCGTGGGAGGCAGCGAGCGCGCGGCAAGCGCGATAACCACGGCGTTGTCGCCGGATAGCAGGATATTGACCCAGATGATCTGCAGCAGGGCAATCCAGAATGCGGCTGAAGTGAGTTCCATTCCTCTCTTTCCTAGATGATCCCCTAGGTGTCAGTAATAAATGTGGACGTACAGGCCATTACGGGTGCGCGAGCAATATTGGATGGCCGTTGCCGGAAGCGCCTTGTGGGCGTCCGGCGGTTTTTTGTGAGTGTACGCAGGGTGCCGGTGCCGTTATTTTATAGTTTGCGGCCCGGCCGGGCAGCATGCGGCTCCTGTCCGTGAAAAAAGCCCGCCGGAGCGGGCTTTTTTCGGCAAGGTCCGCTACCGGATTACAGCACGGACTTCAGCAGCTTGCCCATTTCGGACGGATTGCGCGTGGTGCGGATGCCGCACGCTTCCATCACTTCGAGCTTCGCGTCGGCGGTATCGGCGCCGCCCGAGATCAGCGCGCCGGCGTGGCCCATGCGCTTGCCCGGAGGCGCCGTGACGCCGGCGATGAAGCCGACCACGGGTTTCTTCATGTTGTCTTTGGCCCACTGGGCGGCGTTGACTTCGTCGGGACCGCCGATTTCGCCGATCATGATGACGGCGTCGGTGTCGGGATCGTCATTGAACAGCTTGAGCACGTCGACGTGCTTCAGGCCGTTGATGGGATCGCCGCCGATGCCCACGGCGCTGGACTGGCCCAGGCCGAGCTCGGTGACCTGCGCCACGGCTTCGTACGTCAGGGTGCCCGAGCGGCTGACGATGCCGATGCGGCCCTTGCGATGGATGTGACCGGGCATGATGCCGATCTTGATTTCATCGGGGGTGATCAGGCCGGGGCAGTTCGGGCCCAGCAGCAGGGTCTTGCTGTTCTTGGCCTTCATGCGGTTCTTGACTTCCAGCATGTCGCGCACCGGGATGCCTTCGGTAATGCAGATGACCAAGTCCAGCTCGGCCTCGACGGCTTCCCAGATGGCGGCGGCGGCGCCGGCGGGCGGCACGTAGATCACCGAGACGGTGGCGCCGGTCTTGGCCTTGGCGTCTTGCACGCTGCCGAAGATGGGCACGCCTTCGAAGTCCTCGCCGGCCTTCTTGGGGTGCACGCCGGCCACGAAGGCGGCCTTGCCATTGGCATATTCACGGCACATGCGGGTGTGGAACTGGCCCGTCTTGCCCGTGATGCCCTGGGTGATGACTTTGGTGTCCTTGTTGATCAGAATCGACATTTGTGAATCCTTGGCAATTTATTTGACGGCGGCTACGACGCGGGTGGCCGCTTCGGCCATGGTGTCGGCGCTGATGATGGGCAGCCCCGAGTCGGCCAGCATTTTCTTGCCCAGTTCTTCGTTGGTGCCCTTCATCCGGACAACCAGCGGCACGTTCAGGTTGACGGCCTTGCACGCGGTGATCACGCCTTCGGCGATGACGTCGCAGCGCATGATGCCGCCGAAGATGTTGACCAGGATGGCCTTCACGCCCTTGTTCTTGAGCATGATCTTGAAGGCCTCGGTGACCTTCTCGGCCGTGGCGCCGCCGCCGACGTCCAGGAAGTTGGCCGGCTCGCCGCCGAACAGCTTGATGGTGTCCATGGTGGCCATGGCCAGGCCGGCGCCGTTGACCAGGCAGCCGATGTTGCCGTCGAGCTGGATGTAGGCCAGATCGAACTTGCTGGCTTCGATTTCAGCCGGGTCTTCTTCGTCGAGGTCGCGGTAGGCCACGATCTCGGGGTGGCGGAACAGCGCGTTGGAATCGAAGTTGAACTTGGCGTCCAGGGCGATGATGTTGCCCTTGCTGTCGCGGTTCAGGGGGTTGATTTCCACCAGCGAGGCATCGGTGTCCATGTAGCACTTGTACAGCTTCTGGAACACGTCGGCGGCCTGGTCGGCGGAACCGCCCTCGAGGCCGATGGCCTCGGCCACCTTCTTGGCCTGGCCGGCTTCCAGGCCGGTGAGCGGATCGATGTATTCGGTGATGATTTTCTCGGGCGTCGAGTGGGCGACTTCCTCGATGTCCATGCCGCCTTCGCTGGACGCGATGATGGCGACCTTCTGCGTGGCGCGATCGGTAACCAGCGACACGTAGTATTCTTTCTGGATGTCGGCGCCGTCTTCGATGTACAGGCGCTTGACCTTCTGGCCTTCGGGGCCGGTCTGGTGCGTGACCAGCTGCATGCCCAGGATTTCAGAGGCCAGCTTGCGGACGTCGTCGAGCGAACGGGCCAGCTTCACGCCGCCGCCCTTGCCGCGGCCGCCCGCGTGGATTTGCGCCTTCACGACCCATACCGGCCCACCCAGCTTTTCAGCGGCAGCCACGGCCTCGTCGACGGAAAAAGCGGGGATCCCGCGCGGCACGGGCACGCCAAATTGCTTCAGCAGTTCCTTGCCTTGATACTCGTGGATTTTCATGTGTTACCTGTCAGGACGAATGTGAAAAAGAGGGGGAGTCGGATAGCGCGTCCGCCGCTTCAGCGCTATCCCCGGTGTACCACTTGGGATAGTGCTCAAGCACCACCGGGCCGTCGGTGCGCAGGGCATGACAGCCGTCCAGCTGGAATGGACGCAGGTCCGGATTGCTGTTCTGGCGCCGGCGGTTGGCCATGGTCTGCACCGCCGCGGTGGGCAGCACCTGCGACAGTTCGGTCATGTGGGTACAGCCCGCGGTATGGCCAAAGCGCTCTTTGACCTGGCGCCGAAACCCCTTGAGCAGGTTCATGCCGATCAGCCCCGTGTACGAGGCTTCGATGGCCGAGCATTGCTGTTCGTAGGGCGCCGCGTCATAGACCGCCTGGGCCGCCACAATGTTGAACGCTTCATCGATGGTGATGCGCAAGTGCATGTGGTGGATGGGGCGGCCCGCCCGGAAGATATCGCCGTTGTGCTTGGGGAAGTCGTAGGCCTTGACGTCGATGAGTTCGGCTTCGAGATCCCACAGCCCGTCGTCGCGCCCGTAGGACTGCACGCGTATGGAACGCGTATGCAGCGGTTGGCGAGAGACTTTCGGCGGTGGCAAGGGCATGGATGGCCTGCGTTTCAGGACATTTGACGCAAAGCAGCAAATCCTGGGAAGTATAGCGCAGGCCCCCGGCGCGCGTCGCGGGCCGGGGCGCGCCGCCCGCGCGGGCGGGCGGCGGCGGAACGAGACGGTCAGGCGGCCCGCAGGGCGCGCGCCGCGCCGACCATGCCCACCAGCGCGGCCTCGGTTTCAGGCCAGGCGCGGGTTTTCAGCCCGCAGTCAGGATTTACCCACAGGCGCTCGCTGGGCAGCCGGGCGGCAGCCTTGCGCATCAGGCCCACCATCCAGTCCACATCGGGCACGTTGGGCGAGTGGATATCGTAGACGCCCGGGCCGATGTCGTTCGGATAGCGGAAGTCTTCAAAAGCCTTCAGCAGCTCCATGTTCGAGCGCGACGTCTCGATCGTGATGACATCGGCATCCATCGCCGCGATGGATTCGATGATGTCATTGAATTCCGAATAGCACATATGGGTGTGGATCTGCGTATCGGCCGCCACCCCGGCGGTGGAAAGCCGGAAGCAATCCACCGCCCAGTCCAGGTACGCCTGCCAGTCGTCGCGGCGCAGCGGCAGGCCTTCGCGGATGGCGGGTTCGTCGATCTGGATGACGCGCACGCCGGCCTGCTCCAGGTCGACCACTTCGTCGCGCAGGGCCAGCGCCAGCTGGCGGCAGGTCTGCGCGCGCGGCTGGTCGTCGCGCACGAACGACCACTGCAGGATGGTGACCGGCCCGGTCAGCATGCCCTTGACCGGCTTGTCGGTCAGCGACTGGGCATATGACGACCAGCCGACAGTCATGGGCGCCGGGCGCGCCACGTCGCCGAAAATGATGGGCGGCTTGACGCAGCGCGATCCGTAGCTCTGCACCCAGCCATTACGGGTGAAGGCAAAGCCGGCCAGCAGTTCGCCGAAATATTCGACCATGTCATTGCGCTCGGGCTCGCCGTGCACCAGCACGTCCAGGCCGATTTTTTCCTGGAAGCGGATGACCGCCTCGATTTCCTTGCGAATCGCCGCCTCGTAGGCCGAGTCGCTCAGGGCGCCCGACTTCCAGTCGCGCCGCAGCGCGCGGATTTCGGCGGTCTGCGGGAACGAACCGATGGTAGTGGTGGGAAACGCCGGCAGGTTCAGCACCTGCTGCTGGCGGGCGATGCGTTCGGCGAACGGGGCGCGGTCGCGCGTTACCGTGGCCGATTCGGCCATGCGGCGGCCCACCGCCGGATTATGGATGCGCGCCGACTGGCGGCGCGCCTGCAGAGCGGCCCGCTGGGCCGCCAGTGCCTCGCCCACGGCAGGCGCCTTGGCATCGGCCAGCGCCCGGCCCAGCAGGCCGAGCTCGTCCAGTTTTTGCGCGGCAAACGACAGCCAGCTCTTCAGTTCGGCGTCCAGGTCGGTTTCGCCCGCCAGGTCGACCGGCACATGCAGCAGCGAGCACGACGGCGCCAGCCACAGGCGTTCGCCAAGTTGCTGCCGGGCGGGCGCCAGCGCGGCCAGGGCCGCGTCCAGGTCGGTGCGCCAGATATTGCGGCCATCGATCATGCCGGCCGACAGCACCTGGTCGGGCCGCAGTCCCGCGGCTACGTCCTGCAGCTGGCCCGGCGCGCGGACCAGATCCACGTGCAGGCCGGCCACCGGCAAGGCCAGTGCGGTGGCCAGATTGTCTTTCAGGCCGCCAAAATACGTGGCCAGCAGCAGCTTGACGGGCGCGTCGGCCAGGCGGGCGTACACCGCGCGGAAAGCGTCGCGCCAGGCCTGCGGCACGTCGAGCGCCAGGATAGGCTCGTCGATCTGCACCCATTGCACGCCCAGGCGTGCCAGGCGCGCCAGCACTTCGGCGTACACCGGCAACAGCGCATCCAGCAGTTGCAGTTTGGCGACATCGCCGGCCCCCGCGGCGTAGGCATCGCCCTTGCCCTGCCACAGCCAGGTCAGCGGACCGGGAATCACCGGCTTGACCTGGTGGCCCAGCGCCTGCGCTTCCCGCACCTGATCGAACAGGTATTCGCGGGCGATGCGGAATGTCTGGCCCGGCACCAGCTCGGGCACGATGTAGTGGTAGTTGGTATCGAACCACTTGGTCATCTCGCAGGCCGCCGTGGGCGTCCCGGTGGGCGCGCGGCCGCGGCCCATGCGGAACAGGGTGTCCAGGCTGACCGGCTGGCCCTCGGGCTGGCCGAAGCGCGCCGGCACGGCGCCCAGCAGCGTGGACCATTCCAGAATATGGTCGTACCAGGCGAAATCGCCCACGGGCACCCACTGCAGCCCCGCGGCGGCCTGGCGCTGCCAGTGGGCCGCGCGCAGGTCGCGGCCGGTCTGCTCCAGCTCGGCGGCCGTTTGCCTGCCTGCCCAGTACGCTTCGACCGCCCGCTTCAGTTCGCGCTGCGCGCCGATGCGCGGGAACCCCAAATTATGAATAATAGTCATATAGATATCCAAGAAAATCAAAATTCTTCAACTCGGATGCTATTCTGCGCTCAACTCAACTTGCAGCAAAATCAAACTCAACATATATTTGTTGAAAACTATTCATATAAATGGCGCTCACTGCCCACGATGGGAGCGCCAGCTTTCCCGCAGGCCTGCCATGCTTGAAATCCGCCATCTCGAAACCCTGTCCGCCATCCGCGACGGCGGCAGTTTGCAGGAAGCGGCCGAACGCCTGCACCTGACCCAATCTGCCTTGTCGCACCAGTTGCGCGACCTGGAAACCCGGCTGGGCACGCCGCTGCTGAACCGCCGCACCCGCCCTGCTCGCCTGACCACCGCCGGACTGCGGGTGCTGGCGCTGGCCGATGAGGTGCTGCCGCGCCTGCGCTCGACCGAACGCGAACTGCAAAGGCTGGCCGCCGGCCGCACGGGGCGGCTGCACCTGGCCATCGAATGCCACTCGTGCTTTCAGTGGCTGATGCCGGCCCTGGATGCCTTTCGCGCGCAATGGCCCGACGTGGCACTGGACCTGTCGGCCGCCTTCTCGTTCGCCCCGCTGCCGGCGCTGGTGCGCGGCGACCTGGATCTGGTGATCACGTCCGATCCGCTGCGGCTGGAAGCCGTGGAATATCTGCCGCTGTTCAAGTACGAGCTGGTGCTGGCGGTGGCCGGCTCGCACCCCCTGGCGGCGCTGCGGCACATCGAGCCCGAGCAATTGGCCGACCAGACGCTGATTACCTATCCGGTGGACCGGCAGCGGCTGGACGTGTTCACCGCGTTCCTGGACCCCGCGGGTGTCGAACCGGCCGCGGTGCGCAAGGCCGAACTGACCCCCATCATTGCCCAGCTGGTTGCCAGCAACCGCGGCGTGGCGGCCCTGCCCAACTGGGCGCTGACAGAATATCTGCAGCCGGGTTGGCTGAAACTGTGCCACCTGGGCACGCACGGCGTATGGCGCACGCTGTATGCCGCCGTGCGCAGCGAGGATACCGATGCCTCGTATGTGGGGGATTTTCTGGCGATTGCGCGCGAGGTGTGCTTCAAGACGCTGGACGGCATACGCTCGGCCAAAGCCTGAGGCCGCGGCGCGGATTCAGTCGTCGTGCTCGTCGCCCAGCAGGCGCCGGATGACGTCGTGGGCAAAACCACGGCTGGCCAGAAAGCGCGCCTGCCTGGCGTATTCGGGCCGGTCGGCGGGCTTGGTGCCGTAGCGCTTGCGCCAGACTTCCAGGGCCCGCTGGTATTCGGTGGCGCGCAGGCCGTCGCGCAACTGGGCCACTTGGTCATCGGCAACGCCGTGCTGGCGTAGTTCCTGGACGATGCGGGCCGTACCCTGGCGCGCGGCGCGGCGGTGCACCAGGCTTTGCGCGAACCGCTCGGTGGACAGCCAGCCCTCTTTTTCCAGCGCGTCGAGCACGGCGTCAAGGTCGGTGCCTTCGTCCGTGTAGGGCTGCAGCTTGCGCGCAAGTTCATTGCGCGCGTATTCGCGGCGGGACAGATAGCCCACCGCGCGCGCCTTCAGCGAGGGCCCGCGCGGCGCGGGCTTGCCCACGGTTTCGAAACCGCCGTCGTCGGCTTCGCGACTGCCCGGCCCGCGTCGCGCAGGAGATGCGCTACGCGAAGTGCCTGTCGTGCCGGGCTTGTTGCGGATCATGCCTGGCCGTCGTCTTCGGCCTCGGCCTCGCTGGCGGGGAAGGTGGCCGCACGGCTGACGATGCCCTGGTTCTCGCGCACCTTGTTCTCGATTTCGACGGAGAGCTCGGGGTGTTCTTTCAGGTACTCGCGTACGTTGTCCTTGCCCTGGCCGATGCGGGTGCCGCTGTAGCTGTACCAGGCGCCGGACTTGTCGACCACGCCGGCCTGCACGCCCAGGTCGATGATTTCACCTTCGCGCGAAATGCCCGACCCGTACATGATGTCGAATTCGGCCTGCTTGAACGGGGGCGAGACCTTGTTCTTGACGACCTTGACGCGGGTTTCATTGCCCACGACCTCTTCGCCCTTTTTGATGGAGCCGATGCGGCGGATGTCCAGGCGCACCGACGAGTAGAACTTCAGGGCGTTGCCGCCGGTGGTGGTTTCGGGGCTGCCGAACATGACGCCGATCTTCATGCGGATCTGGTTGATGAAGATGACCATGCAATTGGTGCGCTTGATGGTGGCGGTCAGCTTGCGCAGCGCCTGGCTCATCAGGCGGGCCTGCAGGCCCGGCAGGGAATCGCCCATTTCGCCTTCGATTTCGGCCTTGGGCACCAGGGCGGCCACCGAGTCGATGACGATGAGGTCGACCGAGCCCGAACGCACCAGGGCATCGGTGATTTCAAGGGCCTGTTCGCCGGTGTCGGGCTGCGAGATGAGCAGGTCGGTGAGGTTGACGCCCAGCTTGGCCGCGTATTGCACGTCGAGCGCGTGTTCGGCGTCGACGAAGGCGCAGGTGCCGCCGATTTTCTGCATTTCGGCAATGACCTGCAGGGTAAGCGTGGTCTTGCCCGAGGATTCGGGGCCGTAGATCTCGACCACGCGGCCCCGCGGCAGGCCGCCGACACCCAGTGCGATGTCGAGCCCCAGCGAGCCGGTGGACACGACCTGGATATCGTGCTCGACCTCGTTGTCGCCGTAGCGCATGATCGAGCCCTTGCCGAACTGCTTTTCGATTTGCGAAAGCGCGGCGGCCAGCGCCTTGGCCTTTTCCGATGTGGCTGCCTTGCTGGATTTGTCGTTCATGTGGTGTGGTGTCCCGTGGGTGAATTCGTGTGCGGTGCGGCGGCCCGGTTGTGTCAACCTTGGTTGTGTCACCAGTGCCGGCAGCGGCGATTATGGCATCGGATTATACTGGATATAAATCCAGTATGCCAGTTTTTCTCCAGGGATTCCCTGGGTGGGCAAGCCCCCCGGGCTGTGCCAGAATGCCCGCACCGGCCGGCGCCCCCTGGCCATCGCCCCGCTTTTCCTACGCATGCGCATTCTCATCGCCGAAGACGACAGCATCCTGGCCGACGGCCTGTCCCGCTCGTTGCGCCACAATGGCTATGCTGTCGACGCCGTCCGCGACGGCGCGGCCGCCGATTCCGCCCTGGCCGCCCAGGCTTTCGACCTGCTCATTCTAGACCTCGGCCTGCCGCAACTGGCAGGGCTGGAAGTGCTGCGGCGCCTGCGGGCGCGCAACTCGCTGCTGCCCGTGCTGATCCTGACCGCGGCCGACAGTGTCGAGCAGCGCGTCAAGGGCCTGGACCTGGGCGCCGACGACTACATGGCCAAACCCTTTGCCCTGTCCGAGCTGGAAGCCCGGGTGCGGGCCCTGACGCGGCGCGGCGCCGGGGGCGGCGCCACCCTGCTGCGCCATGGCCGGCTGGTGTTCGACCAGACCGGCCGCGTGGCCCTGGTCGACGACCAGACGCTCGACCTTTCCGCGCGCGAGGTCAGCCTGCTGGAAATCCTGCTGACCCGCAGCGGCCGCATGGTCAGCAAGACGCAGCTGGTCGACCACCTGTGCGAATGGGGCGAGGAAGTCAGCACCAACGCCATCGAGGTCTACGTGCATCGCCTGCGCAAGAAGCTCGAACCCAGCGGGGTCAAGATCATCACGGTGCGCGGGCTGGGCTACTGCCTTGAACGGGACCAGGGTGCCGGCTATCTCTCGCACTGAGCCGGCCGCGCACGAAAAGCTGAACCAGGAAGCCCTGGACGCCATGCGCGGCGGGGCCAAGGGCCCCAGCTTCGCGCCGCCCCAGCGGTCGCTGCTGGGCGAAATCCTCGACTGGATGCTGGCGCCGCTGTTCCTGCTATGGCCCATGAGCGTGGCCATTACCTACGTGGTGGCGCAGAACATCGCCAACGTGCCCTACGACCGCGCGCTGGCCAACAACCTGCATGTGCTGTCGCGCTACGTCCATGCCCAGGACGGCCGCGCCGTGCTGCACATGAGCGAATCCGTGCGCGACGTGCTGCGCCCGGACGAAACCGACAGCGTGTTCTGGCTGGCGCTGGGCAGCCATGGCGAATACCTGGGCGGCGACCGCGCCCTGCCCCTGCCGCCCGACCTGGGGCAACCCCAGCCCGGCACCGTCCTGTACGCCGACGACACCCTGCGCGGCTTCGGCGTGCGGCTGGCCTACACCTGGATCGACCTGCACATCCCTCAGACCCAGCCTGTCCTGCTGGTGGTGGCCGAGACCATGGAAAGGCGCACCGAACTGGCCAACGACATCATCAAGGGGGTGATCATCCCGCAGTTCGTCGTGCTGCCGGTGGCGGTGCTGCTGGTGTGGTTCGGCCTGTCGCGGGGCGTGGCCCCGCTCAATGCCCTGCAGCAGCGCCTGCGGGCGCGGCGGCCCGACGACCTGTCGCCCATCGACGAACGGGCCGCGCCGTCCGAGATCGCGCCGCTGGTGGGCGCCATGAACGAACTGCTCGACCGCCTGTCGGCCAACGTGCAGGCGCAGCGGCGCTTCGTGGCCGATGCCGCGCACCAGTTGAAAACCCCGCTGGCGGGGCTGCGCACCCAGGCCGAACTGGCGCTGCGCGATGCCAGCCCCGACGAAATGCAGTCCAGCCTGCGCCAGCTGGTCATGGGTTCCGAACGCGCCACCCGCCTGGTCAACCAGTTGCTGCTGCTGGCCCGCGCCGAAAACCCGCACTCGGCCGACCTGGCGCCCACCGATCTCAATGCCGTGGGCTACGAGCAGACCATGCTGTGGGTGCCCCAGGCGCTGGCCCTGAACACCGACCTGGGCTTCGAAACCGCCGACACGCCGGTGCGGATTGCCGGCAATGGCCTCCTGCTGGCCGAACTGCTCAACAACCTGGTCGACAATGCGCTGCGCTATACGCCGCCCGGCGGGCACATCACCGTGCGGGTGCGCGCCACGGCCACGCACGCGATCCTGGAAGTGGAAGACTCCGGCCCCGGCATCGCGCCGGAAGAGCGCGAGCGGGTGTTCGACCGCTTCTACCGGGTGCTGGGCACCCAGGCCGAAGGCAGCGGCCTGGGCCTGGCCATCGTGCGGGAAATCGCCCAGAAGCATCGCGCCCAGGTGCAAATTCTGGAAGGCACGGCGCATTCCCAGTTGCCGGGAACCTGCATCCAGGTGACATTTCCGTTGTACACACGCACGGCCTGGCCCTCGGAAGCGACCTAGGACATACCCTGAGGCGCACTATATTTCCCCCGGATAGATACTTTTTGTTTCAAATTTAAGATTCAAGTAAGTATCGCGTCAGAACCTCGTCAGTCTCCTTTTTTACCTTGCAGGTAGCCCGACGCCGGTCCATCCGGCGCGAGCCCGCACGGTGGATCACCACCGGCCCAGAAACGAGGAGACATCATGAGCACAGCATCGCTGGCAGACCGCAGCCCATCCACGGGTCCGCGTCCGATGACCAAGGAGGAACGGCGCGTGATCTTCGCGTCGTCGCTAGGCACGGTTTTCGAGTGGTACGACTTCTACCTGTACGGCTCGCTGGCCGCGATTATCGCGGGCCACTTTTTCTCGGGGGTGAACCCCACCGCAGCATTCATTTTCGCGCTGCTGGCCTTTGCCGCCGGCTTCGCCGTGCGCCCCTTCGGCGCCCTGGTGTTCGGCCGGCTGGGCGACCTGGTCGGGCGCAAGTACACATTCCTGGTCACGATCGTGATCATGGGCCTGTCCACCTTCCTGGTGGGCGTGCTGCCCAGCTATGCCAGCATCGGCATCGCCGCGCCGGCAATCCTGATCGGGCTGCGCCTGTTGCAAGGCCTGGCGCTGGGCGGTGAATACGGCGGCGCGGCCACCTACGTGGCCGAACACGCGCCGCAGGGCCGCCGCGGGGCCTACACGGCCTGGATCCAGACTACCGCCACGCTGGGCCTGTTCCTGTCGCTGCTGGTCATCATGGGCGTGCGCGCCGCCATGAGCGAAGAAGCATTCCGCGACTGGGGCTGGCGCATCCCGTTCCTGATCTCGGTGGTGCTGCTGGGCATCTCGGTATGGATCCGGCTGCAGCTCAACGAATCGCCCACGTTCAAGCGCATGAAGGAAGAAGGCCGCGGCTCGAAGGCGCCGCTGACCGAGTCCTTCGCCCAATGGAAGAACCTGAAGGTCGTGATCATCGCCCTGCTCGGCCTGACCGCCGGCCAGGCGGTGGTGTGGTACACGGGCCAGTTCTACGCCCTGTTCTTCCTGACCAAGACCCTGCAGGTCGACTCCAATACCGCCAACATCATGATCGCGCTGGCGCTCCTGATCGGCACGCCGTTCTTCCTGGTGTTCGGCTCGCTGTCCGACCGTATCGGCCGCAAGCCCATCATCATGGCCGGCTGCCTGATCGCCGCGCTGACCTACTTCCCGCTGTTCCAGGGCCTGACCCACTTCGCCAACCCGGCGCTCGAAAAGGCCCAGGCCACGGCGCCGGTCACGGTCATCGCCGATCCGGCCACCTGCTCGTTCCAGTTCAACCCGGTGGGCACCTCGTCGTTCACCAGTTCGTGCGACGTGGTCAAGTCGTTCCTGGCGGCGAATTCGGTGAACTATTCCAACCAGCCCGCGCCCGCCGGCTCGGTGGCCAAGGTAAAGATCGGCAACGACGAGTTCGCTTCGTTCGAAGGCGCAGGCATGGCGCCGGCCGAATTCAAGGCCAAGGCCGCTGAACTGAAAACCTCGCTCACCGCCGCCATCCGCGACCACGGCTATCCGGCCAAGGCCGACCCGGCACAAATGAACAAGTTCATGGTGGTGGTGCTGCTGACGATCCTGGTGATCTACGTCACCATGGTCTACGGCCCGATCGCCGCCATGCTGGTCGAAATGTTCCCCACCCGCATCCGCTACACCTCGATGAGCCTGCCGTACCACATCGGCAACGGCTGGTTCGGCGGCTTCCTGCCTCCGGTGGCCTTCGCCATCGTGGCGGCCACGGGCAACATCTACGACGGCTTGTGGTATCCGATCATCATCGCGGTCATGACACTGGTCATCGGCACGCTGTTCGTGCGCGAAACCAAAGACGTGGACATCAACGCCTGACCGCACCATCCCCCGCCAGGCAGGACTGCTGCGCCTGTCTGGCCCTTCAAGCTCCTTCGGGAGCTTTTTTTTCGTCATTTGCCGGGCGGATCGATTCAGGACCCTGTCAGACCGCCAGGATTAGACTGCAAGCTCAGATCACGGTCTTGCACTGCATTTTCGGACGTTTGATCCCCTGTCCGGGAATCGCAGGGCCAGTTCTCTGACACCAATGCCACGTCCCCCGCGAGCCTTTAATGGCGTGACATTGTGTGACCCTGCCAGGCCCGGCTTTTTCAAGCCGGGCCTTTTTTTGCCTGGCGGCAACGGCAGGTCAGCGGCGGCGCCCGAGGCTGATGACCAGCACACCCACCACGATGGCGGCAACGCCCGCCCAAGCCGGGATCGCCACCGACTTCTCGGTTTCGGCCGTGGCCTTGACCGAACCGATCTGCAGCACGGTTTCTTCGCTGGTGTAGTTGAAGCCCTTGTAGACGAGCGCTGCCGCGCCCAGGGCGATCAGCACGATTCCTACGATAGTCGCCGGTTTCATCGTTGTATCCTTTTCTGGTGAATGACGATGCGCCGGAAGATACCGGAACACCTGCGCACTGTCCGTGACAGAACGTGTCGTGTCAATGAGGGAACCACATGGGGCGCCATGTGGCCGGCACTCGTATAGAATCAACCCTTTTGCCCGACGCCATGTGGTTCAAGAATCTCAAGATATACCGACTCTCTGCGCCGTGGACGCTAACCGGCGAGCAGCTTGAAGAAAGCCTGGCCCGGCACGCCTACCAGGCCGGCAACAACCTCGAAATGCAAAGCCTGGGCTGGGTTTCGCCGCGCGAAAATGCGGCCCTGTCGCATACCGTGAACCAGCAGATCCTGCTGAGCCTGCGCGCCGAAAAGAAGCTGCTGCCGGCCACGGTGGTCAATCAGGTGGCCCGCGCGCGCGCGCAGGAAATCGAAGAGCAGCAGGGCTACAAGCCCGGCCGCAAGCAGATGAAAGAAATCAAAGAGCGCGTCACCGACGAGCTGCTGCCCAAGGCCTTCAGCATCTATCGCGACACGCGCGTCTGGATCGATCCGGTGAACCATTGGCTGGTCGTGGACGCGGCCGCCTCCGCCAAGGCCGACGAAGTCATCGGCCTGCTGGTCAAGACCATCGATCCGCTGCCCCTGGAAAACCTGTATGTGGCGCAATCGCCCGCGGCCGCCATGACCGGCTGGCTGGCGGCCGACGAAGCCCCCGCCAATTTCAGCATCGACCAGGACACCGAACTGCGGGCCTCGGGCGAAAGCCGCGCGGCCATCCGCTATGTCAAGCACTCGATCGATGCCGACGACGTCCGGCGCCATATCCAGTCGGGCAAGCAATGCACCCGGCTGGCCATGACCTGGTCCGACCGCGTGTCGTTCGTGTTGACCGAATCCCTGGACGTCAAGCGCGTGGCGCCGCTGGACGTGCTGAAAGAAGGCAACGACGCCGTCATGCAGAACGACGACGAGAAATTCGACTCCGACATGGCGCTCATGACCGGCGAGCTGGCCAAGCTGCTGGCCGGGCTGACCGAAGCGCTGGGCGGCGAAAAGCGCATCTGAGCCGCGGGCGGCATGGCGCCGCCCGCAACCGGTTCAATCCAGGCCGTGGAAAATGGAATCGTCGGGGCCCACGTGCGACGGGTGCTTCCATGTCACGTCGCGCATCGAATGCTGCACCAGCCCTTCCACGCCCAGCAGCACGGCGAAGATCGCCATGCGGATGGGAATGCCGTTGTCGGTCTGGCGGAAGATCGCCAGGCGCGGATCGTCATTGAGATCGGTGCTCAGGTCGTTGGCGCCCGGGCGGCTGTCGCGCGGCAGCGGGTGCATGACGATGGTATCGGGCCCGCAATGCGCGTCGATAATGGCGCGGCTGATCTGGAAATCGGGCGTATAGCCTTCGCTTTCTTCGTTGGCGAAGCGTTCTTTCTGCACTCGCGTCGCGTAAATGACATCGGCGCCCGCCAGGCCGTCGGCCAGTGAGCTTTTCTGCTCGATGACGTTGCCGTTGCGGCTGGCCTGCTCGATGATGTAGGTGGGCATTTCGAGCCCGCGCGGCGAGATCAGCGTGAACTTGATGCCCTTGTACAGCGCCAGCAGCTTGATCAGCGAATGCACGGTGCGGCCGTATTTCAGGTCGCCCACCATGGCGATGTGCGCGCCATCGAGCAGCTTGCCCAGCCGCGAGAACTCGGTCAGGATCGTGTACAGGTCGAGCAGCGCCTGGCTGGGGTGTTCGCCGGGGCCATCGCCGCCGTTGACCACCGGAATATTCGTGGCCTGCGCAAACTCGGCCACCGAGCCCTGGTCGGGGTGACGCACCACCATCGCATCGACATAGCCGCTCATGACGCGGCTGGTATCGTAAATGGACTCGCCCTTGGCCATGGATGAAAACGTGAAGCCGGTGGTGTCGCACACCGCCCCGCCCAGGCGGCAAAAGGCCGAGCCGAAGCTGACGCGCGTGCGCGTGCTGGCCTCGAAGAACAGATTTCCGAGCACCGCGCCTTCCAGCACGCGCGACACTTTCTGCCGGCGGGCAATGGGCTGCATCAGGTCGGCCACGCGGAACAGGTCTTCGACGGATTCACGCGTGAATTGATCGACCGAGATCAATTGGTGCTTGCCATCCACCGCGATGCGGTCCCGCAGCGGGCCTACCTGTGCGCTTTGCGTATATTTTTCAAGCAAGGCCCCGTTCTGGACAATTTCGCTGACGAAGCGCTCCACCACTTCGGGCATGGCACGGAATTCCTGCGAGCCCTCGGGCAGCAGCCAGGTATCCAGGGCGCGCCGCTTGACGCCGATGCGCGTGGCGAACACGTCGCGCGTGAGGTTCAGGCGACGCATGGCATCGCGCAGGAAAGCTTGCTGGGAAATAGACATGGCGGGCCCCGGGTTGGTAGAAAATATACGCAATGCGCATATTAAACCCGCCGATTTGTGCGCCGCAAGCGGTTTTCAGCAGGCTGTGGCGTGTACGGTATACGCGGCGCCCATGGAGTCACCAGCCGCGTCGAAGGCCATGCCCGCCGACAACCAGCAGCCCGCGGCGAATGCCAGCAGGCTGAAAATGTACGCAGCCGCGCCCAGCCATACCGCCGCCGCCACGCATCGGCGCGGCGGCCGCTCGGCCGACGCCCCCACCTGCGCCAGGCCCCAGCACAGCATGGCCCCTCCGCAGGCAACCACGCCCGCCAGGAAGATTGCCAAGGGCAGCGTCAGGTCGGGCGGCGCCACATCTGCGCCCAGCACGCCCAGGCTGAAACCCATTTCAACCAATGCACCGATGGCGTTCAGCCAGCCCAGCCAGCGTGCCGCGGCGGCCAGCAGCGCATATGCTCCTCTGCGCGCCGCGTCCGGCGCCGGCATCAGTTCGCCAGCGGCCGGCATACCGGGGTGGCGCTTTGGATGGAAGCCTGGGCAGCCTGGACTTCCGCCTGGTCCCAGGGCGCGTCGCCCAGCGCCTGCACGGTGACCTGGGACTTGGCCGGGCCATCGGGCTGTGCGCGAATGATTTCCAGAATTTTGGCAGGCTCGGTTTTCTTGTAGATCCGGATCTCGTTGGGCGCGCCTTTCTGGCCCAGACTGTGATGCGACATATAGACAATGCCGTAGGGATGGCGCCGCTGCTCGTGGCACACCCGCACATATTCGCCGGCCCGGCGATAGGCTGCCTGGAAATCGGCCTGCACCGCAAAAGTGGCGGTGGCGCCCGGCGGATCGCCGGACAACAACCCCTTGCTGGCGCAGCCGCTGAGTGCGACCGCGACGGTCAATACTGCCAGGCCCAAGATGCGCATGTTCATTCCCGCCGAATCAGTCCAAGGTGGCATTATGCATCAGGCCTGCGGCACCCCGGCGGCGAGATGCCGCCGCGCCCGGATCGGATCGGGCGGGCGGCGGGCAGGCGTCAGTCGGCGGCCTTCTGGATTTTTTCGCCACCGCGTTCGATGTCTTTGCCGGCGCCGGCAATCGTGTTGCAGCCGGCGGAAATGGCTGCCATGGCAAGCAGCGCAACGAGCAGGATTCTGTTTTTCATGGTTTCTCCTTGGCACGGTGAACAACCCGGACGCGCACGGCGTGTCCGGTGCCGGATCGCAGTAAACCGGCAACGCAATCATGCACCGTTTCCCGCCGAACCGCCAAGAACAATGCGCAAGCACCCACGTCGGCAGGCACCCCACACGCAAGGGCCGCGATGGTATAGCATGGCAATATGCAGAATGATCCTCCCACCGACCAGAACTGGGGCTGGCAGCAGCCCCACTGCCGCGGCCAGGCCGCGCTGGCGCTGTTCATCGACGACCTGCACCGCGTGCTGCAGGCGCACGCCGCGCAGCAGCTGGCGGTAGCCGCGCCGTTGGCGGCCGCGCAAGAGCAGGTGGATGCCCTGCTTGCGCATTATGTCGAATCGGGCAAGGCGCCCGACATCTTCGACGGACAGTCGGTTACTTTGAAAGAAGGCGTGGATCGCGACGGCGTGTCGCACACCGTGCCGATTTTTTCGCCGCACCTGAAACAGGCGCTGGTGGCGATGCTGGGCCGCCCGGGCGGCCGCGCCTCATAGCGCTACGATTGCACGGCGGCGCTGTCCGCTTCGTGCGCGGCCGCCGCCTGCATGGGGCCGCTCCAGGGTTGGGTATCGAGCGCCAGGCGGGTTTCCTGGAAACCGCCCAGGCCATCGCGCAGCAGCCCGCTTTGCAGGGCCTGGCCGATGGCGCGCCGGCACAGCGTTTCGAAATCGTCCGACAGCGACTGGAACGCCCCATCGGGAATGCGCAGCCGCAGGCCGGCATCGGCCTGCGCAACGCCGGCATTGCCGATATGCACGTGGGCAGGATAGCCGTGCGGGCACCATACGCCTACGTAGTACCTGCCTTGCGGCCCGATATCGGCGATATAGCCCGGATGATCATACTTGGCAGTGCCCATGGCGCGTCTCCTGGAAAGTCCACCGGTCGGCTCAGGCATGGTATCTCAAGCATTGCTCGGCGCGCAAAAAACAAAAGCCCGGCGCTTGCGCCGGGCCTTCATGAACTGGTTGCGGGGGCAGGATTTGAACCTACGACCTTCGGGTTATGAGCCCGACGAGCTGCCAGACTGCTCCACCCCGCGTCTGATGAATGAAATCATAGCATATTTCGCGCCGGCCCGCAGCAGGCGCCGGGGCAGTACACGCCACCAACGGGCCGGTTGCAGGCATAACAGCCTGGCTTCGGATTGGGCGGTCACCTGCAGGCGCAGCGCCTGCTCGCACACGTACGATTCACCCGGCCCCATGGCCACGCCGACGGTATAAGGCCAGGGTTCGTCATAGCCGGGGACGGGTTCGATGCGGTGCACCGTGCCCTCGGCGCACACCAGCACCATGCCGGCGGCGCCCCACAAGACGCGGGTTTCGCCGCGCCGCAGCATCAGCTGGCGGGTCGGATGGGTATATTCGGCAATCATGGCGGCGGATCCCCGGATCGTGATGGAAGTCACTTCCAGCTTACGCATTGGGCCACAGGCGTGACAGGCACACCGACAGGGTTTCTGTACCGCAACAGACAGGTATTTTCTGATCTGTTATGGTGTGGTTTCCTGGGAACTGTGCCTTACGGCGGCCACCCGCCCGGCGCATGATGCTTGCATGGACGCGCAACCTCTCTACCAGCGCCTGGCCGACCACTATCGCCGCGCCATCCACAGCGGCGTACTGGCGCCGGCCGAACGCATGCCATCGGTGCGCGCGCTGGTGCGCACCCATCGGGTCAGCCTGTCGACCGCGCTGCAGGCCTGCCGCCAACTCGAAGACGACGGCCTGATCGAAGCGCGCCCCCGCTCCGGCTATTTTGTGCGGGCCCGGCATCGTGGCGCCACCCTGCCCGCCCAGGAGCCGGATCCCGGCCAGCCGCTCGACCCGGCCGGCTATGTGGGCATCCACGACCGGGTATCCGATTTCATCGCCCAATGCGACCGCCACGTCACCAGCGTGAACTTTGCCCTGGCGTCCGCATCCCCCGCGCACTATCCCGCCGAGGCGCTGAAACAGGCCATGATCCGCACGCTGCGCCGGCATCCCGACATGCTGGTCGGCCGCGTGCCGCCGATGGGCCATCCCGAGCTGCGCGGCGTGCTGGCGCGGCGCGCGCTGGAACTGGGCATGAACCTGGCCCCCGACGACATTGTGGTCACGCATGGGTGCATCGAGGCACTGAATCTGGCCTTGCGCGCCGTGGCCAGGGCGGGCGACACCATCGCCGTCGAATCGCCGGTGTATTTCGGGCTGCTGCAGGTTCTGGAAAGCCTGGGCATGCGCGCCCTGGAAATTCCCACCAGCCCGCAGCATGGCATATCGGTGGATGCGCTGGAGCTGGCGCTGCAGACCCATCCGCACCTACGCGCCGTGGTGGTGGTGCCCAATTTCCAGAATCCGCTGGGCTGCGTCATGCCGGACACCGAAAAAGCGCGGCTGGCGGCCCTGTGCGAGCGGCACCAGATCCCGCTGATCGAAGACGATACCTACGGCATGCTTTGCGACGACAACCAGGTGCGTCCGGCGATCAAATCGTGGGACCACACCGGCAACGTCATTTATTGCGCCTCGATGCACAAGACCCTGGCCCCGGGCATGCGGCTGGGCTGGATGACGGGCGGACGCTGGGGGTCGCGCACCGCCATGCTGAAATTCGCCCAGAGCCGTCCCAACGAACCGCTGGCCCAGGCCGCGGTGGCCGAATACATGGGCTCGAAGGCCTACGATCGCCATCTGGTGCGCTTGCGCCAGCAGCTCAAGGTACAGCGCGTGCGGGTCGCCGAGGCCATCGACCGTTATTTTCCCGCCGGCACGCGCCTGAACGTGCCGGCCGGCGGCATGCTGCTGTGGGTAGAGATGCCCGGCCAGCGCAGCAGCACGCAGGTGTTCGAACAGGCGCTGGCCCAGGGCATCCGCATCGCGCCGGGCACGATGTTTTCGAATTCAGACCGCTACAGC
Organism: Bordetella petrii; assembly: GCF_017356245.1. Taxonomy (NCBI): domain Bacteria; kingdom Pseudomonadati; phylum Pseudomonadota; class Betaproteobacteria; order Burkholderiales; family Alcaligenaceae; genus Bordetella; species Bordetella petrii. The sequence continues at coordinate 356,232 of NZ_JAFMZZ010000001.1, forward strand.
CACTTTTTGCGGCTGAGCTGCGGTTCGACCTACACGCCGCAGATGGACCAGGCCATGCGCGCGCTGGGCGCGATCGTGGCCGGCGGCGGCTGAAACGCGCAGTTCAGTCAGGCGCAGTTCAGTCAGGATTTGACCGCTTTACCCAAGCTGTTGTTGCACAAGGATATTTCCGGCCTGTGCCCAGGCTATCCCAAGACTTGTCCACAGAAGCTGTGAGTAAACCGGACTATTTCAGCGCAGCCTGCACGGCATCGCGCACACTTTCAAAGCCCGCCACATACTGCGGGTTTTCGGAACGCGCCAGCAGGCTGGAATAATTTTGTTCGAGCTGGGCCTCGATGGCTTCGCGCAGGCCGGGCGACGACTTGGCCAAGTGCAGCATCGACGCCATGACGGCATTCAGCGCGTCGATGCGGCCGCCCTGGTGCGAAATGGTATGCACGATAACGGCGATTTGTTCCTGGGTATCCATATAGCCTCGCAAGATGAGTTTCCTGCCGGGCATCCTAGCACGCACGCCGCTTGGCAAAGCGGCAGCCGGCACGCTAGCATTTATGCATGGAACCGCCATGCCGGGCGCGCCGGCCGGGCCTGCCCGGCGGCGCATCCGGCCTCACCGGAGCCGCGCCATGAAAACCCTGCAGCACTATGTTCCGCCCAGCCCCCAGGCCTTGCGCGGCCTGCAAGACGCGCTGGGATACAGCAACACGCAAATGGCCCAGCTGGCGGGCCTGGACGACCAGGCAGCCTGGCAGGCATTCACTGCAACCCCCACCGTTCATCGCCTGGGCAGGCAGCGCGTGTTCTACATGGCCGCGCGGCTGGCGCTGGAACCCGCCCAATGGCGCGCCGTGCTCGCGCGCATGCGCACCATCGGCGCCCGCTTCGATGACCACGACGATGCCCCGCCACCGCCGCTGTCCGGCGCCTACCGCAAGCGGGGCGCCGGCCGTCCCGTCACGCGCGAGGCCAAGCTGGGCATGACCCTGGTCAGCGCGACCGGCGCCTTCCACGAAATGGAGCAGTTGCGGGAATTCGCGCACTTTGCCGACGACTACGGCGTCAGCCAGTTCGTCGACAGCGCCGGCTATGACGGCAGGACCGACACATGCCGCTTCACGCTGAAGGATGTCGAACACTTGGCGCCGGCCCAGAAAGACCGGATATTCGACGCGGCCGCCAAGACCATTGCCCAGTTCGAGTTCGACGGCCGCATCTATCATGGCGGGCTGCCCACCGAGCCGGACTGAACCGGCGCATTGACTTGCCGGGCGGCAGCCCTGTATTTTGCATACAGCGCCCTGCCCGCCCCGTTCTTGCCATGCCCGACAAACTCGATGCCATCGACCGCCAGCTGCTCAGCCTGTTGCAGGCCAATGCGCGCGAGCCCGCCGCGATTCTGGCGCGCAAACTGAAATTGGCGCGCAGCACGGTCGTGGGCCGGCTGGCACGGCTGGAACGCGACGGCGCCATCGCGGGCTATGGCGTGCGCCTTGGACACAGGCTGGAAGACGCCGCCGTGCGGGCGTACTGCTTTATCAGCGTGCTGCCCAAGACGCCAGCGGCGGTGATACGCGAACTGGGCAAGATCCCCGAAGTGGAAGAGGTATCGTCAGTCAGCGGGCCGTTCGATTACCTGGTGTTCCTGCGCTGCGAAACCCATGAGCAGCTCGACGACCTGCTCGATCACATCGGCCTGCTCGACGGCGTCAAGCAGACCCAGACATCGATCGTGCTCAGCCGCAAGCTCGACCGCCGCAATGCCATCGGCCCGGGCTGAACCCGCGGGGCCGGCGCGCGCGCTTGCATGACCCCCGCCAGGTGCTTTGTAATAGCACTGATTTCATTCGTGGAACCTTCATGCTGCTTCGTCCTCTATCCTGCGCCCTGGCGCTTTCCCTGCTTTCCGCATGCGCCAGCATGAGCGAAGTGTCCACCACGGGCGCCGATACCTATCGCGTCACATACAACGCCGGCGCCAAATTCCAGACCTGGGTAGAAGTGAAGAATATCGCCCGCAAGCAGGCCGAAGACCATTGCGAATCGCTGGGCCAGCGCCTGTCGCAGCCCAAGGTTACGTCGAACCACGCAACCGGCCTGATGGCCAAGGAAGCCACCATCGACTTCACCTGCGTGGACAAGCCGGCTCCCAAGAACAGCGGCGCGGCGGGCTCGTAGCGGGGGCCGCCAGGCGCCGCGGCGGCCGTGCATGCCAATCCGGCGCCCTGAAGCGCCGGATTTTGCTATTGCCGCGCGGCGCGCCCGCCCGGCGTCAGAGGTCGACCTTGGCGATTTTCGCGCCTTCGAGCGACACACCCGCCATCAACCCGCCATTGTTCATGACAAAGCCCACGATGGGCTGCTTGGCGGTATTGGTGTCGATGCGGCCATTGGCCCCCACATTGGCCACCGCCACCGATGCATCGGCGCCGACCGTCCAGCCATTGCTGTTGCGGAACTGCGCCAGCGCCTGATCCGTCATGAACAACAGCACCACTGCCTTGGACTGCGCGCCGGCCTGGAAGCCGATCGAGCCCGCCGTCGTGCTGTAGTAGCCGGCATTGGCGCCGCCCACCCGCAGCACGCCCTTGCCGTGCTGGGCGCCCACGATAAAGCTGGCGCTGAGCACCGACGGGAACACCAGCACGCCTTTCGCGCGCTGAACCAGGTCTTTGGCCTGCGGCGAAGTCTCGTACAGCTTGCTCAGCGTAGCGTCGGCGCCGCTGTTGATTTCCTGGCGCTGTTCGGTCGCGCTGGCCGACGCCTCGGGCTTGGTGGTGGTGCAGCCCGACATCACCATTGCGCCCAGGGCCAGAGCCATCGCGGCCGTGGCGGCGCGCCGCAGTGTGGAGGATGTATTCAGCATGGAACGCTCCTGTTGTTCTTGAAGGGACGCTTTCACTGTACTCGCCTGTTCGCGGCCAGGACACACTGGCAGGCAAGACATCCCTGCCAATTGCAACAAGGGGATTCTCCACGCGCCCCCCAGCGGCCGGCGGTAGTTATCCGTTACGTCTGGCGCCAGGCGGGCCGATCAGCGTCCCAGGGCATAGGCCGGGCGGCGCGGATCGGCAGCGCCCCAGCGTATGCCGGTATCGGTGTCGTGGCGCACCACGCACATGGCGCCGGCCCGCCAATTGCGGTCGCGCCACCACTGCACCGTATGGCCCATGCCCGCCAGCGCGTCCCCCACCGGTCGGGCCACCAGGTCTTCGATCATCAGGCGGCCAGGCTGCACGCTGTGCGGTTCGAATGACGAGGGAAAACTGAAAGTGGCGAAGCGCGGCGCCTCGACAGCCTGCTGCGGATCCATGCCGAAGACCTCCATGTTCAGGAAGGTTTGCAGCATGGCCTGGCATTGCACGTCGCCGCCAGGCGTGCCGAATGGCATGACATAGCTGCCCGGCCGCAGCGCCAGCGAAGGATTCGGTGTCAGCCGCGGACGGCGTCCGGGGCCGATGGCGCTGGCGTGGCCGCGTTCGGCCCATGACTGGCTGCCGCGGCTGGATGCGCACAGGCCCGTGCCCGGAATGACTGGCGTATTGTAGGAACCGTCGCTGGGCGTGGCCGAAAAGGCGTTGCCATGCTTGTCCACCACCGCCACGTACGAGGTGTCCAGGCGCGGATCGGTGCGGCGGGTGTCTTCGGGCGCGAACATGCGCGGCGCCGACAGGCCGGCATCGGCCAGATCGCCCGCCGGCGGAATATCGGGCCCGGCGCGGTCGGCCAGAATCATCGCCAGGCGCTTGCGCGCATAGGCCTTCGACAGCAAGATGTCTTGCGGCACGGCCTTGTGGCGCGGGTCGCCGTAGTGCACCTCGCGGTCGGCAAAGGCCAGTTTGATGGCCTCGGTCAGCAAGTGGATATACGGCGCGGAATTGTGCCCCAGCGCACGCAGGTCGCGGGATTCCAGGATGTTCAGCATCTGCAGCAACGTCGGCCCCTGGCACCAGAAGCCGCAGCTATACAGCTGCGTGCCGTGGAAATCGGTGGTCAGGGCGGGCTCGACGTCAACCGAGAAACCGCGCAGGTCGTCGTGCGTCATCAACCCGCCGTGCTGGCGGTGGTAGTCGACAATGGCGGCGGCAATGTCGCCCTGGTAGAACGCGCGGCGCGCCGCATCCAGGCCGGCCAGGCGGCCGCCCGCGGCATGGGCGCGCTCTTGGTCGGCCATGTATTGCAGGCTGGCCGCCAGGTCGGCCTGGCGGAAGATCTCGCCCGCGGCCACCGGCCGGCCACCCGGAAGATAGACGGCGGCGCTGGATGGCCAGCGGAGATAATCGTCCTGGTGGTCCGCCAGGACTTCGGCCATCAAGGGATACATTACGAAACCGTCGCGGGCGAAGCCGATGGCGGCGGCCGCCACATCGCCGAACGAGAACGTACCGAAGCGCTCCAGCGCCGTGATCCATGCATCCGGCGCGGCGGGAATCACCGTACGCAGCACGCCGGCCGGAATGCGGCCGCCGTGCTTGCCCAGGAACAGGTCCAGGCTGGCCGCCCGGGGCCACCAGCCCAGGCCCGATATGCTCCACACCTTGCGCGTGACGGCCTCGTACACCAGGCACGGCGCCACGCCCCCCACATTCACGATATCGCTTTGCACTACGCCCAGCGCAATGCCCGCCGCCACGCCCGCGTCGACCGCATTGCCGCCGGCCTGCAGGATCTGCTCGCCGGCCTGGGCGGCCAGGTAGTGTCCGGCCGAAATCATGTGGTCCAGGCCGGCCAGGGTGGGACGCATGGACAGCGGCGCGCTGCCTTGCGTCAGGTCGGGATCGGTGGATGTCGTGGTGGCCATGGTGTGCGCCTGGATTATTAGTGAGGTTTGATGCCGATGCGGCGGGTGACGTCTTCCCACTTGCGATATTCGGCCTCGATGAACTGGCGGAATTCTTCAGGGGTGTTGCCGCGCGCCAGCACATCGCGCTCTTCAAGGGCGGTGCGCATGGCGGGGGTCTTCAGCGCGGCCACGGTGGCCTGCTGCACCTTGTCGATAATGGGCTGCGGCGTGCCGGCTGGCGCCAGCAGCCCATACCACGAGCCGCCCACCAGTTGCGGATAACCGGCTTCGATCGTGGTGGGAATATCGGGCGCCTTGGCCAGCCGCTGGTCATGCAAGATGGCCAGCGCCTTGAGCTTGCCCTGGCGTATCAGCGGCAAGGTCGTGCCCGGGGTTTCCAGGGTGTACTGCACATAGCCGCCGATCAGGTCATTGACCAGGGCCGAGCTGCCCTTGTACGGCACGTTCACTGTCTTGATGCCCGCCTCCATGTTGAGCAGCTCGCAGAAAAAATAATTGGCGGTACTGTTGCCCGGCGACGCGTAATTGATCTCGCCGGGATGCTGCCGCGCGTACTCCACCAATTCGGGCAGCGTATTGGGCGGGAATGCCGGATTGGCCACCAGTATGAACGGCCCATTGCCCACCAGCGTGATGGGATCGAGATCTTTCATGGGATCGTACTGCAGCCCCTTCATGGTCAGGGGCGCGCCGGTCAGTGGCGAAGCGGTGGCAAACAGCAGGGTGTAGCCGTCGGGCGCGGAGCGCACCACTTGCTGGGTGGCAATGGTGCCGCTGGCGCCCGGGCGGTTCTCGACCACCACCTGCTGGCCCAGGCTGTCCGAGAACTGCTGGGCCAGCAGGCGCGCCACGGTATCGGTGCCGCCGCCGGGCGGATAACCCACCACCAGGCGGATCGGTTGCTCGGGCCAGCCCACGGCCGGATCCGGCGCCGCGCGGGCCGGCATCCCCGCGGCCAGCGCCGCGCCGCCCAGCAGGCCCGCCACGAACCGGCGGCGCCCAGGCGTGCCGCTCGTGTCATCAGCTACAGCGTTCACCATAGAAACTCTCCTTGGTTGATCCGAATCGTCAGGCCCTTACGGCCTATTCGGTGAAACGCGAAAACCGGAACGGGCGCGCATCCACGCGCGGCGTGCGCCCCAGCACCAGATCGGCCATGAACTCGCCCGCGGCCGGTCCGATGCCGAACCCGTGGCCCGAAAAGCCCGAGGCCAGGAAGAACCCGGGCAGGCCGTCCACGGGCGACATCACCGGCAAGGCGTCCGGCGTGACATCGATATAGCCTGCCCATGCGCGCCCGATACTGGCGCCGCGGAACACGGGAAACGTCTCGGTCAGCCGGCGCCATGCCGTCTTGACGGCCTGTGGCGATGCCACCGGATCCAGTACGCGGTGGCGTTCGAACGGGCTGGCGGCATCCAGGCCGAAGCGGCGCGGAATGGCCAGCTCTTCGAAAAAGCGCTTGCCGAAACGCACCTTCACGAAGGCATTGTTGGCCAGCCATGCACGCATGAATTTGCCCATCAGCCGGAAACTGTCGGGCACCACGTCGGCCATGGACGCGCCGAACTGCGATACGGTGTAGCCGCCGTCGGCGCGCTTGCGGCAGGTGAAATTGCGGGCGTTCACGGTGGCCGCCAGCGGCGCGTCGAACGGCTGGGTGCGCAGCACCGAACCCCTGACCTTCAACTGCGGAAACTCAATGCCGCTGTTGCCGCAGAACAGGCGCGACCAGGCGCCGCCGGCCAGCAGCACGGCCTGCGCCCGCACCGGCCCGTGCTCGGTGACGACACCCGCCACGCGCCCGGCTTCGATGTCCAGCCCGCGCACGGCGCAGTGCTCCAGCACCCCGGCGCCATGCTGCCGGGCCAGGCCGGCAATGCCCTGCGTGGCCATGCCGGGCTCGGCCACGCCATCGGACGCGCTGTACAACGCCCCGCTCCAGGCCCGGGGCGATTCGGGCAGATGGCGCAAAGCCTGGGCGCGGTCCAGCATCATGGCATCCGGGCCGAATGCTCGTGCGGTGTGCAGCCAATGCTGGTGCCGGGCCGCATCGCGGCTGCCTTCCTGCAAATACAGCATGCCGGTGCGGCGAAAGCCCACATCGGTGCAGGCCTGGATGTCACCCCACAGATGGTTGGCCCGCATCGCCAGCGGGACCTCGGCCGGATCGCGGTCCAGGGTGCGAACCCAGCCCCAGTTGCGCGACGATTGCTCGCCCGCCAGCACGCCCTTTTCGAATACACATACGCGCACCCCGGCCCGGGCCAGGGCATAGGCGGTGCTAACACCGATGATGCCGCCCCCAATGATGGCTACGTCTACCGAAGGCGGCACAACCTGATGCATCGATGGCATATCGTATATCGATATAGTTGATTTGATATTCGATATTATTTATCGGCCCTGGCATTTTTGCAATCCACGGGACAAGAGGCGAAACGAAGCCGGCCCGGCGCAGCGGGTGGCCTATACACTGGAACAATGCGGCTATCTGAAGAAAGACGCCCGCATCAAACGCTATCGCGTCACCGTCAAGGCGGTCGGGCTGGGCTACAGCTATATCTCTGCGCCCACGTCTCGCTGGTTGCTGGAACGGGCCCGGCAAGATCTCGGGCCGTTGGTGATTCGCACGGCGCGCGCCATCAGCAAGAATACGGCTTGATCTACCGCAAAAGCTATTGACGCTGAGGAAATTTCCGACCCCGCACGGCCAGCGATTCGTCTATCGTAGTTTCTGTGTGAAGCACCTACTCTCTCCAGGTACTACGCACACATCTTGGTAATGCTTTTAGCCCCGCCCGGCTTGCCGTGCGGGGTTTTTTTTATCGATGCATCAGCAGTTGCCTTTCTTGGCCTGCCCTGGCGGGCAGAATCCGCCGCCGCCCCCACCGCCATACGGATCAACGACGACGGCGCCATCCGGCGTATACACGGCACAGCCGCCCAGCAATGCGGCCATGATGGCCAGAGCACAGAAGATTTTCATAGTTTTGGTCGGAAGTTGAAAGCAGCGCTAGTGTATTGCCAGGCTTCGAAACAGAGAACGTAGGTCGGTAACCAGTTGTCTGGCTCGCGCCGTGCCGCGCTTTGCGCAGCAGCCCGCGGGCCACAAAAAAGCGGGTTTCCGAACTGATCGGAAACCCGCGTCAACACTTGGTAGGCCCCCTCGGAGTCGAACCGAGCACCAACGGATTATGAGTCCGTTATGAGGATATCCAGTAAAATCCGTCAACATACGCCAGACGGATAAATTATTGAAAACAAACAATTTTCTCGTCCATAATCATCCATAGCTATCCGGCACCATGCAGGCCAAATCTGGCAATGATCTGGCAATTACTTATAAGCGGACAAAACTATGGACACGACCAAGCAATCGTTAAGCGACTTGAAACCCGGTACATTCCTCACGCTGCGGAAGGTCAAACCCACCGGCGCACTACAAGCGCGCAAGCAGGCAAACGGTGCCATCATGTTTTATTGGCGCTACTCGATGGGCACAAAAAGCGAACGCGTGCTTATCGGCCAGTACCGATCAACAATCCCGCCCAAGCAACTCGATCCTGACAAAGGCGGTCGGTACTCCATCGCGGCGGCAGAACGTGCTGCAGAAAAAAAGGCAACCGACCACCATAACCACAGGGATCAAGGCGGGTGGCCCGCTCTGCGAGAACAGAAAATCCGGGAGCAGCAAGAACTGCGCGAGGCGCAAGAGGCTGCCGAACGTGCCAAGCGAGCGGCGGGGCAATTTACGCTTGCACGACTGTGCGACGAATACTGCAAATACCTGAAGGCCTTGAAAAGGGACGCGCATCGTGATGCCGCCAGCATATTCAATCTGCACATCAAGGAAGCGTGGCCCGACATGGCCGATAGGCCTGCTAATGGCATAACGACAGACAACGTGGCCGACATGATGCGACGGCTGCATGAACTCGGAAAAGGCAGAACCGCGAACAAGCTGCGCAGCTACTTGCGGTCCGCCTATCAAATTGCACGGGCGGCAAGAACAAAGCCAGCCATCCCTATTCTGTTTAAAAATTTCGATATCACGACGAACCCGGCAGCCGATGCCGCGCCAGATGAATCAAAGAACAGGACAGACAAAGACGAACTGTCGGACATAGAAATGCGCACGTATTGGAGAATCATTCGAGACATCCCCGATCTACGTGGCGCAATGCTGCGCCTGCATTTATTGACCGGTGGTCAACGTATCGCGCAATTGGTTCGACTCCGCAACGAAGACATCGGCGAGAGCGAAATCACCATATACGACGGCAAGGGAAGACCTGGACGAGAGCCCCGCGCTCACATCTTGCCGTTGACCAAAGCAGCGGCCGCTGCAATAAAGAACCTGCCAACCAGCGGCACCTATGCCATTTCAACTGATGGCGGAGAAACACATGTAGCGCCAACAACCCTAAGCCGGTGGGCCGCTGAAATCGTGGGCGACAAGATACCGAGGTTCAAACTAAAACGCGTGCGATCCGGCGTAGAGACCATCCTTGCCAAGGCTAGCGTATCGAAAGATACGCGCGGGCGTTTGCTGTCGCATGGCATATCCGGCGTGCAAGATCGTAGTTACGACGCATACGACTACATCAATGAAAAGCGCACAGCCCTGGAAACGTTAAACGCGTTATTGCAACGGAAACCCGGCAACAACATCGTAACGCTGCCGGCGCGCACAGCGGGGACTGTAGCATGAGCGAGCGCAAACACATATACGGTGCTTGGCTGGACACTCGATTGCCCGGTGAAAGCGAGGGAAGCAAGAGAAGCGATGACATTTATGAAAGGCTGCGACTGACCGATATTCGAGAGAGCCTTGAACGTAGCGACGGCTTTCTCGATGAGTTACGCGAGCGGCTAGCAAGCGTCCGACTTAGCGATGCTATCAAGAACGGTACGAACGATGTTCCCGCATGGCCGACACAAAACGATGATCGACAAGCTATCGACGACTATTCCCAAGCGATAGAGGCGCTACTGCGACTTTCGCCTCATGGCGGCTTGCCGCCCATCGTCCGAGCGCATCTAGCGTCTGCGGGCCTTGCTCGAGGCGTCGCGTGGGAAGCTACAGCCGTCGCAACGGAGCAAGAATTGAGAAAACTCGCAATCATCGTCCGTCATGCCAAGCGAACGCTAGCAGATGCGGTTGAGGCATACCCTCAAAAACGTGGCCGACCCAAAGGCAAAAAGGCGTTGCGTAACGATCTATTGCGGTGGTTGGTAGAAAAATTGAGAGTTGCGGGCTTAACGGCCGAAAGTGCCCGAGAGCGAGCCGAAAACATCTTGATTGACTGTCAAATTCCTGCCCCCACCGGGGAGCGCAACATACGGCGCGCCACGAATGAATAGCCGCAGGTAAATCACAACGCTCAGCCTGCGTGGCTCATTCGCCGGAGGGTCATTAATTCATCCGACTACGCGATTTATTGACCATTACCGGCAGCCCCACAAATCCGGATGATCCGAGTGTGTCCCCAACAACCCGGAGCCATCCGCCATGACCACCCCCGCCGCTGCTACCCCATCCCGCCGGCTGATCCGCAAGCCGGCCGTTCACCACAAAACCGGCATAGGCCATTCGGCTATGTATGAGCTTATCTCCGCCGGCGAATTTCCTGCTCCCGTGAAAATCGGCACTCGCGCCGTGGCATGGGTAGAAGAGGAAATCGACGCGTGGATCGAGGCGCGCATCCAGGCTACACGCGGAATTCGCTAATCCGCGACGCATAACGACAAGACCCCGTTTGATTTAGCGCCACGCCAACGCCAAACAAAGAACCCCCGCGCCATCCACAAGGCGCGATGTGGGTGGCCGGGAGCGCGGCTTCTTGGAAAGCATATGAATTATAGAGAACTTAGCGAGCGCATCCAATCGGCGCGCCGTGTTGATGCAGCTATTACCGCCATGCAACAGGCCATTCGAGAACCGGCCGCGCCGGGCACCGCTATGGGCCGTACATTCTTATATGGATTGCAGTACCACTACAGGAATGGGACGCTGTTGCATGCCCCTGATCTAGCGGCCATCTACGAACTGCTCGACCATGATATCCAAGGGAGACTGCACGCCGTTCTAGCGCGCGAAATCTACGTGCCTTCATACGGCCTCTGAAGAGGAGGCAGCATGCAGCACCTACCTATCGCCCTGGCGGGACTGGCCGCCTACCCGCAGTTTATTTTGTGGACGACGCGCCCCGGCCCGGATGAAAAATTCACGAAGCTGCCGACGAACATCCACGGGAAACCTGTGAACGCGCATGATCCGCAGCACTGGGTATCGTTCGACGAGGCCGCACGCGTCTTACCCCTTCACGGTCCAACCTACGGTATCGGATTCGTCCTGTCCGATAAAGACCCTTACGTATTCATCGATGTTGACCACGCGTTGCAACCGGATGGCTCATGGTCGGCGCTCGCGCAAACGATGTGCCAAGCGTTCAACGGTTGCGCGGTGGAAGTCTCGCAATCCGGCACGGGCTTGCATATCATCGGGCGCGGTACACTGCGAGCTGATCACGCTTGCAAGAACGTCTCGCTAGGCCTGGAGTGCTACACGACGGAGCGTTTCATCGCGTTGACGGGTACGAATGCCGTCGGCAACGTCGATACCCTTATCGCGCCAGAAACAGCCACGTGGCTAACGGACTGGTATTTCAAGCCACGCGCTCGCCACAATGACCCCGACTGGCGAACAACGCCTGTTGATGACTGGCGCGGCCCGACCGATGACGATGACCTGATTCGACGCGCCTGCAATTCGAAATCAGCCGGCGCCGTGTTCGGTGGTCGCGCAACATTCAATGATCTGTGGTCGGCCAACGATGAGGTACTGAGCAAAACGTACCCGGCGCAAAATTCGTGGGATTCTTATGACCGGTCGTCGGTTGATATGGCACTCGCGTCTCACCTTGCGTTCTGGACGGGCCGCAATCACGAACGTATCGAAGCGTTGATGCGTCGTTCCGCCCTGGTTCGTGAAAAATGGGACCGTACCGATTATTTGCCCGGCACCATTGCCGAGGCGTGCGCGATGAACCGAGACGTATGCCGTGATAAGGATATGTCGCGCCAGCCGGTACAGGGCTTTACCGCAAACGGTTCGGCCATCGTTCTTGATGCTGATAGCGGAGAGGAAATATCAACGCTTGTTCCGCTTCCGTACACCACATTAGCTGGACGGCCAAAGAATGTGGCCGAAAACGTTCAGGCGGTTCTAGAGCGTGTGGGTGCCAAGGTCCGATACAACGTCATTACCCGCGATGTCGATATCGATCTGCCGGTGCCATCGATTCGCGGCAATGAGGCAAAACGGGCCTGGATTCTTAGCGTTGCCGGTCATTTCGGTTTGTCCCGCGAAGGGATCGACGCGCACCTAACGTTGATTGCAGATGCCAACCGCTTCAACCCGATTGACGAATGGATACGCGGTAACGCTTGGGACGGCACCGACCGCTTGCCGTCGTTCTACGACACGTTGATACCTACCGACGATGAGCCGGTGCTTCCCGATGGGCGACGGCTGCGCCACGTTCTCATGATGCGCTGGATTGTGGCCGCTGCTGCCGCAGGAACGAGCCCATCGAATCAGGGATTCGTGATGCCGGGCGTACTGACCTTGCTAGGCCCGCAGGCATGCGGAAAAACTCGCTGGATTCGATCGCTAGTTGACGAAAGCATGCAGCCTTACGTGTTATCCGAATTCAAACCGGAGAACATTGAAAACAAAGATACGGTTCTAACCATCGTGCGGCATTTCGTGGTCGAACTAGCTGAAGTGGATGGCATCGTTCGCAACAGCGACTCAAGCGCCATGAAAGCGTTTCTAACGCGTAGTGTTGATGAAATCCGTCGGCCGTATGCCCGTGAAGTAGAACGCTATGAGCGCCGGACTGCATGCGTATCGACGGTGAACCGCCCAGAATTTCTGAAAGACACTACGGGCAATAGGCGATGGTGGGTCATATCGATCACGCGCGCGATAGCCGACCACGGCATCGACGTACAACAATTGTGGGCGCAGGCGCTACACATGTATGAGGTTGACGGCGTACACCCGTGGTTATCGTCCGATGAACTGGAAGCCCTGAACGGATCGAACCTTGCCCACGAGATTATCGACCCTATCGAGGAACGTATTTTTACTGATCTGGATTGGCAGGCGGACCGTTCTCGGTGGGCATGGCGGACCGTTACCGCGATTCTGCAAGACGTAGGGATACCCAACCCCTCCCCAAGCGAAACAAGGCGCGCAGGCGCGATCCTAGGCCGGTTTGACGTAGAGCGCAGGAAAGGACACGCCGGTACGCGTTTTCGGTTGGTGCCACCGAAGCGCAACGTGTTCGGAAATTCCGCCGTTGCCCCCCATGCCGACCACACGCCACCGGCCGGAAAGCCTTGATATTGCTGGCTCTACAAGTAATGGAGGCATGGGAGGCATAGATAAAGCTATATGGGAGGCTAGATGCATAACAGCAGCGTAACGGTAACGTGAACGACAGCAGCAGCGCCGCGCGCCCGCTATACCCCCGAGTACGCCTTGCCTATGCCTCCGTATGCCGAAACCCATATTATCGTTTTAAATCAATGACTTATTTGGTGGCGACATGCTTTCTAGCACGCCGCACGAGTACGCCACCACCGCCAGAAAAATCATGATGACCGCTGAAGAAATTCTGACGTTGCATTCTGATCTGTCGGCGAACGGTTTCGTACCGTTGATGTGGACGATGATCAGCATTGCCGCTGGCGCGATGAGTTGAAGCGGCGAGGCAACGAGATAGAAGAAGCCTTGCGGTTTCTCGATGGTGTTAAGACGATTCAACGACCGCACGGCAGTAGCTATCACTTAAAGCATGTCGCGGAGCGTTATCAGGGTACGTACATCTGCAACGATGCCATGATCGCCGCATTGCTGACCGCTGGCGTACAGATTCAACGCATTCAAAACTCCCGCAACTGTGTATACGCGATTAGCAAGGCGCGGCTGCGAAATCGGCAAATGCGGAAATGATGAGCCATGAACAACCATTACAACGATCCATTCGCGCTATCTCCCGTTCAGCATCGCGGTAACGATGACCGCGTGGACGACTTGAATTCGTCGATAGCTCTGCTGTTTGCCTTAGCCGAGAATCATCCTATACGCCATCAAAAGCCGCTGTTGCGTCGTCTCGCTGATGGATTGCAAGCGTGGCAGCATCAGGGCGGTGACCTTGCTGACCATCTTGGTTTCGCGCCATCGGTGGGCGAGCGCCACGTATCGACGCTGGAAAATTTACGAATACGTGATTCGTTGCTGGTCGCGTTTGCTGATGCGGTGGGAAACGATCAGAAAGCGATTCGGCTCCTACGCAACGATGACGATGTGATGTGTCTCGACAATCCTCGCGCGTTCCGACTGTGGGCAGGGCTGGCTCTTGGACATATCAGGCATAGATGGTTGCTTTCCATCGGACAAAACGCTGTGCATCGAGCCAGAAAACGCCGCGACATTTCGCCCGGCGTACTCGAATTGCTGGTGAAGACCGGCATCTGAACCAGAATCCCTCTCACGATTAATTTACGAGGGATTCGAAATCATGAACGCCACTACTGCTATCAGCGTCCCGGGCCGTACCGCTGCCCGTGCATTGAAGGCCCTAGGCATCACGGGCGGTCGCCCCGCCGCAGCTATCGAGTACGTCACCGCCAGTACCCGATGGAGCGATGCGACACGCATTGAACGCGCCCTCGACGTGATGGGAACCGGCAATCAACCGGGTCTCGCGGGCGGCGCTATCGCGGCCGATTATATGGACGCTGTCCGGCCGGCTACGATTGTTGGCCGTCTGCCCCTCCTACGCCAAATCCCGCTTTACACCCGCATGGTGACAGGCACGGGCACGACCGCATATTGGATCAACGAGGCAGACCCAAAGACCCCTACCACCGCCTCGTACGCAAATGGCGGGTCGTTGAAGCCCTATAAAGTCGCTGCGCTCGCCGTCGTGACGCAAGAACTGGTGAAAGCGTCCGAGGTCGATACGCTGCTCACCCGTGATTTGAACGCTTCGCTTGTCGAAGCCGTCGACCTCGCTTTCATCTCACCCTCGAATGCCGGCGTTGTGGGCGAGCGCCCTGCTAGTGTGACGAATGCTGCTACCGCCATCCCCGCTACGAATGATCCTGCCGTAGACATCGCCGCGCTGATTGACGCCTTTGCCGGAAAGCTAGAAACCGCCGCGTTCGTAATGAATCCTCGGATTGCGGCGCGCTTGAACCTTCGCGGCCGTGCATTCGAAACGATCCACGCTCTAGGCGGCTCTTTGGTCGGTATTCCGGTCGTGACTTCATCGGCAGTGCCGTTCGATAGCGCCGGATCGCCCATTGCTTTGCTGGATCAAGATGGTATCGAGATTTCGGGCCTGGATGACGCTACGCTGAGGACCAGCGAGCAAGCCATCGTGTTCACTGCCGAAGGCGATACGGCCACGTCGCTATGGCAATCGGACCTGATTGGCTACCTAGCTGAAACGCCCGTCGCATGGCGTGCGCGTACCGGCTCTGTGGCCGTTATCAACGGGGCCTCGTATGGCTAACGATCTGCAAAGCCGATTGCTGCCCGGCGCAGCGCAGCGAATGCTCGATTCGGTTCAGGCAACGGTTGCCGACGCCAGAGACAAGATGCCGCCTTCGCACGCGTACGCCATGGCGTATTCGTTCGCGCTCGCTGAAGAACTGCTGGCGGTAATTGAGCTTTTAGAAAAGCGTCTTACATCCATTGAAGGGCAAATTATTACCCCGGAGAACGAAAAATGAATGCCGACACTGCACCTATCACACGCGCCGAACTTGCTGGTGCGCTTGAATCGTTTCGACAGGGCTTGAACGGGGATGGTCATGACGCAGGCACGATTGAATCAAGCGACGTGGTGGCTCCGCTTTTTGACGATTTGGTTTATTTAGTGGCCTGCAAGCACAGATCAGCCACTGCAAACGATCTGCGTACTGCCGTTCAGCGATTCATCGAAATCTATGGCATCCCGGAATAGAGCCTGCCGGGCCTGCGGTGTGATTATCACGACCACACCGCACGGCCCTGGCCGGCCTCGCCTGTTCTGCATTACTTGCCGCCCTGTGCGTGCGGCTCCTGCGCATCGTGAGCCATGTGGCTGGTGTGGCGGTTTAGTACTCGAGAACAGGCGGCTGTACTGTTCGCTGCGTTGCTGTCACGCTGCACGTCATCGTAGAAATCACCCCCTGACCTGGGGAGAACACATGCAACGCGTTGTATCGGCTGGAAATTGGTTCACGTGCGAGACTTGCGGGAAACAAGCCCACCGCCGCCTATCGGGCGCAGCACGTCGCAAAGGTTATCCCAATAGATGGTGTTCGATGGCCTGCCGCAATGCTGCTGCCGCCAAGATGGAATGATGCGCGATGGGGCGATGATGGGCGGATGATGAATTGATGACTGGGGGGGGCATCTTTAACGTGGAGAGCGCGTTTCTTGGACACCGCGCCTCCTCTCACGCGCAAATCTTTCCCCCGATTCGCGTTAATTCCGATTGCTAGCCTCGACCATCCTTCTAAAATCGGTGCACGCAACGAATAAGCTTAATCGTGACCAGAGAGCAAACATGGTGCACCGTACAAAGCTGGCGAAGGGCTTTACTGTGGCTCAATACGAGCGAGCACGTGATGCGAAGAACGTCGAAGCCCTCGCGGATTTCATCAAGTGTCGATTCGAAGATCGGTATCTAGTTCCCGCTGGCGTTGATCGGCCGTCGGACGATAGCATTCACGGGTTCACGATGATGGCGATTGCCTGTCTGTCAATCGAAACCCTGCAAGCGTTCTATGATGGACTCCCGGATACAAGGGGACAATCAGCAGCCATGTTTCTCGGGTTCTTTGCGAACGTTGAACTAGCCGGCGAATTGAAAGTGTTCAACGGAAACGAGTGGTTCTATCCAGATATCCGCTGCGGCATTCTGCATCAGGCAGAGACGCGCAACGGCTGGCGGATTCTGCGATGCGGCCCGTTGCTCGATAAGCCTGGTCGCACCATCAATGCCCGTAAATTCTTAGATGGATTAAGGGAGTCCGTACACCTGTACGCCGGGCTGCTGAAGACTGACCCGAGCCGGCTGGAAAAATTTCACAGCAAGATGGCGGGAATGGTCGAAAACTGCGTAGCTCATGAGAATTTGCTGGAAAAATAGCTCCGCAACCGAGAAAAATGCCGATTCTAAAAGAGCTTGGAGCGGATGGCTCCATTACGCTTACGCAGATATTTTGCCGCCCCGCAGTCTATTTAGATCATTGGGCACTAATGCAGATTGCCGATAAGTCGGCTTTCTGCGATGAACTTGTTCGTCAGATCAAGCGCCTCAACGGCACATTGATAGTCACCCAGCAGACAATATTTGAATTTTCGCGTGTGGGGAACCAGCGGCATCCTTTGGCGGTAGAAAGATTGTTTGGCTTGTTATATCCGAATCTTTATTTTGCCGACTTGAATCAGATTTTGGGGCAATTTGACCGCCCACCGCCTCAACAGCAGAAGAACTATCCCCCATCGGACACTCAGTTGTTGCGCAGCATAGTTTTGGTGTGCGGGCCTCATCCGGTGGATACATTAAGATTCTCCGGCCTTTTGGCTGGCCTATCTCCGCTCCGCCATAAATTTGATCAGATGTGCAATTCAATTGCAAAGGCATTATCAAGCGCCCGCGTTGATCAAGCGCAGGTGGCACTGGCTCATCAATCACGCCCGGACCCATCGAATCGAGTGAGAACGTGCATCCAGCAACTATTGCGAACGGCGTATATCAACCACAGCAGCGCCTTTACAGGGAATGATGCCTCTGATCTGTGTCACGCTGTCGCCGCACTTTGTTTTAGCGACTACGCGCTGTTGGATGCAAAGTGGGCTGACCTGGGGCGACAGCTCGCCGAACGCGCAAAAAAAGAGAACTGCGTTTCCTATGCGCGTACTTTTTCCAAGATTGAGACGTTTCTGGCGCATTTGGCGATGACGTCTGCTTAGAGCCTCTACGCGGCGATGTCAGTCGTTCGGAGTGTCGCCCTCTGGTCTAACGAGCGTGCCGGCCAGCGCCGCATCTACGTACGCGCTAAGGAACCGATCCAGGGCTAGGCGCTTTTCTTCTGGCAGCTCCCAAATCTTCGCTATTAGGTCAGGGTCAAGAGGGAGTGCGCTGTTCATCTTCGCCTGTATGGTCACGCCGTAGCGTTGCTAGTTGGCAACGGCCCCTGATCTGGCAACGATCTGGCAACCATCAATGAAAAAAGAAACGCCGCCATTGCTGGCGGCGGTAAATACCTGAATTTACAGGTGTTTTTTGGTAGGCCCCCTCGGAGTCGAACCGAGCACCAACGGATTATGAGTCCGCTGCTCTAACCAGGCATGAGCTAGAGGCCCAGGAAACTTACTGCCCTTCCAGGAAGCTCTTGAGCTTGTCGGCCCGGCTGGGGTGCCGCAGCTTGCGCAGCGCCTTCGCTTCTATTTGACGGATGCGCTCGCGCGTGACGTCGAACTGCTTGCCCACTTCTTCGAGGGTCTGGTCGGTGCTCATTTCGATGCCGAAACGCATGCGCAGCACCTTGGCTTCGCGGGGGGTGAGCGAATCCAAGACTTCCTTGACCACGTCGCGCATCGAGCCATGCAAGGCCGCATCGGACGGCGCCAGTGTGGACGTGTCTTCGATGAAGTCGCCCAGGTGCGAGTCGTCGTCGTCGCCGATCGGCGTTTCCATCGAGATCGGCTCTTTGGCGATCTTGAGGATCTTGCGGATCTTGTCTTCCGGCATGTCCATCTTTTGCGCCAGGGTTGCGGGATCGGGCTCGGCGCCGGTCTCCTGCAGAATCTGGCGGCTGATCCGGTTCATTTTGTTGATCGTTTCGATCATGTGCACCGGAATGCGGATGGTGCGCGCCTGGTCGGCGATGGAACGCGTAATGGCCTGGCGGATCCACCACGTGGCGTACGTGGAAAACTTGTAGCCGCGGCGGTACTCGAACTTGTCCACGGCCTTCATCAGGCCGATGTTGCCTTCCTGGATCAGGTCCAGGAACTGCAGGCCGCGGTTCGTGTACTTCTTGGCGATGGAGATCACCAGGCGCAGGTTGGCCTCGGTCATTTCGCGCTTGGCCTTGCGGGCCTTGGCTTCGCCGGTGGCCATGCGCTTGTTGACGTCTTTCAGGTCTTTCAGGGGCAGCACGACGCGCGTTTGCAGGTCGATGAGCTTTTGCTGCAATTCCTGCACGGCCGGAATCTGCCGTTCGAGCGTTTCGGCGTACGGATGGCCTGCGGCCACTTCCTGCAAGACCCAATCGAGATTGGTTTCGTTGCCCGGGAAGACCTTGATGAAATGGCTGCGCGGCATGCCGGCGCGATCGACGCAGGTGTGCAGCACGGCGCGCTCGAGCTGGCGCACTTCTTCGACTTGCGAACGCAGCGTGTCGGCCAGCTTTTCCACCATCTTGGCGGTGAAGCGGATGCCCATCAGTTCGTTCAGGATGGCTTCCTGGGCCTTGATGTAGGCGTCGGACTTGTAGCCATCGCGCTCGTACGACTGGCGCATCTTTTCGAACTGCTTGCTGACTTCGTCGAACTTGGCCAGCGCCTTGACGCGCAGGTCTTCCAGCTGCTTGCTGGACATGCCGCCGGCCGGGCCGTCGTCGTTCTCGTCTTCGTCGGCGGTGACGCCGGCGCCGGCGTATTCTTCGCCATCTTCGGGATCGACCAGGCCGTCGACCACTTCGTCGATCTGGGCCTGGCCCTCGCGCACGCGGGTGATGTGGGCGAGGATCTCGTTGATGGTGGTGGGACACGCCGAAATGGCCATCACCATGTGCTTCAGGCCGTCTTCGATGCGCTTGGCGATTTCGATTTCGCCTTCGCGCGTCAGCAGCTCGACCGAGCCCATTTCGCGCATGTACATGCGGACAGGATCGGTGGTGCGGCCGAAGTCGGAATCGACCGTGGTCAGGGCGGCTTCGGCTTCGTCTTCGACGTCATCGTCGTTGGACGCGACCGGCGCGTTTTCGCTCATGAGCAGCGTTTCGGCGTCGGGGGCCTGGTCGTAGACCGAGATGCCCATGTCGCTGAAGGTGCTGATGATGCCGTCGATGGCCTCGGCGTCGACCAAGTCGTCGGGCAGGTGATCGTTGATTTCGCCGTAGGTCAGGTAGCCGCGGTCTTTGCCCAGCTTGATGAGCTGCTTCAGCCGGTTGCGGCGGGCTTCGTATTCTTCGGGCGTGACGGGGCCGCGGGCGATCAGGTCTTTGGGATCGGCCTTGCCGCGCTTGCCGCCGCGCTTGGGCGGCTTCAGGTCGGGCAGCACCTCGCCTTCGCCGTCCATACTGTCATCGAAACCATCGGAGTCGTTGTTGGCGTTCTTGGCGGGCCGCCCGGGGCGGCGGCCGCTGGACGGCCGCGCGCCGCCGACCAGGTCGGCCAGCTTGTCTTCGGCCTTCTTGGCACGCGCGGCCTTGGCGGCCTTTTCGGGCTTGTCAGCAGCGGCGGTGGCGGGTTTCGCGGCCTTCTTGGCCGCGGTTTTGGTTGCCGTTTTCGAGACCTTCACTGCCGCCTTGGCAGGCGCTTTTTCCGCCGCCATGCTGACGGCGCGCTTGGCCGCCTTGACCGGCGTGACAGCCGTATCGTCTGCAGGGGAGGTTTTGCCTGATGTTCTGGTCATAGTCGCTTCCGTGGTCGTCGCAACCCGTGATTGGGGCACATATGCACCACAAGGGCCCGGTGCGCGCGCGATGGCGCCGCAGCGGAACCGATGCGGGTAAAACAGGCAAGCCGGCTGAAGCCGCGTGCGCCGCGTTGGCCGCGGCGCGGGCCCCGTCGGGCCCCACCGGCACTCCTTCTGGCCTTGCGGCCCAGGGGTGCGCTGGTATCGCGGATTCGTTGCGGCGGGATTTCCGGGCGTTGCGGGGGCTGCCTTGCCTGCGACAGGCTTGCCAGCTTGAAGGGACTTGCCCCAAGCTGCTTGCGATGGACACAGCTCCGTACCTGCAACGCCGCCGGCCAAAACCCCTGCCGAACTGCGCGACTTGCCACCTAATTGTAACAAAACGGGTCGGCTGCCTGCATGCGGGGCCGGCATATTCTGTGCCTGCCACTTCGCTATGCCGGCGCCCGGCCCGCTATGGAATCTTGTATTGAATCTGCCTTAAAGCGAATTCCCGGCGGCAAACCCTTGCAGAGCCGCCGGAAAACCCTCGATTCTACCGCATTTAGCGTATCCCACCACCTTTTAAGACTGCCAACCGGGCAGACAGTTCCTGGTAGCGCTGGCGCGCCTCGTCGGACTCCAGGCCGGTTTCGGCCAGCCTGGCCATCTCGGCGCGGGCCGAGTCGAACTCGATACGCCGCAGGGCGTCGTCCCATTCGGTCTGGGGCTCGGGCAGGTCTTCCTGGGCCAGCAGGTCGGCGCGCATGCCCTTGAGCACGGCGGCCAGGTCGGAGTCGGGTTCGGCGGCCTGCAGCAGCGCGCCCACATGACGCGCCCCGCTGGCCTGGGCCAGCATGATGAGGTCTCGCACCAATCCTAGATGGGGCCCTTTGTCCAGAACTTCAAGCTGCTGGTCTCCCATGCTGTCGACCAGCTCGGGATGCGCCAGCAGCAGCGCCAGCAGGCGCTTGGCCAGCGATGGCATGGAACGCCGGCCCTCGTAGCCGCCCACGCCGTCGTCGCGGCGGCCGCGCCATTCGCCCTTGCCCTTCTTGCCCTGCCAATCGCCTTTCTTGCCCTGCCAGTCGCCCTTTTTACCTTGCCATTCGCCCTGCCTTGGCTGCCAGCCGCCCTGGCCGCGGCCGCCTGCCCCGGCCGGCTCGCCCATGCCGGCCGGCTCGTCGTCGTAGCCGAACCCGGCCGGTTCGTAGTCGAAATCAGGTGGCGGCGCATCGAAATAGCCGCCGCCGTCCGGGCCGCCCGCCGGCGGCGGCATGGCGCCGGCGGCACCGCCCGCGGCCGGATTGCCGGCCGGCGGCGCAAACGGCCGCGCCGGGGCCTGCGCCAGCACCTGCGCCATTTCTTCCGGCGTCAGCTGCACCTGGCGCGCCATTTCACGCTCGATCTGCAGGCGCAGCGCGCATTCGGGAATGGCGGCCAGCAGGGGCTTGGCCTCGTGCAGGCAACTGGCGCGCCCCTCGGCCTCGGCCAGGTTGTGGCGCGAGGCCAATTCTTCGAGCAGGAACCGCGACAGCGCCATGGCCTCGCCCAGGCAGGCCCGGAACGCCTCGGCCCCCAGCTCGCGCACGTACGAGTCGGGATCGTGCTCGGCCGGCAGGAACAGGAAGCGGATGGCGATGTCGTCGCGCAGCACCGGCAGGCAGGCTTGCAGCGCGCGCCAGGCCGCCCGGCGCCCGGCGGCGTCGCCGTCGAAACTGAAGACCACCTTATCGCTGCTGCGCAGCAGCTTCTTGACGTGATCGGGCGTGGTGGCCGTGCCCAGCGTGGCCACGGCGTTGGCGATGCCCTGCTGCGCCAGCCCGACCACATCCATGTAGCCTTCCACCACGATGATCTGCCCTTCCTGGCGGATGGCCTGGCGCGCTTCCCACAGGCCGTAGAGTTCCTGGCCCTTGGAAAACAGCGGGGTTTCGGGCGAGTTCAGGTACTTGGGCTCACCCTTGCCGATGATGCGTCCGCCGAAACCGATGAGGCTGCCGCGCGCATTGCGGATGGGAAACATCACGCGCTCGCGGAAGCGATCGTAGCGGCGGCCGTCTTCGGACTCGATGACCAGGCCGGCCTCGACCAGCGTCGGATCGTCGTAGTTGTCGAACACCTTGGCCAGGCCATGGCGGTCGGTGCCCGACCAGCCCAGGCCGAAATGGGCGGCGATCTCGCCTGTAAGGCCGCGCTGCTTCAGGTACTGGATGGCCGCGGGCGATGCGCGCAGCTGGCGCAGGTAGTGCGCCTGCGCGGCATCGAGCACCTGCGTGTGGCGCGATTCTTCGGCCTTGCGGCGCGCGGACTCGGCCTGCTGGCGAGGGCTGCGGTTTTCTTCTGGAACCGTCATTCCCACCGAGCCGGCGAGCGTGCGCACGGCCTCGGGGAAACTGGCGCCCGTGTGTTCCATCAGGAAGGTGATGGCGGTGCCGTGCGCGCCGCATCCGAAGCAGTGATAAAACTGCTTGGTGGGGCTGACGGTGAACGACGGGCTTTTTTCGTTATGGAAGGGGCACAGGCCAAGCAGGTTGGCACCGCCCTTGCGCAACTGCACATATCGCCCGACGACGTCGGCTACGTCGACCCGGGCGAGCAAATCCTGGATGAATGATTCTGGAATCAATAGATTCTGGAATCAAAGACATCAATACAGGCGGGGCGGCAGTTGTTGGCTACGAATCCGCTTGTAGTGGCGCTTGACCGCGGCGGCGTGCTTGCGCTTGCGCTCGGCCGTGGGCTTCTCGTAGAACTCGCGCGAACGCAGTTCGGTGAGCAAACCGGTCTTTTCGATGGTGCGCTTGAAGCGGCGCAGGGCGGCTTCGAACGGTTCGTTTTCCTTCAGTCGGACAATAGGCATAAAGTGGCAGGCCTGCTTTGGGGTAACAAAAAGGTTGAACACACAGGGCGCTTCGACTGCAAGCCCGGCATGGCTTGTTGGTAGATTTTTGTTCCAAACGGCAAAAACAGCAAACCGCAGAACCCGAAAACCATTCAACAAACCACGCCTGTGCGCCCCGGCAACCCAGGTAGGGTTTACTGGTAACCCGAGATTCTAGCACGCCGGGTGGCGTTTGGCGAGGAATCCTGGCCAATCCCGGCGGGCCGCCCGGCACAAGGAACAGTGAATCGTCCCCTTTTACCCGGGCGGGCTGCCCGCCGCGCACCGGAACGCGCGCAACGGCAGGCTCAGTTCGACTTCGAGCCCTTGCGGATCCAGGCCTCGAGCTGGTGCGGGCGCAGGCTGTCGTAGTCTTCGAAGGGCTGGTGAATCCAGGGGTTGGTGGGAAGTTTGTCGACATAGTAGTCGGGCGTGGCCTGCGAATGCCCCTTCCACCACAGCACCGCGCTGCGCAGTTCGGTAATTTCGGGAAACTGCTGCCGCAGGTGCGCCTGCACCCGGTTGAAGGTCAGGCCGGTATCGACCATGTCGTCGACCAGCAACACCCGCCCGGCCGGCGCCCCGCGGGTGATGGTGATGAACTGCGCGATATCCAGGTCGCCCTGCTTCGTGCCCGCCGCCTCGCGATAGCTGCTGGTGGCCAGAATGCCCAGCGGCACATCGAAAATGCGCGACATGACATCGCCCACCCGCACGCCGCCGCGCGCCAGGCACAGGATCAGGTCGAACTGCCAGCCGGACTGGTAGACCTGCAGCGTCAGGCGCTCGATCAGGCGGTTATAGCCGTCCCAGGTGATCCACAGATGGCTGTCATCGTTGGTGGGCGCGCTCATGGCGGTGTCTCCTGAAGATACGAAAAGGCCGCCCACCGGCATGGCCGGCGGCGGCTTCGAAATGATAACCCGGCGGGCGCCCGGCCCGCGGCGGGTGCCGGTCAGCCCTTGAGGGGGTGGCGCAGCACGATGGTTTCGTTGCGGTCGGGACCGGTGGAAACCAGGTCGATCGGCACGCCGCAGACTTCGGCAACGCGCTCGAGGTAGCGGCGCGCGGCGGCCGGCAGCTTGGCGTACTCGGTAATGCCGACGGTGGATTCGCTCCAGCCGGGCAGTTCTTCGAGCACGGCTTCGGCCTGGGCCACCGCATGCGCGCCGTAGGGCAGCACGTCGCGGAATTCACCGTCGACGCGGTAGCCCACGCCCAGCTGGATGCTTTCCAGCCCGTCGAGCACGTCGAGCTTGGTGATGCACAGGCCGGTGATGCCGTTCAGGCGCACCGAACGCTTGAGCGCGGCGCCGTCGAACCAGCCGCAACGGCGCGGGCGGCCGGTAACCGAGCCGAACTCTTTGCCGATGGTGGCCAGGCGCGTGCCGATTTCGTCGACCAGCTCGGTGGGGAACGGGCCCGACCCCACGCGCGTGGTGTAGGCCTTGGTGATGCCCAACACGTAGTCGAGCGACTGCGGACCGACGCCGGCGCCGGCCGATGCGGCGCCCGCCAGGCAGTTGCTGCTGGTGACAAACGGGTAGGTGCCGTGGTCCACGTCGAGCAGCGCGCCCTGCGCGCCTTCGAACAGCAGGCGCTGGCCGGCCTGCTGCATGGCGTACAGATTGCTGGAGACGTCTTTGACCATGGGCGCGATGGCCGGCGCCAGGGCCATGGCCTGGTCGCGGACCTGTTCGGCCGACACGGCGGGAGCGCCCAGGTACTGGGTAAGGACGAAGTTGTGGTAGTCGAGCAGCTCGGCGAGCTTTTCGTCGAACAGCTTCGGGTTGAACAGATCCTGCACGCGCAGCGCGCGGCGCGCGATCTTGTCTTCGTAGGCGGGGCCGATGCCGCGGCCGGTGGTGCCGATCTTGCCTTCGCCCTTGCGGGCTTCGCGCGCCTGGTCGACGGCGATGTGGTACGGCAGGATCAGCGGGCAGATTTCGGAGACCTGCAGCCGCGAGCGGACATCCAGGCCGGCCGCCTCGAGTTCTTCGATTTCTTTGAGCAGCGCCTCGGGCGACAGCACCACGCCGTTGCCGATGAAGCAAGTAACGCCGGGATGCATGATGCCGGACGGAATCAGGCGCAGGATGGTCTTCTTGCCGTTGATCCACAGCGTATGGCCGGCATTGTGGCCGCCCTGGAAGCGCACCACGCCCTGGACGGATTCGGCCAGCCAGTCGACGATCTTGCCTTTGCCTTCGTCACCCCACTGGGTGCCGATAACCACTACGTTCTTGCTCATTGTACGAATCAATATCGAGTTTCTCGGGAAATCCGGAAATCTCCCTGCGGCCCTCTTGGGTACAAGAGGGAGTCAGTTTTACAACGTCCGAAGCGTCCAGGCGCCGTCTTGCAGCGCCAGTTCGCGATCGCAGATGAACTCATCCTGGCTTTGCTCGTGGCCGGGCAGCACCTGGACGACAATTTCGCCCGCGCGGCGCAGCTGGCGCACCGCGGCGGCCAGGGCGGCATCCTGCCCCCAGGGCGCGCGCACGGCGCGGGCCCGGCCGGCCGGCGGCAGCCCGCGCGCCAGCTTGCGCAGGTCGAGGCTGAAACCGGTGGCGGGACGCGCCCGCCCGAAAGCCCGGCTGACGTCGTCGTAGCGGCCGCCGCTGACCAGCGCATCGTGCCAGCCTTCGGCGTACAGCGCGAAGGTGACGCCCGAGTGGTAGCCGTAGCCGCCGATGTCGGCCAGGTCGACGCCCAGCGTGACGTCGGGCATGGCGTCGATGACGGCCTGCAGCGCGTCGAGCGCCGCCGCCACGCCGGGCAGCAGGGGCAGGTCGCGGCGGGCCTGTTTGAGCACATCGGGGCCGCCGTACAGGCCGGGCAGGCGCTGCAGGGCGGCAACGGTGTCGGGGCGGATGCCGCAGTCGCGCCGCGCCAGCTCGGCCAGGCCCGGCACGTCTTTTTCGCGCAGCAGCAGGATGATGTCTTCGACACAGGCGGCAGCGGCGGGATCGGCATCGAGAATGGCCCGCACCACGCCCGGGTGGCAGAGGTCGAGTCGCGTCTGGCGCAAGCCCGCGGTGGCCGCGGTGTCGAGCACCAGCGAGATGATTTCGAGGTCGGCCTCGAAGCCTGCGTGGCCGTAGATTTCGGCGCCGATCTGCAACAGCTCGCGGCTGGACAGCAGGTCGGCCGGCCGCGCATGCAGCACATTGCCGCAATAGCACAGGCGCGTGACGCCGGCCCGGTTGAGCAGGTGGGCGTCGATGCGGGTGACTTGCGGGGTCATGTCGGCCCGCACCCCCAGGGTACGGCCGGACAGCTGGTCGATCAGCTTGCAGGTGCGCAGATTCAGGTCGCTGCCGGTGCCGGACAGCAACGAATCGATGTACTCGACCAAGGGTGGCGCGACCAGCTCGAAGCCGTATGTACGGTAAAGGTCGAGAAGTTCGCGGCGCAGTTCCTCGATGCGCCGGGCCTCGGCGGGAAGCACGTCGGCGAGGCTCTCGGGCAGCAACCAGTTACCCATGAGTGTTTACCTGAATGACACCTGAAATGCGTGGGCAGCGCCCAAAACAAAAGCGGCTGAGGGGCGTAAGCCCGCTCAGCCGCATGCGGAATGTTTTCTAGCTTACGCGATATTGTACATGGTTTGGGCGCTTGTGCAGGGCGCCGGCAAGGCGCCCCGCGGGCTGGACATGGCCGCCGCTACTTGGCCGGCGCGGCCTGGCCGGTGGAGCTTTTCAGGTACTGGAAGTATTCCGAGCTGGGGTCGACCACCAGCACGTCGCTGGAATTCGAGAACGACGACCGGTAGGCTTCCAGGCTCTTGTAGAACGTGTAGAAGTCGGGATTCTTGCCGAAGGCGGCCGCATAAATGCCGCTGGCCTCGGCATCGCCCTGCCCCATGACGGTCTGTGCCTTGGCATAGGCCTCGGCCAGGATGACTTCGCGCTGGCGGTCGGCTTCAGCGCGGATTTTCTCGCTTTCGGCCGCGCCGATCGAGCGCAGTTCATTGGCCACGCGGGTACGCTCGGCCTCCATGCGGCGATAGACCGATTCGGAGATCTCGGGCGCGAACTCGATGCGGCGCAGCCGCACGTCGACCACTTCCACGCCCAGCGGTTCGGCGCGCTTGGCGACCGTGGTGAGGATTTCGCTCATGATCTTGTCGCGCTCGGCCGACACGACTTCTTTGACGGTACGCACGTTGACCGAGGCGTTGAGCGCGTCGCGGATCTGCGCCTGCAGGCGCTCTTGCGCCGCGCGCTCGTTGCCGCCGAAGGTGACGTAATACAGCCGGGGATCGGCGATGCGCCACTTGACGTAGGAATCGATCAGCAGGTTCTTTTTTTCGGAAGTCTGGATGCGCTCGGCGTCGCTCGACTCGATGGTGAGAATGCGCTTGTCGATGGTGACGACGTTCTGGAACGGCGGCGGGGCCTTGAAGTACAGGCCGGGCTCGCTGATGACCTTGCGCACCTCGCCCAGCGAGAACACCAGGGCGTAGTCGCGCTCGCGCACGATGAATACGCAGGAAGACAGGGCGGCCAGCACCAGCAGGAGGCCGACCAGGATGGGCATGAAACGTTGCATGTTCTGGGCTTCTCCGGATTAACGCGACAGGCGGTCGCGAGACAGCGTGTTGCTGTTGCTGCCGGTATTGCCGGACGAGCTTGCGCCGGTGCTGCGCGCAGGCGGCTGCGGTACGGTGGGCTGGCTGGCGCCGGGCAGCGCGGTCGGCTTGACCGACGCGTCGCGCGCGGCTTGCTGCATGATCTTGTCGAGCGGCAGGTACAGCATGTTGCTGTTGTTCTTGGTGTCGACCATGACCTTGCTGGCGCGCGAGAAGATTTGCTGCATGGTTTCCAGGTACATGCGCTCGCGCATGATCTTGGGCGCCTTTTCGTATTCGGCCAGGATGCTGGTGAAGCGCGCCGCGTCGCCGCGGGCGTCGCCGATGACCTTGGCCTTGTAGCCCTCGGCCTGCTCGAGCATGCGCGAAGCCTGGCCGCCGGCCAGCGGAATGACCTGGTTGGCGTAGGCCTGGCCTTCGTTGATCTGGCGTTCGCGGTCCTGGCCGGCCTTGACGGCGTCGTCGAACGCGGCCTGCACCTGCTCGGGCGGCTGCACGTTCTGGATGGCCACGGTGCTGACCTGGATGCCCGACTTGTAGCGGTCGAGAATCTGCTGCATCAGGTTCTGCACTTCGACGGCGACTTCGGTGCGGCCTTCGTACAGAACGAAATCCATGGGCTTCTTGCCGACGATCTCGCGCATGGAGGTTTCGGCAGCCTGGCGCACCGACTCGTCGGGGTCGCGCATATTGAACAGGTAATCGGGCGCGCCGTCGGCCCGCAGCCGGTACTGCACCACGAACTGCATGTCGACGATGTTCTCGTCGGTGGTCAGCATCAGGGCCTCGGGCAGCACCTTGTTGCGCGAACCGCCGCGGAAGCCGACCTCGAACGTGCGCAGTTGCGAGATATTGACGGTTTCGGCGTTCTGGATGGGGTACGGCAGGCGCCACTGGAAGCCCGGAGGCGCGGTGCTTTTGTATTTGCCGAACTGGGTCACGACCGCGACCTGGCCTTCCTGGACGATGAAGAAGCCGCTGGCCAGCCACAGCAGCACCAGCACGAGGGCGATAAGGCCCAGGCCGATGCGGGCGCCGCGCGGCGATGGCGGGGTCATGCCGCCGCGGTTGCCGCCGCCCCCGCCCTTGCGCCCGAACAGCGAACCGACGCGGTTGTTGAAGTCGCGCCAGACCTCGTCGAGGTCGGGCGGGCCGTCGCCATTGCCCTTGGGACGCTTGGGAGGCTCGGCCCCATTATTGTTGCCGCGACCCCAGCCAGGGTCATTCAGATTGAAGAGTTTGGTGATTCGAGGCATTGTTTCCCACAATCTGGCCGATCTCTGCAATTGCCCCGCGCAACGCATCCAGACCGGCGCGCTCGGTAGCGCTTACGAATACTCGCGCAATCGTACCATGGGCATTGCGTTCGACCCGGGGAGCCAGCCCCGCGCGGTCGATCTTGTTGTGCACCAGAATGGTGGGAATCGAGCCGGCCCCGATTTCGGCCAGCACCTTGTCGACTTCGGCGATCTGTTCATCGCGCTGCGGGCTGGCCGCGTCCACCACATGCAGCAGGACATCGGCATGGATGGTTTCTTCGAGCGTGGCGCGGAAGGCGGCGATCAGGTTGGGCGGCAGGTCGCGGATGAACCCCACCGTGTCGGACAGCACCACCGAACCCGTGCCTTCGATCCAGATGCGGCGCGTGGTGGTGTCGAGGGTGGCGAACAGCTGGTCGGCCGCATAGGCGCCGGCGCGCGTCAGGGCGTTGAACAGCGTGGACTTGCCCGCGTTGGTATAGCCCACCAGCGACACCGACAGCGCCCCGCCGCGCGCCCGGGCGCGCCGCTGCGTGACCCGCTGGCGCTCGACGCGGTCGAGCCGTTCGCGCAGCACCTTGACCTTGGCGCCGATCATGCGGCGGTCCATTTCGAGCTGGGACTCGCCCGGCCCGCGCATGCCGATGCCGCCGCGCTGGCGCTCGAGGTGGGTCCAGAGACGGGTCAGGCGGGTGACTAGGTGCTGCAGCTGCGCCAGTTCGACCTGCAGCTTGCCCTCGTGGCTTTTGGCGCGCAAGGCGAAGATGTCGAGGATGAGGGCGACCCGGTCGACCACCCGCAGGTTGAACTCGCGCTCGAGGTTGCGCTGCTGCGCGGGCGACAGGGGCTGGTCGAACAGCACGATGTCGGCCAGCAGCGCGCCGGCCGTGGCCACGGCTTCCTGGACCTTGCCGGAACCGATGAAGAACTTGGCGTCGGGGCGATCGCGCCGCACCGTGACGGTGCCGACGATTTCGGCCCCTGCCCCGCGCGCCAGCATGGCGAATTCTTCGGCATGCGCGGCGAAGTCGGGGCTGCCGAGGTCGACACTGATGATCAGCGCACGCATGGGCCTGCCCCGCTACAGCGAAAATGCCCGCCGACACGAGCCGTGCGGCGGGCAGGAAAAGGTACAGCCGGAGCTTGACGATTATTCAGCGGGAACATCCACCTGGAAATTGACGGCGCGCGCGGGAACGACGGTGGAAATGGCGTGCTTGTACACCATTTGCGTCACGGTATTGCGCAGCAGCACCACGTATTGATCGAAAGATTCTATTTGCCCTTGCAGCTTGATGCCGTTTACCAGGTAGATGGACACGGGCACATGTTCTTTGCGCAGCGTGTTCAGAAACGGATCTTGCAGAGTTTGCCCTTTATTGCTCATTGGCCAGGCTCCAATTGTTTGTTTTGAGTGGTGGCAGGCGCCGAAATATGTACTCTACAGGGTTTTCCCGGCCCGTGCCACTTGCCCCGAGGGGCAAATTCTTTCATAAGGTGTCAGGACGGCCGGGGCGCCGGCCCCGGCCAGTTTTTCAGCCCGCCAGAATGCCTTTCAGGGCCTCGACCAGGCGCGCGCACTGGGTTTCGGTGCCCACGGTGATGCGCAGGAACTGGTCGATGCGGGCATGCTTGAAATGGCGCACGATGATGCTGCGCTCGCGCAGCGCGGCGGCCAGGGCGGCCCCGTCGTGCCCGGGGTGGCGGGCGAAGACGAAATTGGCGGCCGATGGCAGCACCTGGAACCCCAGGGCCTGCAACTGGCCGGCCAGGGCCTCGCGCGTGGCGATCACTGCCTGGCGGGTGCGCTCGAAATACGCCGTATCCTCGATTGCCGCCACGGCGCCGGCTTCGGCCAGGCGGTCGACCGGATAGGAATTGAAGCTGTTCTTGACGCGCTCGAGCGCCTCGATGAGCACCCGGCTGCCGATGGCGAAACCGACCCGCAGGCCGGCCAGCGAACGCGACTTGGAAAGCGTCTGGATGACCAGCAGGTTGTCGTGGCGGGACACCAGCGGCACGGCCGATTCGGCGCCGAAATCGACATAGGCTTCATCGATGACCACCGGGATGTCCGGGTTGGCCGCCACGATGCGCTCGATGTCGTCCAGGGCCAGCGCCCGGCCGGTAGGCGCGTTGGGGTTCGGGAAGATGATGGCGCCCGCGCCGCGCCCGGCGGACGGCAGGTAATCTTGCACATCGATACAGAAATCTTCGGTCAGCGGCACCGCCTGGCTGGCGATCTGGTACAGGCCGCAATACACCGGATAGAAGCTGTAGGTGATGTCGGGAAACAGCAGCGGGCCATCGTGCTTGAGCAGCGCCAGGAAGGCGTGCGCCAGCACTTCGTCAGAGCCATTGCCCACGAAGACCTGGCCGGACTCGACCTTGAAATGGGCGGCGATGGCCTGGCGCAGCCGTTCGGAGCCCGGATCGGGGTACAGCTTCAGGCTGTCGTCGCAGGCCGCGCGCATGGCCTGCAGCACCTTGGGCGACGGGCCGAACGGATGTTCGTTGGTATTGAGCTTGACCAGGTCTTGCAGCTTGGGCTGTTCGCCCGGCACATAGGGACTGAGTGTCCCTACGACGGGACTCCAGTAACGGCTCATGGATCAGTTTTCCTGCGCGTAAGGATTGCGCGATGACTTGAACTCGATGCGCAACGGCGTGCCGGCCAGCTTGAAGGCGTCGCGGAAACGGGTTTCCAGGTAGCGGCGATAAGAATCGGGAATGGCATCGAGCGCATTGCCGTGGATGATGACCAGCGGCGGGTTCTGCCCGCCCTGGTGCGCATAGCGCATCTTGGGCCGGAAAATGCCCTTGCGCGGCGGCGGCTGCTGCTCGACGGCGGCGTGCAGCTCGCGCGTGAGCTTGGGCGTGGACAGCTTGGCGAAAGCGGCGGCATGCGCCGACACCACCGACTTGAGCACCGGCTTGATGCCCTGCCCCTTCAGGGCCGAAATGGTGTGGGTGGGCGCGAACGACAGGAAGCGCAGCTTGCGCTGGAACTCGCGTTCGATGCGCTCGCGCTGGTCGATGTCGAGGCCGTCCCATTTGTTGATGGCCACGACCACGGCGCGGCCTGTTTCAAGCACGAATCCGGCGATGTGGGCGTCCTGTTCGGAGACCTCGGTCTGGGCATCGAGCATCAGCAGCACCACATTGCTGGCCTCGATGGCCTGCAGCGTCTTGATGACCGAGAATTTTTCCACCGCCTCGAATACCTTGCCGCGGCGGCGCAGCCCGGCAGTGTCGATCAGGGTGTACTTGCGGCCGTCGCGCTCGAAATCGATCTCGATGGCGTCGCGCGTGGTGCCCGGCAGGTCGAAGGCGATGACGCGCTCTTCGCCCAGCAGCGTATTGATGAGGGTGGACTTGCCCACATTGGGCCGGCCGACGATGGCCAGCTTGATGCGGTGGTCGGGCGGCAGGTCGGCGGCGTCGGGATCGGGCTCGGGTTCGGGCTCGACCAGGTCCTGGAGCGCCAGCCCGATGAGATCGACGATACCGTCGCCATGCGCGGCGGAAATCGGATGAGGCGTGCCCAGACCCAGTTCATGGAACTCGCTGGTGGCGTTGCCCACCCCCATGCCTTCGGCCTTGTTGACCGCCAGCACCACCCGTTGCTGGCCCGATTTGCGCAGCAGTTGGGCAATTTCGTGGTCATGCGCATTGACGCCGGCGCGCGCGTCGACCAGGAACACCACCACATCGGCCTCGGCGATGGCCTGGCTGGTCTGGCGCGCCATTTCGCGCAGGATTCCGGTCTTGGCCACCGGCTCGAAGCCCCCGGTGTCGATGACGATGAAGGGCGTGTCGCCCACCCTGCCCTCGCCGTAGTGGCGATCGCGCGTCAGGCCGGAATAATCGGCAACCAGCGCCGCGCGCGAACGCGTCAGGCGGTTGAAGAGGGTCGACTTGCCCACATTGGGGCGGCCGACCAGGGCGACGACGGGCTTGAAAGACACGGTAGGACTGGCGAAGTAAGAGTTAGTTGGTGCCGATCAGCACGAGGTTGCCGTTGCCGTTCTGCACCAGCAGGCCCTGCGGCGTGGTTTGCAGGGGCGAGACAACGGCATCGCCGCCCACCGACATGCGGGCCAGCAGGGTGCCGTCGCTGCGCGACAGGAAGTGGACATAGCCGTCCAGGTCGCCCACGGCCACGGCGCTGCCCAACAGGGCCGGCGAGGTCAGCTTGCGGTTTTTCAACGCGGCCTGCTTCCAGACATTGGTGCCGCTGTCGAGCGCGAAAGCGTTGACCACGCCATGCTGGTCGGGCGCGTAGGCGAACTGGCCATCCAGCGCCATGCCGCTTGCGCTGGAGAAATCTTTGGCCCACAGCGGGCGGCCGCCCTGGGTGACATCGAAGCAGACGATGCGGCCCTGGTACGCCACCGCGCACAGCAGGTTGCCGGCGATGCGCGGCGCGCCGACCACGTCGGTAAGGCGTTCGAGGTCGCTGGCGCCGCGCGGGGTGGCCACGGTGCCTTCCCACTGGACGTTGCCGCTGCCGACGTTGATGGCCAGCAGCTTGCCGCCCGGCAGGCCGGTGATGACCAGGCCTTCGGCCATGACCATTTGCGCGTTGCTGCGCAGGGCCAGGGCCGGCCCCGGGCGCTGCAGGCTCCAGAGGCGCTCGCCGTTTTCGATATTGAACGCCTGGATGCGGTAGTCGCCGCTGCGCACCACGACGGCGCCATAGCCGACCACCGGAGCAATGGAGACGTCGCTGGAAGCCTGCGCTTTCCATTTGACCTTGCCGGTGTCGTCGAAGGCGATGACTTCGCCTAGCGGCGAAGCAACCACGGTAGTGGTGCCGTCGCTGCCGACGCCGGCCGACAGCTTGGTGTCGGCATCGGCTTTCCAGAGCACGCGGCCGCTGGCCAGCTCGAGCTTGGCGACCGAGCCGTCGGGCGTGGCGGCGTAGACCGAGTCGCCCACCACGGCCGGCACGAAGCCGAAGCCGGAACCGCTGCCCACCGACGTGGACCACACGGTGCGCACCGACATGCCGGGCGCGTATTCGGTAAGGGGCGCGGGCTCGTAGCGGTCGTCGTTGCTGGAGAACATCGAGCAGCCGGCCAGCGCGAGCAGGCTGGCGGCCAGGGCGGCGCCGCGCCACACGCGGCCAGGGCGGAAATTAAGCATACGGTCAGGCTCCGCTGAGGGCATCCAGTTTCAATTGCACGGCTTGCCGCAGGGGATCGGCGGCGCCGAGCCCGTCGAGCGCGGCCTGCCATGCCTTGCGGGCATCTTCATGCTTGCCCTGGGCAGCCAGGATATCGCCGCGGCGATCGGCGTACAGGGCGGCGAAAGCCGGCGGCGGGTTGTCGAGCTGCGCCAGGGCGGCGTCGTATTGCTTCTGATCGAGCAGCAGGCCGGCCAGGCGCACGCGCGCCACCGGCTGCAGCGCCGCCTGCTTGGGCTGGCCGGCCAGCCATTCGAGCTGTTCGCGCGCGCCAGCGGCATCGTTCTGCTGTTCGAGCGCGTGGGCGGCGACCAGGGCGCCGCGCGCCGCATAGCCGGTGGACGGGTAGTCGCTGCGCAGGGTCGAAGCCGCGGCCTTGATGCGCACCGCGGCATCAGCGCCGCCCAGGCGAGCCGCGTCTTCCAGGGCCTCGAAATAGCCCATGGCCTGGTTGGCGCGGTGCGACTGGTAGGCCTTCCAGCCCCACCAGCCGCCCCAGGCCAGCGCGGCGATGGCCGCCAGGGTGACCACCAGCGTGCCGTAGCGCGCCCACCAGGCCTTGATTGCGTCGAGTTGTTCCTGTTCTTCGAGATCGTATGCCATGCTAACCCTTGGATTTCAAAACATCGGCCAGACGGTCCAGCGCGACCTGCTGCTGCTCGGCTTCGCCGGCGCGCAGGAACTTGACGCTGGCGGTGCCGGCGGCCACTTCATCGCTGCCAAGAATAACCGCAACACGGGCGCCGCTGGCGTCGGCCCGCTTGAATTGCGATTTGAAGCCGGACGAGCCGGCATGCACGATGACCGACAAACCGGCATCGCGCAGTTGTTCGCCGACGCGCGCGGCCAGGCGCTGCGCATCTTCGCCCTGGTGCACCAGGTAGACCTCGCACTCGGGCACGGGCGTCGGCGGCACGCTCTGTTCCCAGAGGTCGAGCAGGCGCTCCATGCCGATGGCAAAGCCGACCGCGGGCGCGGGCTTGCCGCCCAGCAGCTCGACCAGGCCGTCGTAGCGGCCGCCGCCGCACACCGTGCCCTGGGCGCCCAGGCGGTCGGTGACCCATTCGAAGACGGTCAGGTTGTAGTAGTCGAGCCCGCGCACCAGGCGCGGGTTGAGCCGGTATTCGATGCCGGCATCGGCCAGCAGCTGGCACAGGCCGTCGAAGTGGGCGCGCGATTCGTCGCCCAGGAAATCGAACAGGCGCGGCGCGCTGTCGGCCATGGCCTGCATGGCGGGGTTCTTGGTGTCGAGCACGCGCAGCGGATTGCTGTACAGGCGGCGCTGGCCGTCTTCGTCGAGGATGTCGCGGTGGCGTTCGAGATGCTGGATGAGCGCGGCCCGATGGGCGGCGCGCTCGGCCGGCTGGCCCAGCGAATTCAGTTCCAGGCGCACGTCGGCCAGGCCCAGGCGCTTCCAGAGGCGCGCCAGCATGACGATGAGCTCGGCGTCGACGTCCGGGCCGGCAAAGCCCAGGGCCTCGACGTCGATCTGGTGGAACTGGCGGTAGCGGCCGCGCTGCGGGCGCTCATGGCGGAACACGGGGCCGATGCTGTAGACGCGCTGCGGCCGGTCGTAGAGCAGGTTGTGCTCGATGCTGGCGCGCACCACGCCGGCGGTCATTTCGGGCCGCATGGTGAGCGAATCGCCGTTGAGCGCATCCGTGAAGGTGTACATCTCTTTTTCGACGATGTCGGTGACTTCGCCGATGCCGCGCGCGAACAGGCGCGTGTGCTCGAGTACGGGCGTGCGCACGTTGCGGTAGCCATAGCCGTGCAGCCAGTCGCGCACGATGCCTTCGAATTGTTCCCAGCGCGCGCCGTCGCCGGGCAGTACGTCGTTCATGCCGCGTATGGCGGCGACTTTCTGGAAAGCTTGCGTCATCTTCTTCATGCCGCGACGGCCCGCGCCGCGGGGCGCCTGGCGGCTCAGCCCTTTTTCAGTGTGTGGCCTGCGCGCCGTAGCGGCGCGCGACGTAGTCTTCGACAATGGTCTGGAATTCTTCGGCGATGCGCTCGCCCTTCAGGGTGACCGTGCGCTCGCCGTCGATGAACACCGGCGCCGCCGGCACTTCGCCCGTGCCGGGCAGGCTGATGCCGATATCGGCGTGGCGGCTTTCGCCGGGGCCGTTCACCACGCACCCCATCACCGCGACGTTCATGCTTTCGACGCCTGGATAGCGCGCGCGCCATATCGGCATCTGGCGGCGCAGGTACGACTGGATGCTGTCGGCCAGTTCCTGGAAGAACGTGCTGCTGGTGCGCCCGCAGCCCGGGCAGGCCACAACCATGGGCGTGAACGCCCGCAGGTTCATGGTTTGCAGGATTTCCTGCGCCACGATGACTTCGCGGGCTCGGTCGCCGCCCGGTTCGGGGGTGAGCGAAATGCGGATGGTGTCGCCGATGCCCTGCTGCAGCAGCACCGCCAGCGCCGCCGTCGAGGCGACGATGCCCTTGCTGCCCATGCCCGCTTCGGTCAGGCCCAGGTGCAGCGGGTAATCGCAGCGCGCGGACAGGTCGCGATAGACGGCAATGAGGTCTTGCACGTGGCTGACCTTGCACGACAGGATGATGGCATCGCCGCGCAGGCCGAGTTCTTCGGCGCGCTGCGCATTGCTGATGGCCGAGACCACCAGCGCGTCGCGCATCACGGCCTGGGCTTCCCAGGGCTGCGCGCGGCGGCTGTTTTCGTCCATTTTGCGCGCCATCAGCTCGTGATCGAGACTGCCCCAGTTGACGCCGATGCGCACCGGCTTGTCGTGGCGGCATGCCACTTCGATCATCTGGGCGAAATTGTCGTCGCGCCGCTTGCCGCCGCCCATGTTGCCGGGATTGATGCGGTATTTGGACAGCGCCTGGGCGCAATCGGGAAACTGCGTCAGCAGCTTGTGGCCGTTGTAGTGGAAATCGCCCACCAGCGGCACGGACACGCCCATGCGGTCGAGCTGCTCGCGGATGGCGATGACTTCGCGCGCGGCCTCGGGGGTGTTGACCGTGATGCGCACGAGCTCGGACCCCGCCTGGGCCAGTTCCTTGACCTGGATGGCGGTGGCGATGGGGTCGGCGGTGTCGGTGTTGGTCATGGATTGCACCACGACCGGCGCCGCGCCGCCAATGACGACCTGGCGGTCGCCCCATTTGACGGTGACCGAACGGGTGGGCCGGCGCTGCGCGGCCCCTACTTCGGGCGGCGGAACATCCAGGCAGGGCGGAGACGGCTGTTGCATGCGTACACCGGTATTACGGATTCACCCGGGAAAACCAGGCCGTGGGCAGCCATTCGGCGGGCAGCCAGCCCTGCCAGAACGCATAGACGATCAGCGCGACCAGCAGAACCAGGATGACCAGCAGCCAGCCCCAGGGCATGCCGCCGCGCTCGTCGTCGTGCGGCTGGACCGGCACCGCCATGGGGCGCGGGATGCGGTGTCCCGAGGCGGGCGCCGGCGCGGCGGCGATTTGCGTTTCGAGCGAAGCGACGATGGCCGAGGCATCGGCGTCGAGCAGGCGCGCATAGCTGCGGATCAGCCCGCGCAGCGACACGCCCGACGGCAGCTTGGCCCATTGCTCGTTTTCGAGCGCCTGGATCTGGCGCGACGAGAATTTGATGCGGCTGGAGACTTCCTCGAGCGACCAGCCACGCGCCACGCGCAGCGCCTGCAGCGCCTGGCCCACCGTGGCGGCGTGCGCCTGGGCCTGCACGGGGGATTCGCTTGCGGAAACAGCCGGGTCGAGCTCCTGCGTCATGCCTGCACCTGTGCAATGGGAATGGTACGGCCGGCGTTGCGCTGGGCAACGCGCGTGCGGTCGCGCACTTCGCCGGCCAGTTGGCCGCAGGCCGCGTCGATGTCATCGCCGCGCGTCTTGCGCACCGTGGTGACGATGCCGGCGTCCATCAGCCTTTGCGCGAAGACTTTCACGCGGGCCGACGGCGAACGCTTCAGGCCCGAGGCCGGAAACGGATTGAACGGAATCAGGTTGAGCTTGCAGCGCACCTGGCGGGCCACCTGGATGAGCGCCTTGGCATGCTGGTCGGTATCGTTGATGCCGTCGAGCATGCAGTATTCGAAGGTGATGAAATCGCGCGGCGCGCTGGCCAGATAGCGTTCGCAGGCGGCCAGCAGCTCGGCCAGCGGGTATTTCTTGTTGAGCGGGACCAGTTCATCGCGCAGCGCGTCGGTGGGGGCGTGCAGCGACACGGCCAGCGCCACGGGGCAGTCCCGCGACAGGCGGTCCATCATGGGCACCACGCCCGAGGTGGACACGGTGACCCGGCGGCGCGACAGGCCATAGGCGTTGTCGTCGAGCATGAGGCGCAGGGCGGGCAGCAGCTGGTCGTAGTTGAGCAGGGGCTCGCCCATGCCCATCATGACGACATTGCTGACGACGCGCGTGTCGTCGTTGCCGGCGCCGCCCAGCCGCGCGGTGCCGGCGTCGGCTTCGAGCACGCGCTTGGCCCACCACAGCTGGCCGATGATTTCGCTGGACGTCAGGTTGCGGTTGAAGCCCTGATGCCCGGTGGAACAGAAACGGCAGTTGACCGCGCAGCCCGCCTGGCTGGACACGCACAGCGTGCCGCGGTCGTCTTCGGGGATGAAGACGGTTTCGATGGCGTTGCCCTGCCCCACGTCGAACAGCCACTTGCGGGTGCCGTCGGACGAACGCTGCTCGGTGTTGACCGGCAGCGCCTGGATGCTGCAATGCTGCGCCAGCTGGCCGCGGAAATCGCGCGCCAGGTCGGTCATGGTGTCGAACGAGTCGGCGCCGCGCTGGTGCATCCAGCGCTGCAACTGGCGGGCGCGAAACGGCTTGCCGCCCCATTGTCCGACCAGTTCGGACAGGGCGGCGCCATCAAGGCCCAGCAGGTTGACGCGTTCGGCGGTTTCCATGACGTGCATCAGGCGCAAGCGACCCGGATCAACGGCTGTGGATGTTGATTTCGGGGAAGAAGAACGCGACTTCGACGGCGGCCGTTTCAGCGGCGTCGGAGCCGTGCACGGCGTTGGCATCGATGCTGTCGGCGAAATCGGCGCGGATGGTGCCCGGCGCGGCCTTCTTGGGATCGGTGGCGCCCATCAGGTCGCGGTTTTTCTGGATGGCGCCTTCGCCTTCGAGCACTTGCACGAACACCGGGCCCGACACCATGAAGTCGACCAGGTCTTTGAAGAAGGGGCGTTCTTTGTGCACGGCGTAGAAGCGCTCGGCGTCGGCGCGCGACAATTGCTGCAGGCGCGCGGCGATGACTTTCAGGCCGGCGTTTTCAAAGCGGGCGACGATCTGGCCAATGACGTTCTTGGCAACGGCGTCGGGCTTGATGATCGAGAGAGTGCGTTCGACAGACATGGAAACTCCAAACTGGGTTTGACTGTTTTTCGGTTGATGGTTGCGCGCCACGCAGGCCTGGCCCGGACCGTGGCAACGGTAGGTTGGCCCGCCCCCGGGCGCTGCATTCCGGGACTGGATTCGAGACTGGGCCCTTTCACAAGGTTCCGGAACTTTCCGGCGACCGCCACGGTTTTCTTAAATAGATTAATAAAAACAGGGACTTCTGAAAGGTTTACAGTAACCCGGCATTCTAACACGCCGTCAAGACCCCAATACATCTTAAAATCGCATGTTTGCTTGGCCGCCTATCGGCCCGCCCCCCGCTTTTTTGCCGGAACCCGTAATGACTGACGCTGCAGCCCCGATCCCGCCCGACACCGACCCCGCCGACCTGCCCAAAAGCTTCGAGCCCGCCGAACTCGAGGCGCGCTGGTACGCCGAATGGGAGCGGCGCGGCTACTTCGCCGCTGGCCAGCACGTAAAAACGGGGACCGACCCCCAGCCCTATGTCATCCAGTTCCCTCCCCCCAACGTCACGGGCACGCTGCACATGGGGCATGCGTTCAACCAGACCATCATGGACGGGCTGGTGCGCTACCACCGCATGCGCGGCGACGACACGGTGTTCGTGCCGGGCACCGACCACGCCGGCATCGCCACCCAGATCGTGGTCGAGCGCCGCCTGGACGCCGAGAAGATTTCGCGCCACGACCTCGGCCGCGAGAAATTCGTCGAGAAAGTCTGGGAATGGAAAGAGCAGTCGGGCAATACCATTACCGGCCAGGTGCGCCGCCTGGGCGCGTCGGCCGACTGGCCGCGCGAATACTTCACCATGGACGACCGCATGTCGCGCGGCGTGGTGGAAACCTTCGTGCGCCTGTACCAGCAGGGCCTGATCTACCGCGGCAAGCGGCTGGTCAACTGGGACCCGAAGCTGCTGACCGCCGTCTCCGACCTGGAAGTGCAATCCGAGGAAGTCGACGGCTACATGTGGCACATCCTGTATCCGTTCGTCGACGGCCCCCAGACCATCGTCGACAAAGACGGCCAGACAGTCACCCTGCGCGGCATGACCATCGCCACCACCCGCCCCGAGACCATGCTGGCCGACGGCGCGCTGTGCGTGCACCCGGAAGACCCCCGCTACCAGCACCTGGTGGGCAAGATGGTCGAGCTGCCGCTGTGCGACCGCAATATCCCCATCATTGCCGACGATTTCGTCGACCCGGAGTTCGGCACGGGCTGCGTGAAGATCACCGGCGCCCACGACTTCAACGACTACGCCTGCGCGCTGCGCCACGATCTGCCCCTGATCGTGATCTTCACGCTGGACGCGCACATCAATGAAAATGGGCCGAAGCAGTTCCAGGGCCTGGAGCGCTACGAGGCCCGCAAGGCCGTGGTGGCCCAGCTCGAGGCCGAGCAGTACCTGGTGAAGGTCGAGCCGCACAAGATGATGCAGCCCAAGGGCGACCGCACCGGCGTGGTGCTCGAGCCCATGCTGACCGACCAGTGGTTCGTAGCCATGAGCAAGCCCGCGCCCGAAGGCACGCGGCATCCGGGCAAGAGCATCACCCAGGTGGCGCTCGACGTGGTGGCCGACGGCCGCATCAAGTTCTACCCCGAGAACTGGACCACCATCTACAACCAGTGGCTGAACAACATCCAGGACTGGTGCATCTCGCGGCAACTGTGGTGGGGCCACCAGATCCCCGCCTGGTATTCGGAAGACGGCCAGGTGTTCGTGGCCCATACCGAGGCGCAGGCGCAAGAGCAGGCGCGCGCCGCCGGCGTCGCCGGCCCGCTGACGCGCGACGCCGACGTGCTGGATACCTGGTTCTCGTCGGCGCTGGTGCCCTTCACCACGCTGGGCTGGCCCGAAGACACGTCCGACCTGCGGCGCTACCTGCCGTCCAGCGTCCTGGTCACGGGCTTCGACATCATTTTCTTCTGGGTGGCGCGCATGGTCATGCTGACCACCCACCTGACCGGCCAGATCCCGTTCAAGCACGTGTACGTGCACGGCCTGATCCGCGACGCCGACGGCCAGAAGATGAGCAAGTCCAAGGGCAACACGCTGGATCCGGTCGATCTCATCGACGGCATCGACCTCGATGGCCTGGTGGCCAAGCGCACCTACGGCCTGATGAACCCCAAACAGGCCGGCGCCATCGAAAAAGCCACGCGCCGCCAGTACCCCGACGGCATCCCGGCCTTCGGCACCGACGCGCTGCGCTTCACCATGGCGGCCTACGCCACGCTGGGCCGCAACATCAACTTCGACCTGAAGCGCTGCGAGGGCTACCGCAACTTCTGCAACAAGCTCTGGAATGCCACCCGCTATGTGCTGATGAACACCGAGGGCCACGAACTGGGCGGCGACCAGCCGGCCGAGCTGTCGTTCGCCGACCGCTGGATCGTCAGCCAGCTGCAGGCCCTGGAAGCCGAGGTCGAGCGCGGCTTTGCCGACTACCGCTTCGACAACGTGGCCAATGCCCTGTACCGCTATGTGTGGGATGAATACTGCGACTGGTATGTCGAGCTGGCCAAGGTGCAGATCCAGCAAGGCACGCCGGCCCAGCAGCTGGGCACGCGGCGCACGCTGATCCGCGTGCTGGAGGCCGTGCTGCGGCTGGCGCACCCCATCATTCCGTTCATTACCGAGGCGCTCTGGCAAAAGGTATCGGTGGCGGCCGGCAAGCGCCAGGCCGATGCGGCCGACAGCGTCAGCGTGCAGCCCTACCCGCGCAGCAATGCCGATGCCGTCGACCTCGCAGCCGAAGCCGATGTCGCGGAACTGAAGGCCCAGGTCGAGGCCGTGCGCGCGCTGCGCGGCGAAATGGGCCTGTCGCCCGCCCAGCGGGTGCCGCTGGTGGCGCAGGGCGAGGCCGCCACTTTGCAGCGCAACGGCCCCTACCTGGCGGCGCTGGCCAAGCTGAGCCAGGTCGACGTGGTCGACACCCTGCCCGACGCCGGCGCGCCGGTGCAAGTGGTGGGAACGGCGCGCCTGATGCTGCACGTCGAGATCGACGTGGCAGCCGAACGCGCCCGCCTGGACAAGGAAATCGTGCGCCTCGAGGGCGAGGCGGCCAAGGCGGCCGGCAAGCTGGGCAACGCCAGCTTCGTCGAGCGCGCGCCGGCCGCCGTGGTCGAGCAGGAAAAGGCCAGGCTGGCGCAGTTCAATGAAACCCTGGCCAAGGTGCGCGAACAGCGCGTCAAGCTGGGCTGATCCGCGATGCCGGGGCCGGCGCGGCCCCGGCCGGTTCAGAACGAGTAGGTCAGGCCCAGCGAGCCGAACGCGCTGGTTTCACGCTCGACAATGGGGCTGTCGCGCGCGTCGCCCAGCAGCGTGTTGACGCCCACCGTCGTGATAACGGCCCAGT
This sequence comes from Bordetella petrii, assembly GCF_017356245.1. Classification (NCBI taxonomy): domain Bacteria; kingdom Pseudomonadati; phylum Pseudomonadota; class Betaproteobacteria; order Burkholderiales; family Alcaligenaceae; genus Bordetella; species Bordetella petrii. The sequence goes on from NZ_JAFMZZ010000001.1 coordinate 399,364, forward strand.
CTTTGTTCAGGCTGTAGCGCCAGTTGGCGAACAGCGCCGCCGACTTGAAACCAGCCGAGGCCGAATACGGTTTCAGGCCGGCTTCGCTGTCGGCGGCCTGCGAGCGGGTTACGCCGAACCAGGTCTGCATGTCGTCGTGGCTGGCCCACAGGGTGCTGGCGCCCACGGTGACGATGTGGCGGCTGGACTGCAGCACCCGGTAGCTGGTGCGCAGTTCCAGCGTGCCTCCGTAGCCGCTGCGCATGGCCTGGCGATAGGCGGCACCCAGCGAGAACCGGCCGGGATGCCATTCCATGTAGGCGCCGTACACGCCATGGAAGTCGATATCGCCCAGGCCCTTGATCCTGTCGGCGTCGTCATCGTCGCGTCCCAGGCTCATGCCCAGGAACAGCCCGGCCGTCACATCCTGCGCCAGATCCCATTTCAGGCCCGTGGCGGGCAGCCCGGCGCGCGGCGAAATGAAAAAATTGCCGTTTTCGTAGTTGATCAGCGGCACCGGCAAGAAGCGGTAATCTTTGGCGCCGTCGTATTCGGGCAGGAAGGCGGCCCCCGCGCCGATGAAATTCTGCGCCTGCGCGCCCTGGCCGGCCGCCGCACCCAGCAGGGCCAAGGCGGCCACGCACTGCATTCCGCGTTGCATTGCAATTCCTTTTAATATCGGCGGGCCGCGCCATGCGGCCCCAGCCTTCGGTTCGGAATTGTGCCGGCAGGGTTTTAAATAGTTTTTAATGGCCATGCGGCATACTGCGCGGCACGGCCCCAATGGACGAAAACGCGTGCACATACTCCTGGTGGAAGACGACTCCATGCTGGGCATGGCCATGCAGGCCGGCCTGGCGCAAAAGCTCGACGCCACGGTCGACTGGGCGCGCGACGCCGCCGAGGCTCGCCTGGCGCTGGCCGGGTCCGCGTATGCGGCCGTGTTGCTGGACGTCGGCCTGCCCGGCGAATCGGGCTTATCGGTGCTGCGCGCCCTGCGGGCCCGCTACGACGCCACGCCCGTCCTGCTGGTTACCGCGCGCGACCAGCTGAGCGAGCGCATCGGCGGCCTGGATGCCGGCGCCGACGACTACATCGTCAAGCCCTTCCAGCTCGACGAACTGCTGGCGCGCCTGCGGGCGGTGCTGCGCCGCAGCCGCAATCGCGTCACGCCGCTGCTGGCCTGCGCAGGCGTCACCCTGGACCCGGCCACGCGGCAGGTGCGGCGCGACGGCGCCGAAGTCACGCTCAGCCAGCACGAATACCTGACGTTGCTGGCGCTGATGGAGCGCCCGGGGCGCAGCATGACGCGCGAGCAGCTGGAAGACGCCGTCTACGGCGGACACGGCACCATCGAAAGCAATACCATCGCGGTCTATGTGCACCAGCTGCGCCGCAAACTGGGCGATCACATCATCGCTACCGTGCATGGCTATGGCTATCGGCTCGGCGAGGCATCCGATTGCCTTCCCTGAAACGCCGCTTGCTGCTGGGCCTGCTGCTGGCCCTGGCGGTCAACTGGGCGAGCTGGTTCGCCTGGTTCGCCTACGAGCAGGGGCGCACCCAGACCGGCGTCTGGGACCAGAAGCTGCATGAAGTGGCCAACGTCGCGATGCGTTCGCTGCCGCTCTCGCTGACCGAGGCCAAAGGGCCCATCGGCTTCGAACCCGACGATGGCGGCAAGATGTCGTTCGACACTCAGATCAATTTCCAGATCTGGACGCGAGACGGCAGCCGCCAGCTGGCGCGCTCTCCGGGCGCGCCGGCCAAGCCCTTGAACGACCGCTTCGAAAACGGCTATGCCGACGTGACGGTCAACGGCCAGCCATGGCGCATGTATGCCTCCAGCGACGTGGACAACCGGATCCAGATCCAGGTCGGCATCGCGCTGGCGGACCGGCGCGCCGAGTTTCGCGACTGGCTGTGGCAAGGCCTGAAAGCATCGGCGCTGCTGTTCCTGCTGCTGACGCTGACACTGCACTTTGTGGTCAACCGCACCCTGGCCCGCCTGGACGGGCTGCGCGCCGCCCTGCTGTCGCGCGACCCCTTCGACCTGGCCCCGCTGCCGCACGAAGGCATGCCCGCCGAACTGCAGCCGCTGATCGTGTCGGTCAACCGCCTGCTGGCCCGGCTGGAAACCGCCATGAACCGCGAGCGCCGCTTCATCGCCGATGCGGCGCATGAACTGCGCACGCCGCTGGCGGCCCTGACCACCCACGCCGAACTGGCGCGCGACGCCAGCGAAAGTGGCTCGCGCCAGTTGGCGCTGGACGGGCTGCTGGCGGTCGCGCGCCGCGCCACGCGGCTGTCCGAGCAACTGCTGGACCAGGCCCGCCTGGATGCGATCGAGCGGTGCCCCGCCACGCCGGTCGACCTGGCCGCGCTGATATCGATGTGCGTGCGCGACTACGAATCGGCGGCCCGCGGCAAGCGGCAGCGCATCATCCTGGACACTCAGGCCTGTGTCGTGAACGGCGATATCGACGCCATCGGCATCCTGGTCAGCAACCTGATGGACAACGCGGTGCGGTACACGCCCGAAGGCGGCTGCATCGAAGTGCGCTGCGCCCCCGCCCCCGGCGGCGGCGCCCTGCTGAGTGTGGCCGACAGCGGGCCGGGCGTGCCGCAAGCCGAATGGCCGCGCCTGTTCGAGCGCTTTTACCGCAGCCGCGGCGCCAGCGGCGGCCCGCGCGGCAGCGGCATCGGCTTGGCGCTGGTGGCGCAGATCGCCCGCCTGCATGGCGGAACAGCCTGGTGCACCGCCGGGCTGGACGGCCGCGGGCTGGGGGTGTCGGTCCGGCTGGGCGGAAAGCGGCGCTAGACCCCGCCGTCGTTCATGCGGTACCAGGCCACCACGGCATTGACATATACGCGCCGCAAGCCATACAGCGGGAAACCCTTGATGGGGGTCAGCGGCACCGGCAGGGCATCCGGGCCGTCGCCAGCGGTATAGGCCGCCAGCGCGCGGCCCATGGCGGTCTGCAGGCCTACGCCCCGCCCCTGGCAGCCGATGTCGATCAGCAGGCCGGGCTCCGGTTCATGCAGGTGCGGCAGGTAATCGCGGGTAACCGCCACGCGGCCGCACCAGCGGTATTCGAACGGCATGCCGGCCGCCTGCGGAAACAGCTTGGCCAGCACGCGTTCCAGGTGCGCCCAATCCTGCGCCCCCCTGGGCTCGCGGAACGGGCCGCGGCCGCCCATCAACAGCCGGCCTTGATGGTCCAGCCGGAAATACAGCAGCAGGTTGCGCGTGTCCGAACACACGCCGCCCTTCGGGAAAATCATGGCCCGTACGTCGTCGGGCAGCGGCTGTGTGGCCACCTGGAAGGTATTGGCATCGATGATGGATTGCCGCAGCCCAGGCCACAGGCTTGCGCCATAGGCGTTGGTGCACATCACGACGCGCTGCGCCGTCACCTGGCCGCCGCCGGCCGTGGCGGCCACCCACCGGCCGCCGTCGCGCCGCAGGGCCGTGACCGGCGTGTCGGTATGCACGCGGGCCCCCGCCGCCAGCGCGGCCCGGGCCAGCCCGCGCACATAGCTCAGGGGCTGGATGGCGCCGGCGCGCGGGTCGATCCAGCCCCCCAGGTAGCGGTCGGTGCCGGTCAGCGCGGCCACCTGCGCCTTGTCCAGGCAGCGGGCGGCCACGCCGCGGCGCGCCCACTGTTCGGCCCGCGCCTGCGCGACGCGCAGCGCCTGCGGCGTGTGCGCCCCCTGGATCCAGCCGGCGCGTTCGCGCGGCACGTCCATGCCATACCGCTCGATCAGGCCGAACACCATGTCGGCCGTGCCGCCGGCGAACTGCACCAGGCGCTCGCCGCGTTCCGCGCCATACATGCGTACGAGATCGTCGGGATCGTACTTCAGCCCGGGGATCACCTGCCCGCCGTTGCGGCCCGAGCCGCCGAAGCCGATCTCGCGGGCTTCGAGCAGCAGTGTGTCGACGCCGCGCTCGGCCAGGTGCAGCGCGGTGCTCAGCCCGGCATATCCGCCGCCGATGACCAGCACGTCGGCCTGCGCCGACCCCGGCAGCGCCGCGGTATCGGGCGGCGGGGCCGCCGTGGCGGCCCACAGGGAATGCGACAGCGGATATGGCGCTTGCGCCATGGCGGCTCCTTACATGGGATGCAGCACGCGGTGCAGGAAATCCTGCGTGCGCGGATGCTGCGGTTGGTTCAGCACTTCGCGGGCGGCGCCCTGCTCTACCACCACGCCGCCGTCGATGAACAGGACGCGGTCGGCCACTTCGCGGGCGAAGCTCATTTCGTGGGTCACGACGACCATGGTCATGCCCGCCTCGGCCAGCTTGCGCATCACGCCCAGCACATCGCCCACCAGCTCGGGGTCGAGCGCCGAAGTGGGCTCGTCGAACAGAATGGCCTTGGGCTGCATGGCCAGGGCGCGGGCGATGGCCACGCGCTGCTGCTGGCCGCCCGAAAGCTGCGGCGGATGGGCGTTTTCCTTGTCGGCCAGCCCCACGCTGGCCAGCAGTTCGCGGCCGCGCTCGATGGCCTGGGCGCGCGGCTCTTTCTTGACGAAAACCGGGCCCTCGATGACGTTTTCCAATGCCGTGCGATGCGGGAACAGATTGAAGCGTTGGAACACCATCGACACCTGCGTGCGGATCGACACAATGGACGGCGCGTCGCAATCGACCCGCTCGCCATCGATGGTGATGGCGCCGCTGCTGTAGCGTTCCAGCCCGTTGATACAGCGCAGGATGGTCGATTTTCCCGAACCCGACGGCCCGATCACGCACACGACCTCGCCCTTGCTGACCTCGGCATCGATGCCTTTCAGGACCTCGAGCTTGCCGAAGCTTTTGTGCACATCTTTCAGCAGGATCATTTGGGTGCACTCCTTTTTTCCAGGTGGCGCACGAACAGGATGAGCGGCACGCACATGATCAGGTACATCAGGGCAACCAGGGTGAACACCGTGGCGTTCTTGAACGTGGACACCGCGATCAGCTTGCCCTGCAGGGCCAGTTCGGCCACCGTGATGGTGGAGGCCTGCGAGGAATCTTTCAGCATCATGATCATGATGTTGCCATAGGGCGGCAACACGATCTTCACCGCCTGGGGCAGCACCACGCGCCGCATGGTCATGCTCCAGCTCATGCCCATGGCCATGGCGGCCTCGACCTGGCCGCGGTCGATGGCCTCGATGCCGGCGCGGAAGTTCTCGGCCTGGTAGGCCGAATACGCGATGCCCAGGCCGATGATGGCCGCCTGCACGGCCGTCAGCGCGATGCCCATGTCGGGCATCACGAAATAGATATAGAACAGCAGCACGATGATGGGGATACCGCGCAGCACATTGATCATGCCGGCGCTGAATTTGGCCAACGGCCTGATGCCGGACACGCGCATCAGGGCCCATACCATCCCCAGCAGCGTCGACAGCAGCAGCGACCCGAAAGTCACCAGGATTGTCAGCGTGGCGCCCTGCAGCAGTATGGGCAGGAACTCGCGCGCGTCTTTGAAAAACTCCATCATCGTTCGGTCCATCCTTGTCGGGTAAGTGGAAAAAGCCGGCGGCCGCGGCGGGCCGCCGGCTGGCGCCGGCGCCCGGCGCTCAACCCGCCAGGTTCCACTTCTTCAGGATGCCGTCGATGGTGCCGTCGGCTTTCAGCTTGGTCAGTGCCTTGTTGATGCGCGCCAGCAGCTCGGTGTCGTCCTGGCGTGTGGCGATACCCAGGCTGCCGACCACGATGGGCTCGTAGCTCTTGGCCATTTTCAGATTGGGGTAGGCGCCCTTGGCGATGATGCTGGCCGCGATGGGATAGTCCATGAAGCCGCCCTGGATGCGCCCGGCATTGGCGTCGCGCATCATGTCGGGCGGGTTGTCGTACAGCTTGACCTCTTTGAACATGCCGCTTTTCTGGATGGGCTGGACAAATGCCGTGCCCACCTGCACGCCCACCGTCATGCCTTTCATGTCGGCGAACGACTTGTATTGCTTGTTGTCGTCTTTAGGCACCATGAAGCCTTCGCCGTAGCGGTACACGGGTTCGGAAAAACTCACCACCTTCTTGCGGGGCTCGGTGATGAACATGGCGGCCGAGATCAGGTCGATGCGCTTGGAGGTCAGCGAGCCGATCAGGGCCGAGAACGCCATGGGCTCGATCTTTACCTCGAAGCCGGCTTCCTTGCCGACCGCCTTGATGATGTCGACCATCACCCCTTCGATGGTGTTGGTCTTGGTGTCCAGGAACGTAAACGGGCTGCCGGTGGGCGTGGAGCCGACCTTCAGCACAGTTTGCGCCTGGGCGGCACCGCCCAGCGCCAGCGTGGCGGCCAGGGCGGCCGCCATGATCTGCAGTTTCATGGAAATTCTCCCCTGCTGTTGTGGAAAGCAAGGCGCGCATCGCGCGCCGGTAGTGCGCCTGCCTGCCGCCGGCCATGCCGGCACCCGGCCAGCGCGGTTTACGGGCTGGTCTCCTTGTAGTCGATGCGGCTGATGGCCCAGATGACTTCGGCGACATCCGAGCCCGGGTTGCGCCAGCGCCGCGGCGTACGGCTGGCATAGCAGAAACTGTCGCCCGCGCGCAGCAGCATGACCTGGTCTTCGACCCAGAGTTCGAGTGTGCCTTGCAGCACCAGACCGATCTGTTCGCCCATGCCGGTCGAGAACAGGTCATCCCCGGTGGATCCGCCCGGGGCGATGCGGGCCCGACACAGGTCCAGGCTGCGCCCGGCGGGCGGGGTGTACATCTCTTTGTGGATGCCTTTGTCGAGCAGGTCGACGCGGCGGTGCGAACCGGCACGCGCCACGCGGCCGGCGGCCTCGCCGTCGCCCTGGCCGGCCCCGCGCAGCAGCGAATCGACCGACACGCCGAACTGCCTGGCCAGGAGGCCCAGGATTTTCACTGAAGGTGAACTCAGGCCGCGCTCGACCTGGCTGAGCAGGCCCACCGAGATGCCGCAGGCCTTGGCCACCTGCACCAGAGACAGACTGTGCTGCTTGCGCAACTGGCGCAGCTGCTGGCCCAGCCAGAAGTCGATCACCGAGGCGGGCGCCGGCTCGCGCGCCGTGCGCGCGGGGCGTTGTGCAGCAAGATCATCGGGGGCGGCGGCCAGGCTCGTCATATGAAATTTTCATATAGACATAATTTTCAATGCTAGCAGCCCGGCCGGGCTCGGCAAGGTGGGAACTTCCCTAGTGTGCCGTCCCGCAGGCGGACGTCACTTGCCGAGGGTAGCCAGGTAGCGCTCGTCGGCGGGCGTGAGCCAGCCGTTGGCGCGGGCGCGTTCAAGCAGGTCGGGCCGGCGCACGGCGGTAAGCCGCAGCGACTGTTCGCGCCGCCAGCGGGCGATGTTGGCATGGTGGCCGCTGAGCAGCTCGGCCGGCACCGGCTGCCCGGCATGGACTTCGGGGCGGGTGTAATGCGGGCTGTCGAGCAGGCCCGACAGCGTGTCGTTGAATGAATCCTGCAGCGCGGAATCGCCGTCGTTCAAGGCGCCGGGCAGCAGGCGGACCGCGGCATCGATGACCGCCAGCGCGGCGACTTCGCCGCCTGACAGGACGAAATCGCCCAGCGAGATTTCATCCGTGACGCAGCGGTCGATGAAGCGCTGGTCGATGCCTTCGTAGCGGCCGCAGATCAGGACGGCGCCGGAACTGGCGGCCAGCGACTCGGCGCACTGCTGATCGTAGCGGCGGCCGGTGGGCGACATCAGCACCACGGGGGCCTGCGCCAGGCCCTGATCCGCGCGGCCGGCCTGGGCCGCCGCCACGGCGGCTTCCAGCGGCGCGGCCATCATTACCATGCCCGGCCCGCCGCCATACGGGCGGTCATCGACGGTGCGGTGCACGTCGTGGGTATAGTCGCGAGGGTTCCAGGCATGCAGGGCCCACAGGCCCTGCGCATGCGCCCGGCCGGTAACGCCCAGGTCGCGCACGGTTCCGAACATGTCCGGAAAAAGCGTGACGACGTCGAAGCGCATCAGAGTTCCGTGGGCCAGTTGCTGTCGATGCGGCGGGCGGCCAGGTCGACGGCCAGGATATGGGCGCCGACGAAAGGCACCAGCATTTCAAGGGGACGCCCCTTGGCGTCGCGCCGGGGTTCGGGCTCGCCGCCGGGAGCGGGCGCGCGCTGCAGCACGACCCGCAGAATGGCGTGCGCGCCGTTGTCGAACACCTCTTCGACCACACCCACGCGCGCCTGCTCGCCTTCGGCGTTGGTGTAAAACGCGCAGCCGATGAGGTCGACCCAATAATATTCGTCGTCGGCGGCGGCCGGGAACTGGCTGCGCGACACCTGCACCGCCAGGCCGCGCAGAGCCTCGGCCTGTTCGCGATCGGCGATGCCGGCCAGTTGCGCCACCACGGTGGCCCCCTGCGGCCGTGCCTGCACGACTTTGTATTCGTGTGGCGCAGACGTGACAACGCCTCGCGCCGTTTCAGGAGCGAGGCGAGTCAGCCACCAGCTGGATGCCTTGCGCAGCACATCGGCCTGGGCGGAATGCGGCTGCACCTTGACCCAGCCCTTGACGCCATAGGCCCCGGTGATGCGGCCCAGTTCGACCAGGTCGCCGGGCGCCGCGGTAGGGGTTGCGGCGTCGGGCATAGGGCCAGGCGGCTAGGCAGCGCGCGGGTTTGTGCCAGGCGCGCCGTCAGGCGGCGGCGGAAACCTTGGCCGAGTAGTCTTTGACCAGGCGCTCGACGGCGGGCGACAGTTGCGCGCCGCTGTTGGTCCAGTATTGCACGCGGTCAAGCGAGATGCGCAGGCTTTCCGAGCCTTCGCTGGCAACCGGGTTGTAGAAACCGACGCGTTCGATGAAACGGCCATCGCGGCGGTTGCGCGAATCGGTGGCTACCAAATTGTAAAACGGACGCTTCTTCGACCCACCGCGGGCCATGCGAATCACCACCATAGGTAATCCCTTGAATTAGTTGTGAAAAACGGAAGATTCTAGCATTGAATGGAAGGCCCTGGCAAGGAAGGCCTTGATTCATACCGATTGCATAGCATACACCCCCGGGGCAGCCGGGCGCCCCCGGGGCCTGCCCCCTAGCGCCGCCGCAGGAAATGCAGCACCGTGCCCTGGTTGTCGTGCTGAGCCAACAGGGCGTTGCCGCTTTGCTTGGCAAAAGCCTGGAAATCGCGCGTTGCCTTGGGGTCGGTGGTGGCCACGCGCAGCACCTGGCCGCTTTCCATCTGGGCCAGGGCCTTCTTGGCGCGCAGGATGGGCAGCGGGCAGGTCAGCCCGCTGGCATCGACGTCGTGCTGGAATTCCGGCAGGCCCGCGGCAGGATCAGAGGCGTTCATCGACCCACCCCTGCACGCTGGCTACCGCCGCCGGCAGAGCCTGGGCGTCGCTGCCGCCGCCCATGGCCATGTCGGGCCGGCCGCCGCCCTTGCCGCCCACCTGCCCTGCCACGAAACCGACCAGGTCGCCCGCCTTGACGCGGCTGGTGAGGTCGGCCGTGACGCCGCCCACCAGGCTGATCTTGCCGTCGCCCCCGGCGCTGGCCAGCAGCACGACGGCCGACTTGAGACGGTCTTTCAGGTTGTCGACCATGCCGCGCAGCGCCTTGGGATCGATGTCGCCGAGGCTGGCGGCCAGCACCTTGACGCCCTTGACCTCTGCAGCCTTGGCGGCCAGGTCGTTGCCGGCGCTGGCGGCCAGCTTGCCGCGCGCCTGCTCGAGGTCTTTTTCGAGGGCGCGGACCTGCTCTTGCACCTGGGCCAGGCGCTCGGGCAGGTCGCCCGGGGTGGTGCGCAGCATGCCCGCGGCGCGCAGCAGCAGGGCGTTCTGGTTCTGCACCCACGCCAGCGCGTTGTCGCCGGTGATGGCCTCGACGCGGCGCACGCCGGCGGCCACGCCGCCTTCGGCCACGATCTTGAACAGGCCGATGTCGCCGGTGCGCGATACGTGCGTACCGCCGCACAATTCGCGCGAGAAGCCGATATCGAGCACCCGCACGGTGTCGCCGTATTTTTCGCCGAACAGCGCCATGGCGCCGCCCTTGACGGCGTCATCGTAGGCCATGACCTGCGCCTGGGTGGGCTGGTTGGCCAGGACTTCGGCATTGACGATGGCCTCGACCTGGGCAATTTGCTCGGCCGACAGCGGCGCGTCGTGAGCGAAGTCGAAGCGGGTCTTGTCGGGGTCGACCAGCGAGCCGCGCTGCTGCACATGGGCGCCCAGCACCTGGCGCAGCGCCTTGTGCATGAGGTGGGTGGCGGAGTGATTGCGCACAGTGCGCGCGCGGCGCACGGCGTCCACCCGGGCCAGCAGCGCGTCGCCCACGGCCAGCGAGCCGGATTCGAGCACGCCGTGATGGCCGAACACGCCGGCCTGGATCTTCAGGGTATCGGCCACCGCGAAGCGCGCGCCGCCGCCCTCGAGCAGGCCGGTATCGCCGACCTGGCCGCCCGATTCGGCATAGAAGGGCGTGGCGTCGAGCACCACCACGGCATGCTGGCCGGCCCGCACGCGCTCGACCTGGGTGCCGTCGACATACAGCGCGGTGACCTTGACGCCGTCGAGCTCGAGCTTTTCGTAGCCTTCGAAGCGGGTGTCGGCGCCTTCGTAGCTGAGGCCCTCGGCCATCTTGAACTTGCCGGCGGCGCGGGCCTGGTCGCGCTGGCGCGCCATGGCGGCATCGAAGCCGGCCATATCGACTTCGACATTGCGTTCGCGGCAGATGTCGGCGGTAAGGTCGACCGGGAAGCCGTAGGTGTCGTACAGCGTGAACAGCGTAGTGCCGTCGAGCTGGCCGCCCGCCGGCACGCCGGCCAGGGCGCCGTCGAGGATCTTCATGCCGTGTTCGAGGGTTTCGCCGAAGCGTTCTTCTTCCTGCTTGAGCACCTGGGCCACCCGCTCGGCGGCCTGCGCCAGCTCGGGATAGGCCTGGCCCATCTCGGCCACGAGATCGGGCACCAGCTTGTAGAAGAACGGCTTGGTCTGGCCCAGCTTGTAGCCATGGCGCAGGGCGCGGCGCACGATGCGGCGCAGCACGTAGCCGCGACCCTCGTTGCTGGGAATGATGCCGTCGACGATCAGGAAGGAGCACGCGCGGATGTGGTCGGCGATGACCTTCAGCGAATTGTCTTCGAGGTTCTTGACGCCGGTTTCGCGCGCGGCGGCCCGGATCAGGTTCTGGAACAGGTCGATTTCGTAGTTGGAATGCACGCCCTGCAGCACGGCCGCGATGCGTTCCAGGCCCATGCCGGTATCGACACAGGGCTTGGGCAGGGGTTCCATGTTGCCGGCGGCGTCGCGCTCGAACTGCATGAACACCAGGTTCCAGATCTCGATGTAGCGATCACCGTCTTCTTCGGGCGAGCCCGGAGGGCCGCCCCACACCTCGGGGCCGTGGTCGTAGAAGATTTCGGAACACGGGCCGCACGGGCCGGTATCGGCCATTTGCCAGAAGTTGTCGGACGCGTAGCGGCTGCCCTTGTTGTCGCCGATGCGGATGATGCGCTCGCGCGGCACGCCGACTTCGGTGGCCCAGATGTCATAGGCCTCGTCGTCTTCCTGGTAGACGGTAACCCACAGCTTTTCGGCGGGCAGTTTGTAGACCTGGGTCAGCAGTTCCCAGGCGTACTGGATGGCGTCGCGCTTGAAATAGTCGCCGAAGCTGAAGTTGCCCAGCATCTCGAAAAACGTGTGGTGCCGCGCCGTGTAGCCGACGTTTTCGAGATCGTTGTGCTTGCCGCCGGCCCGCACGCTGCGCTGCGACGAGGTCGCCCGGGTATAGGAACGCGTTTCCTTGCCGGTGAAGACGTCTTTGAACTGCACCATGCCCGAATTGGTGAACAGCAGCGTGGGGTCGTTGCCCGGCACGAGCGAGGCCGAAGGAACAATGGTGTGCCCCTTCGACTGGAAGAACTGCAGGAATTTCTGGCGAATCTCTGAGGATTTCATTCTGGGACGAACCGGAATTTAGGCGAATTTTTGATTATAGAGGGTCGGCGGCCGGCCGCCTGCGCGCCCTGCCCCGCCTAACCCGGGCCCACGCAGACATAGCTGAAAGTGGTACTGCCATTGTCGGCCCACAGGCCTTTCGAAACCAGGACGGCCGCATAGCCTCTGGGGCACGAACACGCCCCGGTTACAGGATTGGCGGACGAGGCGGAGTGCCCGCAGCCAAGGAGACGATTCAGGGCATAAGCGCCGCCGAAACTGCCCTGCATGGCGGTCCAGACGCCGCCGCGGCAGTCCAGCAGGCCGCCATTTGCACTGCGGGCCACCAACCCGGCCCCGCCCGGGCAGGCCGTGCCGGCCACCGCGACGCCACCCAGCGACAGAAATTCGCCGGTATGCAGCCGGCCCGCGCTGGACAGGGCGCCGGCCACCGACAGGCCGCCCTGCAGATCCGGGTCGCGGGTATCGCGCCGGCGCACGTACAAGTCGTAGTCGGCCGCCCCGAAGCCGGCCCACACGGCCAGCGTGCCCGGCGCCAGGGCCGGCATGGCGGGCTCGGGCGGGTTGGGAAAGTCGAAATTGGCGCCGCGCACCCGGGCGGCGGTGGCCGCGCCGCCATAGCCGCCGGCGGCTTCGATGGCCGCGCTCAGGCGCATGAGATCCGGCGCCGACCCGTCGGCCAGCAGGACCGGCCCGGCGCCATAGGCGAGCGCGTCGAGCCGGCAGCCCGCCCCCGGGCAGCGGGCATCGCGCAGGATGCGGATGGCCACGCCCTCGCCCAGGGCCCCGCTTTCGGGAAATGCGGCGGGCAGGTGGCCATGGGCCTTGAGTTCGGCCAGGCGCGGGGCCAGCGGGTCGGCATACAAAGGCAGCCCGTTGGCGCCCAGCGCCGGCACGCCTTCGGCCAGGCTGTCGAAATGCTGCCGCAGCATGTTGTCGAGCCCGCGCTTGAGTTCGAGCATCCAGACTCCGGCGGCCCGGCTGGCCGCGTCATCGACCTGGTGAACCAGGCGATTGGCGCCCCAGATCAGGATCATGCTGGCCACGGCGACCGCAAGGGTCAGTTCCAGCAGGGCGAAGCCGGCCTGCCCTGGGTGCGGCCGGCTGCTTCCGGCCGCACGGGTGTGCGATGTAGTGATGCCCACGGGATGTCCTTCAGCGCACGGTGAACACGAAAGTATTGCTGTCGCCTTCGGCGCACTGGGATTCGGCCGCCACGGCGCTGTAGGCCACGCGTGGCACGATGGTGGTGTCCTTGACCCTGGATGCCCCGCCCCGCCCTTCGATGGTAATGATGTCGGACACCCGCTGCATGACCGACGCCAGGCCGGGACAGGCTGCATTGCTGACGTTGGTCAGGGTAATGGCGAAACCCGAACCGGCGCCGCCCCCGGCCACGGCAACCGGGGCAATGGTGATGGTGCCATTGCCGCCGCTGCCGCTGCCGCCCAGCCCATGGGACACCACCGAGCTGGCGCCCGTGCCGCTGACCGCCACCACGCTGGAATCGCGCAGGGCATTGGCCAGCGAGCCCGTGTCGAGATCGGCGTACGGCGCCGGCCCCGAGCCTTGCGCGAAAGTCTTGGTGCGGGCGACAAAACGCTGCAGTTCTTCGCCGACCTTGGGCACCTTGTTTTCAATGACGTACGCGCCGATGGCCGGAATGCCGATAATTGCCACCAGCAGCACGATGGCGGTAACGATGGACACTTCGATGAGCGAGAAGCCGGCCTGGCGGCGCGGCGCGGCGATGAACAACGGATAAGGCATGGAAGACCTCCTGGGCAAAAAAAGTGGAATAGCCGCGCTGTCGGCTAGCGGCTGGCGTAGTAATTCGTCAGGGCGCGGCGCAGTTCGTCGATCACGCCGTAATGCCACAGCGCCAGGCCCAGCACGGCGGCGACCGCCGCCAGCAGCATGGCCCAGCGCAGCGCCAGGGCCTGGCGCCGCACCCGCGCCAGCGTGCGCGACTCGACCCGCAGCCGGGCCTGCGCGACGCCTGCCTCGACCCCGCGCGCGGCAATCACGTCGGCCATGAACCAGGCGGTTTCGCGGTCGAACAGGCCGGTGTCGAAAGTGCCGGCCCCGACGATGCCGTGCTCGACGCGCGCCAGCATCTGGCCGGTATGCCAGGCCAGCCAAGGAGAGGCATGCCAGGCCAGCGCCGCCAGGGCCTGGCGCAGCCGGGTGTCGATGTTGCCGCGCTGGCGCAACATGACAGCCAGCATGGCCAGGAAGCGGATGGCATGGAAGTCGCGGTACAGGCGCCAGGGAAGCAGCTGGTCGAGCCGCGCGCGCCACGGCCCGGTGAACACCGGCATCGACCAGGCCGTCAGCCATGCGCCGCCGGCCAGCAGCACTGCCCAGAACACCAGCCAGCGCCGCAAGGCCTGCGCCAATGCGTACAGGCCCTGAGTAAGCCCGCCGTAGTAGTCCGGCGGCACGGCCTGGAATACCTGCTGCAGTCGCGGCACCGTGAAATACGGCACGGCGCACAGCAGGCCGATGGCTACCGCCAGCGCCGCGCCCCCCGCGGCGCACGTGCCCGCCAGGATGCCGCGCGCCTGCTGCACCAGCCGCGCGGCGCCGGCCAGGTCGCGCAGCGCGTGCGGCAGCGCTTCGCCGCCGGCCTGCTGGGCCGCCGCGATCAACTGGCATTCGTCATCGGACATCGAGCCCGCCCAGGCCGCGGCGAGATCGCCGCCGGATTCCTGGTACCGGTGCTGCCAGCGCTGCGCCAGCCGGCCCCGCACGGAATCGGGCCCATAGCGCAGCGCATCGTCTTCGAAAATGTCGCGCAGGGTCTTGCGGCCCTGCAGGCTGTCGATCAGGTCCGCCAGATATTCGTAATAGTCTGCGCGCTGACGCTGGAAACAGCGGCCGTCGTACCACGCCGCCAGTTGCCGCAGCATGCCCGCCAGCGGGCCAGTGCGCTCAGGCATCGCGGCCTCCGGCCAGCAGGCGCATGGGCGCCGCGCGGCGCGGGCCGGCGGGCAGGTCGAAGTGCTGCGCAATCATGCGCGGATCGATCTGCCCGCGCGATGCCTTGTAAATCGCGCAGCCGGCGGCGCACTTGCCTGCCATGTCGGCGTCATCGAATGCCGTGCGCGGCAATGCGCGCACATGGCGGCGCAGACCCAGGTTGTCGCGGCGCCGGATCATGTGCAGGAAGCGGTCGTCGCGATCGGGCTCGACCATCTCGGCCACGACGGTGCGGCCGGCCAGCCCATGCAGCTGGGGCAACTGCGGGCGCCGGCAGGCCGGGCAGCCGGCGGGGTTGCGGGCCCGCAGCGCGGCGCCGTCGAGTTGATGAGCCCGGGCGAATGCCAAGGCCCAATCGCGCCACGGCATGGACTCGGCGCGCCGCGGCAGGCTGTCGAACGGCAATGCGCAATTCACGCACAGGCGCGGCAGCAGCGCCTGGTAGACCAGCAGCTTGAGCACGCCGGGGGTGGCCAGGAAATCGCGCGACACGCCGATGAAATCGGAAGCCAGGCGTTCGGGAATCATGCAGGCCGAGCCTGTGTGGGTGGTGGTATATACATTGACGCCGGAGCCGGCCAGGTCCATGAACGCGCGGCCGGTGTCGCGGTCGCGGATCTCGCCGATGAGCAGGTCGTGCATGGCCGAGCGCTTGACGGTCTTGAGCTTGGCGTCGAACACCGGCGAAGACTCGGCGTCCAGCGTGCGCCCGACCGTGTTCTGCAGGGCATTGCCGATCCGGTATTCGACCGGATCTTCAAGCGTGATGACCTTGCGCGCGGCGGGGATGTCCCGCATCAGGGTGGCGATGGAGGTGGATTTGCCCGACCCGACCACGCCGGCCAGCACGATGGCGCCGCCGCTGCGTTCGCGCGCGCGTTCCAGCGCGGCGATCTGCGACGGCAGGTAGCCCAGTTCCGCCAGGCTGGCGCCCCCCTCGGCCGCGTCCAGCCGCAGCAGGCGCAGGCACACGGACGGCCCGGCATCGGCGGCCAGCGATGCCCAGCGCACGGTGACCGGCCGGCCATCGATATCGAGCGCGATGCGGCCTTGCTGCTCGGCCAGCGGATCGAACACCGCGCCATTGCCGCCGCGCACGTCCATCCAGGCCACCGCCAGGACTTCGAGCAAGGTGGCGGCCGACATATCGCTGAAGCAGCCGGGCAGGACATAGGCGCCGTCGATGGTGTAGCGCACCTCGGATTTTCCCGGCGGCTGGCGGATGTTGATGTGCACATCGCTGGCATGCTGCTCGAGCCCCCAGCGTACGATGTCGAGAAAGAGCGAAGCCAATGCCGAGCGCTGCGCCGAAGGCGCCGCCGCGCGGCTTTCGCGCAGCGTGGCGGCCGTGATCTGGCCGCGCGCCACGGGCAGCAGCAACGCAGCCGGCAGCGCATAGCGCGGCACTGGCGCAAGGCGGTAGCCGCGTGCGCACATCATGCGCTCGACCTCGGCGATCTGGTCGCCATGCAAGTAGTCAGGCAGGGAGAACACGGCCGCCTGGCCGCCTTCGAGCAATACCGGGCACAGGCGGCCGGCCAGCAGGGCCAGGTCGAATTCGCCGCCGAGCGCGCGGACAAAAGCCGGCTCGAGCCGCGCCAGGTCGTCGGGGGTATGCAGCCAGGGCTGGGCGTGCCGGCACCCGGCAGGCAGCGGGCCGGCACGGACCAGGGATTCAGTCATGGACGGACCCGCTTTGCAGCAGACACGCGGTATAGGGCGCGCCGGCCTTGCGCAGGCGCACGCACGGAACCTCGATGGCCTGCAGGGCGTACGAATCGCCGGCAAGCGGCGCGCTGGCCAGCGGCGCGGCCCTTCCGGCCCGATAGCGGGCGACGCGGCCATTGACGGAGATGTCGGCATGCAGCGCCTTGCCCACACCGTAGATCGCCATGACATCGATGCGGTCGGCAGCGGAAGCCTCATCGGCCGGGCCGGCCGATGCGCGCGGCGCGCCGCCGGCGGGCGCTTCCAGCCAGTCGGCCGCCTGCCGCGGAGGCGGCGCGGCCCGCGCGGCCTGCGCGTCGGCACGCAGCAAATCGCGCACGGTATCGCCCTCGGCCCACACCGCTTCTGGAGCGGCCGACGCGGCATCGGAGGCTTCGAGATGGGCCGCCTCATCGGCAGCCGGCAACTGGGCCGTTACGGGCATGGCCGCCCCGCAGCCAGCTGCCACCACCGCCAGCCAGGCCGCGCGGCGCGGGCGACGAAGTACCCGCGACTTGACCGGATGCGGATCAATCTTGTTCATAGAGGGTTCCTTGGAGTTCGGCCGTCAGGGCGCTGACGGCAGTGCCGGGCGTACGGCCGGCGGCCAGGCGCAGCACGATGGCCGACCAGGCCACGATCAGCCGGGATTGATCGGCCAGCAGGGAAAACGAGCGCAGCGGGCCCTGCAATACCAGCGCGCGCTGGCGCAAGACCGGCCAGGCGGGCGGCGCGCCGATGGGCTGCCCCTGAGGGTCGCGAGGCGCGGCGATCGGCGCAGGCGCGGGTGGGCCGAGGGTCAGCTGCGTAAACGCGGGGCGCGCCAGCTGCAAGGCGCTGGCCAGGGCGTGGTCGACATGCTCGGCCCGGGGCGGCGCGAGGTCGGCCAGCGAGGTATGGTTGCCCGGCACGGCCCAGGCCAGTTCGGCGCCATCCAGCGGCTGGAAACGCAGTTGCCAGCCGGCAGGCAGAACTTGTGCGAAAGCGCGATTGGTGGCGTCGGGCTCGGCGCGGACGTATGCCGCGCTGCACGACCAGGCCTGCGGCGCGGGCAGACAGCGCGCATCGCGCAGCAGCCAGCCCCGCACGTTCAGCGGCAGGCGGTGCAGGGACGCGAACACGCGCGCCAGCTCGGGCAACAAGTGCACCGGCTGTTGCTGGCGGAACCGGAGCACGGCCTGGCGCCAGGCTTCATCGGCCGTGGGGCCCGGCGCCGGCGCGGCCGCGCGCGGCGAAGGCCGCCATGCCTGCCACGCCGCGGGCACGGCCAGGGTCAGCGCCAGGACGCCGGCGAAAACACGCACCGGCAGTGGCAGGCGCGACCAGCGCGACCCCACGGGCCGCAACAGCGCGGCATCGTCGGGCGCGGCCATCAGGGCCTTCAGGGTTGGCGGGCCGTCGTGCCGCCGCAGCGACGGATACTGGGCGGCCAAGGCCTGCAAGGCGGCTTCGGCCTGGTCCGAATCGGGGTACAGTGCATCGGCGCGCGTGAGCACGGCGCCGTCCTGCGCGGCCGCGAGCCACCAGCGTCCATCGGGCAAGGGCGCAATGCAGGCCGCCGTGCCGCTGGAATAATGGCGGGCGAACGCCTGCGCCGCGGCATGCACCGGCCGGCGGCGCAGGGGCGGCGCGAGCCGCGCGCAACCACCGGCCAGCGCCCCCTGCCCGCCCACCACATAATGTGTGGCGCGCAGGCGCCGCGCGCGGGCCCTGGCCATGGACGGCGCCTGGCTGCCCACCAGGGCGAACCATGACAGTCCGAACGCGAGGCTGCAATCGCCGCCCTCGGCATCGATCAACAGCAGTTGATCAGGGGCTACGGCCGCGAACATTCAGATGCCCTCTTCAACCATGGCAGTCACCAGGACCACCGTGGTCAGGCGGTCGCTGGATGCCCGGTCTTGCCCGCCGGCGAGCAGCGGCGCATTGGCCGAGAGGCGGCGGCGGTCGTATTCGTCCTGGCGGCGGTCGAAACCCGACAAGATGACCGGCTGCCCGGGGCTGAGCGCAATCTGCTGCACGGTGCCGTTGCCGTCGATGGTGATCTGCTGCACCTGTACCTGGTTGCCCTGCTCGCCGAAAGTAATGCTTTTGATGGGCTGAGCCACCGTGTTGTCGTAGGCGATTGACAGCAGGATGCGGCCGTCGGCCTGGGCGTCGGGCACCAGCGTCAGGAAAGTGCCTACGGTTTCCTGCTTCTGGCTGATGGACACGGAAGGCAGGGTCGTGCTGCCCAGCGAAGCGTCGATGCCGGCCACCGCCGTGCTCTGGACCTGGTCGATGTACGAGAAGGTGGTGCGCACCGCGTGGGTGACCGGACGACGATTCAGGGTCAGGACCGGCACGCTGCTATGGCGCAGCACGGCGCCGGTCTGGCTGAGCGCCGAGACAATGGCGCGCGAGCCCTGGAAGCGCCCGCTGCCCACCGTGGCCCCCAGCGCCGCGGCGGCGTTGCCGGCGGCATTGGGCATCGCGGCGGTGACCGCCACGCGCGCGCTGTCGTAGACCGCCTTCCAGTCGATGCCGCCCTCGGCGCTGTCGTTGGCCACCACCGTGATTTCTTCGAACAGCAGGCGCACGCGCCGGGTCAGCGCCTGGTTTTCGCGCTCGATGAACTGGCCGATGCGGTCGAGCACATCGGGAATGTCGGTAACGACCAGCGAACTGCCGCCGCCGTCGAGGTCGGCGATGGTGCCGGCCTGCGTCAGGAACGGAATGATGCGCACGCGCACGGCCTGCAGGGCATGATGCTCGCCTGACGACAATGCGGTATTGGAAGTGTTGTCGAAGCCGCCCGCCTCGGTGGTGCCGGCCCGGCCCAGCCTGGCGTCGGCGCGGCTGGCCAGGGTCAGTGCGCGCACGTCGAACACGCGCGTCTGCATGCGGTAGAACTCAATGGCGTTGTGGTGGTAGCGCCAATGCACGCCGAAACTGGCGGCCAGCGTGTCGAGTGTGTCGGGCAGCGGGCGCGGCCCGACCAGCACCGGCACGCGCATGGGCGCGGACAGGTCGGCAGGCGCCGGCTGGCCCAGCCGCGGCAGGAACAGCGCGTGCGGCAGCAAGGCATCGGGCGCGATGCGCACGGCAATGCCGGTTACGCTGGTCAGCCGTTCGGCCAGCGAAGGCAGGTCGAGCCGCCCGGCGAACAGCAGGGTCGTGTCTACATCGCCGCGCAGCGCGGGCGGCAGCACGATGTCGCGGGCCAGCGGCTGGGACTTGCCGGCCAGCCATGGCTTGTCGACGTCCTGCGCGGCAACGCGCGCGTTACGGTCGGACACCGAGGCGGCGAATTGCCGCTGCCCGGTCTCGACCTTGGAGCGCGCCGCGGAAATGGCCTCGCGCAGCGCTTGCAGCGACTGCTGTGCCGAACACCCGGCCAGGGCCAGCAGCACAATGCCGGAATATGCCAGGCGGGCTTTCATGGGCGGGCTCCTGGCGCGGCGGAACGATCGCAGGCCTGTGTGAACGGCACGACGCGCAACACCTTGTTTGTGTAGAAACACGGCTGCACCGGCCGATCGGCCAGTTCCGTCGAGGCCAGCAGGCCGCGCACGGCGGCTTTGAAATCGGCGGGAAAATCGGCGCTGCCCGCCAGGGGAATGTCGGCGTCGACTGCCCAATGCTGCGGTTCGAAAGCCCAGCCGGCATCGTCGGCCCAGCGCGTCAGTACAGCGCGCAGGGTGGCATCGGGCGGGCCGGCCCGGAAGCGTGCCGGCGCATTGCCGGGCCTGGCGGCCGAAGGCGGCGCTGCCGGCGGCGATGGAGCCGCAGGCAGCTCGACAGCCGGCGCCGCTTCGGGCCCGGCGGCCGACCCGGCCGACGGCACGGGCGGCACGGGCACGGCGGGGGTGGCCTGCCGTTCGACCCGCGCCATATGCCGCCCACCCTGCAGCACCAGCGCCGGCCAGACGCCGTCGACGATAAGGTAGGGTTCCTGGCGCGTATACGACAGCGGCTGCAGGCCGGCGGGCGTTTGCGCGAACAAGGCCGGCGGGGTGCGCCCGGGTGCGAACTGCAGCCAGGTGCGCCCCGCTCCGCTGAATACCTGCAATGGCGCCACGGCAGGGTCGCCGGACAATTGCCAGTTGAAATCGTAATGGCCGGCGGGCGCGCCACCGGCGGCCCAGCCCGCGCCGGCTGGCCATTGCGCGCAAGCGGCCAGCCCCAGCGGCAGCAAACCCAGAAGAATGAATCGAACCATGCTCGCCCCGAATCGGTGTGCGTTCCGGATCGGAACGCGAGGACAGCATGGTGGCCCGGCCAGGCCGGCGCAGCTAGACCGACTTATACGGACGGAATTTTTCGTTCACTGCGGATGAAGCGGGCAGAACAAAAGAAAAAACCGGCCTGGCGGCCGGCTGATGGGCGATTCGGGATGGCGGCGCTGAACCGCGCCGCCATCCCGGCATACGGCGCTAGCGCTGCTGCGCCAGGCGGCGAGCCTGGTCGGCGGCGCGGTTCAGCGCCGCCACGGGCGGCGTCTTGCCGTCGAAAGCCTCGTCGAGCTCGGTGCTGAGCACAGCTTCGACGCGATCGTAGTTGGCCATGCGGAAGCCCCGGCTGGTGGCCGCCGATTTGCCCTGCATGGACTGGACGATGGCGTGCGCGCCCGGGATCTTGTCGTAGAACGAGACGTCGGCGGCGCGGAATGCCGCATCGGTAAGCGGCAGGTAGCCGGTGCGCTGGTGCCATTCGGCGGCGTTGACGGGCTTGGCCAGCCAGGCCAGGAACTGCGCGGTGGCTTTTTCCTGGGCTTGCGGGTGGCCATCG
Source organism: Bordetella petrii (assembly GCF_017356245.1). Taxonomy (NCBI): domain Bacteria; kingdom Pseudomonadati; phylum Pseudomonadota; class Betaproteobacteria; order Burkholderiales; family Alcaligenaceae; genus Bordetella; species Bordetella petrii. The sequence continues at coordinate 420,684 of NZ_JAFMZZ010000001.1, forward strand.
ATGGCCCACAGCGCCGAACCGCTGATGAACGGGCTGCCGGCTTCTTTGGTGGCCTGGGTGTAGTACGGCAGCGGCGCCACGCCGAACGACAGCGAGCGTGTGTTCATGAAGGTGCCGGCGGCTCCGGAGCCGGAGGTCAGCACGGCGCAATCGCCCTTGGCGAACAGCTTGTCGCTCTGGTCGCCGTCGGAATGCGCCATGAACAGCAGCGAACGCTTCCAGCTGGCCATCAGCGAAACATGCCGCATGTACAGGGTGTCGAACTGCAGCGAGGGCGCGGCCTTGCTGGACGCCAGACCGTTGTCGTTGCTGGTGAACAGCTGCTTGTTGATGGGCGCCAGGTTCTCCAGGTGGATTTTCACCTGGTTGCTGGACGCGTACGGGCATTCGATGTTGGCCACGTCGCGCAGCTTGAGCAGTTCGCCCTGCAGGTCGGCCCAGGTGCGGGCCGGCTTGTTGGGGTCGAGGCCGGCCTTTTTGTAATAGGCCAGGTTGTAGTACATGATGGGCACTTCCGCCATCCAGGGGAAGGCCAGCAGGCGTCCCTTGCTGTCGCGGGTGAAGCTGGATGTGGACGGCAGGAACCAGTTCAGGTCTTTGATGGGGTACTTGGCCAGCAACTGGTACAAAGGCAGGATGGCCTTGTGCTCGGACACGACTTCAGGCGAGCGGTTGTCGGCCAGTTGCACCAGGTTGGGCCCCTTCTTTTTCTTCAGGGCGTCGGCGGCTTCTTTCTGCAGCGCCGGCGCATCGGAAAAGTCGCGCAGTTCGACCTCGACGTCGCTCTGCTCTTTGTTGAATTTCTTGGTGAGTTTTTCGAATTCGGCCTTGTTGGGACCGGTGAGCGTGTGCCAGACCTCGATTTCGACGGTGGCGCCGTGCGCCGCCCCCGCGGCGAGCATGGCGGCTCCGAAAACCCAGGTGCGCCGGCTGGCGATCAGTGCGCGGGCCAGGCCCGCCAATTGCAGTGTCTTCATAGGTTCACAGACCAAGAAAAGGAAATTCGGGCTCCGGCTTGCGTCCGCTGAGCAGATCGGCCAGGGCCCGGCCCGAACCGACTCCCATGGTCCAGCCCAGCGTGCCGTGGCCCGTATTCAGGTACAGGTTGGGAATGCGGGTGCGGCCGATGAGAGGCACGTTCGAAGGGGTGGACGGGCGCAACCCCGACCAATAGCTGACGCTCTCGAAATCGAGCGCGTCGGGAAACAGTTCGCGCGCCAGGCGCGTCAGGGCCTCGCAGCGGCCAGTATTGAGCGCGCGCGAATAGCCGGACAACTCGGCCGTGCCCGCCATGCGCAGCCGGTCGCCCAGGCGCGAGAACACCACCTTGTGGCTGCTGTCGGTCAGGCTGACCGAGGGCGCGCGCGCCGGATCGCGCACGGTGAAGGTTGCCGAATAGCCCTTGGCGGGATACACGTTGCAGGGCACCCCCAGCGGCCGCACCAGGCGCGCGCTGAAGCTGCCCAGCGCCACGACATAGGCGTCGGCCACGATGCGCGCATAGCGGCCATCGGGCTGGATGGTTTCCAGGGCCTGCACCTGGCCGCCCTGGCTGACCAGGCGCGTGGCGCTGGTTTCGTAGCGGAATTCGACACCGGCCTGCTCGCACTGCTGCGCCAGGCCGGCCGCAAACAGGTGGACATCGCCGCTTTCGTCTTCGGGCGTGAAATCGCCGCCCACGATGGTGCCGCGATGCGGCGCCAGGGCGGGTTCGATGGCGACCACTTCATCGGCCGTGACGACCCGGCGCTCGACGCCGAAATCGCGCATCAGGCCGGCGGCTTTCTGCGAGGTCTCGAATTCGTGGGAATCGCGGTAGAAATTGAGGATGCCGCGTTCAAGGTGATCGTACGGAATGCCCAGCTGGGCGCGCATGCCCTGCAGCGTGGCGCGACTGTATTCGGCCAGCCGCACCATGGCGCGGATATTGGGGGCCAGCCGGCCCGGCAGGCATTCGCGCAGGAAGGCCAGGCCCCACATCCATTGGCGCCAGTCGAGCTGGGGCCGGAACAGCAGGGGCGCGTCGTCCTGAAACATCCATTTCAGCAGCTTCAAGGGCGCCTGCGGATTGGCCCAGGGTTCGGCGTACGAGACGGAAATCTGCCCGCCGTTGGCCAGGCTGGTTTCCTGGGCCGGGCCGGGGCGGCGATCGACCACCACGACATCGTGGCCTGCCTGGCGCAGCCACCAGGCGCTGGAAATGCCGATGATGCCGCTACCCAATACCGCTACTTTCATGCGCGCCTTGCTCCTTGCGCCGCCGGCCGCAGCGGGACAGGCCCCCTGCTGTCGCGGCTCGATCCGATCGAGGTGTCGGTGCGGCAGTTTACAGCGCCGGGCCGGCCCCGCCTATAACATAAAAGAAGGGCCGGTATCCATTTGCACCTGGAAGTTTCCTGGCCGTGCGCCACCGACCTGCCTCAGGTACCCGTGCGGGCCAGGTCGGCCTCGGAGGTGAACGCATCGGCATAGAACTCGTCGGCCGGCAGGCCGCATTGCGCCGTGAACTCGCGCCTTGCGGCATCCACCATGGGCGGCGCGCCGCAGGCGTACACCTGGTGGCCCGACAAGTCTGGCAGATCTTGTAGCACGGCCTCGTGCACATAGCCGGTGCGGCCGGTCCAGCCGTCTTCGGGCAGGCCGTCGGAAACCACCGGCACATAGCGGAAGCCGGGCAAGGTCTGGGCCCACGATTGCGCCAGCTCGTGCATGTACAGGTCGCGCGGGCGGCGCCCGCCCCAGTACAGGACGGCCGGGCGGCGGATGCCGTGGTGCGCCATGTGTTCGACGATGGCCTTGACGGGAGCGAAACCGGTGCCGCTGGCCAGCAGGACAATGGGCTTGTCGGAGTCTTCGCGCAGGAAAAACGAGCCGAAGGGCCCTTCCAGGCGCAGGATTTCGCGCACTTTCATCTGGGTGGCGCCGGCGCCGAATACATGGTCGGTGAACACGCCGCCGGGCATGTGCCGGACATGCAATTCGAGCGGGCTGCCGGTGTGCGGCGCGCAGGCCATCGAGTAGCTGCGGCGCTTGCCGTCTTTCAGGATGACCTCGATGTACTGCCCCGCGTAGTAGCGGAACGGATCGGCCGCCGGCAGCTGCAGGCGCAGCACGGTGACATCGGGCGCGGCCAGATCCATGGCCTGCACCCGGGCGGGCAGCTTGCGTATCTGGATGTCGCTGGCCAGCCGGACTTCGGTGGATTCAACCACCAGGTCGGATTGCGGCCGCGCCTGGCAGAACAGCGTGTAGCCCTGCGCCAGTTCTTCGGGGGAAAGGATCTGGGCAGGGTATTCGCCGGCGTCGACCTGCCCCGACACGACCTTGCCCTTGCAAGTGGAACATGCGCCGTTGCGGCAGCTGTATGGCAGCACGATGCCCGCGGCCAGCGCGGCGTCGAGGACTGTCTGGCCAGCCTCGACCGGAAACTGATGCTGGCTGGGCTGTACGGTGACCTGGAAACTCATGGGTACCATCTACAAAAAAGCGATGCGCGGCGCCGGCGCCGCGGCCGCTAAAAAAAGCCCGGCCGCGCCCGGCGGTCAATTTGCTATTCTATAATTTTTACTGCTCCGGGACGGCCCGGGGCGGCCGCCGGCCCTGCTGCCGGCTGCTTTCCTACCCGGGGACGGCCCCATCGCCGGCAAACATGCCGGCCCTTGTTGAAAGGGGCATTCCATGACCTGGGTCATTCTCATACTGGCGGGGCTGTTCGAAGTGGTGTGGGCCGTCGGCCTGAAGTACACCCACGGCTTTACGCGCCTGGTTCCTTCCGTCGTCACGCTGGCCGGCATGCTGGTCAGCTTCTGGCTGCTGTCGTTGGCCATGAAAAGCCTGCCGCTGGGCACGGCCTACGCGGTCTGGGTGGGCATCGGCGCGCTGGGCGCCTTTGTGGCCGGCATCGTGCTGTTTGGCGAAACGCTCAGCGTCATGCGCGTGGTCAGCGTGCTGCTGATCGCCGCGGGGCTCATTGGCCTGAAGCTGTCGTCCTGAGCCCGCGCCGGTTTCAGAAATCCAGTTCGACCCGGGCGGCATCGCCCACGCGCAGGCGCGCGCCGGCCGGAGCGTCGACGATGGCATTCTGGCCAAACACCACGCCGATCTCGAACTGGCGGTAAACGGCCAGCGTGCGGCCCGGCTCGTCGTAACGCTGGGCGGTAAGCTGGTCGATATTGGGCATGGGGCAGCGCGTGCACGGCTTGACCAGCGCCATGCTGACCTGCCCCACCGTCAGCATGGCGGTGTGGTCTTCGTCGTACGCTTCCCACTCGCCCTGGATGACGATGTTGGGCCGGAAGCGGTTCATGGGCACCGCCGGCTGGCCTTGCGCGGCCAGGCGGGCGTTCAGGTCGTCCAGCGACGCCTGGTTGGCGATCAGCAAGGGAAACCCATCGGCAAAGCCGAATACATGCTCGCCGGCGAAGGTTTCGGCCAGATCGGGATGCGCGCCACGCCAACGCTCGACCCATTCCGCCCGCGCGGGGCGCTGCGCCTGCGCGTCCAGCTTGACCAGCACGCAGTCCAGGCCCAGCACCCGGCTGAGCCAGGCAGCCGCCTCGGCGCTTTCATCGCGCGCGGGCACGCTGTCTTTCCAGACCGTGACCGGACGCGCCGTGGCGGCCAGTTGCGAACCGTCGAACGGCACGCGCAGCACAGGCATGTCGGGCGCGCGCAGCTCCAGGCTGTCGGCCGTGATGACCGGGCGGATCAGGGCCATGGCGGGCCACTGGCGCTGCGTCATGAACTGGCCCTGCGCGGTCAGGATCATCCAGCGCCGGTCGCCCGCCAGGCCGGCGCGGTCGATGGGCGATTCGGCCAGGTCGATGGCGGCACAGGATTTGACGGGATAGATGTGCAGGCTGGCGATGCGTGCAGTCATGGCGGCGCGGGCGTTGAACGGGCGGGTGCCAAGCATAGCACCCGCACCGGCCTGCCCGGCCGGGCGTTCAGGCGTCCGGAGCGCCGCGCCGCAGGCGGCGCACGGCGTCCAGGGCGGCGTCCAGCGCCGCCTCGACCGACTCCAGCGATCCGATTGAACCGGCCGGCTGCGCTGCCGCCGCAGGCCCGGCAGCAGCCGCGTCCGGCAAGGCGGCATGGATGTGCTCGCCGGCCGGGCTGACGTCCACATCGAACACCAGCTTTTCGGCGCGGTGCCAGGTCGTGAACCATTCGAGGGGCTGGCCGTGCTGGTCGAAGCCCTGCCCTTCCAGCATCAGCAACGGACTGCCGGCCGGCACTTGCAGCGCGCCGGCCAGCGCGGCGTCGGCTCCCACGGCGCGGATGCGGTTGCGGCCCCGGCCCGGATGCAGGCCGAAGCGCTGCGCCAGGGTACGGTGCAGCGAGGTGTCTTGCAGATGGTCGGCGCACAGCCCCGGCAGGCGCGCACGCGGCAGCCAGGTGCGTACGAAGGCCAGCGGCTCGTCGTCGACACGGCGCAGGCGCTCGAGCAGCAGCGTGTCGTCCGAGCCGAAGAAAGCGGCCACCTCGGGCGGCGGCGCGGCCGGCTCGCAGCGCAGCACGCGCGTCAGCAGCGCGGTGCCCGTGTGGGCGAATTGCTCGAACAGCCCTGTGGAACGCTGCACCATGCGCCGGTGCTCCAGCGGGGGCGCCACGGTGGGCGCGCGGCCGGGATCGCGGCGGATGAGACCTTCGGCCACCAGCGCCGCCAACGCCTGCCGCACCACGCTGCGCGCCACGCCGAACTGCCTGCACAGCGCGGCTTCGCTGGGCAGCATCGTGCCCGGTGCCCACTGGTGGCCGCGGATATCGCGGCGCAGTGCCTGGGCAACTTGCGCATGCAGGGGGTCGCCGCTGGATCGGTCGAGCGGTGCGGCGGGTTCGGCGGACGACGCCATGGGATCAGCCTCCGGTGGTGGAGCGCGCAGTTTCCCATACATGCGACCAGCCCGTGGCCAGATGCGCGGCCCGCTCGGCCGCCAGCACCAGGCTGTCTTCGCGCGCCACCCCCTGCCCCGCGATGTCGAAGGCCGTGCCGTGGTCGACCGAGACGCGCACTACCGGCAGGCCCACGGTGATATTGACGCCATCGTCGCCGTACACGGACTTGAACGGGGCATGCCCCTGGTCGTGGTAGCAGGCAATGACGAACTTCCACTTGCCGCGCACCGCCTGCGGAAACAGCGCGTCGGCCGGGATGGGCCCGGCCGCGCGGATGCCGGCCGCATTGGCCTCGGCCACGGCGGGCGCCAGGATGTCGGCGTCTTCCGTGCCGAAGATGCCGTTCTCGCCGGCGTGCGGGTTCAGCCCCGCCACCGCCACCGGCTCGTCGGCGCGGCCCAGCGCCTGCGCGAACGAGCCGGCCAGCCGCAGCACGGCCCGCATGCGCTGCGGGGTGACGTCTTCGATGGCCTGGCGCAGCGACACATGGGTGGTGGCATGGAAGATGTACAGGTCGCCGGCCGACAGCACCAGCGAAAACGTCTTGACGCCGAACTCATGCGCCAGCAATTCGGTATGGCCGGGCCATTTGTGGCCGGCCAGGTGCATGGCGGCCTTGTTCAGCGGCGCCGTGACGATGCCGTCGATGCGGCCCTCGCGCGCCAGCGCGCACGCCGTGGTGACGAAGCGCACCGACCCGTCGCCCGCATCGGCGCTCAGTTCGCCCAGCGGCACGTGCTCCAGCGACGGCCCGGCCTGGATGACTTCGATGATGCCCGGCGTATTCTGGACCTGCTCGGGCCCCTCGACCACCTTTACGCGCGCGGCGTCAGCGCCCAGCGCCTGAGCGGCCTTGCGCAGCGCCGCGGCATCGCCCACCACCACCAGCCGCGCGCGCTGGCGCAGGTCGTCGTGGCCCAGCAGCATCTTGGCCGTGATTTCCGGCCCGATGCCGGCCACGTCGCCCAGGGTCACGGCCAGGGTCGGAATGCGGGAAGGCGTTGCGTCTTGCGTCATGCTTGGAATCTCCGTTCGCGGACCGCGCTGGCGGCCCGGATCAATACATCGTCGGCGCCGAAGCCGCCGGCCTTGGTCACGATGGGCAGCCCTGCGGCCGGCCCGCCGGTCAGGGTGCCCAAGGGCACGCCGCCGGTCACTTCATCCACCAGCGCGATGCCGCCGGCCTGCAGAGCCGCCAGCACGGCGCTGGCGCCGTCGCCGCCGGTGGCCACCACCCCGGCGGCACCGCCGCCCAGGGTCAATTGTCCGGCCAGGCCGCCCAGGCGGGCCGCCACGGCATCCGAGTCCAGGCCGTCCAGCCTCCCTTCGGGCGCCAGCAACAGCAGCGTGGCTTGCGCCTGCGCCGCCGGCGCGGCCTGGACCACGCGCGCCGCCCAGTCGCGCCAGGCCGTGTCATCGGCCAGCTGCGCCAGCGTGGGCGACCAGCTTTGCGCCCCGCAGGCCTGCAGGGCCGCGGCCTGGCGTCGCGCGGCGCTATGCTGCGACGTCACCACCACGATCACCGTGCCCTGCGATTCGGCGCCGGCCCACAGCCGCGCCAACGGCGCGGCCAGCCCGCCCGATCCGACCGGCAGCGCGCGCTCGCCGAGCAGCACAATGGCGCACGCCAGGCGGTCCATGTCGGCCGGCGTTTGCGCATCCGCCACCACCACGGCGCCGGCCGCCAGGATGCGGTCGGCCAGCGCGCGCGGGGTTTCGCCGTCGATCACGGGCAACGGCGCGCCGCCCAGCAGCGTGGGAATATGGCTTTCAGTAACGGGCGTGACCGGATCGGTGGCCGACGAGGTTTCGGTAACCGGCCGGCCGTCCACATACAGAATGCCGTCGCGCACGGTGCGCCCCGTGGCCGGGAAGGCCGGGCACACCACCGCGATGGCGTCGTCGCGCCATGCCTGGCGCGCCGCGTCGATCTCGGCCTTGAAAGCGCCGCGCAAGGTCGAATCCACTTTTTTGTACAGGCGGCGCACCCCGGCCGCGCGCAAGGCGGCCACATCGTCACGCACCACGGCTGCGGCCTGCGGTCCCGGCAGCGGCCGGCTGTGCGTGGTCACCGCGATGACCTCGGCACGGCCGGCAGCCGGGTCGGCCAGCGCCTGGCCGGCCCGCCCCACCGACAATTGCGTGGGCCAGCCCGCGCGCACGAATTGCACGGCGGTATCGCCCGACCCGGTCAGGTCGTCGGCGACGATGGCGATGAAAGCAGCCACGCTCAGACCCTCGCCTCGGGCGCCGGCTCGAGCTCGCCCATGGCAATGGCCACGTCGTCAGCCGGCTTCAGCTCGCCGGCCCGCTTCAGGAAGTACGAAGCCAGCAGCGGAGCCAGGATCGAGCTGATCAGCACGCAGGCGGCGACCTGCGCCGTGGCGGTGCCGACGTACTGCTGCAGCGACGGGTCGGCCGCCGCCACCACGGCCGGAGTGGCGATCGCGTTGCCCGCCGTGGTGCCCGCGGCAAAGCCGATGCCGCTCTTGCCGCCGCGGCGCAGAATGTAGCGGTAGCCCAGGTAGACCAGGAAGCCGGTGACGGGGCTGATCAGCAGGCCCAGCACCAGGCCGGTCATGCCGCCGGACACGACGGCGGCCAGGTTGATGCCGGTGCCCAGCGCAAAGGCGAAGAACGGAATCACGATGTTCGGCACCGGCTTGAGCACGTTGCGCCATTGCACATCCAGGTTGCCCACCACCACGCCCAGCAGGAACGGCACCAGCGCGGCGACCAGCGCCGTCACGGGAATATCGGCCAGGCCCGAGGCCCCCAGGAACAACAGGCTGAAGAAGGGACCATCGTTCACTGCGCTGGCCACGTAGGCCCCGCGGTCGCGGCTGTCGCCGTACTGCCCGGTGTAGGCCAGCCACAGGCCGCCGTTGCTGTTGTCGAAAGCCGCCAGCATCGCCAGGATCGACACGCCCAGGATGCCGTCCAGGCCCACGTAGCTGCCCAGCAGCACGATGAGCGTGGCCGGCACCAGCGTCTTCATCAGCAAAATGGTGCCCGCGGTGGCCAGGATGGGACCGCCGGTGCGCATGTTGACCTGCGTGCCGGTGGCGAAGATAAGCAGCGCGATCAGGGGCAGCGCGCTGTTCTTGAACAGCGCGGTGGTGAAGCCGCCGATGGCCAGGGCGTCGGGCGCGAAGGTGCCGATGATCGAGCCGAGGATCAGCGGCAGCAGCATCAGCCCGCCCGGCACTTTCATCATGGCCGAGAACATGGGGAAGCGGGAAACTTCAGTATTCATGAGTCGTGTCTCCAGTACCTTTTATCAGGGGGCCGGCTGGCCCGGGGGGAAATCCGGATGGCGTGAAAGGCGCTAGTGTACATCGATACGTACAAGCTGTACGTACAGAAAATTCCACCATCCGGCAGACATCTGGCCCGCCAAAACAAAAGCCCCGGGGCGGCGGGCCCCGGGGCTGGGTACGGCAGGCGCCTCGCGGCGCCGCGTCATTCCACCAGCTTGAGCTTGTCGAGCGGAGTCACCGCCTTGAAGGCCTTGCGGGTGGCAATGTGCTCGGGCCGCGGATCCAGCCCGTACTTGGGCGGGTTCAGCGTGTTCTCCATGCTGTTGTAGACCATGAACACATTGGCGCGCGGCCACGGCGAGATGTTGCTGTTCGAGCCATGCATGGTGTTGCAGTCGAAGAACACCACCGAGCCGGCCTTGGCCATCATGGTGCGGATGCCGCCCTGCTCGACCAGCAGCTGCAGGCTGACGGGATCCGGCACGCCGTATTCCTGCTTTTTGAGCGACTGCTTGTAGTGGTCGCGCGGCGTTTCGCCCACGCACGAGATGAATTGCCGGTGCGAGCCGGGCACCAGCATCAGCGGGCCGTTGCATTCATTGTTGTCGCTGAGCAGCACCGAGCAGCTGAGCGCGCGCATCGCCGGCATGCCGTCTTCGACATGCCAGGTTTCGAAGTCGGAATGCCAGTAGAACTCTTTGCCTTTGAAACCGGGCTTCATGTTCGCGCGCGACTGGTGGATGTACACCTCGGACCCCAGCAGCTGGCGCGCCACATTGGCCAGCCGCGGATCGCGGGTCAGGCGCGCGAGCATGGGGTTGAGCACATGCACCATGAAGATCGAGCGCACGGCATTGCTGCCCGGCTCGGTAATGGCCTCTTCGCGGCGCACGATGGCGGGGTCGCGCGTCATGCGCTCGACTTCGCCGATCAGGGCCTGCACTTCTTCGGCGGAAAAGACGTTTTCCAGCAGCAGGAAGCCGTCGCGGTCGTAGTTCTGGACTTGCTCGGCCGACAATGCGTCGGCGTACTTGCCGTCGCCATGGACCACCGGGTCCTGGCGGGCGATGATGGCGGAACTTCGATCCGTACGCGAGGCGTACGGATCCTGGGCAGGTGAGATCATGATCAGCCTCCTTGCTCTCAGGCCGCTTGCGCTTCGGCGGGCAGCGCGTAGACGCCTTCGGCGTCGTGCACTTCCTGGCCGGTCAGCGGCGGGTTGAATACGCAGATGACGCGCAGCGGCTCTTTGCCGCCGCACAGCCAGTGCTCGTCGTTCTCATTCAGGGCGTAGACCACGCCCGGCCCCAGCTCGTATTTCTTGCCGTCGGCAATCGTCTCGATGGAGCCGTCGCCTTCGATGCACCAGACCGCTTCAAGATGGTTCTTGTAGTGGATGTGCGTGCGTCCGCCGGGAAAAATGGTGGTCTCGTGAAACGAAAACCCCATGCCGTCCTTCTTCAGCAGCACGCGGCGGCTGACCCAGGTGTCGGTGCGGACTTCGTCCTGAGTTCCGATCACATCTTTCACATTGCGTACGATCATCGACGTTTTCCTCCAAATTTCAGAACACGGGCCGATTGGCCCGACTCGCCCAGCGCGTCGGCCACGGCGGCCTCGATGGTTTCCAGGCCGCGGGTCAGCAGTTCGTCTTCGATAGTCAGGGCCGGCAGCAGCTTCAGGACTTCGTCCTGCGCGCCCGAGGTTTCGATGACGACGCCGCGCTTGAACGCCTGCTGCGCGATTCGGTTGGCCAGCGCCGGCTCGGCCGTGGCCACCAGACCCTGGATCAGGCCGCGTCCGCGCACGGCCAGGCCGGCGTTGGGATAGCTGTGCGCCAGGTTTTCCAGCCAGTCGCGCACCAGGCGCTCTTTGCGCTGCACTTCGGTCGAGAAGGCATCGCTGGACCAGTAGGTGTCGAGCGCCTGCGTGGCCGTGACGAAGGCCAGGTTGTTGCCGCGGAAGGTGCCGCTGTGCGCGCCGGGCTTCCAGATGTCGAGTTCGGGCTTCATCAGCACCAGCGACATGGGCAGGCCGAAACCCGACAGGGATTTCGACAGCGTGATGATGTCGGGGCGGATGCCGGCCGATTCGAAGCTGAAGAAGCTGCCGGTACGGCCGCAGCCCACCTGGATGTCATCGACGATCAACAGCATGTCGTGGCGGCGGCAGAGTTTTTCCAGCTCTTTGAGCCAGCGCAGCGTGGCGACGTTGACGCCGCCTTCGCCCTGCACCGTCTCGACGATGACGCCGGCCGGCTTGTCCAGGCCGCTGCTGGGGTCTTCCAGCATGCGCTCGAGATAGGCGATGGTGTCGACGTCGGGGCCGAAATAGCCGTCATACGGCATGAAGCTGGTGTTGCCCAGCGCATAGCCGGCCGCGTCGCGGAACTTCATGTTGGCCGTCGCGGCCAGCGAGCCGCCGCTGACGCCGTGGAATCCGTGCGTGAACGAGATGATGTTGGAACGGCCCTTGACCTGGCGCGCGATCTTCAGCGCCGCCTCGACCGCATTGGTGCCGGTCGGCCCCGTGAACTGCAGGGTGTACTGCCAGTTGCGCGGCTTGAGCAGCACGCGGTCGACCGCTTCCAGGAATTGCTTCTTGGCGCTGGTGGCCATGTCCAGGCCGTGCACCACGCCGTCGGCTTCCAGGTATTCGAGCAGCTTTTCCTTGAAGACAGGATTGTTGTGGCCGTAGTTCAAGGTGCCTGCGCCGCTGAAGAAGTCGATGTACTCGCCACCTTCCTCATCGATCAGGACCGAGCCGCGCGCCTGATTGAATATCACCGGAAACGACCGGATGTAGCCACGCACCTCCGACTCCATCCGGTCAAAGATTTTCAAGTCCATAGAATCCTCCCTTCATTTCGTGAATTGACAGACACAGAGGCCACCCATGCCCATGCGGGCGTGAAGCCAGACTGCGTCCCGGTTCGACAGGCCGCCGGCCTGCAAGCCCCTAGTGGGGCGGCAGGGTGAACGGGCCTATCTTCAACAACATCTCGTCGTCGTGGTCGGCACCGCCGAACAGCTGCCGGTCGAAAAAAGGCTGCTCGGAGATGTGCGCGCCCAGCTCGCCGGCCAGGCCGGCGAAGGTGCGGCGCGAAGCCTGGTTGTCAGGCCCCACCGTGGTTTCAAGATGACGAACATGCCCGAGCTCTTTGCGCTGCAAGAGTTCGCGTAGCATGGCGCGGCCCAACCGTTGGCCGCGTGCGCGGGAATGCACGGCAACCTGCCAGACGAAAATGACGTCGGGCCGGGCTGGCGGCAAATATGCGGAGATGAACCCATCGATGCGGCCGCCGGCGCTTTCGGCCACCACGCAGGTGGCGCTGAAGTGCTCGCACAGCAGCAGATAGGCGTACAGGGAATTGACGTCGAGCGGGGGGCACTCGGACACCAGGCGGTGCAGCGCGGCGCCATCGGTGCGGCGCGGCGCGCGTAATTGCAGGCGCTGGGAAGCGGCGGCCGGCTGAACGGCCGTTGAAGGTTGGGGGGATCGCAGTTCTTGCCCCCTCATACGACCAACCCCGATTCGGGCGGCGCGCCGCCGGTGGGTACTTCGAGAATGGGCGAAGACACGTCGCCATGGGCCTCGACCGCGTGGCCTTCCTGTTCCATCAGGGTGACGATGCGTTCGAGCGACAGGGTGATGGTGGCCTGCTCGAGCTCGGGCAGCGCATTCAGCGCGTCGGCCAGGTGCTTTTGCAGCGGCGACGGCGCCTGCGAGGCCAGCTCGCGGCCGGCGTCGGTGGCCGACACGAACACGATGCGGCGATCTTCGCGGCCGCGCTCGCGGCGCACCAGGCCCTTGTCTTCGAGGCGGTCGAGAATGCCTACCACCGTGCTGGGGCTGACGTGGATTTCGCGGCTGATGGCCGTGGCCGTCAGGGGCCCGTTGGCGATGACCGTGCGCAGGCACATCAGCTGCGGCGCGGTGATGTGGCTGACCGCGGCGAGCTGGCGCGAATGCAGCGCGATCGAGCGCGTGATGCGGCGCAGGGCTCGCAAAATGCGCAGGTCGTACTGCTGGGACGGATCGGGCGTAGGCACGTTGTTCATGACTGAAAATAGTTCAGTAGGATTGATTTCTACTCAAATGATTCTACCCAGATAATATGCGCTCAACCCGCCCAGGTCAACCCAAAGCGCCAGGAAAATGTGAATAAATGCGTTCAGATTTCCTGAAGTTAATGAAAAATATGCGCTTTTAACAAAACACCCAGGAAATTTTTCTGCCCGCGGCTGCCGCAGCGCAGCAAGCTGCCGGCCGGGCCAGGGATTACCCTGATCCATGAAAAAACATATGTTTTTTATTTGAACGTCTATTTATCATGTGTTTTTTTCACGCCTGCCCCGCCCGACTGCCGTGCCGCCGCCCTCTCCGCCCCTGCTGGTGCTGCAACGCCTGCAAAGCCTGCTAGAACAACTGCCGCCCGAGCTGCAGCGCGCCGCCCACTGGGTGACCGACCATCCAGCCGAAGTCGGCCTGTGGTCGATGCGGCGCCAGGCGCAGGCCCTGGGCGTGGCGCCGGCCACCATGCTGCGCCTGGCGCGCGCGGCCGGCTACGACAGCTATGAAGATTTCCGCACGCCGTTCCAGCAGGCCCTGGCCGGCGAACGCCCGGCCAGCCTGCGCGAGCGCGCCGCCGAACTGCAGGCGGCGCAGGGCAGCGCCGGCGCATCCGGCCACGATGCGCTGACCGACCTGCAGGCGCGGGCCATCCAGTCGGTGTGCTCGCTGAACAGCTCGGCTGCGTTCGATGCCTCGGTCAAGACCCTGCTAGAGGCGCGTCAGGTAGGTTTCCTGGGCACGCGCTCGGCATTCGGCATTGCCTTCCAGATGCACTATGCGTACCAGCTGGTGCGGCGCAACAGCGTGCTGATCGATGGCCTGGGCGGACTGCAGGCCGAAACGGTCGACAACCTGCGCGACGGCGACGCCCTGATCGCGATTTCGCAGTCGCCCTACCCCACCGCCACGGTGCGCCTGGCCCGCCAGGCCGCCCAGCAGGGCGTGGCGGTCATCGCCCTGACCGATGATGCGCTGTCGCCGCTGGCGGTCGAGGCCCGCCATGCGCTGCTGTTCGAACGCCCCGACCGCGAAGGCGTGCGGCACCGGCCCGCGCAGCGCGGACCGGGGTCGTTCTTTCACACCACCGCCGGCCTGCTGGGCCTGGCCGAGCACCTGATCGCGCGCCTGACCGCGCGCGGCGGCGAAGAGGTGCTGAACCGCCTGAGCGAAATCGAGGACCGCATGCATGCCGACAAGGTGTTCTGGTCGGCTCCCACCGGGTAGCGGCCGCGCAGCGCCGCTGCCGCCCTGGCGACCCGCCCTTCCCTTTTTTCAGCCCATTGCCTGTACAACCGACATGAACACTACCCACGTATTCCACCGATCTTTGCGAACCACCCCGCCGGTGGCCGTGCGCGGCCAGGGCGCCTGGCTTTACGACAGCGCGGGCCGCGCGTACCTGGACGGATCCGGTGGCGCCGCGGTGTCGTGCCTGGGCCACAACCACCCCGACGTGCAGGCCGCCATGCATGCGCAGATCGACCAGCTGGCCTATGCGCACACCAGCTTCTTCACCACCGAGGTCGCCGAACGCCTGGCCGCGCAACTGGTGGCGGACGCGCCGGCGGGCACCAGCCACGCCTATTTCGTGTCGGGGGGGTCTGAAGCCGTCGAGGCCGCGCTGAAGATGGCGCGCCAGTACTTCGTCGAGATCGGCCAGCCGCAGCGCCGCCACATCATCGCGCGCCGCCAGAGCTATCATGGCAACACGCTGGGCGCCCTGGCCGTGGGCGGCAACGAATGGCGCCGCGCGCAGTTCAAGCCCCTGCTGATCGACGTGGCGCACGTCTCGCCCTGCTATGAATACCGCGACCGCGGCGCCGATGAGTCGCCCGAAGCCTATGGCGCGCGACTGGCGCAAGAGCTTGAAGACACTATCGTGAAACTGGGCGGCGACAGCGTGATGGCTTTCGTGGCCGAGCCCGTGGTGGGCGCCACGGCCGGCGCGCTGACCGCGGTGCCGGGCTATTTCAAGCGCATCCGCGAAGTCTGCGACCGCCACGGCGTGCTGCTGATCGCCGATGAAGTCATGTGCGGCATGGGCCGCACCGGCACTCTGTACGCTGTTGAACAGGAAGGCATTGTTCCCGACCTGATCACCATTGCCAAGGGCCTGGGCGGCGGCTACCAGCCGATCGGCGCGGTCATGGCGCAGGAAAAAATCGTGTCCGCCATGAGCGCGGGCACCGGATTCTTCCAGCACGGCCACACCTACCTGGGGCACGCCACGGCCTGCGCCGCCGCACTGGCCGTGCAGGACGTGATCCGCCGTGACGGCCTGCTGCAGCGCGTGCGCGACCAGGGCGCGGGCCTGCGCCAGCGGCTGCAGGCCGCGCTGGGCGAACACCCCCACGTGGGCGATATCCGCGGCCGCGGCCTGTTCATGGGCGTCGAACTGGTTGCCGACCGCGCCGCCAAACAGCCGTTCGACCCCGGCCATACCCTGCATGCGCGCATCAAGCGCGAGGCCATGGCCCGCGGCCTGATGGTGTATCCCATGGGCGGCACGATCGACGGCCGGCAGGGCGACCACGTACTGCTGGCGCCGCCGTTCATCGTATCGGACGACGAGCTGGATCAGCTCACCGAACGCCTGGCCGGCGCCATCGACGCGGCCATCGCGCAAATCCGCTCTTAGGCTTTACTGATGCTCCGGGGCACCAGCCCCGGCGCCATACGCCGCGCGTCCTGGCCCGGACGCGCCCATCGCCGGAAACACCGGTATTTCACGGGGAAAATCCTCAAAAGGAGTTTGTATGAGCAAGTCTGTCAAACACACCTTGGGCAACAACAAGAAAAAAACCTTGGGGCTGGCCGCCGCGTGCGCGGCCGTGGCCATGGCATTGGCCGCCCCGCTGCCCGCCGCGGCACAACAGAAGTTCGTAAGCATCGGCACCGGCGGCGTCACGGGCGTGTATTACGCCGCGGGCGGCGCGATCTGCCGGCTGGTCAATAAAGACCGCTCGTCGCACGGCATCCGCTGCTCGGTCGAATCCACCGGTGGCTCGGTGTTCAACGTGAACACCATCAAGGCCGGCGAGCTGGACCTGGGCGTGGTGCAGTCCGATGTCGGCTACAACGCCTACAACGGCGCCGGCCAGTTCAAGGACGCCGGCGAGTTCAAGAAGCTGCGCTCGGTCTTTTCGATCCATCCCGAGCCGTTCACCGTGGTGGCCCGCAAAGAGGCCAACATCAAGTCGTTCGAAGACTTCAAGGGCAAGCGCTTCAATGTGGGCAACCCGGGCTCGGGCACGCGCGCCTCGATGGAAGAGCTGCTGGCCACCATGGGCTGGACCCTGAAGGATTTCTCGCTGGCATCGGAGCTGCGGCCCGACGAGCACGGCTCGGCCCTGTGCGACGGCAAGATCGACGGCTTCTTCTATGGCGTGGGCCACCCGTCGGCCAACATCCAGGACCCGACCACCACCTGCGGCGCGCAGCTGGTGTCGCTGACCGGCCCGGCGGTGGACAAGCTGGTCGACAAGTACCCCTACTACGCCCACGCCACCATCCCCGGCGGGCTGTACCCCAACAACCCCAACGACACCAAGACCTATGGCGTGACGGCCACCTTCGTCACCTCGGCCGACGTGCCCGAGGAAACCGTCTACATCATCGTCAAAGCGGTGTTCGACAACCTGAACGATTTCAAGAAGCTGCACCCCGCCTTCGCGCACCTGAAAGCCGAAGACATGACCAAGAACGGCCTGTCGGCCCCGCTGCATCCGGGCGCCGAAAAATACTTCAAAGAAAAGGGCCTGCTGTAAACGTCCGCACGGCCCGGCCGCGCCGCCAGGCGCGGCCGGGCGCGGTTTCACCATGATGCCGGCGAGCGCGCCGCGCGCAGGCGCGGCGCGCTCCGGCCGGGCGTCCGAACACGCTGGGGAAATTCAATGAAGACCGAGCCGTCCACCACGACAGCCGATCTGGAGCAATTGGTCGCCGATGTCGACCGGGGCGGGCGCACGGCCGGCGGCGTCGCCGGCGCCACGCTTGCGCTGGGCGCATTGCTGTGGTCGCTGTTCCAGCTCTGGTATGCCTCGCCGCTGCCGTTCTCGTTCAGCTGGGGCATTTTCAACGACACCGAGGCCCGCGCCCTGCACCTGGGCATCGCCATGTTCCTGGGCTACCTGGCCTACCCGGCGCGCAAAAGCTCGCCGCGCGACCGCATGCCGTGGCACGACTGGGTGCTGGCCATCATCGCGGCATTCTGCGGCGCCTACCTGTTCCTGTTCTACAAGGAACTGGCCGGGCGCCCCGGCCAGCCCACCACCATGGACGTGGCCACGGCGGCCATCGGCCTGGTGCTGCTGCTGGAAGTCACGCGCCGTTCGCTGGGCCTGCCCATGACGGTGCTGGGCGCGGTGTTCGTGCTGTACGTGCTGGCCGGCCCCTGGCTGCCCGACGTGCTGGCGCACCGCGGCGCCTCGATCGAGCGCCTGGCCTCGCACATGTGGCTGACCACCGAAGGGGTGTACGGCGTGGCGCTGGGCGTGTCGGTGTCCTACATTTTCATCTTCGTGCTGCTGGGCTCGCTGCTGGACAAATGCGGCGCCGGCAACTACATGATGCAGGTCTCGTTCGCGTTGCTGGGCCACCTGCGCGGCGGCCCGGCCAAGGTGGCCGTGGTGTCGTCGGCCGTCAACGGCCTGGTGTCGGCCTCGTCGGTGGCCAACGTGGTCACGGGCGGCATCTTCACCATTCCGCTGATGAAAAAAGCGGGCTACGGCGGGATCCGGGCCGGCGCCATCGAGACCGCGTCATCGGTCAACGGCCAGATCATGCCGCCGGTGATGGGCGCCGCCGCGTTCCTGATGATCGAGTACGTGGGCATTCCGTATACCGACATCATCCGCCACGCCATCCTGCCCGCCTCGATCTCATACATTGCGCTGTTCTACATCGTGCACCTGGAAGCCCTGAAGCTGGGCATCCAGCCCATGATGTCGGCCGGCAAGCCGCGCACGCCGCTGCAGAAGCTGGCCGGCTGGGGCATGGGCATCTGCGGCACGCTGATCGTGATGGGCCTGGTGTACTGGATCGGCATGGGCGTCAAGGCCGTGGCCGGCGCCGCCGCCGTCTGGGTGCTGCTGGCGCTGCTGGTGGCGCTGGACGTCTGGCTGCTGCGCATCGCCGCCCGCCACCCCGACCTGCCCGAGGAAATCAGCGTCACCAATCCGGTGCGCCCCGAACCCTGGCCCACCGTGCGGGCGGGCCTGCATTTCCTGATCCCGATCGGGATCCTGGTGTGGTGCCTGAGCATCGAGGAACTGTCCGCCGGTCTGTCGGCCTTCTGGGCCGCGGTGGCAATGCTGGTGCAGATGGTCACGCAGCGGCCGCTGACGGCCTGGTTCCGCGGCCAGCCGACGGCGCCCGAACTGCGGCGCGGCTGGCGCGAGGCCATCGGCGGCCTGGAGGACGGCGCGCGCAACATGATCGGCATCGCCATCGCCTGCGGCACCGCCGGCCTGATCGTCGGCGCCATCACGCTGACCGGCCTGGGCCTGCGCATGACGGCCTTCGTCGAGCTGGTATCGATGGGCAACGTGCTGCTGATGCTGGTGTTCACGGCCGTGGTGTGCCTGATCCTGGGGCTGGGCATGCCCACCACCGCGAACTACATCCTGATGGCCACGCTGATGGCGCCGGTGGTCGTCGAGCTGGGCGCGCAGAACGGCCTGGTGATTCCGCTGATCGCGGTGCACATGTTCGTGTTTTATTACGGCATCATGGCCGACATCACGCCCCCCGTGGGCCTGGCCACTTTCGCGGCGGCGGCGATTTCAGGCGAAGACCCGATCAAGACCGGCATCCAGGGCACCACTTACGCCCTGCGCACCGCGGTGCTGCCGTTCATGTTCGTGTTCAACCCCCTGCTGCTGCTGATCGACGTGCACGGCTGGTGGGAACTGCTGCTGGTGGTGGGCGGCGCGACCCTGGCCTCGCTGACTTTCGCCGCGGCCACCCTGGGCTGGATGCGGGTGCGCTGCACGATGCTCGAGGTCGGCGTGCTGCTGCTGGTGACATTCATGCTGTTCCGCCCCGACTGGTTCATGAACCACCTGGCCGACAAGTATGAAAGCCGCCCGGCTGCCGAGTTGATGGCCACGGCGGGCGAACTGCCCGATGGCGGCCGGCTGGTGGCGGTGCTGCACGGCATGAACATCGAAGGCGACGAGCTCACCAAGACCGTGGCGGTGGCCCTGCCGGCCCTGCCCGAGGGCGACGCCAGCACCGGCGTGGCCGCCGGCCGCAAGCGCCTGAACGAAGCCGGCCTGATGGTCACCGCGCTGGGCGACCAGGTGCAGATCGGCGCCGTGCAGTTCGGCAGCCGGGCCCGCCGCGCGGGCTGGGAACAAGGCTGGGACGTGGTCGACGTCAAGGTGCCGAACCCGCACCGGCCGTCGGAGTTCTGGGTCTATGTGCCGGCCGTGCTGCTGCTGGCCCTGGTGTGGGCCATGCAGGGGCGCCGCGAGAAGCGGCAGAAGGGACTGGTGGCGGCCTGAGCCGCCGGGGGCTGCCAAGATGCGCCCAGGTGTCTGACTCCCGACAGGGTGTCAGACACCTGGGCGGCCCGGACTGCGGACGTTCCGCTACAGCACGGGCGACAGCACCGGCTGCTTGGGCCGCACGTCCAGGGCCCGTCCCTTGCGTGCGCGCTTGCCCACGTAGGGCTCGAGCGCCGGCCCCGCCAGCACGTCTTCGGTAAGCTTGTTGCGGTAGATGCCGGTGGCGCGCAGGCCGCCCGCGCCGATGGGCACCGTCTGGGCCAGCCTGTCGGCCGCATCCAGGCCGATCAGGATGGTGCCGCGGCCGCCGGCCGACAGGGACTTGACCTCGTCCAGCCCGAACACCAGGAACTTGCCCTTGGCCGACAGCAGCGCCAGCTGGCGCGCGCCTTCGAACAGCGGCACCGGGCGCAGCAGCGCGTCGCCCTGTTCCAGGGTGATGAACTGCTTGCCGCCGCGCTGGCGCGACACCATGTCGCCCAGGCGGGCGGCAAAGCCGAAGCCGCGCTGGGTGGCCAGCAGCCAGTGGCTGTCGGGCGAGGCGGCAATGCTGTGCACGATGCGGGTGCCGGGCGCCAGGTCGATCATGGTGGTCACCGGCTGGCCGTCGCCGCGCGCCGACGGCAGGCCCGCCACCGCCACGGAATACACCCGTCCGTTGTCGCCCACGGCGATCAGCGTATCGGTGGTGCGGCATTCGAACGCGCCATACAGATCGTCGCCCTGCTTGAAGCCGAATTGCGAGGCATCGTGGCCGTGGCCCTGGCGCGCCCGCAGCCAGCCCTTCTGCGACACGATCACCGTGACGGGCTCGTCGACCACCTTGGTTTCCAGCACGGCGCGCTCGGCGGTTTCGATCAGCGTGCGACGGTCGTCGCCGTACTGCTTGGCGTCGGCCTCGATTTCCTTGACCAGCAGCCGCTTCAGCGACGCCGGGTTGTCCAGCAATTCCTGCAGGCGGGACTGCTCGTCGCGCTTGCTGGCCAGTTCCTGCTCGATCTTGATGCCTTCCAGGCGGGCCAACTGGCGCAGCCGCATTTCCAGGATGTCTTCGGCCTGGCGCTCGGACAGCTGGAAGCGCTGCATCAGCGCCGCCTTGGGCTCGTCGGATTCGCGGATGGTCTGGATGACTTCATCGACATTCAGGTACACCACCATGCGCCCTTCCAGCACATGGATGCGGTCGATGACCTTGTCCAGGCGATGGCGCGTGCGGCGCACCACGGTGTCGGTGCGGAACGCCACCCATTCGGTCAGGATGTCGCGCAGGCCCTTCTGGCGCGGCCGCCCGTCGGTGCCGATGCACACCAGGTTGACCGGCACGCTGCTTTCCATGCTGGTCTGCGCCAGCAGCGTATTGACGAACTCGTCACGGTCCACGCGCGAAGTCTTGGGCTCGAACACCAGCCGCACGGCGGCGTCCTTGCCCGATTCGTCGCGCACCGCGTCCAGCAGGTTCAGCATCATCGCCTTGGCCTGCTGCTGGTCGGTGGTCAGGCTTTTCTTGCCGGTCTTGACCTTGGGGTTGGTGATTTCCTCGATTTCTTCCAGCACCTTCTGGCACGAGGTGCCCGGCGGCAGTTCGTGCACCACCAGCTGCCACTGGCCGCGCGCCAGCTCTTCGAACTGCCAGCGCGCCCGCGCTTTGAGCGAGCCGCGGCCGCCGGCGTAGATCTGGGCGATGTCGGCCGCCGGGGTGATGATCTGGCCGCCGCCGGCGAAGTCGGGGCCCGGCACCATGGCGTGCAGTTCTTCATCGGGCAGCCTGGGCTGCTTGATGAGTGCCACGCAGGCCTGCGCGACCTCGCGCAGGTTGTGCGACGGGATTTCGGTGGCCATGCCCACGGCAATGCCGGACGCGCCATTGAGCAGCATGACGGGCAGGCGCGCCGGCAGCATCTGCGGCTCTTGCTGGCTGCCGTCGTAGTTGGGCGCGAAATCGACCGTGCCTTCGTCGAGCTCGTCGAGCAGCAGGCGCGAGAACGGCGTCAGGCGCGCTTCGGTGTAGCGCATGGCGGCGGCGTTGTCGCCGTCGCGCGAGCCGAAATTGCCGTGGCCGTCGATCAGGGGATAGCGCAGCGAGAAATCCTGCGCCATGCGCACCATGGCATCGTAGGCGGCCTGGTCGCCGTGCGGATGGTATTTGCCCAGCACGTCGCCGACCACGCGGGCCGACTTCACCGGCTTGGCGCCGGGGCCCAGCCCCATGTCCTGCATGGCGTAGAGAATGCGGCGCTGCACGGGCTTCTGGCCATCGCCCACATCGGGCAAGGCGCGGCCCCGCACCACGGAAACGGCGTAATCCAGGTACGCCTGTTCGGCATAGCGGGCCAGCGTGATGGCCTCGTCGGCCTCGCCGGCGGCCCCATCGAACAGGCCGGGTTGATTGCTGTCGGTCATGTGTCTTCGGAGTTGCGTGTACGGTCAGGCAGGCCGGGCGTTCAGATATCGAGCTCGGCCAGGTTGCCCTTTTCTTCGATCCAGGCGCGGCGCTGCGACGACTCGCCCTTGCCCATCAGCATGTCGAACATGCGGGTGGTGTCGTCGGGCGACAGGCTGCCGTAGCCCACGGGCAGCAGGCGGCGCGTATCGGGGTTCATGGTGGTTTCCCACAACTGCTCGGGGTTCATTTCGCCCAGGCCCTTGAAGCGGCTGATGCTCCAGGCCCCTTCGCGCACGCCTTCCTTGCGCAGCTTGTCCTGCGCGGCCTCGAGCTCGCCCTGGTCCAGGCAGTAGATCTTGCGCGCCGGCCGCTTGCCCTGCGCCGGAACGTCCAGGCGGAACAGCGGCGGCTTGGCCACGTAGACGTTGCCGGCCTCGACCAGCCGCGGGAAATGGCGGTAGAACAGCGTCAGCAGCAGCACCTGGATGTGCGACCCGTCGACGTCGGCGTCGGACAGGATGCAGATGCGGCCATAGCGCAGGCCGGACAGGTCGGGCGTGTCGTTCGGGCCGTGCGGGTCGACCCCGATGGCCACCGCGATGTCGTGGATTTCGTTGTTGGCGAACAGGCGGTCGCGGTCGACTTCCCACGAGTTGAGCACCTTGCCGCGCAGCGGCAGGATGGCCTGGAATTCTTTGTCGCGGCCCATCTTGGCCGAGCCGCCGGCCGAATCGCCCTCGACCAGGAAGACTTCGGTGCGGGCGGCATCGGAGGATTCGCAGTCGGTCAGCTTGCCAGGCAGCACCGCCACGCCCGAACTCTTGCGCTTTTCGACCTTCTGCGCCGAACGCGCACGCGCCTGGGCCTGCCGGATGGCCAGCTCGGCCAGCTTCTTGCCGTACTCGACATTGCTGTGCAGCCACAGGTCAAGCGCGCCTTTCGAGAACCCGCCCACCAGCCGCACGGCGTCGCGGCTGTTCAGGCGTTCTTTGATCTGGCCCTGGAACTGCGGGTCGAGCACCTTGGCCGACAGCACGAAGCTGGCCCGCGCGAACACGTCTTCGGGCAACAGCTTGACGCCCTTGGGCAGCAGGCCATGCAGCTCGGCAAACCCCTTCACCGCGCCGTACAGGCCTTCGCGCAGGCCCGATTCATGGGTGCCGCCGGCCGGAGTGGGAATCAGGTTGACGTAGGATTCGCGCACGGCATTGCCGTCTTCGGTCCAGGCCACCACCCACTGGGCGCCCTCGCCGTCGGCAAAGGTTTCGTGATCGGCGCCAGCGTACTGCTGCCCCTCGAAAAAGGGCACCATCAGCTCGGCGCCGGCCAGGGATTCGGCCAGGTAGCCGCGCAGGCCGTCTTCGTATTGCCAGGTTTTGGTGTCGCCGGTTTTCTCGTTGGTCAGCGTGACCTTCACGCCCGGCAGCAGCACGGCCTTGCTGCGCAGCAGGTGGGTCAGTTCGCCGGGCGGGATCTGCGGGCTGTCGAAGTACTTGGAATCGGGCCAGACGCGCACCCGGGTGCCCGATTTTTTACGGCCGGCCTCGGGGTACGGCGCCAGGGGCTCGGCCACGTCGCCGCCCTTGAACACCAGGCGGCTGGTGGCGCCGTCGCGCCACACCACGACTTCGAGCCGCGTGGCCAGCGCATTGGTGACGGACACGCCGACCCCGTGCAGGCCGCCCGAGAAGGCGTAGGCGCCGCCGCCCTGCTTGTCGAACTTGCCGCCGGCGTGCAGGCGGGTGAACACCAACTCGACCACCGGGGCTTTTTCTTCGGGGTGCAGGCCGACCGGGATGCCGCGGCCGTCGTCTTCGACCGACACGCTGCCGTCGGCATGCAGGGTGACCTGGATCTGCTTGCCGTAGCCGGCCAGCGCCTCGTCGGCGGCGTTGTCGATGACCTCTTGCACGACGTGCAGCGGGTTTTCGGTGCGGGTGTACATGCCCGGGCGCTGGCGCACCGGCTCCAGCCCCTTCAGGACGCGGATGGACGCCTCGGTGTAACGTGGTGTAGCCAAGTTATCCCCAAGATCTGTGGAAAAAAACCGACATTTTACGGACAAGTCCAGATTCTGCGCGGCCTGAGGTGGGATGCGCACGACCTGACCAGCCCCGAATTCGGTACGATGACAAGTCTGGCGGCCCCGGGCCGCCGCGATGGCGATTGCCGGCAGCGCCCGATGGGCCGCGCCGCGACATCCTACACAAAACCGGCAAACCCTGTTGTTATCAACAGTGGTATGCTTAACTCCTTACCTTTCAGTAGAACAACAAACGGCAGGGCCGCCCGCGCGTCCCATGCTGCTGAACCGAGAATCACCATGAGCGAGCAAATCAAGAACGTCAGCGACGCAAGCTTCGATGCCGATGTGATCAAGTCCAGCCAGCCCGTGCTGGTCGACTACTGGGCGGCCTGGTGTGGCCCGTGCAAGATGATCGCCCCCATCCTGGAAGAGGTCGCCTCTGAATACTCCGGCCGCCTGACGGTCGCCAAGCTCAATGTCGACGAAAACCAGGATACCGCCGCCAAATATGGCATCCGCGGCATCCCCACCCTGATGCTCTTCAAGGATGGGCAGGCTGCCGCCACCAAGGTCGGCGCGCTGTCGAAATCCCAGCTCACCGCTTTCCTGGACGGCGCGTTGTAATAAACTACGTGCTGTGAACCCCGCGCGCCGGCCCCGCCGGCGCCCATGTACCGCGCGGGCCCGTCCGTGGCCCGCCGCCAAAGCCCTTCTTTAAATTTCCCCCTTTCACCGCGATGCACCTCAATGAACTGAAGGCGCTGCACGTCTCGCAGCTGCTGGAAATGGCCGCCGGCCTGGAAATCGAAAACGCCAACCGCTTGCGCAAGCAAGAGCTGATGTTCGCCATCATGAAACGGCGGGCCAAGCAGGGCGAGCAGATTTTCGGCGACGGCGTGCTGGAAGTGCTGCCCGACGGCTTCGGCTTCCTGCGCTCGCCCGAGACCTCTTACCTGGCCAGCACCGACGACATCTATATTTCGCCGTCGCAGATCCGCCGCTTCAACCTGCACACCGGCGACTCCATCGAAGGCGAGGTGCGCACTCCCAAAGACGGCGAGCGCTACTTTGCCCTGGTGAAGGTGGACAAGGTCAACGGCGTGGCGCCCGAAGCGATCAAGCATCGCATCATGTTCGAGAACCTGACGCCGCTGCACCCCAACCAGCCGCTGCGCCTGGAACGCGACATCAAAAGCGAAGAAAACCTGACCGGCCGGATCATGGACATCTTCGCCCCCATCGGCAAGGGGCAGCGCGGCCTGATCGTGGCCAGCCCCAAGTCGGGCAAGACGGTGATGATGCAGCACGTCGCGCACGCCATCACCACCAACTACCCCGACGCGGTCATGATCGTCCTGCTGGTGGACGAACGCCCCGAAGAAGTCACGGAAATGCAGCGCACGGTGCGCGGCGAAGTGGTGGCGTCCACCTTCGACGAACCCGCCACCCGCCACGTGCAAGTGGCCGAAATGGTCATCGAGAAGGCCAAGCGCCTGGTCGAGATGAAAAAAGACGTGGTTATCCTGCTGGACTCCATCACGCGCCTGGCCCGTGCCTACAACACGGTGGTGCCGGCCTCGGGCAAGGTGCTGACCGGCGGCGTCGACGCCAACGCGCTGCAGCGCCCCAAGCGCTTCTTCGGCGCCGCGCGCAACCTCGAAGAAGGCGGCTCGCTCACCATCCTGGGCACGGCGCTCATCGAGACCGGCAGCCGCATGGACGAGGTCATCTACGAAGAATTCAAGGGCACCGGCAACTCCGAAGTGCACCTTGAACGCCGCCTGGCCGAAAAACGCGTCTACCCGGCCATCAACCTGAACAAATCGGGCACGCGCCGCGAAGAGCTGCTGATCAAGCCCGAGTTGCTGCAAAAGGTGTGGGTGCTGCGCAAGTTCATCCACGACATGGACGAAGTCCAATCGATGGAATTCATCCTGGACAAGATGCGCGCCACCAAGACCAATGCCGAATTCTTCGACATGATGAAGAAGTAGTTCCCCCCCCCCGAAGCGCTGCGCGCTTCCCCCCCAGGGGGGCGACGCTGGCGGACCGGCGGAGCCGGATCCGCGCGTCCCGGGTCCGGGGACGGTTTGTTTTGTGCCTAGGGTTTGACTTCGTAGGTGTCTGACTCCGTAGGTGTCGGACACCGAGGTGGGCCGACATTATCTCCGTAGGTGTCGGACACCTAGGTGGGCCGATGCTGTCTCAACCGTACGGTGTCTGGCACCCTGGCGGGAGCCAGACACCTCCTGCTTCTGCCCTGTCCGAAGATCAGTGCTCGATGTAGTCGTTCACCGGGCCGGGCTTGGGTTCGGGCTTGGTTTCCACTGGCTGCAGTTTGGGGTCGTCCCATGAGCCGGTGACGGCGTATTCCATGGTCATGGCGCGGGCCAGGGGCTGTTTCAGCAGCCATTGGGTCACGAACGCGCCCAGGCCGATCAGCGGGTTGACGGCCAGCGCCGTGACGACGGCTGCCCCGCTGGCATCCAGATTCGGGATCACCACGGCGCGCAGGTCCCAGCGTTCGGCCACGATATCGGTATCGCCCGCCAGCACGATGGTGGCTACCGGGCTGTTGAGCTTGTAGCCTTCGGAGTGCAGGATGCCCCGGCTGAGCTTCATGTCGCCGCGGATGGTATCGAACGGAAACCCGTCGCGCAGCAGGTTGGCCGGGTTGAATTCCAGCTTGGCCAGCCGCTGCAGCGACTGCAGCGACAGCAGTTCCAGCAGGCGCGCGCTGCGCGAGTTCACATTGATCAGACGCCCCTTGTCGAGGCTGACGCGCGCCTGGCCGTCGATATTGGCCAGGTCGTGCGACCAGGGCAGGTCGCGCCAGGTGAGCTTGCCCTGCACCGTGCCGCTGCCGCCGGCCAGCACCTGCTTGTAGCCGATGCGGTCGATGAAGGCGCCCAGGTCCTTGAACTGGGCCTTGGCATCGACCGTCAGGCCGCGCTGCGCGCCGTCGAGCCGCCAGTTGCCGGTGGCGTCCAGGGTGGCCGACTCGTTGGCGATGCGCAGCTTGTCCAGGCGCCACGATTTGCCGCGTTCGAGATTGGTGCCCTGCACTTCCAGCGCCCCCACGTTGTGCCCGTACAGCGAGAACTGGTCGGCGCGCAGATCGATGGCGGGAATGTCGGACAGGTCATCGCCCGAGTCCGTGGGCGCTTCTTTCATGGCGTCTTTGGCTTCCTGGTCGCCCAGCGCCAGGTGCGTCAGCCGCGCCGTCACCTGCCCGGCGATGGCGCCCGAGGCTTCCTGCCAGGCCAGCGAACCCGCCGCCTGGCGCGAGTCGAGGCTGACTTGCCAGTGTTCGGGCTGAGGCCGGGTGGCGCTCAGCTTCAGGTCGTTGAGGGTCCAGCCGGCTACATGCAGACGGGCGGTCTGCAGGTCGATGCGGCTGAGCATGGGCAGGGTGGCGGCCTGACCCGGCCTGCCGGCCGCCTTGCCGCCCCGCTTGGACGACGCAGCCTCGTCACCGACTTTTTCCCAGGTGTCCAGGTCCAGTTCGGGCATCTGGATGTCGACCGCCAGGCCTGACGCCGGCAGCGCGGCCGGGCGGCTCACGCCCAGCGCGCCGCGCGCGAAATACGGCGTGCCGCGCGGCGCCGCGCGGTCGTGCTCGAGCAGCAGCGCCAGGTCGGCGCCCAGGCTGACCGATAACTGGTCGCGCCTGCCGGCCGCCGATTTGGCGGGCGCCCAGCGCGCCTTCAGGGCGCGGGACTCGGACTTGGCCTTGCCGACCGGCGCGGGCAGGTCGATGCCCAGGCCCGCCAGGTCGGATTCGACAGAGATGTCCAGCACCCCGCCCGAGCCATAGCCCAGCTGCCCCCGGTACGAGGTCTGCCCCGTGAAGCGGGCCATTACCGGGCTGCTGCTCAGTTGCGCCAGGCCCGACGCCGGCAGCGTGCCGGCCAGGCGCAGGGCATCGCCGTCGTGTTCGAGCTTGCCGGCGATGGTGGCCGCTCCGCCCAGGAATTCGGTGCGCAGTTCCTCGGTGGACACGCCGCGTTCGGAAAAATGCAGGTCGCCGTGCAATTGGCGCAGTTCGGGCATCTGCGGCACAAAGCGGAAGGTGTTGCCGTCAAAGGCGATGCGGCCGTCGACCTTGGTGTTTTCGGCATCCAGCAGCGGCACCTCGAGCTTCAGCCCCACTTGCCAGGCTCCTGTGCCCTGGGCGTCGTCGAGCGCGCCGTCGAGCAGCCCGCCCAGCGGCGAATTGGCCGCCAGCGCCAGGTAGGCCGGCACCGGCCCGCTGGTCTGGCCGTCGACATGCAGCGTGGCCCCGTGTTCCATGTCGGGAATCGAGGCGGTCACGGCGCCCAGCGTCACGGTCTGCCCGTCGCCGGTATGGGCGATGGCCCCGCCCGGGCTGTCGAGCGACAGGCTGACCTTGTCGACCGCGAAATTGCCCGACAGGTTCTCGAGCCGCGGCCAGCCCTTGGTATCGCCGTGCGCCGGGGCGTAATCGACAATGGCCCCCGAGTACGCGCCGGCGATGCGGAACTCGCCGACGTCGTCGGGGTCTTCGAACGGGAAATCGTCCAGGTCGCCCTTGACCGTGACCGAGGCATCGCGCGCCTGGCCGGCAGGCAGGCCGCGCGCCAGCCATTCGCGGGCGTCGGCGTTCACTTCCAGCGGCAGGTACTTGTAGATGGCCGGCATGGCCGCGCGCGCCAGGTTGCCCTGGAAATCGGCCGTGCCGGCGGCAGTCTTGCCCTGGGCGGTCCAGCGGCCATGCAGGCGCGCATCGAGGTCGGCGTTGACGATATCGAGCTGGCGCACGTCGACCACGGCGGGCTGCTGCGCCGGCCGGCGCAGGCTGGCATCGATGCGCACCGTATCGGCTTGCAGCAGCGGCGGCTCGAAAGTGTGCGGCAGATTGGCGCTCAGGCCCGTGAGCTCGCCGCGCAGGGCCACGCCCGCCGCCTCGTCGCCACGCGCCAGCGGCACATCGGCGAACTGCACAATGTCGCCGGGCGCGCCCTGCACCCGCAGCGTGGCCTCGGCCAGGCTGACGGCCGTGGCATCGCCCGCGGCCTGCCAGCGCACGTCGCGCAGCGCGGTATCCAGCGTGACATCAGTCACGGCGCCCTGCTCCAGGGTCAGCCAGGCGCGCGCGGCCGCGCGGCCGGCGACGTCCGGCACCGCCAGCCAGGGCGCCCAGGCCGAGGGCTCGGCATCATTGATTTCGGCATACAGCTCGCCTGTCCAGCGCTGCCGGCCGGTCAGCAGCGGATTGCGGGTGAAGCGCCCGCGCAGCGACAGGTCGCGCGCCAGGGCCGCGGGCGGCTCGGCGCTGAGTGCGAAGCGGTGCGCCAGGGTGCCGTTGTACAACCGCAGGCTGACATTGCGCAGCGTTACCTCGGGGGCCTGCCGGTATTCATCGTGCCAGTGCACCGTGGCGTTGACCAGCGCCAGATCGCGCTGTTTGCCCAGCCATTGCACCAGGCGCGACGAACGGCCGGCATCGTGGGGAGCGTCCAGGTCGATGGACTGCCCCGCCACCCATAAATGGTTGCCGGCATCGCGCCGCACCAGCAGTTCGGGCCCGTCGACGCGCAGGCTGAGCAGGCTGGGCGACAGCAACAGCACGCTGCGCCAGCCCAGCACGGCCGAGACCGAAGGCAGGGTCAGCACCGGCTCGGGCAACTGGTCGTAAATGGACAGCGAGCTAAGCTTCAGGCGCGGATTCAGCCCGCGCCAGTCGGCCTGAATGCGCCCGATTTCGACGCGCGCGCCCAGCGCTTCGCTGGCGTAAGCCTCGATGCGCGGCCGCCATTGATCGATGTTGGGCAGCACCCAATACCGCAACCCGAGCAGCACGACGGCCGCGACGACATAGACGGCCAGGGCGAACCAGCAAAGAGAACGAGTGACTTTGGCGGGCAAGGACACGGATGAGTGGGCAGGGTAAGGCGTCTTGGGGTATCGTCCCCTTATACCTGAAACGCGTCATTCCGTCTGCCCGCCCGTCCCATGCCTGCCTCCCTGCTCGCCCCCGCCCTTGCCTGGTCCGGCTATCTGCGCCGCCGCGTCGATGCCCATCCCGACCTGGCCGCCTGGCTGGAAACAGCCGCCCGCCACCCGGTCACCGCCAATGCCCTGGCGGCATGGCAGGCCGAGCTGGCCGGTGCCGACGCGCCCGAGATCCTGCCCGTGGCCCAGTGCCGCGAAATCCTGCGCAAGCTGCGCGAGCGGGTCTTCACGGCCCTGATGGTGCGCGACCTGGGCGGCCAGGCCAGCCTGGAAGAAGTGGTGGGCGCCATGACGGCGCTGGCCGACCTGGCCGTGGCGGCCGCCTACCGCAGCGTGGCCGCCGAACTGGCCGCCGTGCACGGCGTGCCGCGCGATCCGGCCACCGGCGCCCCGCAGGAAATGCTGATCCTGGGCATGGGCAAGCTGGGCGGCGGCGAATTGAACGTATCGTCGGACATCGACCTGATCATGCTGTACGGCGAAGAAGGCGACACCGACGGGCCGCGCCGCATCAGCCATCATGAGTTCTATGGGCGCCTGACGCGGCGCATGATGCCGGTGCTGTCCGAAGCCGACGCCCATGGGCAGGTGTTCCGCACCGACCTGCGGCTGCGCCCCGACGGCGACGCCGGCCCGCCGGCCTGGAGCCTGGACGCGCTGGAACACTATCTGGTGGCGCAGGGCCGCGAATGGGAGCGCTATGCCTGGCTGAAGGCGCGCCTGATCCCGGCGCAGGCCTTTGCCGACAGCGACGCGGCCGTGCAGGCCCGCCAGCTGGAAAGCCTGCGCGTGCCGTTCGTGTACCGCAAGTATTTTGATTTCGATGCCCTGGCCTCGCTGCGCGCGCTGCGCGAGCGCATCCGCCAGGACTGGCAGCGCCGCGCGCTGGCGCGCAATGGCGTGGACAGCGCCAACAATATCAAACTGGGCGATGGCGGCATCCGCGAAATCGAGTTTGTCGTGCAGCTTTTCCAGCTGGTGCGCGGCGGGCGCATGCCGGCCCTGCAGCGGCGCGGCCTGCTGGCCGCCCTGCACGCGGAGCGCGATGCCGGCCTGATCGGCACCGACGACGCGCAGAAGCTGGAGCAGGCCTACCGCTTCCTGCGAAGGGTCGAGCATGCGCTGCAATACCGCGAAGACGAGCAGACCCACCTGCTGCCCGGCGACGCGGCGCAGCGCGAACATCTGGCGGCCGCGCTGGGCATGGCCGCCGGCGAATTCGAACGCACGCTGGCCGATCACCGCGCCTTCGTGGCGCAGACCTTCCGCAACGCGTTCCGCCTGGCCGGCATGGGCGATACCGAAGAAGCGGCCGCGCCGGCGGCCGGCGCGGCCGGCGCGGCGGGCGACGGCCATGACGCCGAGAGCTGCCTGGCCGAACAGATCCGCCAGGCCTTCGGCGCCGAGGCCGACGACCTGCTGCGGCGGGCCGAATCGCTGCTGGACAGCCATCGCGTGCGCAGCCTGCCTGAAAGCAGCCGGCGCCGCCTTGAAACCCTGCTGCCGGCGGCCGTGCAGGCTGCCCAGCAGACGCCCGCGCCGCGCCATGCCACCGTGCGCCTGTTCGACCTCATCGAGACCATCGCGCAGCGCAGCGCCTATCTGGCGCTGCTGGCCGAATACCCGGACACCCTGGCGCGGGTGGCCCGCATGGTGGCGGCCAGCCCCTGGGCCGCGCAGTACCTGACCCAGCACCCGCTGCTGCTCGACAGCCTGATCGATTGGCGCACCCTGTTCGAGTCGCTGGATTTCGCGCAGATGGCCCAGCAATTGGCGGCCGACCTGGACGCCTGCAGGCTGCCCGACGGCGAACCCGATATCGAGCGGCAGATGAACCTGATGCGCGACGTGCAGCGCCAGGCCAGCTTCCAGCTGCTGGCGCAAGACCTGGAAGGCCAGCTTACGGTCGAGAAGCTGGCCGACCAGCTGTCGGCGCTGGCCGACATGCTGCTGGCCGAGACCGTGCGGCGCGTCTGGCCATTGGTGAACCGCCAGGCGGGCGCCGTGCCGCATTTCGCCGTTATTGCCTATGGCAAGCTGGGTGGCAAGGAACTGGGCTATGCGTCCGACCTGGACCTGGTCTTCCTGTTCGACGATCCGCGCGACGACGCGGCCGAGATCTACGCCAAGCTGGGCCGCCGCATGACGTCCTGGCTGTCGACCATGACCTCTTCCGGGCGCCTGTACGAAACCGACCTGCGGCTGCGGCCCGACGGCGAAGCCGGCCTGCTGGCCGTGTCGGTCGAGGCATTCGAGCAATACCAGCTCAAGCATGCCTGGGCCTGGGAACACCAGGCGCTGACGCGGGCGCGCTATGCGGCCGGCGACACCGCCGTCGGCGCGTGCTTCGAGCGCATCCGCGCCGAAGTGCTGGTGCAGCCGCGCGATGCCGCCGCGCTGCGCGACGAGGTGCTGGCCATGCGCGATAAGATCAGCGCGGGCCATCCCAACCACAGCGGCGACTTCGACCTGAAGCACGACCGCGGCGGCATGGTGGATGTGGAATTCGTGACCCAATACCTGGTACTGTGCCACGCCGCCACGCACCGGGTGCTGGTGAACAACCTGGGCAACATCACCCTGCTGCGGCTGGCCGCCGAAGCGGGCCTGATTCCCGCCGACCTGGCGCAGCGCGCCGGCGATGCCTATCGCACCCTGCGGCGCGCACAGCACCAGTTGCGCCTGCAGGGCACCGAGAAGGCCCGGGTGCCGCAGGACCAGCTTGCCGAAGAGCGCGCGGCGGTGTCCGCGCTGTGGGCGCGGGTGCTGGGCGAAGCGGCGCCTGCCGCGGGCCTGTGAACAAGGCGCAAGTAGGCGTAAAATAAAGGTTTTTACCGCCGCAACACGTTTTTTCCATGTCCCAGCTCGTGCGCCCCACACTCGAATTGCCCACCGGCCGCCGCAAGGTGCTGCTGCACTCGTGCTGCGCGCCCTGTTCCGGCGAAGTCATGGAGGCCATGCAGGCGTCGGGCATCGACTATTCCATTTTCTTCTACAACCCGAACATCCATCCGGTCAAAGAGTACGAGATCCGCAAGCAGGAAAACATCCGCTTCGCCGAGCAGCACGGCATCGAATTCATCGATGCCGACTATGACATGGACAACTGGTTCGACCGCGTCAAGGGCCTGGAAAATGCTCCCGAGCGCGGCGAGCGCTGCACCGTATGCTTCGACATGCGCTTCGAGCGCACGGCGCTGTACGCCCACGAGCACGGCTTCGACACCATCACCAGCTCGCTGGGCATTTCGCGCTGGAAAGACATGAACCAGATCAACGGCTGCGGCGAGCGCGCCGCCGCCCGCTACGACGACCTGGTCTACTGGACCTACAACTGGCGCAAGGGCGGCGGCTCGCAGCGCATGATCGAAATCTCCAAGCGCGAAAACTTCTACCAGCAGGAATACTGCGGCTGCGTGTATTCCCTGCGCGACACCAACCGGCACCGCCGTTCCCAGGGACGAGACCGCATCCACATCGGCGTCAAGTTTTACGGGAAGGATGAGTTGGTGGATAAGGCGACGTTGCAAGACTGACTTTGTTGTTGGGTTGATTGGTGCTTGCGACATCGGGGCGTGGGGCCGGGAGGGGACGGGGCTTCACGAGACCGGTCGGCCGCCTTCGCGGCCGACATCGCTTCGTCAACCTCGTCGCTGCGCTCCTTCGGTTTCCCTCGCTCGGCCTCGAGGCGCCCCCGGCCCCTCCCGGCCCCACGCCCCGACTGCGCCGTCTCTGATTCACCCATCGCCGGGAAGGGCTGCGTGCTTGGGCTTCGTGGGGGGGCCTTCCCTGAAGAGAAAGATGGTGCGGGGCCGCTGTGCCAGGCCGCGCGGGCGGCCTGGCACAGCATTCGGGCAGTGGTTTGCATTGGATGTTGGGCGTTGGGCATATCGCCAACCGAACGCTCTTTCAAGCCGCGCAGGGCGGCTTGAAAGAGCGGCCCCGCACTATGTTCTTCTTTTAGATAATGAACCCCACGAAGCTCAAGAACCCCGATCCCCCCGGCGATAGGCCGAGCTGAATCCGCTGCGAGTCGTGGCTGGGTCAGGGGGGTGTCGGGGCGCCTCGGGGCCGAGCGAGGGAAACCGAAGGAAGCCGCAGGCTGACGAGGTTGACGACGCGATGCCTGGCGCGAACGCGCCAGGCCGGCCCCGTGAAGCCCCGGCACCCCCCTGGCCCAGCCGCGACGGCCAGAAGAACCCAACACCCCTATCGCCGCAAAGACTCCCAGGTCTTCATCAACCTCTTCACTGATACCGGCATGGGGGTGCGCAGTTCCTGGGCGAACAGGGCCACGCGCAGTTCTTCGAGCAGCCAGCGGAAGTCGTCCAGGGCCGGGTCTGGCGCGCCCTTGAGGGCCGCGCGGGCCCGCTGGTACTGGGTCAGCAGGGGCGCCATGTCGGACATCAGGCGGGCATCGCGGGCCGGGTCGGCGCGCAGTTTGTCGATGCGCGCCACCGCCGCCTTCAGGTAGCGCGGGTAGTGCGCCAGCTGCGCATGCGGCGTGTCGCGCACGAACCACTTGGGCATCAGCGCCGCGATCTGCTGCTGCAGGTCGGCGTAGGCCGCCGCATGCGGCCGGGCTTGCGGCAGTTTGCGCTGCACGGCGCCATATTCAGCCAGCACGGCGTGCGCCAGGCGCGCGGCTTCCTGCGCCAGCAGCCCCAGGCGGCCCTTGCCTTCCTGGCGGCGCGCCTCGAACTCGTCGGCGTTGGCCGGCCAGGGCTCGGCCAGGCAGGCCTGCCCCACGGCGCAATCGATGATCTGGTCGCGCAGCTCTTCCTGCGTGCCCAGGTTCATGTACAGCATGCTCATCTTGGTCAGGTCGGGCAGGTTGCGTTCCAGGAACTTCACCTGCTCGCGCAAGCCCAGCCGGAACAGCCGCAGCAGCCCGGCCCGATGGTGCCGCCGCGCTTCGTCAGGGTCGTCGAACACGTCCAGGTCGCAGTGGGCGCTGCGATCGACCAGGGCCGGATAGCCGATCACCGACTGGCCCTTGCGCTTGATCTCCATGATTTCGGGCAGCGCGCCGAACGACCACGATGTCAGGTTTTCGTGCGCCAGGGCCTGCGCCACGCCGGCATCGCGTACCGCCAGCTGCTGGAAGTTGGCCTGGGCCTGCTTGCCGAATTCGGCCTTCAGCTGCGCCAGGTTGCGGCCGGCGGCCAGCATGCGGCCGTGTTCGTCGACCACTTTGAAATTCATGAACAAATGCGCGGGCAGCGTCTCGAGCTTGAAATCGCCCGGCGCGGGGCGCACCTGCACCTGCGCCCACATGTCGGCGATCAGCGCATCCACCAGGCCGCGCTGCGGGTCGTCCAGCCGCTCGTACCAGCGTTCGTAGAAGCCGGCGGCATAATCGGGCAGCGGCACGCAATGGCGGCGCATCTTCTGCGGCAGCGACTTCAGCAGCAGGTGCACCTTTTCTTTCAGCATGCCGGGCACCAGCCATTCACAGCGGGCCGGGTCGATCTGGTTCAGCGCGAACAGCGGCACCGACAGCGTCACGCCGTCGCGCGGCGAACCCGGTTCGAAGTGGTAGTCCAGCGGCATGGACACGCCCTGCCATTCGACCTGCTTGGGAAATACATCGGTGGTGACGCCGGCCGCCTCGTGGCGCATCAGTTCGTCGCGCGTGAGCATCAGCGCGGCGGCGGAGGACTTGTCCAGCCCGTGCACCCATTTTTCCAGCGAGGCGGTCTGCGAAATATCCTGCGGCAGCTGGCGGTCGTAGAACGCGTAGATGAGCTCGTCGTCGACCAGGATATCGGGACGGCGCGACTGGTGTTCGAGCTTTTCGATGCCCGCGATGAGCTTGCGGTTGTGCGCCACGAACGGCAACCGCGTGTCGATATCGCCCGGCACCAGCGCCTGGCGGATGAACAGTTCACGCGCGTGCTGCGGGTTGACGCGCCCATAATGGATGCGGCGGCCGGCATACACCACCAGCCCGTACAGCGTGGCGCGTTCGTTGGCCACCACCTGGCCGGCCTTCTTTTCCCAGCGCGGGTCCGACCAGTTGCGGCGCAGCAGGTGGGCGGCGGCGCGCTCCAGCCAGGTGGGTTCGATGCGCGCCACGCAGCGCGCATACAGCCGCGTGGTCTCGACCAGTTCGGCCGCCACGATCCAGCGCCCCCCCTTTTTGGCCAGGCGCGAGCCGGGGTGGATGTGGAAGCGGATGTCGCGCGCGCCCCGGTAAAGCCCGCCCTCTTCGCCCTTGAAGCCGATATTGCCCAGCAGCCCCGACAGCAGCGCCAGGTGCAGTTGCTCGTAGGTGGCCTCGGACTGGTTCAGGCGCCAGCCCTGCTCGCCCACCAGCGCCGCCAGCTGGGTGTGCACGTCGTGCCATTCGCGCAACCGCACCGGCGACAGGAAATTCTGGCGCAGCAGGGCCACCAGCTTGCGCTGCGAGGCCTTGTGCTGCACCTGCTCGCCGTACCAGCGCCAGAGTTTCAGGAACGACACGAATTCGGACTTGTCGTCGGCGAACTTGGCATGCGCGGCCTCGGCCGCCTCGCGCTCGGCCATGGGGCGGTCGCGCGGGTCTTGCACCGACAGGGCCGAGGCGATGATCAGCATTTCGGCCAGGCACTGGTGCTCGCGCGCGGCCAGGATCATGCGGCCGATGCGCGGGTCGACCGGCAGCTTGGCCAGTTCGTGGCCGGTGCGGGTCAGCACGAAGGCCGAGCCGGTGCGCGCGGCGTCGGCCGCTTCGGCCTCGGCGTCGCCGGCGGGCGCCGCGGCCAGCTCGATGGCGCCCAGTTCTTGCAGCAGGTGGTAGCCATCGGCGATGGCGCGCCCCGGCGGCGCTTCAACGAACGGAAACTGCTCGATGTCGTCGAGCCTCAGCGATTTCATGCGCAGAATCACCGAAGCCAGCGACGAGCGCAGCACTTCCGGGTCGGTGAAGGGCGCGCGGGCGTCGAAATCCTGCTCGTCGTACAGGCGGATGCACACGCCCGGCCCCACCCGGCCGCAGCGGCCGGCGCGCTGGTTGGCCGAGGCCCGGCTGATGGGCTCGATGCGCAGCTGCTCGACCTTGTTGCGCCATGAATAGCGCTTGATGCGCGCCAGCCCGCTGTCGACCACGAAGCGGATGCCCGGCACGGTAAGCGAGGTTTCGGCCACGTTGGTGGCCAGCACGATGCGGCGCGCGTTGGTGCGCGGGTGGAAGATCTGCTCTTGCTCGGCCTGCGACAGGCGCGCATACAGGGGCAGCACTTCGGTGCCGGCGGGATGATGCTTGCGCAGCGCCTCGGCCGATTCGCGGATCTCGCGCTCGCCGGGCAGGAACACCAGCACGTCGCCGGGGCCGTGGCGGGCGCATTCGTCCACCGCGTCGACAATCGCGTCGATCAGGTCGCGCTCTTCGTCGCCGGCCAGGCGCTCGCGGTTGGGCCGGCCGCCGGCGGGCTCGTCGCCGGCGTCATCCTGGCGCACCGGGCGGTAGCGCACTTCAACCGGGTACAGCCGCCCCGACACCTCGATGACAGGCGCGGGCCGGTCTTCAGAGGCGGCGAAATGGCGCGCGAAGCGCTCGGCGTCGATAGTGGCCGAGGTAATGATGACTTTCAGGTCGGGGCGCCGCGGCAGCAGCTGCTTCAGGTAGCCCAGCAGGAAATCGATGTTCAGGCTGCGCTCGTGCGCCTCGTCGATGATCAGCGTGTCGTAGCGGCGCAGCAGCGGGTCGCGCTGCGATTCGGCCAGCAGGATGCCGTCGGTCATCAGCTTGACCGAGGCGTTGGGGCCGGTGCGATCGTTGAAGCGCACCTGGTAGCCCACCACTTCGCCCAGCGGCGTGTTCAGTTCTTCGGCGATGCGCCGGGCCACCGAGGTGGCGGCCAGGCGCCGCGGCTGGGTGTGGCCGATCATGCGCTGGCGGCCGCGCCCCAGTTCCAGGCAGATTTTGGGCAGCTGCGTGGTCTTGCCCGAACCGGTCTCGCCGCTGACGATCACCACCTGGTGGCCGGCAATGGCGCGCGCGATCTCGGCCCGCCGCGCGCTGACGGGCAGGTCTTCGGGATAGGCGATGGCGGGAATGGGCCGCTCGGGCCGCGGCGCGGCGCCGCGCGCAGGCGGGCGGGAGACTTCAGGCATGTACGGATTATCCTTTGAACGCCTATTATAAAAACTTGCGACGCCGCCGCCGGGCGGCCGCCACAGGAGCAAAGCAATGGATCTGGGAATCGAGGGCAAGCGTGCCCTGGTGTGCGCGTCCAGCAAGGGCCTGGGCCGCGCCTGCGCACTGTCGCTGGCGCGCGAAGGCGCGCAGGTGGTGATGCTGGCGCGCGGCCGCGAGGCCCTGGAGGCGGCGGCCGACGAGATCCGCCAGCAGACCGGCGCGCAGGTCGCCACCGTGGCGGCCGACATCACCACGCCGGCCGGCCGCGCGGCGGCGCTGGCCGCCTGCCCCGGCCCGGATATCCTGGTCACCAACGCCGGCGGGCCCAAGCCGGGCGATTTTCGCGAGTGGTCGCGCGACGACTGGATTGCCGCGCTGGACGCCAACATGCTTACGCCCATCGAGCTGATCCGCGCCACCCTGGACCAGATGATAGAACGCCGCTTCGGCCGCATCGTCAACATTACCTCGGCCGCGGTGAAGATGCCGATCGATATCCTGGGGCTGTCCAACGGCGCGCGCACCGGCCTGACCGGTTTCGTGGCCGGCCTGGCGCGCCAGGTGGCCGCGCACAACGTCACCATCAACAACCTGCTGCCCGGCCCCTTCGCCACCGACCGCCTGACCCAGACCGCCATCAAGACCGCCCAGAACACCGGGCGCAGCGTCGAAGAAGTCATGGCGCAGCGCCAGGCCGGCATTCCCGCGCGCCGCTTCGGCGACCCGGCCGAGTTCGGCGACGCCTGCGCCTTCCTGTGCAGCGCCCAGGCCGGCTACATGACCGGGCAGAACCTGGTGCTGGACGGCGGGCTGTACCCGGGCACGCTGTAACACCGCGGCTGGGGCGCACCGGCGGTGTTGCGCGCACGCCCGTTGCCATCGCGCCGGCGCCCGCGGCCAGCCTGCAGTCATATAATTTCCGCCAGCGCCGCCGCGCAGCGGCCGGCGCCGGCCGCGCCCGCCGGCGTGCCCCATTCTTCAGGAAGCCTATCCGCCCATCATGCCCGACCAGGAACCCGACACCGTCTCTGCCCAGGAAGCCCCGGAATTTGCCGCTGCGCAATTCGTCCGATGGTTCCGCGAAGTTGCTCCGTACGTGCATGCCTTCCGAGGCAAGACCTTCGTAGTGGCGTTCGGCGGCGAACTGGTGCAGGCCGGCGCGCTCAATGCGCTGGTGCAGGACCTGTCGCTCTTGTCGGCGCTGGGCGTGCGGCTGGTGCTGGTGCACGGCTCGCGCCCGCAGGTCAATGAGCAGCTGCGCCTGAAAGGCTATACCCAGCAATTCGACCGCGGCCTGGCGCCCACCGACCCGGCCGCCCTGGAGTGCGCCAAAGAGGCCGCCGGCGAGATCCGCCTGGATATCGAGGCGGCCTTCAGCCAGGGGCTGCCCAACACCCCGATGTCGCATTCGCACATCCGCGTCATCTCGGGCAATTTCGTTACCGCGCGCCCCACGGGCGTGGTCGACGGCATCGACTACAAGCATACCGGCCAGGTCCGCAAGATCGACGTCGACGCCCTGAAATTCGCCATCGAAAAGGGCTCGTCGGTGGTGCTGCTGTCGCCGCTGGGCTTTTCACCCACGGGCGATGCTTTCAACCTGGCCATGGAAGACCTGGCCACCAGCGTCGCCGTGGCCCTGCGCGCCGAGAAACTGATCTTCCTGTCCGGCTCGCCCGGCGTACTGGCCCCCGACGGCACGGTGGATACCGAGCTGGCGCGGGTCGATGCCGACGCCCTGCTGCAGAAAGGCGAACTGGACGACGACACGGCGTTCTACCTGCGCCATGCCTCGCTGTCGGTCAAGCGCGGCGTGGCGCGCGCGCACCTGGTGCCCTACGCCCTGGACGGCAGCGTGCTGCTGGAAATCTTCACCCACGACGGCGTGGGCACCATGGTGGTCGAAGACACCCTGGACGACCTGCGCCCGGCCACGCTCGACGACGTGGGCGCCATCCTGAGCCTGATCGAGCCCCTGGAAGCCGACGGCACCCTGGTGCCGCGCCCGCGCAGCGTCATCGAACGAGAAGTCGAACGCTTTACGGTGCTGGAGCACGACGGCGTCATCTACGGCTGCGCCGCCCTGCACCCCTACCCCGACGAGCACATGGCCGAAATGGCCTGCCTGATCGTGAACCCCGAATGGCAGGGCTCGGGCGAAGGCGAAATCCTGTTGCGCCACATGGAATCCCGCGCCCGCGCCATGGGTGCGCGCCGCCTGTTCGTGCTGACCACCCGCACCTCGCACTGGTTCATGAAGCGCGGATTCGTGCAGGGCGGCGTCACCGACCTGCCGCGCGAAAAGCAGAACAATTACAACCGCTCGCGCAACAGCCTGGTTTTCATCAAAAAACTGTAACCGGCGAGGAATCTGCATACGTCGGTGTCTGACACCCTGGCGGGAGTCAGACACCGATGGCACTACAGCGGTTCGAATTCAGCTATCGCAGTCCCGCGGCGTCCGGGCGAGCGGTGTCGGCGCGTTGGGCGGCGGGGCAGCCTGCGCAGCAGGCCGAGGGCGCCTGCATGCGCCCGAGCCTGACGCACGTGCGCCGACACCGCTCGCCCGGACGCCGCGGGACGGGGCTAGAACAACGCAAACCCCGATAGCCGCAGCAGCCCGCTAAAATGGCATTTCCACCACTTGATACCGGCAGCACCACCATGTCCCGTACCGTCAACTGTGCAAAACTGAAACGCGAAGCCGAAGGCCTGGACTTCCCCCCTTATCCCGGCGAGCTTGGCACCCGCATCTGGCAGAGCATTTCCAAAGAGGCCTGGGAAGACTGGAAGCAGGTGCAGACCCGCCTGGTCAACGAAAACCGCCTGAACCTGGCCGACGCCCGCGCGCGCAAATACCTGCAGCAGCAAATGGAACGCTACCTGTTCGAAGACGGCAGCGTCGAAGCCCAGGGCTTCGTGCCGCCTTCGGCCTGACCCGCCGGCCGCCTTTCCGGGCGGCAGCGCAACGGTCTCGGCAAGGCTGACGATCGCGCGCGGCCTGCCGGCGCTGTCCGTGCGGACACGCTGGCTGCCCATATGCAAACGCCCCCTGCGCAAGGGGGCGTTTTGCCAGGCGACGGGCAGGCGTTCAGGCTTCGCCGGCTGATTGCTGCTCGGATTCGGGCGTATCTTCGTCGCCGCGCGCCTGGCGTTCCGCGTTCTTCACGCCGGTGTGCCGCACGTCGGCGCCCTTGACCATGTAGATGACCCGTTCGGCCATGTTCTTGGCGTGGTCGCCGATGCGCTCGAGGGCCCGGGCGATGAACACCATGTCGATGGCGCGCGAGATGGTGCGCGGGTCTTCCATCATGTAGGTGATCAGGTTGCGCAGCGCGCCCTTCCACTCGCGGTCGACTTCCTTGTCGCTGCGCACCACCTGCGCCGCCAGGATGGGATCGAGCCGCGCGAAGGCGTCGAGCACGTTGTGCAGCATGCGGCCCACGCTGTTGGCCATGTGGCGCAGCTCGATCACCGGAATGTGGCGTTGTTCGGTGTCGTACATGCGCCGCACCGTGTTGGCGATTTTCTCGGCCTCGTCGCCGCAGCGTTCCATGTCGGTAAGCATCTTGGACACGGCCAGCAGGGTGCGCAGGTCGATGGCGGTGGGCTGGTGGCGCGCCAGGATCAGGCTGATGCGCTCGTCGATCTCGACTTCGTGGCGGTTGACCTGCTTTTCGCGTTCGCGCACCTTTTCGACCAGTTCCAGGTCGCCGGTGGGTACGGCGTCGACCGATTCCTGGATCATGGCCTCGACCACGCCGCCCATTTGCAGAAACTGCGAACGGACGCTTTCCAGATCGGCGTCGAATTGCTTGTTGGTGTGCTCCGTCATCCGGACTCCCTGCGTAGGTGTGTACATGGCGATGCCCCTTATGCGCGATGCGTGATGGGCCTGCCGACCCGCAAGGTTATGACTTGAGTATGACAGGATTATGAATCGGCCCCGGGCCGCCGGCAAGGCTGCCGCCCGGGCCGTTGCCCTTGCGATACTAGGGCCGTTCGAGCCGGCGGATGCCGTTCTGCGTGGCCAGCAGCGCCACGTCGGCGCCGGGCCGGGCGAACAGGCCGCAGGTGACCACGCCGGGCAGGTTGTTGACCACGATTTCCAGGCCGGGCGCGTCGTCGATGCGCAGGCCCGCCACATCCAGGATGAGGTTGCCGTTGTCGGTGGTGAACCCCTCGCGCAGGCGCGGCTGGCCGCCCAGGGCGGCCAGGGCGCGGGTCACGGCCTGCCGCGCCATGGGAATGACCTCGACCGGCAGCGGAAAACGCCCCAGCTGGTCGACCAGCTTGGATTCGTCGACGATGCAGATGTAGCGCTGGGCCACCGAGGCCACGATTTTCTCGCGCGTGTGCGCGCCGCCGCCGCCCTTGATCATGTGCAGGCGGGCGTCGATTTCATCGGCCCCGTCGACATAGACCGGCATGGCGGCCACCTCGTTCAGGTCCAGCACCGGCAGGCCGTGCCCGGCCAGGCGCGCGGCGCTGCGCTCGGAGCTGGCGACGGTGCCGCGCAGCCGGCCTTTGTAGCGTGCCAGCCCGTCGATGAACAGGTCGGCGGTGGAGCCGGTGCCCACGCCGATGACCACGTCGGGCCCCAGCAGGGGTTCGATCAGGGCCAGGGCCGCGTCGGCCGACTGTTGCTTGAGTTCTTGCTGAGTAAGCATATTGCCAGGGCGCGCCGGGCGCGCCGGAAGTCGATAAACACCAGGCGCAATTTAGCAGATACCCGGCCAGGCCCGGGCCAGGACGGCGCCCAGGTCGGCGCCGGGCGGCAATTCGCCGGCGATGCCGCCCGGCCAGGCCAGGCGGCTGGCCACGAAGGCGTCGGCCACCGGGGCCGGCGCGTGCCGGATCAGCAGGGCGGCCTGCCACAGGCGCGCCAGCCCGGCAGCCAGCCGGCGCGCCTGCGCCGGATCGGCCTGGGCGCCGGCCTGCTCCGCGGCCAGCGCCTGCCAGGCATCCCAGGCCCGGTCATAGGCCGGCCACGCGCCGCGCGCCGGGTCCAGTTCGGCATGCAGGGCCGCCAGGCAGTCCGGATCGCGCTGCAGGGCGCGCAGCACGTCCAGGGCCATGATATTGCCCGAGCCTTCCCAGATGGAGTTCACCGGCGCCTCGCGGTACAGCCGGGGCAACGGGCCGTCTTCCACGTAGCCGTTGCCGCCCCAGACTTCGATGCATTCGGCGATGGCGGCGATGGCCCGCTTGCATACCCACAGCTTGGCGGCCGGCGTGCCCACGCGCACCAGCGCCCGGGCGCCGGGCTGGCTGCGTTCGTCCACGGCCCGCGCCAGCCGCAATGCCCAGGCCGTGGCGGCCTCGCTTTCCAGGGCCAGGTCGGCCAGCACCTGGCGCATCAGGGGCTGGGCCGCCAGCGCGCGTCCGAAAGCCTGGCGGTGCTGCGCGTGATGCGCGGCCTGCACCACGGCCTGGCGCAGCAGCGCGGCGCTGCCCAGTACGCAGTCGAGCCGCGTGGTGGCCGCCATCTGCAGCAGCAGCGGCAGGCCGCGGCCCGGCTCGCCCATCAGCATGCCCCAGGCCTGCTCGAATTCGACTTCGCCGCTGGCATTGCTGCGGTTGCCCAGCTTGTCTTTCAGGCGGCGGATGCGCACCGCATTGCGCGGCCCGTCGGGCGTCCAGCGCGGCACGAAGAAGCAGCCCGGCCCCGCGTCGGTATCGGCCAGCACCAGGTGCGCGTCAGCATGCGGCACCGAAAAGAACCACTTGTGCCCGGTCAGCAGATAGGCCGCGCCGCGCCCGCCCTGCCTGACCGGCTCGGCCCGCGTCGTGATGCCGTGCAGGTCGGAGCCGCCCTGCTTTTCGGTCAGGCCCATGCCGATCAGGGCGTTGCGCTTGGCCGGCAGCGGCGCGTCAGCGCTGTCGTAGTCGCGCGAGGCCAGCGCGGGCAGCCAGTGCCGGGCGAAATCGATGACTCCGGCCGGCTCGCCCTGCAGCAGCGGCACCGCGGCGTAGGTCATGGTGGTGGGGCACAGCGTGCCGGCCTCGACCTGGCCCTGCATCAGGTAGGCGGCCGCGCGCGCCACCTG
This sequence comes from Bordetella petrii, assembly GCF_017356245.1. NCBI lineage: Bacteria > Pseudomonadati > Pseudomonadota > Betaproteobacteria > Burkholderiales > Alcaligenaceae > Bordetella > Bordetella petrii. The sequence goes on from NZ_JAFMZZ010000001.1 coordinate 464,982, forward strand.
CGCACCCGGCGCGGGCTGCAGCCAGGCGTGGCTGTGCAGGCCGCGCGACACGATGCCGGCCAGCAGCGTGTGCCAGGCGGCGTGGAATTCGACCTGGTCGATGCGGTGGCCGTTGCGGTCGTAGCCCTGCCAGCGCGGCGAGCAGCGGTTGGCCTGCGCGGCGGCCGCCAGGATGTGCGCGCGCCCCAGCCAGGCGCCGTGTTCGCGCAGCCCGGCCTCCGCGCCGGCGGCGCCCTCGCGCCGCACCGCCTCGTTCAGCGCGAGGTCGGTGTCGTACAGCGAATAGTCTTCCAGGGGCGCCACCTGGTTGACGACGGTATGGGTCTGGAACGACGGCATGCGGGGCCTCCCGGTCACTCAGGACGAGCTTCCACCGTTAGCACTTTTCATTTTGGGACGCAAGGGCGCGTCGGTTGCGCCAACATACAAGGCGCCTGGCGGAGCCTGACACCTGGGCTATGCGCCGTCTTTCGCCTTAAGGTAGTGCCATGGGTATCAGGCGCCTTCGGAGCCCGGCACCTGCGGCGCATCTTCGCCCAGCAATTGCCGCGCATCATCGTCGGACAGCACTTCCACGGATTTCAGGTTGCGCAGCATGGCGCGGGTGCGCACTTCGGTCTGGCCCAGCTTGTTGCTGGCCGATTCCAGTGTTTTCTTGACGTTGGCCAGCGAATCGCCGAATTTGGCGAACTCGGTTTTGACCGCCCGCAACACCTGCCATACCTCGGACGAGCGCTGCTCGATCGCCAGCGTGCGAAAGCCCATCTGCAGGCTGTTCAGCATGGCCGCCAGGTTGCTGGGCCCCGCGGCATTGACCCGCAGGGCCTGCAGCTTATCGAGCAGGCCGGGCCGGCGCAGCACTTCGGCATACAGGCCTTCGGTGGGCAGGAACATGATGGCGAAATCGGTGGTGTGCGGCGGCGCCACGTATTTGGCGGTGATCTGGCGCGCCTGCAGTTCGATGGCGCGCGCCAGCGCGGCGCCGGCGGCGCGCTCGCCCTCGGGGTCGGCGGCGTCGTAGGCATCCATCAGCCGTTCGTATTCTTCTTTGGGAAACTTGGCGTCGATGGGCAGCCACACCGGCTCGGCGCCGGCCGTGCGGCCCGGCAGCCGGATGGCGAACTCGACGATCGCGTCGCTGTCGGGCACGGGCTTGACGTTGCTGGCGTACTGGTCGGGCGTCATGGTGTCCTGAATGAGGCGCGCCAGTTGCACTTCGCCCCAGGTGCCGCGCGACTTCACGTTGGTAAGCACGCGTTTCAGGTCGCCCACGCCGGCGGCCAGCGACTGCATTTCTCCCAGGCCCTTGTGCACCGCTTCGAGCCGTTCGGACACCAGTTTGAACGACTCGCCCAGCCGCTGCTCGAGCGTGGCATGCAGCTTTTCGTCGACGGTGCGCCGCATCTCGTCGAGCCGGGCGCCATTGTCGGCCTGCAGGGCCTGCAGGCGCTGGTCGACCGTCTGGCGCACCTCTTGCATGCGGCGGTCGTTCAGGGCCACCAGGCCTTCGAGCCGCTCGCCGAATTGCGCGGCGAAGCGCGCCAGCGAATCGGCGTATTCGGCGCGCGCTGCCTGCGCATCGCGCGACAGCGCGGTGCGCAGCGCCTCGTGCCCCTGGGCCAGTTCGGCGCGCAAGCCGCGGGTCGACTCGGCGAACTCGGTGCGCAGCCCGCGCTGGCTTTCGTCCAGGTCGGCGCGCAGGCTGCGTTCCAGGCGATCCAGGGTATCGGCCAGGCGGGCCGCGCGCGGATCGGCCGGCGGACGCAGCCACAGGCCCAGCACGGCCAGCAAGGCAAGCACCGCCGCCGCGGCGGTGATCCAGGGCAAGGCTTCGATCAAGGGACAGTCTCCTGAAAGCGCCATTGTAGGCGGGCCGCCGGCCGGCTTTGCGCCGTCAGGTTGCGCAAAACCGCCCGAACTTCGACAATCGCAGAACATCAAAAACCGTCGCCGACATCATTGTGCAACACGATTCCCCTACCCTGGGCAGCGCCGCGCGCGCAGGCCAGGCCCTGCCGCCCGCCCTGCCGCCAGGCGGCTATGCCGCGGTGTTCGGGCCGCTGGACCTCGCCGACGCCCAGGTGCTGGCCAAGGGCGCCGACCGCTACGTCTTCCAGCACCCCAATGAACCGTCGCTGCTGGTCAAGGTGATCAACATGGAGGCCTACGCGGCCTACCTGGAACGCAAGCCGTTCAAGCGCTTCTACAAGCAGTTCCAGCGCGAAAGCGCCTACCGCGTCTACCTGAACGAACTGTCCGAATACGTCACCACCACCACCGTGCCCTCGGGCGTATGGAACGTGCCCATGGCCCGCGTGGTGGGGCTGGCGCAGACCACCCTGGGGCTGGGCCAGCTGGTGGAAAAAATCACCGGCGACGACGGCAGGCTGGCGCCCACCCTGGCGCAGATCATCGCGCGCGACGGCATCAGCGCGGCGCTGGGCCAGCAGCTGGATGCTTTTTTCGAAGACCTTATCGACGCCCACATCGTCATCAGCGACATGTCGGCCAGGAACATCGCGCTGGGCCGCAATGCCGATGGCAAGCCCGGCATGTACCTGATCGACGGCTTCGGCGTGCTGCCGCTGATTCCGCTGTACGCCTGGAGCAAGCGCCTGAACAAGCGCCGCATGCACCGCAAGTACGCCGAGTGGCGCGCCCGCCTGCAGCGCCAGTACGACGAGGCCCAGGCTCAGGCCAGAATCGCGCCGTAGGCGTCCATCCAGTCGTAGTCGCGCCCCGCCTGCTGGCCGCGCCGCAGCGGATTGCGCGTGCAGAATGCCGCGTAGGCCGGATCGACAAACCGATAGCGCAGATGTTCGTCGCGGCCCGCCGGAATGCCCAGGCGGGTGGTGCACACCAGGCGCTGCGGCGACTGGCCGATGTCTTCGACGAAAAACTCGGCGGGGTCGAAGCGCCGCGCGTCCCAGTCGGGCACTTTCAGGCCCAGCGCGCGGCACAGCAGGGTTTGGCCGGCGCACAGCCGCGCGGGCGCGCGGGGATGGCCGCCGGCATCGGGGTTCAGGGCCTGCATGCGGGCCAGCGCATCGGGGCCCGACACCTCGTCAACCCACGGGTGGCCCGACTTGATCAGCACGGCGTTGCCGGGGCCGCCGGCGCTGAAGTTCAGCGAATCGCCGCCGCGCGCGTAATACATGTACACCGTGCCGCCGTCCATGAACAGCGCGCGCCGCTTGTGCGTGTAGCCCAGCGACGCGTGGCTGCCCTTCTCGGCCAGGTAATAGGCTTCGGTCTCGATGATGCGCGCCGACAGCCACAGGCCGTCCAGGCGGCGCCGGATGACCTTGCCCAGCAGTTCGCGCGCCAGTTGGCAGGGATCGCGGTCGAAGAAGCTGTCGGGCAGCGCCGGGCCGGGCGCGCGGCCGCGTCGGGCGGCGGGCCTGGGGCGCCTGGCGGGTGTGCTGGCCATGCTCAGGCGAAGCGTTCGCCGTAGCGCTTTTCCGAGAAACCCACGGTCACTTCGCCGTCGGGCGTGACGGTGACGGGCCGGCGCACCAGCGCCGGATAGTCGGCGATCAGGCGGGTCCAGTCGGCGTCGGTTTGCGCCGCCTTGCGGTCATCGGACAGGCTGCGCCACGTCATCGAGGTGCGGTTGACCAGTTTTTCCCAGCCGCCCACCTTGCCGGCCCAGGCCGCCAGCGTGGCGGCGGGCACGGGATGGTCGCGGTAGTCGATGAATTCGTGCGCCACGCCGTGGGCGGACAGCCAGTCGCGCGCCTTGACGCAGGTGCTGCACTTGTTCAGGCCGTACAGGGTTGCTTGGGGCTTCATTTGGATTCGGATTCCTTGCGCCATTGCAGGCGGTTGACCAGGATGACGCAGGTGCCTACCGCCAGGATGAACAGGGTGGCCAGCGCGTTGACCTCGGGCTTCAGGCCGAGCCGCACCCGTGAAAACACTTCCATGGGCAGCGTGGTGGACCCCGGCCCCGACAGGAACGAGGCCAGCACCACGTCGTCGAGCGACAGGGTGAACGACAGCAGCCAGGCCGACACCAGCGCCGGCGCGATCAGCGGCAGCGTGATGCGGAAGAATACCGTGAGCGGCGTGGCGCCCAGGTCGAGCGCGGCTTCTTCGAGCGAGCGGTCGAGGTCGCGGATGCGCGCCTGGATCACCACCGCCACGAAGGCCATGCACAGCGTCACGTGGCCCACCCAGATCGTAAAGACGCCGTTCTCGGCCGGCCAGCCCAGCGTGCCGCGCATTTCCACGAACATCAGCAGCAGCGAAATGCCCAGCACCACCTCGGGGATGACCAACGGCGCGCTGAGCATGCCCACGTACAGCGCAAAGCCGCGGAAACGCCCCATGCGCCCCAGCACGTAGCCGGCCCAGGTGCCGATGATGACGGCCGCGGTGGCGGTCAGGGCGGCGATCTTGAACGACAGCCAGGCCGCGCTGAGCAGCGCGCCGTCGTTCAGCAGCGAGCCGTACCAGCGCAGCGAAAAGCCGCTCCAGGACGTGACCAGCGGCGAATCGTTGAACGAGAACACCATCAGGCTGATGATGGGGGCATACAGGAAGAAGTATCCCAGCCCCAGCGCCACGCCGCGCCCGGTGTTGTTGGGCCCTTTCATGCGCCCCTCCGCTGCGCCGCCTCTTGCTGGCGCACCTGGTTGTACTGGAACAGCGCCAGCGGCACCAGCAGCAGCAGGACCATGACGCAGGTCACCGCCGACGCCATGGGCCAGTCGGCATTGTTGAAGAACTCGTTCCACATGACGCGGCCCATCATCAGGGTGTCGGCGCCGCCCAGCATTTCAGGGATGACGTATTCGCCCACCGACGGGATGAACACCAGCATCGCGCCCGCGATCACGCCGGGACGCGACAGCGGCACGGTGATGCGCCAGAACGCCTGCCAGGGGCGCGCGCCCAGGTCGTAGGCGGCTTCGAGCAGGCGCAGGTCCATCTTGACCAGGTTGGCGTACAGCGGCAGGATGAAAAACGGCAGGTAGGCATACACCAGCCCGATATACACGGCCAGGTCGGTGCGGTAGATTTCGAGCGGGCTGGAAATGACGCCCAGCCCCATCAGCAGCTTATTGAGCAGGCCGTCGTTGCGCAAGATGCCCACCCACGCATACACGCGCAGCAGCAGCGAAGTCCAGAACGGCAGGATCACGCCCAGCAGCAGCACATTGCGCACCGCCGGCGACGAACGGGCAATGTAGTACGCCATGGGGTAGCCGATCAGCACGCAGCACACCGTGGTGATCGCGGCCATTTTCAGCGAACTGAGGTACGTGGCCAGGTACAGGCTGTCGGTGAACAGCAGAATGTAGCCGCGCAGGTGCAGGCTGAACTGGATGGCTTCGTCCTGGAATTCGGCCAGCGCCGTATAGGGCGGAATGCCGAACTGCAGTTCGGCGAAGCTGATCTTGAGCACCAGCAGGAACGGCACCAGCAGGAACAGCGCCAGCCACAAGAACGGCGGCGCCACCGCCAGGGTGCGGTTCGACGGCATCCAGTCGCGCGGCGCGGGCAGCTTCATGAGGCTAGCACCGTGGCGCTGTCGGCGTCCCAGCTGACGAAGATTTCTTCGTCGATGCCGGGCGCGTCGATCTGGGCCAGCTGCAGGCTGGGCACACTGGCCTCGACGATCTTGCCGGAATCGAGCCGCACCTGGTAGAGCGCGTAGCTGCCCATCCAGGCCATGTGGCTGACCATGCCGTGCGCCCAGTTGTAGTCGCCCTGCGGCTGGGTGCGCGACACCACCAGGCGCTCGGGCCGGATGGACACGTGCACTTCCATGCCCAGGGGTTCGCTGACCCCGTGGCTGACGTACAGCGGACGGGTGAGCTCGGCGCATTCGATGGCGACGTGGTCGGGCTCGTCGACCACGATGGTGCCGGTCAGCAGGTTGGTAGAGCCGATGAAACCGGCCACGAAGCGCGAAGTGGGAAAGGCGTAGACGTCTTGCGGCGTGCCGCACTGCACGATCTGGCCTTCGGTCATGACGGCCAGGCGGTGCGCCATGGTCATGGCTTCTTCCTGGTCGTGGGTGACCATGATGCAGGTCACGCCGACCTGCTCCAGGATCTTGGCCAGCTCGATCTGGGTTTTCTGGCGGATCTGCTTGTCCAGCGCCGACATGGGCTCGTCGAGCAGCAGCAGCTTGGGACGCTTGACCAGGCTGCGCGCCAGCGCCACGCGCTGCTGCTGCCCGCCCGACAGCTGGTGCGGCTTGCGGCGCGAATAGCCGGCCATCTGCACCAGGTCCAGCGCCTCGAATACGCGGTCGTGGATCTCGGCGCGGTCGACCCCTTCCTGTTTGAGGCCGAAGGCCACGTTGGCCTCGACGGTCATGTGGGGGAACAGCGCATACGACTGGAACATCATGTTGACCGGGCGCCGGTACGGCGGCACGGCGGTGATGTCTTCGCCGTCGAGCAGTATCTGGCCCGAGGTGGCTTCTTCGAAGCCGGCCAGCATGCGCAGCAAAGTGGACTTGCCGCAGCCCGAACTGCCCAGCAGCGCGAAGATTTCATTGCGCCGGACAGCCAGGCTGACCGAACGCACGGCGACCACATCGCCGAATATCTTGACCAGATCGGACACCCGCACGAATTCTTCGGGGTCCGCCGCATGCTGCGCCGCGTAACGGCTGTCGCTCATGATGGCTATCGTCCGGACTTCAATTCGGCCCACATGCGGGTCTGCAGGCGCTGGATCTTCAGGGGCTGGGCCTTGATCACGTAAAGCGTCTTGGCCACGTCGGGCGGCGGGTAGATCATGGGATTGTCGGCCACGTCTTTCACCACGAACTCGCGCGCCGCCTTGTTGGCGTTGGGGTAGAACATGGTGTTGGTGATGGCCGCGTGCACCTTGGGCGTTTCGATGTAGTTGATGAACGCGTGAGCGGCATCGGGGTGCGGCGCGTCTTTCGGAATGGCCATGACGTCGAACCAGGCCGGCGCCCCGCCCTTCGGGATGAAATAGTTGATTTCGTACGGGCGCTTGGCCTCTTGCGCGCGCTTGCGGGAAATCATCACGTCGCCCGAGAAGCCGTACACCATGCACAGGTCGCCCACGGCAAGCTCATCGATGTAGCCCGACGAACTGAATTGGCGAATATACGGGCGGATCTGTTTCAGCAAGGCCAGCGCCGCCTTGTAGTCGTCGGGCTGGTCGCTGTTGGGGTCTTTGCCCAGGTACTTCAGCACTGCGGGGAACACCTGCGCGGCTTCGTCCAGCACCGAAATGCCGCAGTCTTTCAGCTTGGCGGCGTTCTCGGGCTTGAAAAGCATGTCCCAGCTGCCCAGGTCGGCGCCGTCGCCCATGATCTGCTTGACCTTGGTGACGTTGTAGCCCAGCCCGTTGGTGCCGTAGCCCCACGGGATGACGTGCTCGTTGCCCGGGTCGACCGAGGCCACCAGGGCCATGATGTCGGGGTCGAGGTTCTTCCAGTTGGGAATCTTGGACTTGTCCAGCTTCTGGTACAGCCCGGCCTGGATCTGCCGCGAGGCGTAATGCGTGGACGGCACCACCACGTCGTAGCCCGAATTGCCGGTGAGCAGCTTGGCCTGCAGGGTATCGTTGTTGTCGTAGACGTCGTAGCGCACCTTGATGCCGGTTTCGCGCTCGAAGCCCGGAATGGTGTCGGGCGCCGTGTATTCGGCCCAGTTATAGACGTTGACGACCTTGTCCTGCGCGCATGCGCCCGACACGGCCGCGGCGGCCAGCGCCGCGCCCAGCACCCATTGCATTTCCGCCTTGATGTTCATTGCGAGCCCCTTGCCACTCTCGGTGCGAAATTTGCCAAAGGGCAAAATAATAAAGCCTTTTTAAGTGAGATTGTCCAGAAAACGCCGAAGAAGCAGCCGCCTTTGCTTCGGGGCAGAAGCCCGGCAGGGCCTGGGCGGCGCGTGCCGCAGCCTGGTCAGTCGATGCAGGCCCGGTATGCCTGGTCGAGGCGGTTCCAGAAGGCCAGGCCGGCCGCGCCGCCGACTTTCTGCAACGAGCGCCGCAGGCGCAGCAGGTTGGCGCGGCGGGCGCGCGCGGAGACGCCGCCGGCCGTGCCGCGGTCGAAATCGATCAGCCAGGCCCGGCCCTGCGGATCGAGCAGGATGTTGTAGGCGTTCAGGTCGGCATGCCACACGCCCAGCCGATGCATGGCGGCGATGACGCTGGCGGCGGCGTCCCAGGCGGGTTCTTCCAGCAGGTGCGCCAGCGGCCGCACCTGGGGAATGCGTTCGACCAGGATCGCCGCGCGGTAAACGGGCCCGTGGCGCCAATAGGCGGCCGCCAGGGGCGCCGGCACGCTCAGGCCGCGCTCGCGCAGCCAGGCCAGCAAGCGGTATTCGCGAAAGCTGCGGGTGCGGGACTCGCCCTGCCACAGGTACGCGTCGCGGCTGATGCGGGCCACCAGGCCGCCGCGCCGGTAATGCCGCAGCACGCCCTGCCAGTCGCCGTGCTGCACGAACCAGGCCGACTGGCGGCCGCCGGCATCCACCGGCCGCGCCTGCGCGCCGTACCAGCGAGGGTCCAGCCAGTGCGGGTCGGCCGCCCCCAGGCGGGCGTCGCACAGCATGGCGCCGGCCGGCGGGCCGGCCCAGGCCTGCCGCCGCGCCCCCACGGCGCCGGGCTCAGTCATCACGGTTGCGCATCCAGTCGGCCACGCCGTAGAAGGCTTCGAGCAGGCGGTCGACCAGCTCGGGGGCCAGGCCCTGGTCCTGCATGGCGCGGCCCATGCAGGCCACCCATTGGTCGCGCTCGACGCGGCCGATGGAAAACGGCAGGTGCCGCGCGCGCAGCCGCGGATGGCCGTAGCGCTCGATATAGTAGTTGGGGCCGCCGAAGTAGCCGCATAGGAACAGGAACAGCTTGTCGCGCGCCGAATCCAGGCTGGGCCCGTGCACCCCGCGCAGGATGGCCAGATCGGGCTCCATGTCCATCAGGTCGTAGAAGCGGTCGACCAGCGCACGGATGGCGGGCTCGCCGCCCAGGGTTTCAAAGAGCGTGTTCGAGGTCTGCAGGGATTCGACCTGCGGTTGGACACGGGTGGCTGTCATCAGGCTTCTCGTAGGGTAAGTAGCGGCGGTGCGCGCAGCACGCCGCGCAGCGCCAGCGCGGCGCCGCCCCAGGCGGCCGCCATGCCCGCGCCGGCGCCGGCCAGCCAGGGCCAGGCGCTGAGCGTAATGCGGAAATCGAATACATAAGTGGACAGCGCCCAGGCGATGGCGCTGGCGCCGGCCGCGGCCAGCAGGCCGGCCAGCCCGCCCACGGCCAGGACTTCCAGGCGCTGGGCGCGCGCCAGCTGGCCGCGGGTGGCCCCCAGCGCGCGCAGCACCGCCGCCTCGCGCACGCGTTCGTCGCGGGTGGCGGTGAGCGCGGCGGCCAGCACCAGCACGCCGGCGGCCAGGGTGAATACGAACAATACCTGGACCGCGGTAATGACCTGGTCCAGCACCGACTGCAGCTGGTTCAGGATCGAGCCCACGTCGAACACCGTCAGGTTGGGAAACTGGCGCAGCAGCTCGCGCGGCAGCGCCGCCTGGCTGGGCGGCAGGTGAAACGACGTGATCCAGCTTTGCGGCATGCCTTCCAGCGCCGCCGGCGACAGCACGGCAAAGAAATTGACCTGCATGGAATCCCAGTCGACGCGGCGGATGCCGGACACGGTGGCCTGCACCTGCTGGCCGCCGACGTCGAAGGTGAGCACGTCGCCCACCGCCAGCCGCAGCGCTTCGGCCAGGCCCGCTTCCAGCGAGACTTCGTGCGCGTCGGGGCGCAGCCAGCGGCCCTGTTCGATGCGGTTGCCGGCCGGCAAGGTGGCGCCGTACGACAGGTTGAATTCGCGGTCGACCAGGCGCTTGGCGCGCGGCTCTTCGTAGTCGGCCGGGCCGACCGGACGGCCGTCGACCGCGACCAGGCGGCCGCGCACCATGGGCCACAGCGCCACGCCGCCCAGGCCATGGCCGGCCAGGAAATCGAGCACGGGCTGGCGCTGGTCGGGCTGGATGTTGATCAGGAACCGGTTGGGCGCATCGGGCGGCAGCGTGCGCTGCCAGCCGGCGATCAGGTCGGTGCGGGTCATGGCCAGCAGCAGCAGCGCCATCAGGCCGATGGCCAGCGCGCAGACCTGGGTAATGGTGGCGGCGCGCCGGCGCACCACGCCCGCCAGGGCGAAGCGCAGCGCCGGCAGGCCGGCCGCCGCGCCGCGCAGGCGGGCCAGGCCCAGCACGCACAGCCAGGCCACCAGGGCGAATGCCGCGAAGGCGGCCAGAAAGCCGCCCGCCACCACGGCGCCCAGCCGGGCATTGCCGGCAAACCACCAGATCAGCAGGGCGAAGCCCGCCGCGCCCAGGGCGTAGCCGGCCGCGCTGCGGGCGCGCAGGGTATCGGCGTCACGGCGCAGCACGCGGGCCGGCGGCACGTGGCGCAACTGCGCCAGCGTGGGCAGCGCGAAACCCAGCAACAGCAGCACGCCGGTGACCAGGCCCTGCAAGGCCGGGATGCCCGAGGCCGCCGGCAACTCGGTGTCGATCAGGCTGCCCAGCGCCAGCACCAGGCCCTGGTGCGCGGCATAGCCCAGCAGGCAGCCGGCCGCCGAAGCGAACAGGCCGACCAGGGTGAATTCCGCCAGCAGCATGCGCGCCACGTGCGACTGCACGGCGCCCAGGCAGCGCATGACCGCGATGCCGTCGCGATGGCGCGTCATGAAGCGCCCCGCCGCCAGCGCCACCGCCACCGCCGAGATCAGCACGGCCAGCAGCGCCACCAGCGACAGGAAGCGCTGGGCGCGGTCGAGCGTGCGCTGCACTTCGGGGCGGCCGGATTCCAGGGTGGCCAGTTTCTGGCCGCGCTGCAGGTGCTGCCGCAGCCAGCCCGCATACGCCGCCACCGCATCGGGCTCGCCAGCCGCCAGCAGCGCGTAGCCGATGCGGCTGCCGGGCACCACCAGCCCGGTGGCCGGCAGGTCGTCGGCGCGCATCATGACGCGCGGCGCCACGTTCACGAACTGCATGCCGCGGTCGGGCTCGTAGGTGATCACGCGCGCCACCCGCAGCCGGCTGTCGCCCAGGCCGATGGTGTCGCCCACGCCGATGTCCAGCAGGGCCAGCAGCTGGGCGTCGGCCCACACCGTGCCGGGCGCCGGGATGTCTCGCGTGGGCGCGCCTTCGGCATAAGGGGCCTCGGCCACGCTCAGGCTGCCGCGCAGCGGATAGCCGGGTTCGACCGCCTTCAGCGAGACCAGCTGGGCGGCCTCGCCCGCGCTGGCCATGGTGGGAAACTGCAGGGTGCGCGAGACGTCCAGCCCCCGGCCGCGGGCGGCATCGATGAACTCGGCGGCGATGGGCGCGTCGGCGTCCAGCACCAGATCGGCGCCCAGCATCTGGCCGGCGTCGCGCTCGAGCGCGCGGCCGACCCGGTCGGCCAGGAACCCCACGCTGGTGACGGCGGCCACCGCCACCACCAGGGCCAGCACCAGCAGGCGCAGCTCGCCGGCGCGGGCGTCGCGCATCATCATGCGGGCGCCCTGGCGCAACGCGGCGGCCAGGCCGGGCGGGCGCGGGCGGGAAGAGGAATCAGGGAAATCCATCATTTTGCAATGGTAACCAATGGTCGGTTTGTCAGGGGAATCCCGCTATCATGCGCGCTGGGCGTAACATGCGATGCGCCAATACCAATATTTGTTCCCCGGGAGAAGACACCATGCGTAAGACCTGGCTTGCCGCCACCATCCTGGCGGGCTGCGCCGCCACCGCCGCGCAGCCCGCAGCCGCCCAGACCACGCTGAAAATGGCATATGCCCTGTCGACGTCGTCGCACTACGGCGCCGGCGCCGAAGCCTTCGCCAAGTCGGTCGAGGCCTCGACCAACGGCAAGTACAAAGTCCAGCAGTTCGCCAACAGCGCGCTGGGCGGCGAGCGCGAAGTCATCGAAGGCCTGCAGATCGGCACCATCGACCTGGCCATCGTGTCCACCGGCGCAACCCTGAATTTCGTGCCCGAGACCGGCGTCTTCGACATCCCCTTCCTGCTGCGCGACCTGCAGCACGCCCGCAAGGTGCTCGACAGCAAGATCGGCCAGGACATGCTGGCCAAGTTCCCCGACCGCGGCATCATCGCCCTGGCCTGGGGCGAGCAGGGCTTCCGCCACCTGACCAACAACGTGCGCCCGGTCAAGACGCCGGCGGACGCCAAGGGCCTGAAGATCCGCACCACCGAAAACCCCATCCACATCGCGGCTTTCCGCGCCATCGGCATCCTGCCTACTCCCATGGCCTGGCCCGAAGTGGCCACCGCGCTGCAGCAGGGCACCATCGACGGCCAGGAAAACCCGCTGTCGGTGATCACCTCGGCCAAGCTGTCGCAGGTGCAGAAGTACCTGTCGCTGACCGGCCATGTGTACGGCCCGGCGCTGGTGCTGATGTCGGCCAATGTGTATGAAGGCCTGTCCGACGCCGAAAAAGCCAGCTTCAAGACGGCCGGCAAGGCCTCGGCCCAGGCCATGCGCGACTACGTCGACAACATCGAGAAAACCGGCGTCGAGCAGCTGCGCAAAGAAGGCATGCAGGTCACCACCGACGTCGACCGCGATGCCTTCGCCGCCGCGGTGCAGCCGGCCTACGCCGAGTACTACAAGAAGTACGACAAGAACCTGATCGACGCGATCCGCAACACCAAGTAAGGCCGGCTCCGGCCGGGCCGGGCTGCCGTGCGCAGCCCGGCCGTGTTTCGCGCCACCCTGCATCTGCGCCATCCCCGCATCCGGAATTCACCATGCGCCAGCTCCGTCTTGCCGAACAGGCCCTGTTCAAGGGGGTGTCGGCCATCGCCCAGATTCTGCTGGTGGCCTCGGCGGCCGCCGCTTTCTACCAGGTCATTGCCCGCTTCATCCTGCAGGCGCCCTCCGACTGGAGCGAGGTGCTGACCCGCGCGCTGCTGATCTGGACCGTGCTGCTGGGCGTCGCCCTGGCCTTTCGCCATGGCGCGATGATCAGCGTCGAACTGCTGCGCAACCTGCTCAAAGGACATAGGCAGCGTCTGCTGGAACACGTTATTGCCCTGATCTGCGTTGCCTTCCTGGTCTTCATCGCCTGGATCGGCGGGCACATGACGTACCGGGTGCGCTTCCAGAACGTGCCCAGCCTGAACATCTCGATTTCCTGGATATACCTGGCGATTCCGGTGGGCGCCTCGCTGGCGGCCATCGCCGTGCTGACGCGCTGGCTGCTGGGCGCGGACGAGCCCGCCCCGGTGCGCAACGACGCCCAAGGTTAAGGGCCCGCCCCGAAGCGCAATCTGATCTGCACTGTATAGGCACTTTGCGATGTCCCAATTGATGATTTTGACGATGCTGATCTTCTTCGGGCTGTCCGTGCCCGTGGCGGTCGCCATCGGCCTGGCCAGCCTGGCCGGCGTGTCGCTGGGCGGCCTGCCCTGGCTGGTGGTGGCCCAGCAGCTGTACGCGGCGCTGGACAAGTACCCGCTGGTGGCGGTGCCGTTCTTCATCCTGGCAGGCAACCTGATGGAAGCCGGCGGCATCTCGGACCGCATGGTCGAGTTCGCCAAAAGCGTGGTGGGCGGCGTCCAGGGCGGCCTGGCCTGCACCTGCGTGCTGACCTGCATGATTTTCGCGGCGGTGGCCGGCTCCAGCGTGGCCACCACCTTCGCCGTGGGCGCGATCCTGATCCCGGCGATGGTGCGCCACGGCTACCCGGCGCCCTTCGCCGCGTCGCTGCAGGCCAGCGCGGCCGAGCTGGGCGTGATCATCCCGCCGTCCATCCCGATGATCCTGTTCGCGGTGTCCACCGACACCTCGACGGGCGAACTGTTCATCGCCGGCGTCGTGCCCGGCATCCTGATCGGCGGCGCGCTGATGCTGTACGTATGGCTGTACGCCAAGCGCCACGGCCTGGGCAAGATGGACGGCGACGGCCGGCTGCCGCTGTGGCAGGCGTTCAAGCGCGCCTGGCTGGCGCTCCTGATGCCCGTCATCATCCTGGGCGGCATATATGGCGGCGTGTTCACGCCCACCGAAGCCTCGGTGGTGGCGGTGGTGTATGCCGTGCTGGTGGGCAGATTCGTCTACCGCAAGCTCAGTTTCCGCATGCTGTCGGGCACCCTGCACCGCTCGGTGGTGTCCACCTCGGTCATCATGTTCGTCATCGCCAACGCGGGCGTCTTCAGTTTCCTGCTGAACCGCGCCGGCGTGCCGGACGCGCTGGGCACCTGGCTGTCCCACCTGTTCCACGACAAGATCGCGTTCCTGCTGGGCATCAACGCCGCCCTGTTCGTCATCGGCATGTTCATCGAGACTTCGGCTTCGGTGGTGGTGCTGGCGCCGCTGCTGCTGCCGGTGGCCATGCAGTTCGGCATCGAACCCGTGCACTTCGGCATCATCATGGTGGTCAACCTGGCGCTGGGCATGATCACCCCGCCCTTCGGCGTGAATCTGTTCGCGGCCTGCGCGGTGGCCGGGCTGCCGCTCGAGCGCCTGATCCGGCCCCTGATCCCCTTTGTGCTGGTGGTCATCGCCTGCCTGATGGTGATCACCTATTGGCCGGGGCTGTCGCTGGGGCTGCGCGACCTGGTCTACGCCAAGTAGCCCGCCGCATGTGATACCGTTGCTGGCGTCATGAACGTTCCGTTTCCCATACGCCAGGAATGCCCCCCAGGAGCCTGTGTCTGCGACCGCGACAGGCTGCTGGCCGAGCCTGGCGGCGATATCCGCATCCTGCGCCTGACGCGCGAAGAAGAAAAAAAGCTGGTGGCGCGCCTGGAAAACCTGGCCAGCCTGGACGACCTGCGGCGCATGCAGCACCTGCTGCATGCGCAGCTGGGCATTTCCCTGAGCATCGCGCCCGGCCTCAATGAAGTGCGCACCGTGCGCGGCCTGCACATCGAAATCGCCGACCTACCCGGCCTGTGCAACAAGACCCGGCAGACCCTGCCCGCGGCGATCCGCCGCGGCCTGGAGCGCAGGCCGGAAATCATCTACGCGCTGCTCGATTCGTACGATCTGTTGGGCGGCTGAGCGCCGCCCTGTGCGGTTCAATCGACCCGGATATTCACCGACTTGACCACCGCGGCCCATTTGTCGAGCTCGCCGTGGATGAAGTCGCGCAGCTCGGCGGGCGTGCTGGCGGTCGGCACGGCGCCCTCTTTCTCGAAGTGCTGGCGCAGGCCGGGCGAGCTCATGGCCTTGCGGATCGCCGCGTTCAGGGTGTCCACCACGGCCTGCGGCGTGCCTTTGGGCGCCAGCAGCGCATTCCAGGTATTGATGTCGTAGCCCTTGAAGGCGGCGTTCTCGCCCAGCGCCGGCACGTCGGGCAGTTGCGGCGAACGTTCTTGCGTGGTCACGGCCAGCGCCCGCAGGTTGCCCGCCTTCAGCTGCGACATGGCACCGGGCAGCGTGGCGAAGCTGAACTGCGCCTCGCCGGTCATCACCGCCGTATTGGCCAGCGCGCCGCCGCGATACGGCACGTGCACCAGGTCCAGATGCGCCTGCTGCGCGAACATGGCGCCGGCCAGGTGCACCGGCGAACCGTTGCCGCTGGACGAGTAATTCAGCTCGCCGGGTTTGGATCTGGCCAGGGCTACCAGTTCATCCACGCTCCTGGCCGGCAACTTGGGGGTGGTGACCAGCACCAGCGGTATCGACGCCACCATGGCCACAGGCACGAAGCCGCCCACCGGGTCATAGCCCAGCGTGCGCTTATAGAGCGCCGGGTTGATGCCGTGGCTGGACACCGTTGCCATGAACAGTGTGTAGCCATCGGGGCGCGCGTCCTGCACATACGCGGCGGCAATGTTGCCGGCCGCGCCTGGTTTGTTCTCGACGATGATCGATTGCTTGAGTTCCTTGCCCAGCTGTTCGCCCAGCACCCGCGCCAGGATATCGGTGGTGCCGCCGGCGGAATAGCCGACCACTATGCGGATCGGCTGGTCGGGATAGGCCGCGTGGGCCGCGGGCAGGCCGCCGGCCGTGCCCGCCAGGGCCAGGGCGGCTAGGAAGCGCTTCATGCAAATGCCTTTCATGCTTGTCTCCGTATTGTGCTGAATCCGTGCTTCTTGGGGGCCACATGCCCCAGGGTGGCCCGCGGATCGGAGCGCCGGCGCCAGGCAGCCGCCGCCCCCGCGTGGCGGGCGCACGCGGCCCTGCCGGGCCAGGCGCCCGGCATCGGGATCAGGTACAGGTGAAGCGTCAGGCCGCTTGCCGTCCGGCCAGGTTCAGGTGCCGGTGAACACCGGCGCCCGCTTTTCGGCGAAGGCTTTGCGCCCTTCGCGGTAATCGTTGCTTTCGAAGCAGGCCATCACCAGCCGGTTCATGGCCTGCAGGTCCACATCAGGCCCCAGTTGCTGCATCTGGCGGATCATCTTCTTGCCGGCGTGCAGGGTCAGCGGCGCGTTGGCGCCAATCTGCGCGATGTATTCCTGCACAGCCGCGTCCAGCTCGACCGCGCCGACCACGCGGTGCAGCAGCCCCAGCGCCTCGGCCCGGGCGGCGGGATAGCGCGCCGCGGTCAGGAAGATCTCGAGCGCGCGCGCCGGGCCGACGGCCGTAACCAGGTTGCGGATCGCGGTCATGCGGTAGCCCAGGCCCAGCCTGCCGGCCGGGATGGCGAACGAGCTGTCGTCCGAGGCGATGCGCAGGTCGCAGCACAGCGCGATATTCAGGCCGCCGCCGATGCAGTAGCCCCTGATGCGCGCGACGGTGGGCTTGTCGTAGTCGTACAGCGCCAGCTGCGCCGCCTCAGCGACCTTTTCGTAAGCCTGCACGGCCTGCTCGCCCGCGCGCAGGGTGTCGAACTGCGAAATGTTGGCGCCGCTGACGAACGCGCGCTCTCCGGCGCCGGTCAGCACCACCACGCGGATGGCCGGGTCTTCAGCCAGCGCCCGCAACGCGATGGGCAGGCCTTCCCACATGGCGAACGATACGGCATTGTGGCGGCCGGGATCGTTGAAGGTGATCCAGCCGGCCGGGCCGCGCTTCTCGACGATAAGGTTCTCGGTAATGCGGTCCTGCAGAATGCGTTGCGAAGTCATGAGGTGCCTGTCTCGCGCGGGTCGGGTGGCGGCTGCAGCAGTGCGCGCCGGCGCTGCATGCCGTTGGAAAGATGCTGGCGCATGGCGGCGCGCGCCGCCTCGCCGTCGCGCGCCACAATGGCGTCGAAAATGCGGTGGTGCTCGGCCTCGATCTGCGCCACGCGGTCGGTGCCGGTGCTGCTGTAGCGCAGTGTGCGCACGGCATCGCCGATGGCCCGCCCGAACAGCGACAGCAGCCGGACGAAATACGGATTGTTGGTGGCCTGGCAGACGGCCATGTGGAAATCCAGGGCGCGATCGGCGCCATGGCGCCAGTCGCCGCCGGCCGCGTCGACGCGCTCGAGCGCCTGGCGCAGCGTGGCAAGCTGCGCCTCGGTGCGCTGCTGCGCGGCCAGCGCGGCCGCGCCCGCCTCGATTTCGACGCGCAGTTGGTAAACCTGTTCCAGCGCGTCGGCATGCAGCAGGTCGGCCGGCAATATCTCGAAGTTATGGAGCCCGGGTTCGGCCGCCACGAAGCTGCCCACGCCGCGCCGGGTTTCGATATAGCCCGACAATTTCAGGCGCGCGATGGCCTCGCGCACCACGTTGCGGCTGACGCCGAACGACTGCGACAGCTCTTGCTCGGTGGGCAGCCGCTGGCCCGGCTCGAGCGCCTGGCTCAGGATCTTCTGGCGGATCAGCTGGGCGATTTCATCGGGCAGGTTGTCGGGCCGGCTCAGGCTGTCGAACAACGGATCGGGCGAGGGTTTGGGGCGGGCCATGGCAGTCCTGGCGGATGAGCGTGAAAGACGCCGATTGTCACACGGCCCCGGCTGCGCGCAAACGCTCGCGCGCCGCGGCGTCCAGCCCCAGCCAGCCCAGTATTTCGTCGGAATGCGCGCCGGTCTCGGGCGCCGCCGTCACCGGCGGCCGCTCGGCTCCGCCGAACACCAGGGGCGGCGCCATGATGTCGATATCGCCGCGCTGTGGATGGTTGACGCGCCGCGTCATGACCAGGTGCCGCACTTGTTCGTTCTGGAACGCGGTATCCATCGACAGGATCGGCCCGCACGGCACGCCGGCGGCATTCAGGCGCTCGATCCATTCGGCGCTGGTGCGGCAGCGCGTGCGCGCAATGATTTCACGGTTCAGATCGGCCCGGTTCTCGACCCGCAGGCCGGCCGATGCGAAGCGCGGGTCATCATTCATTTCGGGCATTTCCAGCACTTCGCACAGCCGCGCGAACATGCTCGACCCCATAGCGGCGATGTTGATGTAGCCATCGGCCGTGGGATACACGCCAGTGGGCGCGCTGGTGGGATGGTCGTTGCCCGACTGGCTGGGAACTTCGCCATCGATCAGCCAGCGGGTGGCCTGGAAATCCATCATCCACACCTGCGCCTGCAGCAGCGAAGTCTGCACCCAGCGGCCCTGCCCGGTGCGCTCGCGATCCAGCAGGGCCATCAGCATGCCGATGGCGGCGAACAGCCCGGCGCTGAGATCGGCAATGGGAATGCCCGCGCGCATCGGACCGCGTCCGGCCTCGCCCGTGACCGACATCAGGCCGCCGAGCCCCTGGGCGATCTGGTCCAGACCGGGCCGGTCGGCGTATGGCCCGTCCTGCCCGAAACCCGAGATGCTGGCGTACACCAACCCAGGGTTGATCTGGCTGAGCGACGCGTAGTCGATGCCCAGCTTGCGCTTGACCGAGGGCCGGTAGTTTTCCACCAGCACGTCGGCGCGCTTGACCAGCTCCATGAACACCACCTTGCCTTCGGGGTGCTTCAGGTTCAGTGTCAGGCTGCGCTTGTTGCGATGCGTGTTTTGATAATCGCTGAATTTGGCGGCGCCG
Organism: Bordetella petrii; assembly: GCF_017356245.1. NCBI lineage: Bacteria > Pseudomonadati > Pseudomonadota > Betaproteobacteria > Burkholderiales > Alcaligenaceae > Bordetella > Bordetella petrii. The sequence continues at coordinate 483,831 of NZ_JAFMZZ010000001.1, forward strand.
CCGGGCTTGTCGTCCTTGACCTGGCTGGGCTCTTCGATCTTGATGACGTTGGCGCCCCAGTCGGCGAACTGCCGCACGGCCGTCGGCCCCGAACGCACGCGCGACAGATCCAGAACGACAAAACGATCGAGCGGGGCAAAAATCATGGCGGCGCCTTGGTCCGGTGATGTAGGTTGTTGGACATCCTACTTATATTCCCTACCCCCTCCCATTCTGGAAAACCCGCATCCGCCCCGCCGCTTCCCTACTCTGCCAGGAACTCCAGCACCTTGGCCAGGAAGACCGCGGGCATCTCGAGGTTGGGCATGTGCACGGTGTCCAGCATGGCCAGGCGGGCGTCCGGCACCGCCGCCGCGATCTGTTCTCCGTGACTGGCCTGCGTCACCGTATCGTGCCGCCCGGCAATCACCAGCGTGGGCCGCGATATCCGGGCCAATGCCGCGCGCATATCCATGTCGCGCACCGCCGCGAAGTTGCCGGCCAGCCCTTGCGCCGGCGTGCTCATCACCATGGCGCGGAACGGCTCGACCAGGGCGGGCGCATCGCGCCGCATGGCCGGCGGAAACCAGTTGCCCATGAACATGTCCGCCGTCGCGGCAAGATCCGGCGCGCGCAGCACCGAGTCGATCAGCGCATCCCATTGCCCGGCCGGCCCCAGGTAAGGCGAGGTATTGCTCAGCACCAGGCGGTCGATGCGCTGCGGCGCATGCACGCCCAGCCATTGCCCCACCATGCCGCCCAGCGACAGGCCCAGGAAATGGACGCGCCGGATGCCCGTGGCGTCCAGCAGCTCCAGCACATCGCGGCCCAGGCGTTCGACCGTGTACGGCCCGGCCGGCGCGTCGGAGCGGCCATGGCCGCGGGCGTCGTAGCGCAGCACCCGGAAGTGGCGCGCCAGTTCGGCCACCTGCCCATCCCACATGTGCAGTGTGGTCGCGATGGAGTTCGACAGCACCAGCACGGGCCGGCCGGGCTCGCCGTCGTACCGGTAGGCAATGCGCTGGCCATCGCTGCTGGAAAAGAAAGACAGGTCGCTCATGACAGTTCCTTGGTTGAGATGCATGCGACAGATCGTAGTTGCGGCCAACGCGCGAAGCTATTACAAAGATTGCACATTCTTTGTAGATAGTACTGACAATGAGGCCGGCATGAACGCCTTCACCCTGCACGACCTTCAATGTTTCGACGCCGTGGTGCGCGCCGGCGGCTTCCAGGCCGCCGCGGCGGCGCTGCACCGTTCGCACCCGGCTGTGTTCGCGGCGGTGGCCAAGCTGGAACGCCAGCTGGGCCTGGCGCTGCTGGACCGCGGCGGCTATCGGGTGCGGCCCACCGAGGCCGGCCGCTCATTCCACCGCAGGGCTCAGGCGCTGCTGCGCGAACTGAAAGGCCTGCATGCGCATGCCGCGCAATTGGCCATGGGCCAGGAAAGCGAGCTGCGCGTCGTCATCGGCGATCTGTGCCCGCGCCCGGCCACGCTGGCGCTGCTGGGCCGCTACTTCGCGGGCTGCCCCGTAACCCGGCTGGACCTGCATTACGAGGCCGTGACCGGCCCCTGGGAACGCCTGTTCGACGACCAGGCCGACCTGATCGTGCACCGCGTCGACAAAAGCGACCCGCGCATCGAATGGATCGACCTGTGCAAGGTGGCGCTGGTGCCGGTGGTGGCGCCGGGCTTCCTGCCCTTTGCGCCGACGCGCGGCCTGGCCCCGGATCAATTGCGCGACTGCACCCAGTGCATCATCCGCGACACCGCGCGCCACACCGATGCCGGCAGCTACTTTGTCATCGAAGGCGCGCACCAGTACACGGTGCCCGACCAGCTGATGAAGAAGGAAATCATCCTGCAGGGCATGGCATGGGGCCACCTGCCGCGCTTTCTGATCGAGCGCGAACTGGCCAAGGGGCAATTGCAGGCCATCACCAGCCGCCACCTGCCGGGCCGCACCGAAGAACTGGTCGCGGCCCGCCGCCGCGACCGGCCGCACGGACCGGTGGCCAACCGATTGTGGGAATTCCTGCAGACCCAGGCCGGCGCCTTTCGCGCCGCGGCCCAGCCCGCGGCGGCGGCGGCGCGCAAGCGGGCCGTCGGCAAGCGCTGACGCGCCGCCGCGGCCGGCTCGTCAGGCCGCGGCGCCTTCCGGCGCGGGAAACACGCCGCCCAGGCGGGCCGTCAGTTGCCGGGCCGCCTGCAGCACCGGCCCCGCGAATGCCGGGTCCAGGCGTTCGGTGGGCATGGTCAGCGTCAGCGTGCCGGCCAGTTGCCCGCCCGCGCCGAACACCGGCGCGGCCACGCCGGCCACCTCGGCGATGCGGTCGCCCGCCAGCACCGCCACGTGCTCGCGGCGGATGCGCGCGTAGATCTCGCCCGGCGCCCCTTCGTAGGCCAGCATGACCCGGCCGCCGGCGCCGTGTTCCAGCGGCAGCAGGTCGCCGACCCGGATGTGGTCGCGCACGGGGCGCGGCGAATCGACGCGGTGCAGGCACAGGCGCTTGCCGCCCTCGCGAATATAGAACGCGGCGCTTTCCTGTGTTTGCGCCACCAGGTCGCGCAGCACGGGCATCACCAGGGGTTCCAACGAGAACGAGTCGGCATACACCAGGTGCAGCCGCGCGATTTCCGGCCCCAGGGCATAGCGGCCGTCGGGCAGCTTGGCCACGAAATGCGCATGCTCCAGCGACGACAGCATGCGCAGCACCGTACTTTTGTGGATGCGCGTGCGCGCCGCGATGTCGGCCAGCGTGGGGTGGGGCAACTCGCCCGAGAACACGGCCAGCACGGCCAGCGCGCGGTCCAGCGTGGCAACGCCGCCGGCGGCGGCATTCAGGTCGGCAACAGAAGGAACGGCGGGTCTGCGGGGCATGCGGGCGGCGGGTCCGGGCAAAGAGAGGAAGTGTAGTTTGACATGCGCTCTGGCCGTGCCATATTATAAAGATAGAATATCGTTCTATCTTAACAATGACCTCCACGACAGACAACCTGCGCGTCGAGCAGCACCGCGGCTGGGCGCTGATCCAGATCAATCGCCCGCACAAGCGCAACGCCCTGGACCGCGCCACTCGCACCGGCCTGCTGGCCGCCCTGCGCAGCCTGGAGCAACGGGCGCGCGCCGTCATCCTGACTGGCAGCGGCAGCGCCTTCTGCGCCGGCCTGGACCTGACCGAGCGCGCGGCCGACCGCGCCGCCGGCCGCGACACGGGCTCGGCCGAATGGGTGGAATTGAATGCCGCGATCCGCGCGCATCCGGCGGTGTTCATCGCGGCTGTCAATGGTGTGGCCCTGGGCGGCGGCGTCACTCTGATGAATTCCTGCGACCTGGCCTTGGCCAGCGCCGAGGCCAGCTTCGCCTGCCCCGAACTGGGTTTTGGCGCGTATGCCAGCGCCTCGGGCCCGACCACGCAGCTGTCGGGCATCGCCCGCAAGCGCGCCGCCTGGCTGCTGCTGACCACCGACCGCCTGGACGCGGCCACGTTCGAGCGCTGGGGCCTGGTGAATGAAGTCGTTGCGCCGGCCGCCCTGCTGCCGCGCGCAACTGGCCTGGCCGAACGCCTGGCCGCCCACGACCCGACGGCGCTGAGCGCCGTCAAGCAGGCGCTGGACCACATTCCCGCCGTGGTCCGCGACTGGCGCGAGGCCATGGAGTACGGCCAGCGCGTCAATGCCGATATCCGGCGCCACAACAACCACACCCCCATTCCCACACAGGAGACAACCCCATGAATATCCGCCTTTCCCGCCGCTCGATGCTCGCCCTGCTGGGCGCCGCCGCCCTGGCGCCGGCCTATGGCCAGCAGCCCTACCCCAGCAAGCCCGTCACCATCGTGGTGCCCTTTGCAGTGGGCGGCAGCACCGACCTGGTGGCGCGCCTGATCGGCGACCAGCTCGGCAACGCGCTGGGCCAGCCCGCCATCGTCACCAACCGCACCGGCGGCGGCGGCGTGGTGGGCTGGAGCAACGTGGCGCGCGCCGAGCCCGACGGCTATACCGTGCTGACCACCGAAATGTCGTTCGCCATCGCGCCCGGCCTGCTGTCGAACCTGCCGTTCAATGCCAAGAAAGATTTCACGCACATCACCACGGCCGTGCAGGTGCCGCACGTGCTGGTGGTCAACCCCGGCGTGCCGGCCAAGACCGTGCAGGAACTGATCGCGCTGGCCAAGAAAAAGCCCGGCGAGCTGTTCTATGGATCGGGCGGCAACGGCACCAACACCCACCTGGCGGCCGAACTGTTCAAGGACGCGGCCGGCAACCTGGACATCGTGCACGTGCCGTACAAGGGCGCGGGCGCCGTGCTGGCCGACCTGATGGGCGGGCAGGTGCAGATGCTGATCACTTCGCTGCCCACCGCCCTGCCCCACATCAAGTCGGGCAAGCTGCGCGCCCTGATGGTGGCCAGCGACAAGCGCAGCCCCGCGCTGCCCGACGTGCCCAGCGCGCCGGAAGCGGGCCTGCCGCGCATGGACATCAAGTTCTGGATCGGCTTCGCGGCCCCCGCCGGCACGCCGCAGGCGGCCATCGACAAACTCAACCAGTCCATCATCGCCACCCTGCGCCTGCCCGCCTCGCAGCAGCGGCTCGAACAGATGGGCCTGGAAACCATCGGCAACACGCCGGCCGAGGCCACCCGCCTGGTCGAGCAGGAAATGGGCCGCTGGGCCAAGGTCATCAAACAGCGCGGCATCAAAGTAGATTGAACCTCATGGCATACCGACCCCTGCACGACATCCGCGTCCTGGATCTGACCAATGTGCTGGCGGGCCCTTTTGCCTGCCACCAGCTCGCCCATCTGGGCGCCGACGTCATCAAGGTCGAGGCGCGCGGCACGGGCGACCTGGCGCGCCAGCTGGGCGCCGACCCGGCCCTGAACCAGCGCGGCATGGGCGCGTCCTTCCTGGCGCAGAACGCCGGCAAGCGCTCGATCACCATCGATCTCAAGCAGCCGGGCGGCAAGGCCGTGTTCCGCCGCCTGGTGCAGCAGGCCGACGTGGTGGTCGAGAACTTCCGGCCGGGTGTCATGCAGCGGCTGGGCCTGGGTTTCGAGCAGCTGCGCATCGACAATCCCAGGCTGGTCTATTGCGCCATCTCGGGCTTCGGCCAGGACGGCCCGCTGCGCGACCTGCCCGCCTACGACCAGATCGTGCAGGGCATGTCGGGCGCCATGAGCATCACGGGCAGCCCCGAGGCGGCGCCGCTGCGGGTGGGCTATCCGGTGGCCGACACCATCGGCGGCATGACGGCCTCGTACGCCATCGCGGCGGCGCTGGCCGACCGCCAGCGCACAGAGGCCTGCTTCATCGACATCTCGATGCTGGAAGCCATCATGGCCACCATGGGCTGGGCAGTGTCGAACTATCTGGTGGCGGGCCGCGAAGCCCGGCCGCTGGGCAACGAGAACATGACGGCCAGCCCTTCGGGCACCTTCCAGACTGGCGCGGGCCTGCTCAATATCGCCGCCAACCGGCAAACCCAGTTCGAGGCGTTGTGCCGCGTGATCGGCCGCCCCGGGCTGGCGCAGGACGCGCGCTATGCCGAACGCGAGGCGCGCCTGCGCCATCGCTATGAACTCAAGGCCGACATCGAACGGGCGCTGCAGGCGAAAAGTGCCGAAGAATGGTGGCCGCTGCTGACCGCTGCCAGCGTGCCGGCAGGGCCGGTATATACCGTGCCGCAAGCGCTGGCGCACCCGCAGATCGCCGAACGCGGCATGGTCGCCACCTTCAGCAACGCGCCGGGCGTCGAGCGCGATATCAGCGTGCTGCGCACCGGCATCAAGCTGGACGGCCAGGCGCCGGCCGTGGATACCCCCCCGCCCACGCTGGGCCAGCACACCGATGCGATCCTGGCGGAACTGGGCTACACCGCGGCGGAGATCGCCGCACTGAAAACGGAGCAGGCAGTATGAGCAGCGGCCAACCCGGCAAGGCGCGGGCCTTCGACGAACTGATGCAAGTACGCAACCTGGGCGCCATCGACCCGGGCGAAGTCACCATCTCGGGCCGCGACCCGTTCTACAACACGCCTTACCGCGTGGGCGAAGCCGTGGCGGCCAGCATCGCCGCGGCGGGCGTGGCGGCCAACGACATCTGGCAGCTGCGCACCGGCCGGCGCCAGGCGCTGAGCATAGACGTGCGGGCCGCCGCCGCGACCCTGCGCACCGTCGACTACACGCGCGCCCGCCAGGGCGACGGCGGCTACGCGCCCGTGCCCATCCCGCAGGCCATGTCGCACATGATCTCGGTGACGCAGCCGTGGCCCACCCGCGACGGCCAGTGGCTGCTGCCGCACCTGAACCTGCCGCACCTGTCGGCGCGGGTACTCGACGTGCTGCAATGCGACAGCACGCCGGCCGCCGTCAGCGCGGCCGTGGGCCGCTGGGACGCCGATGCGCTGGAAGACGCCATCGCCGCGGCGCGCGCCTGCGGCGGCAAGGTCCGCACCGAAGCCGAATGGCTGGCCCATCCGCAGGGCCGCTACCTGGCCGGCCGGCCCGTGGTCGAGATCACCCGGGTTGGCGATTCGGCGCCTGAGCCGTTCGTGCCCGGCGACCGCCCTCTGTCGGGCGTGCGCGTGCTGGACCTGACGCGCATCCTGGCCGGACCCGTGGCCGGCCGCAGCCTGGCCGAGCACGGCGCCGACGTGCTGATGGTGACGGCGCCGCACCTGCCGCAAACCCCGGAGCACGTGCGCGACACCAGCCATGGCAAGCGCAGCTGCTTCCTGGACCTGCGCCAGGCCGGCGACGCGAACACCATGCGCGCGCTGTTGCGCGAGGCCGATGTCTTCATCGACGGCTACCGGCCCGGCCGGCTGGCCGGCCTGGGCTTCGCGCCCGACGAGCTGCTGCGCCTGCGGCCCGGCCTGGTGCAGTTGTCGGTCAGCTGCTTCGGCTCGGGCGGTCCCTGGGCCGGCCGCGCGGGCTGGGAACAGGTGGCGCAGGCCGTCACCGGCGTCTGCCACCGCAACGGCGAGCTGACCAACCAGGGCCGGCCCAAGCTGGTGTTCGCGCCGCTGTGCGACTACACCACCGGCTACCTGGGCGCGCTGGGCGTGATGCTGGCCCTGGCCCGCCGCGCGCGCGAAGGCGGCAGCTACCGGGTGCATGTCTCGCTGTGCCAGTCGGCCATGTTCGCGCAGCGCCAGGGCCTGCTCGACACCTACCAGGACGCGCCCCAGCAGCTCGATGCCGATGAGCTGGATGCCTACACGGTGGCATCGGACACCTGCTACGGCGCCCTGAAGACCCTGGGCCCGGTGCTGCGCATGTCTGAAACCGCGCCGCGCTGGGCCATCCCCACGCCGCGCCTGGGCGGCGACACCGCCATCTGGCAACCCCGCTGATTTTCCGAGGCCCCATGAACACTCCCACTTCCGACCCCCGCCAGCTTGCGCAGGACTGGTGGCGCACCTCCATCATCGACATGCAGCCCGGCGTGATCCGCTATCGCGGCTATGCCATCGAAGACCTGATCGGCAATGTCGGCCTGGCGCAGATGATCTGGCTGCTGACACGCGGCGAGCTGCCCGGCGCGCAACAGGCCGGCCTGCTGGAAGCCGCGCTGATGTCGGCCGTGGACCACGGGCCGCAGGCGCCCAGCATCGCCATTGCGCGCATGGCGGCCACCTGCGGGGTGGGCCTGAACAGCGCCATGGCCTCGGCGGTGAATGTGCTGGGCGACGTGCATGGCGGCGCGGGCGAACAGGCGCTGCAACTGTACCTGGACGCCGCCGCGCGCATCGATGCCGGCGCGCCCCAGGCGCGGGCCGTGGCCGATGCCGTGAATGCCTATGCCGACGCGCACGGCAAGATCATTCCCGGCTTCGGCCACCGTTTCCATCCAGTCGACCCGCGCAGCGCGCCGCTGCTGGCGCTGGTGGATCGCGCCACGCAGGCCGGCGCGGTCAGCGGCCGCCATGCCGCCACGGCGCGCGCCATCGAAGCGCTGCTGCACGCGCGCAAAGGCAAGCCCATTCCCATGAACATCGACGGCGCCACCGCGGTGATTTATGCTGAACTCGGCTTCGCCCCGGCGCTGGCGCGCGGCCTGTTCTGCCTGTCGCGTTCGGTGGGCGTGCTGGCCCATGCCTGGGAACAGACCCAGCAAGGCGGCCGCATCAAGGGCCCGATGCCGCGCCAGTTCCTGCCCACCTACGAAGGCCGGCCGCCGCGGCCGCTGCCGGCCGCGGAGTAAGCCATGTGGAATCTCTCTTTTGAACCGCCCCAGGTCGTGCAGGCGCGCGTGCTGGCCACCCTGCCCGAGGCGCTGCGCCTGCGCCGCGCCAGCGACTGGGCCGCCGCCAACAAGCCGGGGCAGGCCGTCGACAGCTTCCTGGAGGGCCCCGCCTTCGATCGCGCGGGCAACCTGTACCTGGCCGACATCGTGCACGGGCGCATCTTCCGCCTGGCGCCGGATGGCCAATGGCACACCCTCGCCGAAACGGGCGGCTGGCCCAACGGCATCGCCATCGACCGCGGCGGCGACCTGTGGGTGGCCGACTACCGGCGCGGCCTGCTGCGGGTGCGCCCCGCCGACGGCGCGGTGGAAACCGTGCTGGGGCACCGCAATTCGGAAAGCTTCAAGGGCCTGAACGACCTGCACTTCGACTTGCAGGGCAACCTGTATTTCACCGATCAGGGCCAGACCGGCCTGCACGATCCCAGCGGCCGCGTCTACCGCCTGCGGCCATCCGGGCAGCTGGACCTGCTGCTGGCCAACGGCCCCAGCCCCAACGGCATCGCCCTGGACCCGTCCGGCCACGTGCTGTACATGGCCATGACCCGCGCCAACGCCGTCTGGCGCGCCCCCGTGCTGGCCGACGGCTCGCTGTCGAAGGTGGGCGCCTTCCGCAGTTTCTTCGGCGCCAGCGGCCCCGACGGCCTGGCCGTGGATGCCGCGGGCCGGCTGGTGGTGGCCCACGCCAGCCTGGGCGGCGCCTTCGTCCTGAACCCGCGCGGCGAAGTCACCCATTTCATCCGCAGCCCCGTTGGCGCCACAGTCACCAACATCGCCTTCCGCCCCGGCACGCCCACCCTGGTGATGACCGAATCACAAACCGGCACGGTGCTGGAAGCCACCCTGCCCGACCCGGGCGCGCCGCTGTGGTCGCACGCCGACGCGCCGGACGCCTGAAGCGCAATATCAGCGCGGCCGCTTGTCCACCACGCGCCGCGCCTTGCCGGTCAGGGTGCGTTCCACGAAGCCGCAATCGGCCACCCGCACGCGCGCCGTCACCCCGATGTACGACTTGACCGCATGCTGCAGCTGCTTGCCCAGCGCCTCGCGCTCGGCTTCGGCCAGGCTGGCGAACTCGTCGCGCACTTCGGTCAGGATCTCCAGTTCGTCCAGGTGGCCGCTGCGCGTCAGCACCAGCTGGTAGTGCGGCGCCAGCTGGGCGATCTTCAGCACCTGCTCTTCGACCTGGGTGGGGAACAGGTTTACGCCGCGCACGATCAGCATGTCATCGCTGCGGCCGGTAATCTTGCCGATGCGCCGCATGCTGCGCGACGTGGGCGCCAGCAGCCGGGTCAGGTCGCGCGTGCGGTAGCGGATGATGGGCATGGCCTCTTTGGTCAGCGAGGTGAACACCAGCTCGCCCTGCTCGCCGTCGGCCACCGGCGCCCCGGTTTCCGGGTTGATGATTTCGGCGTAGAAATGGTCTTCCCACACCACCGGGCCGTCTTTGGTTTCCACGCATTCGCTGGCCACGCCCGGCCCCATCACTTCCGACAGGCCGTAGATGTCGACGGCGTCGATGGCCGCCTCGGCCTCGATGTCCTGGCGCATCTGGCCCGTCCAGGGCTCGGCGCCGAAAATGCCGATGCGCAGCGAGCTCTGCCGCGGGTCGATGCCCTGGCGGCGCTGCTCTTCGATGATGTTGCAGAAGTACGAAGGCGTCACCATGATGATGTCGGGCCGGAAATCGCTGATCAGCTGCACCTGTTTTTCCGTCTGGCCGCCCGACATCGGGATCACCGTGCAGCCCAGGCGTTCGGCGCCGTAATGCGCGCCCAGCCCGCCGGTGAACAGGCCGTAGCCGTAGGCCACGTGCACGATGTCGCCGGGCCGGCCGCCCGCCGCGCGGATCGAGCGCGCCACCAGGCCGGCCCAGTTGTCCAGGTCCTGCGCGGTGTAGCCCACCACCGTCGGCTTGCCGGTGGTGCCGCTGGAGGCATGCACGCGCGCCACCTGCTCGCGCGGCACGGCGAACATGCCGAACGGATAGTTGTCGCGCAGGTCTTGCTTGGTGGTGAACGGGAATTTGGCGATATCGGACAACTGCTTCAGGTCGTCCGGGTGCACGCCCGCCGCGTCGAACGCCTGCCGGTAATGCGGCACGTTCTGGTAGGCATGCGCCAGCGTCCATTTCAGGCGCTGCAGCTGCAGCGCCTCGATTTCATCGCGGCTGGCATGCTCGATGGGATCCAGCCCGGGTTTGCTCACGGTATTGGACATGGATTCGGTCTCCTGGAATGCTGTGCGGCGCGGCGCCGCTTTATCGTATTGGGAGTGGCGGTGCAGAAAAATCCGGGTCTTCACGCATCCGGCGGCGTGCCCACGATCTGCCCCTTGATGCGGTACGAGCGGCCGCGGAACAGCGCCAGCTGCCGCCCGTCCTGGTTGGTGATGGTCACGTCGTAGACGCCGGTGCGGCCGGCCAGCGAACGTTCCTGCGCCACCGCCGTCAACAGGTCGCCGGCGAACCCCGGCGCCAGGAAGTCGATCGTGCAGCCCGAGGCTACCGTGCTGGCGTTGCGCGAATTGCAGGCAAACGCGAACGCGCTGTCGGCCAGGGCGAAAAGGAAACCGCCGTGGCAGGTCTGGTGGCCGTTCAGCATGTCCGGGCGCACGCGCATGGTCAGGCGCGCGAAGCCCGGGGCGATCTCGGCCACGTCCATGTCCAGGCCCTGCGTGGCGGCATCCACCGCGTACATGGCGGCGCCCACGGCCTGGGCCAGTTCGTGCGGGTCGGCCGGCACGTCGACAGAAGGCACATGCGTGGTCATCAGCGCCCCTTGAATTGCGGTTCGCGCTTGCCCAGGAACGCGGCCACGCCTTCGGCGTAGTCGGCGCTGCGGCCCAGTTCGCGCATCAGGTCGCGCTCCAGGTCCAGCTGCGTGGACAAGTCGTTGCGCAGGCTGGCCTGCAGCGCCTGCTTGGTGCTGGCCAGGCCGCGCGTGGGCGCGGCGGCGAAATGCGCGGCCAGCTTGTCCAGCGCGGCGTCGAAGGCATCGTCGGCCACGCATTGCCAGATCAGGCCCCAGTCCTGCGCCTGGCGCGCGCTGAGCTTGTCGCCCAGCATCGCCAGCCCCATGGCGCGCGCGCGCCCCACCAGCCGCGGCAGCACGAAGGTGCCGCCGGTATCGGGAATCAGGCCCAGCCGGCAGAACGACTGGATGAAGCTGGCCGATTCCTTGGCAATGACAATGTCGCCCGCGAACGCCAGGTTGGCGCCCGCCCCCGCCGCCACGCCGTTCACGCCCACCACTACCGGCAGCGGCAGGGCGTGCAGGCGGCGCACCAGCGGCGCGTAGTACTTTTCCACGGTCTCGCCCAGGTCGGGCGGGGCGCCCTCGGCGGCCATCTGCCGTTCACTCAGGTCCTGCCCGGCGCAAAAGCCGCGGCCGGCGCCGGTCAGCACCAGCACGCGCGCGCCTTCGCGCTCGACGCGGGTCAGGGCGTCGGCCACTTCGCCGTGCATGGCGGCGGTGAAGCTGTTGAGCTTGTCGGGGCGGTTCAGGGTCAGCCGGGCAATGCCGCCCGACAGATCGAACAAGATGCTCTGGTAGGTCATGGCGGATTCCCGGTCAGACGTGGCGGCGCGTCTGCACGACGCGGAAGCGGTTGGACACGAAGGCCGAATCCGACAGCGCCGCATTGGCGGCGGGATTGGCGCCGGTGCCGTGGAAGTCGCTGAAGGCGGCGGTCTGGTTCACGAACACGGCGCCGGTCAGGTTCAGCGACAGCGCCACGCCCGACACTTCGGCGGCGTCCTGCACCTGCTCCGCCACGGTATCGTCGGTGGTATAGGCCGCCAGCGACAACGCGCCATGGCGCACCACGCTGTCGCGCGCCAGGCCGATGCTGTGCCCGGTGGAATCGGTGGCCACCACGAAGGCGATGGGGCCGAACCACTCCTGCCCGATGGCCGGGTTGCCGGACTCGGCGCGCAGCAGCAGCGGCGTGCGCACACGCGCGCCCTCGAACTGCGGGTGCGCCAGCGCCTGACTGTCGGCCACCACCGGCAGGCCCAGGGCGCGCGCCTGCTCGATGCGCGCCGCGATGCCTTCATTCTGGATGGCGCCGGTCAGTTCCACCGCCTTGGCCGGGTCGGCGCACAGCTTCTGCAGGGCCGTGCCCAGGGCCGCCGCCACCTCGTCGAAGCTGGCATGGCCTTCGGCCGTGGCGATGCCGCCACGCGGCACATAGATGTTCTGCGGCGCCGTGCACATCTGGCCCGAATACAGGGCCAGAGAAAACGCCAGGTTGCGCGCCATGCCCTTCAGGTCGTCGGTGGAATCGACAATCACCTGGTTGACGCCCGCCTTCTCGGTATACACCTGCGCCTGCCGCGCGTGCTGTTCCAGCCAGTTGCCGTTGGCGCTGCTGCCGGTGAAATCGACGATCTTCACAGCCGGGTCCTGCGCCAGCTGCTGCGCCGTGTCGTCGCCGGCCGGATGGGCGGCCAGCTGCACCACATCGGCGTCGAAGCCGGCCTCGGCCAGCACCTCGCGCGCCACCTGCACGGTGATGGCCAGTGGCAGGATGGCGCCGGGATGCGGCTTGACGATCACCGCGTTGCCGGTGGCCAGGCTGGCGAACAGGCCCGGATAGCCGTTCCAGGTGGGAAAGGTCGAACACCCGATCACCAGCGCGATGCCGCGCGGCACGATGGTGAAGCGCTTTTCCATCTTGATGGGGTCGTGCTTGCCCTGCGGCTTTTCCCACAGCGCCACGCCGGGAATGCGCGCCATTTCCTGCCAGGCATAGGCCACCGCCTCGACGCCGCGGTCCTGCGCATGCGGGCCGCCTGCCTGGAAGGCCATCATGAAGCCCTGCCCGGTGGTGTGCTGCACGGCATGGGCGATCTCGAAGCTGCGCCGGTTCAGGCGCGCCAGGATCTCCAGCGACACTCCCACCCAGGCGCGCGGGCCGGTCCGGCGCCACTGCTCCAGGGCGCGGCCGGCATTCTGCACCAGCGCCGCCGGCGGCACCTGCGGGTAGCCGATGTCCAGCGCGAACCCGTAGGGCGACTGCTCGCCGCCCACCGTGCCCTGGGCGCCGTTCAGCGCCAGCGGAAATGCCTTGCCGCGCAGGGCCTCGAAGGCCGCGCGGCCGTCGTCGGCGGCCGATTCGCCATAATGGCGCGGGCTGGGCGATTCGGCGAAGGGGCTCCAGTAGCCGCGCTCGGCCGCGGCCGCCTGCGCGCGTTCGAGCAGGGGCTGGTGGCGTTCAAAAAAATCCTGTGACACGAGACAATCTCCGGAATGAATGGGGTTCTGGAACGGGCGGCCGATTCAGGTTTCCTGGTCGAAATCCAGCACCAGGCGATCGCTGACCGGGAAACTCTGGCAACTGAGCACGAAGCCGCGCGCCACTTCATAGTCTTCCAGCGCGAAGTTGGCGTCCATGTCGACTTCGCCTTCGATGACTTTGCAGCGGCACGTCGAACAGACGCCGCCCTTGCACGAATAAGGCAGCTCCACGCCCTGCGCCAGGGCCGAGTCGAGCACGCTGTCCTTGTTCTTGTCGATGAAAAAGCTGCGGCGATGGCCGTCCTGCACCACGGTGACTTCGCACTGGCCCTTGCCGGGCGCGGCCGGCGCGTCGCGGCCGGTGCGCAGCGCGCGCGGCCCGCGCGGCGCGCCGAACAATTCGAACTTGATGTGCGATTTGGGGATGCCGCGGTCCTGCAGATGCTGCACCACGCTTTCGATCATGGTCTGCGGGCCGCACACGAAGGCATAGTCGATGTCGTCCGGGCGCATCCAGGCCGACATCAGCTGGTCGACCTTGTCGCCGTCCAGCCGGCCGTTGAACAGCTCGATGTCCTGGCTCTCGCGGCTCATGATGTACACCAGCGAAAACCGCTCCATGTACAGGTTCTTCAGGTCTTCGATCTCTTCGCGAAACAGTACCGACGACGAGGCGCGGTTGCCGAAGAACAGGGTGAAGCGGCTGTGCGGCTCGGTGGACAGCGCCGTCTTCACCAGCGAAAACACCGGCGTGATGCCGCTGCCCACGGCGAAGGCCACATAGTGGCGGCGATGTTCAGGCGCGAAATCGACCGTGAAATTGCCGGCCGGCGGCATCACCTCCAGCGTCTGGCCCGGCTGCAGCTCGTGGTTGGCCCAGCTCGAGAACGCGCCCTCGTCGACCTTCTTGATGGCCACGCGCAGCAGGCCGTCGCCAGGAGCCGAGCAGATGGAGTACGAACGGCGCAGCTCTTCGCCGCCCAGCTCGGTGCGCAGCGTCAGGTACTGCCCGGGCCGGAATGCGAATTGCGTGCGCAGGTCTTCCGGCAGGTCGAAGGTGACCACGACCGCGTCGCGCGTATTGCGCGCCACCGAGGCGACCTTCAGGGAATGGAACGAAGTCTGGCTCATGGCGTGAAGCGGCCCTGCTCAGTGTGTCTTGAAATAATCGAATGGCTCGCGGCACGCGCCGCAGCGGTACAGGGCCTTGCACGAGGTCGAGCCGAAATGGCTGACCAGCCGGGTCTGCGCCGAGCCGCAATGCGGGCAGGCCACCACCGGCGCGGCCGCGCGGCGGCTGATGCCCGACACGTCGATGGCGCGCTCGGCCGGCGCCGCGATGCCGTAGCCCTTGAGCGCGGCGCGGCCGCGCTCGCTCATCCAGTCGGTGGTCCAGGCCGGCGCCAGGCGGGTTTCCACCCGCACCGCGGCCACGCCGTGGCCGGCCAGCGTGCGCTCGATGTCGTGGGTGATTTCGCGCATGGCCGGGCAGCCCGAATAAGTGGGCGTGATGGTGACCACACAGGTGGCGCCGTCCCAGGCCACCTCGCGCACCACCCCCAGGTCCACCACCGACAGCACGGGGATCTCGGGATCGGGCACGCTTTCCAGCCACGCCATGACCTGGCGCGGGGTGGCGGGCGCGGACGCGGCGTGCTTCACCAGGCGGCTCCGGGATAGGCGCGCGGCAGCGATTGCATCTCGGCCAGCAGGTAGCTCAGGGCTTCGGTATGCCGCCCCTGGCGCCCGCCCTGCAGCGCGGCATGGCTGGCCTCGGCGAGCTCGGGCACGGCCAGCGTGGCTTCGTCCAGCACTTCGCGCACATGGGCGAGCCAGGGCTCGCGCAGCGCCGCCAGCTCACAGCCGATGCCGCGCGCGGCCAGGTCGCGGTCCACGGCGTCGTCGATGAACAACTCGCCGGTATGGCGCCAGGCGGCCTCCACGGCCTCTTGCATGCGCGCATGGCTTTCCGCGGTGCCGTCGCCCAGCCGCACCACCAGATCGGACGAGCGGCGCACGTGATAGGTGACTTCTTTCAGCGACTTGGCGGCGATCGCCGCCACGCGTTCGTCGGCGGACTGCGCCAGACGCTGCAGCAGGAAGTAATGCCACACGTCGAAGAAAAACTGCCGCGCCAGCGTGTCGCCGTAATGGCCGTTGGGCCGCTCGACCAGCGTGGCGTTGCGGAACTCGGGCGCATGGCGCAAATAGGCCAGCGCGTCTTCGTCGCGGCCGGCCCCCTCGACTTCGCCGGCCAGCGTCAGCCACATGCGGGCCTGGCCCAGCAGGTCGAGCGCGGTATTGGTCAGCGCCAGGTCTTCTTCCAGCGCCGGTCCGTGGCCGCACCATTCCGACAGGCGCTGCGACAGCACCAGCGTGGTGTCGCCCAGGCGCAGCAGGTATTCGAAAAAAGGCTTGTCCATGTCCGCGCCCTACATGTGCTTGATTTCGTCGGGCATCGGAAAGAACGTGGGATGCCGGTAGATCTTGCTGTTGGCGGGGTCGAACAGCGGCTCTTTGTCGCCCGGGCTGCTGGCCACGATGTCGGCGGCCCGCACCACCCAGATGCTCAGGCCTTCATTGCGCCGCGTGTAGACGTCGCGCGCGTGGTTGATGGCCATTTCGGCGTCGGGGGCGTGCAGGCTGCCCACATGCTTGTGGGCCAGGCCGTGCTGGCTGCGGATGAACACTTCCCACAGCGGCCATTCCTTGCTCATGATGCGTATCCTTCAGGGAACAGGCCGCCGGCGCGGCCCGGAA
Source organism: Bordetella petrii (assembly GCF_017356245.1). Lineage (NCBI taxonomy): Bacteria > Pseudomonadati > Pseudomonadota > Betaproteobacteria > Burkholderiales > Alcaligenaceae > Bordetella > Bordetella petrii. The sequence continues at coordinate 500,060 of NZ_JAFMZZ010000001.1, forward strand.
AACCAAGATCGAAGCGGCGCGTCAGGCCGCCTTGCGGCGCGCCTGCTTCTCGGCGTGGGCTGCCAGCCCGTCGCGCACCCAGGCGCCGGCTTCATGGGCCTGCTTGCGCGCGGCCAGCCGCTCGCGGTTGCAGGGGCCGTGGCCCTTGATCACCGCATAGAACTCGCTCCAGTCGATCTCGCCGAAATCGTAGTGGCCGCGCTCGGCATTCCACTTCAGGTCGGGATCGGGCACGGCCAGGCCCAGGTACTCGGCCTGCGGCACGGTCTGGTCCACCATTTTCTGGCGCAGCTCGTCGTTGGAGAACAGCTTGATCTTCCAGGCCATCGACTGCGCGCTGTTGGGCGACTCGGCGTCGGACGGGCCGAACATCATCAAGGCCGGCCACCACCAGCGGTTCAGGGCGTCCTGGCACATGGCCTTTTGTTCGGGGGTGCCGTGGCGGCACATCTGGATCAGCAGGTCGTAGCCCTGGCGCTGGTGGAACGACTCTTCTTTGCAGACCCGCACCATGGCCCGCGCGTACGGGCCGTACGAACAGCGGCACAGCGGAATCTGGTTGATGATGGCCGAACCGTCGACCAGCCAGCCGATCATGCCGATATCGGCCCAGCTGAGCGTGGGGTAGTTGAAGATGCTGGAATATTTGGCGCGGCCGGTGTGCAGGTCGTCGACCAGTTCATCGCGCGACACGCCCAGGGTTTCGGCGGCGCTGTACAGGTACAGGCCATGGCCGGCTTCGTCTTGCACCTTGGCCAGCAGAATGGCCTTGCGCTTGAGCGACGGCGCGCGGGTGATCCAGTTGCCTTCGGGCAGCATGCCGACGATTTCGGAATGGGCATGCTGCGAGATCTGGCGGATGAGCGTCTTGCGGTAGGCCTCGGGCATCCAGTCTTGAGGCTCGATGCGCACGCCGTCGTCGATGCGGCGCTGGAACGCCTGTTCCGGGCCGGTGAGCTGGTCGGCGCTGCGGACCTGCTTGACGCCGGTTTCAACAAGCTGTGCGTACATGTTCGTCTCCTGTCGGTCGCGGCGCGCCGTTTACGGCGCGCGCGCCGGCCATTCGTCAGGCCAGGCATGAGACGATTATTTAATACACAAATTTAATTGTCAAACCTATTTTTGTATCACATTAGATATGTGTATCATGTTGATCATTGTCATACGAGCCTGATTCCATGGCCAATCCCCCCTCGCCCGTCGGCCGCCATATCGCCCGCCTGCTCAAGGAAGACCCGCCGCGCGCCAAGTCGCTGTGCGTCAGCCTGCTGGGCGATGCGCTGGCCTGCCATGGCGGGGCCATCTGGCTGGGCGGCATTATCGAATTGCTGGAGCCGCTGGGCATCAACGAGCGGCTGCTGCGCACCAGCGTATTCCGGCTGGTGGCCCAGGGCTGGCTGCAGGCCGAACGGCACGGACGGCGCAGCCTGTACCAGTTGTCGGACCAGGGCCGCCGCCATACGGCGCATGCCTCGCAGCGCATCTACGTGGGCCCGGCCGCCGACTGGAACGGCGAGTGGACACTGGTGGCTCTGCCGCGCCTGGGCAACAACGGGCTGGCCGAGCGCACCGAGCTGCGCCGCGAACTGGCCTGGGAAGGCTTCGGCATGATCGCCCCGGGGTTGTTCGCGCACCCGCAGGCCGACGCCCGCACCGCGCACGACATCCTGGAAAAGCTGGGCATTCCCGACAAGGCCCTGGTGCTGTCGGGGCGCGACCTGGCCGGCGCGGGCGGCCTGCCCATCGCCAGCCTGGCGCCGCAGTGCTGGAGCCTGGACGCGCTGGCGGGCCAGTACCGGCATTTTTCGCGCCAGTTCGGCCCGCTGGAAAAATTGCTGGACGACCCGCCCGACCCTGCCGACGCTTTTGCCACCCGCATGCTGCTGCTGCACACCTGGCGCCGCATCGTGCTGCACGACCCGCAACTGCCGGTGCCCATGCTGCCCGAGCGCTGGCCGGGCCACGCCGCGCGCGCGCTGTGCGGCCAGATCTACTGGAAATTGTTCGACGCTTCGGAACAGCATCTGGACGCCGTGGCCGGGCGCGACAACGACCGCTACACGCCGCTGTCGCCCGCCGTGTACACGCGCTTCGGCGGCCGCCCGGCCGCATAGCCGGTTCCGCGCCTACGCGATCGCCACGCCCAGCGTGTCCAGGTGCAGCTCTCCGGCAGCCTCGCGGCCCGCCCCGGGCACGCACAGGCCGCGCGCCGTGCCGATGAACGACAGGGTCCAGCGCGCCCGCAGCGCGCGTCCCAGGGCGCGGCCGCTGTCGGCATCCACGCCGCTGGGCACGTCCAGTGCCAGCACCGGCCTGCCCCAGGCATTGACGGCATCGACCAGCGCCTGCCAATCCGCATCCAGCGGGCGGTTCAGGCCAATGCCGAACAGGCCGTCGATGATTACATCGGGCGGATCGGCATCCAGGCCCGGCTGCTCTTGCCCGCCTTGTGCGCGCCAGCCGGCATGGGCCCGCGCCGCGTCGGCGGGCAGCCCGCGCGAGCCGCGCGGCATCGCCACGCGCACCGCATAGCCGGCGGCCCGCAATTGCGTGGCAGCCACCAGCGCGTCGCCGCCGTTGTTGCCCGGCCCCGCCAGGGCCAGCACGGCGCTGCCCGCGGGAAAGCGCGCGGCGATGAAGCCGGCCGCCGCGGCGCCGGCCAGCGGCATCAGCGCGCGCCCCTGCGCCAGCGCCTGCTGCTCGGCCTGGCGGATCTGGGCAACGGAATAGCCGGACGCGGCGGACATGCTGGCAGGCCTGGCAAGCCCCCTACACTTTCAGGAAGTGCTCGCGGTAGTACTTCAGTTCGTCGATGGATTCGTAGATGTCGGCCAGCGCCTCGTGCTTGCTTTTCTTCTCGAAGCCCTTGTACACCGCGGGCACCCAGCGGCGCGCCAGTTCTTTCAGGGTGCTGACGTCGAGGTTGCGGTAATGGAAGAAGCGTTCCAGGTTGGGCATGTAGGCGTACATGAAGCGGCGGTCCTGGCTGATGGTGTTGCCGCACAGCGGCGACTTGCCCGCCGGCACGTGCTGCGCCAGGAAATCGAGCAGCGTCTGCTCGGCCTGCGCCTCGGTCAGCGTGGAAGCCCGCACCTTGTCGATCAGGCCGCTTTTGCCGTGGGTGGACTTGTTCCAGTTGTCCATGGCGTCGAGCAGGCTGTCGGGCTGGTGCACGACCAGCACGGGCCCTTCGGCCACGACGGTGAGGTCGGGTTCGGTGACCACCACGGCCACTTCGATGATGCGTTCCCTGGTGGGATCGAGCCCGGTCATCTCCATGTCGAGCCAGACCAGGCGGTTTTCGTTCGCAGCCATATAATTTGCCTTTAAAACACCGCATTTTCTCATAGCCGTCCCTTCCGTGCCGCTTACTCTCCTGACTCTGCTGTTCGTTTCCTTCCTGCTGGCCGATATTGGCGTGCGTCTGTGGCTGGCCTCGCGCCAGATCCGCCACGTGGCAAGCCACCGCGATCAGGTGCCGCCCGAGTTCGCGCCGCGCATCGGCCTGGCCAGCCACCAGCGCGCGGCCGACTACACCGTGGCGCGCGTCCGGCTGGGCATGCTCGAGCGGGTCTACGACGCCGTGCTGCTGGTGGCGCTGACGCTGCTGGGCGGCCTGCAGGCCATCGACCTGCTGGTCGCGCAGGCAACCTCGCACGACCTGCTGCGGCAATTGCTGCTGCTGGGCGGCGTGGCGCTGCTGCTGGGCGTGCTGGGGCTGCCTTTCACGCTGTGGCGGCAGTTCAAGCTGGAAGCGCGCTTCGGTTTCAACCGCATGACGCCGGGCCTGTTCGCGGCCGACCTGGCCAAGGGCGTCCTGATCGCCCTGGCGCTGGGCGCGCCGCTGGCGGCCGTCATCCTGTGGCTGATGGCCCAGGCCGGCAGCCTGTGGTGGCTGTGGGCCTGGGGCGTCTGGACGGCCTTCAACCTGCTGCTGCTGTTCATCTACCCCAGCTTCATCGCGCCGCTGTTCAACAAGTTCACGCCGCTGTCCGACCCCGAACTGGCCGGCCGCATCAAGCAGCTGGCGCAGCGCTGCGGCTTTGCGCTCAACGGCCTGTTCGTCATGGACGGCTCGCGGCGCTCGGCCCACGGCAATGCGTATTTCACCGGCTTCGGCAAATCGCGCCGCATCGTGTTCTTCGACACCCTGCTGGCGCGCCTGAACGCCGACGAAATCGAAGCCGTGCTCGCGCACGAACTGGGCCATTTCGCCAAGCGCCACATCGTCAGGCGCATCGTGCTGAGCTTTGCCGCCGCCCTGCTGTTCTTCGCCCTGCTGGGGTGGCTGGCGCAGCAGCCGTGGTTCTACGAAGGCCTGGGCGTGCTGCCGCGCCTGGACGGCCGCAACGATGCCCTGGCGCTGCTGCTGTTCTTCCTGGTGATTCCGGTGTTCACCTTCATGCTGACGCCGGTGGCCAGCTGGTATTCGCGCCGCGACGAATTCGAGGCCGACCGCTACGCCGCCACGCAGAGCTCGTCCGGCATGCTGGTGTCGGCGCTGGTCAAACTGTACGATGACAACGCCGCCACCCTGACCCCCGATCCCGTGCATTCCGCCTTCTACGACAGCCACCCCCCCGCCGCCGTGCGCATCCGCCACCTGACGCAGGGAACATGAGCTTGCCGGGCCGCCCAAAGGGCGAAGGCATGCCTGTGAGCTCCGCCGCCGCGCAGCTGGAAGGCCGCATCGTCGCGGCGCACGGCCGCCACTACATGGTCGAGTTCCCCGACGGCTCGGTGCGCCACTGCTTTCCGCGCGGCAAAAAGGCGGGAGCCGCCGTGGGCGACCGGGTGCGCATCGCGCCGCAGGGCCGCGATGAAGGCGCCATCGACGCCATCCTGCCGCGCCGCAACCTGCTGTTCCGGTCCGACGAAACGCGCGCCAAGCAATTCGCCGCCAATGTCGACCAATTGCTGATCGTGGTGGCGGTCGAACCCACGTTTTCCGACGACCTGGCCGGCCGCGCGCTGGCCGGCGCCTGGAGCGCCGGCATCGAGCCGCTGGTCATCCTGAACAAGATCGACCTGGCCGGCGGCCTGGCCGGGGCACGCGCACGGCTGGCCTCGGTGCAGGCCCTGGGCGTGCCGGTCATCGAGCTCAGCGCGCACGACGCCGCGGCCGTGCGCGAACGGCTGGCGCCGCGGCTGGCGGGCCGCACCACCCTGTTGCTGGGCCAAAGCGGCATGGGCAAGTCGACCCTGCTCAATGCCCTGGTGCCCGACGCCGCCGCGCCCACCCGCGAGCATTCCACCGCGCTCGACATGGGCCGGCACACTACCACCACCACGCGGCTGTACCACCTGCCGGCGCCGGGCGGCGACCTGATCGATTCACCGGGTTTTCAGGCGTTCGGCCTGCAGCACCTGTCGGGCGAAGACATTCTGCGCGGCTTTCCGGAATTCTCGCCGCACATCGAGCACTGCCGCTTCTACAACTGCACGCACCGCCACGAGCCCGGCTGCGGCGTGGTGGCGGCGCTGCAGGCCGGCGCCATCGACGCCGGGCGGTACGCGCTGTACCGCCGCATCCTGGAAGAAAGCGAGGCCGCGCAACAGCGCTACTGAAAGGCGCGTTCAGCCCGCGTCGGCCAGCCGCTGGCGCACCAGGTGATACAGGTTGCGCAGCATGCCGGCCGTGGCGCCCCAGATGAAATGGCCCTGCCAGGGCATGGCGTAGTACTGCCGTTCGCGCCCGTCGGGCAGCGGCGCGCGGTACAGGCGATGATTGGCCGGGTCCATCAGAAAGGCCAGCGGCACTTCGAAGACTTCGGCCACTTCGAAGGCATCGGGCGCCAGGGTGAATCCGGGCCGCACCAGCGACAGCACTGGCGTGATCGAAAACCCGGTGGACGTCAGGTAGGACGGCATGCTGCCCAGCACATCCACGAACTCGGTCGCCAGGCCGGTTTCTTCCTGGGCCTCGCGCAGCGCGGCATCCACCGGCGTGGCGTCGGTGGCCTCCAGGCGCCCCCCGGGAAAACTGATCTGCCCGGCGTGATCGTACAGATGGGCCGAGCGCTGGGTCAGCATGACCCGCACGCCGCTGGCATGCGCCACCATCGGGATCAGCACGGCAGCCAGCACCGGTGCGCCTTCGCGGCCGGGATGGCGGTATTCGGTGGAACCCAGCGCATCTTGCGGCCAGGGGCCGGGGCGGCTGAGCGCGCCGCGCAGCAAGTCGGGCACAAGCCGCTCGGGCGGCACGGGGGCCAGGTCGGTATCGGCGGGCCGCCAGGCCTGCGCGGCGGGATCGAACGGCGGTGCGGCCGGAGGCCGGCGGGGGCGGGACGAAGGGTCAGGCATACCTGCAGCAGACGTGAAAAAGGCACCTTTGCAGGTGCCTTTTTAACCCGGAATGCCGGGCAGCGCGGCGATGTCCAGCCATGGCCGGCGCCGCGCCCGGAACGATCAGGCCGACTTGGCCTGCTTGGTGACCAGCTTTTCCTTGATGCGCGCCGACTTGCCCGAACGGCTGCGCAGGTAGTACAGCTTGGCGCGGCGCACGTCGCCGCGGCGCTTGACTTCGATGCCGGCGATTTGCGGCGAGTACAGCTGGAAGGTACGCTCGACGGCTTCGCCGGACGAGATCTTGCGGACGATGAACGAAGAGTTCAGGCCGCGGTTGCGCTTGGCGATGACAACGCCTTCGTAGGCCTGCACACGCTTGCGGGTGCCTTCCACGACGTTGACGCTGACCACCACGGTGTCGCCGGGGGCGAATTCGGGCACGGTCTTGTCGCCGGTAAGGCGCTTGATTTCTTCCTGTTCCAGGATGGCGATGAGGTTCATGTGAACTCCGAGGTCATCGTGCCGTTGCGGTGTTTTTACGCCTGAAGGCTGGCTGGGCCGGCCGTTTGGGCTGTGCGCAAGGTAGAGGATGAGGTTTGGGAAACCTGGCATTCTACATCAAAATGCCTGGAACTTCATAGGGATGCGATTGGGGGCTGAATGGGTGTTGAGTTCTTGCCCCGGGACTGCGATAGATAGATTTGAACCGCCGTTCAGCACCTATTTAAGTAGTTAAGGTAATTTCATGCGCCAGGTGTCAGGCTCCCGTCAGAGTGCCTGACACCGCAAGATTGAGACAGCCTTTGGCATAACTACCGCTCCAACAGGAAACCGGCCCCATTTAAGAGTACCCTTGGGGCTCGACCCTGACTGTCACAAACTCGTCACTTTTACCCCGCCGCTGCCGTCGCCCCCATGTCTTATACGTCCCTGATATTGGTCATCCTGGCGGCGATGGCGCATGCCACGTGGAATTTGCTGGCCAAGCGGGCGGCGATGGTGGGGCCGGTGTTCGTATTCGCCTACGGGCTGTGCGCCGTGCTGGTATATGCCCCCTGGGTGATCTGGATTTTGCTGCACGAAGGCATGGCCTGGACCTGGCCGGTGGTGTTGTGCATCCTGGCATCCAGCGCCCTGCACCTGGGCTACAGCCTGTGCCTGCAGCGCGGCTACCAGGTGGCGGATTTGTCGGTGGTGTATCCCATTGCGCGCGGCACCGGGCCGCTGCTGTCGACGACGGGGGCTTTTTTGCTGCTGGGCGAACCGGCCACCACGACTGGTATTGCCGGAATGCTGTGCGTGGTGGGCGGGGTGCTGCTGATCGCCACGCAGGGCCGCCTGTCGCTGTTCCGCCAGCCCCAGGCCTGGCTGGGGGTGCGCTGGGGCGTGGTGATCGGCCTGTTCATCGCCGCGTATACGGTGGTGGACGCCTACGGTGTAAAGGTGGTGCTGATCATGCCGGTGCTGTTCGACTGGTTTACCTGCGCCACCCGCACCGTGATGATGGGCCCGCACGTATTGCGGCGGCGCGCCGAAAGCTGGCAGGCCATGCGCGGCCACTGGCACCTGGCGCTGGCCGTGGGCGTGCTGTCGCCGCTGGGGTACATCCTGGTGCTGTATGCGCTGCGCAACGGTGCCCCCTTGAGCCTGGTGGCGCCGGCACGCGAAATGTCGATGATGCTGGGCACGCTGGCGGGCATGTTTCTACTGCGCGAGAAAGTGGGCATTGGCCGGCTGGCCGGCTGCGCGGCGATTCTGGCGGGTGTGGTGCTGCTGGGGTCCAGCTAGCAAGCGCCTTAGAACCCCGCCGCCGCGCCCAGCCACATCAGGCCGGGAATCAGGGCGCCCCACATGGCTACCAGCAGAACGTCGACCACCATCTGGCGCAGCGTGACGCCCTGCCGGGCGGCTTGCGCGGCCGTGCCCAGCGACTGGCTGTGGGCAGCGGCCCGGGTTTCGATGGACAGGGCGGCGCGGGTGTCTGCTGCCGGTGCCACGGGCGCCGCCGGCGCCGGCTGGGCGGGCTGCTGTGCCGGCGGAACGGCGGCCGGCAGATGGCCGCGCGACAGGCCCGACGAGAACGGCCATTTGGCGGGCTGGCGCAGCACGCCGCTGGCGGCTTGCGCCAGCAGGCGCGGCAGCCACGCCGGCAGCCGCGAGGGCGACAGGGAAGCAACGGAATCGGTGGCAAGCGTAGCGGTGGTCATGGTGTGGCTCCGTTCAGAATAACGATAACTGCGGCGTGGACTGCGGCAGGGACGGCCGCCTGCCCTGCCCCGCGGCCCTGGCCGCGTCGGCGGGCAGTACCGGCGGCAGGGGCGCCCGGAACAAATGGGTGGCCAGTTGCGGCCGGGTGGTATTCAGGCCCAGCTTGCGCACCGCCAGGTTGAAGCGCTGGCGCAGCAGGTCGGCCCACAGGCCGGTGCCCCGCATGCGGGTGCCGAAGCCGGAATCGTTGCGGCGGCCATTGCGCAGATCTTCGATGCGGTGCAGAACGCGCTGGGCCCGGTCGGGGTAATGGGTTTGCAGCCATTCTTCGAACACGGCCTTCACTTCCCAGGGCAGGCGCAGCACGGTGTAGCTGGCGTAGCTGGCGCCCGCCTGGCGGGCTTCATGCAGGATGTGTTCGAGGGATTCGTCGTTGATGAAGGGGATGACGGGCGCCACCAGCACGCCCACCGGCACACCGGTGTTGGCCAGGGTGCGCACCGCCTGGATGCGCCGCCAGGGCGCCGAGGCGCGCGGCTCGAGCGTGCGCGCCATGTCGGTGTCGAGCGTGGTGACGCTGACATACACGGTGACCAGGCGCCGTTCGGCCAGGGGCTGGAGCAGATCGAGGTCGCGTTCGACCAGGGCGTTCTTGGTGACCAGCGTGGCCGGATGGCCGGTTTGCAGCATCAGGTCGAGCACGCCGCGCGTCAGCTGCCACTGGCGTTCGATGGGCTGGTAGACGTCGGTGGCCGAGCCGATATTGATGGGGGACACCCGGTAGCCGGGTCGGGCCAGCTCGGCCCGCAGGACGTCGACCGCATTGGCCTTGGCCACCAGGCGGGTTTCGAAATCGAGGCCGGGGGAATACCCCAGGTAGGCGTGGGTGGGCCGCGCATAGCAGTACACGCAGCCATGCTCGCAACCCCGGTACGGGTTGACGGCCACGTCGAAGGGGATGTCGGGCGAATCGTTGCGCGACAGCAGCTTGCGGGCCTGCTCGGGCTTGACGGTGGTTTTCAGGGCCGGCCCGGCCGGGGCATCGCCTGGCGCCCAGCCGTCGTCGGCGGGCGTGCGGTCGGTTTGCTGGAAGCGGTGCCGAACATTAGTAACCGCTCCCCGGCCGCGCAAGGCGGCGGGGGCGGCAGCCGGGGACCCAGAACCGGCGGAAAAAGCGTGATCGGTGCGTTCCATGAAAGTACTGTACAAAAAACCAGTACTTTCAGCAAGCCCCTTGTGCCCTGAACAGGCGACGTCCCACTTTACCGCAAGACGCGCCGGCCGTCTGAAGAATTCATTTCATGGTCTGGAAATCGGCCATAACTTATTGTTTTTATTATATTTTGCCGAAAAACAACAAGCCGCCGCCAGCCTGCGGCGGCGGCTTTTGCGGCCTAGCGCAGCATGCCGGCGGCGGCTGTCTGGTGCGTGGCCTCGTCGATCAGGATGAAAGCGCCGGTTGCCGGCGCATCGGCATAGCGATCGACGGCCAGGGCCTCGCGCGTGACCAGCGTGACGCGGCCGATTTCATTCATGGCCAGCGTGCCGCTTTCGTTGGCGACTTCTTGCAACTCATGAATGTCGCGTTGTGTCAGCACGTCGCGGATCTTCGCCGACGTCAGGCGCGTGCCGTGCTTGAGCAGATACTTGCGCGCCGGATTCAGCGCCTGCGCATCCAGCCAGCACAGCTCGGCCTCGAACTCGCGGCCCACGCGCGCCGGCGCCGCCGCATGCGACAGCACATCGCCGCGCGATACATCCACGTCGCGGTCCAGCACCACCGTCACCGAATCGCCCGCCGCGGCCGCATCCACCACGCGATCGAAGGCCCGCACTTCCTGCACGCGCGCGGCCACGCCCGAAGGCTGGACCACGATCTCGTCGCCCGCGCGCAGCACGCCGCTGGCCACCCGGCCTGCATAGCCGCGGAAGTCGTCGGCGCTGGCGCCGCCATGGCGCGCCACCCATTGCACCGGAAAGCGCAGCGGCCGCGCCGGCGCATGGTCGGCCTGGCCCAGCTGTTCAAGCAGGCTGAGCAGCGGCGGGCCGTCGTACCAGGGCGTGCGGGCCGACGAATTGACCACGTTGTCGCCTTCCAGCGCCGACAGCGGCAGCACGTGGAACCCGGCAATGTCCAGGCGCCGCGCCAAGTCGGCGTAGGCATCGCGGATGCGCTCGAACACGGCGCGGTCCCAACCGACCAGGTCCATCTTGTTGACCGCCACCACGATGTGCCGAATACCCAGCAGGCGCGCGATGGTGCTGTGCCGCTTGGTCTGCGGCAGCAGCTTGCCGTCGACCGCGCGGGTGGCGTCGATCAGGATGATGGCGGCATCGGCGGTCGACGCGCCGGTGACCATGTTGCGCGTGTACTGCTCATGGCCGGGGGCATCGGCCACGATGAACTTGCGCAGCGGGGTCGAAAAATACCGGTAGGCCACGTCGATGGTGATGCCCTGCTCGCGCTCGGCCTCCAGGCCGTCGGTCAGCAGCGCGAAATCGATGCCGTCGCCGGCCACCCGCTTGTACTTGGCGCGCGCAATGGCGTCCAGCTGGTCGGCGAACACGCCCTTGCTGTCGTACAGCAGGCGCCCGATCAGGGTGGACTTGCCGTCGTCGACCGAGCCGGCCGTGATCAGGCGCAGCACGCCGTTATCGGCGCCCGAAAGAAAAGAGTCGTTCACAGCGTTCATGGAAAAAGTCCGGTGCTCAATCAGTTCAGAAATAGCCTTCTTTCTTGCGGCGCTCCATCGAGGCCTCGGAAGTCTGGTCGTCCATGCGGGTGGCGCCGCGCTCGGTAATGTCGGTGATGGCGGTCTCGGCGATGATGGCCGTCGGGTCGGATGCGTCGGACGCCACCGGGCAGGTGCAGGAAATATCGCCCACCGTGCGAAAGCGCACGGCCAGGTTCTCGACCTGCTCGCCGTCCTGGGGCGGCGTCAGCGGCGTCACGGGCACCAGCAGGCCGCGGCGGCGCACCACGTCGCGCCGGTGGCTGTAGTAGATGGACGGCAGCGCCAGCTGCTCGCGCTGGATGTACTGCCAGACGTCGAGCTCGGTCCAGTTCGAGATCGGGAACACGCGCATGTTCTCGCCCTTGTGCACGCGGGTATTGAACAGGTTCCACAGTTCGGGCCGCTGCGCCTTCGGGTCCCATTGGCCGAACTCGTCGCGGAACGAGAAAATACGCTCTTTGGCGCGCGCCTTTTCTTCGTCGCGGCGCGCTCCGCCGATGCAGGCGTCGAAGCCGAATTCCTCGATGGCCTCCAGCAGGGTGACCGCCTGCGCGGCGTTGCGCGAATCGTTCTCGCGCCGCAGCACCACGCTGCCGCGCCGGATCGAATCTTCCACGCTGCGCACCAGCAGGGTCTCGCCCAGCTCGGCGGCGCGCCGGTCGCGAAAGGCGATCACTTCGTCGTAGTTGTGGCCGGTGTCGATGTGCATCAGCGGAAACGGAAAGCGGCCGGGGCGGAACGCCTTCTCGGCCAGGCGCAGCAGCACCACCGAATCCTTGCCGCCCGAAAACAGCAGGACCGGCTTCGAGCATTCGGCGGCTACCTCGCGCAGGATGTAGATCGCTTCGGATTCCAGCCAATCCAGGTGGCTGCGGTTGACGACGACAGACATGGTTTTCCTTTACTCAGAAGTCGATTGTGCCGGCGCGGCGGCCACGGCGATGACACGGTTGCCGGCATGCAGCCCGCATTCCTTGGAATCCGACGATTCCCACCACCAGCGCCCCGCCCGCACGTCTTCGCCGGGCCGGATCGCGCGCGTACAGGGTTCGCAGCCGATCGACGGATAACCCTGGTCATGCAGCGGGTTATAGGGAATGCCGAACGCGCGGATGGCCTCCCAGACGTCTTCCTCGCTCCAGGCGGCCAGCGGGTTGTACTTGTACAGGCCGAACACGGGATCCTGCTCGGCCTCGGGCAGCTCGCCGCGGGTGGCGGCCTGGGCCCGGCGCTGCCCGGTGATCCAGGCGCCGCGCCCGGCCAGCGCGCGCTTCAGGGGCTCGACCTTGCGTATCTGGCAACAGGCCTTGCGCAGCTCCACGCTGTCATAGAACGCGTAGGCGCCGTGCGCCTGCACATGGGCCTGCACGGCGGCGGCGTCGGGCCGGTACACCGTAATGGCGCGGCCGTAGCGCGCCTGCACCGCGTCCAGCATGCCCAGTGTTTCGGCATGCAGGCGGCCGGTATCCAGCGTGAAGACTTCCAGCGGGATGCCGCCGTCATAAATGGCGTGGGTCAGCAGCATGTCTTCGGCGGCCAGCGACGAGGCCAGCGCGGCGTCGGGGTACTGCCGCGCGATCTCGGCCAGGCGCAGACGCAGCGCCTGCCAGCGGGCGGCGACGGCGGCGGTCAGGGGGATGGCGGTGGTGCTCATGGCTGCGCGGCGAAAACCCGGGCGCGGCGCGGCCGCGCCAGCAGGCTTTCGCCCTCCTTCAAATCAAGTTCGCGGTACAGGCGCTCGGGCACCTGCGCTTCGATAATGGCCTGCACGTCCTGGCGCTCCAGTTCCAGGTAGGCGCTGGACCCGGCCAGGTAGGCGTGGCTCAGGCGCACCGGAATGCCCTGCCCCAGGCCGTTGTCGCGCGCCAGGTCGATCTCGTGCGGGCGTACATAGGCGACCGCCTGCTGGTGCTGCGCGTGCGCCAGGTCCGGGGCCGGCAGCTCGACGCCATGCGCATGCCAGACGCCCTGGCTGGCATGGCCGTTGAGCTGGTTCACATCGCCCAGAAAGCCATATACGAACGGCGTGGCCGGGCGTTCCCAGACTTCGCGCGGCGTGCCCACCTGCTCGATGCGGCCGGCATTCATCAGGACCACCCGGTCGGCCACTTCCAGGGCTTCTTCCTGGTCATGTGTGACGAACACGCTGGCCACGTGCAGTTCATCGTGCAGCCGCCGCAGCCAGCGGCGCAGCTCTTTGCGCACCTTGGCGTCCAGGGCGCCGAACGGCTCATCCAGCAACAGCACGCGCGGCTCGACGGCCAGGGCGCGGGCCAGCGCAATGCGCTGGCGCTGCCCGCCTGACAGCTGCGCCGGATACCGGTCGGCCAGCCAGTCCAGCTGGACCAGGCCCAGCAATTCGTGCACCTTTTCGCGGATCCGCGCCTCGGACGGCCGGGTGGCGCGCGGCTTGACCCGCAGGCCGAACGCCACGTTCTCGAACACCGTCATGTGCTTGAACAGGGCGTAATGCTGGAACACGAACCCCACTTGCCGGTGCCGCACGTCGACGCCGGTGGCGTCTTCGCCGGCAAACAGCACGCTGCCGCTATCGGCGCTTTCCAGCCCGGCGATGATGCGCAGCAGCGTGGTCTTGCCGCAGCCCGACGGCCCCAGCAGGGCCACCAGTTCGCCGGTCTCGATGTGCAGCGACACATCGTCCAGCGCGCGGAAATCGCCGAAGCGGCGCGACAGGTTTCTGACTTCGATACTCATGCTAGACACTCCATCATGCGGCCGCGGGCCGGGCCAGCGCGGGCGCGGCGGCCTGCCCGGCCGGCGCGGCCACGGCGTGCGGCCGCGCGCTGCGCCACTCGACCAGGTTCTTGACCACCAGTGTCACCAGCGCCAGCAGGGCCAGCAGCGAGGCCACGGCAAACGCCGCCGAGAACTGGTATTCGTTGTAAAGAATCTCGACGTGCAGGGTCATGGTGTTGGTCAGCCCGCGCACGTGCCCCGACACCACCGACACCGCGCCGAATTCACCCATGGCGCGCGCATTGCACAGAATGGCGCCGTACAGCAGGCCCCATTTGATGTTGGGCAGCGTCACGCGCCAGAAAATCTGCCAGCCGCTAGCGCCCAGCGTCAGCGCGGCCTGCTCTTCTTCGCTGCCCTGCGCCTGCATCAGCGGGATCAGTTCGCGCGCAATGAACGGAAACGTGACGAACAGCGTGGCCAGCACCACCCCGGGCACGGCGTACACCACCTTCAGGTCGTGGTCCTGCAGCCAGGGCCCCAGCCATCCCTGCGAGCCGAACAACAGCACGAACACCAGGCCCGCCACTACCGGCGACACCGAGAACGGCAGGTCGATCAGGGTGATCAGAAACTGCTTGCCGCGGAACTGGAACTTGGCGATAGCCCAGGCCGCGGCCACGCCGAACACCAGGTTCAGCGGCAGCGAGACCGCCGCCACCCACAGCGTCAGCTTGACGGCACTCCAGGCGTCAGGCTCGACAATGGCCGCCAGGTACAGTTCCCAGCCCTTTTTGAAGGCTTCGATGAACACGGCCGCCAGCGGCGCCAGCAGGAACAGCGCCAGGAAGCCCAGGGCCAGAGCCAGCAGCAGGCCGCGCACCCAGCGCGGCTCGGTCAGGTGATCGGGCCGGCGGGCGCCGGCGGGTGCCCCCCGGCTCACGCGTGCCTCCCGCCGCGCCGGGCCTGCCAGCCTTGCAGCAGGTTGATCAGCAGCAGCAGCACGAACGACAGCACCAGCATCACCGTGGCGATGGCGGCCGCCCCGGCATAGTCGAACTGCTCCAGTTTCGAGATGATCAGAAGCGGCGTGATTTCCGACACCATGGGCCGGTTGCCGGCAATGAAAACCACCGATCCGTATTCCCCCACGGCGCGCGCGAAGGCCAGCGCAAAGCCGGTCAGCAGCGCCGGCAGCACGGTGGGCAGCAGCACGCGCCGGATGGTCTGCCAGCGGCTCGCGCCCAGGCTGGCGGCGGCCTCTTCGATCTCGCGCTCGATGTCTTCCAGCACCGGCTGCACCGTGCGCACCACGAACGGGATGCCGATGAAAATCAGCGCCACCACAATGCCCAGCGGCGTGAACGCCACTTTCAGGCCCAGCCATTGTTCCAGCGGACCGCCCAGCCAGCCGTTGCGGGCGTACATCGCGGTCAGCGCAATGCCCGCCACGGCGGTGGGCAGCGCGAACGGCAGGTCCACCAGCGCATCCAGGATCTTCTTGCCCGGGAACCGGTAGCGCACCAGCACCCAGGCCACCAGCATGCCGAACACCAGGTTCACCAGCGCGGCCACCAAGGCGGCGCCGAAAGTGAGCCGGTACGACGCCATCACGCGCGGCGCCGTCACGGTGTCCCAGAACGCCTGCCAGCCCAGCCCGGCGCTCTTGAGCGGCAGCGAAGCCAGCGGGATCAGCACCAGCAGGCTCAAATACAGCACCGCGTAGCCCATGGAAAGACCGAAACCCGGCAGCACGCCGGGCCGGTTGCGCCGCGTGCCGGAGGAGGCCCTGCCCCCCGCGGCCGCGATTGTGCCTGTACTCATGCTTGCATCCTGTCGCGGGCGGCTATCGGCCGCCCGGGAGATATCGACAACGGATGCAAGTGTGCGGGCTGGCCGAACTAAACGGAACGAATCATTTTTTGATTGCTCATCGCTGTCAGGCATAAGCGCCGCAAAATGGCGAAAAAAAACCGCGCCCATAAGGGCGCGGAGGCGGCACCCGGCGCGGGCAAAGCGCAAGCGCCCTGCCCGCACCGTGAGTTATTTACTTATTCGGCTGGGGCGTAGTGCGCAGGTACGGACGCACGACCTTGTAGCCCTTGGGAAATTTCTGCTTGAGTACGGCTTCGTCTTGCAGCGACGGCACGATGATGACGTCGTCGCCGTCTTCCCAGTTCACCGGGGTGGCCACGCTGTGGCTGTCGGTGAGCTGCAGCGAATCGATGACGCGCAGGATCTCATTGAAATTGCGGCCCGTGCTGGCCGGGTAGGTAATGATCAGACGCACCTTCTTGGCCGGGTCGACAATGAACACCGAGCGCACCGTGGCGGTGGCGCTGGCGTTCGGGTGGATCATGTCGTAAAGCTCGGCCACCTTGCGGTCGTCGTCGGCAATGATGGGAAAGTTGACCTTGGTGGACTGCGTGTCGTTGATGTCGTCGATCCACTTGGTGTGCGATTCGACGCCATCCACCGACAGCGCCAGCACCTTGACGTTGCGCTTGGCGAATTCATCGGCCAGCTTGGCCGTGTAGCCCAGCTCGGTGGTGCACACAGGCGTGAAATCGGCCGGGTGCGAAAACAGGACTCCCCAGCCGTCACCCAGGTATTCATGGAAACGGATCGGGCCGATGGACGATTTTTGCTCGAAATCCGGGGCGGTGTCACCCAGGCGAAGTTGGCTCATGTAAGTCTCCGTGGCGGTTGGCGCCGCCGGCCATGCCGGCCGGCGGCCTGCAAAAGGCGATCCCGGTATGCGGCGGGATCGGGATGAGACGATTCTTACATCAAACCGGTATCACTGGAAATACGTAAGTTGTATATGCTTAATAACGTTACGCAATATTCGCCTGGGCGCCGCAGGCGTCGGCCACGTCGCCCGCCCGCACCGCGGCCGACAGCGACAGGGCCCGCGGCAGGATTTGCGCGCCATAGAACAGGGCCGTGGACAGCTTGGCCCGGTAAAAAGGGTCGGTAGCGCCTTCGGCCAGCTGCCGCTGGCAGGCCAGCGCCGCGCGCGCCATCTGCCAGCCGCCGTGCACCACGCCCGCCAGCATCAGGTATGGCACGCTGGCGGCGAAAACGGCGCGGATATTCGACTGCGCATGCTCAAGAATGAACGCCACCGCGCCGTCATAGGCCTGGATCGCCTGGTCCAGATTGCCGCGCAGCAGGCTCAGGCCGGCGCGGTCGTCCGGCGCGGCGCGCGAGGCCGCGGCGTCGAGCGCCTTCAGCGTATCGCGCATGGCGGCAATGCAGGCATAGGCCGTGGCGCCGCCGTCGCGCAGCGTCTTGCGGCCGACCAGGTCGTTGGCCTGGATGGCCGTCGTGCCCTCGTAGATGGGCAGGATGCGGGCATCGCGGTAGTGCTGCGCGGCGCCGGTTTCTTCAATGTAGCCCATGCCGCCGTGCACCTGGATGCCCAGCGACGCGACTTCGACGGCCGACTCGGTGGAAAAGCCCTTGACGATGGGCACCAGGTATTCATAGAAGGCGCGATTGCGGGCGCGCACTTCGGCATCGGGATGATGCGCGCCCTTGTCGTGCGCGGCGGCGGCCACCAGCGATACGGCCCGCGCGGCCTCGGTCAGTCCCCGCATGGTCAGCAGCATGCGCTGCACGTCGGGGTGGTGCACGATGGTCACCGGCCCGGCCGAGCCCTCGATCGCGCGGCCCTGCACGCGTTCCTGTGCATAGGCCAGGGCATGCTGGTAGGCGCGTTCGGACACCGCGATGCCCTGCTGGCCCACGCCGAAGCGCGCCGCGTTCATCATGATGAACATGTATTCCAGGCCGCGGTTCTGCTCGCCCACCAGGTAGCCCACCGCGCCCTCGCCGGCCTCGCCCTTGCCCGAGCCGTACAGCAGCACCGCGGTGGGGCTGCCGTGGATGCCCAGCTTGTGCTCGAGCGACGCGCACCAGACGTCGTTGCGCGCGCCCAGGCTGCCGTCGTCGTTCACCAGGAACTTGGGCACGATGAACAGCGAAATGCCCTTGACGCCGGCCGGGGCGTCGGGCGTGCGGGCCAGCACCAGGTGGATGATGTTTTCGGCCAGGTCGTGCTCGCCGTAGGTAATGAAGATTTTCTGCCCGCTCAGGCGATACGTGCCGTCGCCCTGCGGCACCGCGCGGGTGGCCACCTGGGCCAGGTCCGACCCCGCCTGGGGTTCGGTCAGGTTCATGGTGCCGGTCCATTTGCCGGCGATCAGGTTCGGCACATAAGCCTGGCGCTGCGCCTCGGAACCGACGGTAAGCAGCGCCTCGATGACGCCGTCGGTCAGCATGGGGCACAACGAAAATGCCAGGCTGGCCGCCTGGATGTTCTCGCTGGGGGCGGCGGCCACCAGCTTGGGCAGCCCCTGGCCGCCCCACTGCGCAGGGTGCTGCAGGCCCTGCCAGCCGGCGGATGCGTAATCGGCAAACCCCTGCCGGAACCCCGGCGTGGTGGTCACCTGCCCGTCGTTCCAGCGCGGCGGCTGGGTGTCGCCAGGCACGTTCAGCGGCGCGATAGCCTGCTCGACGAAGCGGGCGTTCTCGTCCAGGATGGCATCGACCAGGTCCGGCGTGACTTCTTCGAAGCCAGGCAGCTTCAGGATCTCGTCCAGCCCGGCCAGCGCCTTGAGCGCAAAACGGAAATCCTGCAGCGGGGTGACGTAGGGCATTGTGTCTCCAGGGTCGGTTGGCGGTCGCAGTGCTCTGCCGGCCAATCTTAAACCTTTGAAGAGCCGGGTGTCAGGCTCCGCGGGCGCAGGCCCCCCGCGCGCGAGGCGGGACTTGGCCAGGCGCAAATGAAAGCGCCGGGAGCGCCGGCCGGAAAATCCGGCGGGCGGTCCCGGCGCAGTGCGATGCCAGTGCTTACAGCGCGCCGGCCAGTTCGGGCACGACCTGGAACAGGTCGCCGACCAGGCCGTAGTCGGCCACGCCGAAGATGGGCGCTTCGGGGTCTTTGTTGATGGCCACGATGACCTTGGAGTCTTTCATGCCCGCCAGGTGCTGGATGGCCCCCGAGATGCCGACCGCCACATACAGCTGCGGGGCGACGATCTTGCCGGTTTGCCCGACCTGCCAGTCGTTGGGCGCGTAGCCCGCGTCGACCGCGGCGCGCGAAGCGCCCAGCGCCGCGCCCAGCTTGTCGGCCAGCGGATCCAGGATCTTGAAGTTCTCGGCGCTGCCCAGGCCGCGCCCGCCCGAGACCACCACGCGCGCGCCGGCCAGCTCGGGACGGTCGCTCTTGGCCACCTCGCGGCCCACGAACGACGACTTGCCCGAATCGGCCACCGCTTCGATGGTTTCCACCGCGGCCGAGCCGCCGGTGGCCGCGACCGCGTCAAAGCCCGTGGTGCGCACCGTGATCACCTTGACCGCATCGCCGGACTGCACCGTGGCGATGGCGTTGCCCGCGTAGATGGGGCGCTGGAAGGTGTCGGCCGATTCGACCCCGATAATGTCGGAGATCTGCGCCACGTCGAGCTTGGCGGCCACGCGCGGAGCCACGTTCTTGCCCGAGGCCGTGGCCGGGAACAGGATGTGGCTGTAGCTGGAGGCCACGGCCAGCACCTGGGCCGCCAGGTTCTCGGCCAGGCCGTCGGCCAGCTGCGGCGCGTCGGCCAGCAGCACCTTGGCCACGCCCGCGGCCGCCGCGGCCTGCTCGGCCACAGCCTTGGCATTGCTGCCGGCCACCAGCACGTGCACGTCGCCGCCCAGCTTGGCGGCCGCCGCGACGGCGTTCAGCGTGGCGCCCTTCAGGTGGGCGTTGTCGTGTTCGGCAATAACCAGTGTCGTCATCTTAGAGCACCTTCGCTTCGTTCTTGAGCTTGTCGACCAGCGTGGCCACGTCGGCCACCTTGATGCCGGCCTTGCGCGCCGGCGGCTCGGTCACCTTCAGCGTCTTCAGGCGCGGCGCCGCATCGACCCCCAGGTCTTGCGGCGTGACCGTGTCCAGGGGCTTTTTCTTGGCCTTCATGATGTTGGGCAGCGTGACGTAGCGCGGCTCGTTCAGGCGCAGGTCGGTGGTGATGATGGCCGGCAGCTTCAGCTTCAGCGTTTCCAGCCCGCCGTCGACTTCGCGCGTGACGGTGACTTCGCCGTCGGCCACTTCGACCTTGCTGGCGAACGTGGCCTGCGGCCAGTCCAGCAGCGCGGCCAGCATCTGGCCGGTTTGATTGGCGTCGTCATCGATGGCCTGCTTGCCCAGGATGACCAGCTGCGGCTGTTCCTTGTCGACCAGCCCCTTGAGCAGCTTGGCCACCGCCAGCGGCTGCAGCTCGGCATCGGTCTGCACCAGGATGCCGCGGTCGGCGCCTATGGCCATGGCCGTGCGCAGGGTTTCCTGGCACTGCGCCACGCCGCAAGACACCGCCACCACTTCGGTGGCGCCGCCCTTTTCCTTCAGGCGCGTGGCTTCCTCGACCGCGATCTCGTCGAACGGGTTCATCGACATCTTCACGTTCGCGATATCCACGCCCGTTTGATCCGACTTCACGCGCACCTTGACGTTGTAGTCAACCACGCGCTTGACTGGTACCAGAACCTTCATCCAGCAGCCTCCTAGCTATGATTAATCGGCCGGCTGGCGCCGGCCCCGCATTGCACAATTTATTGATTCTACAACTTTGCCAGCGCCCGCACGTGGGCGACGACGCTGCGTCCAAGGGCTGATAAGTTGTAACCGCCTTCCAGCATGCTGACGATGCGCCCCTGCGCATGGCGCTCGGCGACCCCGGCCACGCAGTCGGTGATCCAGGCGTAATCGGCCTCGACCAGCCCCATCTGGCCCATGTCGTCTTCGCGGTGGGCATCGAACCCGGCGGAAATCAGGATCAGTTCGGGGGCATGGGCCTCGAGGCGCGGCAGCCAGACATCCCGCACCAGCTCGCGCACCGCGGCGCCGTCGGTATAGGCCGGCACCGGCACATTGGCCATGTTGGCGGCCGGATGCTCGGCGCCGCTGTTGGGAAAGAACGGATGCTGGAAGAAACTGCACATCAGCACCCGCTCGTCGCCCGCGAAGGCCTCTTCGGTGCCGTTGCCATGGTGCACGTCGAAATCGACGATGGCCAGGCGCCGCACGCCGTGCGCATGCATCGCATGCTGCGCCGCAATAGCGATATTGTTCAGGAAGCAGAACCCCATGGCCTGGTCGCGGCGCGCATGGTGGCCGGGCGGGCGCACCGCGCAGAAGGCATTGGCGGCCTGCCCGCCCATGACCGCATCGACCGCGGCGATGCCCGCGCCGGCCGCATGCAGCGCGGCCTCGCAGGTGTGCGGGTTCATCAGCGTATCGGGGTCGATGGTGAAGTAGCCTTCGGCGGGCGAATGGGCAAGCAGGCTGTCGAGGTGGCCGGCCGTATGCACGCGCAGGATGGCCTCGCGCGAAGCGGCGGGCGCTTCGTGCTCGGCCAGGAACGGCGCCAGGCCGCTGGCCAGCAGCTGGTCGGAAATGGCATCCAGCCTCTGCGGGCTTTCGGGATGCCAGCTGCCCATTTCATGCAGCCTGCACGACGGGTGGGTAAGATACATGGTCTCCATAAGGAAGATTATGTTCATCTGTCGGCGATTCCTGCAAATCGGCACGATTTCCCTGGTACTGGCCGGTTGTGCAAGCGCTCCACCATCCGGGTCGCCATCGGCCCGACCTTCCCCCGAATCCTCTGGCGGCAGCACGCCGATCCGCATCGGCCCGGCCCGGCCGCCCGGCGAACCGCCCGCGGCATCGACTCCCACGGGGGCGCTGCGGCCCGAAGCCCGCAGCTACGCTGAACAGCTGGCCGCCGAACGGGGCCTGCCGCTGGATCCCATCGTGGCCGCGCTGCAGGATTCCCGCTACAACGCCACGGTGGCGCGGCTGATCGCCCCCTCGCCGCCCGGCCGCAAGGTGTGGCGCAGCTGGATCACCTACCGGGCCCGTTTCGTCGAGCCCAAGCGCATCAACTGGGGCGTGCAGTTCTGGCAAGAAAATCAGACATTGCTGAACCAGGCCGCGCAGCGCTACGGGGTGCCGGCCTCGATCATCGCATCCATCATCGGCGTCGAAACCCTGTATGGCCGCAACATGGGCAGCTTCCGCGTGCTGGATGCCCTGGCCACGCTGGCGTTCGACTACCCCGACCCGGCCAGGCCCGAGCGCGCCGAGATGTTCCGCGGGCAGCTGGGCGACTTCATCACACTGGCCCTGCGAGACAAGCTGGCGCTCGACACCAGGGGATCTTACGCCGGCGCCATCGGCATGCCGCAGTTCATGCCCGGCAGCATCAAGCGCTACGCGGTCGACGGCGACCACGACGGGCATATCGATCTGGCCAACAGCGTGGCCGACTCGGTGATGTCAGTAGGTAATTTTCTGGTTGAACACGGCTGGCAGCGCGGCTTGCCGGTATTTGCGCCGGTCATCCTGCCGTCCGACCCGTCGGCGCTGGCTTCGGGCGGCCTGCAGCCCACGCAGACCTGGGCCAGCCTGCAGGCCGCGGGCGCGCGGCTGGCGCCCGGCGCGCGCGGCGACGGCTGGCTGGACCGCCCGCTGGGCGTGGTGGACCTGGAAGAAGAAGCGCGCGGCACGGTGCAATACCGCACGGCCACGCCCAACTTTTTTGCTTTGACGCAATACAACCGCAGTTATTTCTACGCCACCGCGGTGGCCGACCTGGCAGCCGCGCTACAGGCCCGCATGGGCCGCTGAACGCGGCCCATGCGCGGCGCTAGCGGGTTTCGTTGAACACGCCGGTCGACAGGTAGCGATCGCCGCGGTCGCAGACGATGAATACGATGGTGGCGTTCTCGACGCGCTCGGCAACCCGCAATGCCGCCACCAGCGCCCCCGCCGACGAAATGCCGCCGAAAATGCCTTCTTCGGCGGCCAGCCGGCGCGCCATGGTTTCGGCTTCGACCTGGGCGATGGATTCATAGCCGTCGACCAGGCTGCGGTCGAAAATGCTGGGCATGTATGCCTCGGGCCATTTGCGGATGCCCGGAATCTGCGAGCCTTCGGCCGGCTGCGCCCCGATCACCTGCACACTGGCGTTGCGCGACTTCAGGTACGTGGACACGCCCATGATGGTGCCCGTGGTGCCCATGGCGCTGACGAAATGGCTGACACGGCCCTCGGTCTGCGTCCAGATCTCGGGGCCGGTGCCTTCGATATGGGCGCGCGGGTTATCGGGGTTGCCGAACTGGTCCAGCACCTTGCCCTTGCCTTCGGCCTGCATCGACGTGGCCAGGTCGCGCGCGTATTCCATGCCGCCCTTGCTGGCCGGCGTCAGGATGAGCTCGGCGCCATAGGCGGCCATGGCGGCGCGGCGTTCCACCGACAGGTTGTCGGGCATGATCAGCACCATGCGATAGCCGCGCATGGCGGCCGTCATGGCCAGCGCGATGCCGGTATTGCCGCTGGTGGCTTCGATAAGGGTGTCGCCGGGCTTGATCTCGCCGCGCTCTTCGGCGCGCAGGATCATCGACAGCGCCGGCCGGTCTTTGACCGAGCCGGCGGGGTTGTTGCCTTCCAGTTTGGCCAGGATGACGTTGCCCCGCGCCTGGCCCGCCGCGCCGGGAATGCGCTGCAGACGGACCAGCGGCGTATTGCCGACGGTTTGTTCGATGGTGGGATAAGTAGAGGTAGCCATGCGCCCGATCATAACCGCTGGCATGACGGCGCGGCCCCAAAGCCGCGCTCGCGCCAGGGATACCCTGGGCCTGCCTTTCAGGGGGCTGAAAGCCCGGGCAGCGACGGCGCGAATTGCGGCGTGGCGACACTGCCGGGCGTCAGCACCGGCACGCCGGTGCCGGCCGTCAGGCCGGCCGACCGCAGGCTGCCCAGGCGCTTGCGGCCGATGCCCCGCACACGGTCAGACAGGTCTTCCAGCGATTCGAACGGGCCGGCGCGCTCGCGCTCCTGCACGATGATCTGCGCCGTGCGGGGCCCTACCCCGTGCAGCGCCTCGAGCTGTTCGGCAGAGGCCGCGTTGACATCCAGCGACTGGGCCGGCATGGCCGCCAGGCTCAGCCCGCCGGCGACGGCCATGCAGCCCACCGTGCGAACCAGGGGCCGGCGCGCCGGCGCGGCGCCGGCCCGGCCAGGCTGGCGCGGGCCCACCAGCGGCCACTGCGGCGCCGGGCGAAAAGTGGAACGCGGCAGCGCCGGCAAGGGCGCGGCCACCGTATCGTGCAGGAAAGGATTCATGGCGGGGCTCCGTACAAGACCGGCGGATCGGTCGATCCGCCTGGCCCACCATGATGCGGCCCGCGCTGCGCGGCCCGGCCGCGCGTGAACGGAAAGGTCAGCCGCGGGAACTACGCAGCAGGCCTCAGGCCCCGCGCGCGCGCCAGTAGCGCACGTATTCGGCCACGCCGGTCTGCACGTCGCGCATGGGCGCCGTGAAGCCCGCGGCGCGCAACTGCGCCACGTCGGCCTGGGTATAGCTTTGATAGCGGCCTTTCAGGTCGTCGGGGAACGGGATATAGCGCACCAGCCCCTGCTCGACCAGCTTGTCCAGCGGCAGGGCGGCTTCGCCGCGCTCTTCGCGCAGCGTGTTGACCACGGCCGCCGCCACGTCGTTGAACGGCTGGGCGCGGCCCGTGCCGCAATTGAAGATGCCCGAAGCGGCGGGGTTGTCGAGAAAATGCAGGTTTACCGCCACCACGTCTTCAACCGAGATGAAGTCGCGGCTCTGCCCGCCGTCGGCGTAGCCGTCCCAGCCCGCGAACAGCCGCACATGGCCTTCGGCCAGGAACTGGTTCATGTTGTGGAACGCCACCGAGGCCATGCGGCCCTTGTGCTGCTCGTGCGGGCCGTATACGTTGAAGTAGCGCAGCCCCACCACCTGGGCGGTGAGCCCGTCCATGCGGGTGCGCAGCACCTGGTCGAACAGCAGCTTGGAATAGCCGTACACATTCAGCGGCCGTTCGTTGGCCGGGTCTTCGACGTACACCGACGAGCCGCCGTACACGGCCGCCGACGAGGCATACAGGAACGGAATGCGGTGCGCCTGGCAGTACTCGAACAGTTCCAGCGTGACCCGGTAATTGTTGTCGAGCATGTAGCGGCCGTTGCGCTCGGTGGTGTCCGAGCACGCGCCCTGGTGCAGCACGGCGCGCACCGGCGGCAGCGAGTCGGCCAGCACGCGGCGGCGGAATTCGTCTTTGTCGAGATAGTCGGCGATCTGGCAGTCGACCAGGTTGAGGAACTTGTCGCCCTCGGTCAGGTCGTCGACCGCGATGATGTCCCGGATGCCGCGGCGGTTCAGGCCGCGCACCAGGTTGCTGCCGATGAAACCGGCGGCGCCTGTGATGACGATCATGTGGATTCTCCAAGTTCTGCCGCGGTAACGACCGAGGTGCCCAGCTTGCCGACGACGATGCCGCCGGCGCGGTTGGCCCAGCCCATGGCATCGGCCCAGGGCTGGCCGATGGCCCGCATGGCGGCCAGCGTGGCCAGCACCGTGTCGCCGGCGCCGGACACGTCGAACACTTCGTGCGCCTGGGCGTCGACGTGCTCGCGGCCCGCCGCGGTGAAAAGCGTCATGCCCTGCTCGGACCGGGTGATCAGCAGGGCTTCGAGGTCGAGATCGGCGCGCAGCCGCTGGGCGCGCTCGGTGAGTTGCGATTCGGAATTCCAGCGGCCCACGGCCTGCTGCATTTCGGAACGGTTGGGCGTGACCAGGGTGGCGCCGCGATAACGGGCGTAGTCGTCGCCCTTGGGGTCGACCAGCACGGGCACGCCGGCGGCGCGCGCCTGCGAGATCAGGGACTCGACCCGGTCGAGCGCGCCCTTGGCGTAATCGGACAGCACCACCACATCGTGGTTGGCCAGGTGGCGCGCCACGCGGGCGTCGAGTTCGTCGAGCGCGGCGGTGGCCGGATGCTGCTCGAAATCGACGCGCAACAGCTGCTGCTGGCGGCCCAGCACGCGCATTTTCAGGGTGGTGGGGTGCTCGGCGTCGGCGGCCAGGTCGGCCTGCACGCCGGCCTGCCCGGCCATCCGGGCAATGCTGTCGCCGGCCTCGTCGGCGCCCACGATGCCCACCAGCGTGGCCTGCCCGCCCAGCGCGACGACGTTGCGCGCCACGTTGGCCGCGCCGCCCAGGCGGTCTTCGCGGCGCGCCACGCGCACCACGGGAACCGGCGCCTCGGGCGAAATGCGGTCGACCTCGCCGAACCAGTAGCGGTCCAGCATGACGTCGCCCACGACAAGCACGCGGCTGCGCGTAATGGCCTCGGCGGGAAATGGCTTCATTCGAGTTCTTCCAGACGGCGCGGCGCGTAGGTTTCCCAGGCATTGCAGCCCGGGCATTGCCAATAATACCGCCGCGCCTGGAAGCCGCAATTGCGGCAGGCGTAGCGGTCGAGACGCTGCGTATGCTTGTGGATCAGGCTGCGCAGCAGGCTGAGGTCGGCGCCGCGCACCGGACCCTGTTCCTGCGGTGCGCCGTTGCTGCTGCCCAGCTCGGCCTCGAGCAGGCGGTCGAGCCCCAGCAGCGAGGGATGGTGCCGCAGCGCGCCGCGGGCAAACGCCCAGGCGGGCGCGGCGCCCTGCTGCACCCGCAGCTCGCGGAACACCACGTTGAACAGGTCCAGAGACGGATGCTGCGCGTACTGCTTCTGCAGCAGCTCCAGACCCTCGGCGGCCTGGTCGGCCGCGCGGTAGCTGGCCAGCAGCTGTTCGGCCACCAGCCCGGCGAACTCGGGCGCGTCGGCCAGGATGGATTCCAGGTACAGGCGCTCGCGCTTCGGGTCTTGCTCGAGCTGTGCCAGGCGCGCGCGCAGCATGGCGGTGCGCACCTTGGCGGACTTGCCGGCCGGCTCGCCCTGCCCGGCCTGCCGGGCGGCATGGTCGGCGGCATCGAGCGCGGCATGCGCCGCGTCGGCGTTGAACGGCTTGGCGGCCAGGGCCGACTGGGCCTGTTCGCAGTAATAGTGCACGATCTGCGGTACGGGCTCGTCGACCAGGCCGTGCAGCGTCTTGACGGCCTCGATGGCACGCGGCCAGTCGTGCTCGGATTCGTAGATGCGGATCAGCGAGCGCAGCGCCGGCAGCGCGTAGCGGGTGTCTTTCAATTGCTCGAAGGCGCTTTCGGCGCGGTCGAGCATGCCGGCCTTGAGGAAGTCGTGCGCCAGTTCGTGCTGGGCATGTTCGCGCTCGGCCTCGGGCAGGTCGGAGCGGCTGAGCAGGCTCTGGTGCACGCGGATGGCGCGCTCCATTTCGCCACGGCGGCGGAACAGGCTGCCCAGCGCGAAGTGCAGCTCGGTGGTTTCGGGATCGAGCTTGGCAACCTCGACGAAGGCGTCGATGGCGCGGTCGGGCTGCTCGTTAAGCAGGAAGTTCAGGCCGCGGAAGTACGAATCGGGCAAGGTGCGCGTTTCGCGCAGCATCTGCCGGAAGTCGAAGCGTGCCGCCAGCCAGCCCAATGCGAACAGCACGGGCACGAAAATAAGCCACCAAGGTTCAAAATCCACGCTGCGAGCTCTATACCGGTTGCAGAAAAAGCGGGATGGCGCCGCTTACAGCGGCGACATGGGGGCTATGGCCTCGGGCGCGACCACCGGCTGCGCGCCGTTGGCGGCGGCCTGCAGGCGCTCGACTTCGCGGCGCAGGCGCACGGCCTCGCGGCGGCGGCGCATGGCGGCCGGCACGGTCAGCAGCAGGCCGAACAGGGTTCCCAGCACGAAGGCGGCCAGCATGACCACGATGAGAGGTACGTCCTGCACGACATAGTCGGCATAGAACTTCACCACTACGGGGTCGGTGTTCTTCAGGGCGAACATCAGCACCGCAATGAAAACGAGCAATCGCAGGGCCCAGACTAAGTAGCGCATGACGCATGCTCCAGGAGGGGGTTCGAGATGTTCAATTGTAAGCGGAAGCCGGGCTGGCCCGGCAGCAAAAACAAAGCCCCTTGATCGTTCAAGGGGCTTTGCCATCGGGCGCCGGCCAACGGGCCTTGCCAGCGTGCTACATGGCGTGCAGGCCAAGCAGCGTGGGCTGGGGCTGGTCCGGCGCATCGTCGTCGGCCTGCGCATCGGCCAGGCCGCCGGCCAGGTCGACCCGCTCGCGCAGCTCTTTGCCGGCCTTGAAATGCGGCACCTGCTTGCCAGGCACCAGCACCTGCTCGCCCGACTTGGGATTGCGCCCGACGCGGGGTGAACGCTGCGACAGCGAAAAGCTGCCAAAACCGCGGATCTCGATGCGCTGGCCCGAGGCCAGGGCCTGGGTCATTGCATCGAGCATGGTCTTGACGGCGTAATCGGTGTCGCGGGCGGCCAGCTGGGGATAGCGGGCCGCCAGTGCGGCGATCAGCTCCGACTTGGTCACTATCAGCCGTCGTTGCGCTGTTGATCCAGCTTGGCCTTGAGCAGCGCGCCCAGGTTGGTGGTACCCGAGGAGGCGCTGGCTTCGGACATGCGCTGGATGGTGTCGGCGGTTTCGGCGTTGTCGCGGGCCTTGATCGACAGCTGGATCGAACGCGTCTTGCGGTCGATGTTGACGATCATGGCTTCGATGTTTTCGCCGGCCTTCAGCACGGTGGTGGCGTCTTCGACGCGGCCCGAAGAGATTTCGGAAGCGCGCAGGTAGCCTTCGACGTCGACCGACAGCGTGATGACCGCGCCCTTGGGCTCGACCGACTTGATCACGCCCGGCACCACGGCGCCCTTGTCGTAGGTGGCGACGAAGTTGTTGAAGGGATCGCCTTCCAGCTGCTTGATGCCCAGCGAGATGCGTTCCTTGTCGGTATCGATGCCCAGCACCACGGCTTCGATTTCGTCGCCCTTCTTGAAGTTGCGCACGGCTTCTTCACCCGATTCGGCCCAGGACAGGTCGGACAGGTGCACCAGGCCATCGATGCCGCCGGGCAGGCCGACGAACACGCCGAAGTCGGTGATCGACTTGATGGCGCCGCGGACCTTGTCGCCGCGCTTGAAGTTGGTGGCGAACTCTTCCCACGGGTTCTGGCGGCACTGCTTCATGCCCAGCGAGATGCGGCGACGGTCTTCGTCGATTTCCAGGACCATGACTTCGACTTCTTCGCCCAGGGTAACGACCTTGCGCGGATCGACGTTCTTGTTGGTCCAGTCCATTTCGGAGACGTGCACCAGGCCTTCGATGCCGGCTTCCACTTCGACGAACGCGCCGTAGTCGGTCAGGTTGGTAACCTTGCCGAACAGGCGGGTGCCTTGCGGATAGCGGCGGGCCAGGCCCACCCACGGATCTTCGCCCAGTTGCTTGACGCCCAGCGAGACGCGGCTCTTTTCCTGGTCGAACTTGAGAACCTTGGCTTCGACTTCCTGGCCCACTTGCAGGACTTCGGAAGGATGACGCACACGGCGCCAGGCCATGTCGGTGATGTGCAGCAGGCCGTCGATACCGCCCAGGTCGACGAACGCGCCGTAGTCGGTGATGTTCTTGACCACGCCCTTGACCACGGCACCTTCGTGCAGGGTTTCGAGCAGCTTCTGGCGCTCTTCGCCCATGCTGGCTTCCAGCACCTGGCGGCGCGACAGCACGACGTTGTTGCGCTTGCGGTCGAGCTTGATGACCTTGAATTCGAGGGTCTTGCCTTCGTACGGGGTGGTGTCCTTGACGGGACGCAGGTCGACCAGCGAGCCCGGCAGGAACGCGCGGATGCCGTTGGTCATGACGGTCAGGCCGCCCTTGACCTTGCCGGTGATGGTGCCAGTGACCAGTTCGCCGTTTTCGAGGGCTTTTTCCAGTTGCAGCCAGGCCGACAGGCGCTTGGCGCGGTCACGCGACAGGATGGTGTCGCCGTAGCCGTTTTCCAGGGAATCGATAGCCACCGAGACGAAATCGCCGGGTTGCACTTCGAGCTCGCCCTGGTCGTTCAGGAACTCTTCCAGGGGGATCAGCGCTTCGGACTTCAGGCCGGCGTTGACGACGACGAAGTTGTGGTCGACGCGCACGACTTCGGCGCTGATGACTTCGCCGGACTTCATGTCCTGGCTCTTGAGGCTTTCTGCGAAGAGGTCGGCGAAGCTTTCGCCGCCGGTGGCGGGGGTGGAAACGGAAGACATGGGGTTGAAATCCATTAGGCCGGAATGGCCGTTAAAAACACACCGAAGCGGATTGCCCGCGACAGTGGAGTGAATGAACCTGGCAGGGCCCGAAGCCCCCGGGCGCTTGCCCGGAACTACGAACCGCCGCCAGGGACGGAAACTTTCCAGAAATCGAGTACTGCCTGCACCGTTTGCTCGATGGTCAGGGTGGACGAATCGAGCACGTGCGCATCGGCCGCTGGCACCAGCGGCGCCGCGCTGCGCTGCGTGTCGCGCGCATCGCGTTCGCGCATATCGTGCAAAAGGTCGGATAGTTTAGCGGAAATTCCCTTTTCGATCAACTGCTTACAGCGCCTTTCGGCACGCGCTTCGACATCGGCCACCAGGAATACCTTCAGGGCGGCGTCCGGAAACACTACCGTGCCCATGTCGCGGCCGTCGGCCACCAGCCCGGGCGGCACGCGAAACGCCCGCTGGCGCTCGAGCAGCGCCTGCCGCACGGCCGGGTAGGCGGCGACGCGCGAGGCGAAATTGCCGACGCGCTCCTGGCGGATGGCCTCCCCGACTTCGGCGCCTTCCAGGTAGATGTGCCGGCCCTCGAAACGGGTGTCCAGGCCGCGCGCCACGTCGGCCACGCCGGCCTCGTCCTCGGCCGCCAGGCTGCGGTTCAGGGCCGCCAGCGCGGTCAGCCGGTACAGCGCCCCGCTGTCGAGCACCGCCCAGCCCAGCGCCTTCGCCACCCGGTGGGCGACGGTGCCTTTGCCCGAGGCGGTGGGGCCGTCGATGGCGATAACCGGAACAGTAGCGCCGGCGGAAGATGCGGAATCAGTCGTCATGTCGATCGGAGGCGCCGGACACCAGCCCGGCATAGACGTCGAAGTAATCGGGGAAGGTCTTGCTGACGCAGCCCGGGTCCAGGATGCGCACGGCGGCCGGCCCGAAGGCGGCCAGCGAGAAGCACATGGCCATGCGGTGGTCGTCGTAGGTGCCGATATGGGCGTCGCGCCAGCCGCCCTGCGGCGGCGGCGTGATGCGCAGCCAGTCGGGGCCGGATTCCACGCCCGCGCCCAGCTTGGCCAGCTCGGTGTGCATGGCGTGGATGCGGTCGGTTTCCTTGACGCGCCAGCTGCCGATGTTGCGCAGGCGGCACGGGCCGTCGGCATACAGCGCCAGCGCGGCCGCGGTCATGGCGGCATCGGGAATCAGGTTGAAATCGGTGTCGAACGCCTTCAGCCGGCCGCCCTGGTCCACCCGCACGCCGCGCGCTTCGATCCAGCCGGGGCCGTAATCGATCTGCGCGCCCATGTCGGCCAGGGTGCGGGCGAAGGCCACATCGCCCTGGATGCTGTCGGCGCCCACGCCGGCAACCCGCACCGGGCCGCCACCGATGGCGCCCAGCGCCAGGAAGTACGAAGCCGACGAGGCGTCGCCCTCGACCGCGATGGCGCCCGGGCTGCGATAGGCCGCGCCGGGCTCGATGGTGAAACTGCGCCAGCCGTCGCGCCGCACCTGCACGCCATAGCGCGCCATCAGATTGAGGGTGATTTCGATATAGGGCTTGGAAATCAGCTCGCCGGCCACCTCGATGACCACCGACCGGTCGCTGCCCTGCGCCAGCACGGGCGCGGCCAGCAGCAGCGCAGTCAGGAACTGGCTGGACACGGCGCCCTGCACGCGCGCCGGCGCCGCGGCCTGGATCCGGCCCGCGCCGATGGCCAGCGGCGGATAGCCCGGCTGGCCCTGGTAATCGATGTGGGCGCCCCACTGCCGCAGCGCGTCGACCAGGTCGCCGATGGGGCGCTCGTGCATGCGCGGCACGCCCGACAGCCGGTACTGCCCGCCCATCAGGGCCAGCGCCGCGGTCAGCGGCCGGAACGCCGTGCCGGCATTGCCCAGGAACAGGTCGGCCTGCCGCACGGGAAAGCGGCCGGCGCCGGTGACGCTGACGCGGCCCGCGCCTGCCTCGGCCAGCTCGACGCCCAGCTGGCGCAGCGCAGCCAGCATCACGCGGGTGTCGTCGGAATCGAGCAGGCCCGATATATCGGTGCGGCCGCCGGCCAGGGCGGCCAGCAGCAGCACCCGGTTGGAAATGCTTTTGGAGCCCGGCAGGGCGACCCGGCCGCGCGCCTGCCTGGCGCGGGGCAGATCGAGATAGGGCTGTCCGGTCATGGCAGAAACTACTCCTTGCGCCAGTCGCGGCGCGCCTGGGAGGCGCGCGCCAGCAGCGCCTCGAGCGCGGCGCCGTCGCCATCGGCCATGGCGCGCTCGGCCTGGTCCAGCACGGCGCGCACCGCCGCCAGTTCGGTGCGCAGGGCGGCGCGGTTGGACAGGAAGATGTCGCGCCACATCTCGGGCGATCCGGCCGCGATGCGGGTGAAATCGCGGAACCCCGTGCCGGCCAGGGCCAGCCGCGCCGCCGCGTTGTCGGCGGCGGCCACCTGGGCCATGTACGCCGCCGCCAGCAAGTGCGGCATGTGGCTGACCGAAGCCAGTACGTGGTCGTGCGCGTCGGCATCCATGTCGATGACGTGCGCGCCACAAGCCTGCCACAAGTCGCGCACGCGCGCGACCCCGGCCGGGGCATTCTCGGGCAAGGGCGTGAGGATGACGGTGCGGCGCCGGTAAAGGTCTGCGTCGGCCGCATCGGGCCCGCTGCGCTCGGCGCCGGCGATCGGGTGGCCGGGCACGAACTGACCGATGCGGTCGCCCAGCGCGGCGCGCGCGGCCGCCACGACTTCGGCCTTGGTGCTGCCGGCATCGGTGAGCACGGTGCGCGGGTTCAAGTACGGGCGCAGCTGGGCCAGCAGCGCCCCCAGCCCGCCTACGGGCGTGGCCAGCAGAATGACATCGGCCTGCGCGGCGGCCTCTTGCGGCGTGGCCGCGGCGTCGATCAGGCCCAGCTCGCGGGCCCGCGCCAGCGACTGCGCATTGCGCCCCACGCCCAGCACGCGCCCCACCCGCCCCGCCTGGCGCAGCGCCAGCGCGGCCGAACCGCCGATCAGGCCGACGCCCACCACCGCCAGGACAGGAATCAGGGGGCCATCGGCTCCCTGCGTCGCGGTGCCGGCCGGCGGGCGCGTCATGCGGCCAGGACTTCCGTCAGTGCGGCGATGAACCGCTGGTTTTCTTCGGGCAGGCCGATGGTGACGCGCAGCCATTCGGGCAGGCCGTCGCCCGCCACCGGCCGCACGATCACGCCGCGCTTGAGCAGTTCGAGGTTGACGCGCTGGGCGTCGCCCACGTGCACCAGCACGAAATTGCCGTAGCTGGGCACATAGCGCCGCGACAGGCTTTCGAATGCCGCGCACAGCTGCTGCTTGCCCGCCTTGTTCAGCTGGTAGGAGCGCGCCAGGTAATCGGCGTCGCCCAGTGCCGCGATGGCGGCGGCCTGCGCCAGCGTGTTCACGTTGAACGGCTGGCGCACGCGATTGAGCAGGTCGGTAAGCACCGGCTGCGCCACGGCGTAGCCCACGCGCAGCCCGGCCAGCCCATAGGCCTTGGAGAACGTGCGAGAGACGATCAGGTTGGGATACTGACGCACCAGGGCCACGCTGTCGAAGCGCAGCTCGGGATCCAGGTATTCGTTGTAGGCCTCGTCCAGCACCACCGTGACGCGGTCGCCGTGGGCAGCGTGCACGCGCTGCAGGAAGGCCGCCACCTCGGCGCCCGGCACGAAGGTGCCGGTGGGGTTGTTGGGGTTGGCGATGAACACCAGGCGGGTGTCGTCGGCGATGGCCTCGAACATGGCGTCGAGGTCGTGGCCGTAATCGCGCGCGGGCACCTGGATGTGGCGCGCGCCGCGCGCCTGGGTGGCCAGGCGGTAGACCGCGAACGAATGCTGCGCGTACACGGCCGACGTGCCCGGCTCGAGCAGCGCCAGCGCGGCGATTTCCAGGATGTCGTTCGAGCCGTTGCCCAGGGTGATCCAGCCCATGGGCACGCCGTAGCGTTCGGCCAGCGCGGCCTTCAGGTCGAAGCCGTTGGGATCGGGGTAGCGGGCCAGCGTGCCGGCCGCCGCGGCCAGCGCACGATGCGCCGATTCGGGCATGCCCAGCGGGTTCTCGTTGGAAGCCAGCTTGACGATGCCGGCCGGGTCGAGCCCGAACTCGCGGGCCAGCTCTTCGATGGGCTTGCCGGCCTGGTAGGGAGCAATGGCGCTGACGTGGGCGGGAGCGGTCAACGGCTTGATGGCGGTAGTCATGGCGGTGCGCGTACGCGTGGAAGATTTACTGCGCCGGGTACGAACCCAGCACCTTGATGAAAGCAACCTGCTCCTGCAGATCGGCCAGCGCGCGGGCGACCTGGGGATCGTCGCGGTGCCCCAGCACATCGACGTAGAAATAGTATTCCCACTGGCCGGTGCGGGCCGGCCGCGATTCGAAGCGGGTCATGGACACGCCATTGGCGGCCAGCGGCGCCAGCATGTCGTAGACCGCGCCGGCGCGGTTGGGCACGGCCAGGATCAGGCTGGTCTTGTCCTTGCCGCTGGGCAGCGGCTGGATGTCGCCCACCGCCAGGAAGCGCGTGCGGTTGTTGGGGTCGTCTTGAATGCCGGCGGCCACCACCTGCAGGTTCCAGGCGGGCGCGGCGCTTTCGCCGGCAATGGCGGCAATGGCCGGATTGCCGGCCGCCACGCGCGCCGCCTCGGAATTGCTGGCCTCGGCGACCCGGTCCAGGCCGGGATAATGGCGGTTCAGCCAGGCCTGGCACTGGGCCAGCGCCTGCGGATGGGCGGCGACGGTGGTCACGCCGTCCATCGAGCCCGATTGCGTCATCAGGCAGTGGCGGATGTCGAGCGAGCGCTCGCCCAGGATTTTCAGCGGGGTATTGAGCAGCAGGTCGAGGTTGCGGTTGACCGCGCCTTCAGTGGAGTTTTCCACCGGCACCATGCCCACGTCGGCCTGCCCGGCCTCGACGGCGCGAAACACCTCGTCGAAAGACGGACAGGGCAGCGGCTGCACCGAACGGCCGAAATGCTCGAAGGCCGCCTGCTCGGAAAACGAGCCTTGCGGCCCCAGGTAAGCCACGGTCATGCCGCGCTCGAGGCCGCGGCAGGCCGAGATGATTTCCGTCCAGACCGAAGCCACCGCATCGCGCGGGAACGGCCCCGGGTTCAGCTGCTGCAGGCGGCGGATGACCTCGGCCTCGCGTTCGGGGCGCAGCACCGGGCCGTCGGCCGCGGCGGCGTGCTTGACTTCGCCCACGTCGAGCGCGGCGCGGGCGCGCTGCGACAGCAGATCGAGAATCTGTGCGTCCAGGGCATCGATGCGCTCGCGCAGCGGCTTGAGCTTGTCTTGCAGGGAATCAGCCATGGCGGCGCTCGAAGTCTTGCAGGTAATCGACCAGCGCGCGCACGCCATCGAGCGGCATGGCGTTGTATATGGAAGCGCGCATGCCGCCCACGCTTTTGTGGCCCTTGAGTTGCATCAGCCCGGCGGCCTCGGCGCCCTGCAGGAAGGCGTCGTTGAGCGATTCGTCGCGCAGCACGAACGGCACGTTCATGCGCGAGCGCACCGGCGCGTGCACCGGGTTGCGATAGAAATCGGTGCCGTCCAGGTAGCCGTACAACAGGTCGGCCTTGGCGCGGTTGGCGGCTTCCATGCCGGCCACCCCGCCCTGCGCCTTCACCCACTTGAAGACCAGGCCGGCGATATAAATGGCGAACGCGGGCGGCGTGTTGTAGCGCGAATGCTCTGCCGCCACATTGGCGTAGTCGAAGGCCGACGGGCAGATCGGCAGGGCTTTGCCGATGAGGTCGCGCCGCGCCACCACCATGGTGACGCCGGCCGGGCCGGCATTTTTCTGGGCGCCGGCGAACAGCAGGCCGGCCCGCGTGACATCCATGGGGCGCGACAGGAAATGCGACGAGGCGTCCACCACCAGCGGCACGTCGGGCGCGCCCAGCGCGGCCAGGTCGGGCCAGTCGGTAAATTCGACGCCGTGAATGGTTTCGTTGCTGCACAGGTGCAGATAGGCCGCCTCGGGACGGACATTCCAGGAATCCACCGGGGGCACCCAGGTCCAGGGAGCCTGCTCGCGGCCGTCGATGCCGGTTGCCGCGCCGGCACTGGCGGCCACGTGCGCGTCGCCGTAGCGGCCGGCCTCTTTGTGCGAACGGGTGGACCAGTGGCCGGTCAGCACGAAATCGGCCGCCGGATGGCCGCGCCGGCCGATCAGGTTCATGGGCACGATGGCGTTTTCGCCCAGCCCGCCGCCCTGCATGAACATCACCGCGTAGTCGGCCGGCACGCCCAGCAGGTCGCGCAGGTCGGCTTCGGCCTGGTCGCAGATCTGCACGAAGTGCTTGCCGCGATGGCTCATTTCCATCACGGACATGCCGCTGCCGTTCCAGTCCAGCATTTCGGCGGCGGCCTGCCGCAGCACCGCTTCGGGCAAGGCCGACGGGCCCGCCGAGAAGTTCCAGGGACGGGCCATTATTGCTCCGTGGGTTCGGTCGGTTCGGGCGAAGCGCCGGACTCGCCGCCTTCGGCGTCCATGGCTTCGGATTCTTCGTCGTCGGCGTCGGCGTCGCTTTCGACCACGCGGCGCACGCCCGACAGGCTGCTGCCGTCGTCGACGCTGATCAGCGTGACGCCCTGCGTGGCGCGGCCCATTTCGCGGATTTCGCTGACGCGGGTGCGCACCAGCACGCCGCCGGTGGTGATGAGCATGATTTCATCCGACGGCATCACCAGCACGGCGCCCACCACCTTGCCGTTGCGCGACGAGGTCTGGATGGCGATCATGCCCTTGGTGCCGCGGCCGTGACGGGTGTATTCGGCGATGGAGGTGCGCTTGCCGTAGCCGTTTTCGGTGGCGGTGAGCACGCTTTGCGATTCGTCGCCGGCCACCAGCAGCGCGATGACGGCCTGGTTGTCTTCGAGCGTCATGCCGCGCACGCCGCGGGCGTTGCGGCCCATGGGGCGCACGTCGTTCTCGTCGAAGCGCACGGCCTTGCCGGCGTCGGAGAACAGCATGACGTCATGCTTGCCGTCGGTGAGATCGGCGCCGATAAGGTAGTCGCCCTCATCGAGGCCCACGGCGATGATGCCGGCCTTGCGCGGATTGGAGAAATCGGACAGCGGGGTCTTCTTGACGGTGCCGCGCGAGGTGGCCATGAAGACGTAGTTGTCTTCGCTGAATTCCTTGACCGGCAGCACCACCGTGATTTTCTCGCCGTCGGCCAGCGGGAACATGTTGACGATGGGCCGGCCGCGCGATCCGCGCGTGCCCTGCGGGACTTCCCAGACTTTCAGCCAGTACACCCGGCCGCGGTCGGAGAAGCACAGCAGGTAGTTGTGCGTATTGGCGATGAAGAGCTGGTCGATCCAGTCGTTTTCCTTCATGGCCGTGGCCTGCTTGCCGCGCCCGCCGCGCTTCTGCGACCGGTATTCGGACAGCGGCTGGCTCTTGATATAGCCGGCGTGCGACAGGGTGACCACCATGTCGGTGGGCGTGATCAGGTCTTCGGTGTCGAGCTCGGTGGCGTTGAACTCGATGTCGGAGCGTCGCGTATCCTTGGCGCTGGTGGAGAACTCGGCCTTGATGGCCTGCAGCTCTTCGCCGATGATGGTGGTGATGCGTTCCGGCTTGGCCAGGATGTCGAGCAGGTCGGCAATGGTGGCCATCACGTCTTTGTATTCGCCGACGATCTTGTCCTGCTCGAGCCCGGTCAGGCGCTGCAGGCGCATGTTCAGGATTTCCTGCGCCTGGGTTTCGCTCAGGCGGTACAGGCCGTCGCCCTGCAGGCCGAAGCTTTCGTGCAGGTCGTCGGGGCGGAACGCCGCGCGCCCGCCCACGGCGTCGAGGTCGGAACGCGACAGCATTTCGCGCACCAGGGAAGAATCCCACGAACGCGCCATCAGTTCCTGGCGCGCCACCGGCGGCGTGGGCGCGGCCTTGATGATGGCGATGAAATCGTCGATGTTGGCCAGCGCCACCGCCAGGCCTTCCAGCACGTGGCCGCGCTCGCGCGCCTTGCGCAGCTGGAACACGGTGCGGCGCGTGACCACTTCGCGGCGGTGCTGCAGGAAGTAATGGATCAGCTGCTTCAGGTTCAGCAGGCGCGGCTGGCCGTCGACCAGCGCCACCAGGTTCATCCCGAAGGTGTCCTGCAGCTGGGTGTTCTTGTACAGATTGTTGAGGATGACCTCGGGCACTTCGCCGCGCTTGAGCTCGATGACCAGGCGCATGCCGTCTTTGTCGGACTCGTCGCGGATATCGGAGATGCCTTCGATCTTCTTCTCGTTGACCAGCTCGGCGATGCGCTCTTGCAGCGTCTTCTTGTTGACCTGGTAGGGAATGGCGTCGACCACGATGGCCTGCCGGTTGCCCTTTTCCATGTCTTCGAAGTGGGTCTTGGCGCGCATGACCACGCGGCCGCGGCCCGTGCGATAGCCTTCGCGCACGCCCGACATGCCGTAGATGATGCCCCCGGTGGGGAAATCGGGCGCCGGGATGATCTCGATGAGTTCGTCGACCGTGCACTCGGGATTGCGCAGGCAGTACAGGCAGCCGTCGACCACTTCCTGCAGGTTGTGCGGCGGGATATTGGTGGCCATGCCCACGGCGATGCCCGAGCTGCCGTTGACCAGCAGGTTGGGCAGGCGCGAAGGCAGCAGCAGCGGTTCTTGTTCGCTGCCGTCGTAGTTGGGGCCGAAATCGACGGTTTCCTGGTCGATGTCGGCCAGCAGCTCGTGGGCGATCTTGGCCAGGCGCACTTCGGTGTAGCGCATGGCCGCGGCGCTGTCGCCGTCGATCGAGCCGAAGTTGCCCTGGCCGTCGACCAGCATATAGCGCATGGAGAAATCTTGCGCCATGCGCACAATGGTGTCGTACACCGATTGGTCGCCGTGGGGGTGGTACTTACCGATGACGTCGCCAACGATACGGGCCGACTTCTTGTAGGCGCGGTTCCAGTCGTTGTTGAGCTCGTGCATGGCATAGAGCACGCGCCGGTGCACCGGCTTGAGGCCGTCGCGCACATCTGGCAGCGCCCGCCCCACGATCACGCTCATGGCGTAATCCAGGTAGCTGCGGCGCATCTCTTCTTCCAGCGATACCGGAAGCGTCTCCTTGGCAAAGGAATCCATATATATAGCGACTGAATCGAGTAAGAGGAAACCCGGGCCGGGTAAACAGGAAATTCTATCATCCGATTGTCGGATGGCTTCCCGGGGCCCCACGCGGCGCGCGACCGGGGCCGGCCGGATGGTGCGATTGCCGCCCTGTTGTCAAAAACCAACATCCCTGCGGCACACAGAGAAGAAAAGATCATATCCAGCACCAATGCGGCTTTCGAGGGAAGCCAAAGGTCATCAAATGCCTTAAGATTGTTTCCAGCACGCAGGAGACCCAGTAGCGATCCTTTGAACCTTTTCTGGGCGTTGCTATACTGGCCCCGTTTTCCTGATATGCGGCGGGGGTTCGCTGCGAGTCACTTATCCAGCTTCAAGCTCAACGAGGAGAAACATGAACAAACCCTCCAAATTCGCTCTGGCGCTCGCCTTCGCCGCCGTTACGGCCTCTGGTGCAGCTTCCGCGCAAACCGTGGACAACTGGCGCAACCCGTTCGGCGACGTGTGGATGAACGGCACGAATGAACTGTGCTGGCGCGATGCCTTCTGGACCCCGGCGACCGGTATCCCCGGCTGCGACGGCGTGCCGGTTGCTCAAGCGCCCGCCAAGCCGACGCCGATGGCCACCAAGGTTGTCTTCAACGCCGACACGTTCTTCGACTTCGACAAGTCGACGCTGAAGCCGGAAGGCCGCCAGCTGCTGGATCAAGTTGCCCAGCAAGCCCAGGGCATCGATCTCGAAACCATCATCGCCGTCGGCCACACCGACTCGATCGGTACCGAAAAATACAACCAGGGTCTGTCCGAGCGCCGTGCCGCTTCGGTCAAGGCCTACCTGGTCAGCAAGGGTGTCGACCCCAACCGCATCTACACGGAAGGCAAGGGCGAACTGCAGCCCGTCGCTTCCAACAAGACGCGTGAAGGCCGTGCCCAGAACCGCCGCGTTGAAATCGAAGTCGTGGGTAGCCGCCGTTAATCGACGCGCTAGCCGCTACAATGAAGGGCCTCGCACTGCGAGGCCCTTTTTTTCATCCCGGCGCGGCCGCGCCCTGTTGCCCATGACAACCCAAACCCCTGCATCCGCCCGCCCCGGCGTGAACGCCGACCAGGCCGAGCTGGACAAGTTCGCGGCCCTGGCCGCCCGCTGGTGGGACCCCGAAAGCGAGTTCAAGCCCCTGCACGCCATCAATCCGCTGCGCCTGGACTGGATCCAGGAATGCGCCGGCAGCCTGGCGGGCAAGACCGTGCTGGACGTCGGCTGCGGCGGCGGCATCCTGTCCGAGAGCATGGCCGTGGCCGGCGCCCGGGTCACCGGCATCGACCTGGCCGAACGGTCCCTGAAAATCGCCCGCCTGCATGGCCTGGAATCGGGCGTGCAAGTGGAATACCGCGCCGTGCCCGTCGAAGACCTGGCCGCCGAGCAGCCCGAGCGCTACGACATCGTGACCTGCATGGAAATGCTCGAGCACGTGCCCGATCCGGGCTCGGTCGTGCGCGCCTGCGCGGCCCTGGCCAAGCCGGGCGGGTGGGTCTTCTTTTCCACCCTGAACCGCAACGCCAAGTCGTTCCTGTACGCCATCATCGGCGCCGAGTACGTGCTGCGCCTGCTGCCGCGCGGCACGCACAGCCACGACCAGTTCATCAAGCCCAGCGAACTGGCCGCCTCGGCGCGCCAGGCCGGCCTGCAGCCCGCCGGTATGCGCGGCATGGAATACAACCCCGTCACCCAGGTGTACAGCCTGTCGGGCGACACTTCCGTGAACTACCTGATGTCCACCCGCAAATGAGCGCACTGATCCTGTTCGACTTCGACGGCACCCTGGCCGACACCGCCCCCGACCTGGCCGCCGCGGCGAACCGCCAGCGCACCCGGCGCGGGCTGGAACCCCTGCCCTACGAAACGCTGCGCCCGGTGGCCTCGCAAGGCGCGCGGGGGCTGCTGCGCATTGCGCTGGGCCTGCTGCCCGACCATCCCGGCTACGAAGCCGCCCGGCTGCAGTTCCTGGAAGACTACGCGGCCGGCTCCACCGTGCACAGCCGCCTGTTTCCCGGCATTGCCGCCTTGCTCGACGGCATACGCGCCCGCGGGCTGGCCTGGGGCATCGTCACCAACAAGGTCACCCACCTGACCCTGCCCATCGTCGAATTCCTGGGGCTGACCCGCCACAGCGCGGTCCTGGTATGCGGCGACACCACCGAGCACGCCAAGCCGCACCCGGCGCCGCTGCTGCACGCCGCGCGCGAGGCCGGCTACGCCGCCGACCGCTGCGTGTACGTGGGCGACGACCTGCGCGACATCCAGGCCGCCCATGCCGCCGGCATGCCGGCGGTGGCGGCGGCCTACGGCTACCTGGGCCAGGACGAGAACATCACCACCTGGGCGGCCGACGCCTGCGCCACCACGCCGGACGACCTGTGGGGCGCCATCGAGCCCCTGCTGCCGCGCGATACGCGCTGACCCGCCGCGCCGGGGCCGGCCGGCCCCTGCCCCCGG
Organism: Bordetella petrii; assembly: GCF_017356245.1. Classification (NCBI taxonomy): domain Bacteria; kingdom Pseudomonadati; phylum Pseudomonadota; class Betaproteobacteria; order Burkholderiales; family Alcaligenaceae; genus Bordetella; species Bordetella petrii. The sequence continues at coordinate 541,561 of NZ_JAFMZZ010000001.1, forward strand.
CCACTGTTCACCGGACACGAACAGTCATGCCGGATTTTCCCTCTTTATCCGGCTGACCGGGTACCGTACAGTGCACTCCTGATGCACTGCTCTTGCCGCCCCGGCCCGCCGTCCTCTCTCTCGCGGCGCGGCCCGGCCCGCGGCACAGTGCCCGGCCCTGCCGGGCCGCACTCCAGCCCTTTTTTTCTTGCCCGCTCATTGCGCGCGGCGCCGCCGCGCCGCGCACCGGGAGTCCCATGCTATTGCCCATACTGCTGCTTTCCACCGCCGGTTTCACCATTCTGACGACCGAATTCCTGATCGTCGGCCTGCTGCCTCCCTTGGCGCGCGACCTGCACGTGTCGGTATCCCAGGCCGGCCTGCTGGTGACGCTGTTCGCCTTCACCGTGGCGGCCACGGGCCCGCTGCTGACCGCGCTGATGACCAACGTCGACCGCAAACGGCTGTTCATCGGCGTGCTAGTGCTGTTCGGCGCCTCGAACGCGATGGCGGCGCTGGCGCCCAACATCGGCATCATGGCGCTGGCGCGCTTCATCCCGGCCCTGGCGCTGCCGGTGTTCTGGTCGCTGGCCAGCGCCACGGCCGTCGAACTGGCCGGGCCGGCCCGCGCCGGGCGGGCCATCTCGATGGTGGCGTTCGGCATCGTGGCGGCCACGGTGTTCGGCATTCCCATTGGCGTGCTGATCTCTGACGCCTTCGGCTGGCGCACCGCCTTCGGCGTGCTGGCGGCAGTGGCCTTCGCCAAGGCGCTGCTGCTGTGGGCCTTCTTCCCGCGCCCGCCCCGCCATGCCCAGGACATCAAGCTGGCCGCCCAGCTGCGCATCCTGCGCGACCCCCGGGTGGTGGGCCACGTGCTGCTGTCGCTGCTGGTGTTCACCGGCATGTTCACCGCCTACACCTACCTGGCCGACATGCTGGAGCGCCTGGCCGGATTCAATGGCCAATGGGTCGGCTGGTCGATGATGGCCTTTGGCGCCATCGGCCTGATCGGCAACTGGGCCGGCGGCCGGCTGGCCGACCGCAGCGCGCTGGGCGCCACCCTGCTGTTCTCGGCGCTGATGGCGGCCGGCCTGGCGGTGCTGGGGCCGGTGATGCGCACGCCCGTGCTGCTGGCCGTGGCGCTGGGCGTCTGGGGTGTCGCCCAGGCCGCGCTGTTCATCGTGTGCCATGTGCGCGTGATGAAGTCGGCGCCCCAGGCGCCGGCGTTCGCGGCATCGCTGAATATTTCCGGCGCCAATACCGGCATCGGCATCGGCGCGATCGTGGGCGGCTATGTCATCGACCACCACGGCCTGGCATCGCTGGGCCTGGCCGCGGCCGGCATCGTGCTGGCGGCGATCGGGCTGGGCACGCTGCTGGCAACGGCGCGCCCGCGGGTGCGGGCCCTGCCGCGGCAGCCTTGCGCCAACGCCTGAGCACGCCAGCGTGCCAGGCCTTATTCAGAGTACAATAGAGTCACTTGGGGCCGATCCGGATTCGACGTGGGTCGCGAAACAACTCAGGGCATGCCGAGCACCAGTAAGCTCGTTAATCCACTGGAACACTACAAACGCCAACGACGAGCGTTTCGCTCTCGCCGCTTAAGCGGTGAGCCGCTGCACTGATCTGTCCTTGGGTCAGGCGGGGGAAGGCAACTTCCCAGGGGGCAACCCCGAACCGCAGCAGCGACATTTACAAGGAATCGGTCTGCGCTGGGGTCACACGGTTCAGGCTTAAACTACGTGAATCGCCCTGGTCCGGCCTGTCGGTTGGCTAAGTCCAGGGTTAAAACCAAATAGGCCGACTACGCATGTAGAACTGGTTGCGGAGGGCTTGCGGACGGGGGTTCAATTCCCCCCGGCTCCACCATATTGCAAGCACTGAACAACTGCAGTGTTTTGACTGAACCCATAAAGTGCCCTTCCGGGCAGTTTATGGGTTTTTTTCTGCGAGACCCCCGAGCCCTCCGGCAGCCCGCCGGCGGGGCGGGATAGAATCCGCCACTTGATGCGCTTCTCCGACTTCGATCAACGCCTTGCCGCCCTCGGCTCACTGCCTGCCCACCGCGGCCGGGTGGCACGCGTGTGGCTGAACGGGCAAGCGCTCGACACCGGTACGCGGCGGCGGCACGCCCAGCACTTTTTGCCGCTGGCGCTGCGCGGCGCCCTGCCCGCTTTGACGGCGGAGCTGGACGGCCTTGCCCGCATCCGCTCGGAACATGCCGGCCATGGCGGCTCGCGCCTGCTCGTCGAACTCGCCGACGGACAGATGGTGGAAAGCGTGCTGCTGCCGCGTGACGGGCTGTGCGTTTCCACCCAGGTTGGCTGCGCGGTCGGCTGCCGCTTCTGCATGACGGGCAAGAGCGGCTTGATCCGCCAGGTCACGAGCATGGAAATCCTTGCCCAGGTCGTGCTGGCGCGGCGTCTGCGCGCGGTAAAGAAAGTGGTCTTCATGGGCATGGGCGAGCCGGCGCATAACCTGGACAACGTGCTCGAAGCCATTGACTTGCTGGGCACCGAGGGCAATATCGGCCACAAGAACTTGGTATTTTCCACCGTGGGCGACCTGCGCGTCTTCGAGGCCCTGCCGCGGCAACGTATCAAGCCCGCACTGGCGCTATCGCTGCACACGACCAAGGCCGGACTGCGCGAACACCTGCTGCCGCGCGCGCCGAAAATTGCCCCGGAACAACTGATTGAACTCGGCGAAAAATACGCCCGCGATACCCGCTACCCGATCCAGTACCAATGGACGCTGCTCAAAGGCATCAACGACAACAATGACGAACTCGACGCCGTCGTACGCTTGCTCAAGGGCAAATACTGCGTGTTCAACGTCATTCCCTTCAATAGTCTCGAAGGAGACGACTATCAACGCCCCGACCCCGCGCGCATCCGCGAGATCGTCCACTACCTGCACAGCCGCGGCGTGCTGACCAAAGTCAGGAACAGCGCGGGGCAGGACGTGGACGGCGGCTGTGGCCAGCTGCGCGCTCGCGCCCACGGCGCGGCGCAGGTGGTCGAACTGCGCCGCAAGCGCAGCGCATAGCGCGAAGCCGCGCAGGCTGAGACTATCCGCCTCCAGCTTCGGCGCCAACGCAACGGGGCGTGTGCGCCCGAGCCCTGCCCTGCTTCTTTTTGGCTGGCCGCGCCAGGACTTCAGGCCGGCTATCCGACGCCGGCCGGTGCCGACCGGCTTTTCATTTCACCGGCGTCACGGCTTTGCCCGTCGTGAAAAACGCCGCGAGGTTCCGTATGGCCAGGTCAGCCATCTGCCGCCGCGTCTCTTGCGTGGCGCTGCCGATGTGAGGAGAAAGCACCACATTGGGCAGGCTGCGCAGGGGACTGTCGAGCAGCGGTTCGGTGTCGAACACGTCGAGCGCGGCGCCTCGAATGGTGCCGTCGGCCAGGGCCTGGCACAGATCGGTTTCCTTGATGACGGTGCCGCGTGAAATATTGACGACAATGCCGTCGGCGCCCAGGGATTTCAGTACCGTGGCATCGACGATATGGCGAGTCGCCGCGCCGCCAGGGCATGACAGGATCAGCACGTCTGCATGTTCCGCCAGGGCCGGGAGCGAATCGAAGTATTGCCAGGGCACGGCCTGGGCGCGGCGCCCATAGTAGGCGACGTCGACCTCGAACGGCAGCACGCGCTGAACGATTTCCATGCCAATGCGGCCCAGCCCGACAATGCCTATTTTCTTGCCGGCCAGGTTGGTTCCCAGCGGGAACAGTTCGCGCGTCCATGCGCCAGTACGGACGAAACGATCGGCGGCGGGGAGGTGGCGCAGCAGAGCAAGCAACAGGCCGATGGCCAGTTCGGCGACGGCCTTGTTCAGGATGTCGGGGGTGTTGGTGACGACGATGCCTTTCCGCGCAGCGTAATCCACCGGAATGCCGTCGTACCCGACGCCGCTGGTTGTAATGATGCGCAGGTTGGGCAGGCTGTCGATAAGCTCGGTGGAAATCCGGTAGTTCGAGCGCGTGACGATACCGCCGATCCGTTCCGCCTGGGAAGGATCGCGCCGTAGCGATTCACCATCGACCAGCGTGAATACCGACAGGAACTGTTCTTCGATGGCTGGCGGGAAGGCGCCGATCTTCAACAGCGGGGGAAAACCGGCAGGCTTGGCGGCGGGCTGCGCGGCGTCCTGCCCCCGCGCCGTCAGGCCGGGTTCATGCGTCGGCATGCGCCAGGGCTCGGGCGTTGTGAAGTCGATAGCCCGCGGCGGAAAGCTCGCCCATCAACCGCTTCGTGTCGTCCTGATTCATTTCCACGAGCGGCGGGCGCACGGCAGACCATCCGGTATCGCCGGTTTCAGAAGCGATGGCCGCCTTCATGGCGGGGATCATCGGGTATTTGGCGAAGATGCCGCGAATGACGTTGAGGCGTTCTTGCTGGGCATCGGCGTCGCCGTTCTGCCAGGTTTGCGCAAGCCGGGCTATTTCGGCGGCGTTGACATTGCCGGTGGCGGTGATGCACCCGGCCCCGCCCTCGCGCAGGGTGGCCAGCAGAAAGCCTTCGCTGCCCGCGAAAACGTCGAAGCCGTGGGGTTGGAAGCGTTGCAGCATGGCCAGGGTGTTGCTCCAGTCGCCGGAGCTGTCCTTGATGCCTGCGATGCTCTCGGGATAGGCCTTGAGCAGCCGCTCGATGAGGTCGAGACTGATGGGCACCTGCGAGACCTGGGGAATGTGATAGAGATAGATCCGCAGGCGGGCATCGCCTATGCGGTCGATGACCGTGGCGTAGTTGCGGTAAAGGCCTTCGTCGCTCACGCCCTTGTAGTAGAACGGCGGCAGCATCAGGACGCCGGCGCAACCCAGCTCTGCGGCATGTTGCGATAATTCGATGGAATCGGTGACGGCGCAGCAGCCGGTACCCGGCATCATGCGCGTGACGGGCAGCCCGTCTTCGACGAGCGCATCGAGCAGCAGGCGCTTTTCTTTGACGGACAGCGAATTTGCTTCCGAGTTCGTGCCAAAGACGGCCAGGCCGACACCCTGTTCGACCAGCGATCGGCAGTGCTTCAGGAATCGAGGGGTCGAGGGTGCACCCTCGGCGTTGAACGGCGTGAGCACCGGCGACAGTACGCCTCGGATTTTCGTGCTGGTCATGGTTAGCCTCGCTGCGTGGTATCGGTAAATACGCTCAGTATCCCGCCACGGCACGCGGACTTGAAGTAGTTGGTGCTACATTCAGAACAAAATTTTTTTTGCTTTCAAGGCGAAAACTCCCGACACCATGGACATCAAGTACATGCAGAGCTTCGTCGCCGTTGTCGAGGCAGGATCATTCGCCGAGGCGGCCCGAAAGCTGGATCTGACCTCGGCGGCCATCGCGGCGCGCATCAAGGCGCTGGAGGCTGACCTGGGCGTCGAGCTGGTGAAACGCTCGGGGCGTTCGGTTAAGCCGACCGAAAGCGGCATGCGCATTCTGGAAGGCACCAAGGCGGTCATCCGCAATATCCGCGACCTGCGCGCCATGGCGATGGACGGCGCTCAGCCTGGCGAGTTGCGTATCGGCTGTTTCGTGTCGGCGCTGACGAACGTGCTGCCGCCCATTCTCAAGGCACTGTACCGCAGGCATCCGGACGCGTCGGTGTTCGTGACGCCGGGCGGCTCGGTGAATCTATGCAGCCAGGTGGCGAAGGGCGAGCTCGATGCCGCCATCGTGGTAGAGCCGCAGTTCGCCGTGCCGAAAAACTGCGTATGGCAGCCCTTCATGGAAGAGCCGCTGGTGGTCGTGGCGCCGGCCCAGCTGGCGGGCGGGGACGCCCACGAGCTGCTTTCAACCCAGCCTTTCATCCGCTACGACCGCAACATATACGGCGGCCAGCTCGCCGACCGCTATCTGCGCGACCATCACATCCGGCCCAGGCAGCGGCTGGAGATCGACGGCCTGCTCGCCATTGTGTCGCTGGTGCACGAAGGAATCGGCGTGTCGCTCATTCCGGACTGGTCTTCGATGTGGAGGTCACTCGACATTGCCCGGATTCCGCTGCCGGACTGCCCGCCGGTACGGCGCAACGGCCTGGTCTGGAACAAGCAGGGGCATCATGCCAAGATGGCCGCGTCGATCTTTCATGACGCGAAAACCATCTTCCAGACGCCAACCTAGCGCCGTAGCGGACATCGACGGCATCAGCCTCAGTCCGAGGCGCCGGGCACGCCGCGCAGGAAGTCGAAATCGACGCCCTTGTCGGCCTGGGTAACGGTTTCCAGGAAGAGCTTCTTGTAGCCTCGATCGGCCGAGGGCGGCGCGATGGATTGTTCGCTGCGGCGGCGGGCGAGTTCTTCGTCGGAAACCAGCAAAGAGATTTCGCGCCGGCTTACGCTCAGGCGAATGCGATCGCCGTTCCGGACATAGGCCAGAGGGCCGCCGATGGCCGCTTCGGGCGTGACGTGCAGGACGATGGTGCCAAAGGCCGTGCCGCTCATGCGTCCATCCGAAATCCGGATGATGTCCTTCACGCCCCGCGAGGCCAGCTTCTTCGGGATAGGGATGTAGCCGGCCTCCGGCATGCCCGGCGCGCCCTTGGGTCCGATGTTCTTGAGCACGAGCACATCTTCCGGCGTGACGTCCAGGTCGTCGGCGTCGATCCGCGCGACCAGGTCCGCGGTGTTCTCGAACACCACGGCACGGCCCTCGTGCTCCATCAGCTTGGGATCAGCCGAAGATTGCTTGATGATCGCGCGTTCCGGCGCAAGATTGCCGGACAAGACGGCGATGCCGCCCTGCGGGTAGATGGGGTTCTGCCTTGTCTTGACGACGTCTTGCGCGAATCCGGGACCAGCGCGTTCGATTTCCTCGCCGAGCGTCCGCCCGGTCACGGTAAGCGCATCGAGCTTCAGCAGGGGCTTGAGCTCGCGCAGCAGCGTGGCCATGCCGCCGGCCTTGTGGAAGTCTTCCATGTAGTGCTGACCCGAAGGCTTGAGATCCACCAGCACGGGGGTTTCCCGGCCAAGGCGATCGAGCGTGGCCAGATCCAGGTCCAGGCCCAGCCGGCCCGCGATGGCTGTGAGATGGATGATGCCGTTGGTGGACCCCCCGATCGCCAGCAGAACGCGCATGGCGTTTTCGAACGAGTCGGCCGTGAGAATTTTCCGTACCGTCAGGCGCTGGCTGGCGATCTGGACAGCCTGCTGCCCGGTGAGCTCGGCGATGCGCATCCGGTCCGCCGTCACCGCCGGGGGCGTGGCGCAACCGGGAACCGTCATGCCCAGCGCCTCGGCGATGCAGGCCATGGTGCTTGCCGTGCCCATGACCGAGCAGGTGCCCACGCTGGCCACCAGCTGGTTGTTGACGTCGGAGATCTCTTCATCGTCGATCTCTTCGGCTCGGTACTTGCCCCAATACCGGCGGCAGTCCGTGCACGCGCCGACGCGCTCGGATCGGTGCGAACCGGTCAGCATGGCCCCCGTGACGAGCTGAATGGCCGGGACGTCGGCCGAAGCGGCGCCCATCAGCTGCGCCGGCACGGTCTTGTCGCAGCCGCCGATCAGCACCACCGCGTCCATGGGCTGCGCGCGGATCATTTCCTCGGTGTCCATCGACATGAGGTTGCGCAGATACATGCTGGTGGGAAAGGCGAAGCTTTCATGGACTGAGATGGTGGGAAACTCCATCGGCAGTCCGCCGGCCAGCATGATGCCCCGCTTCAAGGCCTCGACCAGCTGGGGCGCGTTGCCATGGCAGGGATTGTAGGCGCTGCCGGTATTGGCGATGCCGATCACGGGACGATCGAGCGCGGCATCGGTGTAGCCCGCGCCCTTGATGAAGGCCTTTCTCAGGAACAACGAAAAACCATTGTCGCCATAACTGGTCAGGCCCTTGCGCAGCCCGGTTGCTTCGTCTTCCGGCGTCGCGATTCTTTTCTTGCTCATCGTATGCTTCGTTGCTGGTTAATTGACGGTGATCTTGCCTTCGTGGATGACCTTCGCCCATTGCTCTATCTCGGCATTCAACCGCTTTTTCGACGCATCGATGCCGAGGGCATCGGCGTAGACGCCCTGCTCCAGCAACTGGGCCTTGACCTCGTCCTTGGCAAGAGCGGTGGTGAGGGCGTTGTTGAGTTTCTCGACAATGGGCGCCGGCGTGCCGGCGGGCGCCATCACGCCGAACAGCGAACTCACGTTGAAGCCCGTAAAGCCCTGCTCCTGGGCCGTGGGGATATCGGGCAGCATCGAGATGCGCTTCGGAGTCAGGACGGCAAGCGGGCGCAACTGGTTGGACTTGATGAATGCGATCGCGGCCGGAACAGTTTCCGTCATGGTCTCCACCTGGCCACCCACCAGGTCGGTCATGGCCGGGCCGCTGCCGCGATAGGCGACGTGCATGATGTCGACATCGGCGATCTGCTTGAACAGCTCCATGGCCATGCGCTGAGGCGCCCCAGCGCCCGATGAAGCAAAATTCAGCTTGCCCGGATTCTTCTTCGCGTAGTCGACAAGCTCGGTAAGCGAGTGGATGGGCAAGGAGGGGTTCACCACTGCCACCAGGGGCACGGAGCCGACGATGCCGACGGGCGTGAGATCCTTGCGCAGGTCGTACTGCAGCTTGCCTTTCTCGAGCGTGGCCATGACGGAATGCGACGTCAGGGCTCCCATCAGCAGCGTATAGCCGTCCGGCCTGGCGCGCGCCACTTCGGCGGCGCCGATGTTGCCGCCTGCGCCGCCCCTGTTCTCGATGACCACCTGGTTGCCGATGGTTTCGCTCAGGTGCTGGCCCACGATGCGCCCGATGACGTCGGTCGCGCCACCCGGCGGATACGGAATGATCAGCTGTATGGGCTTGTCTGGATACCCGCCGGCAGCCTGGGCGTGAGCGCCCAGCGGAACAGAGAAGCCGATGGCGGCAATGATCGCCGCCATGGCGATGCTGGCGCGCTTGTGTGCTGGCAGTCTGTAGAACATGCGTGTCTCCTTGTGGATTTTATGATCGCGAAGAAACTACCGCTGCATGTTCGCAAATTCCCGCCGCCGGTAAGAAAAAATATTTTTTGTTCGTTCAAAAAAATGCGTGTGGATGTGCGCCGCTCTCCGCCACCGTCTCCAGCGCGCGCATTTCTTCCAGCACCACCTTCAGCACCGCCCGCGATGCGTTCGACAGCGGATGCTTGCGCGTGGTGTCGACGAACGCAGTCTGCCGAAGGACGGGATCCTTGATGGACGCCATGGCCAGCGTGCCCGCGCGTATTTCGTCGGCCACCGCATGGTAGGGCAACAGGCTGTATACCTCGCAATTGAGCACGACCTCCCTGATCAGCGTGCCGCTGGTCGCTTCGAGCACCACGTTCAGCTTCAGGCCCCGGCGGTTGCAGACCTCGTCCAGGTACGAGCGCATGCCATTGGGCCGGGCCGGCAGTACCAGGGGCACCCGCGTCATCGCGGCCAGCCGGACCGGCTGCCTGGCCAGGGCGAGCGCGCCCGTCCGGCCCACCAGGTACAGCGGCGCGCTGAACACGGCTTCGCGCGCCTGGCGCTGCATGGGCCGGTAGCGGTTGAAAATGCCGATATCGGCGCGGCCGTCGGCCAGCATGTTCTCGACTTCGCCGCTGTAGGCCTCGACGGCCTTCAGGCGGATATCCGGGTAGGCGGCCAGCAGGCGTTTCAGCACACGGCTCATGAGCGGGCGCGACAGCCCCGGCAGCACGCCGATCGTGACGCTGCCCGCCGGATGGTTGCGCTGGGCCAGCACGTCGTCCACCAGCTGGCCCGCGGCCTGCAGCATGGCATGCGCGCGCGGCAGGATGGATTGCCCGATTTCCGTCAGCGACACGCCGCGCCCGGTGCGGTGGAACAGCCGGCAGCCCAGCAGGGACTCCAGCTGCGACACTTGCCGGCTGAGGGCCGACTGTGCGATGCCCAGCGCGCTGGCCGCGCTGCTGAGGCTGCCGTGCTCGGCGGCGACGACGAAGCAGCGGATGTTTCTCAGGTCCAGCATCGGGCTATCTAAATCATGCATGGCTGATATCCATGATATGCCGGTTCCGGCGTGCCGCCCGGCTACCTATACTCGATGCAACGATTATTCCACTGAAGCGATTGCCATGCCTGACGCGCACGATCCCTCAACATTCCGGGGCCCCTTGAAAGGCCTGCGTGTGCTCGACCTGTCCACGGTGTACGCGGGCCCGTTCGCGGCGACCATGCTGGGCGACCTGGGCGCCGATGTGCTGAAGGTGGAATTGCCCGGCGTGGGCGATTCGCTGCGCAGCTTGCCGCCGTACAAGAACGGCGTGCCCCTGTGGTGGAAGGTGACCAACCGCAACAAGCGCGGCATCACCATCGACCTGCGCCGCCCGGAAGGCCGCGAACTGCTGGGCCGGCTGCTGCCGGACTACGATGTGCTGGTCGAGAACTTCCGGCCGGGAAAACTGGACGGCTGGGGCATCACCAAGGACTGGCTGCACGGGATCAATCCCGACTTGACCATTCTGCGCGTTACCGGCTTCGGCCAGAGCGGCCCTTACAGCCATCGCCCCGGTTTCGCGCGGGTGTTCGAAGCCATGACCGGCTTCACCAATATCTGCGGCGAGGCCGACGGCCCGCCGCTACACCTGGGCTTTCCCATTGCCGATGCGGTGGCCGGGCTGTTCGGCGCTGTCGGCGTGCTGGCCGCCCTGTACCAGCGCCACGCGGGGGGCGCGACGAAAGGCGAGGAAATCGACTGCTCGCTGATGGAGTCCATGTTCCGGATCATGGAGTTCCTGCCCATCGAATACGACCAGCTGGGCATTGTACGGCAGCGTTCCGGCAGTTTCAGCCAGTACGCCGCGCCGGGCAACATCTACAAGACGCGCGATGGCAAATGGGCGTCGATTGCCGCATCCACCCAGAGTATCTACGAACGCTTCTGCCGCGCCCTGGGCCGGGCGGACCTGATCGCCGACGAGCGCTTCCTGGCCAATCCCGGACGCGTGGCGAACCGGCAGGCGCTCGACGCCATCATCCGGGACGAGATCGCCAGGCACACGCTGGATGAGCTGAGCGCCAGGCTGGACGAGAACGAAGTCGGGTTCAGCCCCATCTACGACATCGCCGACATCTTCGCGGACCCGCACTTCGCCGCCCGCAAGGCCCTGGTGGAAGTGCCGGACGGCGAACTGGGCAGCGTGCGCATGCAGAGCGTGGCGCCGGTGTTCATGAATTCGCCCGGGGCGGTGCGGCATGCCGGCCCTTCCATCGGGCAACACAATGACGACGTGCTGCAGGCGCTGGGACTGCGTCATGAAGAGATCGCATCGCTGAAGGGAGCGGGCGTGATTTGATGCGAGCCATGATCGGCCAACAAGAAACAGGAGACAGAGAAATGAAGATGCTTGCCAAGTGGATGGCGGCCGCCACGCTGGCCGTTGCCGCCGCGTCGCCCGCATGGGCGGCCTACCCCGACAAACCGGTGACCATGATCATCGGATATCCGCCGGGCCAGGCGACCGACATCGTGGGCCGCCTGGTGGCGGAAAAACTGGCGGAGAAACTAGGCCAGCCGTTCATCGTGGAAAACAAGCCCGGCCAGGGCGCCAGCCTGGCGCTGGCCCAGCTGGCCAAGGCCAAACCCGACGGCTACACCATGGTGCTTTCGGCCACCGCGGCCTACGTCACCAATCCGCACCTGTACAAGTCGGTCGGCTACGACACGCTGAAAGACTTCACGCCCATTGGTACCCTGATCGATTTTCCGCTGCTGATGGTGGCCCGCCCCGATGCGCCGTTCGACGACTTCCCGGGTTTCCTGAAGTATGCCAAGGCCCACCCCGGCGAACTGGACCACACCTCGTCGGGCAGCGGCACGCTGTCGCACCTGGGCATGGAGCTATTGCAGCGGGAAACAGGCACCAAACTGGTCCATGTGCCCTACAAGGGCAGCGCGCGCGCCATGACGGACATCGCCGCCGGCAATGTGGACGTCGGCATCGAGACCGTGACGGTGACCAAGCCCTTTATCGAGTCGGGCCGCCTGAAGCTGCTGGCCGTGACCGTGCCCGAACGGCTGAAACTGTTCCCGGACACGCCCACGCTGGACGAGCTGGGCGTCAAGGGTTTCGACGTGGCTGCCTGGCTTGGCATGGCGTTTCCCGCCGGCACGCCCGATGCGTGCGTCAAGACCATCAACGACCAATTACAGGCCATTCTGCGCGACCCGGAGGTTGCCGCGAAGCTGGAATCGCTGGGCGCCCTGCCCCGGCCTTCGACCCCCGAAGAATTCGCCGATCTGCTGAAACGCGAATACGCGACCTGGGGCGAAATCGTGAAGCAATCCGGGGCGAAGGTGGATTAGGCGGTGGCCGGCGCGGGCGCTGTAGCGAGCGCCGGCCCGGCATGCCGTCAATCAGCGGACAGCTTGCGCTCGCTGACCAGCTTGGACCAGCGCGCGGCATCATGCTCGATCAGCGCCGCGAACTCCTGCGGGGTGCTGGCGTCGGCCGACAGCCCTTGCGCCTCCAGGCTGGCTTTCACCTCGGGATCCTGCATGGCCCGCATCACGCCCTGGTTGACCTTCGCGATCACCGCCGCCGGGGTGCCGGCCGGCGCGGTCAGGCCGATCCACAGAGACGAATTGAATCCCGGCACGCCGGATGCATCCACCGTGGGCAGGTCCGGCAGCATTGCCGAGGGCTTCAGGCTGCTTACAGCCAGGGCCTTGAGCTGGCCCGTCTTGACGAAGGGCATCAGGCTGTTGGGAATGCCGAACATAACCTGCACCCGCCCCGCCGCCAGGTCGCTGACAGCGGGCACCGCGCCCTTGTACGGCACATGCACCATGTCCACGCCCGTCAGGGACTTGAACAATTCAGCACTCAAGTGATGCGGCGTGCCAACTCCCGCGGACGCATAGCTGAGCTTGCCCGGATTGGCCTTTGCATAGGCAATGAGTTCCTTTACCGAATTCACGGGCAGCTCGGCGTTGACAGCCAGCAGGATGGGGCCGGTGGCCACCAGCGAAACCGGCGCGAAGTCCTTGATCGGGTCGTAGCCCACGCCCGTCTTCTGGTAAACGTACGGGTTCATGGTAAGAAGGTTGTTCGGGGTGATCAGGAAGGTGTAGCCGTCCGCCGCGGAACGGGCCACCAGCGCCGCCCCCAGGTTGCCGCCGGCGCCGGCCCGGTTCTCGACAATGATGGGCACGTCCCAATAGGCCGACAGCTTCTGCGCAAGCACCCGGCCCACCACGTCGTTGCTGCCGCCGGCGGTGTATGGCACCACGAACTTGATAGGACGGTCCGGATAGCCTTCATCGCCAGCCTGCGCCGTGGACACGCACAGACTGGCGCACAGGCCGCAGAAGGCAGCACGAAGGAATTGCCGTTTGCTGGGGTTGATCATGTTCTCTCTCCTGGTTTCTAGTTTTTGGCGGGTTGCGGTCAGGCCGCGCCGCGTACGGTGTCGAGGATATGGCGTGCGTCGCGTAGTCTATCGCCGCGCCACGCGACATGCCCGTCAGGGCGCACCAGGACCAGCTTCGCGGCATAGGCGCGGGCCGCCTCGGGCTCGTCATTCAGCGCCGCCACTTCGAACGGCATGCGCACGGCTTCGGACGCTGCCTGCATGGCCTGGACATCCGCGGCGTTGTCCGTTGCGAAATTGAGCAGCACGAATGATTTTCCGAACAGATCCAGGATCGACCTGCCGTCCTTCAGCCAGGCATGCGGCGCCCTGGCGCCGGGACGGGCATTCGGCACATAGACTCTGAAATCGTCCGGCACGGCAGGCGTGCCGTCCGGAATGCAAATCGGCGACTCATCGTATCTGTGCCCGATCTGCAGCCCCATGGACTCCCACTCGACGCGTGTCGAATCACGCAACCGCTTGCCCAGCGCCGTGCGCGTGCGCTGGCCTTCGGGTGTGTCGTCGCACACCGCGCGGGGATCCGGCGTGTCCTGCCATGCCTTGAAATTCTGGGTTGAAAAACGGGTATTGCGCTGCGCGATGGGCCGGCGCTCGATCTCATAGCTGCGCAGCAGGGCGGGGCCGCCCCACCCTTCCAGCATGCCCTGCAGTTTCCAGCCCAGGTCCAGCACCTCTTGTATGCCGGTGTTCATGCCCATGCCGCCCGTCGGCGACATGGTGTGGGCCGAGTCCCCCACCAGAACCACGCGCCCGTGGCAATAGCGGTCGGCCAGCATCTCGCTGCGCCGCCAGGGGGTTACCGACAGCACTTCGAATGCGATTTCCGGGCCATGCGGCCCGCCCAGCGCGCGGCGCACCCATGCGACGGCGTCGAATGACGCCAGGTCCATCTTCTCTTGCGAACCCAGCACAGTAAGGCGCCAGATATCGGCGCCGTCGACGACGGTGAGATTGCCCCACATTCCCTCGGGGCCGACCAGCATGTAGCGCTCGGCCTGCCCCATGAGATGCTTGTCGGCCAGGCCGTCGGCCTTGATCAGGATATTGACCGAATAGCTCAGCAGGCGCCCCTGCATCGGGATGCCGGCCTGCTCGCGCACCTGGCTGGTTGCGCCATCGCACCCCAGCAGATACCGGGCCCGGAACTGCTTCTTGCGGCCGGAGCGCAGATCCTGCGCTTCCGCATGCACCCAGTCTGCATCCTGCTCCAGGCGCAGGAAGCGATGCTCGAAGAGGATGCCGGCCTGCGGGCTGGCCAGCGCAGCCTCGGTCAGGATCGGCTGCAGCCAGAGCTGCGGGCAGCGCTGCTTCTTCTCTGGCGTCTCGGACGGCGTGGGGCTGTCGCGCATGCTGGGGTAAGGCTCGCGATCCAGCAGCAGGCCATTCAATGACGTGCAGAAAACCATCGACAGATCGTAGTCATCAGGAAAGCCACAGGCGCGAACCTGTTCAGAGATTCCCCACATGCGGAACGCTTCCATCGTGCGGATGGCCACGAGCCCCGTACGGGGATGCTCGATGTTGCCGTCCCCCTGCTCGAGCAGCACGGAATGGACGCCGCGCCTGGCCAGGTCGATGCTCATGGCCAGGCCGACCGGCCCCCCGCCCACAATAAGAACCGGAACATCGACGACTGCTTCCGACATGAATCCTCACCTTCAATAAATTTTGTGCGTGGCGAGCATGGTCGCGCGAGACTGGATTCATGGTCAAATTGATAATTAAACGTTTCTGAATTCATGTTATGAATATCAAGACTTTCGACCTGAACCTGCTTCGCGTGTTTGTCGTGGTGTACCGGCTGCGCAGTGTCTCGCACGCGGCCAGCGCCATCGGCTTGACGCAGCCCGCAATGAGCAACGCACTGCGCAGGCTGCGCGAGCAGTGCAATGACCCGCTGTTCACCCGCTCGGGCCGGACCATGGAACCCACCGCCCTGGCCAACAGCCTGTTCGCTCCGCTGGAAGCGGCGTTGGCGGGCATCGAGACCTGCTTTTCACAAGTGGGCGACTTCCGGCCTGAATCGAGCAAGCGGACGTTCCGCTTGCTTATGTCCGATGTGGGCGAGATGGTGGTGCTGCCGCGCTTGATGCTGGCGCTATCGTCCGCCGCCCCCCACGTGAGCATCGAGGCCTCGCGCCTGTCACATGCCGACTATGCGCCGGCGTTGCGCAGCGGCCAGGCCGACCTGGCCATTGGCAACATCGGATTCCTGCATGCCGGCTTCTATCAACAACACTTGTTCGACGACCGGTATTTGTGCATCGCCCGCAAAGGCCACCCCGCATTGGGCGACAAGCTGACGTTGGCGCGCTATCTTTCGCTGGGGCACGTGACCGCCACGGCGGGCAGCACCGATGCCCTGGTAGAAGAAGCGCTGTCAGGCCGCAAACAACGGCGCGACATCAAACTGACTGTCACGCATTACCACCGCTGCGCGGCAATCGTGTTGCGGTCAGACCTGATCGCAACCGTGCCGGGCAACGCGGTTGTGGGCATGGACGGGCTGCAGACCCATGCACTGCCCTTCAAGATGCCGCAGGCGCGCGTACGCCAATTCTGGCATCGGCGCGCCCACACGGATGCGGCCCACAAATGGCTGCGCCAGCTGATCGCCGACCTGATCCTAGAGTGACTGCGCCGGCCTCGAACCCATGTAGCGCGCCCGCGGACGCAGCATGACGCCGGACAGCCGCTGTTCGGCCGCATGCGCCACCCATCCGGCGGTACGGCCCAGGCTGTGCAGATACACGGCCGCGCCCGCGGGCAGGCCCAGTATCCGGGACAGTATCACCAGCGCCGCGAACAAGTTGGGATAGCTGCCTGCGTTCTGCCGGACAGCCTCGACGAAATCCAGCAAGCGGGCCTTCTCGCGCGCGTTGCCTGGCAGGTCGCGGATCCTCTCGAGCAGGACTTCGGCGCGCGGGTCGCGGTCGTACAGCGGATGGCCGAAGCATGGCACGCCGGTGTACGACCGTGCCCGGCCATCGGCAGCCTGCACATCGGCCAGATATTGCTCCAGGTCTATCATGCCGCCGGCCTGCATAGGACCGGCCTGGGCCATCAGCGCCGCGGCCACGCAAGCGTGTACGTCCACGCCGGTCGAGGACGTGATGCGCGCGCAGAACGTGGGCGCCGACAACTCGTTGTCGGCGCTGAGCACCAGGGCTGCGTTCATGGAGGCCAGCAGCTTGTCCTGGCCCGGCTGCCGGGACAGGCCGAAACCGCGGAGCAGCCGCTGCGCGATGAATTCCTGGCCTTCGCCGCGCTGGTAGGCACGGCGGGGGCCGAAGTAGCCGGAGGCGCCGGCGAAGGCGCTGATCAGCCGCACGCCGCTCGTGCGCACATCGCCTCGCCCGGCGGCGTCGGCTTCCAGTGCGCTGAGCTGCAAGGCCATCATGGCCAGAAGCCGGATAGGAGAGCCGGCGTTTTTCTTGCCCTGTGCCCCGAGGCCGGACAGGGTTTCGGCCGGCTCGTCATCCGGCGCCGGCCACGGACGGTCGCGCCCTGGGGGCAGCCCGCCCCAGAGCAGGTCCGCCACATACTCCAGCGAGCGGCCCTCGCGGGCCAGCGTAGTGGCCAGATATCCGCGATAGTGGGGCCCCGCTGAATCAATGTCGCAAAGCCAGGTCTGCACCACGGGCTCGCCATAGCGCAGCGCCTGCGCGACGGGCGCGCCGCCCGCCTTGGCGCCGGCGCGGGTGCTCAGCTTTTCCAGGTCGGACTTGCGGTACAGGCTGGTCCGCCTGCCCGGTTCGGGCAGCGTCTTGATCAGGCCCCGGCTGACGTAGGTATACAGAGACTCTTTTTTGATGCCCAGCATGGCCAGCGCCTCGTCGCGGCGTACGTAATCGACATCGTTGACGCGGCGGCCCGCATCGCCCGGCGCCTGCGGGGAAGCCTCATCGAATAGCGGTTCGTGCGGACGGGTCATGCGCCGGCTCCGTTCAAAAAAAGTGGTTTATATCGATTTGATAGTCGATCTATACATCGATCAATGTCGATCATAAACTTCGTCTCCATAGTATTCAACCCAACGGAGACCGCCATGCAAACCGCCGCCATCCAGTTGCGCGAACTCGCCCCACGCTTCGAGAAAACACGGGAAAGCCTGCTGCGCGCCCGCCACTTGCCCGGGGGGGTCTACAGCTCCGAAGAGATCTACGCCATGGAGAAAGAGCGCATCTTCATGACGCATTGGCTTTCGGTCGGCCGTGTCGAAGAGATCCCCAACGTCGGCGACTACATGACGTTCAGCGTCATGAACGAACCGATCCTCATTTCACGCCCCGCCGAGAACGAGATCCAGGTCTGCATGAATATGTGCCTGCATCGCGGCGTAGCCGTGGCAAGCGGCTGCGGGCACGCGAAGGATTTCAGCTGTCCGTACCACGCCTGGCTGTTCGACGTGGGGGGCAAGCTGATCGCGGCGCCCGGCATGAAGGAATCCGAAGTCGACATGAGCGGCGCCAGGCTCAAGTCGCTGCCTGTGAAGATCTGGCGCGGATGGATTTTCACCAACTTCGCCGATCAGCCGCCCTCGTTCGAAGATTACATCGCCCCTTACGAGCAAAGTCTGTGGTGGTTCCAGTCGGGCGACTGCCAATTGGCCGACAAAGTCGAGATCGACGTCAAGTGCAACTGGAAATTCCTGGTCGAAAACCTGATCGATATTTATCACGTGGGCGTGATCCACAAGAGCACCTTTGGCGGCTTCGTCAAAGGTGAAAAGCTGAAGTTCCAGCTGGAAGAAAACGGCGGCTGGCACACTCAGTACGAGGCTCGGCCGCACTCCAAGAGCGGCGAGCAGGTGTTTCCCACCCTGCCCTGGGCGCAAGACAAATCCTCGGGCATCGCCTGCAAGGCGGGCATCTATCCGAACCTGAACCTGTCGATGCGTTCGGACAGCTTGCGCATGTGGCATGTCTGGCCGATTTCTCCCAATGAAACACGTGTGGTTTGCTATTTGCTGTTTCCGCCAGCGGCTTTCTCCATTCCCGATTACCAGGAAGAGCTGGCGAAGTATCGAGCCTTCGTCCGCCAGATCATTGCCGAAGACGCGGTGATGGTCGAATCGCTGCAGAATGCTTCGGGCTCGAAATTCTTCCAGCCGGGGCCCATGGCTCTGCTGGAAGAAGCGCTGCACCACATGGAAAACCATTACATCGACCTGATGACGAGGTAACCATGGCAGCAGAACACTGGATCCGGGCCGCCGACTATGCCGACGTGCCCGAGGAAGACACCCTGGGCGTGGCAGTCGGCGATCTGCCGATCTGCCTGTACAGACTCGGCGCGGAGATATTCGCGACTGACAACAAGTGCACCCACGGCGATGCGGACCTGTCGGAAGGGCTGATACAGGACGGCTGCGAAATCGAATGCCCGCTGCATGAAGGCAGGTTCGACATACGCAGCGGCAAGGCGGTCAGCGCGCCCTGCACCGAAGATCTACGGTCTTATCCAGCCCGCGTCGAGGACGGCGTGGTCTATATCAGGCTTGTCTGCGCTTGAGGATGCCCCATCCATGAAAACCGTCATCGTCGGCGCCGGGCAGGCGGGCGCGTGGGTGGCCCGCGCGTTGCGGCAACATTCGCGCGAAGCCGAGATAGTGCTGCTGGGGCAAGAGCCGCATCCGCCCTATGAACGCCCGCCCCTGTCCAAGGCCGTCATGTCGGGCGCACAGCCCGATCCGCCCTGCCTGTTGTCCGTTCGACAGGCGCACGAACTGGATATCCAGCTGAAGCTGAGCGCCACGGCGGTCGCGATCGATCGCGGCCACCGCCAGGTCATGCTGGCGCAAGAGCCGCCGCTGTCCTATGACACGCTGGTTCTCGCCACGGGAGGCAAGGCGCGCCGGCCAGGTATTCCCGGCGGCAATCTTGATGGCGTATACACCTTGCGCTCGCTCGACGACGCCGTGCAGCTGCGTAGCGCCCTGCAAGCCGGCCGTCGCCTGCTCGTCGTGGGCGGCGGATGGATAGGCCTGGAATTGGCCGCGACTGCGCGGCTGCTAGGGCTGCAAGTCTGTGTAATAGAAAGCGGGCCGCGGCTTTGCGCGCGGTCGGTGCCGGCCGGCGTATCGGATTTCCTGTTGCGGCTGCACCGGGCTCAAGGCGTTGAAGTGCAGCTGGACGGCGCGGTGACCGCGATCGAACGCCCGGAAAATGGCGGCCCGCTGCAGGCCCATACCCATCGAGGGCTGCGGCAGGCCGATGTGATCGTATTCGGCATCGGCCTCGAGCCCGACACGGCATTGGCGAGCGCCTGCGGGCTGCAGGTCGACAACGGGATCGTGGTCGATGCCCACTGCCGGACGTCGGACCCTTCGATCTACGCGATAGGCGACGTTGCGAACCAGCCGTGCGCCTGGCCGGGCGCGCCCGCGGGAGCACGAATACGCCTTGAATCCTGGGCCAATGCACAGAATCAGGGCATTGCCGTCGGGCATGCGCTTTCGGGAAAAGCGCCTGGGCAGCAGGATCTTCCCTGGTTCTGGTCGGATCAGTACGATGTCAATTTGCAGGTGCTGGGAATACCCTCGGACGCCGGCACGCACATTATGCGGGGCTCGGCCAACGATACGAAGTTCTGCGTATTCCAGGTTGTCGACGGCCGCCTGCACTCGGTCATTGCCGTGAATATGGCGAAGGAGCTGAAGCTGGCGAAGCGCTGGCACAAACAGGGCAGGTGCCCGAGGGTTGCCGAGCTGCAGAATCCCGCCACGCGGCTGGAACGACTTTAGGCTGCCCTGGGCACGGCACTTGCTTCAGGCCAGCATCTCAATCCATAGCAAGGAAAGTGGAATGAAGATTTTCCTGTGGATCATCGCCTTTATTTTCATCGTGGGCCTGCTGACCGTCACTGGAGTGCTGAAGCTGATCTTCTGAGCCTGTGTCGGACTGATGCGGGCCCACCCACCCGCCTGGCAGAAAGAGCGCTTGCTCAATGCAGGCGGCTATGGGGGCAGGTCGTTCAGTTCGTAGCTGGTGCTGCGCCCGCTCGCACCCGATTTCCGTAGCACGCCCTGCGCCAGCAGATCGTTGATGTCGCGCAGGGCCGTGTCTGGAGAGCACTTGGCAATTGCCGCCCACTTGGTGCTGGTCAGTTTGCCATCGAAGCCGTCGAGCAGGCGGTTGAGCAGTTTTACCTGCCTGGCGTTCAAGGGAATGCCTGTCCAGCGCTGCCAGAACCGTGCCTTGGCCAGCACGGTATCGAGCGCGTGCTGCGCCTGGTCGATAGCGCGATGAAGGATGTCCAGAAACCAGGCCAGCCACTCGGTGACGTCCATTGCCCCCTTCTGGGTACGTTCCAGGATGTCGTAATAGGCGGTGCGCTCGCGCTGGATTTGCGCCGACAGGCTGTAGAAGCGCTGCGGGTTGCCGTCGGCCCGTGCCAGCAGCAAATCGCCGATGGCGCGGGCGATGCGGCCATTGCCGTCGTCAAACGGATGCAAGGTGACGAACCACAGGTGGCCGAGGCCGGCCTTGAGCAGCGGCAGTTCGCTGGGAGCGCTATTAAGCCAGCCCAGAAACCGGCTGGCTTCGGCTTCCAGCCGGGCAGCGGGCGGCGCCTGAAAATGCACGCGCTGACGGCCGACAGAGCCGGACACCACCTGCATCGGGCCGCTGGCATCGTCGCGCCAACTACCGACGTTGACCCTGGCAAGGCCCGAGTAACCGCCGGGAAACAATGCGGCATGCCAGCCAAACAGGCGCTCTCGCGTGACCGGCGCATAGCAGTTGGCGGTAGCATCGAGCGCCATCTCGACCACGCCATCGACGTGACGATCGGCCGGAGCCAGGGCGCCGATGTCCACGCCCAGGCGGCGCGCGATGCTCGAACGCACAGACTCGACATTGAGTCGCTCGCCTTCGATCTCGCTGGTCTTGACCACGTCGTCAGTAAGCGCCGCCAGGCTCGCTTGCTCGCGCAGCGCCATGCTGACGTCGGCCAGGCGGCCCAGCAACAGGCCCTGGGCGCGGCTGACGTCGGCCAGGGGCCTGGCCAGAACCGCCAGATCAAAGCGCCAATGCGGCCAGTCAGGGGCTTGCCAGATGTAGATGCAATCACCGCTATTCATGCGGTGATTATGAGCTTCAATCTCCGCGAATACAAGCTTTCTCCGCATAATTTGCGGAGAAAACAGTCATTATTCGCCGCAAGCATGCCCCGAGGGGCCGGCGCTACCCCTGGCGACAGTGCCAGGCGAGTGGGCGGTCCGGCCAGACGGGGCCGCCCCTGGGCCGCTCAATTCGTCTGCGACAGGTCGATGCTGTAAATCGCCCGGCCTTCGCCGGACCCGTCGTCGGCGGCCACCAGGGCGATTCCTGTCAGCCCGGCCGCCTGCGCCACGCTGAGGGAATCCTTGCCCGACTTGAACAGCACGGCGCCAGCCACGTGCGCGGGGGTGAACCGCCAGCTGCGCGCGGCGCCGTTGGCGGCGCGGGTGATGCCCGGATTTTCCTTTATGTAATTGATCACCACATCGCGGTTCGCATCGGGCGAGGCATAGACGATATCGAAGGCTTTGCCTTCACCCAGGATGTAGCGCGCGCTGCTTTCGGCGCGATAGTTGTTGGTGGCGACGATGAAATCCCGGCCGTCCACCGCCGCGCCGCGATAGGCCAGGTTCTTGATGCGGCTGCCCGGCGGCTGGGTGACGTCGATCTCGTACTGCAGGTCGGGGGTGGTGAACATGTCGAAGTTGTACCCGGCGAAGGCGGACTGGCCGGCGGGCACCTGGCCGGTCTTGGTGTCTTTGATCAGCCATTGGTCCTGCGTGGCCGCGGGGTCGATCTGGTTGAAGCGCAAGGCGGCGTTCTCGAGCCACAGCTTGAGTTCCGCGCCGGTGACCTTTACCGCGTATACGGTATTGGGATACAGGTACAGGTCTGCGGCGTGGTAGATGGCCAGGGGGCCGGCGGCCACGTCGGTGTAGTCGCCGCCGCCCTGGAATCCGGCCTTGAACGGCGCGCTGATCGACAGCACCGGCAGGCCGGCGTACTGCGGCAGATTGGCCGCGACATAATTGCTGACATAAGCCTGCTGGGCCTGGTTCACCAGCTGAATCGCCCCCGGGTCGCCCACGTCGGCGAACAGTGTGCTCATGCGGAAATCGGAACTGCCGATGGGCGTCTTGACGTATTCGACGGCGGCTTCGTGCTGGGTCTGCACCGACGCGGCCACGGCCGCGTCGGCCTCGACATACTGGACATTGCCGTCGGCATCGGTCGTCTGGATGCTGCGCAGCTCGACCTGGGTTTGCGAGGCATCCACCTGCCAGGCTTTGCCGTCCCAGTGCAGCGTGTAGTCGATCACGCCCAGCGCCTTGCCCCATGAGCTGGCCATGACCGCGGGCACGCCGTGCACGGTGCCCGCGGCGTTGTCGATGCCGGCGTAGGTGTAGGCGGGACGATCTCCCCTATCGGGAAACACGCCATGCTGGTGTCCCATGACCAGCCCGTCGATGCCGGCAACCTGCGCGACATACAGGCCGGGGTTTTCCATGCCGGGGGAGTAGGCGGCGTCGCTCATGCCGCCGTGCAGCAGCACGAAGACCAGGTCCGCGCCCTGGGCGCGCGCCTGGGCGACGTAGCTTGCCGCGGCTTCGCGCCCGCCGCTTACCGTCACCTTGCCTTCCAGGTAGCGCTTGTCCCAATTCATGATGCCGGGCGTGGTCAGGCCGACCAGGCCGATCTTGATGGGCAGGGTGACCGGGTCGCCGTCTTCCTGGGTAGCGCTGATTTCCCGGTCCAGAATCACATAAGGGGGCAGCAGCGTCTTGCCGCCGGCGACGCTGGCGACATTGGCCAGCGTCATCGGAAAGCCCGGGCCCGCGCATTTCAGGCTAGAGTCCACGCCTTCGACGTCCAGGCCGCCGCCCAGCACCTGGTTGAGGAACGGCAGGCCGTAATTGAATTCATGATTGCCCAGCGTGCCGGCGTCGAATTTCAGCACCGCCATGGCCCTGTACATGGACGACTGGCTGGCGCACGGAATGGGCGCGACCTGGGCCTCGTAGTCGGCTAGCGCCGTGCCCTGGATGGTATCGCCGTTGTCCACCAGCAGCGTGTTGGGAAATTCCTCGCGCGCGGCGCGTATCAGCGTGGCGGTGCGTTCGAATCCGTAGCTGGGATCGTCGGCCAGCTTGAAGTAGTCATAGCTGCGCACGTTGAAATGCAGGTCGGTGGTGGCCAGCAGGGCCAGGTTCGCGACCGCGCTCTCCTGCTGCGCCGAGGGCGGCGCGTCGTCGTCGGAATCGTCGCTGTTGCTGCAGGCAGCCAGAGATACCGCCAGGGCCAGGGCAATCATCCGCGGAACATACTTGCGAGTGTCGAACAACGGCGCGCGCACGGACATCGGAAACTCCTTATGGGTCAAGGGAGGCGTTGCCGAGTATCGGGCGTGTTGCTGACGGCGCTGTGACTGCTTGAGGCTTGCTGCGGAAAGTGTGTATCAGGATGCAAGAAAGGCCCGCGCGCCCTCTGCCGCCACCACGCCGCTGGCCATGCATGCGGTCAGCAGATAGCCGCCGGTCGGCGCTTCCCAGTCCAGCATTTCGCCCGCGCAGAAAATGCCGGGTGCGGCCTTGAGCATCAGTGCGTCGTCGGCGGCTTCCAGGCGCACGCCGCCCGCGCTGCTGATGGCTTCGTCGATGGGGCGCGCGCGCAGCAGGCGCAGCGGCAGCGCCTTGATGCAGCGGGCCAGCCGTTCCATGTCGTGCCAGGCCTGCGCTGGCGCGCATTCACGCAGCAGCGCGGCCTTGGCGCCCTTGAGGCCGAGGCGGCTTTGCAGATGACTGGCCATGGAACGCGCGCCGCGCGGATGCGACACCTGCGCCAGGACGCGCCCGGCGGGCAGGTCCGGCAGCAGGTCGACCCAGGCGAGCGCCGCGCCGTGCGCGTCGATGGCGTCGCGCAAGCCTGCCGACAAGGCATAGACCAGGCTGCCTTCGATGCCCGATTCGGTCAGCACGAACTCGCCGCGCCGCCAGGGTCCGGGCGCGCCGCCGTCGTCCAGCGCCATGGCGGCCGACTTGACTGGCATGCCGGCGCAGCGCTCGCGCAAATGCGCGCTCCAGTCGGCCTCGAAGCCGCAATTGGCGGGCCGCAGCGGCGCCATGTCCACGCCGTGCGCCTGCAAGCCCGCGGCCCATGCCCCATCGGAGCCCAGCCGGGCCCAACTGGCGCCGCCCAGGGCCAGGATGGCGGCGTCGGCGCGCACGGCCAGCGCGCCCTGCGGCGTCTGGAAATGCAGGGTCTGCGGGCCGATGCCCGCATTCGCGGCCCAGCCGTTCCAGTGGTGCCGCATGTGGAAGCGCACGCCCGCGGCGCGCAGCCGCGACAGCCAGGCGCGCAATAGCGGCGCGGCTTTCATTTCACGGGGAAATACGCGGCCCGACGAACCGACGAAGGTGTCGACGCCCAGCCCGTGCGTCCAGTCGCGCAAGGCCCGGGCATCGAAGCGGCTGAGCCAGCCGGCCACGGCCGCGCTGCGCGCGCCATAGCGTTGATTGAAGCGCTCGGCCGGCTCGCTGTGGGTAAGGTTCAGTCCGCCGCGGCCGGCCAGCAGGAACTTGCGCCCCACCGACGGCATGCTGTCGTAGAGGTCGGCCTGTATGCCGTGCCGCGCCAGGGTTTCGGCCGCCATCAGCCCGGCGGGGCCGCCGCCGATGATGGCGACGCGGACGGCGGCAGAGGACACGGGCGGGATGGAGTCGGACATGAGCAATGAAAAGCGGAAGGCGCGCTGCGATTGTCGCATGGCGCGCCGCCCTGCCCGGTTTGCTATGCCTGCCCCGCGCCAGGCCGATTGATGGCCAGCAGATGCCTGACCACCGGGGGCTGCGCGCCGCGATGGAAGCGCAGTACCTCGGCCTGGACATCGGCGTCGGCCCAGGAAACCCGATGGTGCTGGCGCAGGTGCTCGGCCCAGGATTCGACCTGGAACCATTCCAGCATGACATTCTCGTCGGCCGCGTCTTCGGTGACGCCCCAGTTGTAGGCGCCATCGCGCCGCCGTTCGGCCGACAGCCGCGCCAGCGCCCGCAGGAAATCCGGCCGGTCCGCGGGCGCGACCTGGTATTCGATGAGTATCATCACGGGCCCCCGGTCGTGCTCGACCGGGGCCGCCGTCAAGGGTTCGGGCCAGTGGTTGGAGGGCACCAGGTCGGCCTCGCCGCGCGGCAGCTTGACCCGGTGCGCGGCGAAGCCGACCAGCACCAGGCCGGCGGCGCCGGCCAGCAGGGTTGCCGGCACCCCCACCCCTTCGGCCACGGCACCCCAGCCGAGGCTGCCCGCGGTCATGGCGCCGTTGAACACCGTCAGGTAGACGGCCAGCGAACGCCCCCGCACCCAGTTCGGCAGAATGGACTGCGCCACGCCGTTGAGTGTGGTCAGCGCGGTGATCCAGGCCGCGCCCAGCACCAGCAGGCCGGCTACCGCGGCCCACTGCGGCGGAGCGAACGACAGAAAGGCCATGACGGCCGCCGTGACCAGCGCCGCGCCCAGCAGCAGGCCGTCGGCGCTGAGGCGGTCGCGCAGCTTCGGCATGAAGATGGCGCCGCCGATCGCGCCCAGGCCCACGGCCCCCAGCAGGATGCCGTAGAAGCCGGCGCCGCCGCCCAGCAGGCTGCGCGCTACCAGCGGCAGCAGCGCCCACACCGAACTGGCCAGCGCGAAGAACAGGAACGCGCGCGCCAGCACGATGTGCAGATCGCGGCTGGCGCGCGCATAGCGCAGCCCGGCGCGGAAGGCGCCGGCAAAACGTTCGGACAGCTCGTCTTGCGCGGCGGCCGGGCGGCGCCACCACAGCAGCGCCGCCACCACGAAGACATAACTGATGACGTCCACGCCATAGGTGACCGCGGCGCCCAGGCCGGCCAGGACCACCCCGCCCAGGGCGGGGCCGACGGCGCGCGCAATATTGATGCCCAGCGAATTGAGCGCGACGGCGCTCTTGAGGTCTTTCTTGTCGACCAGCTCGGGCACGATGGCCTGCCAGGTCGGCCCCATCAAGGCCGCGCCGATGCCGCCCAGGAAGGTCAGGGCCACCAGCGATGCCACCGATTGCAGGCCGGCGGCCGACAACAGCATCAGGGTGACGCTGGTGCAAGCCAGCAGGATCTGGATGCCGATGAGAAACTTGCGGCGGTCGAGAATGTCGGACAGCACGCCGGCGGGAATGGCCAGCAGGAAGACCGGCAGCGTGGCGGCCGCCTGCACCAGCGCAACGGCGGCCGGCGACGGCGACAGGTCGGTCATCAGCCAGGAACTGGCGACATCGCGGATGAAGCTGCCGGTGTTGCCGATGACGGTGGCCACCCACAGCACGGCAAAGACCGTCTGGCGCAGCGGCGCGAAGCCGCCCGTGGATGCGGCGGCCGGCACAGGTTCGCGCGTGGTCACGATGCTTGCTCCTTGTTGAGGGCTTCCCCCGATGAGATTACACGGCCCAGCAGGAACAGCCCAGGGCGCCGAAGAAGCCCTGCAGGTCCGATACCGGCGCCCGCGCGGCCCAGGCGCGCGCATGATCGTGGCCATGCAGGCCGCAGGCGCTGGCGCAGCCGCAGGACGCCATGGCCTGGTAGCGCGGATACAGCGAGTTCTTGCCGGCGCCGTCCGGCTCGCCCCATGCGCCGTAGCCCTTGAACAGCCGCGTCGGCGACCAGTCGGGCATGGCGGGCGGCAGCGGGTTGTCGTCCAGCGCCGCGAAATCGCCCTCGCCATAGACGACGCGTCCGCCTACCACGGTGAGGTGCGAGGTCAGGAACGAGATCTCGTCCTCGGGCACGCTGAAATAATCCTTGCTGGGCACGATCAAGTCGGCCAGCTGGCCCACCGAGATGCGGCCGCGCTTGCCTTCTTCATTGGAGAACCAGGCCACGTTCTCGGTCCACATGCGCAGCGCCGTCTCGCGGTCCAGCAGATTGCGCTGCGGATAGAGCCGCAGGCCGCCCAGCGTGGCGCCCGTGACCAGCCACGACAGCGACACCCAGGGGTTGTAGGAAGCCACGCGCGTGGCATCGGTGCCGGCCGACGTCTTGACGCCCCGCTCCAGGATGCGCTTGACGGGCGGCGTGGCCTCGGCAGCCCGGGCACCGTAGCGTTCGACGAAGTATTCGCCCTGGTAAGCCATGCGGTGCTGCACGGCAATGCCGCCGCCCAGCGCCGCGATGCGGTCGATGGACTTGTCGGAAATCGTCTCGGCGTGGTCGAAGAACCAGTTGATGCCCGCCAGCGGCGTGTCCCGGTTGACCTTTTCGAACACATCGAGCGCGCGCGAAATCGTTTCGTCGTACGTGGCATGCAGGCGCCAGGGCCACTGGTTCTGGACCAGCACGCGCACGACTTCTTCGAGCTCGTTTTCCATCTGCGGCGGCATGTCGGGACGTTCGACGCGGAAGTCCTCGAAATCGGCCGCGGAATACACCAGCATTTCCCCGGCGCCGTTGTGGCGGAAGTAATCGTCGCCCTGCTTGTACTTGACCGAGGACGTCCATTTGAGGAAGTCTTCTTTTTCCTGTTTGGGTTTCTGCGTGAACAGGTTGTAGGCCAGGCGCACGGTGATCTGGCCGGCGTCGGCCAGCTTCTGGATGACCTCGTAGTCTTCCGGATAGTTCTGGAAGCCGCCGCCGGCATCGATGACGCCGGTCACGCCCAGGCGGTTCAGTTCGCGCATGAAGTGGCGCGTGGAATTGAGCTGGTACTCGAGCGGCAGCCTGGGCCCCTTGGCCAGGGTGGCGTAAAGAATGGTGGCGTTGGGCTGCGCCAGCAGCAGGCCCGTGGGATTGCCGTTGGCATCGCGCGCGATCTGGCCGCCCGGCGGCTCGGGCGTGTCTTTGGTGTAGCCCACGGCGCGCAGCGCCGCCGCATTGAGCAGCGCGCGGTCATACAGGTGCAGCAGGAACACCGGGGTATCGGGCGCGATGGCGTTGATTTCGTCGAGAGTGGGCAGGCGCTTCTCGGCAAACTGGTGCTCGGTAAAGCCGCCGACCACGCGCACCCATTGAGGTGCGGGCGTGATGGCAACCTGGCGCCGCAGCATGTCCAGTGCATCGGCCAGCGAGCGCACGCCGTCCCAGCGCAGCTCCATGTTGTAGTTCAAGCCGCCGCGCACCACATGGGTATGGTTGTCGAACAGGCCCGGCAGCACGCGCCGGCGCTTCAGGTCGACGACCCGGGTGCCCCGGCCCGTCAGCGGCATGATTTCTTCATCGCTGCCCACGGCAACGAACCTGCCGGATTTGACCGCCACCGCGCTGGCCGTCGGCCTGGCGCGATCCAGCGTCGTGATCTGGCCATTGTGGAAAATGACGTCGGGACTGGAATCGGACACGATAGATGCTCCTTTCACAGGGCGCGCTAGGACGGTTCGCGCCCGCTCGTCCGGGCGGCCGCCTGCCGCCCCGGCAGCTGGCCCAGCACGTGGCTGGTGGCCTGCGTCTTGTTGCAGGCCGTACTGAAGGCCGTGCCGTTCAGCAGCTGCTTGCCCACCGGAATCACTTGCTCGCCGAGCAGGATGCCCAGCAGCCCCACCAGCGCCACCAGCGGCGGCGCGGGCGAGCGCACGTTCAGCACACTGTAGATAACACCGACCAGCAGGCCGGCGCCGAGAGACAGGACATAGAGTTTCATGGCTTTACCTCGCTTGCCGGCGGCTGGACGAATGGCTACTTGGCCGGGTTGGGGCCGATGCGCTCGCCGTGCTGCACGCGCTCGGGCGCCTTGTGCACCATGGTGTAAGCGTAGTCCACGCCCATGCCATAGGCGCCGGAATGCTCCTTCACGATCTGCATGACCGCATCGTAGGTGTCCCGGCGCGCCCAGTCGCGCTGCCATTCCAGCAGCACCTGCTGCCAGGTCACCGGCACGATGCCGGCCTGGACCATGCGGTCGATCGCATACTTGTGCGCATCGGCCGACGTGCCGCCGGAAGCGTCGGTAACCATGTAGATTTCATAGCCGCCTTCCAGCGCGGCGCACAGCGCGAAGGTGGTGTTGCAGACTTCCGTCCACAGGCCCGAAACGACGATCTTCTTGCGGCCGCTGGCGGCCAACGCGTCGCGCACATTCTGGTCGTCCCAGGAATTCATCGAAGTGCGCTCCAGGATCTTGTGCTCGGGGAAGACGGCCAGCAGTTCGGGATAGGTGTGGCCCGAGAAGCTCTCGGTTTCGACAGTGGTGATGGTGGCGGGGATATTGAACGCCTTGGCGGCCTTGGCCAGGCCGACCACGTTGTTCTTCAGGACCTGGCGGTCGATCGACTGCACGCCAAAGGCCATCTGCGGCTGCTGGTCGATGAAGATGATCTGGCTGTTCTGCGGAGTCAGGACTTCAAGATATTTCGACATGGCAATGCTCCCATCAGTAATGGTAGAACGGAAGGCGCGGCGGCATGCGCCGCGCAAGGAAAATGGCGGGCGGCGCCGCGGCTGTCGTAAGGGCGGCGTTCGCTCATGGCGGGCTTTTTGGCGGTGGTGTTGCGATGCGTGCCAGTGTAGGGGCCGCGGCGCGCGAACTGAATGGCAAGAATGGAATTCCATTCTTTCCGGTATTGACGCGATGGAGGCGGGGGTCTTGCGCGGCTTTGACAGTAGAATCAATCCGCCAAGATCGATTCCATGACCGCCATGAACAAGCTGCCCGACCTGGAAGCCTGGGCCATCTTCGCCAAGGTGGCCGACACCGGGTCATTTGCCCGCGCCGCCGCCGAGCTTGCCCTGTCGCAGGCCACCGTTTCCAAGGCCATCACCCGCCTGGAAACGCGCATGAAGACCATGCTGTTCCACCGCACCTCGCGCCGCATGTCCCTGACCGAGAGCGGGCTGGCCGCGCTGGAGCGCGCGACCCGCATCCTGGAAGAAGGCGAAGCGGTAGAGGCCGAACTGGCCGAGCAGTCGGCCAGCCTGCGCGGCCCGGTGCGCATTGCCGCGCCGATGTCGTTCGGGCTGTCGCATCTGGCGCCCGCCCTGCCGCCGTTCATGGAGGCCTGCCCCGAGGTCAGCCTGGACATCGAGTTCAGCGACGAGCTGGTCGACCTGGTTGCGCACCGCTTCGATCTGGGGCTGCGCATCTCTACCCTGGCCGATTCCAGCCTGCAGGCCCGGCGTCTGTGCAGCGTGCGCATCCTGCTGGTCGGCGCGCCGGCCTATTTCGAACGCCATGGCCGGCCGCGTCATCCGCGCGACCTGGCCGGGCACCGCGCCCTGCAATACGCCTATTCGCGCAGCGGCCCGGGCTGGCGGTTCCGGCACGAACGGCATGGCGAATTCACTCAGTCGGTGGAGCCTTCGCTGCGGGCCAACAACGCCGAAGCGCTGACGCACGCCTTGCTGGCCGGGCTGGGGCTGGCGCTGCAGCCCGAGTTCCTGGCCTGGCAGGATATCCAGGCGGGCCGGCTGGAAACGGTCATGGACGACTGGCAGGTCGAACCCATCGCGCTGCACATCCTGACTCCGCCCGGGCGCCGGCGGCCGGCGCGGGTGCAGGCCTTTATCGACTACCTGGCCGAGCGCTTCGCCAGCCAGCCCTGGGCCCGCGGCGAAGAATGGGGCCGCGAAGACTGACGGCCCGGCCCGGTGGCCGGCGGGGCCCGCCTACACGTCGAAGATCCGCCCGCGGTTGAGGATATTCGCGGGATCCAGCGCCCGCTTGATCGCCGCCATGGCGGCGATGTCGGCGCCCGTGCGCGCGCGGGCCAGCATGGCCTTTTTCTTGCGCCCTACCCCATGCTCGGCCGTGACCGTGGTGGTGTAGCGCGGCAACAGGTCGTAGAGCGCGGCCTCGACCTGCTGCCTGGCCTGGCTGGTATGGCACGGGCCGATGACCGCGTGCAGATTGCCGTCTCCGGCATGCCCGAAGAAGTAGGCCTGCACCGGCAGCCCCGTCGCCGCCAGGCGGTCGCGCGCCTGCTGCACGTAGCGGTCATAGTCGCGCGCCGGCATGCCCAGGTCGAAGCCGGCGTAGGGTCGGATGCCCGCCTGGATCTCGCCGACCGACTCGCGGATCTGCCACAACTGCCGGGCGTCCTTGCCCGAGGCGGACAGCACCACGTCATGCACCAGTCCGTCTTCACAGGCCCGCGCAAGCACCTGTTCGAGGCGGCCGGCCAGCGAGGCTTCGCAATCACCCTCGACTTCAGCCAGCACGGCGCGCCGGCCCTGGAAGCCGTCGGGCAAAGCGCGCCCTTCGCCGCAGGCGGCTTGCGCCGCCTGGACGTATTCGGGCCACATCACCTCGAAGGCGGACAATGCGCCGCCCAGTTCCTGCCGGCAACGGTGCAGCAGGCTGTCCAGGGGCACGCCGTGCGGCATCGCCAGCAGGGCGCAGAGCCTGGCCGCCGGCCTGGGCACCAGGCGCAGGGCCAGTTTGGTCATGACGCCCAGCGTGCCTTCGCTGCCCACCAGCAACTGGGCCAGCGAATAGCCGGCGTTGTTCTTGACCAGCTGGTTGGGCAGCCCGATGATGCTGCCGTCGGCCAGCACGGCTTCCAGGCCCAGCACCATGTTGCGGGTGTTGCCGTACTTGATCACCCGCGATCCGCCCGCGTTGGTGGCCGCGTTGCCGCCGATCTGGCACGATCCGCGCGAACCCAGGTCGAGCGGAAAAGACCACCCTTCTGCTTCGACCAGTTCCTGCAGCGGCTGCAGCACCATGCCGGCCTCGACGACGATCACCCCGGCCTTGCGGTCGAAGCTGACGACCTGGTTCAGGTTTTCCATCGACAGGATGTGCTCGCCATCGGCGGGGGCCGCGCCGCCCGACACGCCGGTGCGGCCGCCCTGCACGGCAATGGGCGTGGCGGTGGCATGGTGGCCGGCCAGCCATGCCGACAACTCATCGACGCTGGCCGGCCGCGCCAGCGCGGCCGGCACGCCGTATTCCGTGCCGCTCCAGTCGTGCAGATAACGGGGTTCTATGTCCATCGGGTCTCCGGCAGGGATTGCGTCCTGGCCGCCCGGGCAGCGCGGCCAGGGCGGCGTATTGGCCATGATCCAGGCCGGATGCGCGGTTCGTCAATGCGCGGCGGGCCATCGTGATTCCCGCAGGCAATCGCTGTCCGCCGTGCGCCGCATACGGAAACGCCGCTTCAGGCGCGTTCCAGCCAGCTGCGGTCCAGGCCGGCCAGGTCGGGGCACCCGAGCAGGGCCAGGTCGATGGCGATTTCCCGGCTCAGCATGTCGATGGCCGCTTCCACTTGCCGCTGCCCGCCGCACGCAGCCGCGTACAGCATCGGGCGGCCGACCAACACCATCTTCGCCCCCAGGGCCAGCGCCTTCAGCACGTCGGTGCCGCGGCGTATGCCGCCGTCCAGGCACACCGGCCGGCCGCCGGCCGCCTCGACAATGGGCGGCAGGGCGTCGAGCGCGGCGATGGCGCCATCGAGCTGCCGGCCGCCATGGTTGGACACGATCAGCCCGTCGGCGCCGGCCGCCACCGCCTGCCGCGCGTCGCCGGCGCGCAGTATGCCCTTGAGCACCAGCGCCCCGCGCCATTGCCTGCGTATCAGCGCCACGTGTTCCCAGGTGAAGCGGTCGCGGCCGGAGCGCATGGCGGGCGCGGGCGGGGCGATGATGGGGCGCGCCGGCCCGCCGCCGGCGAAATTCGGCAGGCGGGGCATGCCGTCGCGCAGTAGGGTGCGGGCCAGCGTCCCGCACAGCCAGCGCGGATGCCGCAAGCCATCCAGCGCCAGCGACAGGCTGGGTCTGACCGGCACCGAGAAGCCCAGGCGCCGTTCGCCATCGCGGTTGGAGGCCACCGGCACGTCGACGGTCAACACCAGCACTTGCACGCCGGCGGCTCGCAGGCGGTCGAGCAGAGGCAGAATCGCCGCGTCGTCGCCCGGCACGTACCCCTGGTACCACGTCCCGGGGGCATGGGCCATGATGTGCTCCAGCGGCAGGCTGGACGCGGCGCTGAGCACGAACGGCACCCGGCGGCCCTGCGCCGCGGCGGCCAGGGCCAGGTCGGCGCGGTGCGCGAACAAGGCGCATCCCCCCATGGGCGCAATGCCGAAAGGCGCGGCGTGCGACGTGCCGAACAAGTCCACCGCCTGGTTCACCCGCGACACGTCCCGCAAGGCGCGCGGCAGGAACGACCACTTCCGGAAGCTCTGCCCGTTGGCGGCGGCCGAGGCGCCGCGCTCGGACCCATTGGCGGCGAAGGCGTACAGGCAGCGGGGCAGGCGCTTGCGCGCCGCGGCCTCGAAATCGTCAAGACACAGAAACATGGGCTGCCCCGCGGCGTATGGTTGGCGCCGCGCCGGCGCGGACGATACCGGCCTTCATGCCGCGAATTCCCGCAGCGCCCCGGGCCGCAGCGCGAAGCCCAGGCCCGGCGTGTCGGGCAGGGTAATGACGCCGTCCCGGGGTTCGACGAAACCTTCGTACAGCTGGTGCATCAAGGCGACCACGGGCAGATGCCACTCTACCTTGGTGCCGTTGTGCACGCCGGCTTGCAGGTGCATGTTGTGAAGCGGGAAGGCGCCGCCGTTGGTTACCGACAGGTTGAACGCCGCGGCCAGCGCGGCGATGCGAGCGCATTGCGTATAGCCGCCGCTGATCACCACGTTGGGCTGCACGTAGTCCACGCTTCGGGCCACCATCCAGTCGCGGAAACGGTAGGCCAGGCCTTCGTTCTGCCCGCAGGCCAGCGGCACGCCCGTGCGCGCGCGCAGGTCGGCCATGGCCTGCACATCGTTCTGCGACACGGGTTCTTCGAAAAAGCCCAGCCTGCAATCCAGAGTCTGCATGGCCAGGCGATGGGCATGGTAGGCGTCCAGGCTGCAGTTGGCGTCGATGTACAGCGCCGCCTGTTCGCCTATCGCCTCGCGCACCGCGCGGATGCGCCGTTCGTCTTCCTGGATTACCGACAGCAGGTCGCGGCCCTGGTCGCGCCGCTGCAGCGCGCGGTGCCCCACCACCATCTTCAGGTGCGACAGGCCTTGCGCGCGCAAGGCCTGCGCCGCGTCTTTCAGGCCGTCGATGTCCAGGAAATCGAAGCCGAAGGTGGCGTACACGGGCACCGTATTGCGCGCCCCGCCCAGCAGGCGCCACACCGGCTGCCCATAGCGCTTGCCTTTGATGTCCCACAGGGCCACGTCGATCGCGGCAATGGCGTGCGCCGCATAGCCGGTCTGCCCGCGCGACGACATCAGCCAGTACATCTGCTCCCAGCGCGCCTCGTGCGCCAGCGGATCGGCGCCGGCCAGGGCCGGCGCCGCCACATGGTTGACGATGGCCTCGATGGCTTTTTCCTGGGTGATGCCGGTCAGCCCATGGCCGACGATGCCTGCGTCGGTATGGACCTCGACCACGCAGCAGCCCAGCTTTTCGCGGTGGGGCCCCACGCCCGGCACATCGATGGTCACGGGAACGGAAAGCGCGCTGGCGCGGATATCGGTGATTTTCATGGTGTGCGGTGTCAGGACAGGGTCTGGTGCGTTGCTATTGCGCC
Source organism: Bordetella petrii (assembly GCF_017356245.1). Taxonomy (NCBI): domain Bacteria; kingdom Pseudomonadati; phylum Pseudomonadota; class Betaproteobacteria; order Burkholderiales; family Alcaligenaceae; genus Bordetella; species Bordetella petrii. The sequence goes on from NZ_JAFMZZ010000001.1 coordinate 576,350, forward strand.
TTGATGTGCTGCTGCTCGATCAGGTCGCGCCAGCGGGCCGATTCGCTGGCCAGCTTGCGGGCCAGCGGCTGCGGGGCGGCATAGGCGGGCACGACGCCCTGCTGCCCGGCCTGCTCGACCGTGCCCGGGTCGGCCAGCACGGCCCGCACCGCTTGCGACAGGCGGGCCACCACGTCGGCGGGCGTGCCGGCCGGCGCGTACAGCACCTGCAGTGGCACCACATCGAAACCGGGCACGGCGGTCGCGATGGGCGCAATGCCGCCGCTGCGCCTGGCGTCGACATTGCTGTACACGCCCAGCGCCTTGACCTTGCCTGCCTGCGCGAGCTCCTGCCCCACCGACGCGCTGACCACGGCCAGCTGGATGCGGTTGTTGAGCAGGTCGGGCACCAGTTGGGAAGCGCCGCGGTACGGAACGTGCAGCACCGTCAGGCCCGCCTCGGCCTTCAGCAGCTCGAAGCCCATGTGATGCAGGGTTCCGATGCCCGAGGTCGCATACACATACTTGCCCGGCGCGGCCTTCAAAACCTGGATCATCTCGGCCGGGTTCGAGGCGGGAAAGTCGTTGTTCGCGATCACCATGTACAGGGATTCGAACAGGCCGGCGACCGGGGTCAGCTGCGCCAACGGGTCGACCAGGGCGCTGGCCTGCAGGTGCGGCGCGATCAGCAGCGAGGTTTCGCCCATGAGCAGGCTGTAGCCGTCGGCGGCCGACTTGGCGATGTGGTCGGCCGCCAGCATGCCGGCGGCGCCGGGGCGGTTCTCGACCACGACCGACTGGCCCAGCTGCCCGGACAGCCCCGCGGCCAGGATCCTGGCCATGGTATCCATGCCGCCGCCCGCGGCATAGCCCACCACGATGCGCAGCGGGCGGTCGGGAAACCTGGCGGGCTGTGAGCGGACCTGCGGCGCGGCGCCGAGCAGCGCAACCAGCAGCATGTCGCGGCGGCGGGATGAAAAGGCCATGATGTCTCCTTCCGGTCTCAGGCAACCATCAGTTCAAGCAGATGCGGCCCGTTGGAATGCAGCGCGTGCTGCAACGCCGGCGCGAGCTCGCCGGGCTCCTCGACCCGGCTTGCCGCGCATCCCAGGCCCTGGGCCAGCGCCACGAAATCGATGCCGTCGATGTCGGTGCCCGGCAACTGCGCGCCCCGGTCGAAACCCAGCACGCCGGCGAACCGCACCATGGCCGCGTAGCGGCGGTTGTTCAGGATAAGAAAGGTGACGTCCAGCCGCAGCTGGACGGCCGTCCACAGGGCCTGGATCGAGTACATGGCCGAGCCGTCGCCGATCACGGCCACGACGCGGTCCCGGGGCCGCGCCGCCGCGATGCCCACGGCGGCGGCGATGCCGTATCCGAGCCCGCCGCTGGCCATGGTGTAGAACGACGCCGGACGCAACATGGGCAGGTGCGCATGCATGACCACCCTGGCCGTGGGCGCTTCTTCGACGATGACGCTGGCCGGGTCGCGCAGATCGGCCAGCGTCTGCAGCACATAGGGAACGCTCAGCGGGCTGCCGGGCTCGATCCGCGCCGCCCGCGGCCGCGCCGGCGGCGGCTGGCGCGCGGGGACGTCCCGCGCGGCGGCCAGCAGCGCGCGCACCGACAGCTGCACGCTGCCCACCACAGCCTCGCCCACGGGCAGGCGCGCGGCGCTGGCCATGTCCTCGGTCAGCTGCAGCAGCGCCGCGCCTTCTGGCACGTGCGGGCCCTCGCCCTCGATGTGGTATGTGAACACCGGCGCCCCGATGGCCAGAATAAGATCATGGCCGGCCAGCTGCTTGGCGATCGGTTCGCGCGCCGCGGGCAGGAAGCCCATGAACAGGGGATGATCTTCGGGAAAAGCGCCGCGCGCGGTCATGGGCGCGGTATAGACGCCGGCCTGATGCCGCTCGGCCAGGGCGACCACGTCCGCCCAGGCGCCATCGCGGTCGACTTCGGCGCCCACCACGAAGGCCGGCCTGGCGCACCGGGCCAGTTGCAGGCCGAACCCGGCGATGGCGTCCGGATCGGGCCCGACCCGGGCGCCGGCCATGCGGGGCGGGACGAAGCCGGCGGCCGGCTGGTCCCAGTCATCGGCCGGCACCGACACCAGCACGGGCCCGCAGGGCGCCTGCAGGGCGCGCCGGCACGCGGTGGCCACGGCGAACGGCACGTCCGCGGCGCGCGCCGGTTCGATGCTCCACTTGACGTATGGCTGAGGCAGTTCGGCGGCGCGCTCGGACGCCAGGTACGGATCGAACGGCAGTATCGCGCGGCTTTGCTGGCCCGCGATGATCACCAGGGGCGTGCGGTTCTTGAAGGCGGTGTAGATGTTGCCCATGCCGTTGCCGACGCCGGCCGCCGAATGCAGGTTGACGAAAGCCACCTTGCCGCTGGCCACGGCATAGCCGTCGGCCATGCCGACCACGGCGGCTTCCTGCAGGCCCAGCACGTATTCGAAGTCGGCCGGGAAATCACGAAACATCGGCAGCTCCGTCGAGCCGGGATTGCCGAAGATCTTGCTGGCGCCGAAGGCGCGCATCACCTCGTAGACGGCCTCGCGGACAGTAGGCGTGCGGGTATGGCTGGTGTTCATGGTTGCGAGTTTCGATTGACAAACTTGGTATGCAGATAGCCTTCGAGGCCTTCTTCGCCGCTCTCGTAGCCGTAGCCGCTGTCGCCCACGCCGCCGAACGGCGCCTCGGCCACGCTGACCACGGTGCTGTTTACAGCAATGGCGCCCACGTTCAGGCCGTCGATCATCTGGCGCTGCAGGCGCGCCGAATCGGTGAAGACATAGGCGCCCAGCCCGTAGCGGGTGGCGTTGGCCTGGGCCAGCGCCGACGCCGGATCGTCGAAGGCCCGGAACAACGCGACGGGGCCGAAGGGTTCGTTGACCATGGCCTCGGCATCGGGCTGCACATCGGCGAATACGGTGGGCTGGAAGAAGCAGCCCTGCTCGATGCCATGGCCGCCGCCGGTGACCAGCGTGGCCGCCCGGGCCGTGCTGGCCACCAGCTCGGCCATGGCCCGCTGGCGGCGCGCATTGGCCAGGGGGCCGATCTCGGTTTGCGGCAGCAGGCCGTCGCCCTGCTTCAGGCTGGCGGCCGCGCGCGCGAACCGGTCGACGAAGTCGGCATAGATGCGCCGCTGCACAAAGAAGCGGGTCGGCGCATGGCACAACTGGCCGGCGTTGCGGAACTTGGCCGCCACCAGCCGGGCCACGCAGTCCTCGACGTCCACGTCGTCGAACACGACAACCGGCGAATGCCCGCCCAGTTCCAGCGTCAGGCGTTTCAGGCCCGGCGCGGCCAGGCCGGCCAGCAGCCTGCCCACGGCGACCGATCCGGTGAAGGACACTTTCTTGATGGTGTCGGAAGCGATCAAGTGCCGCGATACGGCGTCGGGCACGCCGAAGACCAGGTTCAGCACCCCGGGCGGCAGCCCCGCCTCGACGAAGCAGGCCACCATCATGGCCACCGCCGCGGGCGTTTCCTCGGGCGGCTTGACGATGCACGAACAGCCCGCGGCCAGCGCGCCGCCGATCTTGCGCGCGGCCAGGATCACCGGCACGTTCCACGGCGACAGCAGCAGGCAGGGACCGACGGGCGCCTTGCGCACTTCGTAGTCCACGCCGGCCGCATCCCCGGGCACCAGGCGGCCCTGGATGCGGCGCGCCTGCTCGGCATACCACTGCACCATGTCGGCCGCCACTTTCACTTCGCCCAGCGACTGCGCCAGCGGCTTGCCCTGCTCCAGCGTCAGGCAGCGCGCGATGTCGGCCGCGCGGCCGCGCAGCAGCGCCACGCCGCGCAGCAGCAGATCCTGCCGCGCGGCGGCCGGGGTGTTGCGCCAGGTCTCGAACCCCGCCTGGGCGGCCTGCAACGCATCGTCCAGATCGGCGGCCGAGGCATGCCGCAGCTGGTCCAGGGTGGCCCCGGTGGCCGGATTCACCACCGCGGTATGCGTCGCGGCCCCGCCCGCGCGCCACCGGTCGCCGATATACAGCCCGGGCGCCCGATAGCCGGCGCCGGATGCCTTGGTTGCCGTCATTGCCTACTCCACCACGATGTTTTTCTGCCTGGCCAGTTGCGTCCAGGCCTTGATTTCGCGATCGATCTGGCGCGTGAACTCGCTCGAGGTATTGACCGTGGGCGTGAGCCCCAGGCGCGTCATTTCTTTGGCGGCGTCGGGCTGGCCGACGGCCTTGGCGACTTCCTGCTCCAGGCGCTGCACGATCGCCGCAGGCGTGCCCTTGGGAGCGAACAACCCGATCCAGAAACCGATTTCCAGGTCCACGCCCTGCTCTTTCAGGGTGGGCAGGCCGGGATAGGCCGGCATGCGTTCAGCCGAAGTGACCGCCAGGCCGCGTATCAGCCCGCCCTTCAGGGCGCCCGCCGCCGGGCCGGGGTCCAGCATGCTGAAGGTGACTTCGCCGGAAGCCACCGCCAGCATGGAATCGTTGCTGCCCTTGTAGGGCACATGCTGGGCCTGTATGCCGGTCTGCTCCTTGAGCTGCTCGGTGGCCATCTGGAACGTGCTGGAACTGGAGCTGTAATTGGAACGCTCGGGATACTTGCGGGTGTAGGCGACCAGGTCTTGCAGGCCGCGGATGCCGCTGTCGTGCTTGACCGTCAGCACCAGGGGAAAGGTCGCGATCAGCGAAACGGGCACGAAGTCTTGCGGCGAATACGGCAGCTTTTTATAGACCGCCGGATTGATGGCGATGGGCCCGCTGGCGCCGATCATCAGCGTGTAGCCGTCGGGCTCGGCGCGCGCCGTGACCACCGCCCCCACGATGGCGCCGGTGCTGGGCCGGTTCTCGACCACCACGGGCTGGCCCATGCTGTCCTGCAGGCGCTTGGCGACCAGGCGGGCAATGACGTCGTTGGACCCGCCCGGCGAATAGCCCACGATCAGGCGGATCGGCTTGGCCGGATAGTCCGCGGCGGCCGCGGCGTCTTTGGCGTGCGCGGACCAGGCCGCCGCGCTCAGCAGCAACAGCGCCGTCAGGCGGCTCAGCATCATGATTCGTCTCCCTTTGCGCCGGTGCGGCCGGCTTTGTTCGAAGCCTGGATACTGCGCTGGGAGACATAAATGGACAAATGACTCTTTGCTCTAATATATAACCAACCCAACATAGCTGGAGTTTTCATGGATTGGACGCACAGGCTGCGGCTGAGGCAGCTTCAGGTCTTGCTCAGCCTGGCCGACACGCAGAACATCAGCCATTCGGCCGAGCAGCTTCATGTCACGCAGCCTGCCTTGTCCAAATGGCTGAAAGAGTTCGAGACCGACCTTGGCCTGCCCCTGTTCGAACGGCATGCCCGGGGGCTGCGGCTGACGGCGTACGGCAAGACCCTGAAGGCCTTTGCGCTGCGCATCAACGGCGAGCTGGACCGCGCCCGCGACGAAATGGCCGCCCTGCGGCAGGGCAGCGCGGGCCGCGCCGTGGTGGGCGCCTCGGGCGCGGCCATTGCCAGTGTGGTGCCGCAAGCCATCCAGTCGCTGCTGCGGGAAATGCCCAGCGCTTCCATCGAAATCCGCGAAGCGCCCATGGACGGGCTGTTCATCCAATTGCTGCAGCGTGAGCTGGACATCGCGGTGGGACGGGCTGCGCCGCACTACCAGCACCCCGAGATCTGTTCCGAGCCGCTGTACGAAGAACGCCTGCGTTTCGCCGTGCGCGCGGACCATCCGCTGACGCGCAAGCCCGATGTGTCGCTCGCCGACCTGTTGTCGTTTCGCTGGATTGTGTGGACCCGCGATATTCCCGCGCGCTATGTGCTGGAAGATGCCCTGGCCGAAGCGGGGCTGGCCGTGCCCCGCGATGTGGTGAACTCGAACTCGGTGCTGGCGACGATCGCGCTGGCCGCCGACAGCGACATGATCGCGGTGGTGGCCGAGCGCGCCATCGACCTGCCGGACGGCACCCGGGTGTTGACACCGCTGCCCGTGGCGCTGCACACGCGCAGCACGCTGACGATGTACTGGCGGCAGGAACTGGTGCCGTCCGCCGCGGTTCAGGAACTGCTGGCCAGGATACGGGCCGCGGCCCGGCCGGCGCCGGCGCCGGCGTAAGCGCGCCGGACCGACGCTACCGCAGGCGCGTCGATGACGTGATGCCCAGGTACACCATCTTGGAATACGGGCACATCAATTCGGTTTCTTCGACGAGCTCTTTGGCCGTGTCGGAGTCGAGCCCCGGCAGGGAAACTTCCAGGTCGGCCGTGATGCAGAACCGCCCGTCGGTCGGGTCGCGCGCGAACGATACCGTGCAGTAAAGGGCGAAGTCTTTGGGCAGCGTGACGCCGTGCTTGATGGCGATGAGCACCAGGGCGCCGTGGAAACACGCGGCATAGCCGGCCGCGAACAATTGTTCGGGGTTCGTGCCGCCGCCCTCGCCGCCGAGCGCCGTCGGCAGCCGCAGTGAAATATCCAGCGCGCCGTCGTCCGAGCGCGCATGGCCCGAGGCCCGGCCATGGCCGGAGGCGCCCCCGGTCAACGTCACGGTGGTGGTGTAGAGCGGCAGGATTTCGTTGCCGTCGTAGGGATCCAGGGTCGAAACCGGCGGAATGGCGGGCGTCATGATGTGTATTTACCTTGATTGCCTACAGAATAACCGGCGAACGGCAATCGGCGCGAACGCGGCGGACAGGTTCATGCCGGCCGGCTCATGATCACGCTGCGGTAGTTCACGGCCTGCCATTGCACGTGTTCGATGTAGCGATAGCCGCGCCGGGAATACCAGCCGATCAGGTGCATGGCGGATTCGGCCGTGTCCAGCGCGATTTCCGATGCGCCCGTCTGCGCGGCGCGGGCTTCGGCCAGCGCCATCAGGCGCGCGCCCAGCCCGCGCGACTGCCATTGCGGATCGACCCCGAACTGGGCCAGCGACGCCACGTCGGGCCGATTCAGCCAGGGCGAGCCCTGGGTATTGGCAATGGGCTTGAAAGTGATGGTGCCCACCAGCTGGCCATCGGCCACCGCCACGTAGCATTCGCCCTTGCTGATGCGCTGGCGGGTGACGTCTTCGGACTGGTGAGTGGCCACGTAGCGCAGCCCCATGGCGGCCAGCCGCGCGTAGGCCCTGTGCAGCAGCGCCGTCAGATCGGCGATCGAATCTTGCGGCGAGATCAGTCGTACCTGGATACTGTTTGAATCGTGCATGATGCTCAGCCCCGCAAGGCAGCCCGGACCAAAACCCGGATTTTCATCATAATGGGAGTTCTTGCCAAGCAGCGAGGCACCGGCCATGACGACAGATGCACACATCGAATCCACCACCATCGGCCAGCTGCCGGGCTGGCGCGTGCGCACGCCGCATGGCAGCGCGCTGGTGGCGCGGCAAGGGGCGCAATTGCTCAGTTATACGCCGGCCGGCGGCCGGCCGCTGGTATGGCTTTCGGAACAGGCCCGCCTGGCGCCGGGCGCGCCGGCGCGCGGCGGCGTGCCGGTGTGCTGGCCATGGTTCGCGGTGTACGACCGCAACCCGCAGGCGGTGCGCGACAGCGTGGCGGCGCCGCCGGGGGCGGCATCGCATGGCTGGGTGCGCCAGGCCGATTGGCAACTGGCGGGACAATGCGCCGAGGCCGGCGCCGCCGGGCTGGAATTCACCTTTACCGCCGGCCCGGGCCATGCTCCGGGCTGGCGGCACCATGCCCTGCTGACCCTGGGCATGCGCTTCGGCCAGGACATCGCGCTGACCCTGTCGGTGCGCAACCTGGGCGCCCAGCCCTTCACCACGGCCCTGGCGCTGCACACCTATCTGGCCATTTCCGACAGCCGGCGCATCGAGATCCATGGCCTGCAGGGCTGCGACTACCTGGACATGGCGCGGGGCTGGACCCGGCATCGCCAGGCCGGCCCGGTGGCGCTCGACGGCGAAACCGATCGCCTCTACCTGGACACCCTGGCGCCGGTCACGGTGCACGACCCGGGCTGGAGCCGCAAGGTGCGGCTGCAGGCCACCGGCTCGCGTTCGACGGTAGTGTGGAATCCCGGCCCGGCCAAGGCGGCGCGGCTGGATGACTTCGCCGATGACGAATGGCAGCGCATGGTCTGCGTGGAAACGGCGCGCGTACTGGACGACGCGCTGGCCGTCGGGCCGGGTGAAACCGCCACCGTGGCCGTGACGATCGACGCGCGGCCCTGATGGCGGCCATGGCCGGCGTTGCGGCCATCCTATTATGTAATTTTATGTTTCTCAGCCGGGTGGGCGCGGCCGCGTGGATATGATCAAATCACACGCCTGATATAGAAAAAGAGCGCTGCCTGGCGGCGCCAGAGACCGCCGATGAATGCGCGCATCCGCTTTCCAGCCCTGCTATTGCTTGCCTGTATGGCCGCCGCAACGGCCCGTGCCGGGCAGGTGCAGGTGGCTGTCGCGGCCAACGTCGCGGCGCCGATCCGCCTGATTGCCGACGACTTCCAGCGCAAGACCGGCAACGTGGTCGTGCTTTCCGCGGCCCCCACCAGCCAGCTGTATGCCCAGATTTCGCAAGGCGCCCGCTACGATGTCTTCGTGGCCGGCAACGACGTGCTGCCGGCCCGCCTGGAAGCTGCCCGCAAGGCCGTGCCCGGCACGCGCTACACCTATGCCACGCGGGTGCTGGCGCTGTGGTCGCCGCGTGAAGGCTATGTCGACGCGCAGGGCGAAGTGCTGAAAGACAATCAGTTCCAGCGCCTGTCGATCACCAGCCCCGACCTGCTGCCCTATGGCCGTCCGGCCATGCAGGTGCTCGATCGGCTGGGGCTGCGCGGCGAAGTCACCGACAAGCTGGTCGAGCGCCGCAATGCGGCGGACACGCGGCGCTTTCTATCGGGCGGCAACAGCGATCTGGGCTTTGTGACGCTGTCGCATATCTACAAGGACAGCCGTATCGAGCGCGGCTCGGCATGGATCGTGCCTACCTCGCTGTACGACCCGATCCGCCAGGAAGCGGTCTTGCTGGAAACCGGCAAAGAAAACCTGGCGGCGCGCTCGTTTCTGTTCTACCTGAAGGGCCCCAAGGTAGGGCAGATCATGCGCTCATACGGGTTTCACCGCTAGAACCCCAGGCCCTCGATGACCTGGTAGGCGCCCAGCGCCGCCAGGCTGGCCATGAAGCACAGGCGGAACATGCGCGGCGAAAGCGTGCGGCGCAGGCGCTGGCCGGCGGCCATGCCCAGCAGCGCCGGCCCCAGCATCGCGAACGAAGCCCCCGCCGCGCCCGCGCCATAGCTGCCGTTGAGCCACAGCCCGGCGGCCAGCGCCACCGTGGACACCGTGAACGACACGCCCATGGCCTGGATCAGCGCGTCTTTATCCAGCGCCAGCGACTGCAGGTACGGCACGGCCGGCACGACGAACACGCCCGTCAGCGCGGTGATGGCGCCGGTCAGCAGCCCCACGCACGGCCCCAGCCATGCCTCGCTGCGCGGCGGCAGCGCCCGCGGCGTGCCGAACAGCCCCCAGGCCGCGTATGCGAGCAAGGCCGCGCCCAGCGCCACCGCCCCCCAGGCGCCGGCCGGCGCCCCGAACACGGCGGCGCCTGCCAGGGTGCCGGCGCAAACCCCCAACTGCATGGGGCCGATGCGCCGCAGCAGCGGCATCAGCGTGCTCAGGGGCCGCGCCTGCCACAGATTGGTGACCAGCGAAGGCACCACCAGCAGGGCGGCCGCCTGCGCCGGCGCCATGAACAGCGCCAGCAACGCCATGGAAATGGTGGGCAGGCCCATGCCCACCACACCCTTGGCCAGGCCGGCCAGCAGGAACACGACCGCCACGGCGGCCAGCAGGCCGGGCGCCAGGCCCGGCAGAGAATCGAACAGGTGCATGGGTATTCAGATTTTGGCTCAGGCATAGGCAGCCATGCCCGGCCTGAATGATGTTTGGAGTGATAACGGCCCTATTCTTGCCTGTTTCATGACCACGACCCAATGCGGATGTGCCGCACTCAGGCTCAGGTAATTCCTGACCCTGGCGTGCTAGCATTCGATGCATGCGCTTCGACTTGACCGACCTGCGCCTGTTTCTGCATATCCACGAGACCGGCTCCATTACCGGCGGCGCGCAACGCACGCACATGACGCTGGCCTCGGCCAGCGAGCGCGTGCGCGGCATGGAAGACACCCTGGGCGTGCCCCTGCTGGTGCGCGAGCGCCACGGGGTGCGCGTCACCGCCGCCGGCCGCACCCTGCTGCACCATGCCCGCGCGGTGCTTCAGCAGGTCGAGCGCATGCATGGCGAACTGGATCAATACGGTCATGGCATCAGGGGCCACGTCAGGCTGCTGTGCAACACGGCCGCGCTGAGCGAATACCTGCCCGACGCGCTGTGCGGCTTCCTGGCCCGCCATCCGCGCATCTCGGTGGATGTCGAAGAACGGCTCAGCGCCGACATCGCCGACGCCATGCGGGCCGGCGCGGCCGATATCGGCATCCTGGCCGATTCCGCCGACCTGCAGGGCCTGCAGACGCACCCGTTCCGCCATGACCCGCTGGTGCTGGTGGTGGCGCGCGGCCACGCGCTGGCGCAATCGGCCAGCGTGGGGCTGGCCGAGATCGCGGCCCATGACTTCATCGGCCTGGCCGAAGGCAGCGCCCTGCAGGACCACATCGCCCAGCATGCGCGGCGCGCCGGCGCGCCGCTGAACTACCGGGTGCGGCTGCGCAGCTTCGACGCCATCTGCCGCCTGGCGGGCGGCGGCATAGGCATCGGTATCGTGCCGCGCGCCGCGGCGCGGCGCTGCGCGCGCGCCACCGGCATCAAGGCGGTGGCGCTCGATGCGCCATGGGCGAACCGCAACCTGCTGCTGTGCGTGCGGCGCGCCGAAGACCTGCCCGCCTATGCCCTGCAGATGCTGCGGCACCTGCAGGGCGCGGCGCAGCCGGCGCAACGGAAATGATCGCCAGGTCGCCAGGTGTCTGACTCCCGCAGGGTGTCAGACACCGTGCTATTGAGACAATCGCGGCACACTTCGGTGTCTGACACCCATGGCGCTACCTTAAGGCCGATCCGGTGATTTCCTGGCTATTGACCTCGTGTACCTGTGGATATTCCGCTTTGGGGTTTGCGTTCTAGCCCCGTCCCACGTCGTCCGGGCCAGCGGTGTCGGCGCACGTGCGTCGGGCTCGGGCGCAACCAGGCGCCCTCGGCCTGCTGCGCAGGCTGCCCCGCCGCCCAACGCGCCGACACCGCTGGCCCGCACGACGCGGGACTGCGATAGTTGAATTCGAACCGCCGCTCAGCACCCGTATCGCAGGATCGGCCAGCTTATCCAGGTGCCTGACACCCTGCGGGAGTCAGACACCTGGGATCCCTGGGACCATTGCGATCACTCGGGCCACGGCGGCTGCGCGAAGTGGCCGGCCAGGAAATCGACCAGCGCGCGCACGCGCGGCGGCACGTGGCGCCGCGTGGGATACACGGCGTAGATGCCCAGTTCGGCGCAACGGTACTGCGGCAGCAGCTCCACCAGGGTGCCGGCCCGCAGGGCGTCGCCGACCAGGAAGGTCGGCTGCAGGATGATGCCCAGGTGCGCCAGCGCGGCTTCCATGCAGGTGTCGCCGTTGTTGGCGCGCATGACGGGCTGGATGCGCACGCTGACCTCGCCCTCTCGGCCGTGGAAATGCCATTCGTCTCGGCCGGCCCAGTAGCTGTAGGCGATGGCGGCATGCATGGCCAGCTCTTTGGGGTGCGCGGGCTCGCCGCGCGCCCGGAGGTAGCCGGGGCTGGCGCACAGCACCATGCGCGTAGAAGCCAGGTGGCGGCTGACCAGCGTGGAATCGGCCAGCTGCGAGATGCGCACGGCCACATCGTAGCCTTCGTCGACCAGGTCGACCATGCGGTCGGCCAGGGTGATGTCCAGCATCAGCTTGGGATGCTGGGCCTTGAAGGCGGCCCACAGGCCAGCCAGGTGGCGCACGCCGAAAGTCAGCGGCGCGTTCACGCGCAGCAGCCCGCCGACTTCGCCGCTGCGGCTGTTGACTTCGGTTTCGGCGTCTTCGACTTCGGCCAGCAGCACCTTGCAGCGTTCATAGAACAACTGCCCTTCTTCGGTCAGGGACTGCCTGCGCGTGGTCCGCTGCATCAGGCGCACGCCCAGCCGGGCTTCCAGTTCCGTCACGTGGCGCGAGACGCCCGCCTTGGACATGCGCAGCCCCTCGGCCGCTTTCACGAAGCTGCCCGCCTCGACCACGGCGGTGAATACGCGCATTTCTTCGAATCGGTCCATATTAACCACCATCCTGGAACAATATATCCACAAATGGCCTATTTATCTCGATTCGTTAGGCAATTAAAGTCTAGTGAACGGCCGGCCCTGCTGGGGCCGGCCCTAACGGAGATTTTCTGCCATGCAAGCCCAGCCTACTCTTTTCGTATCCCACGGGGCCCCCACTTTTGCCCTGGAACCCGGCCGCGCCGGGCCGCTGCTGGCGGCGCTGGGACAGCGCCGCCCGGCGCCGGCCGCGGTACTGATCGTATCGCCGCACTGGATGACCCGCGGCCTGGCCGTCACGGCGGCCGCCCGGCCGCAAACCATTCATGATTTCGGCGGCTTTCCCGCGCCACTGTACGCGCTGCAATACCCCGCCCCCGGCGACCCCGCCCTGGCGGCGCGCGTGGCGGCGCTGCTGGGCCAGGCCGGCCATCCGGTGGCGCTGGATGCGGAGCGCGGCCTGGATCACGGCGCCTGGGTGCCCATGCTGCACATGTTTCCCGCGCACGACGTGCCGGTGGTGCAACTGTCTCTGCCGGCCACCCTGGACCCGGCGCAGGCCTGGGAACTGGGGCGCAGCCTGGCGCCGCTGTCGGGCGAAGGCGTGCTGATTGTGGGCTCGGGCAGCCTGACCCACAACCTGTATGAATTCCGCCAGCGCGACGGCGCCGATGAGCCTTATGTGCGGGCCTTTGCCGACTGGGCCCGCGCGGCGGTGCGCGCGCGCGACCGCCAGGCCCTGGAAGGCTATCTGGATGCCGCCCCGCAGGCGCGCCGGGCGCACCCCACGGCCGAGCACTACCTGCCGCTGCTGATTGCCGCCGGCGCCGCAGCGCCAGGGTACGACGTGCAAGTGCTGGATGGCGGCATCAGTCATGGCGTGCTGTCGATGGATGCCTACGTGTTCAACGCGCCGGCGGCGCATTGACGCCGGCGGGCGGGTCGGCGGCGTTCTGGCGCAGCCATTGCAGGGACTTCTGCCCCGCCCGGCCATCGGCCGTGAAGCCGGCTTCGCGCTGCACGGCCTGCAGCGCCTCGCGGGTGCGCGCCCCGATCAGGCCATCGGGCTCGCCAATATCGTATCCGCGCGCGATCAGCAACGACTGCAATTCGCGCCGTTCGGCCCGCGACAGGCCCGGATCGTCGGTGGGCCAGGCCTGCACGAACGGGCCGGCGCCGCGCAGCCGGTCGGATAAATGCGCGATGGCCAGCGCGTAGCTTTCGGCCGCGTTGTACGAATACACCGCATCGAAATTGCGCGTGACCAGGAAGGCCGGCCCGCGCGGGCCGGCCGGCAGCAGCAGGCCTGCCTGCATATCGCCGGCAGGCAGGGGCCGGCCGTCGGCGCGCTTGACGCCCTGCGCGGCCCAGGCCGACATGGGGCGCTTGTTGCGGCGGCCCGCATTGCTGGTGTCCAGGCCCGCCGGCAGGGACACTTCGAAGCCCCAGGGCAGGTCCGGCTTCCAGCCCGCCTGTTTCAGGAAATTGGCCGTCGAGGCCAGGGCGTCGGGCACGCTGTCGACTAGGTCGCGGCGCCCGTCGCCGTCGAAATCCACCGCCAGGCGCAAATAAGTGGACGGCATGAACTGCGTCTGGCCGAAGGCGCCGGCCCACGAGCCGTTCAGTCGCTCGGGCCGCACGTGCTCTTGCTGGATGATTTTCAGCGTGGCGAAAAACTCGCCGCGGAAATAGCTTTGGCGGCGCCCGAAGCAGGACAGCGTCGACAGCGAGGTCAGCAGCGGCCGCCCGCCCAGTTTCTTGCCGAAATTGCTTTCCACGCCCCATACCGCCACGACCGTGGCCGGGTCGACGCCGAACTGCGCCTGCGCGCGGGCCAGCTCGGCATGCCACTGCCGCAGGGCCTGCCGGCCGTCGGCGATGCGCTCGTCATCGACCAGCGCGGCCAGGTAGTCCCAGATGGGGGTCTTGAATTCGGGCTGTGCGTCCAGCGAGGCGATCACGCTCATGTCGGGCGCCAGGCCCCGGGTATAGGTGTCGAACGTGCCGGCGGACACGCCCTGCCCGGCCGCCTGGCCGCGCAACTGCGCCAGGCAGCTGGCGTATGCGGCGGGGTCGGCGGAAGCGGCGCCGGCGGCCGCATCGGAGGCCGGCGCGGCGCGCACGCCGCCCGCCAGCATGGCCAGGCACAACAGGGAAAGAGAGTATCGGGAGATCATGGCGTCGATTCTATAGGCAGGCGCGAACCCGCGCCGCCCGGCCGCGCCGCCCCGTAGTATCGCGCTGTAACCGCGCGCGGCCTAGGGTTGCTGCAAGGCCTGCAGCTCGGCGTCGTCGAAGCCGGCCTGACGGCGCGCCGCCAGGTTGAACGGGCCGCGCAGCTTCGGGGCGCCGTAGCGGCGCGCCAGTTCGGCATAGCACGCCAGCGGATCCAGGCCGCGCTGCGCGCACAGGTGGCGAAACCAGCGGTTGCCGATTGCCACATGGCCGATCTCGTCGCGCAGGATGATGTCCAGGATGGCCGCGCCGGCGGCATCGCCCGCGCCGGCCAGCTTGTCGCGGATCAGCGGCGAGGCATCCAGCCCGCGCGCCTCGAGCGTGCGCGGCACCAGGGCCAGGCGGGCCAGCAGGTCGCCGCGGGTTTTCTCGGCCATTTCCCACAGCCCGTTGTGGGCCGGGAAATCGCCATAGGCATGGCCCAGGGTGCCCAGGTGGTCATTCAGCAGTTCGAAGTGATAGGCTTCTTCGCGCGCCACCTGCAGCCAGTCGCGGTAGTACTGGGCCGGCATCGCGTCATAGCGCCACACCGCATCCAGCGCCAGGTTGACCGCGTTGAACTCGATATGCGCCAGCGCGTGCAGCAGCGCGGCCCGCCCTTCGGGCGATTGCACCGAACGCTGCCTGACCTGGGCCGGCGGCACCAGTGGCGGGGCGTCTGGCCGCCCCGGCAGGCCGGCGGGCGCATCCAGCCGGGCGTCGGCGTCGATGGGCGCGGCATCGCCGATGGCGCGCACGGCGGCCAGCTTGTCGGGCCAGGCGCGCGCGGCCAGCGCGGCCAGCGCCTGCCGGCGTGCGGAATCGGGAAAGGCGGTAGCGGTCATGCCCGGGGCCTGTTGACACGGAAAAGCGCCGCGCGCCGGCCGCGTATCGGGCGGCGGCGCGGCGGCGGCACAGCCCAGACTTTATCATTGCACCATGAGCCCCCCTGCCCGCCTTGCAATCGAAACCTCGCTGTCCCGGGTGGACGCATGCCAATGGAACGCGCTGGCGGGCGCGCAGCCGTTTGTGCGCCATGAGTTCCTGGCGGCGCTGCATGACACCGGCTGCGCCGCGCCCGACACCGGCTGGGCCCCGTACTACCTGGTGCTGCGGCGCGCCGGCCGGCTGGCCGGGGCCGTGCCGCTGTACCTGAAAGGACATTCGCGCGGCGAGTATGTGTTCGACTATGCCTGGGCCGATGCCTTCGAACGCCACGGCCTGCGCTATTACCCCAAGCTGCTGGCCGCGGTGCCCTTCACCCCGGTGGGCGGGCCGCGCCTGCTGGCCGCCAGCCACGACGACCGCCTGGAACTGGCGCGCGGCCTGATCGAACTGGCGCAGGGCCTGAAGGTATCGTCGCTGCATATCCTGTTTCCCGGCGAAGACGACCTGGCGGCGCTGCGCCAGGCCGGCTACCTGGTGCGCGAAGGCGTGCAGTTCCACTGGCGCAATGCCGGCTACGCCGGCCTGGATGCCTTCCTGGCGGAACTGAATCACGACAAGCGCAAGAAAATCCGCCAGGACCGCAAGAAGGTGCAGGCCGCCGGCGTCGAATTCCGTTGGCTCAGCGGCGCGCAGATCGATGCCGAAGCACTGGCGTTTTTCTACCGCTGCTACCGGCACACTTACTTCGCCCACGGCAACCCGCCTTATCTCAGCGCCGATTTCTTCCAGCGCCTGCATGCCGGCCAGCCGGACGCGCTGGTGCTGATCGTGGCGGTGCGCAACGGCGAACCCATCGCGGCCGCGCTGAACATGCGGGGCGGCGACACGCTGTACGGCCGGTATTGGGGCGCCCTGGAATTCGTGCCGGGCCTGCACTTCGAGACCTGCTACCTGCAGTCCATCGACTACTGCATCCGGCGCGGACTGGCGTGCTTCGAAGGCGGCGCGCAGGGCGAGCACAAGATGGCGCGCGGCCTGCTGCCGACCCCCACGTGGTCGGCGCACTGGATCGCCGACCAGCGTTTCGCGGCGGCGATCGAAGATTTCCTGGAACGCGAAACCGAGGCCGTGGACGACTACCTGGGCGAACTCGAAGCCCACACGCCGTTCCGGCGCCCCTACAAAAAGTGATCGAGCAGGCGGCGGCTGTGCCGGTCCAGCGCCGCCGTGTCGCGCACCAGGTAATGGATGCCGTGGCTGTCTGAAATCAGCAGCATCTGGCCGGCCAGGCGGCGGATGTCTTCTTCGCCCTTCAGCGTGAACTCGGTAGGGCCGCGGTCGGTGTGCACCTGCCACACCGACGGCGTGGCGAATGCCGACACGGCCTGGATGCGCTGGATTTCCGGCATGAATTCGCGGCTGGCCAGCGCTTCTTCGACCTGCTGGCGCGCGCGCGGCGGCAAACCTTCCAGGGTATCGAACCAGGCCAGTTCGTGGCCGTCGGCGCTGATGATCGACACGCCCTGCGACGGGGCGCTAACCGGAAACGCCCGCACGGCCTGCACACCCTCGTGCGCCAGGCCATCCGCGGACACATACACCAGCCGGCCCAGGGCATTGCGGTACAGCTCGAAAGCGGGAAGCGTCATGGCGGGCTCGCGGAGGGTTCAGTCGTGGGGCGCATCGTCGCCATCGTCGCCGCCGCCGTCGCGCAGGTCGGCCTCGCCGGAACGCGCCTGCGCCTGGTACAGGCGATAGTACGCGCCCTGGCGCGCCATCAGCGCCTCGTGCCGGCCCTGTTCGACGACGCGCCCGTGGTCCAGCACGACCAGCCGGTCGGCGCGGCGCAGCGTACTCAGGCGGTGGGCGATGGCGATGGTGGTGCGTCCGCGCACCAGGTTGTCGAGCGCTTTCTGGATTTCCTTTTCGGTGGTGGTGTCCACCGACGAGGTCGCTTCGTCCAGGATCAGGATGCGCGGATCGATCAGCAGCGCGCGCGCGATCGAGATGCGCTGGCGTTCGCCGCCCGACAGGGCCTGCCCGCGTTCGCCGACCAGCGAGTCGTAGCCGTGCGGCAGACGCAGGATGAATTCGTGGGCGTGGGCCGCGCGGGCCGCGGCCACGATCTCGGCGCGCGTGGCCTGCGGCCGGCCATAGGCGATGTTCTCGGCGATGGTGCCGAAAAACAGGAACGGCTCTTGCAGCACCAGGCCGATATGGCGGCGGTGGTCGGCGATGCGCAGGTTGCGGATATCCACGCCGTCGACCAGGATCGCGCCTTCGGACACATCGTAGAACCGGCAGATCAGGTTGATCAGCGTGCTCTTGCCAGAGCCGCTGTGGCCCACCAGGCCGATCATTTCGCCGGGCGCGATGGCCAGGTCGAGCCCTTGGATGACCGAGCGGTTGCCGTAGCGGAACGCGACGTTGCGCAGTTCGATGCGGCCCGCCACGCGCTCGAGGTGCGCGGGCGCCTCGGGCTCGGGCACGCTGGAGACGTGGTCGAGGATGTCGAAAATGCGCTTGGCGCCGGCGGCGGCTTTTTGCGTCACCGACACGATGCGGCTCATTGAGTCGAGCCGCGTATAGAACCGGCCGATATACGCCAGGAAGGCCGCCAGCACGCCCACCGTGATCTGCTTGTTGGCCACCTGCCAGATGCCGAACACCCACACCACCAGCAGGCCGATTTCGGTCAGCAGTGTCACCGTGGGCGAAAACAGCGACCACAGGCTGTTGACGCGGTCGTTGACTTCCAGGTTGCGGTTGTTGGCCGTGCGGAAGCGCTGCACTTCGCGCTTTTCCTGCGCGAAGGCCTTCACCACGCGTATGCCCGGAATGGTGTCGGCCAGCACATTGGTGATGTCGGCCCAGATGCGGTCGACCTTTTCGAAGCCGTGGCGCAGCCGGTCGCGCACCGCGTGGATCATCCAGACGATGAACGGCAGCGGCGCCAGCGTGACCAGCGCCAGCCATGGATTGATGGACACCAGGATGGCCGCGGTCATGGCGATCATCAGGACGTCGGTGGCGAAATCGAGCAGGTGCAGCGACAGGAAAATGCAGATGCGGTCGGTTTCGCTGCCGATGCGCGAAATCAGGTCGCCGGTGCGCTTGCCGCCGAAGTACTGCAGCGACAGCTGCTGCAGGTGTTCGTAGGTGCTGGTGCGCAGGTCGGCGCCGATGCGCTCGCTGACCCAGGCCAGGATGTAGGTGCGCGCCCAGCCCAGCCCCCATGCCAGCACCGCCGAGGCCAGCAGGCCGCCCAGGTACAGGCGCACCAGCGAATAATCGATGGGCGCGCCGTTCTGGAACGGGATCAGCACGTCGTCCATCAGGGGCATGGTCAGGTACGGCGGCACCAGCGTGGCGGCCGTGGCCAACAGGGTCAGGACGAAGCCGGCCAGCAGCGCGCCGCGATAGGGCCGGGCAAAGCGCCACAGGCGCAGCAGCGCCCAGGTCGAAGGGGGCCGGGCCGGCGCCTGCGCACAGACCGGGCAGTCGGCCTGCCCCGCCGGCAGCGGCAGGTGGCAGGTGGAACAGGCGGGCGCGCCGGCCTGCTGGCCGGCCTGCCGGGCTTCGAACCCGGCCAGCAGGCGCAGGGCGGCGGCATTGCGGGCCAGAGTGAAGCGCCAGGCGGCCAGGCGCACCGGGCCGTCGCAGAGTTCGAGCGCCGCGGCGCCGGCATGGTCGTGCAGGGCCAGGCGCAGCCCGGGCGCGCAGGCCCAGTCGCGCCATTGCCCGTCGTCGGGCGAGCGCGCCAGCAGGCGCCGGTCGGTCAGGACGACCAGCCCCGGCCGAAAGGCCAGGTGCGCATCCAGGTCGGTTTCCAGCCATGCCAGGATGGCTTCGCCGGGCGCGAGGCGGGACTGCATCGCGTCGTGCCGGGCGGCCGGAGCCTGCCCGGAAACGCCGGGAAGAAGCTGCTTTTTAGTCATGGATGGCGATCCGCCATGGCCGGGTTGTCGGCCAGGCCGAACGTGTCCCTTCCGTACAACAACGCGAGTTTATCGGCGTGAAAAGGCGGCGTATAGTAGCAGCCGATTTCAGCAATTTCCATCCTAGGAATCCACCGCCCACGCATCGGCCCCGCTTCCTGCCCGACATCCCCGCCCGCCATCCCCGGGGTTTCCTGTCCGCCGACGCGCCTACCCCCACTCAAACATGAAAGACAAAGACATTGAATTTCTCGATGTCGTGGCTTTGCGCGGCCCGAACATTTGGACCTACCGCCCGGTGCTTGAAGCCTGGGTCGATATCGGCGCCCTGGAAGACTACCCGTCCAATACCATTCCGGGGCTCTACGAACGGCTGTCCGCCTGGCTGCCCGGCCTGATCGAACACCGCTGCAGCCCCGGCGTGCGCGGCGGCTTCCTGCAGCGCCTGCGCGAAGGCACCTGGCCCGGCCACATTCTGGAACACGTCACGCTCGAACTGCAGACCCTGGCGGGCCTGCCCGGCGGTTTCGGCAAGGCGCGCGAAACCTCCACGCGCGGGGTCTACAAGGTGGTGGTGCGGGCCTGGCAGGAACAGGTGGCCCGCGCCGCGCTGGAAGAAGCGCGCGAACTGGTCATGGCGGCCATCCAGGACCGCCCGTTCGACGTGCCGCGCAGCGTCGGCCGGCTGCATGACCTGGTCGACAGCCATTGCCTGGGGCCCAGCACGGCATGCATCGTCGATGCCGCCGACGACCGCGACATCCCCTGCATCCGGCTGTTCGAGGGCAACCTGGTGCAGTTCGGCTATGGCGCGCGCCAGCGCCGCATCTGGACCGCCGAAACCGACCGCACCAGCGCCATCGCCGAGGGCATCTCGCGCGACAAAGACCTGACCAAGGCGCTGCTGTCGGAATGCGGCGTGCCGGTGCCCGAAGGCCGCCAGGCCGACAGCCCCGAAGATGCCTGGGAAGCCGCGCAGGACATCGGCCTGCCGGTGGTGGTAAAGCCCTGCGACGGCAACCACGGCCGGGGCGTGTTCACCAACCTGGCCAGCCAGGCCGAAGTGCTGTCGGCCTACGCCGTGGCGGTCGAAGAAGGCAGCGGCGTGCTGGTCGAACGCTTCGTGCCGGGCAATGAACATCGCCTGCTGGTGGTGGGCGACCGTCTGGTCGCGGCGGCCGCCGGCGAGCCGGCCTGGATCACCGGCGACGGCGAGAACACCGTGTCGAGCCTGGTCGAACGGCAGATCAACAGCGATCCGCGCCGCGGCCGTACCGAAAACCATCCCCTGAACGTTGTGCGCCTGGATTCCGCGGCGCGCCTGGAACTGGCGCGCCAATCGCTGTCGGCCGACAGCGTGCCCGCGGCGGGCCGGCGCGTGCTGATCCAGCGCAGCGGCAACGTGGCCTTCGACGTCACCGACCGCGTGCACCCCGATACCGCGGCCACCGTGGCGCTGGCCGCGAAGATCGTGGGCCTGGACGTGGCCGGCGTGGATCTGGTGGCCGAAGACATCTCGCAGCCGCTGGACGGGCAGCGCGGCGCCATTGTCGAAGTGAACGCCGGGCCGGGCCTGCTGATGCACCTGAAACCGGCCGACGGCCCGCCGCGCCCGGTGGGCCGCGCCATCGTCGACCACCTGTTTCCGGCCGGCGACGACGGCCGCATCCCGGTGGTGGGCATCGCCGGCACCAATGGCAAGACGGTGGTCGCGCGCCTGGTGGCGCGCCTGCTGGCGCTGTCCGGCCGGCACACCGGGCTGGCCTGCAGCGAAGGCCTGTACCTGGGCGCTCGGCTGGTGCAGGCCGGCGACCGCGCCGACTGGGCCAGCGGCCGGCGGCTGCTGATGAACCGCAGCGTCGAGGCCGCGGTCATCGAGAACGACAGCGGCGTCATCCTGGGCCAGGGCCTGGCCTACGACCGCTGCCAGGTCGGCGTGGTCACCAACATCGACCAGGGCGACCACCTGGGCGATTTCGACATCCAGGACACCGACCGCCTGGTCGACGTGTTCCGCACCCAGGTCGACGTGGTGCTGCCCGGCGGCGCGGCCGTGCTCAATGCGCGCGACCCGCGCGTGGCCGGCATGGCGCCGCTGTGCGACGGCGACGTGGTGTTTTTCGGCATCGACCCCGCCCTGCCGGCCATCGCCGGTCAGCTCGCGCAGGGCCGGCGGGCAGTGTTCCTGCGCGGCGGCTCGATCGTGCTGGCCGAGGGCCGCAACGAGACACTGCTGGCCGACATCGCGGCCATACCGCTGACCCACGGCGCGCGGGTCGAGTTCCAGGTCGAGAATGTGCTGGCGGCTGTCGGCACCGCCTGGGCGCTGGGCATACCCGAACCCATCATCCGCGCCGGCATCGAGGCCTTCGACATCGACCAGGCCGACGCCCCCTGGCAGTTCACCCTGTTCGAGCGGGGCGGCGCCACGGTGGTGGTGGACGACGTGCACAACGCCTCGGCGCTGCGGGCCCTGCTCGATGCCGCGGCCCGCTTCCCGGCCAGCCGCCGCTGCGCCGTCTACGCGGCCGGGGCCGACCGCCGCGACGCCGACCTGATCGAGCAGGGCCGCCTGCTGGCCGGCGCCTTCGACCGCGTAGTGCTTTACGACGACGCCACGGTGTCCAGCCGGCGTCCGGCCGGCCAGGCCCGCGCGCTGCTGCGCCAGGGCCTGGCGCAGGGCCCGCGGCCGGTCGAGGTGCACGACGAGCCCGATCATGCCCGCGCCATCGGCATGGCGCTCGACTCCATCCGGGCCGGCGATTTCGTGCTGCTGCAGTCCGACGAAGCCTATTCCGGCCCCACCATCGACCGCGTGCGCCGCTGGATCCAACAATAAAGCCCCAGGACCCCTGCTCATGGAAGTCTCCCGTATCCGAGCGTTGCGCGGCCCCAATCTCTGGAGCCGCAATACCGCGATCGAAGCCATCGTCACCTGCCACGACGCCGAGTGCGCCATCGACGAGCACCTGCCCGAGTTCGAGGCCCGGCTGCGCGCGCGCTTCCCGCAGATCGGCAGGCTGCGGCCCGACGGCCAGCAGGAAGCGCTGTCGATCGCGCACGTGCTGCAGGTAAGCGCGCTGGCGCTGCAGGCGCATGCCGGCTGCCCGGTGGCCTTTGGCCGCACTGCCGCCACCATCGAGCCCGGCGTGTTCCAGATCGTGGTGGAATACAGCGAAGAAGCCGTGGGCCGGCTGGCTGTCGAACAGGCCGCGCAACTGATCGACGCGGCGCTGGCCGATGCGCCGTTCGACCTGGCCGGCGCGCTGGCGCGCCTGCGCGAGCTCGACGAAGACCTGCGCCTGGGCCCCAGCACCGCGTCCATCGTCAACGCCGCCATGGCCCGCAACATTCCCTTCCGCCGCCTCACCCAGGGCAGCATGGTGCAGTTCGGCTGGGGCAGCCGCCAGCGCCGCATCCAGGCGGCCGAAACCGATGCCACCAGCGCCATTGCCGAATCCATCGCGCAAGACAAAGACCTGACCAAGATGCTGCTCGACGCGGCCGGCGTGCCGGTGCCGCTGGGCCGCTCGGTATCGGATCCGCAAGCCGCGTGGGATGCCGCCCGCGAACTGGGCGGGCCGGTCGTGCTCAAGCCGCGCGACGGCAGCCAGGGGCGCGGCGTGGCGGTCAACGTCGAGACGCGCGAGCAGGTCATGGCCGCCTACCAGGCGGCGGCCGACATCAGCGGCGAAGTCATTGTCGAACGCTATATCCCCGGCCACGATTTCCGCCTACTGGTCGTGGGCGACAGTCTGGTGGCCGCGGCGCGCCGCGATCCCCCGCAAGTCACCGGCGACGGGCGCCACACCATCCGCGAACTGGTCGAGCAGGTCAATGCCGACCCGCTGCGCGGCGACGGCCACGCTACCTCGCTGACCAAGATCCGCTTCGACGACATCGCGCTGGCCACGCTCAAAAAACAGGGCTGCGATGCCGACTCGGTGCCCGCGGCGGGCACGCTGGTGGCGCTGCGCCACAATGCCAACCTGAGCACCGGCGGATCCGCCACCGATGTCACCGATGAAGTGCATCCCGAGCTGGCGGCGCGCGCGGTGACCGCGGCCCGCATGGTGGGCCTGGATATCTGCGGCGTGGACGTGGTGGCCGAAACCGTGCACCTGCCGCTCGAAGAGCAGCACGGCGGCGTGGTCGAGGTCAACGCGGCGCCGGGGCTGCGCATGCACCTGAGCCCCTCGTTCGGCAAGGGCCGCGCGGTGGGAGAGGCCATTATTTCCAGCATGTTCGCCGATGGCGACGACGGCCGCATCCCGGTGGTGGCGGTGGCCGGCACCAACGGCAAGACCACCACCGTGCGGCTGACCGCGCACCTGCTGGCCGGCACCGGCCGGCGGGTCGGCATGACCAACTCCGACGGCGTCTATATCGGCGCGCGCGGCATCGACAGCGGCGACTGCAGCGGCCCGCGCAGCGCGCGCCGCATCCTGGCGCATCCGGGCGTGGACGCGGCGGTGTTCGAGACCGCGCGCGGCGGCATCCTGCGCGAGGGCCTGGCGTTCGACCGCTGCGACGTGGCCATTGTCACCAACCTGGGCATGGGCGACCACCTGGGCCTGGGCTACATCAGCACGGTCGAAGACCTGGCCGTGGTCAAGCGCGTCATCGTGCAGTACGTGCACGCCGGCGGCACGGCGGTGCTGAACGCCACCGATCCCATCGTGGCCGACATGGCCTCTGCCTGCCCGGGCGCCGTGGCCTTCTTTTCCAGCGACCCCGCGCATCCGCTCATCGGCACGCACCGCGCGCAGGGCCATCGCGTGGTGTACCGCGACGGCCCGGCCATCGTGGCGGCGCAGGGCGACACCGAAACCCGCATTGCCCTGGCCGACATCCCGCTTGCCCACAACGGCGCCATCGCCTTCCAGGTGGACAACGCCATGGCGGCCATTGCCGCGGCCTGGTCGCTGGGCGTCGGCTGGCCTGTGATCCGCCAGGGCCTGGCCAGCTTCGTCAGCGATGCGCAGACCGTGCCCGGGCGCTTCAACATGTTCGACTACCGGGGCGCCACGGTCATCGCCGACTACGGCCACAACCCCGACGCCATCCAGGCGCTGGTGCAGGCCGTCGAGGCGCTGCCGGCGCAGCGGCGCAGCGTCGTGATCAGCGGCGCGGGCGACCGGCGCGACGACGACCTGCGCCGCCAGACCGAGATCCTGGGCGATGCCTTCGACACGGTGGTGCTATACGAAGACCAATGCCAGCGCGGCCGCGCCGAAGGCGAGGTGCTGGCCCTGCTGCGCCAAGGCCTGGCCGGCGCACGGCGCGCCAGCAACGTGAAAGAGATACACGGCGAGTTCCTGGCCATCGATACGGCGCTGGCCGGCCTGGCGCCGGGCGACCTGTGCCTGGTGCTGGTGGACCAGGTGGAAGCGGCGCTGGCGCACCTGAAGCAGCGCGTCGCGGCCGGCTGAGCCCCGCGCGATGGCGCCGCGCGGCCTGCGCGCGCCGTCGCGCGCATGGCCGGTTACGCCGGCCCGTCAAAGCAGCTCAAAACTTTACTGAACTGTAACTCCGCTTGCAGCATCAACCCTGCTTCGCGCGGTCGCGACAGCGCCCGCGCCGCGGCTTACATTTGCCTACAGCCGCGTTTGACACCCTGGTTTGCCCCCCGTACGGTGGTAACACGCTCATCAACCAGGAGAACCGCCATGAACAACGACATCGTTGCAGGCAAGTGGAAGCAATTGACTGGTAAAGCGAAGGCCGCGTGGGGCGAACTCACCGACGACGAGCTGACCCGCACCGAAGGCAATGCGGAACGGCTGGCCGGCCTGATCCAGGAGCGCTACGGCAAGACCCGGGAAGAAGCCCAGAAGGAAGTGCGGGCCTTCTTCGACGCCAACCGCTAAGTCCCGTTTGATCCGAGGAGAACCACATGCTGTATTACGCCGCTGTTTTCTTCGTCATCGCCATCATCGCCGCAGTACTGGGCTTCGGCGGCATCGCCGCCGGCGCCGCGGGCATCGCCAAGATCCTGTTCTTCGTGTTCCTGATCCTGGCCCTGCTGTCGATCCTGAGCGGTGCCTTCCGGAAAAAATAAGCGCGGGCGGCGGGCCATCCCGCCGTGCCGCCCTGCTGCCCCGCAACACAAGGAGAGCCTCATGAAACTGCGCAAACTGATCGTTGCCACCACCGTGGGCGCCGGCGTACTGCTCGGCGCGACGGCCCAGGCCGCCGAAGGCGAAGCGCCCAAGCAATCGATGGGCGAGTATGCCTCGGACGCGGTCATCACCACCAAGGTCAAGGCGGCCTTCGTGGCCGATGAAACGCTCAGCGCGCTGGATATCGCCGTCGAGACCACCAGCGGCACGGTCACCCTGACGGGCAGCGTCGGCACCGAGGCCGAAGTCGAACAGGCCGCCCGCGTGGCCCGCGACGTCGAGGGCGTGAAACAGGTGCAGAACGACATCAAGGTCGACCCGGCCAAGGCCAAGCCGAACTGACCGCCCCCGGGCCCGCATGAACAAAGGCTAGGGCCGCGGAATGCGCACCGTACCGCGGCCCAGTTCGATTACCTGACCCGCTACCCGGATCGCGCCATCGCGCGCCACATCCAGGTACAGGCGGCAAGGCCGCGACACCTGGCTGCCCTGCCTGACTTCGATGCGCGCCGGCAACGCCTTGCCGCGCGCCACCAGCCAGCCGCCCAGGTTGGCGCAGGCCGAGCCCGTGCCCGGATCTTCGGCCACGCCGCCCCCCTCTTTCGTGAAGAAATACCGGGCCTGCACCACCTGCCGGCCATCGCGCCCGGGCGCCGGATCGAACGCGAATACATAGGCTGTCTTGCGTCCCAGGCTGCTGGGCTGCCAGCGATGCAGCCGGGCGCTGTCGGGCTGCGCGCGTTGCACGGCCTCGACGGACTTCAGCGGCACCAGCAATTGATCGGCGCCGGTGTCGACCCACATCGGCGCATCCAGCAGGTCATCGGCGCGCAGGCCCAGCTGGCCGGCAATCTCTTCCGCCGGCAGCGCCGGCGCGGCCGTCCTGGGCGCGCCGGCCGCGGGGGCGGTCAGTGTCCAGGTATCGCCCCGCGCCTCTACCGGCACGAGGCCCGCGGCGAATTCCAGCGTCAGCCTGTCGCCGGCCGCGGCCAGTTCGCGCACCACGTGAGCGGTGCCCAGTGTGGGGTGCCCCGCGAAGCGCATTTCATAGCCGGGGGTAAAGATGCGCACGCGCGCGTGGGCCTGCGCGGCGGGCAGGATGAAGGTGGTTTCAGACAGGTTGAACTGCCGCGCCAGGTCGAGCATGGCCTGGTCGTCCAGCCCGCGCGCATCTTCGAACACGCACAGCGGATTTCCGCCGAACGTGGTGTCGGCAAAGACGTTGAGCAGGCGGAAAGCGTAAGTATGCATGGCGGCGCGGCGGCGTTCGGGGCGAACGCCGATGATAGCGCGCCGCCTGCTACCACACGGCGAAGAACAGCACCCAGGCCGTGCAGAACGGCGCCAGGCCGGCAGCCATCAGCAGCCAGGCCGCCGCCTTGCGCGGCCACGCCACGGCGCGCTGGGCCAGCAGGCGCCAGCCCAGCCGCAGCGACCAGGCCACGGCCAGCGTCAGCAGCGTGAAGCGGACCGGATCGGCCCAGCCGGTTTCCACGCCTTCGTGCCCCAGCAGGGTGATGGTGGTGGCCGACAGCCCCAGGAACACGCCGATGCCGGCCGCCGGGATCAGCGCCTGCGCCAGCTTGTGCAGGCCTGCCAGGCGTCCGCCCGGCAGACGCGCGGGCGCGGCGCGGTCAGCGGCCCACAGCCCGGCAAAGGCGCCGCCGCCCACGATGACCGTGCTGCCCACCACGAACAGCAGGATGCCGGCGCCGTCCAGCCACGAGAAGCTGTCGTTCATTTCCGGGTAGTGGGTCAGGATGAACCAGGGCGCGTTGTCCATCAGCGGCCACAGGATATTGCGCTCGACCAGCCAGGTGGCCGCCCATTGCTTCACCGTCACGAACCACGGGCTGGCGCTCCAGAGAAACGCGCCGATGGCGATGCCCATCAGCCCGAAGCAGATCAGGGCGGTCTGCCAGCCGTCGCCGGTGGCCACGTGCACGATTTCTTCTTCGGGCGAACGCGGCGTCAGGGCGATGGCTCCGCGGTAGTCGCTGCAGCGGCCGCACACATGGCAATCGCCCGCGCCCTTCATGTGCCGCAGCGGCACCAGCGGCGCGCAATTGACCGGCTCGATGCGGATGACCGGGTGCCGCCAGGCTTCTTCGTTGACCTTGAAGTGCCAGGGGGCCAGCTTGGCCAGCAGGTTGAACACGCCGTTGACCGGGCACAGGTACTTGCACCACACGCGCTTGCTGCGCCCATAGCGCCACCCCACCACCATGGCGGCCATGGTGGAGCCGCCCAGCACCGCCAGCACCGCCAGCGGATACTGGTACACGCTGACCAGCTGGCCATACACGGTGGTAAGCGCGAACGCCACGAACGGCCAGCCGCCCCAGCGCATCCACTTCGGGATGGAGCGGCCCTGCCCGTGTTCGCTGGCCCATTCGGTCAGCATGCCTTCGGGGCACAGCCAGCCGCACCAGGCGCGCCCCAGCAACGGGATGGACACCAGCACGAACGGCCACCAGACGCCCCAGAACGCGAACTGCGCCACGATGGTCAGGTTGTTGAACACCGTGGCGGCGTTGTCGGGCAGCGGCAGCAGCGGCGGAACGATCAGCAGGAACGCGTAGATGGCGACGATGCCCCACTGCAGCTTGCGCAGCAGCGAGGCATGGTCGCGCAGGAAATCGGCGAAGCGGGCGGCGGAGCGCCCGAGTACGGCGGCCATGAATCAACCTTCAAATACCATGGCCGGCAAGAGCGCCGGCCGGTCGAGCAACATCATTACGCGGGCACGGCCGCCCGGGCCGGCGGCCTGCCTGCCCTGCGCAACAGCGCCCATACCACTACCCAATACGCCAGCCACAACAGCACCGACATCAAGGCCGGGTAGGCGCGATAGCCGGCGAAGTCGGCCAGCACCTTGCCCAGACCGCTGCTGTCGTCGAGCAGCCGGGAGCTGTCCCAGAGGGGATCGACCAGCGTCGGCAGCACCCCCAACGATATCAGGCGGTCCAGGCCGCCCATCAGCAGGGCGCCGGCCAGCAGCAGCAGCAGGATTTCGGTCAGGCGGAAGAAGCGCCGCCAGGTGATCAGCTTGCCGCCCAGCTGCAGCAGCCAGAACGTAAGAAGCGCGATGGCGAAGCCGGCCACGCCGGCCAGCGCCAGCAGGGCCGTATCGGCGCCCTGCCCGGCCGCCACGCTGCCATACAGGAACACCACCGTTTCGCTGCCTTCGCGCGCCACGGCGATCATGACCAGCACCAGCAGACCCCACCAATTGTCGTGGGCCATCGAGGCGCTGGCCCCGGATTCGAGTTCGCCTTTCAGCGTGCGGCCGTGCTTTTTCATCCACACGACCATCTGCACCACCAGCGCGCACGCCACCAGCGACATGCCGGCCTGAAACCATTCCTGCCCCTCGTCGCTGAGCCAGGACGACACGCCCAGCAGCACCAGCGCCAGGGCCACGGCCAGGGCCAGGCCGGCCGCCACGCCGCCCCACAGATAGGGCATGCCGCGGCGGCCTTCGGGACTGGCGCGCAGCCACGAAAACAGAATGCCCACGATCAGCAGGGCTTCGACGCTTTCGCGCCAGACGATGAAAAGTACCTGTTCCATGAATGCCGCCGGATCAGTCCTTGGGAAGCACCACCAGCGTGCCGCGCACGTCCTGGTGGAAATCATCGAAGAAGGGATATTCGCCCGGCCGCGAGATGGTGATCACCACGAACGACTTGACGCCGGGGCCCATCACTTTTTCTTTGCGCAGGGGAATGCTTTCGAACTCGACGGGCTCGTTGCTATCGTTGATCAACTCGATCTTGAAGCGCCCGGCCGGCACTTCCAGGCGGGCCGGCTCGAAGGTGCCGTCGGGCTTGAAGGTGAGTGTGAACGTGGGCAGCTCGGCGCGGGCCGCGCCCGGCAGCGCGGCGGACAAGCCGGTGCACAGCGCCAGCGCGGCCAGCCAGGCAAGACGGCGGCGCACGATCAATACCCGCCTTTCTTGCCGGTGCCGGCAAAGACGAATTCATATTCGATATCGAAGGGCTCGAACCACGGGCCCACGCCGGTTTCCTTGTCGACGTGGCGGCCGAAGTGGCTCATCTTGTCGGCCGTGGGCGGCATGACGGTGTACTTGAGCTTGTACTTGCCCGGGCCTTCGAGCTTGACGTTGTCGCCATAGTGCGGGCCATCATTGGCCACCATGGGCATGAACGTGCCTTTCTGCACGTTCTGGCTGCCGACTTTCTGGATCTCGAACTTGACGACCAGGTACGGCACCCATTCACCTTCGGGGAAACCGGTTTTGTTGTCGGCCGTGGCGTGGATGTCGGCCTCGAGGTGCACGTCGGAGTCTTTGGCGGGACGCATCATGCCGGGGGGGTCCATTTCGATGGGCTGCAGATAGACCGCGCCGATTTCCATGCCACCCTTTTGCACCGGCTCGCCGATGGGGTATTCGACCGCCAGGGCGCTGCCCGACAGCGCCAGGCCAGCGGCCAGCGCCAAGACTTTTTTCAACATATGCGGAGCCTCGTTATACAGAATAGGAAAAACGGTTCTCAACTTAAACAAGAACCGTTTTCATTACTGTATCGTGAACAAGCTGACAAGCTCCTGACATATCGCAAACCGCGCTATTTCCCGCGCCGGTCTGCCGCCGTTCTTGCCCCGGGCAGCCGGCGCGGCGCTACTTGCGGCCGCCGCCGCTGCCCTGCGCCCCGCCGCCCGGCGTGAACGGAAAAGTCGAGAACATGGCGCGGGTCTGGTCCTGCATCTGGTCCTGCATCTGCACGAACAGGTTTTTGCTCTGGTCGATATAGTTGTTCATCATGTTCTGCAGCATGGGCGTCTGCACGTTCATGAACTGCGCCCAGGCCTCGGGCCCGAACTGGCTGCCATACAGCCCCTTGGACTGCTCGGCCATGCGCTGCTGGATTTCCATGAAGGCCTGGATGTTCTTTTCCAGGTACGAACCCATGATGCCCTGCATGGCATGGCCGTAGAAGCGGATGATCTGCGACAGCATGTTCGACGAGAACATGGGCATGCCGCCGCTTTCTTCTTCAAGAATGATCTGCAGCAGGATGCTGCGCGTCAGGTCGTCGCCGCTCTTGGCATCGACCACCTGGAACTCTTCGCTGGCCAGCACCAGTTGCTTGACGTCGGCCAAGGTAATGTAGGTGCTGGTCTGCGTATCGTACAGACGGCGATTGGGGTACTTTTTGATCAGGCGTAGGCTGGCGCCGGGTTGTGCTTGCGTCATTGGTTGTCCCCGAGATCGGGCGATCTCTTTTAACTTTGAAGTATTCCAAGTGTAAGCCGGAAAGGCTGCCTGGCGCCTTCCCGGCCGGCGGGCGAATCAGCCCATGTGCAGGCCGCCGTTAAGCGAGAAGTCGGCGCCCGTGGCAAAACCCGATTCATCCGAAGACAGCCACGATGTAATCGAAGCGATTTCCTCGGGGGTGCCCAGGCGGCGCACCGGAATCGTGGCAACGATTTTCTCCAGCACGTCGGGCCGGATGGCGCGCACCATGTCGGTACCAATATACCCGGGCGACACGGTGTTCACCGTGACGCCCTTGCTGGCCACTTCCTGCGCCAGCGCCATGGTAAAGCCATGGATGCCGGCCTTGGCGGTGGAATAGTTGGTCTGCCCGAACTGGCCCTTCTGCCCATTGACCGAACTGATGTTGACGATGCGGCCCCACTGGCGTTCGACCATGCCGTCGATAACCTGCTTGGTCACGTTGAACAGGCTGTTCAGGTTGGTGTCGATCACCGCGCGCCAGTCGTCGGCCGACATCTTGCGGAACAGGCCGTCGCGGGTGATGCCGGCGTTGTTGACCAGCACATCGACCGGCCCCAGGTCGCGCGTAACGCGCTCGAACGCCGCCACGGTGGAATCCCAGTCGGACACATTGCCCACCGACGCATAGAAGGTGTAGCCCTGCGCCGCCTGCTCGTCGATCCATTGCTGGTAATTGCGGCTGGGACCGCAGCCGGCCACCACGCGAAAACCGTCTTTGGCAAGCCGGCGGCAGATCGCCGTGCCGATGCCGCCCATGCCGCCCGTAACGTATGCCAGTTTCCCGCTCATGTCCCTTCCTCCTGCGCGCTGGGCGCCTAAATGACTGCGTACTGCTGCGTACTGCCTGCCGGGCCGGCCCGCGAAGGCCGTTCAGGTTGCCCGAACTTTCACATAACTGCCCGGCGCCGGCTGCAGCGGGCGGTGGCGCGCATTGCCCGGGCGCTGGGGCGCCTTGCGGCGCGCGCCGGCATGGCCGGCCAGCCAGCCCGACCAGTCGGGCCACCAGCTGCCCGGGCGTTCCTGCGCCTGCTCCAGCCAGGCGCCCGGGTCGCCCGGCAGCGCGGCGGCGTCGCTGGCCCAATAGCTGCGCTTGCCGGCGGCCGGCGGATTGATGACGCCCGCGATGTGTCCGGACGCCCCCAGCACGAACCGCTGCGGCCCGCGCAGCAATTGCGTGGAGGCATAGGCCGAAGTCCAGGGCACGATGTGGTCGTCGCGCGAGCCGTACAGGTAGGCCGGCATGTCCAGGCGCGTAAGGTCCAGCCCCAGGCCGGCCGCCTGCGCGCGCCCCGGCACCTTGAGATTGTTCTCGAGGTAGGTGTTGCGGAAATACCAGGTGAAAAAAGGCCCGGGCAGGTTGGTGCTGTCGCCGTTCCAGAACAGCAGGTCGAAGGCCGGCGGCGTCTGGCCTTTCAGGTAGTTGCCCACCACGTAGTTCCAGACCAGCTCGTTGGGCCGCAGGAACGAGAACGTGGTGGCCAGGTCGCGCGCGGGCATCAGCCCGCCCTGCCCCAGCTGGCGGTCGCGCATCAGCGCGTGGGCCTCGTCGACGAATACCTGCAGCACGCCGGTGTCGTGGAAATCGAGCAGCACCGTCAGCAGCGTGAGCGAGGCGGCCGGACGCTGGCCGCGCGCCTGCGCCAGCGCCAGGGCCGACGCCAGCATGGTGCCGCCCACGCAGAATCCCAGTGCGTTGACCTGCGGCTGGCCGGAGATATCGCTGGCGACCTCCAGCGCCTTGAGCACGGCCTCGTCCAGGTATTGCGACCAGGTGGCGGTGTCGGCGCCGTCGTTGTCGGACGCCAGCGGGTTGCGCCACGACACCATGAATACCGTATGGCCCTGTTCGACCGCATAGCGCACCAGCGAATTGGCCGGCTGCAGGTCCAGGATGTAGTACTTGTTGATATTGGGCGGCACGATCACCAGCGGCCGCTCGTATACGGTATCGGTTTGCGGCGAGTACTGGATCAGCTGGAACAGCCGGTTCTGGAAGACGACGTGCCCGGGCGTGGTGGCCACGTTGCGGCCGATCTCGAACTGGCTTTCGTCGGTCTGGCTGATGCGCCCCTTGCGCAGATCGTTGGCCAGGTTGGCCAGCCCGTCGGTAAGCGCGCGCCCGGCCGTGTCGATGGCGGCCTGCTGGGCGTCGGGGTTGAACGCCAGGAAGTTGGACGGCGACAGCGCATCGACCCACTGCATGACGGAAAAGCGCAGCCGGTTGCGCAGCGCCTCGCTGACTTGCGCGGCATCAACCATGCGCGACAGCGCGCGGGCCGACAACAGGTAGGCGTGCGCCAGCAACGTGTGCTGGCTGCTGGCTGCCCAGGCCTGGCTGCGAAAGCGCCGGTCGGCGGGCGCGGCCAGCACGCCGCGCCGGGATTCATCGCAGACACGCAGCCAGTCGCGCGAGAACTCGGCCTGGATGTCTGCCAGGGCGTCCGGCGCCACGCTGACCGGAACGGGCCATGCAGAAGAAAGAGGGGCGTTCACTTCGACACCATATTATGGTCGGGTGCGGGCGACGACTGCGAGCTCGGACCCGGCGTTGATCACTGCGCGGACAGCCCGATGGTGCATGGCGGCATAGGGACTGTCAATGCGGGTATACAAGGATACCCGGCCGGCATGACGCAACGCTGGCGGGCCGATGCGGCGGTGCCGCGCAACGGCCCTATTCGCGCCAGGCCAGCAGGGCCATGCGGCCCGTGACGCCGTCGCGCCGGTACGAGAAAAAACGCGCCGGGTCGGACACGGTGCACAGGCCGCAGGCCTGCGCGTCTTGCACGCCGGCACGCCGCAGCCGCAGCAGCGCCAGGGCCGGCAGGTCGGCCAGCCATTTGCCCGCCAGCCCGGGACGCGGCGCGAAATGGGCCAGGGCCTGGGGCCCCAGGGCCGCAAAGGCCTCGCGCACGTCGGCGCCGACCTCGAACGCCTCCGGCCCGATTCCGGGCCCCACCCAGGCGCGCCAGCCGCGCGCATGGGGCGCCTTGGCGCGCAGGCGCTCGAGCGTGCGCTCGAGCACGCCGCCGGCCAGGCCGCGCCAGCCGGCATGGGCCGCGCCGACCACGGTGCCGTCCAGGTCGGCCATGACCACCGGCAGGCAATCGGCCACCATGATGGCCAGCACCCGTCCCGGCGCCGCGGTGACGCTGGCATCGGCGGCGGGCTCGTCGGGCAGCGCGCCGTCGGCATCGACTACGTCGGCGCCGTGCACCTGGCGCAGCCACAGGGGCTCGGACGGCGCCGCGGCGCGCACGCGCCGGCGGTTTTCCAGCACGGTGCCGGGCTGGTCGCCGGCCCGCAGGCCGAGGTTGAGCGTGTCGTGCGGGGCCACCCCGGCGCCGCCGCCGCGCGTGGTGCAGAAATAGCGCACGCCCGGCCATTGCGGGCCGGTAATGACGGGCAGGCCGTGGATTACGGATTCCATTGCAGGGCTTCCTGTACCTGGCGCATGTCGTCGGGCGGATCGGCGCGGAAAGCGGCCGCTCCGCCACCGCCCGGGTCGTCGAAATGCAGGGCGCGCGCGTGCAGCATCTGGCGCGTGGCGCCGGCCGTGGGCCGCCCGCCGTACAGCGTGTCGGCCAGCAGGGGATGGCCCAGGCTGGCCAGGTGCACGCGGATCTGGTGGGTGCGGCCGGTTTCCAGGCGGCAGGCCACTTCGGTCACCGGCCCGCCTGGCGCGCGGCCCTGGCGCAGCGGCGCATAATGGGTAATGGCGGGCTTGGGCGCGATGGGGCGCTCGACGCTCATGCGCACCGGCACGCGCGCATCGCGGCCGATGGGGCGGTCGACCTTGCCGGCGGCGGGCATCCAGCCATGCGCCAGCGCAATGTATTCGCGGCCCATGCTGCGCGCCTGCAGCTGGCGCACCAGGTGGGTCTGGGCCAGTTCGTTGCGGGCCACCACCATCAGGCCCGAGGTGTCTTTGTCGAGCCGGTGCACGATGCCCGCGCGGGCCACGCGGGCCAGTTCGGGATAGCGGTGCAGCAGGCCATTGAGCAGGGTGCCATGCCAGTTGCCGGCGCCGGGGTGGGTAACCAGCCCGGCGGGCTTGTCGACCACGATCCAGTCGGGGCTTTCGGCCACCACCGAGAAATCCACCGGCTCGGGGGTGAAGGCCAGGCTTTCGGGGGCCGGCTGTTCCCAGACGGCCAGCACATCGCCGGGGCCCACCACCTGGCGCACCTTGGCCGGCGCGCCATTGACCTGCACCCAGCCGGCCTCGATCCAGCCCTGCAGGCGGCTGCGGGAATGCCCGTCGAGCAGGGCGGCCAGGACTTTATCGAGGCGGTCGGCGCGCGTGCCCGCGGGCACGGTGATGAACTGGGGTTCGTCATCCGCCGCGAAGCCGGTGCCGGCATCGGCAACGGGGGCGTCTGTATGGGACATGAAGACAGATCATATAATTCAGCGTGCCATCCTAACACCAAGGACACCCATCTCGTGATTTTCCGCCCTGCCGCCCCCTTGAAACGCCCTCGCCGCGGATGGCCCCTGCGCG
Source organism: Bordetella petrii (assembly GCF_017356245.1). Classification (NCBI taxonomy): domain Bacteria; kingdom Pseudomonadati; phylum Pseudomonadota; class Betaproteobacteria; order Burkholderiales; family Alcaligenaceae; genus Bordetella; species Bordetella petrii. The sequence continues at coordinate 611,467 of NZ_JAFMZZ010000001.1, forward strand.
CGGCCGTCGTGCTGTCTGTTGCCCTGGCCGCCGCGGGCTGCAGCGGAACTGACACAAAATATGACAAGACCGCCGGCTGGAGCGCCGAGCAGCTGTACGCCGACGCCAAGGCGGAAACCGCGGCGGGCGCCTGGAGCGAAGCGCGCGAACGCCTTACCGCCATCGAAAGCCGCTATCCGTTCGGCGTGTATGCCCAGCAGGCCCTGATCGACCTGGCCTACGTCAACTGGAAAGACGGCGAAAACGAACAGGCGCTGGCCGCCATCGACCGCTTCCAGCAGATGTACCCGAACCACCCGGGCACCGATTACGTGCTGTACCTGAAGGGCCTGATCAACTTCACGCCGGCCAGCGCCTTCATGAGCAACCTCACCGGCCAGGATCCGGCCGAGCGCGACCCCAAGGGCCTGCGCGCGTCGTACGACGCGTTCAACGAACTGATCAAGCGCTATCCGGCCAGCAAGTACACGCCCGACGCCGAAAAACGCGTCACGTGGCTGGTCAATGCCATCGCCATGAACGAAGTGTACGTAGCGCGCTACTACTACGAACGCGGCGCCTATGTGGCCGCGGCCAACCGCGCCCAGACGGTGATCACCGACTTCGAAGGCGTGCCCGCGGCCGAAGAGGCTCTGGTGATCATGGTGGCCTCGTACAACAAGCTGGGCATGACCGACCTGAAGAACGATGCCGAGCGCGTGCTGAAAACCAACTACCCCGACAGCACCATGACCGAGCAGACGCTGCTTACGGACAAAAGCTGGTGGAACCCGTTCTCGTGGAAATAATCCATCGCATGCATCGTGCCGCCTCCGGGCGGCACGATGCATTTCAGCCGGCCTCTTGCTGGCGCCGGGCGTAGAACGCCAGCACCTCGTTCAGGTCGCGGGTGCGCGAAAACGGCGGCAGCCCGCGCCACAGGCGCTTGCCGTAGGGTTTTTCGACCAGCCTGGCATCGCCCACCATCAGCACGCCCCAGTCGCTTTCGGTGCGGATCAGCCGGCCCGCGCCCTGCTTCAGCGAAATCGCGGCCTCGGGCAGCTGGTATTCGGCGAACGGGTTGCCGCCGCGCACCCTGCAGGCCCGCAGGCGCGCCTCGATGACGGGGTCGTCGGGCGGCGCGAACGGCAGCTTGTCGATCGCCACCAGCGTCAGCACATCGCCCGGCAGGTCGATGCCTTCCCAGAAACTCGCGCTGCCCACCAGCACCGGATGGTCGAGCTTGCAGAAACGTTCGAGCAGATCGCGCCGCGTGGCGTCGCCCTGCTTGAGCAGCGGCCATTCGTGGCCCTGGTCGTCGAAGGCGTCGGCCAGCAGGCCGGCCACGCGGTCGACGGCGCGCAAGGTGGTGCACAGCACCAGCGCCCCGCCGGGGCTGGCCTCGAGCAGCGGCATCAGCGTCTGCACGAAGCGCTCGGCAAAACGCGGCGACTGCGGCTCGGGCATATCGCGCGGCACGAACAGCAGGCCCTGGCCGGTGTAGTCGAAGGGCGATTCCCAGCGCCCGGTGCGCGCATCGTCCAGCCCCAGCTGGCTGGTGTAATGCTTGAAATCGCCATGCACCGACAAGGTGGCGGAAGTCAGAATCCACGCCTGGCCCGGCTTGCGGAACCGCGAGAACGCCTGCGCCACCGACAGGGGCGCCGAATGCAGCCGCACGTGATGCTGGCCGTGCTCGACCCAGCGCACCGCGGGGCCGGTGTAATCGGTAGCCGCCGCCAGGCCCTGCAGCACCGCCTGGGGCACGGCGAGGCCGTCGTCGGCGGGCTGCGTCAGGGCGTGGGTATCGCGGCCCCAGCCCTCGTCGTCTTGTGTGGCGGCCCCGTCGCGGGCGGGCAGGGCCCAGCGCGCCAGGCGCAATGAAATCTCGGCCCCGCCGCGCGCGGCCGCCGCCAGGTCGGGGTGCTTTTCGGCCACCGCGCCCAGCGTCCGCGTGGCCGCGTCGACGGCCTGGCGCAGCGCCGCCAGCGCGGCATCGAACTGCGCCGCGTCGGGCATGGCCTCGAACGTGGCCTTGCGCCCGGGCAGCTGGTCCAGCGGCGCGCAGGCCAGGCGCAGTTCGCGCGCGGCGGTCTCGACCTGCCGGCTGACCTCGCTCCATTTGGCGGCTTCGCGCGCGTAGGCCAGGCCGGCGGCTTCGAGCGCGCGGCCGAAATCCAGCAGCTGGTGGGTGGATACGCTGCTGCCCAGAAAGCGCGTGGCGGTATCGGGCAGCTGGTGGGCTTCGTCGAAGATCACCGTGTCGGCCTCGGGCAGCAGGTCGGTGACGCCCTCTTCGCGCAGCACCAGGTCGGCCATGAACAGTGCATGGTTCACCACCACCACGTCGGCCTCCTGGGCCTGCCGGCGCGCCTTCAGCACGAAACAGTCGCGGATGCGCGGACAGTCCTGCCCCAGGCAGTTCTCGCGGGTGGACGTGACCCGCTGCCAGATGTCGGCGTCTTCGGGAATCTTGCCCAGGTCGGCGCGGTCGCCCGTCTTGGAAATACCGGCGAACACCTGGATCTGCCGCAGCTGCGATATTTCAGTGCGCGACTTGAGCGCGCGCTCGTCGCCCTGCAGGCGGTCGAGGTGATAGTGGCACACGTAGTTGGCGCGCCCCTTGAGCAGGGCGGCGGTCACCGGCGCGGCCAGCGCCGCACGCACGCGCGGCAGGTCGCGCGCGTAGAGCTGGTCTTGCAGCGTGCGCGTGCCGGTCGAGATGACCACCTTGCCGCCCGCCACGAAAGCCGGCACCAGGTATGCCCAGGTCTTGCCGATGCCGGTGCCGGCCTCGGCCACCAGCGTGGCGCGGTCGGTGATGGCGCGGCCGATGGCCTGTGCCAGTTCGACCTGGGCCGGCCGCGGCGTGTAGCCCGGCAGCGCCGCGGCCAGCGGGCCTTCGGCGGCGAAAAATTCGGAAATATCCAGGTCCAGCATCAAGGGGGCAGGCGGTGAAGTGGCCCAAATGATACTCCGGACGCCCGGCCCCGCCATGCCTAAAATAGCGCAGCGCCGGATGGACCGGCGCCGCCTTGTGGCAAAATCCGCCCCTTGTTTTCCCTTTGTCGCCGTATCCAGATGCCTGACACTTCCGCCTCCACGAGCACTGCGCCCAGCGTCGACCACGCCCGCATCCTTGCCCAGCTTGCCACCGAGCTCGGCAGCCGCCCGTCGCAAGTGGCCGCCGCCGTCGAACTGCTCGACGACGGCGCCACGGTGCCGTTCATTGCGCGCTACCGCAAAGAAGCCACCGGCGGGCTCGACGACACCGTGCTGCGCAACCTGGAAGTCCGCCTGGGCTACCTGCGCGAACTCGAAGAACGGCGCGGCGCGATCCTCGAATCGATCACGCAGCAAGGCAAGCTGACGCCCGAGCTGCAACAGGAAATTGCCACGGCCGACACCAAGCAGCGCCTGGAAGACTTGTACGCGCCGTACAAGCCCAAGCGCCGCACTCGCGCGCAGATTGCCCGCGAAGCCGGGCTGGAGCCCCTGGCCGACGCCATCCTGGCCGACCCGGCCTGCGATCCGGCCGCCGTGGCCGCGCAGTACCTGAACCCCGAAGCCTCGATCAACGATGCCAAGGCCGCGCTGGATGGCGCGCGCGACATCCTGGCCGAACGCTACGCGGAAAACGCCGACCTGCTGGCCGACATGCGCGAGCACCTGTGGTCCACCGGCCTGCTGTATTCCAAGGTGGCCGAAGGCAAGGAAGCCGAAGGCGCCAATTTCCGCGACTGGTTCGATTTCAACGAGCCGCTGCGCACCCTGCCCTCGCACCGCATTCTGGCGCTGCTGCGCGGACGCCAGCAGGGCGTGCTGGAACTGCGCCTGGGCCTGGAAGCCGAACTCGAAGCCCAGACGCCGCATCCGTGCGTGGCGCGCATCGCCGGCTTCCTGAAACTGGGCAGCGGCCTGTTCGCCCTGGACGCCGCGCCGCGCGCGCGCTGGCTGGGCGAAGTGTGCCGCTGGACCTGGCGCGTGAAACTGCTGACGGCGTTCGAAAGCGAACTGATCGGCCGCCTGCGCGAAAGCGGCGAAGCCGAGGCCATCCGCGTATTCGCCGCCAACCTGAAAGACCTGCTGCTGGCCGCGCCGGCCGGCCCCAAGGCCGTGCTGGGCCTGGATCCGGGCATCCGCACCGGCTGCAAGGTGGCGGTCATCGACCGCACCGGCAAGGTGGTCGACACCGCCACCGTGTACCCGTTCGAGCCGCGCCGCGACCGCGAAGGCACCATCGCCACGCTGGCCGCGCTGGCGGCGCGCCACCAGGTCGAGCTGATCGCCATCGGCAACGGCACGGCCTCGCGCGAAAGCGAAAAGCTGGTGGGCGACATGATGAGCCAGTTCCCCGACCTGAAACTCACCCGTGTCGTGGTGTCCGAAGCCGGCGCATCGGTGTATTCGGCCTCCGAGACCGCCGCGCTGGAATTCCCCGACCTCGACGTCACGCTGCGCGGCGCCGTGTCGATTGCCCGCCGCCTGCAGGACCCGCTGGCCGAACTGGTCAAGATCGATCCCAAGGCCATCGGCGTGGGGCAGTACCAGCACGACGTCAACCAGCGCGAACTGGCGCGCTCGCTCGACGCCGTGGTGGAAGACTGCGTGAACGCCGTGGGCGTGGATGTGAACACCGCTTCGGCGGCGCTGCTGGCGCGCGTGTCGGGCCTGAATTCGCTGCTGGCCAAGAACATTGTTTCGTGGCGCGACGAAAACGGCGCCTTTGCTACGCGCGATCTGCTGCGCAAGGTGCCGCGCTTTGGCGAAAAGGCCTTCGAGCAGGCGGCCGGCTTCCTGCGCATTCCCAATGGCGCAAACCCGCTGGATGCCTCGGCGGTGCACCCTGAAGCCTACCCGGTGGTGGAGCGCATCGTCGCCAAGATCAAGGCCGACGTGCAGCAGATCATCGGCCAGCGCGAGGCGCTGAAAGGCGTGTCTCCGGCCGACTTCACCGATGAGCGTTTCGGCCTGCCCACGGTGCGCGACATTTTTGCCGAACTCGAAAAACCCGGCCGCGACCCGCGCCCCGAGTTCAAGACGGCGCAGTTCAAAGACGGCGTGGAAACGCTCAACGACCTGTACCCCGGCATGGTGCTCGAAGGCGTGGTCACCAACGTGGCCAATTTCGGGGCCTTTGTCGATATCGGCGTGCACCAGGACGGCCTGGTGCACATTTCGGCGCTGGCGGAAAAGTTCGTCAAAGACCCGCGCGACGTGGTGCGCGTGGGGCAGACGGTAACGGTCAAGGTGCTGGAAGTGGATGCGGCGCGCAAGCGCGTGGCGCTGACCATGCGGCTGAACGACACGGCGCAGCCCGCGCGCCGCGGCGGCGGCGATGCCCCGCGCGGCGCGGCCCGCCCGGCCGGCCGCCGCCCGCAGGCCGATGCCGGCCGCGGCGCCGAGCCGCGCAACAGCGCCATGGCCGACGCCTTCGCCCGCCTCAAGCGCTGAACCGCATGTCCTGCAGGTGTCTGACTCCCGCAGGGTGTCGGACACCGTACGACTGAGACGGCTGCGGCTTACTGCGGTGTCAGGCACCTGGCGGAGCCTGACACCTGGGCTATGTCACCCGCCTGGCCCAGGCCGGGCACGCCGCTTGCGCAGCGCGACACTGCCGGCCGCCCCTGCATGGGCGCGGCCGCTTTGACAGCCTGACTCGCGGAGGACACCAGTGACTATCCTGAATCGCCTTGCCACGCTGGCGCTGGGCGCCACGGCCATGTACTACTTCGATCCGCAGATGGGACGCCGCCGCCGCGCCCTGCTGTGCGACAAACTCGGCGCGCTGCGCAATGACGCGGCCGACTGCCTGCTGTCCGAGGGCAAGCAGGCCGCCGACCAGGTGCGCGGCTGGACAGCCGGCGCCCGCCACGGATTGGGCCTGGACGAGCCGCCCTCCAGCGACCGCCAGCTGACCGAACGGGTGCGCGCGCAATTGGGCCGCCTGGTCAGCCATCCCGGGGCGGTCACCGTGGCCGCCACCGCGGGCGACATCACCCTGGACGGCCATATCCTGGCGGCCGAGCACGGCGCCCTGCTGGCGGCCGTGGCCGCCATGGCGGGCGTGCAGCGTGTGGACGACCGCCTGCAGGTGCACGAAAGCGCCGGCAACACGCCGGAACTGCAGGGCGGGAAACCGTAATTCCCCACGCATCGCCGCCCGCCTCGCGGCGCCCCTGCCGCAAAACTTGCGCCGGCCGGTAGAAGTTGCGGCCGGGCCGCGCTATGCCGCCAGCGGCAGGGCCGGCGGTCTGATGCCCAACTGCCTGTCCAGCCATTCCCAGCCGCGCGGCGTGACGCGGATCGCGCGCGAGCGGGGATCCCGGCGCAGCCATTCCTGTTCGCACATCACGGCCAGCAAAGCCACGCCCAGCGGGCCCGCCAGATGGTGGCGCCGTTCGGTGCAGTCCAGGCACTGGCGCGCCAGCCCGCGCCGCGTGGGAACCAGCGCGTCCACGTCGAGGCCGATGCCGGCAAACCAGGCGGCGCCGGCTTCTGTCACATCGAACTGTTTGTCGGGCGCGGCCGCCAGGTAGCCTTGTTCCTGCAGCGCCTGGGTCACCGCCACCCCCAACTGCCCCGCCAGATGGTCGTAGCAGCGCCGGCAGAAACGGAATTCGCGCGCCTGCGGGCTCAGCGCCGGACGGCGCGCGGCCTGCGCCTCGGGCTGGATCACCGCCAGGCCTTCGAGCATCTGGGCGATGTGCGCGCCCGCCAGGCGGTAATAGCGATGGCGCCCTTCGGTTTCCACGTCGAGCAGGCCGCCTTCCAGCATCTTGGCCAAGTGTGCGCTGGCCGTCTGCGCCGTCACGCCCGCGGCGCGCGCCAGTTCGCCGGCCGGCAGCGCGCGGCCGTCGAGCAGCGCCGCCAGCATCGCGGCACGCGCGTGATCGGCCAACAAAAAAGCGGTGGCGGCAAAGCCGGGCTGGTAAGTCATGCGGCGCTCCCTGTCATGGCCTGGACTCTACCGGCATGTTAGCGCCGCACGCTTCGATAGCGGACGAAACATCGCGCACCGGGCGGCCCCCACAATGTCTCCGACGCAACAGGAAATGTATCCATGACAGAAGAACTGCTGGCCGCGCGCCCGGCGCCGACAGTACCGCGCCGCCAGGGGCTGGCGCTGGCCGCCCTGTGCCTGGCGGTGCTGGTGGCGCAGGTCGACACGGCGGTGGTCAACCTGGCCACGCGCGCCATCGGCCTGCACTTCCATGCCGGCGTGCGGGCGTTGCAGTGGGTCATCGACAGCTACAACCTTACCTATGCCGCCCTGCTGCTCACCGGCGGCCTGCTGGCCGACCTGTGGGGGCGGCGCCGCGTCTTCCTGCTGGGCGCGGGCGTCTTCAGCGCGGCATCGCTGGGCTGCGCGCTGGCGCCGTCGGTAGCGGCGCTGGTGGCCGCGCGGGCCTGCGCCGGCCTGGGCGCCGCGCTGCTGATCCCCGCGTCGCTGGCCCTGATCCGGGTAGGCTGGCCGGACCCCGCCGCGCGCGGCCGCGTGCTGGGCATCTGGGCCGCCTGCAACGGCCTGGCGCTGGCCGTCGGCCCCACGCTGGGCGGCCTGCTGATGCAAGGCTACGGGTGGCGCGGCATCTTCCTGGCCGTGATCCCGCTCGGCCTGGCCGCCATGGCGCTGGCCTGGCGCGCCCTGCCGGAATCGGCCGACCCGCGCGGGCGCCGCTGGGACCCGGGCGCGCAGGCGCTGGGGGCTGCGGCGCTGGCCGCGCTGGCCCTGGCGGGCATTGAAATCCATGCGGCCCCCGGGCTGGCCATGGTCGCGGGCGCGGCGGCGGCAACGGCCATCGCCGGATTCATCCGCATCGAAAGACGCGCCGGTCCGGCGGCGCTGGTGCCGCTGCAACTGTTCCGCCCGGCGGCCTTCCGCGGCGCGCTGGGCGCCACCGCCGCCATGACATTCGGCATGTACGGCGCCCTGTTCCTGCTGCCCCTTGCCTGGCAGGACAGCGGGCGCTTCACCGCCGTGCAGGCCGGCGTGGCGCTGATGCCGATGGCGCTGGTGTTTGTCCTGGTGTCGCCCTGGTCGGGCGCACTGGGCCGCCGCGCCATGATGGCCGGCGGCGTGGCGGTCATCGGCACGGGCCTGTGGCTGATCGGCCTGGGCGCGGCCCCGGCCCGGCTGGCGCCGGCCATGGCCGGCCTGGCATTGACCGGCCTGGGCATGGGGCTGGCCACCGGCCCGCTGATGGACTGCGCCGTAAGCGCCGTGCCGGCCATTCGCGCCGGCACGGCCAGCGCCCTGGTCAATGTGGCGCGCATGGTGGGCGCCACACTGGGAGTGGCGCTGTCCGGATCGCTGTATGCACTGGCGGGCGGCGGGGTGGACGGGCTGCGGCTGGCCATGCTGGCCGGCGGCACGGTGCAACTGGCCGCGGCCGCGGCCGCCTGGCGCATGACACGCCAGGATACGGGTTAATCCCTAAGCGCGCTGCCACAAAAAACACGAGCGCAGTGCGATAAATTAAGGGAAAATATCAAGTTGTATCAAAACAATAAAAACGGATTTCCCTGCCCCCCAGGGCATCCGCTTGTGGATGAAAACCGTGGTTCTGGCGATGGGCGCACGCGTCGGTCACGTCATGCCGTTTTCCCCCGACTGCGCCGTCCCTGCCGGAGATTCTTTCGCCATGCGAAGCACTACCCTTGCGCTCGCCGCCAACGCGACGCAGACCCTCAACGACCAGAACGTCAGCCCCACAGCGGCGTATGGCGACGTCACGCTGGGCCAGTATGCGCACTTGATCCTGGATGGCGTGCACGTGTCGTTCAAGCAGATCACCCTCGAACGCCTGGGCTCGCGCGTGATCGAACTGGCCAATGGCGCCAGCCTGCACGTGGGCGCGCTGGGCTTTGCCAGCATGGGCGCCAGCATCGTCTATCGCATCGGTGCGCAGTGCTCGATAGTGTTCGACGCCAGCCAGTGGGATCCGGAAGTGGTGGCCAATACGACCTTTGAATTCGCCAGCCAGGGCAGCGGAACGCTGAAGTACTTTCCGTTCATCAACCCGGAATGGCTGGATTGCCCGAACGTCACCGGCTACGCCGAAGGCGACACGCTGGAAATTGCCGGCCAGGGCAATATTCCCCGCTTTCAGGTGCAGGACGGCCGCATCGTGGCGGCCGGCGTGCGCTAGCCGCGCGGCGGCTCAGCCCGCCAGCGAGGCCAGCGCCTGGCGCGCCTGCGTCAGTAGCGCGTCGCGCTGCGCCGCGTCGGCGGCCTGGGGGCCTTGCGCCACGGCTTCGCCGTCCAGCACGGCCGCATAGGCCAGGCCATCGGCCTGCAGGAAGTCTTGCCCGCCCTGCGCCTGCAGGCGCTGCAGCAAGGCGCCGGCTTCCTTCGGATTGGCGAAGCCGCGCGAGCGCAGCAGTTCCTGGCCGTCGGCGCCCAGCAGGCGGAAACGGAATGTGCCGTCGTCGTCGCGGAAGCTGACGAAGCGCGCGGCCTTGCCGCCCTTCTTGGCCGCTGCCTTGGCCGGCGCCGCGGCGGCGCGCAGACCCACCGCCTGGCGCAGTTCTTCCATGAACGGAACGGCCAGCTTGCGCGCCTTTTTCGCGCCCGCCTGCAGGATGTCTTCGATGCGCCCCGGGTTGGCCATCAGTTCCTGGTAGCGTTCGCGCATTGGCGCGAGATCGCGCTCGAGGCGGTCGCACAGGGCCTGCTTGGCGTCGCCCCAGCCCATGCCGCCCTCGAGCTGCGCGCGGAACGCCGCCGACTCGGCGGGCGTGGCGAACGCGCGGTAGATGGTATACAGGTGCGAAGCCTCGGCATCCTTGGGCTCGCCCGGCTGGCGCGAATCGGTCACGATGCGCATCACCGCGGCGCGCAGCGCGGCGGCGCCGCCCTCGAACAGCGGGATGGTGTTGTTGTAGCTCTTGGACATCTTGCGCCCGTCCAGGCCCGGCAGGGTGGCCACTTCTTCTTCGATGACCACTTCGGGCAGCACGAAATAGTCGCGCCCGTACAGATGATTGAAGCGCTGCGCGATGTCGCGGGCCATTTCCAGGTGCTGGATCTGGTCGCGGCCCACCGGCACCTTGTGCGCGTTGAACATCAGGATGTCGGCGGCCATCAGGATCGGGTACGAGAACAGGCCCATGTTGATGCCGTCATCGGGATCGACGCCCTTGGCAGTGTTCTGGTCCACCGAAGCCTTGTAGGCATGCGCCCGGTTCATCAGGCCCTTGGCGGTCACGCAGGTCAGCAGCCAGCACAGCTCGGGAATCTCGGGAATGTCCGATTGCCGGTAGAAGGTGACGCGTTCGGGGTCCAGCCCGCCCGCCAGCCAGGTGGCGGCGATCTCGAGCCGCGAGCGCGCCACGCGGGCCGGATCGTCGCACTTGATCAGCGCATGGTAATCGGCCATGAAATAGAACGCGTCGGTGCCGGACTGCGTGCTGGCGGTAATGGCCGGGCGGATGGCGCCGGCGTAGTTGCCAAGATGGGGGGTGCCGGACGTGGTGATGCCGGTAAGGACGCGGGTACTCATGGACGGGGGCGACAGCGGTTTGCGGAGAAGTCCGCAGTGTAGCGCGTCGCCGCGCGGCGGGCGCCCGGCCGCCGTGCCTAGAACCCGTACAGGCGGGCCGGATTATCGACCAGCACGCGCGCGCGCACGGCCTCGGGCAGCCAGGCGCCGATGCCCTGGGCCAGCCGCCCGCTGCCCACCGTCCGGTAGGCGCTGGTCTCGTGGGCGGCCCTGCCCGGCTCGCGGTTGGTGTGCGGCCAGTCGCTGGCCCACAGAATGCGCTCGGGATTGCTGCCGATGAAGGCCGCCGCCAGCGCGGCCACCGCCTCGGGCGCCGCGCCCGGCGCATCGATGCGATACGGCGCCGACAACTTCACGTAGGCCGCGCCCCGCGCCACCAGGCTCAGCACGGTTTGCACGCGCGGATCCCGCGGCGCCGCGCCGGCCGGAATCATGGCGAAATGGTCCAGCACCACCGGTACCGGCAGGCCCGCCAGCGCCGGCGCGGCCGCGGCAATGGCGTCCAGCGAAGCATAGACCTGCAAGTGCCAGCCCAGCGGCGCCAGCCGCCGGCCCCAGGCGTCCAGTTCATCGCGGATCGACTGCGCATCGCTCAGGCCCGCGCTCTCCAGATTGATGCGCAGCCCCCGCACGCCCTGCGCATGCAGCGCCTGCAGCATGGCCGCCGGCGCCGCGGCATCCAGCACGGCCACGCCGCGGCCCGCGCCATCCAGCGCGCGCAGCCCGTCGAGCAGGCAGCGGTTGTCGGTGCCGTACACACTGGGCTGCACGATCACCGCGCGCTGCAACCCCAGGCCCGCCATGTGGCGCCGCAAGTCCTGCGGCGTGGCCGGGCCCGGCGTGTAGTGGCGGCCGGCCGCCATCGGGTAGCGGGCCGGGTCGCCGATGACGTGCACGTGGCAGTCGCAGGCCCCGGCGGGCAAGGCGGGCATGGACATGCTCAGGCCGCCTGCAAATGCGCCAGAACGGCCTGGCCGGCCGCGCGCGTGCCCAGGCTGCCGCCCACGTCGCGCGTGCACTGGCCGGCCTCGATGGTGGCGGCAATGGCCCGCTCGATGGCCGCGCCGGCATCCAGGAACTTGCGCCCGCCCTTGCGCTGGCCGTACCAGTTCAGCAGCATGGCGGCCGACAGCAATTGCGAAGCCGGGTTGGCGATGTCCTGGCCCGCGATGTCGGGCGCCGAGCCGTGCGCGGCCTGCCCCATGGCATGATCGCGCCCGGCATTCAGCGAGCCGCCCAGGCCCAGGCTGCCCGACAGTTCCGCGGTCAGGTCCGACAGGATGTCGCCGAACATGTTGGTGGTGACGATCACGTCGTAGCGATCGGGCGCGCGCACCACGTGCGCCATCATCGCGTCCACGATGACTTCGTCGATGCGCACCTCGGGAAATTCCTTGCCCACCTGGTGGCACATGTCGATGAACATGCCGTCGCCCAGTTTCAGCACGTTGGCCTTGTGCACCACGGTGACGTGCTTCTTGCGCGTCATCGCCAGTTCAAAGGCCGAACGCGCGATGCGCTCGCAGCATTGGCGGGTGATGCGGCGCAGCGACACCACCACGTCCGGGGTGATCAGCATCTCGCTGCCGCCCGATTCGATGTTGCGGTCGGCGTAGAAGCCCTCGGTGTTCTCGCGCACCACCACCAGGTCGAACTCGCCCAGGCGCGCCGGCATGCCGCGGTACGTGCGGGCCGGGCGGATATTGGCGTACAGGTCGAGGTTCTTGCGGAAATACTTGGACGGGTTGATCTCGCCCTTGGCCTCGTCCTTGAAATCGTAGGTGGCCATCGGCCCCAGCATCAGGCCGTCGGCCGCGCGGACTTTTTCCAGCAGCGCCGGCGTGACGGTGGCGCCGTGCCGCTTCAGGCTGTCGTGGCCGGCCAGGTCGTGGTCGAGCTGCAGGCCCAGCCCGAAACGCTGCGATACCGCCTGCAGCGCGTCGACCGCCACGGCCATGGTTTCGGGGCCGATGCCGTCACCCGGCAAAACTACTATCTTCATGGACATACCTCGAGAGTCAAAGACATTAACCTTCTGCGCGCACGCCGGTCGCCTCGACCAGGCGGCGGTATTTGTCGGCCTCGCTGCGCACGAAAGCCGCGAACTCGTCAGGCGAATTCTGCCGCACCGCAGTGCCGTCGGCCTCGAAGCGCGCATGGATCGCCGGGTCGGCCAGTATCGCGTTGATTTCCCGGTTGAGCCGCTGCACGATGGGCGCCGGCGTGCCGGCCGGCACGAAATAGCCGCCCCACAGGCTGAACTGGAATCCGGGCGCGACCCGTTCGGCCACGGTGGGCACTTCGGCCAGCGCGGCTACGCGCTGCGGCGTGGACACGGCCAGCGCCTTGAGCTTGCCCGCCGAAATATGCGGCATGGCCGCCGAGGCGCTGGAAAAAAAGAAATCCACATGCCCGCCCAGCAGGTCGGTCATGGCCTGGCCGGCCCCCTTGTACGGCACATGCACCATGCGCGCCCGGGTGGCCAGCGCCAGCGCGGCGGCCGCCAGGTGGCCGGGCGTGGCGGTGCCAGACGAGGCATAAGTGATGTTGTCGGGCCGGGCCCGCGCGGCCTCGACCAGCGCCGCCACATCCGCGTACGGCGATGCGGCGGGCACCACCAGCACCAGCGGGGAATCGCCCACCAGCGCCACGGCCGTGAAATCATGCTGCGGGTCGTAGCCCAGGTTGCGCATCACGAACGGATTGACCGCCATCTCGCCCGTCTGGCCCAGCAGCAAGTGGTAGCCGTCGGGCTCGGCGCGCGCCACCTGGCGGGTGCCCACCGTGCCCGACGCGCCGGGCCGGTTCTCGACCACCACGGTCTGTTTCAATGCCGCGCCCAACCGGTCGCCCAGCAGGCGCGCGAACACATCGCCCTGCCCGCCCGGCGCATACGGCACGGTGACGATCAGCGGATGCGCGGGATAGGCGTCCTGCGCCAGGGCGGCGCGGCCGCAGGCCGCCAGCAGCGTCGCGGCGCCGGCGCCGGCCAGCAGGCGGCGGCGCGCCGGCTGAGGATAAAAAGAATCGGACATGATCAGTCTCCAGAACGCGCTTCAATCGAGCCGGATGCCCGACTGCCGCACCACGCCGCGCCACAGCGCCAGCTCGACCGACAGGGCGCGGCCGAAATCTTCGGGCTTGCCGGGATACAGGGTGGCGCCTTCGTTGGTCAGGCGCCGGCGCACCAGGTCGTCCGCCGCGGCGGCGTTGACGGCCTGGTTCAATTGCCGCACCACCTGCGGCGGCGTGCCGGCCGGCGCCAGAACGCCCCACCAGGTCGAGATGTCGAAATCGGGCACGCCGGCTTCGGCCATGGTGGGCGTGTCGGGAAACAGCGGCGAGCGCTGCTGGCTGGTGACCGCCAGCAGCTGCACGCGGCCTTCTTTCACCTGGCCCAGCATGGTGGGCACGGTGGCGAAGAACACCTGCACGCGGCCGGCCAGCAAATCCACGGTGGCCGGGCCGCTGCCCTTGTAGGGCACGTGCGTCATCTGCACCTGCGTCTTCTGCTTGAACAGCTCGCCCGACAGGTGGTTGATGCTGCCCGCGCCGGCCGAGCAGAAGTTGATCTCGTCGGGCTGGCTGGCCGCCCGCTTGCGCAGCTCGGCCACCGATTTCACGCCCAGGTCCTTGTTGGTCACCACCAGCAGCGGGCCGCGGCCGATCAGGGCCACGGGCGCGAACGATTTCTCGACATCGTAAGTGGCCGAGGCCTGCGCGGCCGCGTTGGTCACGAAGGTGGAGGTGGCGAACAGCAGCGTATAGCCGTCGGGCGCGGCATGCGCCACCAGGTTGGCGCCGATCGAACCGCCACCCCCGCCGTGGTTTTCGACCACCACGGGCTGGCCCAGCCGCTCGCTGAGCGTGCGCGCCATGTCGCGCGCGATGCTGTCGGTGCCGCCGCCCGCGGCGAACGGCACCACCAGCTTGACGGGTTTGTCGGGAAAGGCCTGCGCGCAGGCCAGCGCCGGCAGCATGCATGCCGCCAGTACACAGCGGCGGATGCTCTTCAGGTAATGCATGGCGGGTTGTCTCCTGGGTAATAACTGGATGGATCGCGGTTCAGCGCTGGCGCAGCATCTTCAGCCGTTCCAGCAAAGCCTGGTGGATGTGCCGGCGCGCCGCTTCGGCGGCCCGCCCGGGATCGCGGCTGCGGATGGCCGCCGCGATATCGGCATGCTCTTGCATGGCCGCCTTGGCGCGCGCCTTCGAACTGAGGGTGCTGCGCCCCAGCAGATAGGTGGTGTCGGTCAGGGAACGCAGCAGGCGGATCAGGTGGCGGTTGTGGGCCGCGCTGTAGATGGCGTCGTGAAAGCGCAGGTTCAGCGCCACGGGATCGCTGCCGCCCTCTTGCAGGATGGCCTGCATATTGGCGATCTCGGCATCGGTGGCATGCCGCGCGGCCAGGGCCGCGGCGGCCGACTCCAGCACTTCGCGCATGGCGTACAGCTCGCCGACCTCTTGCTGGTCCATGGTGGTGACCACCAGGCCGCGGCCGGGCTCCTGGCGCAGCAGGCCTTCGTCCTGGATGCGCTTGAGGGCTTCGCGCACAGGGGTGCGGCCCAGTTCGAGCAGAGCCGCCACCTCGATTTCGCGCAGGCGGGCGCCCGGCGCGAATTCGCCGGAAAAGATGCGGCGCTTGATCTCGTTATAGGCGGCGTAGGCTTGCGAACTTTGCTGGGGAATGGGCATGGGAAGCGCTTTGTATGTGTTGATATATTTTTGCATACAAAAAATAGCACGACAAGAAAGCCCGCCAATAAGGCGAAGATCAGCTGCTGTCGGCTAGTACCGCCGGGTGCCTGGCTCCGCAGGCGCCAGACACCGTGCTGTCGAGACAGCCGACGCATACCTCGGTATCTGACACCCTGCGGGAGTCAGACACCTGCCCGCGGGGTCTGCACCTCGGCCTGCGCCGGTCCAGGCAGCGGCCTTACATCCAGGCCAGCACGGGCGCAGCCGCGGCGCAGAGGCCGCCGATGGCCAGGGCCGGGCCCGGGCGGTAGCTGACGAACCAGATCAGCAGCAGGCCCGCCAGGGTCAGGATGCCGATCCATTCGACGGTGCCGTAGCGCCACCCCCACACTGCCGCGCAGGCCCACAGCGACAGGGCCAGCGCGGCCCAGCCGAATGCGCGCAGGGGCGCGCGGTGGCGGCGCGGCAGGGCCCGCTCGAAAACGGCTTCGTAGTGGCGGTCCATGCCCAGGCACAAAGCGGCGAAGCCGGCGTAGGCCAGGCAGAAGGCGGCGGTGCTCATCATGGGTTCACCTCGGTTTCCAGGGCCGCCGCGGGCCGCGCCGGCCGTGCCGGCTGCCGCACGGATTGCGCGCGCGGCTTGCGGGACTTGTGCGCCATCCAGGCCAGCAAGGCGCCCGAAGCCAGCGCGGTCAGGTCGAAGCCGGCCATGACCCAATCGCCCGCGGGCAGCGACACGCCCAGGTGGCGCTGGGTAGTCAGCGCGTTCAGTACCGGCAGGGCCAGCGCCATGCCGGAGGCCACCGCCAGCAGGTCGGGCCACATGCGCGCGCGGAACAGGAACGCATACGCGAACGCCAGGCCCCATGCGATGAAGAAGGCGCGGGTTTCCCAGGCGGCGCGGCCGGCCAGTTCGGCGGGCAACAGCCGGTTGGCCCAGAAATAGACGGCCAGGGCCACGCACAGGCCGGCGATGGCGCCCGCGTTCAGCGCGTCGACCAGCCGCAGCGAGAACGCCTGCTGCGCGGCCGCGCCGGCCTTCTGGCGGCGCTTGGCCACCCACAGCGCCAGCCCGGTGCCCACCATCGCGGTGCCGGCCAGGCTGACCAGGAAATACAGCCAGCGCAGCATCGGCTCGGCGAACAGGCCCAGGTGCAGGCCGATGATGGTGCCGGCCGTCACCATGGCCGCGCTGTCGGCGTCATGGCGCGCCAGCAGCCTGCCATCGGTCCCGTCAAAGCGCAGGCTGGGCGCGGCGCGCCCATAGGTGATGCGCTCATCGGGGGCGCGGCTCACCGACACCACCGCGCCCGACTTGCCGGGATTGGCCACCACCAGGCGGCCGGCGCGGCCGCCCTGCCACTCGGCCTGGGCCTGCTCGACCACCTGCCCCAGCGGCACCAGCGGCGCGGCATCCTTGCCCGCCGGGGCCGGGGCAAAGGCCGGGAACATGTCGTTGGTGAACTGGCGCGGGTTGTCGTAGGCCGCCGAGATGCCGGCCGGCAGCAGCATGGCCATGAAGATCACCAGCCCGCTGAAAGTGATCATCAGATGAAACGGCAGACCCAGCACCGACAGCGCGTTATGGCCGTCCATCCAGGCCCGCTGGCCGCCCTTGCCGGGCCTGAAAGTAAAGAAATCGGCGAAGATCTTCTTGTGCGTGATCACCCCGCTGATGATGGCAACCAGCATGAACATGCCGGCGATGCAGGCCAGCCAGCGCCCCCACGGAAAGCCCATTTCCAGCTCGAAGTGAAAGCGGTACAGGAAGTCTCCGCCGCGTGTCTCGCGCGCCTTCAGTTCCTGCCCCGTGGCGGGGTCCAGCTTCACGCGCTTGAAGCCCCGCTCGCCCGGCGCGGGCTTGGGCACCTGGTACAGCACGCTCAGCAGCGGCTCGCGCGCGCTGGGCAGGCCGATGAACCAGCGCGTCGCGTCGGGCGCGTGCTGCGCCAGGTAGCGCTGGGCCACGCCGGCCGCCTGCGCGGCCGGCATGCCGGCCTGGCGCGACGGCATCTCGGGCTGCATCCAGTGGGTGATCTCGGGGCGGAAAAACGCCAGCGTGCCGGTCAGGAACATGGCGAACAGCAGCCAGCCGAACACCAGCCCGGCCCACGTGTGCAGCCACGACATCGCCTGCCGCAGGCCTTCGCCGTGCGCCGGCTTCGGTTGCGGCGGCCTCATGCCATCCCCGCCGAGCGGCCCAGCCAGCACAGCGCCGCCAGCAGGACCGCGGGCATCAGCATGCCGGCCCAGGCGCGCCAGGCGTTGCGGGTGGCGAACACCCAGGTAACGCCGATGGCATAAACCACAAAGGCCGACAGCATGCCGGTGACCACGGCATCGGGCCGCGCCAGCGGCAGCCACACGGCCAGGCAGGCCGCAGTGGCCGACGCCAGGGCATAGCCGCCCAGCGCGGCCGCGCCCACGCGCGAGGCCACGGCCCATCGATAACGCGCCAGACTGGCGCCGGGAACAGGTTTCACGGGGTGCTCGATGCTGCGAATAATTTGAGAATTATAATCATTCTTAATGTCATCACCAGGCCCGCCCATGCGGGCGAGGCCGGCAGCCGGTATTACCAGCGGTAGCGCACCGCCGCCTTCACGGTGCGGTCGTAGCCGTACCAGCACCAGTTCTCGTCGATGCACGACGCCACGTAGCGTTTGTCGAACAGGTTGGCCACGTTCAGGCTGACCTGCCAGCCTTTCAGGGCCGGCTGCCTGCGCCCCAGGTCGTAATCCAGCCCCAGGTCGAACAGCGTGGCGCCGGGCACCCGGAATGTATTGCCGGAATCGCCCCAGGTCTCGCCCAGGTAGCGCACGCCCGCCCCCACGCCCAGGCCGGCCAACGGCCCTTGCTGCAGTTCATAGCGCACCCACGCCGATGCCTGGTGCTTGGGCACGGCCACCGGCTGGGTGCCCTTCAGGCTGACGCCGGCGCTGTTGGGGTTGTCCTTGGTATAGGCGTTCTGCATCCAGCTGTACGATGCGATCACGCTCAGGCCGTCGATGGGCTCGCTGCGGGCTTCGAGCTCGAGCCCGCGCGTGCGCACTTCACCCGCCTGGATGTTGCAGCGGCCGCCATTGCAGATGTGCGAAGGGTCGGGGTCGGTGGTGGTGAGGTTCTTGCGGCGCAGGTCGAACAGCGCCGCGGTCAGCAGCGTGCGCGAGCCCGGCGGCTCGTACTTCACGCCCAGCTCGTACTGCTCGCCCTCTATCGGATCGAACGGCTGGTTGTTCCAGCCCGTGCCGCTTTGCGGCTCGAACGATTCCGAATAGCTGAAGTACGGCGCCACGCCATTGTCGAACAAATACAGCAGGCCGGCCCGCCCCGTGAACGCCTGGGCGCGCTGCGGCGAGTGCGTGCGCACGCCGGTCTCGAGGTTGGTGGTGTCGGACATGGTGCGCGCCCAATCGTAGCGGCCGCCCAGCAACACCGACAGGCGGCCCACCTTGATCTGGTCCTGCAGGTACAGGCCGGTCTGGTACTGCTTCTGCGTCTGGTCGCTGGTGAACGGCGGCAGTTCATAACCCATGTCGTAGTCCGGGTTCCAGGTGTCCAGGTTGAAGTCGCTGACGCCCCAGCGCGACGCCGATTGCGTGTCGGTCTTGATGTGCTGGTAGTCGAAGCCCAGCAGCACCTTGTGGCTGAACGCCCCGGTCTTGAAGTCGGCCTGCACGTTGTTGTCCAGCGTCAGCGCGTCGAATTGCACGTCGGTGCCGATCATGCCGCGCATCAGGTAGCGGTACACGCCCGGGTCGGCCCAGCCGCTGTTGTAGATGCTGCGGTATTCCGCGTCGGCGTGTACGTAGCGGAAATTCTGGCTGGCCTTGAAGGTATCGTTGAAGCGGTGGGTGAACTCGTAGCCCAGCGAATAATGCTTGCGGTCGCTGCGTTCGAAACCCTTGTCGCCATCGTAGAAGCTGCGCGAGAAACGGCTGCCGTCGGGCAGTTCGTACACCGTGCCCATGGCCGGCAGCGAGCCATAAGAACCCATGTCCGGGTCATGCTGGAAGTGCGTCAGCACGGTCAGCTGCGTGTCGGCCGAAGGCTGGTAGCTGAACGACGGCGATATGTAATAGCGGCGCTCTTTGGTGTCGTGCTGCTGGCCGTCCGCCTTGTAGCCCGACCCCACTACCCGGTACAGGAACTTGCCCTCTTCATCCAGGCGCCCGCCCACATCGGCCATGCCGCGCAGCAGCGAATCGGTGCCGAACTCGACGCCGACCTCATTGACCTGCCCGTCGACCGGCCGCTTGCTGACCTGGTTGACCACGCCGCCCGGCCCGCCCTGGCCGTACAGCACCGACGACGGCCCCTTCAGCACATCGACGCGTTCCAGGCGGTAGGCGTCGACCTGCGGCAGGGCATCGCGGCCGCCGAATACGCGCAGGCCGTCCAGGTAGGTGGTGGCCGCGAAGCCGCGTATGGTGAACTGGTCCAGCCGCGTGGCCGTCGCGCCGCGCGTTTCCACCGCCACGCCCGGGGTATAGCGCAGCACCTGGTTCAGCGTATTGGCGCCCTGCTGCGCGATCTGGTCCTGCGTGATCACCGAGATCGACTGCGGGGTTTCCAGCAGCGGCGTGTCGGTCTTGGTGGCCGAGGCCGCCACCAGCGACACCACGCCATAGGTCTGGCCCTTGCCGGTTTCGCCGCTGCCCTGCACCAGCACCGGCGCCAGGCTGACCGTGTCGCCCGAGGCAGGCAGGCGCCGCAGCACCCAGCCGCCCGCGCCCGGCCGGGCTTCCAGTCCCGTACCCTGCAGAATGGTATTGAACCCCTCGCCCACCGAATAGCTGCCCTGCAGCCCCGCGGCCGTCAGGCCGGCCACCAGGCGTGTGTCGAAAGAAATCAGCACGCCCGCCTGCCGCGCGTAGGCGGTCAGCACTTCGCCCAGCGGCCCGGCCGGCACCGAATAGCCACGGGCGGCCGCGGCGGCGGTCTGCGCATGCGCCGCGGGTGGCAGGGTCGCCAGGCCGGCTGCGGCCAGCGCCAGAACCAGGACGGGCAGCGCGCCGGCCGGCGCGGCGCCGCGGCTGCGGCGCGGCATGCCGCCAATATGGGCCGCGAGGAAAGGGGCAAGAAAGGACAAGACGGAAGCTCCTGCAAGAATTGAAGGTTTGCAGCAGCTATTCCGCACGAGCGCGGCCAACCTGCAGCCGCGCGGGCCGCCAAATTGCAACAAATGAATTCAAACCGAGCCGACGCCCCCCGTGCCGGCGCTTTCGACCCGCACCCACCAGGGGCCCCAGTGGGTGATCGAGATGGGCAAGGTGTGCCGCAGCATGGCCAGGGCCAGGTCGGTGTCGTCCAGCGGAAACACGCCCGACACCGGCAGCCCGGCCACCTCGGCGCTGGCCGACAGCGCCCCCGGGCGATAGCGGGCCAGCTGCGCCAGCACCGCATCCAGTCGGTCGCCATTGGCCACCAGCAGGCCGTCGGCCCAGGCGCCCCCGCCAGGCTCGGCCGGCCCCTCGTGCCAGGCGCCATGCCGCCGCGACAGCGCGCTGCCCGCACTCAGCAGGCGCGCCCCGCCATCGCGCCCCAGCACCTTCAGGCTGCCTTCATAGACATCGATGCGGGCGCCGCCGGCCTCGCGCAACAGCGCGAAGCGCGCGTGCAGCGCCTCGACCCGGCTGTCGGCGGCCGACACCACCAGCGGCGCCATGCCGTCGGCGTCCTGGATCAGGATGCCCATCTGGCCGCGCCACAGCGTCAATTGCCGCTGTCCGCCGCCGATCTCGGCCGACACCGCGGTATCGCTGGCCAGGTCCATGCGAATGTCGCCGGGCAGCAGCACGCGCCTGCGCTCGCCCACGCGCGTGCTGTAGTCGGACAGCAGCCGCTGCCAGGGGGTCCATTCGCGCACCGCCGCGCCTGTGCCGCCCAGCACCAGCGCGGCGGCCAGGCCCTTGAGCACGGCGCGGCGCGGGCGCGAGCGCGGCTGGCCGGCCAGGTGCGCATGGGCGAAGTCGGCGGGAATGCCGCGCACCGCGCGGGCCAGGCTTTCCAGGCGCGCCCAGGCGCTTTCGTGGCGCGGGTCGGCGGCCCGCCAGCGCGTACAGGCCTGCGCCGCGGCAGCCCCGCCCTCGCCCGACTGCAGCTTGACCCACCACGCAATCGCCTCGCGCACAACCGGATCGTCTTGCGGCATGGCCTCATTCCTCCAGGCAGGCATAACAAGCGGCCAGCGCACGCGTCATGTATTGCTGCACCGAACTCAGCGAAACGCCCAGCCGTTCGGCGATCTCGGCATAGCCCAGCCCGTCTACCTGGGCCAGCACAAATGCCTGCCGCACCCTGTCGGGCAGGCCCGCCAGCATCCGGTCCAGCGCGGTAATCTGCTGCACGACCACGGCGCGCAGCTCGGCCGACGGCTGCTGCGGCTCGGGCAGCGCCGCCAGATAATCCAGGTAAGCCTGCTCCAGGCTGGCGCGTCGGTAGTGGTCCAGCAGCAGGCCATGGGCGATGGTGCGCAGGAACGGCCGCGCCTGCGCGGCATGCACCTGCTTGCGCCCCGCCATGACGCGCACGAAGACATCCTGGGCCAGGTCTTCCGCCCGGAAAGGGCTGCCCAGCTTGCCTCGCAGCCAGCGGAACAGCCAGGGCTGATGGTCGCGGTAGAGCACATCCACGGGCACCGGCGCGGGCGCGGCCGGCCCGCACGGCGTAGAGGTCTTCACGGCAAGCGGGGGAAGCGGAAAAGCGAAATAGTAATTGATAACCAATATTATTATCAATCACTGCGCCGACCGGGCCGCCCGCCCGCGGCGCGCGCGCTACAGTCCGACCGTCAGGCGGCGCTCGGACTCCAGGTATTCGCGCGACTGCATTTCCAGGATGCGCGACACGGTGCGGTGGAATTCATTGGCCAGCGCGCCCTCGGTGTACAGCTCTTCGGGCTCGCATTCGGCCGACATGATCAGCTTGATCTTGTGGTCGTAGAACACATCGATCAGCCAGGTGAAGCGGCGCGCCTCGGACGCCTGGCGCGGCCCCATGCGCGGCACGTCCGACAGGATCACGGCGTGGAAGCGGCTGGCCAGCTCCAGGTAGTCGTTCTGCGAGCGCGGGCCGCCGCACAGCGTGGCGAAATCGAACCACACCACCGAGCCCGCCAGCGCCAGGGCGCGGATCTCGCGGTGTTCGATGTGCAGCACCGGTTCCTGGGGTGGCGTATCGGCCAGCCGGTCGAAAGCGTCCTGCAGGGCGGCGCGCGCCTGTTCGTCCAGGGGCGTGTGATAGCACTGCACCTGTTCCAGCGAACGGCGGCGGTAATCGACGCCGGCGTCCACATTCAGGATGTCCATGCGCTTCTGGATCAGCTCGATGGCCGGCAGAATGCGGTCGCGATGCAGGCCGTCGGGGTACAGGGTGGAGGGTTCGTAATTCGAAGTCATCACGAACGACGTGCCGTATTCGAACAGCTTGAGCAGCAAGCGGTACAGAATCATGGCGTCGGCCACGTCGGACACGTGGAACTCGTCGAAGCAGATCAGCCGGTAGCGCTTGGCCACCCGGCGCGCCACTTCATCCAGCGGGTCTTGCATGCCCTTGACGCTTTCCAGCTCGCGGTGCACGCCGCGGATGAACTCATGAAAGTGCAGCCGCGTCTTGCGCACCACCGGCACGGTGGCATAGAAGGCGTCCATCAGGAAGCTCTTGCCGCGCCCCACCCCGCCCCACAGGTACACGCCGCGCGGCACGTCGGGCCGGTTCAGCAGCTTCTTCAGCGCATTCGAGCGCATGGCCTTGAAGCTGACCCAGTCGTCGTAATAGGCCTGCAGCCGGTCGACCGCCTGCTTCTGCGCCGCGTCGGATTGGTAGCCCCGCTCCGCCAGGGCCTGTTCGTAGTATTCGCGGACGTTCATGTCGCAGCAGCAAACCCAAAAAAAGGCGGCCCCGCCGCCTTGACTGTCTACAGAGGCATTGCCGGATCATTGCCAGGTGTCAGGCTCCCGGAAGGGTGCCTGACACCGAAGCGGATAGATATTCTTGCTGAAGCAAGATTGTCTGCTCACTTCGGTGTCTGACACCTTCGGAGTCAGACACCTGGCAGATCTGGCCGCAGCCGCGTCAGAAATTCAGCGCGCGCTTGTCCACCGCCAGCGCCGCTTCCTTCACGGCCTCGGACAGCGTCGGGTGCGCATGGCAGATGCGCGCGATGTCTTCGGCCGCGCCGCGGAATTCCATGATGGTGACCGCTTCGGAAATCAGCTCGGAAGCCATCGGGCCCACGATGTGCACGCCTAGCACTTCGTCGGTCTTGGCGTCGGCGATGACCTTGGCAAAACCCGTGGTGTCGCCCAGCGCGCGAGCGCGGCCGTTGGCCAGGAACGGGAAGCTGCCGGCCTTGTATTCGCGGCCTTCCTTCTTCAGCTGCTGCTCGGTCTTGCCCACCCAGGCAATCTCGGGCGAGGTGTAGATGACCCACGGCACGGTATCGAAATTGACATGGCCATGCTGTCCGGCAATGCGCTCGGCCACCGCCACGCCTTCTTCCTCGGCCTTGTGCGCCAGCATCGGGCCGCGCACCACATCGCCCACGGCCCACACGTTGGGCAGGTTGGTCTTGCAGTCGCCGTCCACCTCGACAAAGCCGCGCGCGTCCAGCTTCAGGCCCACGCCCTCGGCATTCAGGCCGCCGGTGTAGGGCACGCGGCCGATCGAGACGATCAGCTTGTCGACCACCAGTTTCTGCTCGCCGCCCTTGGCATCGGTGTAAGGCACCGTCACCTGCTTGGCCGTGGCCTTGATCTCGCCGATTTTCACGCCCATCTGGATGTCCAGGCCCTGCTTGCCGAACGCCTTCAGCGCTTCTTTGGCCACCTGCTGATCGGCCGCGGCCAGGAACTCCGGCATGGCTTCCAGAATGGTGACCTCGGCGCCCAGGCGGCGCCACACGCTGCCCATTTCCAGGCCGATCACGCCGGCGCCGATCACGCCCAGCTTCTTCGGCACGGCATCGATGTTCAGCGCGCCGTCGTTGGACAGCACGACCTTTTCATCGAACGGCAGGCCCGGCAGTTCGCGCGCCGACGACCCGGTCGCCACGACCACGTGCTTGGCCACCAGCTCTTCTTCGGCCGTGCCGCTGACCTTGATGGCATAGCCGCCGTCGGCCTTGCCCACGAAAGCGCCCTTGCCATGGAAGAACGTGACCTTGTTCTTCTTGAACAGGTACAAAATGCCGTCGTTGTTCTGCTTGACCACCGTATTCTTGCGGCCGATCAGCGTGTCCAGCTTCAGGCTGACGCCCTTGACCTCGATGCCGTGCTCGGCAAAGTGGTGATTGGCCTGCTCGAAGTGTTCGGACGACTGCAGCAGCGCCTTGGACGGAATGCAGCCCACGTTGGTGCAGGTGCCGCCGGGCGCCGGACCGCCCTGGCCGTTCTGCCAGGCGTCGATGCAGGCCACCGACATACCCAGTTGCGCGGCGCGAATGGCGGCGATGTACCCGCCGGGACCGGCACCGATGACGACGACGTCAAATTGTTTGGACATAGTGTTCTCGAGAATGGGGAATTTGAGAAGGTCTTAGCGCCGGGCCGGGGCCTGTGGGCCTTGGCGTGGCGGGCCCGTTGAGGCCGCCGAGCGCTACCGAAGGAAGGCNACCTTCCACCAGGTGGCCACCATCGGCGCGTTCTGGTTCGGCCTGTCGCAGCTGCTGTTCCTGTACATCATCGTGCAGTGCTACCGCGGCAAGGGTGAAACAGCGGCCGCCAAGCCCTGGGAAGGCGCCGAAGGGCTGGAATGGACCCTGCCCTCGCCCGCTCCGCACCATACCTTCGCGGTGCCGCCCGATATCCGGTGAACCATGCGTATGCGCCCCGCCCATGCCTTCATGGGTGCGCAGCCGCCACTGCCACCCCCGCCAGCGCGGGTCCAGCCCCGCGATGCGGCCCCCGCTGCCTGCGCCGGCGCTGAAATAGAACAGCGCTGGGTCCTGAAGCGCAATTGCTGCGTCACGCCGCGCCAGTTCCTGCTGGGCATGGGCGGCACCGCGGCCATCGCCTTCGTCGTCAGCGTGGTGTTCGCCCTGCGCGGCCTGTGGCCGGTGGCGGTTTACGGCGCCATTGAAATCCTGCTGCTCGCCGGAGCCGCGCTGTCGTTCATGCGGCACGTGCGCGACGGCGAAACCGTAACATTGCTGAGCGACGGCCGCATGATCGTGGAGGTGTACGCGGGCGGCGCCACCACGCGCCATGTATTCAATCGCAACTGGGCACGGCTCGTGCGACAGCCCGATGCGGTGGAAACACTCTGGCTGCATTACGGCACGGCCCGCCTGCGGCTGGCTCGCCATGTGCCGGTCGAGCGCCGCCGCCATCTCGAAACCGAACTGCGGCATTCGCTGCCCTGGCACGGCCCCATGTAGGTCGCCCCGGGGGGACGGATGCGCCCCACACGGGAGATCATCATGACTGTCCGATTGAAAAAACTGCACGACCAGGTCCTGGTCATTACCGGCGCCAGCAGCGGCATCGGCCTGGCGACGGCCCGGCTGGCCGCCCGCCAGGGCGCCAGGGTCGTGCTGGCCTGCCGCAACCAGCAGGCGCTGGACGAAGCTGTGGCGGGCATCCGCGCCGAAGGCGGCGACGCCCTGGCGGTGCGGGCCGACGTGGGTGTGGCCGCCGACCACGACCGCATCCTGGGCGCCGCGATCGAACACTATGGCCGGGTCGATACCTGGGTCAACAATGCGGGCGTGTCGATTTTCGGGCGCCTGGAAGACGTGCCCATCGAAGACCAGCGCAAGCTGTTCGATACCAATTACTGGGGGGTGGTGTACGGGTCGTCCACCGCCGTCGCGCACCTGAAGAAACAGGGCGGCGCGCTGATCAATGTGGGCAGCGAAGTCTCCGACCGGGCCATTCCGCTGCAAGGCGCCTATTCCGCCTCGAAACACGCGGTCAAGGGCTATACCGATGCGCTGCGCATGGAGCTCGAAGCCGAAGGCGCGCCGGTGTCGGTCACCCTGATCAAGCCGGCCTCGATCGCCACCGGCTATTCCGAGCACGCCCGCAATTACATGGATGTAGAGCCGCGCCTGCCGCCGCCGGTGTATGCGGCCGATACGGTGGCGCGGGCGATCCTGTACGCCGCCCAGCACCCGCGCCGCGACATTTTCGTGGGCAGCGCTTCCAAGGCCATTTCGTCGGTGGGCCTGCGCATGCCCGCCCTGGCCGACCGCATGGCCGGCTGGCTGATCCGGCATCAGCGCAGCGACACGGCCGCCGGCGAACGCGCCGATGCTCTGTACGACCCCGGCGCGCCGGTGCGCGGCGACACGGCCCGCGACGGCGCCCATGCGCCGCATGTGCGCCAGACCAGCATGTATACCCGTCTTTCCACGGGCGGGCGCGGCCTGCTGTGGGCCGGCGCCGCCGCGCTGGTCTGCGGCACGGTCATCGGCGCGGCCCGCGGCCGGCGCTGGCACTGACGCCGCCGGGCCCGCGCGGCCCGGTGCGAAGCCCCGGCCCGCCCCGGGGGCCGGGCGCCCCTGGACGACGCGTCAATACTTGTATGATGGTCATCGTCCCGCCGCGGCGGCGTCCATCTTCCAATTTCAGCGCGAATCCATCTCATGACTACCGGGAAAGACACTATCGGCATGATCGGCGTGGGCCTGATGGGCCACGGCATTGCCAGCAATATCGTCAAGCACGGCTACCCCCTGGTGCTGCTCGACCACCCCGGCAACCAGCCGGTCGATGGCCTGCTGGCGGCCGGCGCCGCCAAGGTGGCCAGCCCCGCGCAAGTGGCGCGGCAAGCCAATGTGGTGATCCTGTGCGTGACCGGCACGCCCCAGGTCGAAGACGTGCTGTTCAGCCCCGACGGCCTGCTGCAGGGGCTGCGCCCGGGCACGGTGGTTATCGACTGCTCCACCGCCATCCCCTCTTCCACGGTGCGCATCGCGCAAGCCGTGGCCGAGGCCGGCGGGCAGTTCCTGGATGCCCCCATGACCCGTACGCCCAAAGAGGCCGCCGAGGGCCGCCTGAACCTGCTGGTGGGCGGCGACCGCGCCTTGTACGAACGCTGCCAGCCCCTGCTGCGCTGCTACGCCGAGAACATCACGTATGCCGGGCCGGTGGGCTCGGGCCACCGCATGAAACTCATCCACAATTACGTGTCGCTGGGCTGCGCCGCCGTCATTGCCGAAGCGGCGGCCTGCGCGCAGCGCGCCGGCATCGAGGCGCCAGTGCTGGTCGACATTCTCGCCAAGGGCGGCGGCGGCGGCGTGGCGCTGGAGCGCATGCGGCCGTTCCTGGAAGCGGGCGACGATTCCGGGCTGCGCTTCTCGCTGTCCAATGCGCGCAAAGACCTCAATTACTACACCACCATGGCGCACGAGGCCGGCGCGGCGCACGGCGCGGCCGATGCCATCGAGCAGCTGTTCGAGCGCGGCGCGCAGGCCAGCCCGCCGCAGACCACGGTGCCGCACCTGGTCTCGCTGCTGGCGGCCGGCGGCGCCTGATTCCGGCGCCGCCTTCCCCGGGCGCATTGCGGCGACGGGGCGGCCAGGTATAAGCTGAAAAAGGCCATGCGGGGCAGCACGCGATCTCGCGGCGCGCGCCAGGCCTGTATTCCGAACCTGCCGTCCACCAAGACCCAAAGGGGAAGATCTTGCAAAACAACACCGCAGGCGTCGCGCCGGTAACCTTCATCGGCTCGGCCATCATTGCGCTCGGGCTCATCGTCTACGCGGTTGCGGCGCCCGATTCGGCGGCCGCCCATTTCGACGCCGTCAATACCTGGATCATCAACGAAGCCGGCTGGTTCTACATGCTGTCGGTCGGCATCTTCGTCATTTTCCTGCTGGGCCTGGCCATGAGCCGGCTGGGCACCGTGAAGCTGGGCCCCGACGATTCGGTGCCCGACTACAAATACGGTACCTGGGTCGCCATGCTGTTCAGCGCCGGCATGGGCATCGGCATTGTGTTCTACGGGGTCGCCGAGCCCATCATGCACTTCTCGCAGCCGCCCGACGCGCCGCCGCGCTCGGTCGAGGCCGCCCGCGAGGCCATGGAAATCACCTTCTTCCATTGGGGCGTGCACGCCTGGGCCATTTATGCGGTGCTGGGCCTGGCCATGGCCTATTTCGGCTACCGGCGCGGCATGCCGCTGGCCATCCGCTCGGCCTTCCATCCCATCCTGGGCGACCGCGTGCACGGACCTATCGGCGACTTCATCGACATCTTCGCGGTGGTGGGCACGCTGGCCGGCCTGGCCACGTCGCTGGGCCTGGGCGTGTCGCAGCTGAACGCCAGCATGAGCTACCTGATGGGCATCCCGCAAACCCTGGGCACCCAGCTCATCCTGATCGGCGTCGTCACCATCCTGGCCACCATCACCGTGGCCACCGGGCTGGACAACGGCATACGCAGGCTCAGCGAGTTCATCATCCTGGTGTCGGTGGGGCTGATGCTGCTGATCCTGGTCCTGGGGCCCACCCGCTTCCTGCTGCAGGCGCTGGTCGAAAACATCGGCCTCTACCTGCACGCCTTTGTCGCCCGCACGTTCCATATCAGCGCCTACGAGCCCACCGACTGGATGGGCAAATGGACCCTGTTCTACTGGGGCTGGTGGATATCCTGGTCGCCCTTCGTGGGCATGTTCATCGCCCGCATCTCGCGCGGGCGCACCATACGCGAGTTCCTGGTGGGCGTGCTGTTCGCGCCGGCCGGCTTCAGCTTCATATGGTTCACCGTGTTCGGCGACCTGGCGATCTGGCTGGACGGCAATGTGGCCAACGGCGACATCTCGCGCACGGTCGCGGGCAATCTGCCCATCGCGCTGTTCACCGTGTTCGACTACCTGCCGTGGTCTGGCCTGCTGGCGTGGATTACCGGGCTGCTGGTGGCCGTGTACTTCGTCACGGCGTCCGATGCCGGCGCCCTGGTGGTCTCCATGATCACCTCCAAGGGCGATGAAGAACCGCCTCTGTGGCTGCGCATCTTCTGGGCCCTGGCCTGCGGCGGCGTGGCCGCCGGCCTGCTGCTGGCCGGCGGGCTCGAGGCGGTGCAGTCGGCCGCCATCATTGCCGCCCTGCCCCTGTCGGTGGTGATGCTGCTGATGTGCTACGGCATACTCAAGGGCCTGAACGACGAGATCGTCATCAATCTCAGCCGCAGCCTGCCCACCGCGCCGCTGATCGGCTCGCAGGGCGGCCTGTCGCTGCGGCAGCGGCTGCACAGCATCGTCAGCCACCCCACCAAGGCGCAGGCCAATGCCTTCATCGACAACACCGTGATGGCGGCGTTCGAGCTGGTAGCCGCCGAACTGCAAAAGCGCGATATCGCCACCGAGGCCCTGCGGCTCGAAGACGGCGCCCAACTCACGGTGCAGCATGGCGGCAGCGCCGAAGACTTCATCTACGCCGTGCGCCTGGTGGGCCAGCCCATCCCCGCCTTCGCGCTCAGCGACGGCGCCCGGCGCGAAGGCGAGAAACGCCGCTACTACCGCACCGAGGTGTTCCTGAACAAGGGCGGGCGCGGCTACGACATCTACGGCTATCACACCGACCAGGTGGTGGCCGACCTGGTCAACCACTACGACCGCTTCCGGCATTACCTGCACACGCTGGAGCCCAGCGCGCCGGGTTGAACGGCCCCGCCTTGTGAGCAGCGGGCGCAGGCACTACCATGGATGCAAGGGCCCGCATGCGGGCCCGCCTCCAGGAGCGCCGCCATGCCGCATTCCAGGTTACGTTGCCTGCCGCGTGCCGGCCGCGGATCCGGGCTGCTGTGCGCGATGGCCTGGCTGTGGCTGGCGGCGGCCGCGCTCATGCCGGCGCCGGCCTGGTCCCAGGGCGCCGCGACGCCGCCCGGCCAGCCCGCGCCGGTGGTGGTGCTGCAATTGCAGGGGGCGGTAGGGCCCGCCACTACCGAGTACCTGCGGCGCGGTCTGGCCGACGCCAATGCGCGCCGCGCGGCCGCCGTGGTGCTGCGCATCGATACCCCCGGCGGCCTGGCCTCATCCATGCGCGACATCGTGCGCGCCATTCTTGCCTCGCCGGTGCCGGTCATCGGCTATGTCGCGCCCGGCGGCGCGCGGGCGGCCAGCGCGGGCACCTACATTCTGTATGCCTGCCACCTGGCCGCCATGGCGCCCGGCACCAACCTGGGCGCGGCCACGCCCATACAGATGGGGCCCGCCAGCCAGCCCGCGCGCGGCGAGCGCGGCAAGTCCGGCGCAGACGGCGACGACGAGCCGGCCCCCGCCGGCCCCGATGCCCACGAGCGCAAGGCCGTCAACGATGCCGCGGCCTTCATCCGCAGCCTGGCCGACATGCGCGGCCGCAATGCCCAATGGGCCGAAGAGGCGGTGCGCGGCGCCGCCAGCCTGGCGGCCCGCGAGGCATTGCAGCAGAAGGTGATCGACCTGGTCGCCGCCGACATGCAAGACCTGCTGCGCCAGGCCGACGGCCGCGAACTGCGGGCCAACGCATCCATCATCACGCTGGCCACCCGCGACGCGCCCACGCTGGAACTGCAGCCCGACTGGCGCACGCGCGTGCTGGCCGTCGTCACGGATCCCAACATCGCCTACATCCTGCTGCTGCTGGGCATCTACGGCATCTTGTTCGAAATGATGAACCCGGGCGCCATCCTGCCGGGCGCGCTGGGCGCCGTGGCCCTGGTCACCGCCCTGTTCGCGCTGAACATGCTGCCGGTCAGCTACGCGGGCCTGGGCCTGGTGCTGCTGGGCATCGCGCTGATGGCGGCAGAGGCATTCACGCCCACGCTGGGCTTGCTGGGCGCCGCCGGCCTGGCGCTGTTCGCTTTCGGATCGCTGTTCCTGTACGACACGCACGGCGCCGAATTCGCCCTGTCGGTGCCGCTGGTGGCCACCGCGGCCACCGTCAGCGCCCTGCTGCTGTTTCTGATTTTCTTTGCCGCGCTGCGTGCGCAGCGCCGCCGCGTGGTCTCCGGCGACGGCACGCAGGCCGGCCAGGCGGTGGAAGTGGTGTCGTGGCACGGACACAGCGGCCTGGTGCGCGCCGGCGCGGAAACCTGGGAGGCCCGCGCGGATACGCCGCTGGCGCCTGGCCAACACGCGATCATCGAATCGCGCCAGGGCCTGGTGCTGCACGTGCGCGCCGCCTCCATCCAGAAGGAATCGACATGACCCTGATCGCTTACTTAATTGCCGCGGCCCTGCTGGTGCTGCTGGCTATCTCCATGATCCGCGTACTGCGCGAGTACCAGCGCGGCGTGGTGTTCACCCTGGGCCGCTACACCGGCGTAAAAGGCCCGGGGCTGATCATACTGATCCCGCTGGTGCAGCAGATGGTGCGGGTCGACCTGCGCACCGTGGTGCTGGACATTCCCACCCAGGACATCATCTCGCGCGACAACGTATCGGTGAAGGTGAACGCGGTGCTGTACTTCCGGGTCGTGGACGCCGACCGCGCCGTGATCCAGGTGGAACAGTACATGGATGCCACCAGCCAGCTGGCCCAGACCACCCTGCGCTCGGTGCTGGGCAAGCACGACCTGGACGAGATGCTGTCCGAGCGCGACAAGCTCAACGCCGACCTGCGCGAGATCCTGGACCGGCAGACCGAGGACTGGGGCATCAAAGTGGCCGCCGTCGAGATCAAGCACGTGGACATCGACGAAAGCATGGTTCGCGCCATTGCCCGCCAGGCCGAGGCCGAACGCAACCGCCGCGCGCGCATCATCAACGCCGAAGGCGAACAGCAGGCCGCC
Source organism: Bordetella petrii (assembly GCF_017356245.1). Taxonomy (NCBI): domain Bacteria; kingdom Pseudomonadati; phylum Pseudomonadota; class Betaproteobacteria; order Burkholderiales; family Alcaligenaceae; genus Bordetella; species Bordetella petrii. Next base: position 643,364 of record NZ_JAFMZZ010000001.1, read on the forward strand.
GAGAAACTGGTGGACGCCGCCCGCACGCTGGCCAGCACGCCGGAAGCGATGCAGCTGCGCTACCTGTCCACGCTGTACGACATAGCCGGCGACAAGAGTTCGACCATCGTGTTCCCCGTGCCCATCGACCTGCTGCGGCGTGTGTTCGACCGGGCCTAGGTCGGGCCGTCCACGCTGGCCAGCATGCCCGGGCGGCTTCCCGGCCATTGCAGCTGCGCCTGCAGCCGGCGCGCCTCGTCGAGGTGGCGCTGCAGCATGGGCAGCACGCTGGCGGCGTAGGCCTGGATCTCGGGGTCGCCGCTGCCGCGCACAGTGCGCTTGAACAGCCGCACCACGGCCGCCTGGCCTTCCACCGCCACTTTTTGCAGGTACAGGTCGTCGAACGCCTGCTGCGGGGCGTTCTGCAGCTGGCCCAGCACGGCATGCTGCTCGGCGCCCACCGCGCTGGGCACGGCGCGCGACTTGGCGGCCGCCAGGGCCAGCAGGCTGGCGCGCGCCGCGGCCTGGTCGCGCAGCACCGCCCGGGCATAGGCGCGCACCTCGCTGCGCGCGGCCCGCTGCAAAGCCAGGTCGCCCGATCGAAGTTCGAACAGCCCTGCCCGGGTGGCGGCTTCCATGAACAGGCGGTCTTGATGGTCCAGCGCCGCCGATGATGCATATGCCTGTATGCCCATGATGACCGCCGCCGCCAGCGCCGCGATCCCGGCCATTTTCCAAGCGTTCATGTCGTTCCCCCGGGTGCCCGCGATTTGCGGACCGGGCAAAGCAGCAACCGGCGTGCCCAACGGGGCGGCGGCGCCTGCGCTGCCCCGCCGGGCGTCACGAACGATTGTCGACGGGCGGCGCGCCCGGGGTCTGCCGCCCCGGATCCCGTACATCCTCGGCGTCCACGCCGGGCGGGATGCGTATTTTGGCGCCGGCGCGGTTCGGATCCGCCGGCCGGTCGTTCAGGGTGCGGTCGGTGTCGCGCCGCCGCATGGCCTCGTCTTCCCGTTCGCGGCGGCTGGCGGGCGCGCGGGGCGTGGATGGATCGGCATCATGCATGGTCAGGCTCCACAGTAAAAATCGCCACAAGGGTCCGTCCCGCCGCAATCGCCGTTCCCGCCCGGCACGGGATTTGCAGTGCATCCGCCGGGCGCGCCTCTCGCGCCGTACTTGCCAATGGAGTTCGCCATGGACCTGTCATTTTTTCGCGTTTCGACTTTTCCCATTCAAGCCCTGCCGCGCCAGCCCGGGCTGGGCCCCAGCGATTCATCCGATTCGGGCAGCGACCTGCCCGGCACGGCCGGCGAGCACGACACCGATTCGCAGGGCACGGGCGAGCGCGAAAGCGTGGAACCCTCGCTCGAAGACGACACCGGCAGCGACATCGAGACCGACCGCGTGGTCGACGAAGACGATGCCGGCCTCGCGCATTCCCGGCCGGACCCTGTGCGCAACGGAGGCAAGCCGCAGTAGCGGGGCCGCATCGGCCGCCGGGCGATGGATTTGTTCAACCACTAGGAGAGCGACCATGGACGTGAACTGGCCAGACCTGTTCCGGCTGACGGTGCCCCCGCTGGAATTGATCGTGCGTGGATCAGCCATGTACTGGTTCATTCTGATATTGCTGCGCATGGCCGGACGGCGCGATGTCGGATCCCTGGGCGTGGCCGACATGCTGGTGCTGGTGCTGATCGCCGATGCCGCGCAGAACGGCATGGCGGGCCAGTACCAGTCGATTACCGACGGCGCCATCCTGGTCGCCGTCATCGTGGGCTGGGTGGCGCTGATAGACCGGCTTACCTATTTCATGCCGTGGCTCGGCCACCTGCTCAAGGCCGACAAAGTGTGCCTGGTGCGCGACGGCCGGATGATACGGCGCAGCATGCGGCGCGAATACATTACGCCCGAAGAATTGATGAGCGAACTGCGGCAGCACGGCATCGAAGACCTGGCCGACATCCGCCGGGCCTATATCGAGCCCGACGGCAACATCAGCGTATTGAAATGAATCATGCCGCCAGCACCTGCGAGGGAGCCTTGATCGCCGCGCAGGCCTGTGCCGCCGACAGTTCTTCGTAGGCGTCCAGCAGGCCGCGCCCCACTTGTTGCCACGTGAACCAGCGGCGGGCGCGGCGGGCTCCGGCCTGGCCCATCTGGCGGCACAGGGCGGCATCGCCCGCCAGCCGCGCCAAACGGGTCGCCAGGGCGTCGGGGTCGCGCGCCGGCACCAGGAACCCTGTCTTGCCGTCCTTGATGGTGCTGCGTATGCCGCCGGTGTCCGATCCCACCACCGGCCTGCCGCAGGCCATCGCCTCGACCGGCGTAATGCCGAACGGCTCATACCAGGGCGTGGTCACGAACACATCGCTGGCGCAGTAATAGCAGCACAAATCCTGCCGGTCGCGCCGCCCGGCGAACTCCACGAAAGGCGCCACCCCGGCCTGCTCGGCCACACCGCGCAGGCGCGACAGCTCGGCGCCATCGCGCTGGTCTCCGCCCACCACGCACAGGCGGGCCGCCACGCCATGGCGGCGGCGCAACACGCCCAGCGCCTCGATGACATTGTCGACGCCTTTGCGCGGCACCATCCTGCCCAGCTGCAAGATCCGGAACTCATCGGGCGGCCAGCCCAGCCTGCGGCGCGCCGCGGCGGCGTCCATCATCGACATTTCCAGCGGATCGTAGCCGCACGGCACCACGCGTATGCGGCGCGGATCGGCATCGTACAGGTTCAGCAGATCGCGCCGGTCCTGCGGGCATTCGGCAATGACCAGATCGGCCTCGCGGACGATCTCGCTCTCGATCTGGAAGCGGCTGTCGGGAAAGCGGTCGGCCTCGCGCTGGTGCAGGCGCCGCACGCGCCCCAGCGCATGGAAGGTGACGGCCATCGGAATTCCATAGCGCCGCGCCGCCGGCAGGCTGGCCAGGGCCGACATGAAGAAATTCGCGTGCACCACGTCATACAGGCGCTGCTGGCGGCCAACGTGCCGCAGCAGGAACGCGGCGAAATCATCCATGTACGGCAGCAGATCTTCCTTGGGAACATAACGCGCCGGGCCGGCCGGCACGTGAATCACCCGGATACCGGGGTGCCAGTCGATTTCCGCGGGCAGCAAGGCATTGTCGCGGCGCGTGTAGATGTCCACCTGGTGCCCCGCCGCCGCGAACTGGCGCGCCGTCTGGGCCACGTAGATATTCTGGCCGCCGCTGTCCACGCTGCCGGGCAGTGCCAGCGGCGACGCGTGTTCACTGACAATCGCGATTTTTTTCATGAGAATCTCCATACAGGAAGCTGTGCCCGGCACTGCCTGGCGTTGCCTGCCCATACGCAAGCGGTATGCCGTTTCTCGGTGTGTCCCCCGCCGCCCGCCAGGCGGCCTCCGGCTTCTTGCACTTCTTACACAACACCGTAAGAAAGGCGGTGCAACGGCGCGCGCGCCCTCCGGGTCTCTCTGCGCCAGAGCGATTGGCACGGTTCTTGCATGATCCTGGAGGTGCCCGTACTGCGTGCTGCCTGAAAGGAGATGACTTTGATCCACGCCGCCCATGAATTGCGCCTGCATCAGCAAACCGCGCTGACGCCCCGCCTGCAGCAATCCGTCAAGCTGCTGCAGATGTCGGCCCTGGAGTTCAACCAGGAAGTGCGGCAGGCGCTGGTCGAAAACCCGTTCCTGGAAGAAGACGAGGAAAGCGCCGCGACGGCGTCCCAGGCTCCGGACGGCGCCGATGCATCGGCCGCGCAGGCCGCGCAGGCCGCCGTTGCCGCGCCGGCCAGCGCGCCGGGCGACGACGGCAACCCGGCCGGGTACTCGGGCGACTATCCCAGCGCGCGCCGCGCCAACGATGGCGCGCCCATGGACATGGGGCTATGGGTAGGCGCCTCGGTATCGCTGCAGGAACGCCTGGACCAGGAACTGCGCACCTATCGCCTGTCGCCGCGCGACCGGCTGCTGGCCCAGTACATCGTGCAGGCGCTGGATGACGACGGCTATCTTCGCCAGCCGCTGCAAGAGCTGGCCGACCCGTCTGTGTTCGGCGCGCCGCCCGACGAAAGCGAATGGCGGGCGGCCCTGCGCCTGGTGCAGCAGCTGGACGCGCCCGGCCTGGCCGCGCGCGACCTGCGGGAATGCCTGGCCCTGCAATTGCAGGGGCTGGACGCGCAGCGCCCGGGCGTAGCCCTGGCAAGCCGCATTGTCGAGCAGCACCTGGACATTCTGGCCCGGCATGATTACGAAGCCTTGCAGCACGCCCTGGGCTGCAGTGAAAGCAGCCTGCGGCAGGCCTGCGAAATCGTGCGCTCGCTGGATCCGCGGCCCGGCCGGCGCTACGACGAGGCTCCGCCCGCCTACATCGTGCCTGACGTCATCGTGCGCGAGGAGAGCGGGCAATGGCGCGTGTACTGCAATCGCGGCGCGGTGCCGCAGCCGCGCCTGCACCGCGTCTACGCCGACCTGTTCCGCACCACCCGCTATCGCGACCGCGGCCCGATGGCGCAAGAGCTGCAGGAAGCGCGCTGGCTGGTGCGCAATGTCGAACAGCGCTACAGCACCATCCAGCGGGTGGCCGAGGCCATCGTGCGCCTGCAGCACATGTTCTTCGAATACGGCCCGGTCGCCCTGCGGCCGCTGATGCTGCGCGAAGTCTCGGCCGAGCTCGATATCCACGAATCGACCGTGTCGCGCGCCACTGCCAACAAGTACATGGCCACGCCCATGGGCATCCTGGAATTCAAGTATTTTTTCTCTCGCGAACTGGCCACCGACACGGGCGGATCGTGCTCGGCGGGCGCGGTGCGCGCCCTGATCGCCGAGTTGATCGACAACGAAGACCCGCGCATGCCGCTGTCGGATGTGGCCCTGGCCAGCCGGCTGGCCGCCGACGGCATCGTGGTGGCGCGCCGCACGGTGTCGAAGTATCGCGCCCAGATGAAGCGGCCGCCCGCCGAAATGCGGCGGCAATACTGACCCGTCCGCCATTGGGCGCTCCACCGGACGCCCATGCGCCAGCGGCGCCCCTCGGGGCGCCGCGTTGGCGTGGGCTCGACCTACTTGCCGCCGGTGTTTGGCATCGCCGGCTCGGTGGTGCCCGGCTCGTTGCGGTCCGGAACGTAGTTCCGGTCTTGCGGCATCCCGGTCTTGCTGCCCGGCGAACCCATCTGGCCGGTGCCTGTGCCGGTGCCGCTATCCATGGACCCCTGCGAACCCATCGAGCCCTGGCTGCGATGCGCGGGATCGGTTTCACCCGCCGGAGGAATCTGGCCCGGCGGCACCGGCGTGTTGGGCGGCACGGCCGATCCGTCATTGGGCGTGGTAGAGGGCGCGGTGCTGGGCGGCACGCCGGTATCCGGCGTCGACTGCGCGTGCGCGCCGCCGGCCACCGCGCCCATCACGGCCATGGCCGCGGCCCAGGAAAGTAGTTCACGCTTCATGTTCAATCTCCAAACGGTACAAGAGTTGTGTTGTGCCGCAATCGCCATGCCCGCCCTGGCGGCGGCGCCTATCCATTCACGATCTGGCCGCCGTTCGGGTGCAGCACCTGCCCCGACATGTAGCTGGCGTCGTCGCTGGCCAGGAAGACAAAACAGGGCGCGACTTCGTCCGGCTGCCCCGGCCGCTGCATCGGCGTGTTCTTGCCGAACGACGCCAGGCTGTCTTCCGGAAAGGTGGACGGGATCAACGGCGTCCAGATCGGACCCGGCGCGACCGCATTCACCCGGATGCCGCGCTCGGCCAACGCTGCCGACAGCGAACGCGTAAACGCCACGATCGCGCCCTTGGTGGCCGAATAGTCGATCAGCCTGGGATTGCCGTGATACGCGGTGACCGAGGCCGTGTTGATGATGGCGCCGCCCTCCGCCATCAGCGGCAGCACTTCTTGCGTCAGGCGGAACATGGCGAAGAAGTTGGTGCGGAACGTGCGCTCCAGCTGCTCGCGCGTAATGTGCTCGAACGACTGCATCACATGCTGCTCGGCCGCGTTGTTCACCAGCACGTCGACCTTGCCGAATTCGGCCCGCGCCAGCTCGGCCACCCGCCGCAGATGCGCCTCGTCGCCCAGGTCGCCGGCAATCGACAGGCAGCGGCCGCCGGCCTGGCCGACCAGCCGCTCGGTTTCGCGCGCGTCCTCGTGCTCTTCCAGGTAGGTGATCAGCACATCGGCGCCTTCCTTGGCGCAGGCCACGGCCACGGCGCGGCCAATGCCGCTGTCGCCGCCCGTGACCACCGCGTGGCGGCCGCGCAGCTTGCCGGCAGCCAGGTAGTCGCGTTCTTCGCCCCGCGGGGCGGGCGTCATGCGCGCCTGCCGGCCGGGCTGGGCCTGCTGGCGCGGCTTGCCGTCGTCGCTGGCCTGGGGTGTGCGGTGGGTGGGCATAGGGGCCTCCTGGAGTGGTCGGGGCGCGCAATGGCGCCGGATCCGGCCATTTCGCAAGCGCTGTGCCGACCTATGGTTTTCCCCAGTGGGATGCCGGACGGCTGTCCTGTACAGTCAGTGGCCTGACCACTAGGCCACCAGGCATCCAGGCACCATGAGCACTTTCCAGGCCGTCGCCGTCACCCGGCTGTACCGCATGATTGCCGACCAGATCGCCGGCCGCATCCGCGCGGGCGACTTCCCCGCCGGCACCCGGCTGCCGGCCGAGCGCGACTTGGCCGAGCAGCTGCAGGTCAGCCGGGCGTCCATCCGCGAGGCGCTCATCGCGCTGGAAATCGAAGGCTATGTCGAAGTGCGGGTGGGCACCGGCGTATTCGTGGCCATGCCGCGCGAAGACGGCAAGTACGGGCTGCCCGCCGCCAGCGACAGCCACGCCGCCGAGCCGACCGACATCGGCCCGTTCGACCTGCTCGAAACGCGCCTGCTGCTCGAGCCCGAATGCGTCTCGCTGGCCGCGCAGCGCGGTTCGCCCGCGCAAATCGCCGCCATCCAGGCCGCGCACGCCGGCATGTCGCTCACCGATTCGCCCGGCGCCCATGACCGGGCCTTCCACAGCGCCATCGCCGACGCCTGCGGCAACGCGGCCCTGGCGGCCGCCATCTCGCATATCTGGCAGTTGAGCATCGCCAGCCCGGTATTCAGCCGGCTGGAAAAGCACTTCGTCACCACGCAGGTCTGGCAGGCCGCCCAGCAGGAACACGACCGCATCCTGGCCGCCATCGTCGACCGCGACCCCATCCGCGCGCGCCACGCCATGCACGACCACCTGGTCGGCATCCTGGCCCGGCTGCGCGAAGACTTCGGCAGCGGCGGCATCCGCTAGCCGCCGCCAGGCACCCCCAAGGGCATTCATTCCAACATCAACAGCATTCCAAGGTGAAAACATGCAGCTGACCCGCACTCTTGCCGCCCTGCTGGCGACCGCCGGCCTGGCGCTGGCCGCCCCCGCCGCGCACGCGCTGGACATCAAACTGGGCCACGTGCTGGCCCCCAGCCACAGCTGGAACAAGGCGGCCGAAGGCTTCGCCGCCGAAGTCAAGCAAAAGACCGACGGGCGCGTGAATTTCGTGCTGTTCCCCAGCGGCCAGCTGGGCAATGAAAAAACCATGCTCGAAGGCCTGCAGATCGGCAGCCAGGGCGCCGCCATCATCGGCTCGGGTTCGCTGCAGCCCATCGAACCCAAGTTCGGCATTGTCGAGCTGCCTTATACCTGGACCAGCGCGCAGCAGGCCTACGCCGCCTACGACGGCGAACTGGGCGCCGCGCTGGCCAAGCTGGCCGCCGCCAAGAACCTGGTGATCCTGTCGTGGTGGGAAAACGGCTTCCGCCACCTGACCAACAACCGCGGCCCCATCAATACGCCGGCCGACCTGCAGGGCCTGAAGACGCGCGTCACGCCCGACAAGATGCGGCTCGACACCTTTGCCGCGCTGGGCGCCAACCCGGCCCCGCTGGCCTTCGGCGAACTGTATTCGGCCCTGCAGCAGAAGGTGTTCGACGCGCAGGAAAACCCCCTGTCCATCATCTACACGTCGTCGTTCTTCGAAGTGCAGAAATACCTGTCGCTGACCGGCCACGTGTGGGGGCCCGCCAGCCTGATCGTGGCCAAGCACACCTGGAACCGCATTTCGCCCGAAGACCAGAAGATCGTGCAGGCCGCCGCCGATAAATGGCGCGACGAACAGCGCAAGATGATCACCCAGGGCGACGACGACTTCGTGGCCAAACTGAAAGAAAAGGGCATGCAGGTCAACACCGTCGACAAGGCCCCCTTCATCGCCGCCGTGGCGCCCGTGTGGAAAACCTACGAACCCATCTATGGCGCCGAGCTGATGGGCATTCTGCAGAAGTACCGCAAGGGCCAATGATGCTGCAGCGCCTTGCCGACCTGCTGTCGTGGGCCAGCAAGGCCATCGCCGCCGTGGCGGTGGCCTTGCTGGCCGCGCTGATCACCTATGTGGTGTTCCAGCGCTTTGTCACGCATGACACGCCGCACTGGGCCGAAGAACTGCCGCGCCTGGTGCTGGTATGGGCCGCCTTCGTGGGCGGCATCACCTGCAGCCACGAACGCAGCCACCTGATGGCCGGACTGCTGCCGTTCTTCGTGCGCAGCCCGCGCGCGCTGGCCGGCATCGAACGCCTGAACCAGCTGCTGATCATCCTGGGGCTGGCGGTGCTCGGCTACGCCGGCTGGCAGCTGGCGCAGCTCACCATGGACCAGACCCTGCCCGCCATCGACGTATCGGCGGGCGTGGTCTACCTGGCGCTGCCCGTGGCCTGCGCGGCCGCCGTGCTGGTGCACCTTGCTCAATTGTTCGCGGCCGCGCCGGCCGCGCCGAAGGAATAACAAGATGTCTACGGGTGCCCTCTTTCTCATGGGCGTGTTCACCGTCACGGTGCTGATCGACATGCCCATCGCCTTCGGGCTGGTGCTGTCGTGCCTGGCCTACCTGGCCGTCTACGACACCGCGCCCATGATGCTGGCCGCACAGCAATACGTGTCGGGGCTCGACAGCTTCACGCTGCTGGCCATTCCGCTGTTCATCCTGGCCGCGCAGCTGATGAACGGCGCCGGGCTGACGCAGCGCATCGTGCGCCTGTGCGCCGCCATCGTCGGCGACATACGCGGCGGGCTGGCGGTGGTGGCGGTGCTGGCCTGCCTGATGTTCGGCGCGCTGTCGGGCTCGGGCGTGGCCGATGTCATCGCCATCGGCAGCCTGCTGCTGCCGGCCATGGCCCGCAGCGGCTACGACAAGGGCTTCAGCTGCGCCCTGGTGGGCAGCGCCGGGGCGGCATCCACCATCATTCCGCCCAGCATTGTGCTGATCGTCTACGGCACCATCACCGACACCTCGGTCGGCAAGCTGTTCCTGGCGGGCATCATCCCCGGCATTCTGCTGGGCGGCTCGCTGATCGCCGTGGCGATCTGGCAGGCCCGCAAGTACAACTGGGCCGGCGGCGCGCCCTTCAGCTGGGCCGAGCTGCGCGCCGCGCTGGTCGAGGCCGTACCGGCGCTGATGGTGCCGGTGCTGATCATCGGCGGCATCCGCCTGGGCATCTTCACCGCCACCGAGGCCGCCTCCAGCGCCATTGTGTACGCCCTGCTGATCGGTTTCTTCTGGTACCGCACGCTCAGCCTGCGCGCCGTATGGGACAGCCTGAAATCCACCGGCGAAGGCAGCGCGTCCATCCTGCTGCTGATCGGCGCCTCGGCGCTGTTTGCCTGGATCCTGGTGGCCGAGCAGGTGCCGCAGGCGCTGTCGCAGCTGCTGGTGCAGTGGACCGACAGCAAGACCGCCGTGCTGCTGGTGCTGACGGTGGTGCTGCTGCTGCTCGGCACCTTCATGGAAGCCATCCCGGTCATCATCATCGTGGCGCCGGTCGTCATGCCGGTGCTGGTGCACTACCACATCGACCCGGTGCATTTCGGCATCCTGCTGTCCATCAACATGGCCATCGGCGCCAACACGCCGCCGGTGGGCGTGGACCTGATGGCGGCCTGCAAGATCGGCGGCATCAACATGATGCAGACCCTGCGCCCGCTGACCTGGATGATGCTGGCCATGACCGCCGTCATGCTGCTGCTTACCTTTGTTCCCGAACTGGTCCTGTACCTGCCCAGGCACGTCCAATGAAGCCCGCCACTTTCCCTTTCCGCCCTCCGCGGCTGCGCCGCAGCTGGATGTTCGTGCCCGGCCTGGACGCCGGCGCGCAGCAGGCCGGCCTGGACAGCGGCGCCGATGTGCTGGTCGCCGACCTGGAAGAGTTCACCGCGCCGGCCGACCGGCCCGCCGCGCGCCGGCGCATCGTCGAGCTGACCGCGCTGTGCCGCGCGCGCGGCACGGTGGCCGCAGTGCGCATCAATACGCTGTCCGGCGACGGCCTGGAAGACCTGCGCGGCGTCATGCCCGGCGCGCCCGATGCGATTTTCCTGCCGCACGCCGAAAGCGCCGCGCAGATCGTGGCGCTGGACCAGGCCATCGCGGCCTGCGAGGCCGAGCTGGGCCTGCCCGCCGGCCGCACCGAAATCGTGCCCACCCTGGAATCGGCGCGCGGCGTGAGCCGGGCGCTGGATATCCTGGCCGCCAGCCCGCGCATCAGCGCCTGCCTGCTGGCGGCCGAAGACCTGACCGCCGACCTGGGCGCCGAACGCGGCCCCGACGGCATCGAGCTGCACGCCCTGCGCAGCCGCTTCCTGGTCGACTGCGCGGCCGCCGGCTGCGTCGCCATCGACTGCCCCTTCAATTACCGCGACCCGCAGGCGCAGGCCGCCGACCTGCGGTGGGCGCGCCGCATCGGCCTGAAATCCAAGTGCGCCGTGTTTGCCGAGCAAGTGCCGGCCATTCACGCCGCGTTCACGCCCAATGCCGCGGAAGTGCGTTCCGCGCAGGCCCTGACGCTGGCCTACGAAGCGCAGCGGCGCGGCGAGCCCGACGCCGGCGCCCGCATCGATCCGCCCGACTACAACACGGCGCGCCGCCTGCTGGCGCGCCATGCCGAATTCGAAAACTGGCACGCCGCCACCCAGGCGGCGCCCGAACCAGGAGAACCTGTATGACCCGCGCAACCCCGCCCGCGCGCAACGGCGGCCAGATCCTGGTGCAGCAATTGCGCATCCACGGTGTGCGCCGCATTTTCATGGTGGCCGGCGAAAGCTACCTGCCCTGCATCGACGCCCTGAACGACCACGCCGATGCCATCCAGCCCATCGTGTGCCGCCAGGAAAGCGGCGCCGCCTACATGGCCGAGGCCTACGGCAAGCTGACCGGCGAGCCCGGCATCTGCTTCGTCACCCGCGGCCCCGGCGCCACCAACGCCAGCATCGGCGTGCATACCGCGTTCCAGGACTCGACGCCGATGATCCTGTTCGTAGGCCAGGTCGGCAACGACTTCTACGAGCGCGAAGCCTTCCAGGAAATCGACTACCGCCGCATGTTCGGCCAGATGGCCAAGTGGGTCGCGCAGATCGACCGCACCGAGCGCATTCCCGAATACATCGCGCGGGCCTTCAGCGTGGCCACCAGCGGACGGCCCGGCCCGGTGGTGCTGGCCCTGCCCGAAGACACGCTGTGGGGGTCGGCCGGCGTGCCCGACCTGCCCCGCTACGCCCGCAGCCAGATCCACCCCGGGGCCGGCGACCTGGCCCGCATGGTGGCGCTGCTGGACCAGGCCCGGCGCCCCTTCCTGATGCTGGGCGGCAGCGGCTGGACCCGCCAGGCCATCGGCCAGGTGGCGGCCTTTGCCGAACGCTTCGAGCTGCCGGTGGGCACGGCCTGGCGCCGCCTGGAATGCTACGACCAGCGCCATGCCAATGCGGCCGGCCAGGTCGGCTGGGCCATGACGCCCGAACTGCGCCAGCGCGTGCTGGATGCCGACCTGGTGCTGGCCGTGGGCACGCGCCTGGGCGAAGCCACCACCGAAGGCTACACCCTGATCGAAAGCCCGCTGCCGCGCCAGCAACTGGTGCATGTGTACCCCGACGCCGCCGAACTGGGCCGGGTGTACGCCCCGACGCTGGGCATTGTCAGCAGCGTGGCCGCTTTTGCCGGCGCGCTGGACGCGCTGCGGCCCGGCCATGCCGCCGCGCGCGGCGACGCGGTGCGCAGCGCCCACGCCGAATACCTGGACAGCCTGCGGCCGCTGCCCGCCCCCGGGGCGCTGAGCCTGGACGAAGCCGCCGCGCACGTCAACGCGCAACTGCCGCCCGACGCCTGCGTGACCGTGGGCGCCGGCAACTATGCGCTGTACCCGCACCGCTATCGCCAGTTCACCGGCCCGGCCACCAGCCTGGCGCCCACAGTGGGCTCCATGGGCTACGGGCTGCCCGCCGCCATCTCGGCCAAGCTCGAGAACCCGCGGCAGACAGTGGTGTGCTATGCGGGCGACGGCTGCTTCCAGATGAACATGCAAGAGCTCGGCGTGGCCATGCAGTACCGGCTGGGCATCGTGATCCTGGTGTTCAACAATGGCATGTGGGGCACCATTCGCGCCCACCAGGAACGCGAATTTCCCGCCCGCCCCATTGCGCTGGGCTTCGACAACCCCGATTTCACGCAGATCATCAAGGGCTATGGCGGCTACGGCGAGGCGGTGGAGCGCACGGCCGACTTCGGGCCGGCCTTCGAACGGGCCCGCGCCTTCGCCGACCGCGAACAGCTGCCGGCCCTGCTGGAACTGCGCTACGACCCCGACGGCATCGCCCCCGGGCAATTGCTGTCGGCCATCCGCCAGAATGCGCTGGCGGCCCGCGGCCAGGCCGCCCATTCCTGAAAGGACACGCTCGATGACGACTTCCACGATCTCTATTGACGGCCGGCGGCTCTGGCAGTCGCTGATGGACCTGGCGCAGATCGGCGCCACCCCCAAGGGGGGCAATTGCCGGCTGGCCCTGACCGCGCTCGACGGCCAGGGACGCGACCTGGTCACCGGCTGGATGAAAGCCGCCGGCCTGTCGGTGCGCGTGGACCAGGTGGGCAACATCTTCGCCCGCCGCGCCGGCCGCAACGATGCCCTGCCCCCGGTCATGACGGGCAGCCATATCGACACCCAGCCCACCGGCGGCAAATTCGACGGCTGCTATGGCGTGCTGGCCGGGCTGGAAGTCATGCGCACCCTGAACGACGCGGGCGTGCAGACCGAAGCGCCGCTGGAACTGGCGATCTGGACCAACGAAGAAGGTTCGCGCTTCGTGCCCGTGATGATGGGTTCGGGCGTATTCGCCGGCAAGTTCCCCCTGGAAACCGCCCTGAACGCCCGCGACGCCGCCGGCAAGCTGGTGCGCGACGAACTGCAGGCCATCGGCTACGCGGGCGCCGAGCCGGTCGGCGGCCGCCCGGTGGATGCGTACTTTGAAGCGCACATCGAGCAGGGCCCCATCCTGGAACACGAAGACAAGGTCATCGGCGTGGTCACCGGCTCGCTGGGCCTGCGCTGGTACGACGTGGTGGTCACCGGCATGGAAATGCACGCCGGCCCCACCCCCATGGGCATCCGCAAAGACGCGCTGCTGGCCGCCAGCTATCTGGTGCAGGCGGTGATCGACATCGCCAATGCCAACCAGCCGCATGGCCGCGGCACCGTGGGCGAAATCCATGCCCATCCGGGGTCGCGCAACGTCATTCCCGGCCAGGTGCGCCTGACGGTGGACCTGCGCCACGAAGACGAAGCCACCCTGACGCGCATGCACGAAGCCTGGCGCCAGGCCGCGCAAGACGTGGCGCGGCGCCACGGCCTCACGGTCGACGTCCAGGATGTGCAGTACTTCCCGCCAACGCCGTTCGACGCCGACCTGGTAGGCAAGATCCGCGACGGCGCCGCCGCGCGTGAACTGCCGCGCATGGACATCGTGACCGGCGCCGGCCATGACGCGGTCTACATGGCCGCGGTCGCGCCCACCGCCATGATCTTCGTGCCCTGCAAAGACGGCATCAGCCACAACGAAATCGAAGACGCCCGCCCCGAACACCTGGAAGCCGGCTGCAACGTGCTGCTCGACGCCATGCTGGCGCGCGCCGGCATCGCCCGCGCGTAATTTTTGCCTGGATAGCCCGGGTGTCAGGCTCCGCCAGGTGCCTGACACCGCTGTAGGCCACCGCCATCTCAGTCTTAACAGGAGCCCTGCCATGTCCCTGCACGATACCGACTACTGGCGCCGCAAGGCTGCCACTCTGCAACTGCGCGGCCAGGCCTATATCGACGGCGCGTATGTCGACGCCGCCGACGGCGCCACCTTCGCGGCGCACAGCCCCATCGACGGACGCAAGCTGGCCGACGTGGCGGCCTGCGGCGCGGCCGACGTCGACCGCGCCGTGCAGGCGGCGCGGCGCGCCTTCGAGGCCGGCGCCTGGCGCGACCTGCCGCCGCGCGAACGCAAGGCCCGCCTGCTGCGACTGGCGGCCCTGATCACCGAGCACACCGAAACGCTGGCCCTGGTCGAAACACTGGACATGGGCAAACCCATCCGCGACGCCCTGGCCTTCGACCTGCCCGAGACCGCCCACTGCTATGCCTGGTACGGCGAGGCCATCGACAAGATCTACGACGAGATCGCCCCGACCGGCGGCCAGGCCCTGGCCACCATCACGCGCGAGCCGCTGGGCGTGGTGGCGGCGGTAGTGCCCTGGAACTATCCCCTGATGATGGCCGCCTGGAAGGTCGCGCCGGCCCTGGCCGCCGGCAACAGCGTCATCCTCAAGCCGGCCGAGCAGTCGTCGCTCAGCGCCATCATGCTGGCCGATCTGGCGACGCAGGCCGGCATCCCGGCCGGCGTCTTCAACGTGGTGCCGGGCCTGGGCGCGCAGGCCGGCCAGGCGCTGGGCCTGCATCCCGGCGTGGACTGCGTGGCATTCACCGGGTCCACCGCCACCGGCAAGCGCTTCATGCAGTACGCGGGCCAATCGAACCTGAAGCGCGTCTGGCTCGAATGCGGCGGCAAGTCGCCGCACATTGTGTTCGACGACTGCCCCGACCTGGAACGCGCCGCGGCGGCCGCGGCGGCGGCCATTTTCGTGAACCAGGGCGAGGTGTGCATCGCCGGCTCGCGCCTGTATGTGCAGGACGGCATCTACGATGCCTTCATGGAGCGCGTGGCCGCCCATGCGCGCGCCATGCAGCCGGGCGATCCGCTCGACCCCGCCACCGCCATGGGCGCGATGGTGGACGAACGGCAGATGCAGGCGGTGCTGGACCGCATCCAGGCCGGCCGGCGCGAAGGCGCCGCGCTGCGGCTGGGCGGCGGGCGCGTGCGCGGCGACAGCGGCGGCTACTACATCGAACCCACCATCTTCGACTGCGCCGGCCAGGACAATTCGCTGGTGCGCGAAGAAATCTTCGGGCCCGTGCTGGCGGCCCAGCGCTTTACCACCGAAGACCAGGCCATCGCCCTGGCCAACGACTCCGTGTACGGCCTGGGGGCCGGGCTGTGGACGGCCGACCTGGGCCGCGCCCATCGCCTGTCGCGCCGCCTGCGGGCCGGCCTGGTGTGGGTCAACTGCTACGCCGACGGCGACATCACGGTGCCGTTCGGCGGCGTCAAGCAATCGGGCTTCGGCCGCGACAAGTCGCTGCACGCGCTGGACAAGTACAGCGACCTGAAGACCACCTGGATCAGCCTGGCCGTTTGAGCCGGCCGGGCTGCCCGGTACGCTAGAATCGCCGCTTCGCGTCCATTCCCGTGCCGTCCATGCCCGATTCCGCCGCCGACATTCCGCTGACCGTGCTGCTCTATACCGAAGAGCAGCGCGGCAGCCTGCTGGTCGAATCGCAGGTCATCGGCATGATTTCCGACGTGTCCGGCGCCGACAAGCTGATCGCCATCCACGATCCGTACAACCGCATCACCTTCCTGTACCGCATCGACCACGTCACCAACAACCTGGACGCCGTCGCCATTACCGACCAGGACCCCGCCGCCTTCGACGGCAAGCACAGCGTCACCATCAACGACACCGGGTACCGGCTGGGCACGCCCGCAAGCGCGGTCCGGCTGCTGCGCGGCAAGACGCGCTGGATACAGGACAAGGGCTCGGTGCTGTCGGTACTGCTGCGCAACGCGGCCAGCCGCCATACCGGGTTCGCCACCCGCCAGATCCAGCGCGAACGTGTGCGCCACATTCCCGAAGGCGTGCCCGTCGAGCCGCTGCCGCGCGGCTAGCGCCCGCGCCCTGGCGCCGGGCGTCCATAACATGTAACATTCCTAGCCCTGCGGCAGCCCCACGCACTCGACGGATTCCATGCTTTTCAAAGACCAGCTCTTTCTTGCCAGCCAGTATGCCGCGCCCCATCACCTGGTGTCGCGCCTGATGGGCCTGGCGGCCGACTGCCGCACGCCCGCCATCAAGAACTGGATGATCTCGCGCTTCGTGCGCCGCTATGGCGTCGACATGGGCGAAGCGCTGGTGCAAGACCCGCTGGCCTACGACACCTTCAACCAGTTCTTCACCCGCAAGCTCAAGCCCGGCGCGCGCCCCCTCGATACCGAGCCGCACGCCGTGCTGTGCCCGGCCGATGGCGCCATCAGCCAGCTGGGGCCCATCGAGCATGGCCGCATCTTCCAGGCCAAGGGCCATTCGTACAGCCTCACCACCCTGCTGGGCGGCGACCCGGGCCGCGCCGAGCCGTTCATGGGCGGCGACTTCGCCACCATCTACCTGTCGCCGCGCGACTATCACCGCGTGCACATGCCCTGCGCCGGCACGCTGCGCGAAATGGTGCACGTGCCGGGCCGGCTGTTCTCGGTCAACCCGCTTACCGCCGGCCACGTGCCCGAACTGTTCGCCCGCAACGAGCGGGTGGTCTGCCTGTTCGACACCGAATACGGCCCCATGGCCATGGTGCTGGTGGGCGCGATGATCGTCGCGTCCATCGAAACCGCCTGGGCCGGGCTGGTCACGCCGCACAAGCGGCAGATCCGCGCGCAGCGCTACGATGAAGCCGCGCGCGCGCCCATCTACCTGGACAAAGGCGCCGAAATGGGCCTGTTCAAGCTGGGCTCCACCGTCATCGTGCTGTTCGGGCCCGGACGCGTGCGCTGGACCGACACCCCGTCAGTGCGCGGCCCCGTGCGCATGGGCGAACTGCTGGCCTTGCCAAGCTAACCCACTCCCGCAGCGAATCAGGTGTCTGGCTCCGCAGGTGCCAGACACCGAAGCGCGCAGAGACTGTCTCAACAGCACGGTGTCTGACACCCTGCGGGAGTCAGACACCTGCCCGAACTACCAAGGGAAATCGATCAGCTCGCCGTACAGCTGCCGCAGCTTGGCCTTGACCTGGGGCGACTGCTGGTAGATGCGGATGAACTTCAACAGGCGCGGATCCTGCGCGCGCTCGGGCGTGGTTACCCAGCGGATCGCATAACGCCGTACATTCTGCGGATCGGTGTTGTCGAAGGCCAGGCCGTCTTTTTCGTCGATGCCGGCATGCTTGGCGAACGTGGTGTAGGTTACCGACGCAGTCACGTCATCGAAGGTGCGCGCCGATTGCGAACCCTCGACCTGGATCAGCGCCAGCTGCTTCGGGTTGGACACGATGTCCTGCATGGCGGCGTGCGGGTCGTCGCCCCTGCGCAGCACCAGCAGGCCCATTTTCTGCAGCAGCAGCAAGGCCCGCCCGGTATTGACCGGGTCGTTCGGGATGGCGATGCGGGCCCCCTGCGGCACCGAGTCGCCGGGCTTCAGGCGCTTCGAGAACAGGCCGATGGTGGTGGAATACCCATAGGCGATAGGCACCAGGTTGGCGTTGCGGCTGCGGTTGAACAGCTGCAGGAAGGGTTCGTGCTGGAAAAAGTTTGCGTCGACCGAGCCCTCGGCCACGGCGATATTAGGCATGACCCAGTCGCTGAACTCCACCAGTTCCACCTTCAGGCCCTGCTTGCGCGCCTGCGCGATGGCGATCTCGGTGGCTTCGTTGGCCACGCTGGGAATGACGGCGATGCGCAGCGGCCTGTCTTGCGCCGCGCCCGCGGCGCCGGCGGCCAGCATCAGCAGGCACAGCAGGCCCGCCCGGCGCAATCTGGAAAAACGGAACATGGATGAATGGCCGCCCGGAAAGCGGCAAGCAGAAAAACCCTATTGTGCCGCAGCCGGCCAGGCCGGCCCGGCCATGCCCCTGCGGCCGACCTGGGCACCGGCGGGCGCCGCTTGCGTCGCGGCTGCACATCGATAAAGATACCCCTACCCCCAGCAGGCGGCCCCGGCCGCCAAGGAGCCGCCGCCGTGCCTACCTTCGCCGCCACCGCCGCGCCGCACGCCCTGACCCTGATCGGCGCCCCCACCGATATCGGCGCGGGCTCGCGCGGCGCCTCGATGGGCCCCGAAGCCCTGCGCGTGGCCGGCCTGGGCCCCGCCCTGCAGGGGCTGGGCCATGACGTCGAAGACGCCGGCAACCTGGCCGGCCCGCCCAACCCCGGCCTGCCGCCACAACACGGCTACCGCCACCTGACCGAAGTCGTGGCCTGGAACATCGCGGTGCACGACGCCGTGCATGCCGAACTGCGGCGCGGCCGCCTGCCCATCCTGCTGGGCGGCGACCACTGCCTGGGCGTGGGCTCGATCAGCGCCGTGGCCCGCCATTGCCGGCAGGCCGGCAAGCCGCTGCGCGTGCTGTGGCTGGACGCGCACGCCGATTTCAACACCCAGGCGCTGACCCCCTCGGGCAATCTGCACGGCATGCCCGTGGCCTGCCTGTGCGGCAATGGCCCCGAGCCCCTCGTCGGGCTGGCCGGCCACGTACCGGCGCTGCAGCCCGGCTGGATCCGCCAGATCGGCATCCGTAGCGTCGACGAAGGCGAAAAATCCCTGATCGACGCGGCCGGCGTCGAGGTCTACGACATGCGCGCCATCGATGAAATCGGCATGCGCGCCGCCATGGAAGCCGCGCTGGCCGACCTGGCCCCCGACACCCATCTGCACGTCAGCTTCGATGTCGATTTCCTCGACCCCGAGATCGCGCCCGCCGTCGCCACCAGCATTCCCGGCGGCCCCACGTACCGCGAAGCACAGCTGTGCATGGAAATGATCGCCGACACCGGCCGGCTCGGCTCGCTCGACATCGTCGAACTCAACCCGGCCCTGGACGTGCGCAACAAGACCGCCGTGCTGGCCACCGAACTGGTGCAAAGCCTGTTCGGCAAATCGACGCTGATCCGGCGCCCGGCGCGCGGCGGCGCTACGTCCGCGCCGGGGCGGAACCCGCGATCTTGAAAATGGCCTGCGCGCAAAGCACCGGCGTGTCTTCGACGCTGAGCTGCCCGCGCATGAAAACCAGGTTGCGGGTGCGGTGCGTTTCGACGCCCTGCCCGACGATGAATTCGCCGGCATGCACCGCGCTGAGGAATTGCGAATCCGTCTGCACCGTGACGCACGGTCTGCGGGCCACGGCCTCCCAGGCCAGCGCGCTCAGGACATGATCGATCAGCGCCTGCAGCAGGCCTCCATGCACCACCCCCGCCGGATTCAAATGCTGCCCGGTCGCCACGAAGCCGTAGCGCCAGCCATGCTCCGCGCGCTGCGCCCACAACGGGCCCAGCGACGCTATGAAAGCCCCGGCGCCCCGGGTCTGCTTCCAGCCATCGGCGCTCAGGCGGGCTTCGTGCGGTATCATCGCGTCCCTCTTGTTCTTGCTGGCGCGCGGCATGCGCCCACATGGCGGGAATAGTGGCAACACACTTGGCTGTTGTCAAAGAAGTGCACAATTTGTCCATATACAAAATATTCCCTCGCATGCCGGCCCTATGCGCCGCTCTGGCCGGCATGGGCGGCATAATGCCGTCGACGCGGGCACCGTTCCGCATTCAGCAAAGGACACCAGCCATGACCGACCGGCAGCTCACCATCCTGGCCGCTCTCAACATGATCGCCGCGGTGGGGGCCGGCGCGTTCGGCGCGCACGGGCTCAAGCGCATGCTGGCGCCCGACCTGCTGGCGGTGTGGCAGACCGGAGTGCTGTACCACCTGGTCCATGCGCTGGGCCTGTTCGTGGTGGCCCTGCTGGGCGCACGCTTCGGCTCGGCCCTGCTGTCCACCGCCGGGCTGGTGATGTTCGCCGGCATCGTGCTGTTCAGCGGCAGCCTGTACCTGCTGGCCCTTACCGGCACCCGCTGGCTGGGCGCCATCACCCCGCTGGGCGGCGCGGCCTTCCTGCTGGCCTGGGCGCTGGTGGCCTGGGCCGCCTGGCGCTCGGCCTGACCTGGACGCAAGGCTCACCAGATGTCTGGCATCTGCGGAGCCAGATACCTGGTATCTCGACACCTGCTTCGCGGCACCTACTCCAGCGGCGGATCGAAATGGTGGGCCAGCACCTTGGCCACGTCCGGCTGGCCCGCCGCCTGCGCGGCCGCGGCATACAGGGCCGGGCAATACGACTTGAACCACTGCGGCCCGGGCCGCCAGCGGATCATCACCGTCACATAAAGGTCCAGCGCGCTGAAGCGCCGTCCCAGCACATGCGGCGCGCCGACATGGCGATCGAGCTCCTGCCACAATTCCGCGCGGCGGCCGTGCACCCGGGTGCGCAGCAGTTCGGCCGGCTCGCCCGGCGTGGTCCACTTGGGCGGATCGTCCGCATAAGTAAAGGTCGGATACACCGCGCCGATCAGGCGCATCAGCACGTGCCAGTACCTGGCCCGCTCATGGCTGTCGGCGGGCGGCGCCAGCCCCGCGGCCGGGGCCACGTCATTCAGGTGCATGATCATGGCCGCGCTTTCGGTCATGACCTCGCCCCCCGGCAGCACCAGGGTCGGCACCTGGCCCGTGACGTTCAGCCGCAGCAGCCGGTCCCGGCCGGGACCGGGCTTCAGATAGGGCAAGTCCGTCACGCTGTACGGCACATTGGCCAGTTCCAGCGCCATTTCCACGATCGCCGACCCGCAGCCGCGCGAGCCTATCAGTTCATACGTACTCATGTCCCGTCTCCCTGGCCGCGGGCCGGCGCCAGCCGCAGCAGCGCCCCGTCGCCCGCATCCGTCAGCACATACACGCCGCCATCGGGCCCCTGCCGCACATCGCGGATGCGCGCTCCCAGGTCGTGCAGCAGGCGCTCCTCGGCCACGATATCCTTGCCGTCCTTGAGCTGCAGCCGGATCAGGGCCTGCTCGGCCAGCGCGCCGATGAACAGCGACCCCTGCCATTCCGGGTAGCGGCCCGAATCGTAGAAAGCCATGCCGCTGATGGCGGGCGACTTCTTCCACCAGTACAGCGGCCCCTGCCCCCCGGGCAGCGTGTCGCCCCGGGCCTCTGGAATGGCGAAGCCGGAATAATTGATGCCGTAGGTGGCCAGGGGCCAGCCATAGTTCCGGCCGGCGCGAATGATGTTGACCTCGTCGCCGCCGCGCGGACCGTGCTCGTGTTCCCACAGCTCGCCGGTCCAGGGGTTCAGCGCCATGCCCTGCGGATTGCGCATGCCGTAGGTCCAGATCTCGGCGCGCGCGCCGGCGCGGCCGGCGAACGGATTGCCCGCGGGCACAGTGCCGTCGGGCTTGATCCTGACGATCTTGCCCTGCAGCTTGTCCAGGTCTTGCGCGGTGGGGCGGCGGTTGTTTTCGCCCAACGACACGAACAACAGGCCATCGCGCCCGAACACCATGCGCCCGCCATAATGCTGGCCGCTCGACAGCTTGGGCTGCTGCCGGAAGATCACCGTAAAATCCTCCAGCCGGCTGGCGTCGTCCGACAGCCGGCCCCGCCCCACCGCCGTGCCGCTGCGATCGCCCTCGGCGTCGGCTTCGGCGTACGACAAATACACCAGGCGGTCGCGCCGGAAGCCGGGTGAAAGCACCACGTCCAGCAAGCCTCCCTGCCCCTGGGCATGCACCTTGGGCACGCCCGCCAGGGGCGCCGACAGGGTTCCCGCCGCATCCAGCCGGCGCAGGCGGCCGGGCCGCTCGGTGACCAGCATGCCGCCGTCGGGCAGGAAGGCCAGCGACCAGGGGTGTTCCAGCCCGCGGGCCAGTTCGGTAACCTGGACCCGGCCTTGCGCGGCCGGCTGCGCCTGGGTCTGCGCCTGGGCAGCGGGCAGCCCGCCCGCCAGCAGCGCGGCCAGCGCGGCGGCCACGGCCCCCGGGCGCCAGGCTGGGCACGATTGCAATCTCGGCATGAAGCACCTCCGGCAGCGTCGATGATCGGGTTGTCGGCAAGGGAAGCGGCCTGCCGCCCGCCACGCAACCGGCGTACCATGGTTGCACAAGGCGTCAGACCGTCTTGTTCTTCTGGAGAATACGTGCAATGAAACTGTACTACATGCCCGGGGCCTGCTCGCTGGCTTCGCACATCGTCCTGGAATGGATCGGCAAGCCCTACCAGCTGCACAAGCTGACGCGCGAAGAGCTCAAGCAGCCCGAGTTCCTGAAGGTCAACCCGCTGGGTGCGGTGCCGGCCCTGGCCGATGGCGACCTGACGCTGACGCAGAACGCCGCCATCCTGGAATACCTGGCTGAACAGGCTCCGCAAAGCCAGCTGCTGGGCGACGGCAGCGCCGCGTCGCGGGCGCAGGTGCGCCGCTGGCTGGGCCTGATCAATTCAGACCTGCACCGCACGTTCTCGCTGATCTTCGGCGCGCAACGCTTTCTGCCGGGCAACGAGGCCGCGCAGGCGCAGCTGTCCGCCTCGGCGGCCGCGTACCTGCGCAACCTGTTCGGCCTGCTCGACCAGCAATTGGCGGGCCAGCCGTACCTGGCCGGCGCGGCGCCCTCGATCGCCGACCCGTACCTGTACGTAGTGCTGCGCTGGGCGCACGGCAAGAACATCGACCTGTCCGGCATGGACAACCTGGCCGCCTTCTTCAAGCGCATGGAAGCCGACCCGGGCGTGCAGGCCGCCCTGAAGGCCGAAGGCCTGTAGCGTACAGGCACTTGGCCAGGCAGCCAGGTCAGCCAGGTGTCTGACTCCCGCCAGGGTGTCAGACACCGAAGTGTGCGCCGAGAGCGTCTCAACGTATACGGTGTCTGACACCCTGGCGGGTGTCAGACACCTGGCAAGACCCGCGATTCCCCGGTCAGCCGCCCAGGTAGGCCTTGCGCACGTCGTCGTTGACGAGCAGGTTGGCGCCCGTATCCTGCAGCACCACCTTGCCGTTCTCCAGCACGTACCCCCGGTCGGCCACCTGCAGCGCCTTGTTGGCGTTCTGCTCGACCAGGAACACCGTGACGCCCTGCTCGCGGATCGTGCGGATGATGTCGAAGATCTGCGCAATGATCAGCGGCGCCAGGCCCAGGGTCGGCTCGTCCAGCAGCAGCAGCTTGGGCTGCGTCATCAGCGCGCGGCCGATCGCCAGCATCTGCTGCTCGCCGCCCGACATGGTGCCCGCGCGCTGCGCGGCGCGCTCTTTCAAGCGCGGAAACAGCGTGTAGACGTGTTCCAGCCCCGCCTGGATGGCCTCGCGGCCGGCGAAAAAGCCCCCCATCATCAGGTTCTCGGCCACGGTCAGGTCCTTGAACACGCGCCGCCCTTCGGGCGAAATGGCGATGCCGGACCGCATGATGTGGTGAGTGTCTTTGCGGGTGATGTCCTCGCCCTCGAAGGTGATGGTGCCTTCGCGCGCCCGCGGGTTGCCGCAGACGGTCATCAGCAGCGTGGTCTTGCCGGCGCCGTTGGCGCCGATCAGGGTAACGATCTCGCCCTGGTTGACCTCGACCGACACCCCGTTCAGGGCCTGGATGGCGCCGTAATAGGTATGGATATTGTCCAGCTTCAGCATCATTCTTCCCCCAGGTACGCTTTGATGACGCGCTCGTCGCTGCGCACCTGTTCGGGTGTGCCGGTGGTAATGGGCTTGCCGTGCTCCATGACCAGGATCCGGTCGGATATCCCCATGATCAGGCTCATGTCGTGTTCGATCAGCAGCACCGCCACGCCGAACTCGCGGCGCAGCTGGTCGATCAGCTGCTGCAGGTCGCGCTTTTCCTGCGGGTTCAGGCCGGCCGCCGGCTCGTCCAGCATCAGCAGGCGCGGCTTGGTGATCATGCAGCGCGCAATCTCCAGCCGCCGCTGGTGCCCGTAGGCCAGGTTGCCCGCCTCGCGGTTGGCATACTGGCGCAGGCCCATGAAATCCAGCCATTGCGCCGCGCGCGTCAGGGCCTCGGCCTCGGACTGCCGGTACCCTTTCAGCTTCAGCAGGCCTGGCAACAGGCGCGATTCCACCTGGGTGTGCTGGGCCACCAGCAGGTTTTCCAGCACGGTCAGCTGCTTGAACAGGCGCACGTTCTGGAAGGTGCGCACCAGGCCGTGGCGCGCCACTTTATGGCTGGGCAGGCCGGTGATCGGCTTGCCGTCCATGACGATCTCGCCGGCGGTGGGCTTGTAGAAGCCGCCCACGCAATTGAACACCGTGGTCTTGCCCGCGCCGTTGGGGCCGATAATGGCGAACACTTCGTCGCGCTGCACTTCGAAGCCCACGCTGTCGACGGCCAGCAGGCCGCCGAAGCGCATGGTCAGCCCGGATACTTTCAATAGTGCTTCGCTCATTTGGCCAGCTCCACGTGGGGACGCTTCATGGGCAGCAGCCCCTGTGGACGCCACATCATCATCAACACCATCACCAGGCCGAATATCAGCATGCGGTATTCGGCGAACTCGCGCGCCACCTCGGGCAGCACGGTCAGCAGAATGGCGGCCAGGATCACGCCCACCTGCGAGCCCATGCCGCCCAGCACCACGATGGCCAGGATCAGGGCCGATTCGATGAAGGTGAACGATTCGGGGTTGACCATGCCCTGGCGCGCGGCGAAGAACGCGCCGCCGAAGCCCGCGAACATGGCGCCCAGCGTGAAGGCCGACAGCTTGATGCGGGTGGGGTTCAGGCCCAGCGAGCGGCAGGCGATTTCGTCTTCGCGCAGCGCTTCCCAGGCGCGGCCCACCGGCATGCGGATCAGGCGCGTGGACACGAACAGGGTCACCAGGGCCAGGGCCAGGGCCATCAGGTACAGGTAGTTGACCATATGCTGGTTGTCGAACGTCCAGCCCATGATCTCGTGAAACGTGCGGGTGCCTTCCACACTGGAACGCCGCGCCATTTCCATGCCGAACACGCTGGGCTTGGGAATGCCCGAGATGCCGTCGGGGCCGCCGGTCATGAAGTTCAGGTTGATGAGCAGCAGGCGGATGATTTCGCCGAAACCCAGCGTGACAATGGCCAGGTAGTCGCCGCGCAGGCGCAGCACCGGAAAGCCCAGAATGAACCCGAACAGCGCCGACATGGCGCCGGCGAACGGCAGCGCTTCCCAGAAGCCCCAGCCGCCCCAGTGGTACAGCAGCGCATAGGTGTAGGCGCCCACCGCGTAGAAGCCCACGAAGCCCAGGTCGAGCAGGCCTGCGAAGCCCACCACGATGTTCAGGCCCAGGCCCAGCATCACATAGATGAGCACCAGCGTGGCAATGTCGACCGAGCTGCGGCCGCTGAAAAACGGCCAGATCACCGCGGCCAGGATCAGCAGCGCGATGATCCACTTGTTGCCCTTGGCGGGGGCCGAGGGCAGCATCGGAATGCTGGTCTTCAATTGCCGGAAAGGCCGCGCCAGCCAGGGGCGCAGCAGCTGGAACACGAACACCACTGCGGCGGCCAGGGCCACCAGGTCCCAGTGGGTTTCCATATTGGTGCGGGCGCCCTGGCGAACCAGCTGCAGCCCGAACACCGGCGTAACAATGACGGCCGTCAGCACGGCCGCCATCGTGGCGTTTTTAAGGGTGTTGTTGGCCATCAGACTTTTTCCACCTCAGGTTTGCCGAGCAGCCCGGTGGGGCGGAACAGCAGGATCAGCACCAGCAGCGCGAAGGCCACGATGTCTTTGTACTGGGACGAGATATAGGCCGCGGCCAGCGTCTCGGCCAGGCCCAGCAGCACGCCGCCCAGCATGGCGCCGGGGATGCTGCCGATGCCGCCCAGCACGGCGGCGGTAAAGGCCTTGATGCCCGCCAGAAAGCCGATGAACGGATTGAGCTTGCCGATGGTGATGGCAATGAGCACACCGCCCACGGCCGCCAGCATGGCGCCCAGCACGAAGGTGAAAGAGATGACCCGGTTGGTGTCGATGCCAAGCAGGTTGGCCATGTGCATGTCTTGCGAGCAGGCGCGCGAGGCGCGGCCCATGCGCGAATACTTGATGAACAGCGACAGCGCGATCATCAGCAGCACCGTGACCACGATGATCATGATGCGGGAATACGGCAGCGTGACATCGAACTGCGAGCCCATGTTGAACTGCACCGAGCCCGAGATCAGCGAGGGCACGGCCATGTCGCGCGCGCCCTGCCCCAGCGCAACCCAGTTCTGCAGGAAGATGGACATGCCGATGGCCGAGATCAGCGCCACCAGCCGCTGGCTGCCGCGCACCGGCCGGTAGGCCACGCGTTCGACGCTGAAACCGTACACGCCGGTCACGACAATGGCCACCAGCAGCATGGCCGCGATCACGAAAGGCAGCGGCAGGCCGCTGTTGGTGCCGATGGCGGTCAGGGTGACCAGGCCCACGTAGGCGCCGATCATGTAGATCTCGCCGTGGGCGAAGTTGATCATACCGATGATGCCGTAGACCATTGTGTAGCCGATGGCAATCAGCGCGTAGATCGCGCCCAGCGAAAGGCCGTTGAAGACCTGCTGGGTAAGTTGGGGGATAAGGTCTGACATGGATGAGTACCTATGCTCCAAATGGTTCCGGCCCCGGTAGAACGACCCGGAGCCGGAAACCTGGGCGTGCGTTCAAGCCCCGGCGGATGGCCGGGGCGGCGCGTGGTTACAGCTGGGTCTTCTTGCCGTTCTTGTCCCACTTGAAGACGGCGAATTCGAAGTCCTTCAGGTCGCCCTTGGCATCGTATTCGACCTTGCCGATGGCCGTGTCGAAAGTGGTCTTGTGCATGTAGTCGGCCACCTTGACGGGGTCTTCGCCCACGGCTTCGATGCTCTTGGCCAGGATCTGCACCGCCGCGTAGGCGGGCATCTGGAAGGCGCCGTCGGGATCGCGCTTGGCGTCGTGGAACGCCTTCACGATGCCTTCATTGCCAGGCAGCTTGGTGAAGTCGGAAGGCAGCGTCACCAGCAGGCCTTCGATGGCGGGGCCGGCAATGGCGACCAGGTCCTGGTTGGCGGTGCCTTCGGGGCCCATGAACTGCACGTCCAGGCCCTGTTCGCGCGACTGGCGCAGCAGCAGGCCCAGTTCGGGGTGGTAGCCGCCGAAATAGACTAGGTCCACGCCCTCGGACTTCAGCTTGGTGATCACGGCCGAATAATCGCTGTCGCCGACGTTGATGCCTTCGAACATCACCACGTTGACTTTGTTCTTTTCCAGCGTTTCTTTTACTTGCGTGGCCACGCCCGAGCCGTAGGTCTGCTTGTCGTGCAGCACGGCCACTTTCTTGGGCTTGAGGGTGTTGGCGATATAGCGCGCGGCGAACGGGCCCTGCTGGTCGTCGCGGCCGATGGTGCGGAAGAAGAAGTGCGGCTTGGTGGTGTCGGTAACCAGCGGCGAAGTCGCGCCCGGGGTAATGGCGACGATGCCTTCCTGTTCGTACACGTTGACGGCCGGCACGGTAACGCCCGAGCAGGCATGGGCCACGGCGAACTTGGCGCCCGAATTGACCACGCGGTTGGCGGCGGGCACGGCCTGCTTGGGTTCGCAGCCGTCATCGATGAGGATGGGCTCGAGCTTCTTGCCCTTGACGCCGCCCTGGGCGTTGATGGTTTCGATGGCGGTCAGCGCACCTGCCTGGATCTGCGTGCCATATTGGGTGTTGGGCCCGGTCATGGGCTGGGGGATGCCAATCTTGATGGTGTCGGCTGCCTGGGCGGCGCCAGCCAGGAGCAGCGCCCCAAATGCCATGGCGACAGGGGTAACGCGGTGCAGAAGCTTCATTCGGAATTCTCCGGCGAAAGGGATAGGCAGCTTTGGAAGAATCGGCATCGACGGGGGATACCCGGCGGCCCGACGCGACCATTGCCGGCTTCTTGGGCAAAAGTACAGCGTGGGCGGTATTCTGAAAGCAGCCTTTCGCGGTGTCACTGCGTGTAATCCCCAATATTTTGCAGGGCCAGACAAAAGGGGACATATATTCGGCCCCGCGGCGGATGGCCGCGGGCCGAGTTGCAGGTGCCACCCGGGTTGTGCCCGGATGGCGAGTACGGAGTGTTGTGAGGGTGCAACCAAGGTATAACCCTGATGCCCCGAAGTCCGATTGCCCGCAGTATCTGACAGCATTCTTACACCGCGCTTGCGTTCGTGACGCACCGGCGGCGGCTACAATCGCGCACCATGGATACACAGATTTCTATCGCCTTCATCGGCGGCGGCAACATGGCCTCGGCCCTGGCCAGCGGCCTGGCGGGCAAAATTTGCCCGGCCGGCAACCTGCACGCCATCGATCCCACCCCCGCCGTGCAAGACGCCTGGCGCAGCCGCGGCGCCACCGCGGCCGGCGCGCCCGATGCCGCGCTGCAGGCGTGCCGCGTCTGGATCTACGCCGTCAAGCCGCAACAGCTGCGCGAGGCCGTGGCCGCCACCCGTGCCTGGCTGCAGCCCGGCACGCTGGTGATCAGCGTGGCCGCCGGCATCCGCGCCGACACCCTGGCCGGCTGGCTGGGCGAACCCGGCGCGCCCTGGCAGAACCTGGTGCGCTGCATGCCCAACACGCCCGCCCTGGTGGGCGCCGGCACCTCCGGCCTGGCCGCCCTGCCCGGCGTCGACCGCGCCGGCCGCGCACTGGCCGAGCGCCTGCTGAGCTCGGTGGGCCAGGTGGTCTGGGTAGACGACGACGCCGCGCTCGACGCCGTCACCGCCCTGTCGGGCAGCGGCCCCGCCTATGTCTTCCTGTTCCTGGAAGCCCTGATCGCCGGCGGCGTCGCCGTCGGCCTCAGCCCCGAACAGGCGCGCCAGCTGGCGCTGGGCACGCTGGACGGCGCCACCCGGCTGGCCGCGCAATCCGACGACGCGCCATCCGTGCTGCGCGAGCGCGTCACGTCCAAGGGCGGTACTACTGCCGCCGCGCTGCAGGTTTTCCAGCAGGCAGACCTGGCCGCCATCGTGGGCCAGGCCATCGAAGCGGCAGCCCGGCGCTCGCGCGAACTGGCCAGCGAGTTCGGCAAATGACCCCCGCACGGCGCTTCCAGCCCATGTCGGCGCGGCAGTTTGCCGTGGCGGTGTTCTGCATGGGCCTGATCGTGGTGGGCTCGAACATCCTGGTCCAGGTGCCGCTGAACGACTGGCTGACCTGGGGCGGCCTGTCGTACCCGGTGGCGTTCCTGGTCACCGACGTCCTGAACCGCCGCTTCGGCCCGGCCGCCGCGCGCCGCGTGGCCTGGGTGGGCTTCGCCGCCGCCCTGGCGGTGTCGGTATGGGTGGCCTCGCCGCGCATCGCCCTGGCCTCGGGCCTGGCATACATCTGCGCCCAGCTGGCCGACATCCGGGTCTTCGACCGCCTGCGCGACCAGCGCTGGTGGCGCGCGCCGCTGCTGTCGGGAACCGTCGGCGCCGTGCTCGACACCGCGGTGTTCTTCAGCGTGGCCTTCGCCGCCACCGGTATGCCTTGGGTCACCTGGATGTTCGGCGACCTGGCCATCAAGCTGGCGGTCAACCTCAGCATGCTCGCGCCGTTCCGCGCCCTGATGTGGAATCTGGCCCGCCCCGCCGCCGTCGAGCAGCCGGCCCGCTGAAGCGCCGGTAAACACAGGTGTCAGGCTCCGCCAGGTGCCTGACACCGCTGTACGCCACAGGCGTCTCAGGCGTACGGCGTCCGACACCCTGCGGGAGTCGGACACCTGCCGCCCTCCGCCCTATTCCCCCAAACAGCCGTTACTGGCGTACGCTATTTCACATTTGACAGCGCCTGCGGGTGGTGTAAAAGTCACGTCTCTGTCACAAACCATACATAAGGTGTCGTGTTCTCTACGGCCGGACACCCCGCGCCGCAGCAACGCAACCAAGGAGGACCTTCCATGCGATCCCACCGCTTAGCCTTCACCTTTGCCGCCCTGCTGGCGGCCTTTGCCGGATCCTCGGCCCACGCCGCCACCGAAATCCAGTTCTGGCACTCGATGGAAGGCGCGCTGGGAGAACGCGTCAACGAACTGGTCCAGGAATTCAACAAGAAAAACCCCGACTACAAGGTCAACGCCGTGTACAAGGGCAACTACGGCGAATCCATGAACGCCGGCATCGCGGCGTTCCGCGCGGGCAATGCGCCCGACATCCTGCAGGTCTTCGAAGTCGGCACGGCCACCATGATGTACGCCAAGGGCGCCATCAAGCCGGTGCAGCAAATGTCCGAAGAAGCCGGCGATCCGCTCGACCCCAAAGAATTCATCGGCGCCGTGGCGGGCTACTACTCGTCGCAAGACGGCAAGCTGATCTCGATGCCGTTCAACAGCTCGACGGTGGTCTTCTACTACAACAAAGACGCCTTCAAGAAAGCCGGCCTCGACCCTGAAAAGCCGCCCAAGACCTGGGAAGAGCTGGCCGCCGCCGGCCAGAAGCTGAAGGCCGCCGGGCAGGAATGCGGCTACACCACGTCCTGGCCGTCGTGGGTGCAGCTTGAAACCTTCTCGGCCTGGCACAACGTACCCTACGCCACCAAAGACAACGGCTTCGGCGGCCTGGACGCCCGCCTGGCCATCGATACCCCGCTGCACGTGCGCCACCTCGACAACCTGGCCAAGCTGGCCAAAGAAGGCATCTTCATGTACGGCGGGCGCGGCGACCAGCCCAACTCGCTGTTCATCGGCGGCAAGTGCGCCATGATCACCGGCTCCAGCGGCCTGCGCGCCAACATTTCCAAGAACGCCAAGTTCGAGTTCGGCACGTCCACTCTGCCCTATTACGCCGACGTGAAGGGCGCGCCGCAGAACACCATCATCGGCGGCGCATCGCTGTGGGTGTTCGCCAACAAGGCGCCCGAAACCTACAAGGGCGTGACCAAGTTCTTCCACTTCCTGGCCAGCCCCGAAATCGCCGCCCGCTGGCACCAGCAGACCGGCTACGTGCCCGTCACCAAGGCCGCGTACGAGCTCACCAAGAAGCAGGGCTTCTACGAGAAAAACCCCGGCACCGAAGTCGGCGTCAAGCAGCTCAACGTCGAGACCACCGCGCAGTCGCGCGGCCTGCGCCTGGGCTTCCTGCCGCAGATCCGCGAAATCGAAGACCAGGAAATGGAACGCATCATGTCCGGCAAGACCTCGGCCCAGGATGGCATCAAGGTCATGGTCACGCGCGGCAACGAACTGCTCGAGAAATTCGAGAAAAGCGTCAAGTAAACCGCCCGGCCGCGCCGCTCGCCCCGCGGGGGCCGGCGCGGCCCGCGCGGCATGCTCCGGCGGCTTGCCTGCCGCCGGCTTATAAGTCCCCACGGGCGTGCATCCATGGAAAAACGCGTCGTCTTCCGGCACAAGACCCTGCCGTACCTGCTGCTGGCCCCGCAGATCGCCGTTACGCTGATCTTCTTCTTCCTGCCCGCCGGCCAGGCCATGTGGCAGTCCATGCAGTTGCAGGACGCCTTCGGCCTGTCTTCCGAATTCGTCGGGCTGGCCAACTTCGTCGACCTGTTCCGCCAGCCCGACTACCTGGACTCTTTCCGCGTCACCGCCGTGTTCTCGGCGCTGGTGGCCTTCGTGGGCCTGGCCGTGTCGCTGCTGCTGGCCGTCATGGCCGACCGCGTCATGCGCGGCGCCGGCCTGTATAAAACGCTGCTGATCTGGCCCTATGCCGTGGCCCCCGCCGTGGTGGGCGTGCTGTGGCTGTTCCTGTTCTCGCCTTCGGTCGGCATCCTGGCCGTCGCCCTGCACGACCTGGGCGTAAGCTGGAACCCGCGCCTGAACGGCAACCAGGCCCTGATGCTGGTGCTGATCGCCGCCGTCTGGAAACAGATTTCCTACAACTTCCTGTTCTTCCTGGCCGGCCTGCAATCCATTCCGCGCTCACTGATCGAGGCCGCCGCCATCGACGGCGCCTCGCCGGCGCGGCGCTTCTGGACCATCGTGTTTCCGCTGCTGTCGCCCACCACGTTCTTCCTGCTGGTGGTCAACATCATCTACGCATTCTTCGACACTTTCGCGGTCATCGACACCACCACGCAGGGCGGGCCGGGCACGGCCACGTCCATCCTGGTCTACAAGGTGTACAGCGACGCCTTCCACGGCCTGGACCTGGGCTCGTCGGCCGCCCAGTCGGTGGTGCTGATGGCCATCGTAGTGGCCCTGACCGTAGTGCAGTTCCGCTACATCGACCGCAAAGTGCAGTACTGATTCATAAGGCTACGACACCATGGTTGAACGCCGCCCCTGGCTCGACATACTGGCCCACCTGATCCTGCTGTGCGGCGTGGCGCTGGTGGCCTTTCCGCTGTACGTCACGTTTGTCGCGTCGACCCAGACCGCGCAAGAAGTCGCCGCCGCGCCCATGTCGCTGCTGCCCGGCCCGCACTTCGTCGACAACTACGCGCGCGCCCTGGCCGGTGCCGGCGTAAGCCGCATGCTGTATGTCAGCCTGATCATGGCGCTGGTCATCTCGCTGGGCAAGATCGCCATTTCGCTGCTGTCGGCCTTCGCAGTGGTGTACTTCCGCTTTCCGGGCCGCATGTTCTTCTTCTGGATGATCTTCGTCACGCTGATGCTGCCGGTCGAGGTGCGCATCGCGCCCACCTACAAGGTCGTGGCCGACCTGGGCCTGCTCAACAGCTACGCCGGCCTGACCCTGCCGCTGATCGCATCGGCCACCGCCACCTTCCTGTTCCGCCAGTTCTTCCTGACCGTGCCCGACGAACTGGTCGAGGCGGCCCGCATCGACGGCGCCGGCCCCCTGCGCTTTTTCCGCGACGTGCTGCTGCCGCTGTCGCGCACCAGCATCGCCGCGCTGTTCGTCATCCAGTTCATCTACGGATGGAACCAGTACCTGTGGCCGCTGCTGATCACCACGCAAGAAAACATGTACCCGGTGGTCATCGGCATCAAGCGCATGATCAGCGGCGGCGACAGCGTCACCGAATGGAACATCACCATGGCCACCGCCATGCTGGCCATGGTGCCGCCAGCCCTGGTGGTGATCCTGATGCAGAAATGGTTCGTCAAGGGCCTGGTCGACACCGAGAAATAAACGCCCTGCCCGCCCTCGTCCACGCAAAGAACATTCCATGGCTACCCTGAGCTTTCGCAACGTCAAGAAAACCTATGCCGGCAACGTCGCCGTCATCCACGGCATCGACGTCGACGTGCAAGACGGCGAATTCATCGTCATCGTCGGCCCGTCGGGCTGCGGCAAATCCACCCTGATGCGCATGGTGGCGGGGCTGGAAACCGTGACCAGCGGCGAGATCCTGATCGGCGACAAGGTCGTCAACGAGCTCGAACCGGCCGAGCGCGACATCGCCATGGTGTTCCAGAACTACGCCCTGTACCCGCACATGAGCGTATTCGACAACATGGCGTACGGCCTGAAGATCCGCAAGTTTTCCAAGGACGACATCCGCAAGCGGGTGGAAGCCGCCGCGCAGATACTGGAGCTGGACAAGCTGCTGGACCGCCGGCCGCGCCAGCTGTCGGGCGGACAACGCCAGCGCGTGGCCATGGGCCGCGCCATCGTGCGCGAGCCCAAGGTGTTCCTGTTCGACGAGCCGCTGTCGAACCTGGACGCCAAGCTGCGCGTGGCCATGCGCCTGGAAATCATGAAGCTGCACCGCCGGCTGCGCACCACCAGCCTGTATGTCACCCACGACCAGGTCGAGGCCATGACCCTGGCGCACCGCATGATCGTGATGTACCAGGGCGTGCCCGAACAGATCGGCACCCCCATGGAAGTGTTCGAAAAGCCGGCCTCCACCTTCGTGGCCGGCTTCATCGGTTCGCCGCCCATGAACCTGATGCCGGTCGACGTGTCCGGCGACGGCACCCTGCAAACTCCGGACGGCCTGGCGCTGGACATCTCGCCGCTGCAAGTGCCGGCCGCCGTGCGCGGCCGCGCGGTCACCATGGGCATGCGGCCGGAACACATGCTGCTGAACGCCCAGGGCCTGGCGGCCGAAGTCGAGATGGTGGAAACACTGGGGTCCGAACAGCTGGTGCACTGCCGTTGCGGCCAGAGCGCCGTGGTGGTGCGCTGCGCCACCCGCCAGCTGGCCGAAACCCCAGCCCGGCCAGGCGACCAGCTCACCGTCGGCCCCGACGGCCGCCACGCGCTGCATTGGTTCGAAACCGACACAGGGCGCCGGGTGGAAGGCACCTGAGGCCGCATCAGACACCGTACGAATGAGATAACCGCGGCACACGACGGTGTCTGGCACCATACGGAGCCAGACACCTGGGCAATGCCTGAAATAGCTGCAGCACACCGCGGTGTCTGGCGCCTGCGAAGCCAGTCACCTGATTTACGCCCGATTCACGCCGCCTACGGCGCGCCCAGGGGCGCGGGCACCGGCGACACCCGCGGCAAGGGCGCCGCCACGCGCCAGATGGCCCGGCGCCGCAGGGCCGACAGCAGCTTCAGCCCCTGCGGCCATTCGCCGAACCCGCTGTCGGCGTTGATATGCCCGCCTCGCGGGATCACCTCGAGCCGGCTGCCCCACGCGGCCGCGAACTGGCGCGCCCTTTCCAGGCGGCAATACGGGTCGTTGTCGCCCGCCACCACCACCGACTGGAACGGCAGCGACTGCGCCGGCACCGGCGCAAATGCGCGCAGGCAGTCCGGCATGCCGGGCTGCTCGACATCGGCCGGCGCCACCAGCAACGCGCCGGCCACCTTGGCGCGCAACGGCACCGGCAGGCTGACCGCCGCCAGGCAGCCCAGGCTGTGCGCGATCAGCAACACCGGGCATGCCGCCGCGTCGACACAAGCGGCCACCGTGGCGTTCCACACCGCCGGATCGGGGGTTTCCCAATCAGGCTGCCGCACGCGCTGCGCATGCGGCACGCACTGTTCCCAGCGGGTCTGCCAGTGGCCTGGACCGGAGTCTTTCCAGCCCGGGACGATGATCGGTTGGAATCTCATGGCGTCAATAATGCCGCGCCGGCTTATGAACGCAAACGAATAAATCGTCTTTTGCATATACGCCCAGAGGCATAAGGACTGCCATGCCGGATCTGCGTCGATTGTCTACCCCGCCGGCGCAAATTCACCAGGCTTTCAGGTATGCTTGCCTGCACAAGCCTCGCGCCCGCCTCAGCGGGCCCGGCTTATATAACGACGCAAAGGAGATTCCCCATGAAACAACCGTCCCGCCTCACTCCGGTCCTGGCCGCGCTCGGCCTGGCCGTGGGCCTGGCTGTCTCGGCCGGCGCACAGGCGCAAACCATCAAGATCGCCGTGGTCGGCCCCACCACTGGCCCGGTCACCCAATATGGCGCCATGGTGCGCGAAGGCGTCGACACCGCGGTCGAACGCATCAACGCCGCCGGCGGCATCGATGGCAAGAAGCTCGAAACGGTCGTCATCGACGACGGCTGCGAACCCAAGCAGGGTCCGGTGGCCGCCAACCGCGTCGTCAACGACGAAATCGGCTTCGTCGTGGGCCATGTGTGCTCGGGCGCCACCATCGCGGCGGCCGACATCTACGATGATGAAGGCGTGGTCATGGTCACCCCTTCGGCCACCTCGCCCGCCCTCACCGACGGCAAGAACTACCAGTTCATCTTCCGCACCATCGGCCGCGACGACCAGCAAGGCCCCGCCGCCGCCAAGTTCATTCTCGACAAGATCAAGCCCAAGACGGTTGCCGTGCTGCACGACAAGCAATCGTATGGCCAGGGCATCGCCACCGCCGTCAAAGACAACCTTGAAAAAGGCGGCGTCAAGGTCGTGATGTTCGAAGGCATCAACGCCGGCGACAGCGATTATTCCGCCATCATCACCAAGCTGAAATCCAACAACGTCGATTTCGTCTATTACGGCGGCTATCACCCCGAAATGGGCCTGCTGCTGCGCCAGGCGCACGAACAGGGCGTGAACGCCAAGTTCATGGGCCCCGAAGGCGTGGGCAACCCCGACATCAACGCCATCGCGGGCGACGCCGCCGAAGGCATGCTGCTGACCTTGCCGGCCGATTTCACCCAGAACCCGGCCAACGCCGACATCGTCAAGGCCTTCCAAAGCAAAAAACGCAATGCCAGCGGCGCGTTCCAGCTCACCGCCTATGCCGCCACCCAGGTAATTGCCGAGGCTATCAAGGGCTCGGGCAGCACCGACCCCACCAAAGTGGCCGAATACCTGCACGCCAATTCGTTCAATACCCCCATCGGCAAAACCTCGTGGAACAAACAGGGCGACCTGAACGACTTTGAATTCCAGGTTTTCACCTGGCACAAAGACGGCAGCAAAACCGCATTCAAGTAGCCTTTCGTTCGAGCCGGCCTCCGGGCCGGTTCAGCAAAGCCTGATAAGCCCCCATTGCGGGGCTTTTTTCATTGGCCATGATTTATTCGAAAATGCGCCTGCCTGGAATTGGCAACCAAGGCAACCAAAGTTTGCATAGCCGAAGATAATCGCCGTAATACATGCATTTTGTTACTAAACAGTGAATTCCCGCTTGGGGAAAAGCTTTCGGCACACCTTGCAAAGATTTCAAAATCCCCGAACCTTGGCCTTAATAGTCTTTTATTTAAGCGTAAATCCCGCAATCCGAAGCGTTTTGTATCTGCATTTTGCGACGCACCACGCATTGCGCGTATTACCACAATAAACTGTAAAATCTGCGCTCTCGAAATACATCGCCAACCCGACCATAATGGTCAAGCCGCTTTTGACCGGGCCGGGGTTGCAGTTCTTTTCCCTCGAAACCGTGGCAGCCCAGACTGAACAAGGAACATCCCGATTCCCACCTCGCCGATACGGCCGCCCGCGGCCACTCTGTTGATCATTGCCTGTTAGACACAGCCTGCCGCCACTTCGGCAGCCGGTTCCTGCGTCGTCTATCCGCAGCAAAAAAACCAAGAAAAGCTCTCGAAAGCTGTTTGTTCGAAGGAAGATATACATGGCAAAGCGTGTTGCCGTTGTGGGGCTTTCGTTCCGGTTTCCGCATACCGATACCGAGCGATACTGGACCGACCTGATGGCCGGCCGCGACTTGGTCACCCAGGTGGAGGCCGAGCGCTGGCATCAAGATGCCTACCTGCATCCCGCCAAAGATCACCCTGGTACCGCGTATACCTTCGCCGCCGGCTCGATCGGCGATGTCTCGGGCTTCGATGCCCATTTTTTCGGCATTTCGCCGCGCGAAGCGGCTCTGATGGACCCGCAGCAGCGCCTGCTGCTGGAAATGTGCTGGGAAGCCATCGAACACGCCGGCATGCGCCCATCGGCCCTGCGCGGCAGCGACTGCGGCGTGTATATCGGCATTGCCAGCGCCGATTATTCCTACCGGCTGTCCGATGACATGGGCGCCGTCGATGCGTCGATGGCCACCGGCAACACCTCCAGCATCGCCGCCAACCGCCTGTCATACCTGTTCGACCTGCACGGGCCCAGCATGGCGGTCGACACCGCCTGCTCGTCGTCGCTGGTCGCCGTGCACCAGGCCTGCCGCGCCATCGTCACCGGCGAAACCAGCCTGGCCATCGCCGGCGGCGTCAGCCTGCACCTGCATCCCTACGGCTTCATCACCTTTTCCAAGGCGTCGATGCTGTCGCCCGGCGGCCGCTGCAAGGTCTTCGATGCCTCGGGCGACGGCTACGTGCGCTCGGAAGGCGGCGGCCTGTTCCTGCTCAAAGACTACGACCAGGCCATGGCCGACGGCGACCACATCCTGGCCGTGATCGCCGGCAGCGCCGTCAACACCGACGGCCGCAAGTCCGGCCTGACCGTGCCCAACGCCGACGCCCAGATCGCCCTGATGCGGCAGGTATACGAACGCGCCGGCGTCCCGATAACCGACATCGACTACCTGGAAGCCCACGGCACCGGCACCGCCGTCGGCGACCCCATCGAGACGCGCGCCATCGGCGCGGCGCTGGGCCAGCCGCGCGGCGCCGGCAACCCACTGGTGATCGGCTCGATCAAAAGCAATCTGGGCCACCTGGAAGCCGCTTCGGGCGTGGCCGGCCTGGTCAAGGCCATCTACAGCCTGCAGCACCGCATGGTGCCGGCCACCATCGGCATCCAGACGCTTAACCCGGCCATCGAGTTCGACAACTGGAACATCTCGGTGGCCACGCAGAACCATCCGCTGCCCCGCACCGGCTCGCTGACCATCGGCGTGAACTCGTTCGGGTTCGGCGGCGCCAACGCGCATGTCATCCTGCAAAGCCCGCCGGCCGACGGCGACGACCAGGCCGACAAACTGGCCAACACCGCGGCGGTGCCCATCGTCGTCTCGGGCAAGACCCCCGACGCCCTGAAAGCCGCCGCCCGCAATCTGGCCCGGGTACTGCAAGGGCAGCCCGCGCGCGCGCTTTACGACGTGGCTTATCACGCCGCCATGCGCCGCGAATGGCATGCCGAGCGCGCCGTGGTGTACGGCACCGACAGCGAAACCGTGGCGCAGGCCCTGACCCAGTTCGCCGAAGGCGAGGCGCCGCGCTACAGCGTATCTTCGGGCAGCGCGGTGGCCCGTGCGCAAGGGCCGGTGTTTGTGTATTCGGGCAATGGCTCGCAATGGGCCGGCATGGGGCGCCAGCTGCTGGCCGAGCCGGTGTTCGCCGAAGCCGTGCACGAAATCGACAACCAGTTCGCGCCGCTGGCCGGCTACCGGCTGGCCGACGAGCTGGCGCGCACCGACAGCGCCAACCAGTACGAACGCACCGAAATCGCCCAGCCCGCGCTGTTCGCCATCCAGGTCGGCATCACGCGCATGCTGGCCCAGCGCGGCATCCTGCCCACCGCGGTGGTGGGCCACAGCGTAGGCGAAGTCGCCGCGGCCTGGGCCAGCGGCGCGCTGGCGCTGGCCGACGCCGTGCAAGTCATTTTCCATCGCAGCCGGCTGCAGGGCACCACCAAGGGCCAGGGCTGCATGACGGCGGTCGGCATCGACGGCGGCGCCGCCGCCGCCCTGCTGGCCGAACTGCAGCTGACCGACGCGCTGTGCGTGGCCGGCTACAACAGCGGCCGCGGCGCGACCCTGGCGGGCGACCCGGCCGCCATGGCCACGGCCGAGGCCGTGCTGGCCGAGCGCCAGGTGTTCTACAAGCGCCTGGACCTGGACTACGCGTTTCACAGCGCCGCCATGGATCCCATCCAGGCCGGCCTGCAGCAAACGCTGGCCGGCCTGGCCCCGCAGGCCGGCCACGTGCCGTTCTATTCCACCATCACCGGCGGCCTGCTCGACGGCGGGCAGCTCGACGCCAATTACTGGTGGCGCAACGTGCGCGAGCCCGTGCGCTTTCAGCATGCCCTCGATGCACTGGTGTCGCGCGGCGAAAACATTTTCATCGAGATCGGCCCCCATCCGGTGCTGCGCTCATACGTCAACGACAGCCTGGCGGCCGCCGAGCGCAAGGGCCGCGTGCTGCTGACGGCCAGCCGCGGCAACGACGAGCCGGCCAAGATCCGCGACGCGGCCGGCCAGGCCGTGTGCAGCGGCGCCCAGGTCGACTGGCAGGACCTGTTCCCCTGGGAAGGCCGCCACGTCGCCCTGCCCGCCTACCCATGGCAGCGCGAACGCCACTGGCACCCCGTCACGCCCGAATCGCTGGGGCAATTGCAGCGCGGCAAGGTCCATCCGCTGCTGGGCTATCCACTGCGCCAGCACGAAGGCATCTGGGAAAACCAGCTCGATACGGCCCTGTACCCCTGGCTGGCCGACCACGTGGTGGGCGAGGCAGTGGTGTTCCCCGGCACGGGCTTCGCCGAAATTGCGCTGGCCGCGGCCACGCAATGGCAACCGGGCGCCTGGGCGGAAATCGAAGAGCTCGAGATCCGCGCGCCGCTGCTGCTGGCCGCGGCCCCGTCGAAGCGCCTGCGGGTCAGCCTGGACGCCGCCGATGGCGGCCTGCGCATCCAGGCCAAAGACGTGGGCAGCGCCGAGCCGTGGACCCTGCACGCGGCTGCCCGCATTCTGCGCGAGGCAGGCTCCGCCCTGCTGACCGGCGCGCCGGCGCAGTGCCCCGACCGCCCGGTTGATTTCACCGGCGACACCCATGCGCTGCTGACGCATGCCGTTGGCCTGGCCTACGGCGATGCCTTCCAGGCCGTCAAGCACGGCTGGGCTGAATCCGACGACACCGTGCTGGCGGTGCTGGAGCCGCACCCGGCCCTGCACAGCAGCCTGCCCCAAAGCCTGCTGCACCCCGCGCTGCTCGATTGCACGTTCCAGCTGATCATCCAGCTGCTGCGCGACGACCCCGCCATGGGGCGCGGCGTGGCCTTCGTGCCGGCCAAGATCGGCCGCCTGGCGCTGCGCACCGACGCCGGCCTGCCGCGCTACGCACGCGCGCGCCTGCTGCGCCGCGGCCCGCATTCCCTGACCGCTGAATTCTTTTTGTACAACGAAGCCGGCGAGCAGATCGCCGCCGTGCACGAAGCCCGGTTCCGCAGCATCCGCCTGTCCCAGGCCAATGCCGGCGCTCTGGATTTCCTGGCCGACAGCGGCGTGCCCAGCCCGCACGCGCACGATCCGCGCAGCCGGCAAAGCACGCTGGATGGCGCGGCTGCGGCCGACGCCCTGGCCGGCGCCGCCGCCAGCGCCGCCCACGATGGCACTCACGTACGCTACGCGCACGAAATCGAACCGCTGCTCGACAGCCTGTGCGACCGTTTCGTATTGCGCGCGCTGCACCTGCTGGCCCCCAATACCCAGCATCTGTACGACGACGTGCTCGAGCGCTGCCGCCAGGCCTCGCCCGGCACCGCCATGCTGCTCGACCAGTTGCTGGCGCGCGCGGCCGATGCCGGCCTGCTCGAACGCGCCCCGTCGGGCTGGACGTTTCAGGCCCAGGACGACGGCGCGCCGGACGTCATCGACATCTGGAACAGCCTGGTCCGCGAATACCCCGACTACGCCCACATCGTCCATGCCGTGGGCCGCGTCGGCCTGCACCTGGCAGAGCTGCTGCAAGGGCGCATCGCGCTGGACGCCGTATGCCCGCCCGAGGCGTCGCCCGGCGCACTGATGCGGCAGATCCTGGGCGCCGAGGCGCGTGAACGGATCGGCGCCGCGCTGCGGCAGATCCTGGCCCGCGCCCAGGCCGCCCTGCCGGCCGGCGCCCGCCTGGGGGCGCTGGAAATCAGCGCCCATGCGCCGGCTTTCGCGGTGGACTGCTGCACGGCGCTGGATTTCAGCGTGTCCGACTACCACTACGCCTCGACCGACGCCGAGGCCTACGAACGCGCGCAGCGCCTGCTGGATCCTTATCCCGATGCAAGCTGCGCCCTGATCGATCCGGAATCCGGCCAGCCGGATGCCCCGGGCCATGACCTGGTCATTCTGCATGCCGACGCCGCATGCGCCGAAGAGGCCCAGCGGATGCTGGACTATGCGCGCGCCAGCCTGAAAACCGGCGGCACCCTGCTGCTGCTGGGCACCCACCCCGTGGCCTGGCTGGATTTCGTCGCGGGCGCGCGGCCC
The DNA here is from genome assembly GCF_017356245.1 of Bordetella petrii. Classification (NCBI taxonomy): domain Bacteria; kingdom Pseudomonadati; phylum Pseudomonadota; class Betaproteobacteria; order Burkholderiales; family Alcaligenaceae; genus Bordetella; species Bordetella petrii. The sequence goes on from NZ_JAFMZZ010000001.1 coordinate 684,727, forward strand.
GGCTGGTGGGGCGCGGTGGCCGATGACGGCACGCAGGCCTCGTGCCAATATCCGGCCAGCTTCTGGCAGGATGCCCTGGGCCAGCAAGGCTGCGCCTGCGGGCCGCTGGCCGGATTCACGCCCGACACGCCCACCGGGCCTTACCTGCTGGCCGCCACGCTCCAGGCGCCGGCCGAGGCCGCCCAGCCCGCCGCGCGCGAACAGGCCACGCCGCCTGTACAGCCCGGCTGGCTGCTGCTGGCCGGCACGCAAGACGCCGATGCGGCCCTAGCCGAAACCCTGGCGGCCCGATTGGGCGCCGCCGGCTATCGCACCTTCATCCAGCGCGATGCCGATCCCGCCAGGTTCGACACCGTGCTGGCGCAGGCCAAGAGCCGCCTGGCCCAGATCGACGGCATCATCCACCTGGACGGCCTGGCGCAGGCGCAAGACGACACCGACCCGGCTGCCCTGCTGCAGGCCCAGGTGCGCCGCTGCGCCCTGGCCGCGGCCGCCGCGCAGGCTCTGGAACGCAGCAGCAGCAACGCCACCCTGTGGCTGCTGACGGTGGACGCCGCCCAGCACCTGGCGCGCGATGCCGGCGCCGGCGCCATCGGCGACGCTTCGCTATGGGGCTACGGCCGCACCATGATGAACGAAGCCGCGCAATTCGGCGTGCGCCTGCTCGACCTGCCCAGCGCCGTGCCGGACACAGCCGTGCTCGACGCCCTGGAACGCGAACTGCGCTGGCCCGACGCCGAGCAGGAAGCCATCATCACCGCGCAAGGCCAGCGCTACGCGCCGCGCCTGCGCGCCGTGCCGAACCCGGCCCACCCAGAGGCCGCGGGCCCCGGGGCCGGACACCTGCGCCTGGGCTTCGACTTCCCCGGGCAGCTGCGCAACCTGCGCTGGGAAGCCTGCCCGGCCGGCGAGCTGGCCGGCGATGAGCTGGAAATCGAAGTCCATGCCACCGGGCTGAACTTCCGCGACGTGATGTACGCGCTAGGGCTGCTGTCCGACGAGGCCATCGAAAACGGCTTCGCCGGCCCCACCCTGGGGCTGGAATTCGCCGGCACCGTGCTGCGCGCCGGCCCCGACGCCGGCGGCGACTACCAGCCCGGCGACGCCGTCGTGGGCTTTGGGCCCGCCAGCTTCGCCAACCGCGTTTTCACCAAGTCCAGCGCCATCGCCCATATTCCCCAGGGAATCTCGTTCGAAGCCGCGGCCACCATCCCCAGCACGTTCTTCACGGTGTACTACGCGCTGCACCACCTGGCGCAATTGGAAGAAGGCGAAAAAGTGCTGATCCACGGCGCCGCCGGGGGCGTGGGCATAGCCGCCATCCAGTTCGCCCAATGGCGCGGCGCCGACATCTACGCCACCGCCGGTTCCGACGAAAAGCGCGACTTCCTGCGCCTGCTGGGCGTGCAGCATATCTACGACTCGCGTTCGCTGGCCTATGCCGATGAAATCCTGGCCGACACCGGCGGACAGGGCGTCGACGTGGTGCTGAATTCGCTGGCGGGCGAAGCCATCAACCGCAACCTGCGCGTGCTGAAACCGTTCGGCCGCTTCCTGGAACTGGGCAAGCGCGACTTCTACGAGAACACCCGCATCGGCCTGCGGCCCTTCCGCAACAACATCAGCTACTTCGGCATCGATGCCGACCAGCTGATGCACGAACGCCCCGCCCTGACCCGCCGGCTGTTCGGCGAGATGATGGCGCTGTTCGCCCAGGGCGTGCTGCATCCGCTGCCCTACCAGGAGTTCGACGCCAACGAGATCGTCGGCGCCTTCCGCTACATGCAGCAGGCCCGCCAGATCGGCAAGATCGTCATCACCTACCGCAACGGCATCCGCGCCGCCCAGGCCGAAGCGGACGCCCGTGCACAGCAGGCCGCGCTGGCCCTGCCCGAAGACGCCACCTACCTGATCACCGGCGGTCTCAGCGGCTTCGGCCTGCGTACGGCCCAATGGCTGGCCGACAAGGGCGCGCGCCACCTGGCGCTGGTCAGCCGCAGCGGCCCGGCATCCGACACCGCCCAGCAGGCCATCGCGGCGCTGCAGGCGCGCGGCGTCACCGTACATGCCGCGGCCTGCGACGTCACCGACGCCCAGGCCGTCGCCGCCCTGCTGCACAACATCGGCGGCAGCATGCCGGCGCTGAAAGGCATCGTGCATGCCGCCATGGTCATCGACGACGGCCTGGTGCGCAGCGCCACGGCCGAGCAGATCCAGCGCGTGCTGGCGCCCAAAGTGCTGGGCGCCCTGCACCTGGACGCCGCCACGCGCCAGCTGCCGCTGGATTTCTTCATCACCTTCTCGTCAGCCACCACCCTGTTCGGCAACCCCGGGCAGGCCAACTACGTGGCCGCCAACGCCTGGCTGGAAGGCCTGTCGCGGCGCCGCCGCGCCCAGGGCCTGCCCGCCACCTGCGTACGCTGGGGCGCCATCGACGACGTCGGCTACCTGGCCCGCAACAAGAAAATCAAGGACGCCCTGCAAAGCCGCATGGGCGGCGCCGCGCTGGCTTCGGAAGCCGCGCTGCGAGCTCTGGAATCGATGTTGCTGGCCGGCGCCAGCGGGCTGGGCGTGCTGGAACTGGACTGGCGCGCCCTGCGCCGCTTCCTGCCCAGCGCCGCCACGCCCAAATTCAGCCTGCTGGCCCGCCGGGCCAGCGACAGCGGCGAAGACGACGGCGATACCCGCGACATCAGCCATCTGCTGGCCACCCTGGACGATGCCGCCCTGCATCCCGTGTTCATCGAAATGCTGCAAGCGGAAGTCGGCGAGATCCTGCGCGTGCCCGCCGACAAGATCAACCCCGATGTGTCGGTCTACGACATGGGGCTGGACTCGCTGATGGGCGTGGAATTGGTGGTGGCGCTGGAAAACCGCTTCGGCATCCGCCTGCCCGTGATGGCGCTGAACGAAAGCCCCACCCTGGCCAAGCTGGCCGGCCGGCTGATCCAGCTGCTGCGCAACGACGGCGAGCCCACGGGGCAAGACACCCTGCTGGCCGAGGTGGAGCAAGTCGTCTCCCAGCACACTGACGAAGTGCCCGCCGAAGCCATGGCCAAATTCGCCGACGACCTCAAATCGGGCAGCGTCGACGCCAAACAACGCATGATCCACTGAACACACCGTGAGCAACACCAAGAAAGGACTGCCGGGCCTGTCCGCCAGCATCAAGGACAAGCTTATCCAGCAAGCCCTGGAACGCAAGCTGCGCCAGGCCGGGCAAGAACAGGGGCAGCGCGCCCTGTCCCCGGCGCTGGGGCGCAAAAGCGCCATCCCGGAAGAGTTCTATCGTTTCGACCTGCATCCCGGCTACCGCCAGTTGCGCATCATGAACGAAGGCGCCGCCCGCATGGGCGTGCGCAGTCCCTTCTTCAAGCTGCACGAAGGCACCGCCGGCGCCGACACCAGGATCGGCGGCAAGAGCTACGTCAACTACGCCAGCTACAACTACCTGGGCATGTCGGGCGACCCGGCCGTAGTGCAAGCTGCCAAGGATGCCATCGACCGCTATGGCACTTCGGTGTCGGCCAGCCGCCTGGTTTCGGGCGAACGGCCCATTCACCGTGAGCTGGAACGCGCTCTGGCCGAGATGTACGAGGTTGAAGAAGCCGTCACGTTTGTCAGCGGCCATGCCACCAATGTATCTACCATCGGGTACCTGTTCGGCCCGCGCGACCTGATCCTGCACGACGAACTGATCCACAACAGCGTGTTGCAGGGCACACAGCTGTCCGGCGCGCGGCGCCTGCCCTTTCCGCACAACGACTGGGCCGCCCTGGATGCCATTCTGGAAGACCAGCGGCGCCAGTTCGAACGGGTGCTGATCGTGCTGGAAGGCATCTACAGCATGGACGGCGACTTTCCCGACCTGCCGCGCTTTGTCGACATCAAACGGCGCCACAAGGCGTTCCTGATGGTGGACGAAGCCCATTCGCTGGGCGTAATGGGCAAGCGCGGCTACGGCATCCGCGAGCACTTCGGGCTGGCGGGGAAAGACGTGGACATCTGGATGGGCACCCTGAGCAAGACCCTGGCGGGGTGTGGCGGCTATATTGCCGGCGAAGCCGCTCTGGTCGAGCACCTGAAATTTCTGGCGCCGGGGTTCCTGTACAGCGTGGGAATGCCGCCCAGCGTGGCCGCGGCGTCGCTGGCGGCCTTGCGGCACATGCAGGGCCATCCCGAACGCGTTTCGACGTTGCAGACTCGCGGCAAGTACTTCCTGGAACTGGCAAAGTCGGCCGGCATCGATACCGGCAGCAGCTCGGGACTGGCCGTGGTGCCGGCCATCACTCAAAGTTCGCTGAAGGCGGCACGATTGTCGGCCGCGCTATTCGAACGGGGCATCAACGTGCAGCCCATTCTGTACCCCGCGGTGCCCGAAAAATCGGCGCGGCTGCGCTTTTTCATGTCCTGCCGCCATACGGAAGAACAGCTGCGCAGCACGGTCGACATGCTCAGCCGGGAACTGTAACGCCGGCCCCGCTGTCAGGCGACGGGGCGCGCCTGCTGCGCAGGCTCGGTCAACCGCGCCACCGCGTGGTGTGTCGCCAGGGCGATTCCGCCAGTCGAATAAAACCCGCCGTTCAATTGGGTGTGGTGGATCACCACGTTGCGAAACGCCGAGAACAGCTTCTTGTCCGGCACATGGCGTTCCCGCCAGAACACCTGCAGCGGATCCTGGAACGTCAGCCCGGGCATATCGTAGATGGCCTTGCCCAGCGCAATGGTGCTGCAGCCGTGCAGTATGGCCGAGGCTCCGGTAGTGCTATTAATGGTGACAACGCCACGCGCGCTGTCCAGCAGCGGCGGCAAGGCGCCGTTTTCAATATAGAACACCCGGTCGGCCAGGCCCAGCTGCTTGCTCATGGCGGCGATCATCTTGCCGTAATTGACCAGGCCGGGGTCGAGCGGATGCGCCTTGACCAGCAGCCGGCAAGGCTGCGGGGCATGCGCGGCGAATGACTCGACAATGTGCCGCAACGCGTCGGCCACGCAACCGAACGGGGAATGGAAGCGCACCTGCGCGTCGGTGTTGATCTGCAGGGGGAACAGGAAGAACGGCCGCTTGTCGGCCTCGGCCATCACGCGCCGCAAGACCGCCGCGTCGCCCCTGGCCCGTGCCTGCAGGCGCACGCCGCGACGCACATACGACAGGTACTCGGTTGCCGGGTTGTACGGCACGTGGCTGGATACGCCACGATGCAGCATCGGGTTCAGCCCGGCCCAGAAGTTGTAGCCTACGTCATAAGCGGCCCGGCGCCAGAATGGCGCGGCAAACGGTTCGCCGTTGCCGTAAGCGGGCAAAGCGCGCGCTTGCTCCCGGTACCACGCGGGGTCGCGCGACAGCCGGGAATTGCCATTCACGCCGTCGCGCTCCAGCGTCACCCAATAGGGGCGGAAGTAGCCCTCTTCGAACACATGGACGTGCAGGCCCAGCTGCCTGGCCAGGGCGATGGCCGGTTGATGTACCGGGCGGCAATCGCCGAACAGCACGATGTCCGTGGTTCCGTGGCGCGCATACTCGTCGGCGTAGAACTGCGGCAGCGCATGCATGGGCCCGCGGTACGACACCGCATTGCCCTGCCCCCAATAGATGCGGTCGCCCACCGTGAAGTTGACCTTGCGCACGGCATGGCCCTGCTGGCGCAGCGCCTGCCCCAGCCTGGCAAAGAATGGCGAGCACACGCCCTGGAGGAAAAGGTAATTGCGCGCCGTCATCGTCAGAACTTGACAGTGAAACCGCACTGCAGCCACAGCCATATCTTGCGCCACAGCCGGTACGACGCGCTCATGGACAGCGCCTGCTCGCCGCGCCCGGCGATGATCGCATTGCGCCGGCGGGCCAACTGGTTGATGGTTGCCTCGCAGGTGGTGTAGCCCTTCAGCACCGGGTCCCAGTACACCGGATAGTGCAGCAGCGTACCGGCCACCAGTTCATCCAGGCTCAGCGTGCGATCGCGGCGGGCCATGGGCAGCTTGTCGGCGGTCAGGCCCCAGCCCGCATAAAAGGGGCGTCCATGCACCACCACCCGCTTGCCTCGCAGCAGCGCGTCGAACCCCGTCAGCGAGGTCATGGTATGGACCTCATCGCAGGCCTCGATGCAGCTGACCACCGAGCAGGACGTTTCGACCGTATCCGCATACTGCATGGCCCTGCGCAGGTGCATGCGGCCGGCCCGGTTGCGGGCCCGCACGTCGGGATGCGGTTTATAGACGATGTACGCGTCCGGATATTCCGCGCGAGCCGCCTGCAGCAGGCCCAGGTTGCTGCGCACCTCGCCGCAGCCGTAACGGATCGAGGCGTCGTCTTCCACCTGCCCCGGCACCAGGATGATGCGCTTGCCGCCGGCCTGCCAGGCCGGCGTACGGCGCTGTTCGATGTTGTACTTCGTCAGCCCCAGTTCGACGATCGACTGCCGGATGGCGCGAGCCCGGCTCAGGTCGGCGGGGCTGAATACACGCTGATTCAACAGGTTTTCAAGATCGCTGGGCTGGCGCGGATCGAAATACATGCCGCTGCCGTCCAGCACCAGTGACAAGGGCGGCACGAAATCGGACCCCAGGCCCACCGAACGCAGAAAGCCGTCTTCCATGCGCAGCAACCGGGCGCCCGCTTGCCGGGCCAGGCGCAGCACCTGCTCGGCGGGGTCGCTGCCCCAGACCACCAGGCGGTCCTGCGGGCCTGGGGCCAGCCGGGCGGCCGCCCGGGCATTGCGCACGAAATGCACCCGCCGCGCATCCAGGCCCAGGAACCCGCGTACATTGCGCGCCTTCCAGCGGCGGAAGCCGACCGCGATCGAGCGGCCCTGCATATGCTCGGCCATGAGCTTCTGGCGCGCCAGCCAGTCGATGGCATCGAAAATATTGCCTTCGCCGTGCGTGGCCGGATCCAGATAGCGGCTGTAGTGGAAATACGCCGCCGCGAACAGCTCCTGCACGGAGCGCCGGCGCGTGCGGTGCGCACAAGGCTGGCGATCGTCGGTAACGCCCCAGCCGGCGTACCAGGGCGTGCCGAAGCAGGTCACCGGCTTGCCGGCCAGCAAGGCCTCGAAACCCAGGTGCGACGTGGCGACATAGACGCGGTCCATGTGCGGCACCAGGCTCATGGGGCTGACCGGTTCCGTTATCGGCACGACCCGGGCCATGCGCGGCAATGACGAGTAGTAGCCCCGCTTGGCGCCGCCGCTGACCTCCGGGTGCGTCTTGACGTAGACCGTGGCGCCGGGGTTCTCGTCCAGCGCGGACGCCAGCATGCGTTCGAACGTGGCCGCGTCGGCCCCGCCATGCACGATCGCGGCGTCATCGAGCGTCTGGTCCACCACCAGCACCCTGCCCCGGTCCGCGGCACCCAGTGCGCCGGCCTGCAGCGACGGCGCGGCATTGTATTTGCCCAGCTGCGCCCGGCAGATCAGATCGCGTGCCTGTGTGCAGGCCTCTTCGATGCCGCGCAGCAAATCCGCATCGGAATTCAGCAGCGTCTCGAGGGAACTGCCGCTATCGGCCGCGTAGTAGATGCCAGCGCGGTCGACCACCAGCGACAACGACGGCGCGCGCCGGCCTGGCGCATAAGAACGCAGGAAGCCGTCCTCGAGCGCCAGGTACGGCAGCGACCTGCGCGCGGCGTAAGCGCGCGGCCAGCGCGTGGTGGGCCGCCAGCCCCAGCCGGCGATCGCATCCAGGTGGCGCGCAGGCGCCAGCCAGTGCCACAGATGCAGGCGGCGCACATCCGCCCGCAGCAGCGCCCGCACAGATAACTGGGCGGCCATGCGTCTGGAGAAAATCCCGATCATAGGCCCGAGAACGCCGGAAGCGCGGATTTCGGCATACTGCCGCGGCTAGCCTTGCAGGTCTTCCGCGCGCACGGGGGTATTGGCCGCGATATCCCGGCCCGCCTTGCGCCCGATGACGGCGTCCAGTTGCTTGGGCGGCAGCCCGAACCCCGGGCGCACGCTGCGCACGGCATCTTCTGTGATGGTCTCTCCGGCTCGCAGAGGCTTGATGAAGTACAACGAACGGCGAAACTGCGCGTTGCCCTGTTCGCTGGACTTGCGGCCGTAATCGACCTTGCCCAGCGCCTGCCATGCCGTCCGGCTGTCGCGGCACAGCGCCGCCAGATCCGCCGGTTCCAGCGAAAAGCTGTCATCCGGCCCGCCGCCGCTGCGATCCAGCGTGAAGTGCTTTTCGATCAGCGACGCGCCCAGCGCGACGCTGGTTACGGCAGTGGTATTGTCCAGCGTATGGTCCGACAGCCCTGTCACCAGGCCGAAGCGCTGGATCATGTCAGGCACCGTGCGCAGGTTGTAGTCCTGGGCCGGCGCGGGATAGCCGCTGACGCAATGCAGGATGGCAAGCTGTGTGCAACCGCCGGAACGGGCGGCGTCGATGGCTTCCTGGATCTCTTCGTCGTCGGCCATGCCGGTGGAAATGATCATGGGCTTGCCCTTGCCGGCCACATAGCGGATCAGGGGCAAATCCACCGCCTCGAACGACGCGATCTTGAATGCCGGAGCATCCAGCCTGTCCAGCAAATCGGCGGCGGTGCGATCGAACGGCGAACTGAAAATCGGTATGCCGACTTTACGCGCATGCTCGAACAGGGGCTCGTGCCATTCCCAAGGCATGTGCGCTTCCTGGTATAGCTGATACAGCGTCTTGCCGTCCCACAGCCCGCCGCGGATCTGAAAATCCTCTGTATCGGCGTTCAGGGTAATGGTGTCGGCAGTGTAAGTCTGCAGCTTCACCGCATCGGCGCCCGCCTTCTTTGCCTCGTCGATCAGGCGCAAGGCCACATCGAGGCGCCCATTATGGTTGGCGGATACCTCCGCAATCACATAAGGCGGGTCTTCCTGGGAAATTCTTCTACCGGCAATGGAAATATGGGGAATGCTCATAGTTTCACTCACAAAGGCTTCCATTCATGGCTCAACAGGCCGAACACCACAATTGAGCAATACGTTTCACCATCGAAGTGCTGATCACGCAGCACCCCTTCCTGGCGAAACCCCAGGCGGCCATGGAAATTGACAGACCGTTCATTGAATTCCAGCGCTTCCCCGCAGACCTTGTGCAGGCCCAGCGGGCCGAATGCATGACCGAGCACGGCGCGCCCCAGGCGCATGCCAGTGCCGCGCGGCGCGTCGGGCGCAACGTAAAAACCCCATTCGGCAATTGCCCCTGCGCTGGCGACACTCAAGTTGGCGAACCCCACAGGCTGGCCATCGGCTTCGAATATCAGCAAATGTTTGCGGGCATCCGCCGAGGCGCGCTGGAACCAGGCGGCGTGCTCCTCCAGGCTGATTTCGTGCGTTGTGTACATGAAGCGCCGGATCTCGGGATGATTGCGCCAGGCCAGCACCCGCGCCAAGTCGTCCGCCCGCATCCGGCGCACGCTATCGCCGCGGCTGATTTCGCTGTTCACGACCGCTCCTTCATCAAACCGGCCACACGGGCGGCGCCCAGGCCATCGCACACACGGCTGGCCATATCGCTGGCCGCATGCAAGACCCGCGCGTCGGAAAACTCGGCCAGGATGCCGGGCAGGCGCTGGGCGATGTCCGGCGGGCCGCCAATCAATCGCACCGCCCCGGCTTCGCCCAGGGCCTGCGCGCTGGGCAGTTGATTCTCGGCCAGCACAAGCAGGGCCGTGGGCAGCCCCAGGCAGCAACGTTCCCAAGAGGTGCTGCCGGCCGCCCCGATCGCCAGGTCGCTATCTGCCATGCGGCGTGCCATGTCCCGCACATTCAAGACAACCTCGGTCGGCCTGCGCATCGACGACGCCCGGGCCTTGACCGCATCGAGCCATGGCGCGGCAGCCCCCATGACCACGGTTATCTGGCATGCATCGGGCAGCGTGCCTTCCTCATCCAGCACTTTCAGTACGGCTTCCGTGGCATTGTGCTGGTCGACGCCGCCCAAGGTGACCAGCACGCGGCCGATGGAGCCAGCCGCCCGGCGCCGCTGCAGACTGTCCTGGCGAGCCTGCGCAAATTCCGGACGCAGCAGCGCGTATTCAGGGCCGGCCAGCACCACGCAATCTGCCGGGACCAGCGGCCGGTAGTCGTCCGGATCCCGTCCCAGCGTCTGGTCCAGCAACAGATTGCACACATGCCGTCTGTCGGCCAGGTCGTCGATGGCCAGCAGGCGCGCGGCAGAAGACTGCAATCGGCTTTCCCATTCCTGGTCCAGGCCATAGTGGTCGACCACCAGCCAATCCGCGGAAAAATCACGCAGTTGCTCGTACGTTTGCGCGGCATCGTCGGCCTGGCTGGCGCCCACCCACTGCGCATGCGCCAACGCCGAAGGCGAAGGCGGCATGGCGGCGCCGGCCGGCAGGCCGCGGGCGTCGAACCCTTCGGCGCGGATGTAGTCGACAAGATGGCCTTCATGCTGGCGGCAGACAAAACGGCACTGGGCGCCGCCCGCGGCCAGCAGGCGAGCCAGCGTCAGGCACCGCATGACATGGCCGGTGCCGATACCCAGCGACGCGTCCGTACGGAATGCGACTTTCATGCCCATCACTCTTGCTCGCGCATGGCCCTGAACAGCCATTCGGCGCGCGTCCAGTCTTCAGGCGTGTCGATATCCTGGACGCGATGCCGGGGCAGCAGCACGGCCGCGGCGGCAGGGCTGAAAATCACCTTGCCCTGCAGCCACGCATCGGCCTGCCCCCAATAGAACTGGCCCGCATCATGGAAGGCCTCTTCCAGATCCTGGGAGCGGGTCGTGAAATGCTCCGGACTGAACATCCCGACGCGGCCGTCGCCGGACAGGCGCAGCGCCCGCTGTATGGGAAACGCATAACTGGTAACCGAAAAGGCGTAGTCCGCGCCCGTTTCCCGCAGCACCTGCAAGCCCCGCTGCAAATCCTGCGCCCGCACGAACGGCGCCGTGGCATACAGGCAGCACACCTGCTCCACCGATTCGCCCTGGTCGCGAAACCATTGAACGGCATGGCGCACCACGGGAATGGTGCCGGTGTGGTCGTCCGATAACTCGGCCGGCCGCAAGAACGGCGCCGTGGCGCCATTGGCCTGCGCCACCGAGGCGATTTCCGGATCGTCGGTCGAGACGACCACCGCATCGAAACATCCGCTGTCCAGCGCCGCTTCGATCGACCAGGCCAGCATGGGCTTCCCGCAGAACTCCCTGACGTTCTTGCGGGGAATGCGCTTGCTGCCCCCTCTTGCGGGAATGACGGCCAGCTTCACGCTTGCACCGCCCGGCGCACGGCATTGACGACCTCATCCTGCTGCGCGAAGGTCATGGTCTGGAACATCGGCAGGCTGATCGCCTCGGCGTAATAGCGTTCGGCCTCAACGAAATCGCCCGGCTTGAACCCCATTTTCTGGTAGTACGGCTGCAGATGGACCGGGATGTAATGCAGGTTCACGCCGATGCCCTGCTCGCGCAAGGAATCGAATACTTGCCGGTGCGTGGCCCCGATCTTATCGAGCGACAAGCGGATCACATACAAGTGCAAGCCCGAATATCCGTCGCCGTGCTGCCACGGCGTAGCCAGCGGCAGGCCGGCCAGCAGCTCGTCGTAGCGGCGCGCCAGTTCGTGGCGCCGCGCCACATAGGCATCCAGGCGTTGCACCTGGCTGACGCCCAGCGCCGCCTGCAGCTCGGTCATGCGGTAATTGAAGCCCAGCGCCACCTGCTGGTAGTACCACCCGCCGTCGGGCGCGTGGGTCATTAGCGCCGGATCGCGCGTGATGCCGTGACTGCGCAGCAAAGCCATCGCATCGGCCAGATCCTTATTGTTGGTCAGCGCCATGCCGCCTTCGGCCGTGGTGATGATCTTCACCGGATGGAAGCTGAAGACGGTAATGTCGCTATACCGGCAATTGCCGATGAACTCGCCTTTGTACTTCCCCCCGATGGCATGGGAAGCGTCTTCGATAATCTTGAAACCGTACTGCCGGCCCAGCGCATGGATGGCCTCCATGTCGCAGGGTTGGCCGCAGAGGTGCACCGGCACCACCACCTTGGGCAGCTGGCCCGCCTGCCTGGCGGCTTCCAGCTTGGCCATGAGCGCCTCGACGCTGATATTGTAGGTACGCGGATCGATGTCGACGAAATCGACCTCGGCGCCGCAATACAGCGCGCAATTCGCCGACGCCACGAAGGTAACGGGCGTGGTCCACAGGCGGTCGCCCGGCCCCAGCCCCAACGCCAGGCACGCGATATGCAGCGCCGAGGTGGCGCTGTTGACCGCATAGGCGTATTCGGCGCCCACGTGCTCCGCCACCCGCTTTTCAAACAGGGGCACCTGAGGCCCCTGCGTCAGAAAATCCGATTTCAGCACGCCAACAACAGCATCGATATCAGCCTGGGTAATGTCCTGCCGGCCGTACGGAATCATGGTCAGATACTCCCGATCTTCGCGCGATTGACCTCGATCCAATTCTGCAGCTGCTGATCGCTCATCCAATCGGAATTATTGTCGCTCGCGTAGACAAAGCCTTCCGGTACGCGCTTGCCGTCCTTGATGCGCTCGGGCGACGTCGACCAGCCATTGATGGCGGGCAGGATCTTGTAGTGCTCGGGGTACTCGTACGTATGGAAGGAATCCTCGGAGCCGATCATCTGCTCGTGCAGTTTTTCGCCAGGACGAATGCCCACGACTTCCTGCCTGGCCTCCGGCGCCACCACGCGCGCCAGGTCGGTGACCTTCATCGACGGGATCTTCTTCACGTAGATTTCGCCGCCCACCATATCGTCGAAAGCGTGCCAGACCAGTTCAACGCCCTGCTCAAGCGAAATCATGAAACGCGTCATGCGCTCGTCGGTGATGGGCAGCACGCCCTTGTCTTTGATCGACATGAAGAACGGGATCACCGAGCCACGCGAGCCCATCACGTTGCCGTACCGCACCACGGCAAAGCGCGTGCCATGTTCGCCCGAATATGCATTGCCCGCGACGAACAGTTTGTCCGATGCCAGCTTGGTGGCGCCATACAGATTGATGGGGCTGCTGGCCTTGTCCGTGGACAAGGCCACCACGCGCTTGACGCCCTTGTCGATGCACGCGTCGATGAGATTCATCGCGCCATCGACGTTGGTCTTCACGCACTCGAAGGGGTTGTACTCGGCGGTCGGAACGATCTTGGTCGCCGCTGCGTGCACGACATAATCCACGCCATCCAATGCCCGATAGAGACGCTCCCGATCCCGCACGTCGCCGATGAAGAAGCGCACCCGGGAATCGTCATGGAACTTCTTGGCCATGTCCCACTGCTTCATTTCATCGCGGGAAAAGATGATGATTTTTTTTGGACCATATTTTTTAAGGGTCATTGGCACAAAGGTATTACCAAAAGATCCCGTGCCGCCCGTGACCAAAATGGTCTTATCACTCAACATACCGCTCTCCAAGTAAGCCATGTTACGTATAACGATTAATAAATATCAGTGCGCCAACTCGAGCTTCTCAACCAGCTGGCGGGCGATCTTCCTCATCGCTGGATCTCCCTCTCGCAAGAACTCCGCAATCTTTTCAGTTCTCCATTGCGGCACGCCAACATTATCATTCGTCAATTGGCGTTTAGAATACTGGTTAATCGTAGAGATTTCATCCGTGCCTAAATAGCACATCAAAAATGCTGCCTTCTTTCTAGTTAGAGCATCAGGCTCAGGGTAATCTAAGCCCAATAGAAATCGCTCATAATCTTCTCGATTTTTTGGATACATCAACTCAACTGGGTAGTCGTGCCGGCCGAAATGCGAAGTCATAATCACCGGAATGCCCTGAGCAGTCAATTCCAAGCTACTCGATCCGTTATAAAGAATTGCAAGGTCCAAATATGGGGCCAGCGCATGCCCATTGATATCCTTATGTCCCAAAACGCGGACATTATTTGGAATATCTACGGCAATCAAGTCACTCAGCTTTTCAACTAGATCCAAGGCAATTTCCGGACGCAGCTCATGAGGGTGGGGTTTAACGAGCAGGTAAATATCTTCGCTGCGTCCACTGATTTCAATCGTGTGGTTCAGCCAATCAGCCATATCTTCATGCGCGGGGCCACCATCATATGGCACATTCAAATCCACGGGGACCTTCCCAAATGCGCAGACGATCTTCTTACCCTGCTGCTTCAGAACCTTCAATTGCTCGACAATTGCCAACTCACTACTATTATCTGTTGAGCCCACGCGATTCACATTAATGAGCGCAGCCGCTTTCTCAAGGTACGTCGGAATATCGTTGCTTACTGCAAACCAAGCTTCAAAGTCGCTCTTTTTCGCCATGAACGGCGCGCGAACATTGGGATGCAATGTCATGTCGGTAACGCACATGGTGTTGGCAAACTTGCTTCCCAGATTCGAGAAATATGCCTCATACGCTACATTGCAGTTGACAAACCCCATCAACGGATGGCTTTTGTGTCGTGCAAAATCGCGAAAAATCGAGAATGGTGTCACATGTGTATTTCCGGACACAAACGTAAAAGGAATTCCTCTTTCACCCAGTGCTGAAAAAATTCGCTTGGCGACAGTCAGACATGTATCAGCTCTTTGAAGTGATTGCCTGAACTCTCGTTCGACAAAGGGCATATTTATGTCTACATGGAAGCGCCGGCAAAAGGTCGACAACCGCTCATAGAACCCTTGATAGAAGTTTATTCCGTCGGCCTTGATAATTTTTCTATTCCAATCTATTTCCCATTCATTCGCAAGATGAGGATATGAAAGATCCAACGGAATGACGCCCGCAAACTGATCAATAAACTCTAGTCCAGTTGGCTCTGCTGCGGTCATTCCCTCCGTAAGATTGATAACGGCATAGCCCAACCGCTTAGCTTCCACCAAGCTGGGGACCATCATTGCGAGTGTATTAAAGCAAGTTTGGGACGCTAGAAAAATCACTCCGCGCGGTAGCTTTGGCTGAGGCACGGCGCCCAATATTCGACTCGACTCTTCGCAGAAGCTCAATTTCTTAATTTCAGTCTCGAGGCTTGCGCGTTTTGCCACTGTTTTCGCCATGCGGGCCAATTCTTCATAGGCCATGCGAGATCTATTGAACAATCCCATTTCACGCAAAACCCGGGCATAAACACCCAAAGCCTTCTCTCCACGTTGAAAATCCACGGGAGATCGTTGGTACAACGCCATGAACTCTTTGGTCTTTTTTTCGGACCGCAGCAAAAAGAGCTGCAGCAAGGTATTCGTATCGCTGTCAATCCAGTTAGAGAGTACGTCCAATATTTCTCGCGCGGACGAAAGCTCTCGACACCGAATAAAGTACCTCAGCAGTGCAATAATTTCGACTGTACGATAGCCTTTCGGAGATTTATCCGTCCCCAATTGGCTTTGGAGTTCAGTAAAGTCCGCATATGATTTCAGTACTGCATGTTTGTCGTCTATGACGATTCCATACTGAATGCGATTGAAAATTGCATCAATTGGCGAAGGATATTTTATATCCAGCCCTTTCAAATACTCCTCGGCGGCACTGAGCCGCAGACGATATCGGAAATCGCTGTCCCTCTCCGATCGACTTGGCTTCAGGTGCATGACCTGCGCCAAAACACGAAATTGAAGCCGGTCGAACCCGCAATGCTGCGATTCGCGAATATGGTCATGAAAGGTTTTATGCCTATCGTGCACATACAGCTGAGGCCGCTCATTTAGCAACTTCAAGCGATTCAATAGAGTAGATATTTCGCGATACTGCAGGTTGAACGAGAGAACCTTTGTATAGTTCTTCACTATACCGATGAAGTTTTCGTCACGCTCGGGGATATCAGCTATATATTCAGAAATTTCCGGAGCATGGGAGATGACCCTACCACTTGATTTCAGAAGTGCCTGTGTCACGCTGTATAAAAACACTTCCAACAGGCGAGTGTCCTTGCTAATTCTCTCAGCACCCGCCGCAAGCAATTTCAAGCACCGGTCGGTATAGGTTATCAAAGCATCATAGTTGGCGCTGGAAATCAACAGAAAACTGATTTGCGCGTAGTCCTCAAGCCGAAAATCCTCGCCGATGCAGTCGAGTATTTTTCCTGTCTCCCCTGCGGCAGCCTGGCCGGTGCTCTCAAGGTATCCCAGCAATCGCATCGGAGCCGACAACCGACTCATGTGCGGCTTGCATTTGGCAAAAAGCTGATTATCATTCAGCTCGAAAATATCTTTATGCTTCAGAACCTCTACAATAAAATAGCTAGCAATATCTTCGAACGACGAATGCACATTACCAAGCGGGTGAATATATTTTGGATACACCAAATATGCACCGGCAAAAAGTTGTGGCAGCGTCAATTTGCGATTGCGCCGGCGTGATGGCACCTTGGCCCGATCGTCGGTCAATCCCCAGTTGGAATAAAACGAAACTCCAAAAGTAGAAACCTTCTTGCCAAAAACCAGCGCTTCGAAGCCTACTAAAGAGGAAATGGTATATATCTCGTCCACGATATTGAACATTTCGTAAACGCTAACTTCGGGCGGCACAACCGCGCATATATCCTCAAATGCAACTTGACGCTTCTTTTTACGGATACCTACCCAATAATCAGGGTGGGGCCTGAAATATATATCAGCCTCTGGATGGTCTTTTCGTGCCTGACGAACCAAATCTAAGTTTGTCTTGACTACTGCTCGACTCTTCTTGATGGAGGCGTCGTCCTCCACCTGGCCCACCACTAAAATAGCGTAGCGACCACTCGTGGTGAATGGAAGAGTAGATTTGTAGGGATCGAGGTCATAGTACTTGGTGAGGCGAGCATCTCGCATAAGTTGCAAGCCCGCCTCTGCACGTACCAACAATTCTTGATCCGCCTCGAAGTCAAAAGTACTTAACAGGCGCTCCAGTTCAGAGGGGCGTTCTCCGTTGAAATAAATGCCGACCGAATCGACACATACGGAAGCTGGCCGTGTATGCAACAACCCTCCTCCCATAGAGCGGAGAAACCCGTCTTCAATCGTGAAGAGAGGGATCGTGCGTAGCATTGGAATAGGGAAAATACCGAGAAAACGGGCTGTGGCGTAACCCCGCGCTCGACGGGGCAATTTAATGCCCCAACCGACAAACCCACCGATTTCCGCTCGAGGGACCTGTTTCAACAAGTCTCGCTTCACTCGATAAAAAGACGCTTTGCCCCTAACAAAAGCAGTTCTATAGTCAGAGAAAAAATCACTATAGAATTGGCGTTTCCACGGATTAAATCCAAAAAAAACAAGAATCGGAAGAGATTCGTTGTCTCGCCAATTCCGGCCAATGTACTCGACAGACGAGCGGGCCCATAGCCTGTACCAGTGCAGGTAAATACGCCCTCTTAACGTCAAGTATTTTTTCTTGAGGAACTCAACTATAGCCATTTAATCCCTAACCCATACTCGGAGATGTCAAATATCCAGGCCATTAAAGAGCCAGATATGCTTGTATGCCTGCTTCTACATCCTCATAGGGAATCAATTTCCCCCCTTCAACGAGGATAAGATAGTCACATAGCCTGCGGATTTGGTTCATCCCATGAGTGACGAGAATGATTTTTGCACCGTCTATACGCGTCTTGAACGCATCCGTAGCTTTATTACGAAAATGAGCGTCGCCTACCGACAGTGCCTCATCAACTAAATAATAATCAAAGTCAAAAGCAAGGCTCAATCCGAACCCCACTCTGGCCTTCATTCCTGATGAGTAGGTCTTTACAGGCCGGTCAAAGTGGGGGCCAATTTCGGCAAAGTCCTCTACTAGTCGAACTTTGTCCTTGATCTCTTCTGTCGACTTTCCGTATACCCGGCAAATAAATTTGACATTATCTCGACCGCTAAGTGACCCCTGGAACCCCCCGCTCAAACCTACTGGCCACGATATGCTAGCTTGGCTATGGACACGACCGGAGTCCGGCATATCCAGCCCACCAAGGAGACGCATAAGAGTAGATTTGCCTGCCCCATTTCTACCGATTATCCCGATGTTTTTTCCACTAGGAATAACGAAATCAAGGTCTCTAAAAACATAATAACGCCCATTGTTCGTTCTATATGATTTCGTCACGTTCTCGATAGCGATCATATGGCCACCAAACGATCTCTCTTCAATCGCAAAAGCATTAATCCAGAAAACAGCAACACCAGTGCTATCTTCAACGGGTAGGTCACATCGATCCCTGGAACAAAAGGGTAATTTTCAAAAACGTGACGCCTCATTATGTCGATGATGTGCAGATACGGATTCCACAACAGCCAACCCAGTATTTCTGGAGGAAGAATCCAGATTGGGAATATAACACCGGATAGCAGATACATAGGGAAGAACATTAACCGGATAAAATACTTTATGTCCGGAAATAACTCACCCAAGACGCAGAGATTAAGACCGATCCCGAACGACAGCAATATACCTACCGCGAGCGTGCCTCCCCATCCCAGCGGAGCTACGATCCCTACGTCATAACCCCAGAAGAAGCCGAGGAAAAACATCATAAGAACGTAGACACATGCCGCAATTATTATTTCGACGACGGCCCGAGAGACAATAGTATCAAGCGGTTTAATTTGCTTATACGAGAACAGCGCACGATTGGAGGATATGGCTTCCATCCCTTTAAAATATATATTTCTAAACAGAAGAAATGGAATAATGCCCGATGCCAAAAAGACGGCCGCATCGATGCCTGGGATATGCTTTCCCCGCACATACACGCTGATCAGCAACAATATAGAGACATGCGCAAACGGCTCAAAGAGAACCCAGAAAGCGCCAAATCTCTTGATGCTCAAGCGCGTTCGCATCTCGCGCAGCACCAACGCTAGCAACACGGACCGAACGATCTGAAGGGAGGTCCTCTTGTGCATAACCGTCACTTAGAGGTTGTCAAGGGTACGGCCAAGTACCAGAACCTGCACAATGGGTGAAATAATCTTCTGCCATTCATACACAGCAGCATTTGTCACGTAAATTGCATCCTCGGGCTGCACCAAGAACTGCCGCGCCAAGAACATGGCTTCCGGCTCTTTCAAATTAAGGCGGAACACTTCGGCCTGCGGCTTAGTCGCCCCGCTTCCAGCGTCCTTCCCTTCGATCAGGCGAAACACGAATACGCCAGCGGCATCTGCCTTGGCTTCGTTCAATCCTTTTACGCTGCCTAATACTTCTAGCAGGCTTGGATTGTTTGACGGTAAGTCGTGCAGACCAGGGTCGCCCACCGCGCCCATAGCCACAAATCTTTTGCGGGCGCGCTCCAGGACAATCTCGGCACCAGGCGGCACAATTTGATTTTTCCCGGACAACAAATCTTGGTAATTGTATGCATACGACTTCTCTCCTGTACGAACTACCACCCGGATGAGATGGGGTTCTAGCACAGGTCCGCCTGCGCGATTGATAGCATCCAGAAGAGTCAGGGGTCCCTCTAAGGCGGAAAATCTGCCGGGTGCTTTTACGGCTCCTGCAACTAATACAGACCCGGATAAGTCGCCAGTAAGCCCAACCTGTACCTGTACATCAGTAGTGATGCCTTTTAACTTATCGCGTATAAGCTTTTCCACTTCCGGCAGCGTCTT
This sequence comes from Bordetella petrii, assembly GCF_017356245.1. Taxonomy (NCBI): domain Bacteria; kingdom Pseudomonadati; phylum Pseudomonadota; class Betaproteobacteria; order Burkholderiales; family Alcaligenaceae; genus Bordetella; species Bordetella petrii. The sequence continues at coordinate 704,239 of NZ_JAFMZZ010000001.1, forward strand.
CCCTTTGACCCGTTCGTGACCTACATAGGGAAGTGATATCGTCCCAGTACTGTCAACCCGCACGTTTTCAAAAATTGTTCCACCAGTAGCCAGAGGCGCAAACAACGCTCCTTCCATAGCGCTATCTGCAATCATGATGCGCATTACATCACCCGGAACCAACCGAATTTCCGGCACGGTTGGCAGCGCAACAGAAGTATCTGGCTCTTGCTCCTGTGGGCGCATGTAGGGAGCAATCGTTTCTGCACTCAGATCGATCAGCCTGTAACTCTGACCATCTTCATTGCTCATCACAGCATGACGCGAAGGGCCGGCGGACGATAGCAAGCTGCCACATCCGGCAAGCAACAGTGGCGCACATAGCGCAGATGTACGAAAAATGCTGCGGAAATTTGTAGTGGCATTCATAGTTTTTGCGCAAAAATTAATCGCGATGATCTTCGATAGCAGCAATCACGAAGCGAGCAATGCCGTACACCAATAGCAGCGCGATCAGCAAGGTGATCAAGTTATAGATACGCTGCGGATAAATGGAGTCGTCAGGAAGATTGGGCGACACCACGGTTACAAGGCTGCGCAATTTTTTGCTGGCTTCTATGCGAGCTGACTCCACTGAGCTGACCGCAAATTTATAAGCCTCCTCCGCAATAGCCGCATCAATGGTGAGATTGCGGTATTGGGACGCCACCACGTTTAACTTGTCGCCCCCCTTTTCAGATACCAGACGCCGTGTTTCCGCAGCAAGTTGTTGTTCTAAAGCTTGGATGCGATTACGTTGCTGCCGAACTTGCGGAGTATTCGAGTTCAGCATGGCCAGCAAGCCTTTCAGGGTCGTCCGCTCCTTCGTCAGATTTGCTTCCAGCTCTGAGATAACTTCAGCTCGCGCACGGGCAGACGCTTCGGCATCCAACATATGACTAGTACTTTGAAAAGTCAGCAGTGCTTCACGCCGCTCTTCATACACTTTGCGAGCATTAGCGAGTTCACTTTGCGCAAAAGCCATCTGCTCCCGCGCCATCTTGTGTGAAAGCTCGTTTACGAAACGCTCGCTTTCTCTTAGCATGATGCTGAGTGTTTGTTTGGCAAAATCAGGATCAAATGCCTCGACGCTGATACTCAACAAACCTGTTTGCTCATCGAAATGAGCTGTCACTATGCGCTGATAATATGTCAGCACGTCTTCTCGCGGTGCATCCCCCCTCAGCCAGTACAACGGGTCGCGCCAACGGGCGGCATAGTGCTCCGACCAATTCAGTTTTTCCTGGAGCACATTAAGCATATCCTGCGAAGTCAGAAACTCGCGCAAGTAGAGTGTCTCTTCACGTGAAGTAGGATTCAGGCCACTGAGCATGACCGCCAAGCCAGGGATCTGCGGCGTTTCGTTGTTTCCGACCTGGCGTACCGCCACCTGGGCCACGCTGACATACCGGTCGAGCGCAAAGAAACTGTAATAAACCAGCGCCACCAGCATCGGAATACCAACGACCCAAACCATCAGGCGTTTGGACTTCAATTTCTCAAAATTTATCATCTTATATACGAAAACCCTACAAATTCCAGCGTTTCTGGTGGCTTTGTCGGATGCGGCCCTGTGGTTTGCCGGCCTATTATGGGCAAGCGCGAAATTGTACCGACATTAATTCCCTAAGCCATTACGTTGCCGTGCAAAAAGCACACAATTCCTTTATACATATTTCAATATGTATTTTTTACTTCCACAACTGAGCCCTAAGTAACTGCACTGGGGCTTATAAAACCGGCATTTTTGACGGCATCAGGCCAGCCGCCTTCAGGTACATGAATGCAAGGCGGCTGACATCGCACTCATGCTGCCCGCCCGATCGGCGACCGTCTGAGCGCCACAAGACATAGTCCGTCTCGCCTTGTGGGGCTCCCAGCCGGCAGTACACAGCAGGCATGATGGGGACATGATCGCCGAACAGGCAAAGTGCGGCCATGCGCGCCCTGCCCGCCAGAGCCCCTGCCAGTTCGCCCAGCATAAGATCGGCATTGCGCAGGTGGCGGGCATATGCCACCAGGTCGTCGCAGCCGGCCGGAACGGGCGCGCGGAGCGTGGCGGCCGTGTCTGCTTCCGTTACAGTTTCCCAATGCAGCGGCCCGTGATTTTCCATGGTGATGACATGGATGTATACGGGTTTACCCTTATCATCATTCAGCAACGACAGCACGTATTCGCCCAGCGCCCGGTCCCCCACGTAGGGCCCGTCGCGGGCAGCATCTGAAAATGCCTCGATGCCGATGAACTGGTCGAATCCCAGTAGCGGCAGGACGGTATTGCGACGGTAGAAACTGCGATGATAAGGGTGTACGCAAATAGTGCGATAGCCCAGCTGTTTCAGATGCAATGCCAGCGTCGGAAAGCCCTGCTGGGCCAACCGGCGATAAGGGTTGTATTGGTGTACGCCAAGATCGCCCGCCGCCATCCCCGATAAAAAGCTGAATTCAGTTCGCACCGTGTTGGCACCGCGGGCTGCAACGTTCAAAGTGCCGTGCTGAACCGATTCCGACTTCAGGCGATCGAAATTCGCCAGAATGTCTTCCCTCAGTTGAGGGTATATGCGGCGCGCATCGAAGAATGATTCGCTCTGGATCACCACCATGTCAGGCAACAAATCCGGCAAGGCCGTGGGCGGCGCCAGGCGTGCAAAAGGCGCGGCCTGGCGTATCGCACCGGTGGGCTGCCGTTCGGCCCGCCCATATGCCCACAGTGCCGCGGCCAGTCCCAGCCGGCGCAAGTCTTCGATAGCGTTGAAGTTCACTCTAGCGTGGCGCCCCGCCGCCAGCGCGCACGCCAGCCCCGCCGCAACGAGCAACGCCGTCTGAATGAAAAACCCCGCATGGCGCCAGGCGTCGCCGGCTGTCGTAGCTGTCATCGACGGCTCCCAGGACACGCCGGCCCACAGGGCAAAGGCATAGCCGCCAGCAGCTGCCAGCGCGCGCGCCAGGCCGAAAAACGGCAAATACAGCCTGGGGTGCTTGACCGCGTCGAGAAAATACTCGAAGTCCTGGAAAACAAACGGCTCTTCGAGGGCTTGATGCTTGGCATTGCTGACCAGAATGATCAACACCTGAATGGCCAGCACGTTGGCCGCGCCAAAGTATGGCCGCCGGAACAGAGCCAGCTCCAACCCGAACATCAGCGTCCATAACCCCAGGTGCACGCCCCACGCCCAGGCCGGACGGCGCCAGGGTGCCACGGGCCTCGGCGTCAGCAGAGCCTCGGCCAGCAAGGAAAACGCCAGGCCAAGCAGATATGCGGGCAGCACCGTCAGCCAGTAATTTTCAAGCACCGTAGCCCAACCTGCGCAATATCCATCCTGACACGGATGGATGAATGACAGACAGCAGAAAACATCCCAGATTCAGCGGAAATGGGAAGCTGATCCGGGCCCGATTGGCTCGCAGGCCGCGCCGGATCACGCGGGCAGCCCGCACCGCAGTCCATAGAAAGGGTTTGGGCCCAGGCATGTCGAAGCACATCTGCGATTCAACATAGCCTGGCATGATGACATTGAAGCGTATGCCTTCCGAAGCCAGGCCATCGCGCATGGCCTCGCCATAGACTTTGACGGCGGCTTTGCTGGCGCTATAACTGGGCGTCTCGGGCAATCCCCGCCACGCAGCCAGAGAACTTACCAGCGCGATCTGCCCGTGGCCACGCTCGCGCATGAATGGCAACACACCATGCACAGTGGCAAAGACGGCCTTGATGTTGACGTCCAGCAGTCCATGCACTTCGTGCCAGGTTTCTCCTTGGCCGCCGGGCCCCACATTGATATTGACTCCCGCATTCGCAATGACCAGATCAGGCGCATGCGCCTCGCAGATTCGCACCAGCCAGGCCATCAGGGCATCATGATCGCGCACATCCAGCGCGTGTGTCTCTACCTGCACCCCCTTGCGCCGGCAAAGCTCGGCCAGCTCGGCCAGGCGCTCTGTTCTGCGCCCCTGCAGGATCAGCGTGCCGGCGCCGGCCTCGGCGTACTCCAGTGCCAGCGCGCCACCAATGCCGCCAGTGGCGCCAGTAATCAGCACGCAGCGCGGCGGCTCCTGATTGCAGAGTTCAGTGGCTATGATCGCTCTCCGATGAAGGTGCTGCGCGGCGCCATGGATTGCGTGCCCAACCCAATTTTTCCATCATGTCCAAGGCCCGCCAGTAAATGGGTACCACGCGATCACGAAGGCCCGGCAATCCCTGTATATCCCAGCCCGTCCATGGCAGAAATGGATTACGGCGGCCGTAGGCCCAGATTTCGGCACGGGTGGAAGGATAGCGGCTTTGGCCGCGTGCATGGAAACCACTGGTATCCGCAACGATCAAGGTATTTTTCTTGACAAACAGGGCGCGTGGCGCTGCATACCCCAGCCGGGCTAATTCACGGGGCGTGATGCGCAACGACCCGCGGGAACTCATCCGATCTTGCCGGGTCGGCATTTGTAACGACTTGCGCCGCATCCAGGCCAGGCGGCGGCGATTCAGCCTGTGCGATCCAGGCACGTATATCAGCGGGCAATCATCCGGCCCTACGTCAGTCAGAAACAGCCAGGCCTTGACCGTTGGATGGAAAGTGTCGGAATGCAGCGCGGTTTGAGGATCGGACCGCCCCGGGCCCGCATGGGTGCATATCGACTGTATATAGTTCATTGGATAGCATCGCGATGCTGCCGCGTAGCTGAGCAGATTGCGCCATGGACGGCCTTGCAGGACTCGACGGGTGGCAGGCATCTGCCTGAGCACGCGGGCATCCAGCGCAACCCGCCGCGTGACCGCGCGGCCCTGCCGCATTTCGCGAGCTTCGCCGCCCATCCCGGCGATCTCGCGCTGTACGGCGGCGAATACATCCGCCGGAAGAAAATCCGGCTTCATGACATATCCTTGCCGGTCGAAATCCTGCCTGTCTTGCGCATCGAGCAGGTGCGCCAGTTTTTTACGCCGAAGGGCTGCCATGAAATGAGCAAGCCGGGCCCTCGCGACAAGCAGCCCCAGCTTGTTCAAAGCGAGGCTGCCGATCAGGGGATTGTCTTTGAACGATTTGGCGCTGGTGGCCAGCGCAGCTATCCACAAGGGCGCCATGAGCCAGCGCACAACCTTGCGGCCGAGCAGAGATATCTGGACAGGATATTGCCGAAAGTCTGGCTTTTTCACGGCACAAAATGCACGGCCGCCTTACGGCGGCCGGCAAACGTTTTTGTTGTCTGGCGCCCGAAGCCCCATTTTATTCAAGCAAGCTGCGCAGCATCCAGGCGTTTTTCTCGTGGATGTCCATGCGCTGGGTAAGCAGGTCGGCAGTGGGCTGGTCGTTGGCGCCGTCGGCCTTGTCGAAGGCGGCGCGGGCCGTCTTGGATACGGCTTCGTTGCCTTTGACCAGCAGGCGCACCATTTCCATGGCGTCGGGCACGCTGCCCGGCTCGGAAATGGACGAAAGCTTGGAAAACTCGCGGTAGGTGCCCGGGGCATGCACGCCCAGCGCGCGGATGCGTTCGGCGATGTCGTCCAGCGCGGCCCATTCTTCCGAATATTGCGTCATGAACATCTGGTGCAGCGTGTTGAACAGCGGACCAGTGACGTTCCAGTGGAAGTTGTGGGTCATCAAGTACAGCGTGTAGGAATCCGCCAGCACTTTGGAAAGTTCGCCCGCGATGGCGGCGCGATCTTTGTCGGAAATGCCGATGTTGATGCGAACGGCGGGGCTACCGGTGGCTTTGGACGACTTGGCCATGTAGTGCTCCTTTATTTAAGGATAAGGACGAAACAAGAATACCACTGGAACAAGACAAAAAAAGGTGGCGACTGGCGGGAATACAGGGCTGGTATTGCTTGGATACAAAACATGGGCCGGAGATATCTCGGTCAGGCGGTGTCTGGCACCCTGCGGGAGCCAGACACCCGGCTTGAGCCATCACCCTTCAAGTGGCCACTGCTTCTTTATCCAACATTTTCACCCCCGGCAATCCGCATTCATAAACTGCCTGCGCCAATGCCTCGATGGCGGCCAGGCGCGGGAAGCTGCGGCGCCAGGCAAGGACGACGCGGCGTTCGGGCGGGGCGCCCTCGAACGGCAGGTAGCGCAGCAGCGCCTTGGGCTGGGGCGCTTCGGGAACGGCGGTGACCGGCAGCACGGTCACGCCGATGCCGGCCGCCACCATATGCCGGATGGTTTCCAGCGACGACCCTTCGAAGGTGCGCTGGATGCCGTCGCTGGCCGCTGAAAAACGCGACAGTTCGGGGCACACTTCCAGCACCTGGTCGCGAAAGCAGTGGCCGGTGCCCAGCAGCAGCATGGTCTGCTGCTTCAGGTCTTCGGAACTGATGGCCGGGCGGTCGGCCCATTCGTGGTCGCGCGGCACGGCCACCACGAAGGGCTCGTCGTACAGGGGCTGGGTGACCAGGCCGGCCTCGGGCAGCGGCAAGGCCATGATGGCGCAGTCGATCTCGCCCTGGCGCAGCAATTCCACCAGGCGCAGGGTGAAGTTTTCCTGCAGCAGCAGCGGCATTTGCGGGGTGCGGGCGATCTGCATGGGCACCAGCCGCGGCAGCAGGTAGGGCCCGATGGTGTGGATCACGCCCACGCGCAGCGGGCCGGCCAGCGGGTCGTGCCCCTGGCGGGCGATTTCCTTGATGCTGGCGCTTTCTTCCAGCACCTTCTGGGCCTGCGTGACAATGCGCTGGCCGATGGCGGTAACGCCCACTTCGGCGCCGCCGCGCTCGAACAGGGTCACGCCCAGTTCGTCTTCCAGCTTGCGTATGGCCACCGACAAGGTGGGCTGGCTGACGAAACAGGCTTCGGCGGCACGGCCGAAATGCCGCTCGCGCGCGACCGCGACGATGTATTTGAGTTCGGTCAGAGTCATGGCGATACGTACCTTGCGTGGGACGGCCGCGGGAAGCGGAATGATGGAAAGGGTTTCATGTGCGCAGGAAGTCTTCGCGGCCGCGCATCCAGCGCGCCAGATGGGCCTGGACCGCCGCCGGATGCTCGGCGCGCAGCCAGGCGGCGGCCTCGCGCGCCTGCTCGGCAATGCCCACGTCGGACTCCAGGTCGGCAAAGCGCAGCAGCGTCACGCCGGACTGGCGCGTGCCCAGGAATTCTCCGGGGCCGCGCTGTTCCAGGTCGCGGCGCGCGATTTCGAATCCGTCGGATGTCTCGAACATGGCGCGCAGCCGCTGGCGCGCCACCTGCGACAGCGGCGTCTGGTACAGCAGCACGCATACTGATTCGGCGCTGCCCCGCCCTACCCGCCCGCGCAACTGGTGCAGCTGGGCCAGGCCGAAGCGCTCGGCGTGTTCGATGACCATCAGCGAGGCGTTGGGCACATCCACGCCCACTTCGATGACGGTGGTGGCGACCAGCAGGTCGATGTCGCCATCGCGAAACGCCTGCATCACGGCGGCCTTGTCGGCCTGCGGCAGGCGGCCGTGCACCAGGCCCAGCCGCAGGTCGGGCAGCTCGGCCTGCATGGCCTGGTAGGTGTCGACGGCCGTCTGCAGCTGCAGCGCCTCGCTTTCTTCGACCAGCGGGCAAACCCAATAGGCCTGCCGGCCTTCCCGCACCGCGTGCGCGATGTGGGCGATGACTTCGTCGCGCCGTCCGTCGGACACCAGTTTGGTGACCACCGGCGTGCGCCCGGGCGGCAGCTCGTCGATGACCGAGACATCCAGGTCGGCGAAGAAGGTCATGGCCAGGGTGCGCGGTATGGGCGTGGCGCTCATGTTCAGCTGGTGCGGCACAAGCTGGCCCTGCGGCGCCTCGCCCTTGCGGGTCAGCGCCAGGCGCTGGCCCACGCCGAAGCGGTGCTGTTCGTCGACGATGGACAGGCCCAGGCGGTGGAATTCGACATGGTCCTGGATCAGGGCCTGGGTGCCCACCACCAGCTGCACGCTGCCGTCGGCGGCGCTGGCCGCGGCCTGGCGGCGCACCTTGGCGGCCAGGCTGCCGCTTAGCCAGGCCACGTTCACTCCCAGCGGCTGCAGCCACGACACCAGTTTGCGGAAATGCTGTTCGGCCAGGATTTCGGTGGGCGCCATCAGCGCCACCTGCGCGCCGCAGGCGATAGCCTGGGCGGCGGCGATGGCGGCGACCACTGTCTTGCCGCTGCCCACGTCGCCCTGCAGCAGGCGGTGCATGGGATATGGCTTGGCCAGATCGGCGGCGATTTCCTGCACAACGCGCTGCTGCGCGCCGGTCAATTGGAACGGCAGTGCCGCGTACAGGCGCGCCACCAGGCCGCCCGGGCCGCCCCGCGCGGGCAGCGGCTCGGCCCGGATGCTGCGGCGGGCGGCGCGGGCGGCCGCCAGCGACAATTGCTGGGCCAGCAGTTCGTCGAACTTGATGCGGTGCCAGGCGGGGTGGCCGCGTTCGATCAGGTCTTGCTCGGAAACGCCGGGCGGCGGGGCATGCAGCAGGCGGATGGCGGGCGCGAACGGCATCAGGCCGTAGCGCTGCAACGCCGCCGGCGGCAGCGTGTCGTCCAGGTCGGCCTGCTGCAGCGCCTGGGCGATGGCCTTGCGCAGCGAAGGCTGCGACAGCCCGTCGGTGCTGGGGTATACGGGGGTCAGCGCATCGGGCAGCGGGCTTTCGGCGCTGCTCATGCGCGGATGCACGATTTCGCGGCCGAACAGGCCGCCGCGCACTTCGCCGCGCGCGCGCAGGCGGCGGCCAGTGGCCAGCTGTTTTTGCTGGCTGGGGTAGAAATTCAGCCAGCGCAACTGCAGTTCGCCGCTGTCGTCGGCCATCACGGCCGTCAGTTGGCGACGCGGCCGGTACAGGACTTCGCTGCGCAGGATCTCGCCTTCGACCTGGGCCGTGGCGCCCGGCCGCAGCGACGCGATGGGCACGATGCGGGTTTCGTCTTCGTAGCGCAGCGGCAAATGCAGAATGCAGTCTTCGGCCGTGACCAGGCCCAGGCTGTGCAGTTTGCGCTGCACATCTGTCAGTGCCCCCCCGGCGCCGGCGGCGGCGCCAGGAGTCTTGCGTGCCGCGGCGGTGGCTGGCATGGCGCGAGGCCCGGTGCAGGCGCGGCCTGCCGCTTACAGCACCAGGATGGCTTCGACCTCGAACTGCGCGCCCTTGGGCAGGCTGGCCACGCCCACGGTGGAGCGCGCCGGGAACGGCTGCGGAATGAGCTCGGCCATGATGGCGTTGGCGGCCGTGAATTTGTTCAGGTCGGTCAGGAACAGGGTCAGCTTGACGATGTCGTTCAGGGTGCCGCCGGCTTCCTGGATCACGGCGGTCATGTTGGCGAAGGCCTGGCGCACCTGGGCGTCGAAGTTCTCGGACACCAGGTCGCCGGTGCCGGGCTCCAGGCCGATCTGGCCGGACAGGTACACCGTTTTGCCGCCGGTGGCGGCAACGGCTTGCGAATAAGGGCCGACCGCGGCGGGGGCCTCGTCGGTATGGATGATTTGCTTGCTCATGGCCGTATCCTGGAAAGATCAGTCGCAACAGACTGGACTATTGAAGTGTAAACAGCAATAGGCATTTGCGAAAGCAAGGAGTTCCCGCAAGCGGGCGAAAACACTGTTCCGTTTTTAAGGCACCTGCCAAGGTGTCTGACTCCGCAGGTGTCAGACACCGAAGCATGCAGCGACTGTCTCAACAGCACGGTGTCTGACACCTGCGGAGTCAGACACCTGTCCCGCTACGCCTGTCCAATCTGCTCCCGGTGCTGCAGCAGCAAGTCATACAGTGTCTGCGCGGCCACCGACAGGCTGCGGCCGCGCCGCCGCACCAGGTACAGCGGCCGGGTCAGGGGCTTGCCGGCCAGGGGCTTGATGGCGAGCTCGTCGCGCCGGAAGTGGAACAGGGTCATGGCCGGCACTACGCTGATGCCCAGGCCGGCCGACACCAGCCCGGTGACCGTGGCCAGGTGCTCGACTTCCAGCAGGGGCTGGGCCCCCGCGGCGCCCATGGCCTCGTCCAGGTGGCGCCGCACGCTGCTGCCGCGGGCCAGCTGGATCAATGGCCAGCGGCCCAGGTCGCGCAGGCGCACCTGGGCGCGCGCGGCCAGGGGATGGTCTTTGCGGCACACCAGGAAGAAGCGGTCGGCGTGCAGGAATTCGCTGTCCAGGTCTGACATATCGGCGCGCCGGGCCGCCACGGCGAAATCGGCGGCGCCGGTCTGCACCAGGTCCAGGCACGGGTCCAGCAAGGCGTCGCGCAGTTGCAACGTGATGCCGGGATAGTCCTGATGGAAGCGCGCCAGCAAGCCTGGCAGCCAGCCGGCGGCCAGCGAAGGCAGGGCCGCCACCGTGACGCGGCCGCGGCGCCGCGCGGCATGGTCGCGCAGGTCTTCGGCCACCAGCTCGAAGTCGCCCAGCAGCCGGCGCGCCGAGGCGTCGAGCACCCTGCCCTCGGCAGTGAGTTCCACGTTGCGCGTGTTGCGATCGAACAGCCGCACGCCGGCGGTGTCTTCCAGCGCGCGGATCAGCGCGCTGAAAGCCGGCTGGGTCAGGTGGCAGCGCTGGGCGGCGCGCGTGAAGTGCTTTTCGTCGGCCAGGGCCACGAACGCACGCAGTTGGCGGGCAGATAGATTCATACAAACTTTGGATGAATTGATCTTATATTTCTATTTCACTTATGAAGCAAGCCTGCCTATAGTGGCCGCAACACAGGGGCGCCGCGAGGCGCTGCGCTTACGGACTCATCATGGCTGCTTCCCCTTTTCTGATCGGCTGCGCAACGGGTTTTTCGGGCGACCGTACCGACGGCGCCCACGCGGTCGTGCAATCGCTGGCGGCCCGCGGCGGCGGCACGCTGATCTTCGAAACCCTGGCCGAGCGCACCCTGGCCCTGGCGCAGCTGGCGCGCAATGCCGACCCGGAAAGCGGCTACGAGCCCCTGTTGCAAGAGCTGCTGGCCCCGGTGCTGGCCGACTGCCTGCGCCAGGGCATCAACATCGTGGGCAATTTCGGCGCCGCCAATCCGCCGGCGGCGGCGCGCTGCATCGCCGGGCTGGCCAGCGCCCAGGGCCTGCCGGCGCCACGCATCGCCGTGGTGCATGGCGACGCGCTGGTCACATCCGAGCAGCGCGCCCTGCTGCGCGAACGGCTGGGCCCGCGCCTGGACGGCATGGACGTGGTCAGCGCCAACGTCTACCTGGGCGCGGGCGAAATTGCCGACGCGCTGCGGGCCGGCGCCCAGATCGTGGTGGCCGGCCGGGTGGCCGACCCTTCGCTGACGGTGGGGCCGGCGCTGGCCCATTACGGCTGGGCCCCGGATGACTGGACGCGCCTGGGGCGCGCCACCATGGCGGGCCACATGCTCGAATGCGGCACCCAGGTCACCGGCGGCTATTTCTGCGTGCCCGGCCTGAAAGAAGTGCCCGATGTGCACGTGGCGGGCTATCCCATTGCCGAAATCGACGCCGACGGCGGCTTCGTAATCGGCAAGGCCGATGGCACGGGCGGCGCCGTGGATGCCCGCACGGTCAAGGAACAGCTGCTGTATGAAGTGCACGACCCGGCCCGCTACCTGACGCCGGATGTGGTGGCCGACCTGAGCCAGGCGTCGGTGCGGGTGCAGGGCCCCGACCGGGTCGCCGTGCACGGCATCGACGGCCATGCGCGCCCCGATGAACTGAAAGTCAACGTCTGCTATCGCGGCGGCTGGCTGGCCGAAGCCGAGATCTCGTATGCCGGCGTGCAGGCCGAGGCGCGCGCGCGCCTGGCGGCGGACATCGTGCGGCGGCGGCTCGGCGCCACGCTGACCGTGCGCATGGATTTGATCGGGGTGCTCAGCATCCTGGGCGACGATGGCGGCGCCATGCTGGATGCCCGCCCGGCTGGCGCGGGCCGCGATGTCAGGCTGCGCCTGGCTGCCGAACACCCTGACGCGCGCGTGGCCGAACGGCTGCTGCGCGAAGTGACGGCCCTGTACACCTGCGGCCCGGCGGGCGGCGGCGGCGTGCGCACCGCCCTGCGGCCGCGCCTGAACATGGTCTCGTGCACGATACCGCGCGACGCTGTGCACAGCGGCTGGACCATGATGGAGGCCGCACCATGAAGCCGGATCACCCCCCCGTACGCGCGCCCCTGTACCGCCTGGCGCACAGCCGCTCGGGCGACAAGGGCGATATCTCGAACCTGAGCCTGATCGCCTGGGACCCGGAGTGCTATGCGGTACTGGCGGACCAGGTCACCGAAGCGCGCGTGGCCGAATGGTTTGCCTACCGCCGCCCTACCCGCGTCACGCGCTACCTGATTCCCAGCCTGCACGCCATGAACTTCGTGCTTGAAGGCGTGCTGGACGGCGGCGTGAACGACGCCCTGAACCTGGACACGCATGGCAAGAGCCTGTCGTTCCATTTGCTTGACTTGCGGGTGGATGTTGCGCCCGAACTGGCCCGGCGCCTGCCGGACATTCCGGGCGATCAGCCCGCCACCGGCCTGCCGCCGGCGCCGCTCGCGCCGCAGTAAGCCGGTATTTCCCTGTTTTCTACAACAACACACCAGGAGACTCCCCATGCGCATGACCCCGCTACGACTGCTTGCCGCCCTGTGCACCGCCCTGCCGCTGGCGGCAGCCGCGCAAGACTTTCCCAGCAAGCCCATCACGTTCATCGTGCCGTTCGCCGCCGGCAGCGCCACCGACCAGTTGGGCCGGGCCATCGGCCAGGGTGTGGCCGAGCTGACCGGCCAGTCGGTGGTCATCGAGAACAAGCCGGGCGCCAGCGCCATGATCGGCGCGCAAACCGCGGCCCGCGCAGCGGCCGACGGCTACACAGTGCTGATCACCACCAACACCACGCAGGCCGCCAACGAGCACCTGTACAAGACCCTGCCCTACGACCCGGTGAAGGATTTCGCGCCGCTGACGCTGCTGGGCAAGGGCGGGCAGTTCATGGTGGTGAACCCGGCCTCGCCGGCCAAGAGCGTGACCGAGTTCCTGGCCCTGGCCAAGAAATCGCCGGGCAAGCTCAGCTTCGGCAGCGGCAGCTCAAGCAGCCGCATCGCCGGCGAACTGCTGCAGCAGATGACCGGCATCAAGCTGCTGCATGTGCCGTACAAGAGCAATCCGCTGGCGATCACCGACCTGCTGGGCGGGCAGATCGACATGATGGTCACCGACAGCGCCACGGGCCTGCCGCAAGTGGAAGCCGGCAAGCTGCGCGCACTGGGCTTTACCGGCAACGAACGCTCGCCGCTGGCGCCGGATCTGCCCACCATTGCCGAGGCCGGCGTGCCCGGGTATGAAATGGGTTACTGGTTCGGCGCCTACGTGCCCGCCGGCACGCCCGAGGCGGTTGTGAACAAGCTGAATGACTTGCTGGTCAAGGCCACCCAGGGCAAGGCGGCCCAGCATTTCTACAAGTCCACCGGCACGACCCCGGCGACGTCCACCCCCAAGGAACTGGCGGCGTTCCAGCGCAGCGAGTCGCAGAAATGGGGCGACATCATCAAGAAGGCCGGCATCAAGGCGGAATAAGGGGGCTCGGAGTTCGCTGCAGCTGTGTCTGACATTCTTCGAAGTCACACTTGTGTTAGTCCCAAATTGGGACTAACATCCCTTCATGCGAGTCATAGCCGTCAGCACCCTGCGCCTGTTCTGGGACGAACACCCGGACGCCGAGCAATCGATAAAGGCCTGGGTGGATGAGGCCAATAAGGCGCAATGGACACAGCCGGCGGATATCAAAGCACACTATCGTAGTGCCAGCATCCTCAAAAACCGGCGTGTGGTGTTCAATATCAAGGGCAACAATTACCGCTTGGTCACAGCGGTTTCCTTCAAACTCGGTATCGTCTACGTGAAGTTCATCGGCACTCACGCGGATTACGACAGAATCAATGCCGAGACAGTGGAACTGGAGTGAACATGGAAATCCGCCCCGTACATACCGAGGCCGATTACAAGTCGGCACTCAAAGAAATTTCCCGGCTGATGGAATCCGACCCTGACCTGGGCACCCCCGAAGGCGATCGCCTGGATGTCCTGACGACACTGGTCCAGGCATATGAAGCAAGGCGCTATCCTATCGACCTGCCCGATCCGGTTGAAGCCATCAAGTTCCGTATGGAGCAAAGCGGCCTGACGGCCAAAGATCTGGAACCAATGATCGGCAAGCGCAATCGCGTCTATGAAGTCTTGAATCGTAAACGCACTTTGACTTTGCCCATGATCTGGCGGTTGCATAAAGAGCTGGGAATACCGGCTGAAAGCCTGATCCGGCCCCCGGCGCACCCATAAGAAAAAAGCCCTGTCCGATACCGATCGGCCAGGGCTTTTGCAGGGAATGAACCGGCTTATTTTTCGACGAACGCGCGTTCGACCACGTAGTCGCCCGGTTCGCCCACGCCCGGCGACACCTGGAAACCGCGCGAGTCGAGCATGGCGCTGATGTCGGCCAGCATGTGCGGGCTGCCGCAGAGCATGGCGCGGTCGGTTTCGGGGTTGATTTGCGGCAGGCCGATGTCCTGGCACAGCTTGCCGCTTTCGATCAGTTGCGTGATGCGGCCCTGGTTGCGGAACGGCTCGCGCGTGACGGTGGGGTAATAGATGAGCTTGTCGCGCACCACGTCGCCGAAGAACTCGTTGTTGGGCAGTTCTTTTTCGATGAAGTCGGCATAGGCCAGTTCGCTGACCCAGCGCACGCCGTGCACCAGCACGATTTTTTCGAAGCGCTCGTAGACGTCGGGGTCTTTGATGATGCTCATGAAGGGCGCCAAGCCGGTGCCGGTGCCGAACAGGAACAGGTGCTTGCCGGGCTTGAGGTCGTCGGCCACCAGGGTGCCCACGGGCTTGCGGCTGACCAGGATGGTGTCGCCTTCTTTCAGGTGCTGCAGGCGCGAGGTCAGCGGCCCGTTTTGCACCTTGATGCTGAGGAATTCGAGGTTTTCTTCGTAATTGGCGCTGGCGATGCTGTAGGCCCGCATCAGCGGCTTGCCTTCGACTTCGAGGCCGATCATGACGAAGTGGCCGTTATGGAACCGCAGGGCCGCGTCGCGCGTGGTGGTGAAGGAAAAAAGCGTATCGTTCCAGTGGCGCACGCTGAGTACGCGCTCGGTATTGAAAGCTGCCATGTCGTTGAAAAAAGTACAACGCACCAGGTGCGCCGGATGGAATGCCACGCCGTGCAAAAGACGGGCGCGGGGCTCAGGGTTATCCCTATTTTACCGTGACTTCTTGATAACTCGTCTCATTAATCCGTAATGCCCTTATAACTCTTTGATAGAAATCACAGGGCTTATCCGCAATCTGACATCAAGTTGAACGCCCGGCGGCTTCCTGGTATTGTCGCACCTACTTGATAATCATTTTCGTTAACGGACGCGTCCGCAGGCCTTCCGGCGCGGGGTTGTGTCCGTTATGCAACGCACCGGAGCCCTCCAAATGTCGATCCGACGCCTTTCCCTGACCCCGCTGCTGGGCGCGCTGGCGCTGGCTGGCAGCGCCCTGGCCAGCCCGGCCCTGGCCGCTGACGAAGTCAGCCTGTACACCACCCGTGAACCCAAGCTGATCCAGCCCATGCTGGATGCCTTTACCAAGGAAAGCGGCATCAAGGTCAACACGGTGTTCATCAAGGATGGCCTGCTCGAGCGGGTCAAGGCCGAAGGCGCCCAATCGCCGGCCGACGTGCTGATGACCGTGGACATCGGCAACCTGATCGACCTGGTGGACGGCGGCATTACCCAGCCGATCAAGTCGGACACCCTGAACTCGGTGATTCCCGCCAACCTGCGCGGCGCCGATGGCAAGTGGTATACCCTGTCGCTGCGCGACCGCGTGCTGTACGTGGCCAACGACCTGAAGCTGGACAGCTTCCATTACGAAGACCTGGCCGACCCTCAGTGGAAGAACAAGGTCTGCATCCGTTCGGGCCAGCACCCCTACAACACCGGGCTGGTGGCGGCCATGATCGCGCATGACGGCGCGCAGGCCACCGAGCAATGGCTGCGCGGCGTCAAGGCCAACCTGGCCCGCAAGGCGGCCGGCGGCGACCGCGACGTGGCGCGCGACATCCTGGGCGGCATCTGCGATATCGGCATTGCCAACGCCTACTACGTGGGCCACATGAAGAACGCCGAACCCGGCACCGACGCCCGCAAATGGGGCGACGCCATCAAGGTGGTGCGCCCCACGTTCAAGAACGGAGGCACCGGCACGCACGTGAACATCAGCGGCGCCGCCGTGGCCGCGCACGCGCCCAACAAAGACAACGCCATCAAGCTGCTCGAATTCCTGGTGTCCGAGCCGGCCCAGACGCTGTACGCCCGCGCCAACTACGAATACCCCATCCGCCCGGGCGTGAAGCTGGATCCGGTGGTGGCCAGCTTCGGCGAATTGAAGGTCGATTCGCTGCCGGTGGCCGAAATCGCCAAGTACCGCAAGCAGGCCAGCGAACTGGTCGACAAGGTGGGCTTCGACAATTGAACCCGGCGCCGCAAGGCGTCAATAAAGACCAGGTGTCTGACTCCCCGCGGGTGTCAGACACCTGCATTTTTCAAGACGGCATCGCAGAGTGCCAGACATTGTTTTCTTCGTAACGGTATCGCCACACTCCGGTGTCTGGCACCCTGCGAGAGCCAGACACCTGGCCGACGAGGACCAGGCACCTGGCCGCATTTGAAGCATGCACACTGAAACTTTGTCCCGCCCTTGGCGGCTGCGCGGCCCTGAACGCGGCGCGGGCTGGCTGGCGGGCGCGGCGCTGATCGCGCTGGCCGTGCTGCTGCCGCTGGCCGCGCTGGCCTGGCAGGCCATGCACGCCGACCTGTCGCACTGGTCGCACCTGGCCCGGTATGTGTTGCCGCAGGCCTTCGCCAACACGGCCATGCTGCTGGCCGGGGTGGGCGTGCTGGTGACCCTGCTGGGCACCGGCGCGGCCTGGCTGGTTACCGCCTACGAGTTTCCCAGCCGCCGCATCCTGACCTGGGCCCTGCTGCTGCCGCTGGCGGTGCCCACCTACATCATCGCCTTCGCCTACCTGGACCTGCTGCACCCTATCGGCCCGATCCAGACCGCCATCCGCGCCCTGCTGGGCTATGACAGCCCGCGCCAGTTCCGCCTGCCCGACCTGCGCTCGATCTACGGCGCCATTTTCGTGCTGGGCTTCGTGCTGTACCCCTATGTGTACCTGAGCACCCGCGTCATGTTCATGACGCAGGCCGCCAGTCTGCTCGAAGCGGCGCGCACGCTGGGCGCCGGCCGCGTGGGTGTGTTCCTGCGCGTGGCCCTGCCGCTGGCGCGGCCGGCCATTGCCGTGGGCGCCAGCCTGGCCCTGCTGGAAACACTGAACGACATCGGGGCCTCGGAATTCCTGGGTGTCCAGACCCTGACCGTTTCCGTCTACACCACCTGGATCACGCGGTCCGACCTGGCCAGCGCGGCGCAGATCGCCCTGACCATGCTGGCCATCGTGGTCGGGCTGATTCTTCTGGAGCGGCACGGCCGCAAGCGGCAGCGCTATGCCAACACGCAGCGCATGCGGCCGATGCAGCCGCGGCGCCTGCGCGGCGGCGCGGCATGGCTGGCGGTGGTGCTGGGCTGGATTCCGGTGGTGCTGGGGTTCGTGGCGCCGGCCTGGTACCTGATCGTCGAGACCTACAAGCGCCTGCACCTGGTGGGCGGCGTGTCAGACCAGCTGATCAATGGCCTGTCCAATACTCTGATCGTGGCCTTCACGGCCACCCTGGTCACGCTGGGCTGCGGCCTGGTGGTGGCCTGGGCCGGGCGCACGCTGCGCGAAAGCGCGCGATTCAACCCGGGCCGCGCCTGCGCGCGCATCGCCAGCCTGGGCTATGCGGTGCCCGGCACCGTGCTGGCGATCGGCCTGCTGATGCCCTTTACCTGGATCGACCGCCAGCTGGGCGCGGTGTTCGGCAGCCAGGGCCTGCTGCTGATGGGGTCGATGGGCGCGCTGGTCTGCGCCTACACCATGCGCTTCCTGGCGGTGTCGGTGGGCGGCATCGAGGCCGGCCTGGCCCGTATCCCGCCATCGCTGGAACAGGCGTCGCGCCTGCTGGGCGAAAGCGCCGGCGGCACGCTGCGCCGCGTGCACCTGCCGCTGCTGCGGCCGGCGCTGGCCGCCGGCGCGCTGCTGGTGTTCGTCGACACCATGAAAGAACTGCCCGCCACGCTGCTGCTGCGGCCGCTGAACTTCGAAACGCTGGCCACCTGGCTGTATGCCGAGGCCGCCCGCGGCACGTATGAAGAAGGCGCCGTGGCGGCGCTGGCCATCGTGCTGGCCGGCCTGCTGCCGGTGATCCTGCTGGCGCGCACCAACCTGAAAATGGGACATTGACATCGTGCCCGACCTGCTTGAACTAGAACGCATCCACCTGGCCTACGACACGCCGCAAGGCCTGCGCCCGGTGGTGCAAGACCTGTCGCTGGCGCTGCCGGCCGGCCACATCGGCTGCCTGCTGGGCGAATCCGGCTGCGGCAAGACCACCATCCTGCGCGCCATCGCCGGTTTCGAGCCGGTGCGTGCCGGACAGATTTCCCTGGACGGCGCCGTGATTTCGTCGCCGGCCGTGCAAGTGGCGCCCGAGCTGCGCCGGGTGGGCATGATGTTCCAGGACTACGCGCTGTTTCCGCACCTGACCGCCGCGCAGAACGTGGCCTTCGGGCTGCGCAGGCTGGGCAAGGCCGAGCGCGCGGCGCGCGTGCGCGAGATGCTGGACATGGTGGGGCTGGCCGCTTCGGCTGACAACTATCCGCACGAAATTTCCGGCGGCCAGCAGCAGCGCGTGGCGCTGGCGCGCGCGCTGGCGCCCTCGCCCGACCTGCTGCTGCTGGACGAGCCGTTTTCCAATCTAGATGTGGACACCCGCGAGCGCCTGGCTTTCGAAGTGCGCGACATCCTCAAATCGACCGGGCACACGGCCATCCTGGTAACCCACAACCAGGCCGAGGCCTTCGCCATCGCCGACCGCATCGGCGTGATGAGCGACGGCAAGGTCGTGCAGTGGGACACCCCGTACAACCTGCACCACCACCCCGCCGACGGCTTCGTGCGCGACTTCGTGCGGCGCGAGACGCTGGTCGCGCAGCGCCAGCAGGCCTACGCGCGCGGCATGTAGCCGCAGGCTCCGCACCAAAGGCCGGGTGTCAGGCTCCGCAGGTGCCTGACACCGTACTGCCTGAGGCGGTCATGGCTCACTTCGGTGTCAGGCACCTGCGGAGCCTGACACCTGGGCGCCACTACGCGCGTGGCGCCGGCAGCGGGATGTATTCGGTTTCGTCGCCCGGCACGACCTGGCTGAAACGGTCGCGCTGCCAGTCCTGCTTGGCCTGTTCGATGCGGTCTTTGCTGCTGGACACGAAGTTCCACCAGACAAAGCGCGGCCCGTCCAGCGGTTCGCCGCCCAGTATCGCCAGGCGGGCTGCCTCGGCCGCGCGCACGGTCACCGGCTGGCCCGCGGCGAACACCAGCAGCTGCCCCGGCTGGTAGACCTGGCCGTCGATTTCCACGGCGCCGCTGCTCAGGTAGGCCGCCCGTTCTTCGTGTTCGGCCGGCACGACCAGCGTGGCGCCGGGCTGCAGCGTGATATCGCCGAAGAACAGCGGCGACAGGGTCCGCACGGCCGACGTCTGGCCGAACAGCGAGCCGGCCACCACTTGCGCGCGCACTCCCTCGCCTTCGATCACCGGCTGCGCATCCAGCCCGTAGTGCACGAAGCCCGGATCGGTTTCTTCATGGCGGCTGGGCAGGCCCACCCACAACTGCAGTCCGGACAAGCGATGGCCCGCGCTGCGCTGCGCGTCGGGCGTGCGTTCGGAATGCACGATGCCGCGCCCGGCCGTCATCCAGTTGAGTTCGCCCGGGCGGATCTCCTGGGTATGGCCGGCGCTGTCGCGATGCATCATGGCGCCTTCGTACAGGTACGTGACGGTCGACAGGCCGATGTGCGGATGGGGGCGCACGTCAACGCCGGCGCCCGGCTCGAACATGGCCGGCCCCATGTTGTCCAGGAAGACGAACGGGCCGACGGTGCGCCGCTGGGCGGACGGCAGGGCCCGGCGAACCTGCAGGCCGCCGCCCAGGTCGCTGGAGCGCGGGACGATCAGAGTTTCAACAGCGGACATGGGGTGTTCTCCTCGGTTGTATGGTGCATGGTCGGGGTGCCTGGCACCATAGTGTTGCGACAGCGTGGCATACCTCGGTGTCTGACACCCTGTGGGTGCCAGACACCTGTTCGCAGGCATGCCGGCAAGATACTGCTTAAGGCAGGTCGAAGACCAGCACGTCGGCCTGTTCGCCATCGCTGATGCGCACGGCGGCCTCGTCGGTCAGCGCCACGGCGTCGCCGGCCGACAGCGCCTGGCCGTTCACCGTGGCCTTGCCGCGCGCCACATGCACCCAGGCGCGGCGGCCGGCGGCCAGCGGCAGTTCGGCCTGCTCGGCGCCGTCGAACAGCCCCACGTACAGCCGCGCGTCCTGGTGAATGCGCATCGAGCCGTCGGCCCCGTCGGGCGACACGACCTGGCGCAGGCGGCCGCGCTTGTCGGCTTCGGGCACGCGCTGCTCTTCGTATTCGGGCACGATGCCGGTCACGTCGGGCTCGATCCAGATCTGCAGCATATGGGTTTGCTGGTCGTCCAGCGGGTTGAACTCGGAATGCAGCACGCCGCGTCCGGCGCTCATGCGCTGCACGTCGCCCGGGCGGATGGTCGAGCCGCTGCCCATGCTGTCTTTGTGGGCCACGGCGCCGTCCAGCACATAGGTGATGATTTCCATGTCGCGATGGCCGTGCGTGCCGAAGCCGCGGCTGGGCGCGATGCGGTCGTCGTTGATCACGCGCAGCGGGCCGAAGCCCATGTGGTCGGGATCGTGATAATTGGCGAAGGAAAAGGTGTGGTAGCTGTCCAGCCAGCCATGGTTGGCGTGGCCACGTTCGTTGCTACGGCGCAGGGTCAGCATGATGAGCTCCTTTCAATTTGGTGATTGGCAGTGGCGGCGCGCTGGGCGTTTGCACTGCCGATGAAAGGCATTGTGCGCCCGGCCCCTGGGGTTGAGGCTGAGCAGGTTTGATGACATCATTCAATTTATTTGAACGATATTTCGCCATGCAAGCCATCACCCCCGAACTGCTGTACATGGTCGATGCCATTGCGCGCCACGGCAGTTTTGCCAAGGCCGCGCGGGAACTGGACAAGGTGCCGTCGGCCGTCACCTATGCCGTGCGCAAGCTGGAAGATGCGCTGGACGTGCTGCTGTTCGACCGTAGCGGGCACCGCGCCCGCTTGACCCCGGCCGGCGAAACCCTGCTGCAGGATGGCCGCCAGGTGCTGCAATCGCTGGATGCCCTGGCCGGCCGCGTCAAGCGCGTGGCCACCGGCTGGGAACTGGAGCTGCGCGTGGCCGTCAACGCCGTATTGCCCCTGCCTCCCCTGTACGACGTGGTGCGGGAATTCCGCCAGCTTGCGCCGGTGACGACGCTGCGGTTTTCCACCGAAGTGCTCAGCGGCAACTGGGATGCCCTGGCGACCGGCCGCGCCGATCTGGTGATCGGCGCCGACGCCAACGGCGCCGCGCCGGGCGCCTATCGGTCGCAGCCCATGGGCGAAGTGCAATTCGGTTTCTGCGTGGCGCCGCAGCACCCGTTGGCGGCGCTGGGCCGGCCGCTGGGGGCGGACGATATCGCGGCCTATTGCGCGGTGGTGGTGGCCGACACGGCGCGCCACCTGCCGCCGCTGACGCGCGGCCTGCTGAACAGGCAGCCCCTGATCGTGATGCCCACCATGCAGGCCAAGATCGACGCCCAGGTGCGCGGCCTGGGCTGCGGCTACCTGCCGCTGACGTTGGCCGCGCCGTACATCACGCGCGGCGAGCTGGTGCACTGCGCCATCGACGACGGCGTGCCCATGACCGAGCAGCTGGTTTACGCCTGGCGCGAACCGGCGCCCGGCGCGGCGCTGAAATGGTGGCTGCAGAAGCTGCGCTCGCCGCGGCTATGCGAAAGCCTGCTGGGAATCTAGCGGGCAGCACTCATTCTTCGATACCCAGCTCGCGCAGTTTGCGGGTGATGGTATTGCGGCCGATGCCCAGGCGCGACGCGGCTTCGACGCGGCGGCCGCGGCTGGCGTCCAGCGCGCTTTGCAGCAGGATGCGTTCGAACTGGCGCGTCAGGGTGGCCATGACGGCCGGCTCGCCGCGTTCGAGGCGCTGCCGGGCTTCGCGCAGCAGCGCGGCCTGCCAGTCGGCGGCGCCGGCGTCGGCGCGCACAGCCCCGGCCGACGCGGCGATGGCGGCGGGCGCAGCGGGCGCCGGGAAGCCGCCGTGCACGGCCACGCTGCCCGCGGCTGTTGCTTGCGGCTGCACTTCCATGGCGCGGATCTCGGGCGGCAGGTCGGCGCGTTCGATGGTCTGGCCCGGCGCCATGACGGTGAGCCAATGGCAGAAGTTTTCCAGTTGCCGCACGTTGCCCGGAAAATCGAAGCGCGTCAGCACGGCAACCGCGTCGGGCGTCAGCCGCTTGACCGGCACGCCCAGCGAGCGGGCGCTGGCGGCCAGGAAATGGTTGGCCAGGGCGGGAATGTCTTCGACCCGCTCGCGCAGCGGCGGCAGCCGCAGGCGGATCACGTTCAGGCGATGGAACAAGTCTTCGCGGAACAGCCCTTGTTCGACGCGCTGCTCCAGCGGCTGGTGGGTGGCCGCCACGATGCGCACGTCGACCCGCACAGGCTGGGCGCCGCCCACGCGGTAGAAACTGCCTTCGGCCAGTACGCGCAGCAGGCGGGTCTGCAGCTCGATCGGCATGTCGCCGATTTCATCCAGGAACAGCGTGCCGCCGTGGGCTTCTTCGAAGCGGCCGCGGCGCAGGGTGTTGGCGCCCGTGAAGGCGCCGCGCTCGTGGCCGAACAGTTCGGCCTCGAGCAGGTCGCGCGGGATGGCGGCCGCGTTCAGCGCCACGAACGGCCCGCCGGCGCGCGCGCCATGGCCGTGCAGCGCACGCGCCACCAGTTCTTTGCCGGTGCCGGATTCGCCCGTGATCAGCACCGTGACCTTGGATTGCGCCAGGCGGCCGATGGCGCGGAAGACTTCCTGCATGGCGGTGGAGGACGACTGCGTCATCATCCAGCGTTCGTTGCCCTGCCCCGCGTCGCCGTCCTGGCTTTCGCCCGCGCGCGCGTCCTGCGGCGCCGATTCGTGCACGGCG
Source organism: Bordetella petrii (assembly GCF_017356245.1). NCBI lineage: Bacteria > Pseudomonadati > Pseudomonadota > Betaproteobacteria > Burkholderiales > Alcaligenaceae > Bordetella > Bordetella petrii. The sequence continues at coordinate 727,361 of NZ_JAFMZZ010000001.1, forward strand.
CGTTCGATCAGCGAAATGGCTTCGTTCACGTCGAAGGGCTTGGCCAGGTAGTCGAAGGCCCCGCCCTGGAACGCCGACACCGTGCTGTCGAGGTCGGCAAAGGCGGTCATCACGATGACCGGCAGGTGCGGATGGCGCTCTTTCAGCTGGCGCAGCAGGTCCAGGCCGTCGCCGCCGGGCATGCGGATATCGGACACCAGCGCCGCGGGGGTTTCGACATCCAGCGCCGCCAGCACGTCGGCGGCCTGCGCGAAGCTGCGCGTGGGAATGCCGGCCCGCGCCAGGGCTTTTTCCAGGACCCAGCGTATGGCCTGGTCATCGTCGACGATCCAAACGGGTTTGCTCACAGCGGTTGCTCCATCGGCAAGACCAGACGGAATTCAGTGTGCCTGGGGCGGGATTCGAATTCGATAATGCCTCCGTGCTGCTGCACGAAATCCTGGGCCAGGCTCAGGCCCAGCCCCGTGCCGCCCGGCCGGGCGGTGACCAGGGGATGGAAAATGCGGTCGCGGATCGATTCGGGCACGCCGGGCCCGTTGTCGATGATGGCCAGCACCAGGGCCAGCCGGTGCTGGCGGTGCGCCAGCATGACCTGCCGGGCCACGCGGGTGCGCAGGATGATCTGCGCCGGCGGCACGTCGACACCCGGCGGCTGCAGCGACAGTTCTTGCGCGGCGTTGCGCGCCACGTTCAGCACGGCCTGGATCAGCCGCGCCGCATCGCCCTGCAGGTCGGGCACCGACGCGTCGTAGTCGCGCACCAGCGCAACCTTGTCGCGGAACTCGGCCTGGACCAGCGCGCACACGCGTTCGCAGACTTCGTGGATGTTGACCGGCCGCGCGGCCAGCGGCACGCGCTGCGGGCCACTGAGGCGGTCGACCAGCACTTGCAGGCGGTCGGCCTCGGAAATAATGACCTGGGTGTATTCGGCCAGCGCCGCACTGGGCAGCTCGGCCTCGAGCAGCTGCGCCGCGCCGCGCAGGCCGCCCAGGGGGTTCTTGACTTCGTGCGCCAGGTTGCGCAGCAATTCGCGATGCGCCTCGATTTCTTCCACCAGCCGGTGGTTGCGGTCGGCCAGCACGCGCTGTTCGATTTCGCGCGCCTCGATCAGCACCGGCCAGGCCTGGCCGGCCAGCGATACTGTGGTGACGGCGACTTCGGCCGATTCGCCGGCGCGCCGCACCGACGACAACTGGCGCACATCGGCGAACTGGCCCGCCACGGCGCGATCGATGGATGACTGCAGGGTTTCGGGATGGCCGAACAGCGTGGCTGCCGACAGGCCGCGCAACTGCTTGCGGGACCGGCCGAACAGGTCTTCGGCCGCGGCGTTGGCATGCTCGACGTGGCCCCGCTCGTTCAGCAGCAGGACGGCTGTGGCCAGTAGGTCAAACGCATCGACATTCATCATTTGCAGCACCGGGGCAGGACGGGCCGGCGAGCCGCCCCGCCCGCCCCGAACAGGGCCCGTTCCCGCTCGGGGAAGCAGGCCCCAGCCAGCAACATCACAGGCTGTAGTACATGTCGAACTCGACCGGGTGCGTGGTCATGCGCAGGCGCTGGACCTCGCCTTCTTTCAGGGCCAGGTAGGCGTCGATCATGTCGTTGCTGAACACGCCGCCGCGGGTCAGGAACTCGCGGTCTTGATCCAGGGCTTCGAGCGCCTGCTCAAGCGACGCGCACACCGTCGGGATCTTCGCGTCTTCTTCGGGCGGCAGGTCGTACAGGTTCTTGTCGGCCGGATCGCCCGGGTGGATCTTGTTCTGCACGCCGTCCAGGCCGGCCATCATCAGGGCCGAGAACGCCAGGTACGGGTTGGCCAGGGGATCCGGGAAGCGCGTTTCGACGCGGCGGGCCTTGGGGTTGCCCACGTACGGGATGCGGATCGAGGCCGAGCGGTTGCGGGCCGAGTAGGCCAGCTTGACCGGAGCTTCGAAGTGCGGCACCAGGCGCTTGTACGAGTTGGTGCCCGGGTTGGTGATGGCGTTGAGCGCGCGGGCGTGCTTGATGATGCCGCCGATGTAGTACATGGCGAACTCGGACAGGCCGGCATAGCCGTTGCCGGCGAACAGGTTCTGGCCGTCTTTCCAGATGGACTGGTGCACGTGCATGCCCGAGCCGTTGTCGCCGACGATGGGCTTGGGCATGAAGGTGGCGGTCTTGCCGTAGGCGTGCGCCACGTTGTGCACGACGTACTTCAGGATCTGGGTCCAGTCGGCGCGCTTGACCAGCGTGCTGAACTTGGTGCCGATTTCCAGCTGGCCCGGGGCCGCGACTTCATGGTGGTGCACTTCGACCGGCACGCCCATCTGTTCGAGCAGCAGGCACATTTCGGAACGCAGGTCCTGGAACGAATCGACCGGCGGCACGGGGAAGTAGCCGCCCTTGACGGCCGGGCGGTGGCCCATGTTGCCGCCTTCGAATTCGGTGCCGGTCGACCACGGGGCTTCTTCGGACTTGATTTTCACGAAGGTGCCCGACATGTCGGTGTTCCAGGTCACGCCGTCGAACACGAAGAATTCGGGTTCCGGACCGAAGTAGGCGGTGTCGCCCAGGCCCGAGGACTTCAGGTAGGCTTCGGCGCGCTTGGCCAGCGAGCGCGGGTCGCGGTCATAGCCCTTCAGGTCGGAAGGCTCGACCACGTCGCAGCTGAGGATCAGGGTGGGCTCTTCGCGGAACGGATCCAGGTTGGCGGTATCCAGGTCGGGGATGAGCAGCATGTCGGAGGCTTCAATGCCCTTCCAGCCCGGAATGGACGAACCGTCGAACGCCTGGCCGCTTTCCAGCTTGTCTTCGTCAACGGCCGTGGTGGGAACGGACACGTGGTGTTCGCGGCCCACCGTGTCGGTGAAGCGGAAATCCACGAACTTCACTTCGTTGTCGGCGATCTGCTTCAGGATGTCTTTCGGGCTTGCCATGTCATCTCCATGTGATAAAAGCGCCGGGGGCTGGGCCTGGTGCCGGCTGGCATGAATAGAAGAAAGCAATATGCATGCCAGGACCCAACGCAGGGCATGCCCACCCAAAATCCGCCATAGCGGGGCACTTACGCACCATAATAGTGCAAAACATGGGGCATGCAAGCACCATAATGGTGCTTTTTATTTACAGGAAGATTTCCTGCAGGTCGTTCAGGAAGCGCCACCCCAGGGCCGTGGCCCGCAGGCGGGTGGGATCGGGATCGAGCAGGCCGCGCGCGGTGGCCGATTGCAGGGGCTGGGCGATCGCGGCCAGCGACAGGCCGGTGCGTTCCTGGAACGAGGCGGCCGCCACGCCGTCTTTCAGGCGCAGGACATTCAGCATGAACTCGAACGGCAGCTCGCCGGCCCCCACCGTGCGGGCTTCGGCGATGTGGCTGCCGTCGCGGGCCGCGGCGGCGGCCATCCAGCTGTCGGGGCTGCGCAGGCGCGCCTCGCGCACGATGCGGTCGTGGAACGACAGCTTGCCGTGCGCGCCCGGGCCTATGCCCAGGTAATCGCCGAACTCCCAGTAATTCAGGTTATGCCGGCAGCGGGCGCCCGGCCGCGCATAGGCCGAGACTTCGTAGCGCAACAGGCCGGCGGCTTCCAGCGCGGCCTCGACGGCATCCTGCATGGCGGCGCTGGCGTCGTCATCGGGCAGTTCCGGCGGGTACTTGGCGAAGACGGTGTTCGGTTCCAGGGTCAGGTGATACAGCGACAGATGCTCGGTGCCGAACGACAGGGCCTGCCGCACGTCGTCCAGGCAGGCTGCCAGGCCCTGCCCAGGCAGCGCGAACATCAGGTCCAGGTTGACCCGCCCGACGGCGCGCCGGGCCATCTCGATGGCGGCCCGGGCCTGGGCGGCATCGTGGATGCGCCCCAGCTTTTTCAACTGGGCGTCATCGAAGCTCTGGATGCCCAGCGACAGCCGGTTCACGCCGCTGGCCGCGTAATCGCGGAACCGCCCCGCCTCGGCCGTGCCGGGGTTGGCTTCCATGGTGATTTCCGCGTCCGGCAGCAAGTTCAGACAGGCGCGCAGCATGGCCAGCAGCTCATCCAGGCCGGCGGCCGACAGCAGGCTGGGCGTGCCGCCGCCCAGGAACACCGACACGACCTGCCGGCCCCATACCGAAGGCAGGGCCTGCTCCAGGTCGGCCCGCAAGGCGTCCAGGTAGGCGCGCTCGGGCAGTTCGGCCGGCGCCGCGTGCGAATTGAAATCGCAGTACGGGCATTTGCGCACGCACCAGGGCACGTGCACATAGACGGACAGCGGCGGCAGGCTGGTCAGGCTGGCCCCGGCGGGCGTCACGACGCGCGCGCCGGATCCGGCCTGGTGGATGGGAATGGTGGTGGCCACGGTATCGAGGGCGGCGGCGCTTAGCGAGGCGCCAGCTTGGCGAGCAGTTGCGCCAGCGCGCGGGCGCGGTGGCTGACACGGTTTTTCTCGGCCGGATCGAGCTCGGCGGCGGTGCGGCCCAGGTCGGGCAGCAGGAAATGCGGATCGTAGCCGAACCCGTGGCCGCCGCGCGGCGCGTCGACGATCTGGCCATGCCACAGCCCCTCGCCGATGAGCGGCTGCGGGTCATCGTGGGCGCGCACCAGCACCAGCAGCGCCACATACCAGGCGTGCCGGTCGGCCACGCCGGCCAGCTTGCTGACCAGCAAGGCATTATTGGCGGCATCGCTGCGCTCGGCGGCGGCGTTGGCCAGCTGCGCATAGCGCGCCGAGTACACGCCGGGCGCGCCGCCCAGCGCCGCCACGCACAGGCCGGAATCGTCGGCCAGGGCCGGCAGGCCGGTCAGCCGGCTGGCATGGCGCGCCTTGGCCAGCGCGTTCTCGACAAACGTGACATGCGGCTCTTCGGCCTCGGGCACGCCCAGTTCGCCCTGCGGAACCAGTTCAATGCCCAGCGGGGCGAACAAGGCGGAGAATTCCCGCAGCTTGCCGGGGTTGTTCGAGGCCAGCACCACGCGGGCCAGGGATGCTTCGGTATTCGTCGAGGTCATGCCGCCATTGTAGTCGGGCGCCCTGGTCACCCGGGTGCGTCCGCGTCGCCCAGGTGTCTGGCTCCCGTCAAGGTGCCAGACACCATACGACTCAGATAGCCGTGCCACACAGCGGTGTCAGGCACCCTGCGGGAGCCAGACACCTGGGGCACCTGGGGCGTTTTGCGCCAGCCGGGCAACGGGCCCGGCGGCCAGCCTGAACACCGCCACGGCGCTGCGCAGCGAGGCCGCCTGCTCTTCCAGGGCCGCGGCCGCGGCGGCGGTCTGCTCGACCATGGCGGCGCTTTCCTGGGTGGCGCGCTCCAGGCTGGCCACCGCGTGGTTCACCGAATCGATGCCGGCGGACTGTTCGCCCGCGGCCTCGGTAATGCCGGACACCAGCCGGGTCACCTGGCCCGCCGCGGCGATGGCGTCGCGCACCGCCACGCCCGCCGCATCGGCCTGGCGCACGCCGTCGCCGACGCGCTGGGCGGCCGCCTGGATCAGGGTGCGGATTTCATCGGCGGCCTGGGCGCTGCGCTGCGCCAGCAGCCGCACTTCGCCGGCCACCACCGCGAACCCCTTGCCCTGCTCGCCGGCATGGGCCGCCTCGACCGCGGCATTCAGCGCCAGGATGTTGGTACGGAACGCAATGCTGTCGACCACTTCCACGATGTCTTCAATGCGCCGGGTGTCGGCGGCGATGTGCTGCATGGCGGCGCCGACGGCGGCCATGGCCTGGCCGCCGTGCTCGGCCAGCCTGGCCGCGTCGCGGGCCTGCCCGTGCGCCTGGCCGGCGTGCCCAGCGGTAATCCGCACCGTATCGGCCAGTGTGGCCATATTGGCGGCCGCCTCTTGCAGCGCGGCGGCCTGCCGGGCGATGCGGTCGGACATCTCGCCGTTGCCGGCGGCGATCTCGCGCGCGCCCACGTGGATTTCCTCGACGCCCTGCCGCACCGCCGCCACCGCGCCGGTCAGCCCGGCCTGCATGCGCCGCATCGCCGAATACAGCACGCCGATCTCGTTGCCGCCGCGCGCCGCAATGGCTTCGCCCAGGTCGCCATCGGCGATCCGGTCGAAATGCGCGCCGGCCTGCTTCAGCGGCCGCAGCACCACCCGGCGGAAGGCCAGCCGGAAAACCAGGCCGAGCGCCGCGACCAGCGCCAGCAAGGCCACGGCGCCCGCCATGGCGCGGTCGAGCACCTGGCCGGCCCGGGCCACGGCGGCCGCGCCCTGCGCGCGCGCATAAGTCTGGAACGCCTCGACCGCGTCCAGGTAGGCGGCGCTGCTTTGCGGCAGCACTTGTTCGACAATGCGGTTGGCCTCGATGCCGTTCCACCCCTGGATGGCTTTTTGCAGCGGCTGCAGCGCCTTGCCGGCCAGGCCCTCGTACGCGGCCTGCACCGCGTCGAACAGCTGCGCGCCCCGCCCCTGCGTATCGGGATTGGCGCGCAGGCGCCCGTGGCTGGCCGCCGCCCGGGCCAGCAGCGCCTGCGCCTGCTGCAGCGCCTGGTCGCGCTGCTCTTCCAGGCCGCCTTCCATATAGGTCTTGGCATCGGTCAGCCAGGCGCGCGCCTGGAACAGCCGGCTGCTCAGGTCGCTGAGGTCGCCGGCGCGTTCGATACTGCCTCGCCCCAGCGCTTCGATGTCGGCGCGGCTGTCGCGCAGCAGCCCGATGCCGGCCGCGGCCGCCGCCACGAACAATGCCACGAATACCGCCAGCATGGCCGACAGTGCCAGGTTCACACTCAGAGTCTTGCGCATAACTTCCCATACAAAGCTTCCGCGGACAGCGCGGAAGTCGGGGCGATTATGCGGGGCGAACTTGGCAGATTCTTGACATTCAGCCCGCGGCGGCCGGCGGCGCGACCTGGCGTTCGTGCTCGGGCACGTCGGCCACCAGCATGTCGACCAGTTCGCGCGCGAAGGCGGGCAGCGCGTCGCGGTCGCGCACGCAGATCTGCAGCTCGCGCAGCGCCCAGTCGTCGGTCAGGGGCACGATGGCGACTTTCAGGGTGCGCGCGAAGCGCAGCGCCACCGATTCCGGAATGACGCCAATGCCCACGCCGGTCTCGATCATGCGGCACACGGCCTCGAAGTTGCCCACTTCGATGCGGAACTTGAAGGTGCGCCCCAGCGCGGCCGCCGCCTGCACCAGGAACGGATGGATGGCGCTCCATTCGGACAGGCCGACATAATCGTTGCCCAGCGTGTCCGCGAAGGCCACGGCGGTCTCGCTGGCCAGCGGATGGCTGGCCGCGGCCACCATCACCAGCCGGTCTTTGCGGTACGGGATGAATTGCAGCCCCTGGTCGGCCGTGCAGCCGGCCACGATGCCCAGGTCGGCCGAGCCTTCGGCCACCGCCCGCACGATCAGGTAGCTGAGGCGTTCGCGCAGCTCGACATTGACGTCGGGATGGGCGGCCAGAAAACGGCCCAGCACGGCCGGCATGAATTCGGTCATGGCGGTGGTGTTGGCCAGCACGCGCACGTGGCCCTTGACCCCGCGGGCGAATTCCTGCATGTCGCCGCGCAGCTGCTCTACCTGGCGCATCACGGTGCGGGCATGGCGCGTCAGGGCCTCGCCCGAGGGCGTCAGGGTGACCCCCTGGCTGGTGCGGTACAGCAGCTGGGTGCCGAAGTGCTCTTCCAGGTTCTTGATGCGCGTGCTGGCCGCCGGCAGCGACAAATGGGTTTTCTCGGCACCGCGGGTCAGGCTGTGCCAGTCGCCGATGTGCACGATCAGCTGCAAGTCGGTCAGATCGAAGTGCCCCGCCATGAATTCCTCTGTTCTTCGGCAATTGCTAACCCGGTATTAAGCAATCATAAATTGGCAATCCGGCCCGGGTTGCGGCAAAGTGCCGGGATTATCTGCAAGCCTCATCATAGAACCCCGCCATGCCCGACACCAATCACGCCTTCCAGGACATCCGCGAAGCCGTACGCGACCTGTGCGCCCAGTTTCCCGGCGAATACTTCCGCAAAATCGACGAAGAACGCGGTTATCCCGAAGAATTCGTGCGCGCCCTGACCGAGGCCGGCTGGCTGGCCGCCCTGATTCCCCAGGAATACGGCGGTTCCGGCCTGGGGCTGACCGAAGCTTCGGTGATCATGGAAGAAATCAACCGCAGCGGCGGCAATTCGGGCGCCTGCCACGGCCAGATGTACAACATGGGCACCCTGCTGCGCCACGGTTCCGAAGCGCAAAAGCGCGAATACCTGCCGCGCATCGCCAACGGCGAGCTGCGCCTGCAGTCGATGGGCGTCACCGAACCCACCACCGGCACCGACACGACCAAGATCAAGACCACCGCGGTGCGGCGCGGCGACCGCTACGTGATCAATGGCCAGAAGGTCTGGATCTCGCGCGTCCAGCATTCCGACCTGATGATCCTGCTGGCCCGCACCACGCCGCTGGACCAGGTGACCCGCAAGTCCGAAGGCATGTCGATCTTCCTGGTCGACCTGCACCATGCGGTCAAGCATGGCATGCAGGTACGCCCCATTCCCAACATGGTCAACCACGAGACCAACGAGCTGTTCTTCGACAACCTGGAAATTTCCGCCGAAAACCTGATCGGCGAAGAAGGCAAGGGCTTCAAGTACATTCTCGACGGCCTGAACGCCGAACGCACCCTGATCGCCGCCGAATGCATCGGCGACGGCTACTGGTTCGTGGACAAGGTGGCGGCCTACGCCAAGGAACGCGTCGTGTTCGGCCGCCCCATCGGCCAAAACCAGGGCGTGCAGTTTCCCATCGCCCGCGCGCACATCAATGTCGAAGCCGCCAGCCTGATGCGCTACGAAGCCTGCCGCCTGTTCGACGCCCACCAGGCCTGCGGCGCCCAGGCCAACATGGCCAAGCTGCTGGCGGCCGATGCGTCCTGGGAAGCGGCCAACGCCTGCCTGCAGTTCCATGGCGGCTTCGGCTTTGCCACCGAATACGACGTCGAGCGCAAATTCCGCGAAACGCGCCTGTACCAGGTGGCGCCGATTTCCACCAACCTGATCCTTTCCTACGTGGCCGAGCACGTGCTGGGCCTGCCCCGTTCGTTCTGATTCCCATGACCGCCAACCATCCCCACCCCAGCGCCGCACTGGCCGAGTTCGCCGCCGGCCTGCGCTTTGAAGACATCCCCGCGCCGGTGCTGCGCCGGGCCGAAGACCTGCTGCTCGACTGCCTGGCCTCGGTCCTGGCGGGCGCCAACGCCCGGGCGGTGCAGGCCATCGAGCGCTATGCGGCCGCCATGGGGCCGGCCGAAGGCGCCGCCCAGGTGCTGATCACGCGGCGCCAGACAACGCCGCTGTTCGCGGCCATGGTCAACGCCGCGGCCGCCCACGTGGTCGAACAGGACGACGTGCACAACGGTTCGGTGTTCCACCCGGCCGCGGTGGTCTTCCCGCCCGCGCTGGCGGTGGCCCAGGCGCTGGGCCGGTCGGGCAAAGACCTGCTGGTGGCGGCGGTGGCCGGCTATGAAGTCGGCATCCGCGTCGGCGAATACCTGGGACGCTCGCACTACAAGATTTTCCATACCACCGGCACGGTCGGCACCGTGGCCGCGGCGGTCACGGTGGGCCGGCTGCTGAACCTGAACGCCGAACAGATGCTGCACGCCCTGGGTTCGGCCGGTACGCAGGCCGCCGGGCTGTGGGAATTCCTGCGCGATGCGGCCGATTCCAAGCAGCTGCATACCGCCAAGGCGGCGGCCGACGGCCTGACCGCGGCCTACCTGGCGCAAGAAGGCTTTACCGGCGCGCGCCGCATCCTGGAAGGCGCGCAAGGCATGGCGGCGGGCATGTCCACCGATGCCGACCCGGCCCGCCTGCTCGACCGCCTGGGCCAGCGCTGGGCGCTGGCCGAGACCTCGTTCAAATACCATGCCTCGTGCCGCCACACGCACCCCGCCGCCGACGCGCTGCAGCAGGCCATGCGCGAATACAAGCTGCGCGACAGCGATCTGGCCGAAGTCGTGGCGCACGTGCACCAGGGCGCCATCGACGTGCTGGGCCCGGTGGTCGACCCCAAGACCGTGCACCAGTCCAAGTTCTCGATGGGCACCGTGCTGGCCCTGATCGCGCGCAGCGGCCGCGCCGGCCTGGCCGAGTTCGACGCCGCGCTGGGCGACCAGGACGTGGCCGGGCTGCGCGGCAAGTTCCGCATGGAACTCGACCCGGAAGTCGACAGCGCCTATCCCGAACGCTGGATCGGCAAGGTCACGGTGCGCACCACCGACGGCCGCATGCTGCATGCGCGCGTGGACGAACCCAAGGGCGACCCGGGCAACACCCTGAGCCGCGCCGAAATCGAAGAAAAGACCCTGCAGCTGGGGGTCTACGCGCAAGCCGCCACCGAAGCCGAAGTGCGCGGCCTGATCGACACCATCTGGAGCCTGGAAAGCCTGCCCCGCGTAGGCGCGCTGCTGCCGCCCAGATAGTTCGCACGCAAGCCCGTGCAGGTGTCTGACTCCCGCGGGGTGTCAGACACCGTTGTGTGGCCTGGCTGTCTCAGTCGTACGGTGTCTGACACCCTGCGGGAGTCAGACACCTGAAGAACAAGAGGCTAAGGCGCCACGGCGGCGCTGTGCGGGGGCGTGGCGCCGCACGCCCGGGAGCCGGGCTGCGGCGGCAGCCACGCGGCATACACGGCGCGGTGATCGGCCCGGGCATAGCGGACCTTCAATGCATTCAGCCTGGCAGTCATTTCCGCCGGGCTGGCGCCGGCATTGATGCCGCCCGCGATCATCATGAACACCGCCCGGGTGCGCAGCTGCCTGTCATCCGGCTGCGCCGCGGTCACCGCCGACAGCACATCGAAATGCCCCCACTCCAGGCCGAAGTCTTCGGCATAGATCAGGTGCGTTTTCGGGTGGTCGAGCACCTTGCGCGCCACCGACTGGATGTCGGTGCGAAAGACGGCATGCTCGGCCGACACCATCACGAACATCTGGCCCAGATAGGGGCTGTTCATGTCGAGTTTGCTGCCCACGTCGCGGAACGCGGCGGGATCGACCAGAATGGGGTAATACGCCATCGGCCGGCCGGCGGCCAGAGACGCCTTCCGGGTTGCCGCGACGCTGCGCGCCACCAGGTCCGCCCGGCCGCCCATGCTGTAGTGCAGGCCGATGAAGCGGCTGCCGGGGTCCTTCACCATGAGCGGCACCATGCTTTCCGGATCGCGCCCATCGAGTTCCACGATGCGCGCCGCGTAGCCATCGCGCACCAGCAACTGCCCGCTGGCCACGGCCAGGCCGCGGTCCCAGTGCGCGCTGAGCGACAGCATGCCGGGGTGCACAAACAGCGTATCGGCGCGGCCGTTCGCGGCAACCTGGGCGCTTGCCGCTGTACATTGCACGGACGCCTGGGCGGCCGGCTGGCCCGCCGGCACGGCAACCCTCCGGTCGGGATGCGCGTAATAGCGTCCGCTGGAGCAGCCTGCCGCCAGAATCAGCAGAGCTGCGCCACAGAATGTTCGCATATTCAAGAATTTTTACCCCCGGACAGGCGCCTTGCTGCCAGGCGAGGCGCGCGGCTTACGCCAGCGCCGCGTGCTGGGCCCGCACCAGTTGGCCGATGCCCTGCTCGGCCAGGGCCAGCATGGCGTCGAGATCGGCGCGCGCAAAGGTGGCGCCCTCGCCGGTACCCTGCACTTCCACAAAAGCGCCCGAGCCCGTCATGACGACATTCACGTCCGCGTCACAGGCCGAGTCTTCCTGGTAGTCCAGGTCGAGCACCGGCCGGCCCGCCACCATGCCCACCGACACGGCGGCCACCGCGTCGCGGATGGGATTGGCGGCCAGGTCGCCGCGCCGCATCAACAGCGCCACCGCATCGGCCGCCGCCACCCAGGCGCCGGTGATGCTGGCGCAGCGGGTGCCGCCATCGGCCTGCAACACGTCGCAGTCCAGGTGCAGCGTGCGCTCGCCCAGCGCCTGCATGTCGAACACCGCGCGCAGGCTGCGGCCGATCAGGCGCTGGATCTCTTGCGTGCGCCCGCTCTGCTTGCCGCGCGCGGCCTCGCGGTCGCCGCGCGTATGGGTGGCGCGCGGCAGCATGCCGTATTCGGCGGTTACCCAGCCTTCGCCGCGTCCCTTCAGGAACGGCGGCACTTTGTCGAGCACGCTGGCGGTGCATAGCACCTGCGTGTCTCCCGCGCACACCAACACCGAGCCCTCGGCGTACCGGGTGTAGCCGCGCTGCAGGCTGAAGGGACGCAATTGATCGACGGCACGGCCGGACGGACGCGGCACGCTGTTAGCGGAAGAAGAGGACACGGGGCAGGCTCCGGACATGGACATTGCGCCGCATTGTACGTGGGGCCGCGCCACCGGACGGCGCCTAAAGTATCTTGAGGTATCCTGCTGTAAAGGGGCCCGCCTGGCGCCCCGCCCTATTTCCGGATTTTCTTCAGGACACCCCCATGATCCGCAGCATGACTGCCTTCGGCAACGCCCGCGCCGACCTCGAACAAGGCACCCTGGCGCTGGAACTGCGCAGTGTCAACAGCCGCTACCTGGACCTGTATTTCCGCCTGCCCGACGAATTGCGCCACGCCGAAACGCCGCTGCGCGAACTGCTGACCACCAGCCTGGGCCGCGGCAAGGTCGAAGTGCGGGCCTCGTACACCCGCAACGCCGGCGCCGAGCTGGCCAGGCTGGACCCCGCCTGGCTGCAGCACCTGGCCGAACAGCTGCAGGCCGCGCGCAACGTGCTGCCCGAAGTGGCGCCGCCGCGCCTGGCGGAACTCTTCAACTGGCCCGGCCAGCGCGGCACCGACGCGCTCGATCCGCAGGCCTGGGGCGCGGCATGCCTGCAGGCGGCCAAACAGGCCCTGGCACAGCTGCAGGAAGGCCGCGAACGCGAAGGCCAGCGCCTGGCCGCCACGATGCTGGAATGCGCCGACGGCGTGGCGCGCATCGTCGAAGCGGTCGAAGCCCATCTGCCCCAATTGCTGGCCGACCACCGGGAAAAGCTGGCGACCAAGCTGCGCGAATCGGTCGAGGCGGCCTTCCCCGGCGGCTTTACCCATATTTCGGGCCCCGAGCTTTCCGAGCGGCTGTCCCAGGAAGCCAACCTGTTCGCCCTGCGCATCGATGTGGCCGAAGAACTGGCCCGGCTGCGCTCGCACCTGGAAGAGCTGCGCCATCTGCTGGGCGGCGGCGGCAAGGCCAAGCCCGACGGCAAGCGCGGCGGCGGCAGCGCCGGCAAGCGCCTGGATTTCCTGTTCCAGGAAATGAACCGCGAAGCCAATACGCTGGGCTCCAAGGCCGGCAGCATGGACGTCACCCGCGCCGCCATGGACCTGAAGCTGCTGATCGAGCAGATGCGCGAGCAGGCGCAGAATATCGAATAGGGCTTCGCCTTTCCCCGGGCAAACCCGAAGGCTGGCGCCCGGCAGTTGGCGCCATAAGTTCACGCTGTGAAAAAGTCGTGCGGCCTCCTGATTCAAATCAGAGGGCTTCGGGAATAACGTTGGACTCCTGTATTTCGACTAAAACGATAAGGAGACCACGTATGTTCAACAAGTTGATCGCGTCCGCCTGCGCCGGCCTGGCCCTGGCCGCCGGCTGCGCCAGCGCAGCGCAGCCCGGCGCGCAAGGCTACCCGGACAAGCCGGTGAGGATCATCGTCGCGGCCGGCACCGCCAGCAGCCCGGACTCCATCAGCCGCCTGCTCGCGGAAAAACTGGGTGAACGGTGGCACCAGCCGGTTGTGATCGAGAACGCGCCCGGCCTGGGCGGCATCATCGGCACTGAACGCGCGTCCAGGGCAACCCCGGATGGCTATACCCTGCTGGTCAGCACCATCGGCGCCATGTCCGTGGGCGTCAGCATCATGGACCACCTGCCCTATGACCCGGTGAAAGATTTCAAGCCGGTGACCATGGTGATGGCCATGCCCAACCTGTTCGTGGTGCACCCCAGCGTGCCCGTCAAGAACCTGGGCGAGCTCCTCACGTATATCAAGCAGCATCCCGACAAACTGCGCTACGGGCACCCCGGCATCGGCACCACGCCCCACCTGTCGGCCGAACTGCTCAAGCAGATGACCAACATCGAGATGCAGGGCATTCCATACAAGACCAGTTCGCAGATGACCACGGATTTTCTGGCGGGCCAGTATGAAGTGCTGTTCCACAACGCCTCGGTGCTGCTGCCCCACATCAAGGCCGGCAAGGCGACCCTGATGGGAATCACCAGCCCCAAGCGCGTGGCGGCGCTGCCGGATGTGCCGACCGTGGCCGAGGCCGGGGGCTCGCTGAAGGGGTTCGCGGTGCATGCGTGGTGGGGCATGTACGTGCCCGCCGGCACGCCTGCCGATATCGTCAAGAAAATCAGCGCCGATGTTTCTGCGGTGTTGGCGCAACCCGATGTCACGCGCTGGGTGGAAGAATGGGGCGGCTCGGTGGGCGGCGGCTCGCCCGACGAACTGGGCGCCTACCAGGCCCAGGAAACCCAAAAATGGCACGACCTCATCGAAAAGGCGCACATCAAGGCGGACTGATCGTCCGCAAGCGCCCTGACACAGCAATGCGGGGCCTGCCGCGCGCAGGCCCCGGACGGGCCGGCATGCGCGCTACAAGGCCTCGACCCGCGGGTACAGGTCGCTGTCTTCACGCAGCATGCGCTCGCGCACTTTCCTGAGCACGATGTTGGCGTCGGCCTTGAAGCCGGCTTCGTTTTCCGCCAGCGCCTGGGCATTGCTCCAGCGATGCGCGAATGCGGCGTAGGCCTGGGCGATCGAGCCCATTTCCTGCTGGAAGCTGCGCCCTTTTTCAGCCAGCGCCGTGTCGGCGCTGCGCGCCAGCGCGGGGTACAGCATGCGGTCTTCGATGGCCAGGTGCAGCTTGATGGTGGAGCTCATGGCGATGATGCCGCGCGCGATGGCCGCCGCATTGCGCCCCACCCCCGCATTGGACAAATGCCGCAGCGCGGCGATGCCCTCCAGGATGTCGAGGTGCTGCTGCTTGAATTTATCGATGTTCATGGTGGCGGTTCCGTAAGGGGGATCAGGCGGGCCGGCCGGCCTGTGCATTGGGGAACAGCACGGTGTTTTCCAGGCGAATGTGATCGGCTAGGTCCTGGCGAAACGCAGCCAGTTGCGCGTACAGCTCGCGCCAGGTGTTGCAGGCGTCGCCCGGCAGCGCCAGCCCGCCGGTCAGCTTGCCCAGCTGCGCCAGGTCTTCGGCATGCTGGTCGTGTTCCATGCGCATCATGGCGATGGGGCCGTCGGCCAGCGCGCCCCGGCCCTGCGCGATCAGGGGAAACAGCACCTGCTCTTCCTTGCGCATGTGGCTTTCCAGCTCTTGCAGCATGGCGTGCAGGTGTTCGGCCAGGCCATGCGGGCAATCGGCATGGCCTTCATGCACCTGCTCGACCTTCATCGCCAGCCGGATCGCCTCGGGCAACTGCTGGCGATGGCGTTCGTGGTAGCGCAGCAGAATATGCTTGATCAGCTCGGACAAAGGCGCCTGCTGCCAGTCGGCAGGCGAGATCGGGGTGGGTGCTGCATGCGGACTCATGAAGATCTCCGTGAAAAGGATTGCTTCTTGTCTTAAGCGAACCGCATGCCAGGAAAATGTTCTTTCGAATCAACGGTGCTTCGTTTGATAGGGTCATATTCACCCTGCTAAAAAGGGTTAATAACACCCCTATCAGGTAGAATTCACCCTTATGGAAAACTTGCTGACGGCCGATCTGGTGGCCGATCTGCCCCCGGCGGTGCGGCTGCAGCGCCTGGTGTCGAGCCTGCGCGCGCACTTTCGCTGCGGCGCGGTGGCCCTGCTGCAACTCGAAGAAGACCACCTGCGCCCCGTCGCGGTGGACGGCCTGGTGCAAGATGCGCTGGGCCGCCGCTACGCCGTCGGCCAGCATCCGCGCCTGGCGGCCATTCTGGGGCGGCGCGGCGTTACCTGCTTTCACCACGACAGCACCCTGCCCGACCCTTATGACGGCCTGATCGACGAACGCGCCGGCCAGCCCCTGCCCGTGCACGACTGCATGGGCGCCAGCCTGCATGTCGAAGGCCAGCCCTGGGGGGTGCTGACGCTGGACGCCCTGCAGGTCGGCACCTTCGACGCCGAGGCCCGCGCCGAGCTGCAGCGCCTGACCATGCTGGTCGAGGCCGCGGTGCGCACCACCCGCCTCGAAGCCGAGATCCGTGCGCTGCGCGCGGTGCGTGGCGCGGCCGCCAGTGATGCGGTGGCGGCGGGCACGGACAGCGAAGTACTGGGACAGAGCCCGGCCATTGCCCACCTGCTGCACGAACTGCACGTCGTGGCCGATTCCGAACTGCCCGTGCTGCTGCTGGGCGAAACCGGCGTGGGCAAAGAGCTGTTCGCGCATCGCCTGCACCAGCTGTCGCGGCGCCGCGCCAAGTCGCTGGTGCATGTGAACTGCGCGGCGCTGCCCGAATCGCTGGCCGAAAGCGAGCTGTTCGGCCATGCCAAGGGCGCCTTTTCGGGCGCCATCAGTGAACGGCCGGGGCGCTTCGATGCCGCCAACCACGGCACGCTGTTCCTGGACGAAGTGGGCGAATTGCCCCTGGCGGTGCAGGCCAAGCTGTTGCGCACCTTGCAGAACGGCGAAATCCAGCGCCTGGGCGACGACCGCCCGCGCCATGTCGATGTGCGCATCATCGCTGCCACCAACCGCAACCTGCGCGACCTGGTGCGCGATGGCGCGTTCCGGGCCGATCTTTACCACCGGCTGTCGGTCTACCCTATCCCCATTCCCCCGCTGCGCGAGCGCGGTGATGACGTCCTGCTGCTGGCCGGGCGCTTCCTGGAAATCAACCGCGCCCGCCTGGGCCTGCGCAGCCTGCGGCTGTCGGGCGATGCACAGGACGCGCTGCGCCGCTATCTTTGGCCGGGCAATGTGCGCGAGCTGGAACACGTACTCAGCCGGGCGGCCATCAAGGCCGTCGGGCGCGGCGTGCGCGCCAATGAAATCGTCACCCTGGAAGCCGCCCTGCTGGATCTGGACGGCCTGCCGGCCGCGCCCGGGCCGGCGGCGCGCCCCGAGGCGCCTCTGCCCGCTTTGGCCCCGCTGCGGGCAACCGTCGAGGCCAGCCAGCGCGAAGCCATCCGCGCGGCGCTGGCCGCGCACGGCGGCCATTGGACACGCGCGGCGCAGGCCCTGGAACTCGATCCCAGCAATCTGCACAAACTGGCGCGGCGGCTGGGGTTGAAGACCAGGCTCTAGGCCAGGACGATGCTGTCGGGCGAAGCCGGATTGGGCCCCTGGGGCGTGCCCGGCACCTGGCCCGGATCGCGGGGCGGCCGGTCAGGATCGGGCGTGGGGGTTTCCGGCTCGGGATGGCCCGGCCAGGCCGGATCATTAGGCGGCGCCCCGGGCGGGCCGTCCGGTTGACGATGATTCGATGCAGACATGGCGTGCTCCATTGCGGCAGGGCCCGTGGGCCAGCAAGCCGCGTGCCGGGCTGCCGGCGTCAGCGGCCGTAGCCGTGCTTGTGTCCGCCCGAGCCGGCGCGTCCTGGCGGCACCTGCGTCTGCGGGGCGGCATCGGGCCGGCCCGGTTCGACGGTGCCCTGCCCGCGCGGCATGGGTTGCGGGGCAGGCTGTTGTGCCGAAGGCCGGGCCCGCCCGTCATCCCGGGATGGATGCGGCGCGCGTGGGCCCGGACTGGCGCTGGGCCGGTCGGGATTCGAATCCGTCTGGCCGCGCGTCGTGGAAGCGCCGTCCGGCGTACGGGCGCTGTCCGGCGCGGCCCGGGACCCCGGCTCGGCCGCCGCAGGGCCTGGCGACGCGGCAGTCTGGGCCAGCAACA
This sequence comes from Bordetella petrii, assembly GCF_017356245.1. Lineage (NCBI taxonomy): Bacteria > Pseudomonadati > Pseudomonadota > Betaproteobacteria > Burkholderiales > Alcaligenaceae > Bordetella > Bordetella petrii. Next base: position 745,092 of record NZ_JAFMZZ010000001.1, read on the forward strand.
GGCCAGGCGCGGCGAACAGGCAGATCGCCAAGGCAGCGCGGCGGGCATGGGCAGATTGCGGACGGAACATGGCGGCCTCCTTGCGGCAATGCCCATCGTGCAGCAATTGCCATACCGCGCTTATTCCGAAGACGCCCGCTTGCGCGCCGCCGTGGCCAGGCGCCGGTATTTCTCGGCGATTTCATTGAGTTCGTCTTCTTCCAGATCTTCGATATCCACCAGCTTGTCGCTGGCGCCTTTCAGGGCCATGAGCAGTTCGTCCAGTTTTACATGCAGCGCGCGGCTGTCCTTGTTCTGGTTCTGCTGGATCAGGAACACCATCAGGAAGGTGATGATGGTGGTGCCGGTATTGACCACCAGTTGCCACACCTCGGAAAATCCGGCCCACGGGCCGGCCACGGCCCACAGCACAATGATCAGCACCGCGCAGCCAAAGGCGATGGGCGAGCCCGTCGCGCGGGCCACCGAGCTGGCGAAATGGTCGAACAGGCGGGCCACGGACGATCCGTGGCGCGGTCCGGCGCCTTCACGGGCCGCGCGGCGCCCGGTCTGATGCTCCGCGCGCGAATGACCGGGTTCGCCGGTATCGGTTTTGTGGCTCATGGCATGCTCCTGGGATGGCGGGGGCACCGCCGCCGGGCCGCTACAGGCCCAGTATGGACAGCATCACGAAAGTGGCGAACAGGGCGAAGTGGGTCATGCCCTCGATGGCGTTGGTCTGGCCGTCGTTCAGGTTGATCGCCGTCACGATCAGCGTGACCAGCACCATCATGGTCTGTATGGGCGTCATCGCCATCTCGAACGGCTGGCCGGTATAAAGCGCCAGGGCTTCCATCAGCGGCACCGTCAGGATGACGGTGGACAGCGAGGCGCCCAGCGCGATATTCACCACCGACTGCATGCGATTGGCCAGCGCCGCGCGCAGGGCGGTCAGTATTTCGGGGCTGGCGGAAATCAGCGCCACCACAATGGCCGGCAGCGCCGGGGGCACCTGCACATGCTCCAGCGACACGCTCAGGCTCTTGGCCATGACTTCGGACAAGGCTCCGATGATGACCACGCCGGCAACCAGCAGGCCTATCGACAGCAGCGTGGAAGGCCCGCGCGCCGGCTGCGCCGCCGGGCGCCGCCGCTTGTCGGGATAGCTGTAGCTGAAAAAATAACTGTGCGGCCCGGTCTGCATGCGCAGGAACACGGTGTACAGCATGATCATGATGACTATCGTGAAGCCCGAATAGAAGTGCCAATGCTCGCGGTCGACGAACTCGGGCACGATCATGGAAATCGCCATGGCGGTCAGGATCATGACGGTGTACACGCGCCCCGAATCGTCGTTGTAGGATTGCTCGCCGTGCTTCAGGCCGCCCATCAGGGCCGCCAGCCCCAGGATGCCGTTGATGTCGAGCATGACGGCCGCGTAGATCGTGTCGCGCACCAGCGTGGGCGACGTGTCGTGCGACATCACGATGCCCAGCACCACCACTTCGACCAGCACCGCGGACAGGGTCAGCACCATGGTGCCGTAGGGGTCGCCCAGCCGATGCGCCAATTGCTCGGCGTGGAAAGCCACCCGCTGCGACGCGCAGATGATGGCGGCGACCAGCAGCACCGTGGCCACGACGGCCGTCGTGGCGCCATTGCCGGTAAGGCGGGCGCCGGCGGCATGGGCCGCCGCGAGCGCCGCGATGGCCAGCAGCAACAGTTTTTCCTGCCTGAGCAGTGCTTGCATGCGGTTTTCCCGGAATCGTACGGCAGCTTACTCCCGGCGCCGCCCCGGCCTCAATCATCGCCGGCCAGCACCGCATCTTCTTCGTGGGAAATGCCCAGCCCATGATACTTGCGCCCCAAGTCCATGGTGGCCTGGAAGAATCCCGCCTTGCCGCCGCAGTCGTAGCGCACGCCGTCGTACTGATAGGCGTGCACCGGGCGCTCGCGCAGCAGCTGGGCAATGCCGTCGGTCAACTGGATCTCGCCCCCCACTCCGGCCTGGGTGGCGCGCAGCAGCTCGAATATCCGGGGCTCGAGAATGTAGCGGCCGACCACCGCCAGCGTGGTCGGCGCATCCGCCGGCAACGGTTTTTCGACGATGCCCTGCAGCCGGACAGTGCGCGCGTCGACGCGGCGCCCCGAAATGATGCCGTACTGGTCGGTCTGGCCGCGCGGCACATTCTGGATGGCCAGCACGCCGCTGTCGTGGCGGTATGCCGTGTCGATAAGCTGCCCGATGGCCGGTACATCCGCATCGATCAGGTCGTCGGCCAGCAGCACGGCAAAGGGCTCGTCGCCCACCAGGGGGGCCGCGCACAGCACGGCATGGCCCAGGCCCAGCGGCGCCGACTGGCGGGTGTACAGGCAGGCCACGTGCGGCGGGATGACGTTGCGCACCGCCTCCAGCAAAGCCGTCTTGTGCTTGGCCTGCAGGCCGGCTTCCAGTTCGGGCATGCTGTCGAAGTGGTCTTCGATGGCGCGCTTGTGGCGCCCTGTGACAAAGATCAGCTCCGTAATCCCCGCCTCGACGGCCTCTTCGACCGCGTACTGGATGAGCGGCTTGTCGACGATCGGCAGCATTTCTTTCGGCATGGCCTTGGTGGCGGGCAGGAAGCGGGTGCCCTGGCCCGCGACGGGAAAGACGGCTTTGCGGATCGGCTTCATGGCGTTCTCGGCAGTGGTGGCGCCACCGCATAGCAAACGCCGTGCCCGCCTGTTATGCCCAAAACGGCGAGGCTGGTATGTCTCCGCCGTAGAGGCTTGTTGCAGTGCTCATGGCTAGTATCGGAACCACCCGCCCGGCGCCGCCGCAGCGCAAGGCGGGAGGATGAAGATACGGGCCACGCCCGCGCGCCTAGAACCAAGGAGACAAGACATGTTGCGATTTTTTGCCGGCTGCATGGCCGCCTTGCTGCTGTCCGGGCAGGCTGCCGCGCAGGAATTTCCCACCAAGCCCATCACCATCATCGTCGGGGTGGCGCCCGGCGGCACGCTGGACACGCTGGCGCGGCTGATCGGCAATTCGTTGTCCAAGACCCTGAAGCAGCCGGTGGTAGTGGAAAACACCACCGGCGCCGGCGGCCTGATCGGCATGCAGCGCCTGTTGAAGTCCGAACCCGACGGCTATACGCTGATGTTCAGCAACCTGTCGATGGCCATCATTCCCCTGCTGCATCCGGATGCCGGCGTGGACCCGGTGCGCGATCTGGCCACGGTGGGCACGGTGGCCACCGTGCCGATGGTGCTGTCGGTCAGCAACAAAAGCGGCATCAAGACCCTGCCGGAACTGCTGGCGCGCATGAAGTCCCCACCGAAACTGAATTTCGGCTCGGGCGGCCCGGGCACCACGGCCCACCTGGCCGAAGGCATGTTCCTGCATCTTTCCGGAACGCAGGGCGAACTGATCCAGTACCGCGGCTCGGGCCCCGCGCTGGCCGACCTGATGGCCGGCGTGATCGATGGCGTCATCGACCAGACCGTCACCATGATGCCGCTGCACAAAGACGGCCGCATCCGCGCGCTGGCGGTGTCGACCCCGAAGCGCCTGCCGCAGATGCCGGACGTGCCGACCTTCGCCGAAGGCGGACTGCCGGCGTTCGACCTGGCCATCTGGAACGGCGTGGTGGCGCCCAAGGGCACGCCGCGCCCGGTCATCGACAAACTGGCCCAGGCCCTGTCGGCCGTGATCGACAGCCCCGAATTCAAGGGCCGCCTGGAACAGCTGGCCGCCCAGGCGCCTAGCCCGGCCGAACGCGGGCCGGACCCATTTGCCAGGCTGCTGGCCCAGGACACCAAACGGGTGGCCGACCTGGCCCAGCAGATCGGCCTGCAACCGCGCTAGGCCGCCTCTTCAACCCAAAGGAACAGTCATGTCAGAAGACACTTACGGATTCATCGGCCTGGGCAACATGGGAGGGCCGATGGCCGGCCGCCTGCTCGATGCCGGCTATGCCCTGGCTGTCTACGACAGCAACCAGGACGCCGTGGCGCGCCTGCGCGAGCGCGGCGCCCGCGCATGCGGCAGCCTGCGTGAAGTGGCCGACACCGCCGCCACCGTGTTCCTGAGCTTGCCCACGCCGGAGATCGTGCAGCAGGTGGCCATCGGCGCCGAAGGCCTGATCGGCGGCGCGCAGGTCAGGCGCGTGGTCGACCTGTCCACCATCGGGCCGCGCGTGGCCGCGCTGGTGGCCAAGGAACTGGACGCGCGCGGCATCCAGTATGTGGACGCCCCGGTCAGCGGCGGCGTGGGCGGCGCCGTGCGCGGCACGCTGGCCGTGATGGCCGCCTGCCCGCGCGGCCACTACGATGCCCTGGAATCCACGCTGAAGCACTTCGGCCCGGTGTTCTACCTAGGTGACAAGGCAGGCATGGGCCAGACCATGAAACTGGCCAACAACCTGCTGTCGGCCGCGGCGGTGGCGGTCACGTCCGAAGCAATGGCAATGGGCGTGAAGGCGGGCCTGGACCCGGCGGTGATGCTGGATGTCATCAACGCCGGCTCGGGCCGCAATTCGGCCACCCAGGATAAGTTCCCCAAGGCCGTGCTGCCAGGCACTTTCGACATCGGCTTCGCCGCGCGGCTGGCTTACAAGGACGTGCGGCTGTGCGTGGACGAGGCCGAGGCCATCGGCGTGCCCATGATCGTGGGCGCGGCCGTGCGCGAAATGCTGGTGCTGACCACGGCGCTGTGCGGCGAGCAGGCCGATTTCACCCACATTGCCAAGGTGGTCGAAACCTGGGGCGGCGTGCCGATCCGCAAGCGCGGCGATTGACCGTTCTGCCTGTGCACTGCCCAGGTGTCAGGCTCCGCCAGGTGCCTGACACCGCACGACCGAGATGGCCGTGGCATACAGCGCTGTCAGGCACCCTGCGGGAGCCTGACACCTGGCACAGCCGCTATCCGGCCCGGATGCCTGCCTTCTTGATGATGGGCTGCCATTTGCGGCGCTCGGCGCGGGCGAAGTCGGCCAGGTCCTGGGCGCTGCCGCCGGCGGGCTCATAGCCCATCTGCAGCAGGTGTTTTCGCGTGGCGGGCTGGCTGAGGATCTGGTTGATGGCCTGGTTCAGGCGCGCCACGATTTCCGGCGGCGTGCCCTTGGGGGCGTACAGCGCGTTCCAGGCAATGACCTCGAATCCGTCCACGCCCTGCGACGCAATCGTGGGCGCGCCCGGCAGCAGCTCGGTGGGCTTGCGGCTGGTCACGCCCAGCACCTTGACCTTGCCGCCCGCGACTTGCGGGCGTGCGGCCGCCACGGTGTCGATGGTCAGCGGAATCTGTTTGCCGATCACGTCGGTCATGGCGGTGGAAGAGCCCTTGTACGGCACGCCGAACAGCGGCGCGCCGGTCTGCTCTTTCAGCAATTCCAGCACCAGCCGCGCCGTGGTGCTGGGCATGCCGACATCCGCGGCGCCTTTCTTGGCGCGCGCGGCGGCCAGCACATCGGGCACTGACTTGAACGCCGAATCGCCGCCCGCCAGCAAGGCCATGGGAAACGTCGCCACCAGCGCGATGGGTTCGAAATCCCGTTCGGCATCGTAGGTCATGGTGGGATACAGGAACTGATTCAGCGCATGGGTGGCATTGGTGCCCATGGTCAGCGTGTAGCCGTCGGGCGCGGCGCGCGCGGCGATGTCGGTGCCGATGTTGCCGCCGGCCCCGCCGCGGTTTTCAACGTAGAAGGTCTGCCCCAGTACTTTGCTGAGCTGTTCGGCAAAATAGCGCGACGCGACGTCGGTGCCCTGCCCCGCCGTATAGGCAACCACGATTTTCACGGGTTTGTCGGGATACGCCTGCTGCGCCGAAGCCGGCGCGGCGGCGGCTGCAAGAACGCAAGCCGCCAGCATGGTGGAACGCAACATGATGATGTCTCCTGAATTATCGGTATGAGAACAACAGGGACTGCTGACGGAGTCAGGTATTTGCGGAACCTGGCTCCTGGGTAATGCCGTTGCCTGCGGGCGCCGGGTCCTGGCCGGATGCTGCCGCCTGCCGCAGCACCGCGTCGCGGTGCTGGTCGAAGCCGGGCGGCGCGGCGCCCGCCTGGCCCGGCGTGACCGAGAGCTTTACCGGCAGGCCGATGCCCTGGTAGGCGCCGTGCGCCACATGCATGTGCCGATGCCGGGCATGGGCATGGGCGAATGCCTGCGGCACCGTATTGACCGGGCCGGCCGCCACGCCCGCCGCCATCAGGTCGCGGCACAGGTCGTCGCGCCGGCATCCCTGCAGCGCAGCCTCGATTTCGGCGCGCAGGGCGGCCGCGTTGCGCAGGCGCAGCGCATTCGACTGGAAGCGCGGATCCTGCGCCAGGCCGGGACGCGCGACCCGCTCGCAGAACTTGCGGAACTGCCCGTCGTTCAATATGCCCAGGAAGATGGGCCCGTCTCCGGCATCGAACTGGTCGTAGGGCGCGATGTTGGGATGCGCGTTGCCGGTCAGCCCCGGCGCCTGCCCCGAGCAGAACCAGTTGGCGGCGTGCGGCACCAGCAGGCTCAGCGCGGTGTCGAACAGCGTGGCCTCCACGCGCTGCCCCGCGCCGCTGTGCTGGCGCGCCAGCAAGGCCATCAAGATGCCCGAGAACGCCACATAGCCGGTCAGGTGATCGACGATAGGCACGCCGATGCGCGTGGGCCCCGATCCGGTGCTGCCGTTCACGCTCATCAGCCCGCACATGGCCTGCAGCACGGCGTCGTAGCCCGGCAGGCCGCCCAGCGGCCCGTCGCCGCCAAAGCCGGTAATGCTGCAGTACACCAGCCCGGGGTAGCGCGGCGCCAGGTCGCGCTCAAAATCCAGCTGCCATTTCTGCATGGTGCCGGGCAGGAAATTCTCGACCAGCACATCCGCGTCGCGCAGCAGGCCGTGCAGCACCTGCCGGTCATCCGGCTGCGCCAGGTTCAGGCCGATGGAACGCTTGCCGCGATTCAGCGCGCCAAAGTAGGCCGCGTCGCCGGACGCCTCGAAAGGCGGCCCCAGCCGCCGGGTCTCGTCGCCGAACGGCGGCTCGACCTTGACGATGTCGGCGCCATGGTCGGCCAGCATCTGTGTGCACAGAGGGCCGGCCAGCACACGCGACAGATCCACTACGCGTATGCCGGCCAGCGCCCCGGCACCCGGGCGCCGCGCCGGCGCATCGCCGGGCAGCTCGGGGGTCCGGGTTTGGGTCATGATGTCTCCTTGGTGGCGCTACTTCCTGCTGGGTAGTTCAACGACGCCGGATCCCACTACCGACAGTTCATCGTGCTGGTTGCGGGCTTCCTGCTCGACGCGCACCAGGTGCCGGCCGTCTTCGACGTACTTGCCCACCACCCTGCCCTTGATGAACAGCATGTCGCCCTCGGGGTTGTGGCGGCGGATCTTGCACTGGGCCTGGCGCAGGAAGCCGTCGTCGCCCATCCAGTTGGTCAGGTGGTGAGTCAGCCACGACGAGCGCTCGGGGCCGTAGTCGTACGCGCCCGGCGCGCCCACTTCGTGCGCGAAGTCTTCTTCCCAGTGCACGCGCTCGGGCACGTCGGGAATGCCGAAGCGGTTGGTGATGCCCACGCCGGGGTGCGCATCGATCAGCTTCCAGGCCAGCTTGTTGGCGCGGATATACAGGCCGCCCCACCCCTGCGCATAGGCGATGAAGCCGGTCACCGTCATCGGCCCCTTGAACATCACGGGCAGCGCCTCGCCCTCGGCCACGTCTTCCCAGTAGCGGGTCTGCGCGCCGCGCACCGGTTCGTCCCGGTACAGCTTATAGGCTTCCTGGATTTCTTCGGCGCTGTAGCGGCGCGGCGCGCGGGCGCGCACTTCGCTGTACTTGGTGCCCTGTTCGCGCGCATGGTCGCGTTCGGTGCGGAAGCACCAGCTGTCGGCCTCGGCCACCCGGTCGCCTTCCTGGTTGTAGAAGTCCACGTGGTAGATCTGCTGGACGGCGCGGCCCGCGAAGCGCGTTTCGTGTTCGACCAGGTCTTTCAGGTAGGCCTCGGTGCGGATTTCGTCGTTGCGCCGCACCGGCCTGTGCCAGGTCCAGTCCGACCCGGACCACATCGCGTGCACGCCAGGCAGCCCGCCCACGTAGCCCGAAACAATGCGGCTGGTGGCGAACAGGAAACTGGGCAGCGCCACGATGCCGCCATGGCGGGTGCGCGCCGCGTAATCGGGATCGCACCACAGCGGGTTGTCGTCGCCGATGCCGTGCGCGTAGTGGCGGATGTTGTCGCGCGTGGCTTCGTGGCACCACGGCTCGGCGGTATTCTCGATTTTGTGGCCAATGCGTTCACGCAGGGCATCGAGGCCTTGTTGCGTGATCTTGGGAAACGTTCTTTCGCCAGTGGCGGACATATTGGAATCTCCTTGGGGGTTGATCAAGCGGCAGCGGCGCGCTGTTCCTGGTCGCGCAGCGCCTTGCGATGGACTTTGCCGGCGGGGGTCTTCGGCAATTCGTCGACAAACACGACATGGCGCGGGTATTCGTGCTGGCTGAGCCGGCTGCGCACCAGGTCCTGGATTTCCTTGATGAAGGGCTCTCCGCCCGGCCGCCCGGCCACCACGAAGGCCTTGACGACCTGGCCGCGCAGCGCGTCGGGCACGCCGATCGCGGCCGCTTCGCGCACGTCCGGGTGTTTCAGGATGGCGTCCTCGATCTCGACGGCGCTCATGGTCCAGCCCGCCGAGATGATCACGTCGTCGGCGCGGCCGGCGTGGTAGAAATAGCCTTCGTCGTCGACGCGCCCCAGGTCTTTGGTGGCCACCCAGGCGCCGCCGCGCCATACCTTCAACTCGCCCGTGACGCCCGGCGCGCATGGCTGGCCCGCCGCATCCTGCACCTGCACCACGCCGCCCGGCACCGGCTTGCCCAGCGAGCCCGGCTTGACGCAGAAATCGTCGGCGCCGGGGTAATTGACCAAAATCACGCCGATTTCCGTCGTGCCGTACATGCTGCAGACCGGCCGGCCGAACGCTTGGCGCACGAACGCCTCGGTCTCGCTGTCCATGGGTTCGCCCGTGAACGACACCTTCTGCAGGCAATAGCGGTAGCGCGCCACCGCGCCCGAGTTGCGCATCATCCGGAAATGCGTGGCAGCGGCGGAAATGCTGTTGAAGCGGCCGTCCTGCAGGGCTTTCAACAGGCGCTCGGCGTTGAATTTGCCGCTGTAGGCGCCGATGGTGATGCCCAGCGCCAGGGGCGCCAGCGTGCCGTGCCACAGGCCATGGCCCCAGGCCGGCGACGACGGGCAGAAAAAGCGGTCGCCGGGCCGCAGGCCGGTGCCGTACAGCCCCGCCAGCATCAGGGTCACCAGGGCGCGATGGGTGTGCTTGACGGCCGCGGGCAGTTCGCGCGTGGTGCCCGACGTGTACTGGAAAATCGCCTCGTCGTCGGCCCGGGTAGCGCTGGCGTAGGTATCCGGGTAGGCCTGCAGCAAGGTATCGAAGCCGGCGTCGGCCACCAGCACCTCGGTGTCGCCCAGTTCGCGGCACATCCCGGCTTTTTCGGTGTTGGTGACCAGCAGGCGCGGCGTGCAGTCGCGCACCCGCAGGCGCACGCCGTCGGGGCCGAACAGCGTGAACAGGGGCACGGCGATGGCGCCGGCCTTCAGCGCGCCGAACATTGCCGCATAGAACGCCGGCGAGGGCTCCAGCATGATGGCCACCCGGTCGCCTTTCTGCACCCCGCGCGCCGCCAGCCAATGGGCGAACCGGCTGGACTGGCGCGCCAGCTGGCGGAAGCTGATCGAGGTTTCGCCGCCATCGGCCTGCGCCACGATGATCGCCGTGCGGTCGCCGGCGGCGTGCCGGTCGACGCATTCATGGGCGATATTGAATGCCTCGCGCGATCCGTCGAACAGGTTCCACAGCTGTTGCGGCGTATACCCGGCCTGAGCCGCGGCGTAGGAAGTCGTGTCGGTAAGCTTGGACATAGTCTGCCAAATTAATTGCGGAATAGGTTTTATGTTTGTACTAATACAATTTTTAGATGCATGGCGCCGACCTCGTCGATCGGCATCCGGCGTGTTGACGGGCAATGGAGCCATTGTTGGAAGCCTGCCTATTTTTTGTCAAATAACACTTTTATTTGTACTGGTACAATCAAAACAGATCCATTCCAAGGAACCCCCATGTCCGCCATTCCGCCCCTTTCTGCCGCCCCGCCCCCGGCCAAGACCCCGCGCCTGCGGCCGGTGCCCGCGGTGTCGCGCGCCGTGGCCATTCTGCGCCTGCTGGGGCGGTCGCCCAATCCCATGGGGGTAAAGGCCATTGCCGAATCGCTGGGCCTGGTCACCAGCACCTGCCTGCACATCGTGCGCGTGCTGGTCGACGAAGGCCTGCTCAAGGTCGATGAAAGCACCAAGCGCTATTCGCTAGGCAGCGGCCTGCTGTCGCTGGCGCGCAATGCCCTGCAGACCAACACCTTTCCGTCGCTGGCGCAGCCGGTGCTGGACCGCATCGCCGCGCAATGGAACGTGACCGCCATCGCCGCCGAAGTCATCGACCTGGACCACATGGTGGTGGTGGCGCTGTCCAAGGCGCATGCGCCGTTCAGGCTGCATGTCGACGTGGGCAGCCGCTTTCCGGGTTTGATCAGCGCCACGGGCCGGCTGATGGCGGCTTTCTCGCGCACGCCCTGGTCGCGCATCGAACAGCGCTTCGGCATGCTGCGCTGGGAATCCCCGCCCAGCTTCGCCGACTGGCGCGCCGAAGTCGAGCTGGCGCGGGTGCAGCGCTACAGCGTCGATGCCGGCAACTACATCGACGGGGTCACGCTGGTGGCCGCGCCGGTATTCGACGCCCAGGGCAAGCTCAGCCATTCGCTGACGGCCGCGGGCATGTCCAGCCACCTGGACGACGAACGCGCCCAGGCGCTGGCCCTGGACGTGCTGCGCGAAGCCGATGCGCTCAGCCGCATGTCGCTGCCCGCCTGAACTGCCCGCCGCGCCTTACGAAAACACCGACGGGTCGGGCGCCCACCGGCCCTGCTCGACCAGATCCTGGATCTGGCGCCGCAGCAGCGTGCTCAGCGCCCGCACGGCATGCGTCGAAGGACGCTGCGTCGATGTGGCGATCACCAGCGTGCGGGTAATGGTGGGCTGCACAATCCGCCAGATCCGCATGCGCCGCTGGGCGATCTGCTCGGCCACGCAGGAATACGACAGCACGGCATAGCCCAGCCCGCTTTCGACCAGGCGCAGCATCGAGTGCATGGCGTCGATTTCCATTTCCACGTTCGGCGCCAGGCCGATGCTGTCCAGCGATTCATCCACCAGTACGCGTATGCCGTGCGGCCGGCTGGGCAGGATCATGGGAATGCGGCTCAGGCGGGCCGCGGGCACCGGGCCGCGGCCTACGCCGGCCGGGTCGCCGGCGGGCCCCAGCAGGAACAGTTCGTCGGTCAGCAGGGCTTCGGTGGGCAAGGCCGGAATGCTGAGGCGCGGCGCGTCGTACAGCACCGAAATATCGGTGCGCCCGGCGGCCAGCCATTCCAGCACGTGGCCGCTGTAGCCTTCCATGAATTTCAGCGACATGCCCGGGTATGCGCCGCGGAACGCTTCGATCAGCGACACCGACAGCACTGTCGATATCGAGGCCGGCATGCCCACCACCACGGGCCCGCTGGGCGCTCCGCCGATTGCCTTGACGGCCGCGGCGGCGCTGCGCGCTGTCTCGACCAGGCCGCGCGCGTATTGCTCCAGCAACGCCCCCGCCTCGGTCAGGGTAACGCCGCGGCCGGTGCGATGGAACAGCGCCACGCCAAGCTCGTCTTCCAGCGCCCGGATCTGGCGGCTGAGAATGGGCTGGCTGATGGACAGCCGCATGGCCGCGCGCGAATACGCCCCCGACTCGGCGATGCCGATGAACAATTCCAGCTGCCGCAGTTCCATGATGCGCCCCGGTCTTGGAAAGCCGTCATCTTAGAGTAGCGGCGCCAGCCTGCGCCGCGCCCGATGCATTACGATCACGGCTGCACGCTGCTGCGCGCGGCTCTGGCCGTACCGCGCGATATTCCGGGATTTGCCCATGACTCCGTTCGACGTGCTGATGGCCGGGTATTACCTGGCCATCGACCCGCTGCTGATACGCCTGCGCAAACAGCCGCGCCTGCGGGCCTGGCCGGCCGGCCCGCAACTGCCGGCCCGGCAGCTGGCCATGCACGCGGCGCAGGCGCACGGCCCCGGCGCCGGCCAGGCGCTGCGGCGCTTTACGCGCATCGCACGGCGCTACGACATGCGCGCCCCCGGCGAAACCGCGGCGGCCGCCGGCCGCCGCGCCACGCCCATGATGCTGGACCTGGCGCAATGCGCGGATGGCGCGGGCTTCGACGCCCTGCTGCGGCGGCATTCCCGCCGCACCCTGCCGAAAATCCGCCAGGCGCAGCGGCTGGGCTATTGCGTCGAACGCTTTGCATTGCCCATGCACGTGCACGACGTGCATGCAGTGAAAACCTCGATGGCGCTGCGCAGCGGCGGGCCGGTGCTGGCGCGCTGGCTGCTCAAGCCGCGCCACATCGGCACGCCGGCCTGCGCCCCCGTCGCATGGCAGGCCCCCGGCTGCGCCACCCACTGGACCACCTGGTGGGGCGTGTTCCTGCCCGAACCCGGTCACTGCAACGGCACGCTGCAGACTGATCGCCGCCTGGTCGCCTACGTGAAGCTCACGCGTTGCGGCGACCTGGTGCATTACCTGGACCTGATGGGCCACAAAGACCATCTGGCCCATGGCGTGATGCCGTTGATGCACGATGCCATCGTGCGCTGGCTGCTCGATGCCGCCGAACCTTGCGCGGCCGGCGTGCAGGCCGTGTGGTACGGCGCGCTGGAACATGGCGGCCCGGGCCTGCTGACCTGGAAAAAGCGCGCCGGATTCGAGCCGGTGCGCGTGATTCTGCAAGCCTGAACCGGCGGGCTCAGCGCAGCGATTTCACCATCGGGTGAGCGTGCAGGTGCGTCAGCAGGTTCTGCTGCTGGCGCGCGGTAAGGGCCGATGCGGCGATCAGGGCCGGCCATTGCGCATGCGCGGCCTTGACGCAATCGCCCACCACCCTGGCCGCGGGTTTTTCGGGAATGCCCAGGCCGGCGCAGAATGCCCGCAGCATGGCCGGCGACAACCCGGGCTTGGCACCGGCGTCCTGCCCCTTGCGGCGGCGCGGCTGCATGGCCGGCGGCACGATATGCAGGGCATGGCCCTGGCAGGCCTGGTAGGCCGCATAGCCCACGATGTCGTAGGCGGGCGCCAGGCGCGGCGTCCTGCCGTCGGGATACACCAGGCCCATGTTCTTCAGGTGCATGTCCGGGTTGCCCAGCATTTCGTTGACCACCATGCGGCGCAGCAGTTCGTGCACGGCGGGTTCGCCCAGCGACTCGAACGCCAGCAGCGCCGCGGCGACATCCAGGTAAGTGGCGGCGCGGTATTTTTCTTCCGGCATGGCGCCCAGTATCTGCGCGAAATCTTCGCAGTGGATGCGCCGGCCCGGCTCGCGGTCGTAGCGCACCACCGCCAGGAAGCGGGTGCGCGCATCGGCATCGCCCAGGTCGTAGCCGTGTTCGGCCGACAGTTTTTCCAGCGGTTCCAGGTAGGCCTGGCAGATCTCGACGCCGGCGGCGCGCGCCAGCTGCAGCGACAGGTCTTCGAGTTCGGGCAGCAGCGGCTGGCCCACCACCGGCAGCTTGGCGATGATGTGGGTGTCGTGGTCGCGCGTGCGCCCCACGTACCGCTCGCCCTGCTTGATGACGCCCAGCTTGGGCTGCACGCCCGACAGCGACACGCCCTGCTCCATCGGGTCGGCGGTAACCGTCATCTCGAGCGCATCCTGGTCTTGCGTGACGTAGTGCGCCAGCGCATCGCGCGACAGCTCCACGGGGCGGGCATAGACATTGCCCGGCAGGTCGGCCCCGCAGGCCGCCAGCATTTCGAAATGGTCTTTGGGATCGCAGCCGCGAATGCGCGCCACGTGGTCGCGGAACACGCCTTCGGGCAGCAGGTTCTGGAAGAAAGCCGGCAGCAGCCAGCCGTTTTGCGGCGAATGGCGGCCATTGAGCGGCTCGCTGCGCACGTCGGCCCAGAAAGCCGCCTGGTCGGCGGGCGACTCGGCAAGATAGGCCGCCGATACCACGGGCGCATCGGCCTGGCGCGCGAAGGCGTCGTCGGCCACGAACCGGGTAACGACCTCGGCTCCGGGCATGCTGTAGCGGAACAGCACGCCGACGCGCCGGGCGCCGATGAATACGGCCAGGGCCTGCACGTTCATTCTGATGCTCCGCCGGCCTGGCGGCGCGCCACGCCGATGCGCGTGGGCACCTTGGGCTTGACGGTGGCCCCGGCATCGACCGCCGCGGCGGCGCCCTTGGGCACCAGGATCATTTCCAGGCCCAGGCGGTCGGCCAGCGCCAACAAGGTGCTGACCTTGAAATCCTGTTCGCCGCTGAGCACATTGGTGAGCGTGCGCTGCGCGATGCCGGCCGCATCGCGCAGGCCGGCCTGGGTCAGGCCCTGCTGGCGCAGGCGGCTGCGCAGGGCATCAGCGATGGCAGGCAAGGTTTTCATGGCAATAAAGTAGTCTTTACGAATCAATTACCACTATAGTGCCAGAATTTTTTGCCAGAAGCTAGGCATTAAAGTAGTAATTATTTAAAAAACACTACTTTAATGCCTATTGAAAAGCGGTTTCCATGAAAGTGCGCAATTTGCGCGAATGGAGCCGTTCGGGCGGCATGTCGCGCAGGCGCTCCAGGGCCCGGATGCCGATCTCCAGGTGCTGGTTGACCTGGTCGCGATAAAAGGCGCTGGCCATGCCGGGCAGTTTCAGTTCGCCATGCAGGGGCTTGTCGGACACGCACAGCAGGGTGCCGTACGGCACGCGGAACCGGAACCCGTTGGCGGCAATAGTGGCCGACTCCATGTCGAGCGCAATGGCGCGCGACTGGGTAAAACGCTGCACCAGTTCGTTGTGGTCGCGCAATTCCCAGTTGCGGTTGTCGATGCTGGCCACCGTGCCGGTGCGCATGATGCGCTTCAGTTCCCAGCCGGACAGCCCGGCGACCTCTTCCACTGCCTGCTCCAGCGCCACCTGCACCTCGGCCAGCGGCGGCACGGGCACCCAGGTGGGCAGGTCGTCGTCCAGTACATGGTCTTCGCGCACGTAGCCATGCGCCAGCACGTAGTCGCCCAGGCGTTGCGAGTCGCGCAGGCCGGCGCAATGGCCCAGCATCAGCCAGGCGTGGGGGCGCAGCACGGCGATATGGTCGGTGATGGTCTTGGCGTTGGACGGCCCCACGCCGATATTCACCAGCGTGATGCCCGAATGGTTCGGCCGCACCAGGTGGTAGGCCGGCATCTGCGGCAGGCGCACGCCCCCGGCCGGCGCGGGCGGCGGCGCATTGTCGCCGCGACGGGTGACACGGTTGCCGGGTTCGACCAGCGCGTCGTAGTCGCCGCTGCCGCTGGCCATCAGGGCGCGGGCCCGCGCGCAGAATTCGTCGACATAGAACTGGTAGTTGGTAAACAGCACGAAATTCTGGAAATACGCGGGCGCCGTGGCCGTGTAGTGCTGCAGGCGATGCAGCGAATAATCGACCCGCGGCGCCGTGAACGGCGCCAGGGGGCGCGGCTCGCCCTCGCGGCCGCGCCACGAGCCATTGACGATGGCATCGTCGGTTACCGCCAGGTCGGGCACGTCGAACAGATCGCGCAGCGGCCGGCGCATGCTTTCCAGGCGCTCGCCCTCGACATAGGCGCCTTCGGGAAAGGCGAAATGCAGCGGAATGGGCGAATCGGACTCTCCCACTTCGACCGCCACGCCATGGTTCTGCAGCAGCAGGCCGATCTGCTCCAGGTAGTAGTCGCGGAACAGCGTGGGCTGGGTGACAGTGGTCTGGTAGATGCCCGGCTCGGCCACGTGGCCGAACGACAGGCGGGTATCGATGGGATCGTAGGTGTCGACGGCAATGCGGATGGCCGGATAGCAGGCCCGCACCGGCCCGGGCAGATCGCGCCCGTTGACCACGTCCTGGAAGGCGGCGCGGATATACGCGGTATTGCGCCCGTAGATCCCGGTCAGCCGGTCGACGGCGGCCTGGGCCTGGTCGAACCGCTCGAAGCCCAGAGGGTCGGGGCTATGGATGGAAGCGGTTAAAAAGTCAACTGTCATATTGCGGTTCCGGTAAGGCGAGGTGCCGGCGGCAGCTTGCTTCCGATTATGCCGCAACGGCATGACGCCTCGAGCGCGCCGCAAGCCAGCGCCATCTGCGTGCATCGCCTCAGTAATAACCCGTAAATGCAAAGAAACATCAATCCTGTAAAATGCCCCGTGGCCACGTTGTATGTGCGCCACACTTTCGCCGGCTTGACGCAGTCAGCCATCCCGCCCGCTCCGAATTCTGAAGTGTCGCAATGACTCCACCGACGCGAAAAGTCCGTCTTGCCCTGTCCGCACTACCCGCTATCCTGGCCGCGCCCCTCCTGGCAGCAGGCCTGTCCTGGTCTCCCCCCGCCCAAGCCACCATCGCGACCGACGCACTGGCCTCATTCCAGGGCCTGCGCCTGATCGACCCGCTTACCGTGCCCTCTTTGCCCGACATGGTCGTGCGCGCCGGCCTGGACACCCTGGGCACCCCCTACGTCTGGGGCGGCGAAGACCCCGACGGCGGTTTCGATTGCAGCGGCCTGACGCAATTCGTGTACCGCGAGATCGCCGGCGTCGAGCTGCCCCGCACCGCGCGCGCGCAGCGCCGCGCCGGCACCGCGGTCAGCAAGAAGCACCTCAAGCCGGGCGACCTGGTGTTTTTCGCCACGCGCCGCCGCGGCGGGGTATCGCACGTGGGCATCTACATCGGCCAGGGCCAGTTCGTGCATGCGCCCACCCGCGGCTCCAGCGTGCGCGTCGACAATCTCGACAACACCTATTGGTCGCGCCACTACGTCACCGCGCGCCGCTACCTGGACACCGCGCCCGCCGCGCCGCAGGGCCACCTGATCGCCACGGCCGACACCGCGCAGTAACCCCCGTTTCGTTCCAAAAAAAAGCGCCCGCGGGCGCTTTTCTTTTTTGCTGCGGCGCAGCCTCAGCCCCGGCCCACGAACGGCATGTTGGTGGCCATGATGGTCATGAACTGCACGTTGGCGTCCAGCGGCAGGTTGGCCATGGACACCACGGCATGGGCCACGTGCGCCACGTCCATGCGGGGCTCGACGCGCTTGTTGCCGTCGGCCTGCAGAATGCCGGCCGCCATGCGCTGGGTCATGTCGGTGGCGGCGTTGCCGATGTCGATCTGTCCGCAGGCAATGCCGTAGCTGCGGCAATCCAGCGAAATCGATTTGGTCAGCCCCGTGACCGCGTGCTTGGTGGCCGTGTAGGCGATCGACAGCGGCCGCGGCGCATGCGCCGAGATCGAGCCGTTGTTGATGATGCGGCCGCCGCCGGGCTGCTGCGCTTTCATCAGCCGGATGGCCGCCTGGGCGCACAGGAACATGCCGGTCAGGTTGACGTCGACCACTTCGCGCCAGGTCTCGACCGGCAGGTCTTCGATCGGCACGGCCGGCGTGTTGCGGCCGGCGTTGTTGAACAGCACGTCCAGGCGGCCATAGGCGCGCTGGGTTTCGTCGAACAGTTCACGCACGGCCTGCTCGTCGCTGACGTCGGTGGGCACCACCAGGGCGCGCGCGCCGTCTTCGCCCGCCGCGGTGCGGGTCTGTTCCAGCATTTCGCGGCGGCGGCCGGCCAGCACCACGCGGTAGCCCTGGGCCAGGAATTCCAGCGCCACGGCGCGTCCGATACCGGTGCCGGCGCCGGTTACCAGGGCGACCTGGGCCCCGGGCTGCTCATTGGATTGCATCGGGTTCTCCCTTTGTTGAACCGCGAAATCCTAACGCAATAGTGAGGCGAAGGTTGCAAGCGGCCGTGACGAGGCCCGCCGCAGGCCTGCCGAGATAAATTATAATATTTGGAAATCTATATATGCTTTTTAGCAATATAACGCCCGGGGCGCCATCTGCGCAGGCCATGCGGCCAGGGCAGCCGCCAATTTGCTATTCTTCGCGTCTTACCCTGTCTGTTTCCGATCCATGTCCGAACACCCCGGCAATGTTTTCATGGTCGTCGCCCCCAGCGGCGCCGGCAAATCCAGCCTGGTCAAGGCTCTGCTCGACCATGACAAATCGCTTGTGCTGTCGGTATCGTGCACCACGCGGGCGCCGCGCAAAGGCGAAGCCGACGGGCGCGAATACCGCTTCATCAGCGCCGAACAATTCGAAGCCCTGCGCCAGAAACAGGCTTTGCTCGAGTGGGCCGAGGTGCATGGCAATTTCTATGGCACGCCGCGCGACCTGATCGACCAGGCCACCCGCGCAGGCCAGGATGTGCTGCTGGAAATCGACTGGCAGGGCGCCCGCCAGGTGCGCCAGCACTACCCGGCCGCCATCGGCATTTTCATCCTGCCCCCTTCCATCGAAGAACTCGAGCATCGCCTGAAGGCGCGCGGCCAGGATGCCCCGCAAGTGATCGCGCGCCGCCTGCTGGCGGCCGGCGGCGAAATCGCGCACGCGCCGGAATGCGAATATGTTATTATTAATCAAGAATTTAGCGTAGCCTTGGCGGAACTTGCGCAGATCATCAGCGCCGCCCGGCTACGCTTTTCGTCTCAGGCTGTCCGCCACGCGCCGCTGTTCGCGCAGCTGGGCATTCCGGCGGCCCACTGAAACGCCCAACCTTTTCACAGCACGTTCCAGGTGTAATCCATGGCCCGAATTACCGTCGAAGACTGTCTGAACCAAGTCCCCAACCGCTTCAAGCTCACGCTGGCCGCCACCTACCGCGCCCGCGAGCTGGCGCAGGGCCATGCTCCGCGCATCGACAGCAAAGACAAGCCCACGGTTACCGCCCTGCGCGAAATCGCCGGCGGCCACACCGGCCTGGAAATGCTGCGCAAAGTCCCGACCTGATCCGGGCCTGGGGGCGGCAACATGGCTTTTCCCCGGCTGAAGTATGCTTCCACGGGCCTGCTCGCCGCCTTGCGCGCGGGCTCCCGGCTGGGGCGCCGCCCCGGTAAAAAGGGCTCTCCCGCCCAGTTGCCCGCTGCCGCGGGCGGCGCCGACGAAACCGGCGCTGTTTCATCGCCAGTGGCATCGCTGGCGCCGCTGACCGAAATCATCGGCAGCTATCTCGACAAGAAAGACATCGAGCGCGTGCGCGAGGCATACCGCTTCGCCGACCAGGCGCACCTGGGGCAGTTCCGCGCCAGCGGCTCGCCTTATATCTCGCATCCCATCGCCGTCACCGAAATCTGCGCGGCCTGGAAGCTCGACGCCAACGCGCTGTCGGCGGCCCTGCTGCACGACGTCATCGAAGACCAGGGCATCGCCAAGCACGAGCTGGCCGAGAAATTCGGCACCGAAGTCGCCGAACTGGTCGACGGCCTGTCCAAACTCGACCGCCTGGACTTCGCCACCAAGGCCGAGCAGCAAGCCGAAAGTTTCCGCAAGATGCTGCTGGCGATGGCGCGCGACGTGCGCGTCATCCTGATCAAGCTGGCCGACCGCCTGCACAACATGCGCACGCTGGACGCGGTCAACCCCGAGAAGCGCCGCCGCATCGCCCGCGAAACCCTCGACATCTATGCGCCCATCGCCCATCGCCTGGGCCTGAATGTACTGTTCCGCGAACTGCAGGACCTGTGCTTCGCGGCCATGTACCCCAACCGCTACCAGGTGCTGTACAAGGCCGTGCTGGCCGCGCGCGGCAACCGCCGCGAAGTCATCAGCAAGATCGGCGACGCGGTGCGCGCCGCCCTGCCCGCCGCCGGCATCGAGGCCGAGGTGTCGGGCCGCGAGAAAACCCTGTTCGGCATCTACACCAAGATGACCGAACAGAAGAAGTCGTTCTCGGAAGTGCTCGACATCTACGGCTTCCGCGTCATTGTGCATACGCTGCCCGAATGCTACCTGGCGCTGGGCACGCTGCACCAGCTGTACCGGCCGGTGCCGGGCAAGTTCAAAGACTACATCGCCATTCCCAAGGTCAACGGCTACCAGTCGCTGCACACCACGCTGGTGGGCCCGTACGGCACGCCCGTGGAATTCCAGTTCCGCACGCGCGACATGCATCACATCGCCGAAGAAGGCGTGGCCTCGCACTGGCTGTACAAGGGCGCCGACGTCTCGCTGAACGACCTGCAGAAGCGCACGCACCAGTGGCTGCAGTCGCTGCTCGACATTCAAAGCCAGACCGGCGATTCGGGTGAGTTCCTCGAGCACGTCAAGGTCGACCTGTTCCCCGACGCGGTCTATGTGTTCACCCCGCGCGGCAAGATCATTTCGCTGCCGCGCGGCGCCACGCCGGTCGATTTTGCCTACGCCATCCACACCGACATCGGCAACCAGGCGGTGGCCGCCAAGGTCAACAACGAATTCGTGCCGCTGCGCACCGAACTGAGCAGCGGCGACGCGGTCGAGATCATCACCTCGCCCGCCTCGCGCCCCAATGCGCAATGGCTGAACTACGTGCGCACCGGCCGCGCGCGCTCGGAAATCCGCCACTACCTGCGCACGGTCAAGTACGAAGAATCCGTGGCGTTCGGCGAACGGCTGCTGGAACAGGCGCTGCAGGAATTGCACCTGGACCTGCCCACGCCCGACGACCCCGCCTGGCAGAAGCTGGCGCGCAGCACGGGCGCCAGCTCGCGCGACGAGATCCTGGCCGATATCGGGCTGGGCAAGCGGCTGGCTACGGTGGTGGCGCGCCGCTTCGCCCCCGAACACCAGCTGGTGGCCACCACCGCGGCCGCCGTGGACGAAATCACCTCGGCCCGCAGCGCGCCCATCCTGATCCAGGGCAACGAAGGCCAGGCCGTGCAGTTGGCGCCGTGCTGCGGCCCGCTGCCGGGCGACCCCATCGTGGCCGGCCTGCGGCTGGGCCAGGGCCTGGTGGTGCACACCGCCGACTGCCCCATCGCCGTGCGCCAGCGCGCGCGCGAGCCCGAGCGCTGGGTCAACGTGGCCTGGGACACGCAAACCGCCAAGCACCTGTCGACCCGGCTGGATGTGATCACCCGCAACGAACGCGGGGTGCTGGGCCGGCTGGCGGCCGAAGTCACGGCGGCCGACGCCAACATCGTGCAGATCACCATGCACGACGACGCCGTCTCGACCGTGTCGCTGCACCTGACCATCCAGGTCGACAGCCGCAAGCACCTGGCGCAGGTCATCCGCGCCATCCGGCACGTGCCGCAGGTGCAGAAAATCGTGCGGGTGAAGGGCTAGCCGCGCCCTGCCCCGCGCCTGCCGCTATTCCACCTTGCCGATGCGCTGCACCGCCTTGGCCATGGCCTGGGCGTCCGTCTTCCAGTAGGCGGCGAACTCGGGCGCGTCCATGTACTGCACCGGGCTGCCCGCCGCCAGGATGGACTGCCGCACTTTCGGATCGTTGAGCACCTTGCGCGAGGCTTCGCGCAGGCGGTCGACCACCGGCGCCGGCGTGCCGGCCGGCACGAAGATGGCGGACCATTGCACGAACTTGACGTCATAGCCCTGCGAGGCCAGCGTGGGCACCTTGGGCAGCGCCGCCAGCTGCGAATCGCCCCAGTGCGCCAGGGCGCGCAGCTTGCCGGCCTGGATGTGCTGCACCACACTGGACGGCCCGGTGGAAATGGCATCCACCTGGCCGCCCAGCAGCGCCGCCACGGCCGGACCGGCGCCGGTAAAGGGCACGTGCGTCAGGTTGATATCGGCGGCGCTCTTGAGCATTTCCATGGGCACGTGCATCGAGCCGTAAATGCCCGAACTGCCGTAGTTCAAGGCGCCGGGCCGGCGCTTGGCGTCGGCCACGAAATCCTGCAGCGTCTTCCATGGCGAGTCGGCCCGCACGACCAGCACCGTGGGGTCGGCCGTCACGCGGGCAATCGGGGCGAACTGGTCGATCTGGAAGGCGGCCTTGCGGCCCAGGATCTTGTCGGCCTCGGGCAGGATCGAAATCGACGACAGGCTCATCAGCACCGTGTAGCCGTCGGGCTCGGCACGCGCGGCCTGCCCGATGCCGACCGCGCCGCCGGCGCCCGCCTTGTTCTCGATGACCACGCTCTGGCCCAGTTCATGCGACAGGGCCTCGGCCACCGGCCGCGCCACGGTATCCGTGACGCCGCCCGGCGGAAACGGCACGATCATGGTGACCGCCCTTTCGGGATATTGCGCCTGGGCGCAACATGCCGCCAGCGCCAGGGCCACGCCGCACCACCATTTGCTTGCAGGAACAACCATGTCTCCAACCCTCCTGAGGCGCGCCGGCGCCGGCCGGCGGGCGCGCATTGATGAACCAATTGGATCGTATTGTTTTGATGCCTGCGTGCCGGGCATGTGGCGCGCAACGCCGCATGCCCCGGGCAAGGCAAGGGCCACTCTAGAACCGTATCGGTTCGAAGGCAAGCATTTTTCGGGGCACAATTTGACCAATTGGTTCGAATCATCTACCCTGCCGCTACTACCGGAGAAAGGATGTGGATGACGTCGTGGCGGGCAGCAGCCTGCGCGCCGAAGGGGCCAAGGCCCTGGCGCATTTTCTAATGGAATCGATGGCCAGCGGCCGCCTGCGCGAAGGCATGCGGCTGCCGCCCGAACGCGCCCTGAGCGAGCGCTTCGGCGCCTCGCGCGGGTCGGTGCGGCGGGTGCTGGCCGAATTGCGCGAACGCGGGCTGATCGTCCAGGCGGTAGGCAGCGGCACCTTCGTGGCCGCGGGCGTGCACGCGCTGGCGCCCCCCGCGGCGGGCCAGCCGGCCCTGAACACCAGCCCCGCCGAACTGATGCAGGCGCGGCTGCTGATCGAACCGCTGATGCCGATGCTGATCGCGCGCAATGCCACCGGCGCTGACTTCACCCGCATGGGTGAATGCCTGGAACGCTCGGAAGCGGCGGCAAGCATCGAAGAGTTCGAACACTGGGACGGCGAGCTGCACAAGGCATTCGCCATGGCCACGCACAATACTTTTTTCCTGCAGATCCTGGAACTGGCCAATCGCGTGCGCGAACAGGGCGAATGGGGCCGGCTCAAGTCCAATTCACTGACGCCCGAGCGGCGCGAACAGTACCAGCAGCAGCACCGCGCCATCGTGGCGGCCCTGAAAGACCGCGATGCCGGACAGGCGCGCGTGCTGCTGCACGCACACCTGGAACAGATCCAGCAGAACCTGTTCGGCTGAGCCCGTTCCAGGTGTCTGACACCCTGCGGGAGTCAGACACCTGGCTGGCCTGGCTCAGGCCACGTGCTGCAGGAAGTCGCGCAGGCGCTGGCTGGGCGGATTCGACAGCAGTTCGGCGGGCGGGCCGTCGTGCGCGACTTTGCCGGCGTCGATGAAGATCAGCCGGCTGCCCACCTTGCGCGCGAATTCCATTTCGTGGGTGACCACCACCATGGTCATGCCCTCTTCGGCCAGGTCGCGCATGACCTTCAGCACTTCATGGCGCAGTTCCGGGTCGAGCGCCGAGGTGGGCTCGTCGAACAGCATCAGCTTGGGCTTGATGGCCAACGCCCGCGCGATGGCCACGCGCTGCTGCTGGCCGCCGGAAAGCTCGGCGGGATAGTGCCCCATGCGCTCGCCCAGCCCCACTTTGCGCAACAGCTCTTCAGCCAGTTTGCGCGCCTCCTGGCGCGGGGCTCCGCGCGTGTGGACGGGGCCGAACATGACGTTTTCCAGCGCCGTCATCTGCGGAAACAGGTTGAACTGCTGGAACACCATGCCGGCCTCGCGGCGGATTTCGCGCACCTGGGCGGGCGAGCCCTTGACGCTCTGGCCGTCGACCAGCAGGTCGCCGCCCTCGATGGTTTCGAGCACATTGATGCAGCGCAGGAAGGTGGACTTGCCCGAGCCCGAGGGCCCCACCACCACCACGACCTCGCCGGCGTCGATGTTCAGGGAAATGCCGTCGAGCACGGTGGAATCGCCGAAGCGCTTGGTGACGTTGTGGAACTCGACCATGCTCATAGTATGCGCATCCTTTTTTCGGCCAGGCGCAGCGCCAGGGCCAGCGCGCCGGTCAGGATCAGGTAGATGATGGCCACCGCCGACCAGATTTCCACCGCCCGGAAGTTGCTGGCCATGATTTCCTGGCCCTGCCGGGTCAGCTCGGCCACGCCGATCACGATGAACAGCGACGAGTCTTTCAGGCTGATGATGCACTGGTTGCCCAGCGGCGGAATCATGCGGCGAAACGCCACCGGTCCGATGATGTGCAGCAGGATCTTGTAGAACGGCAGGCCCATGGCCTGCCCGGCCTCTTTCAGCCCCTTGTGCACCGACAGCAGCGAGCCGCGCACGATCTCGGCGATGTAGGCGCCCGAATTGATGATCAGGGTGGCGATGGCCGCCCAGATCGCATCCACCCGCAGGCCCGGCACCATCAGGGGCAGCGCGAAGTAGATGAACATGACCTGCACCACGATGGGCGTGCCGCGGATGACCGCGATGTACACCTGCGCAATGGCCGACAGCAGCCACGGCCCGTAGGCGCGGGCCACGCCGGCCAGCGCCCCCAGCACGAAGCCGCCCACCAGGCCCCAGAATGTGATCTTGACGGTCATCAGCGTGCCGTCGAGCAGGTTGGGCATGGATGCCCAGATGACAGACCAGTCGAATTGCACGGTCTTCCCCTATTTTGTGCGGCCCGCCAGGCCGTTGCGGCGTGAATTGCGGGGCCGGCGGGGGCCTTGCCCCGCAGCGGCCCCGGCCCGCGCGCCCGCGCTCAGGGCTGCTTGCCGAACCACTTGGTGTAGATGGCGTCGTACTGGCCGTTGGCCTTCAGGGTGGCCAGGGCCTTGTTCACCTTGGCGACCAGGTCGCTGCCCTTGGGAAAGGCGATGCCGTAGAAATCGCCGCTCTTGACCGTGCCCACGACCTTCACGCGGCCCTTGCCGGCGGTATTGGCGTAGTACTGGACGTTGGGCGTGTCGTGCACGGCGGCGTCGACGCGGCCGGTGGCCAGTTCGAGATAGGCGTTGTCGATGTTGGGAAACAGGCGCAGCTTGGCGTCGGGCACTTCTTTCTTCATGAAATCGACGGTGGCAGTGCCGGTCTTGACGGCCACGCTCTTGCCGGCGAGATCCTTGGCCGACTTGATGGAAGTGTCGTTCTCGGCAACCAGGATGGCCAGGCCGCTTTCATAGTAGGGATCGGAGAAATCGATGACCTGCTTGCGATCGTCGCGGATGGTGATACCGGCCAGCGCCGCGTCGATGTTCTTGGTCTGCAGGCCCGGGATGATGCCGTTGAAGTCCATCGGCTGCAGCTTGTACTTCAGGTTGAGCTCTTTGGCGATGGCGGCCCACAGGTCGATGTCGAAGCCGGTGTAGGTGCTGCCCTGCTTGAATTCGAACGGAACAAAGGCCGTATCGGTGGCAACGATCAATTCCTTGTCCTGGGCTGCGGCGGTGGACACGGCGCCGATCAGGCTCAGGCCCACCAGCGCGGCAGCGATTTTGCGCTTAATCATCGAAATTCTCCTGTAGAGACAACGGGCCCCGGTGCAGGCCCGGGGGTGCCAATCTGCATGCCGCGGCGGATGGCCGGGCACGCTCGCCGGCCCATGTTAACGCATCTGTCCCCATGGCAGCCGCGCGCCGGGAAATTACAATCGGATCATTCGCCGGAGGTTATCCATGCCGTTCAAGCCCGTACGCATCGCAGGCACCCGCCGCCAGATTGGCCAGGCGCTGGGCAAGCTGGCCCGCCCGCTGATGGCCGTGTACCTGGACCAGAGCACTACCTGGCGGGCGTTGCGCCCCTGGCGCGGCCACGCCTATCTGCAGGAACTGGCTGGCCACGCGCAGGAAGCCCTGCCCGGCGTCTGGGAAGAATTCGAGGGGCTGGCCGAGGGCCTGCGCATGCCGGCCGACGACCTGCTGCTGTGGCACTGCCGCGGCGACCTGCTGCACAAGACCACCGACGGCTGCACCTCGGTGGCGCTGCAGGCGGCCGGCGGCGCACGCTGGATCGCGCACAACGAAGACGGCGACCCGTATCTGTACGGCCGCTGCCCGGTGGTCGACGTACAACCCGACGACGCGCCGGGCTATGTCAGCTTTTATTACCCGGGCTCGCTGCCGGGGCATACGTTCGGCGCCAACCGCGCCGGCCTGGTGCAAACCATCAACAACCTGCGCACCCGGGCGCGGCGTGCCGGCGTGCCGCGCATGTTCCTGGCCCGCGCCGTGCTCGATTGCGGCACGCTCGACCAGGCCGTCGAGCTGCTGGCGCACATGCCGCGCGCCGGCGCCTTCCACCACACCCTGGGGGCGGCGGGCGACGCGCGCCTGCTCAGCATCGAGGCCACCCCGGGCGCCTGCTCGGTGGAAACCGTGGCGCGCCGCTACGGGCACGCCAACCACCTGATCCACCAGGGCACGCAGGATATCCCGCAGGTCATCACCGATTCGTCGCGGGCCCGCCAGAACCGCATCGACGCGCTGGTCGACACCTGGAACGAAGCCACTGGCGAAGCCGACCTGGTGGCCGCGCTACACGACACCGACGGCAACCTGCCCATTCTGCGCCGCGCCGCCGACGACCCCGACGAAGAAAACACCCTGGCCACGGCCGTGTTCGCCCTGGACGACGAGCACGTCACCCTGCGCATCTACGACCGCAAGGCTCGCGCCGCGCAGGATATCAGCGTCAAGTAAAACGACAGTACGGTGTCTGACACCCTGGCGGGAGTCAGACACCCGGCAAATGGAAAGCCGCCTACTTTTCCCCGTATCCGCCGCCTCCGGGGGTTTCAACGACAAACACGTCTCCCGCCCGCAGGCTGGCGCTGTCTTGCGGCCCCAGTTCCTGGATGCTGCCGTCGGCGCGCTCGATGTAGTTGCGACCCACCTGGCCGGCGCCGCCGCCGGCCAGCCCGAACGGCGCATGAACGCGGTTGTTCGACAGGATGGCCGCGGTCATGTCTTCCAGGAAGCGCACCTTGCGCACGCCGCCGTCGCCGCCGCGGTAGCGGCCGGCTCCGCCCGAGCCGGGACGGATTTCGTACGACTCCAGCCGCACCGGGAAGCGCAGTTCCAGCACCTCGGGGTCAGTCAGGCGCGAATTGGTCATGTGCGCCTGCACCACCGAGGCGCCGGCAAAGCCCTCGTCGCGCGGGCCGGCCGCATCGATGCGCAGCGGCCCTGCCCCCGTGCCGCCCGAGATGGTTTCGTAATACTGGTAGCGCGCATTGCCGAACGTGAAGTTGTTCATGGTGCCCTGGCTGGCCGCCAGCACGCCCAGCGCCCCGTACAGCGCATTGACGATGCACATGGACGTTTCCACATTGCCCGCCACCACCGAGGCCGGCGGGTTCGGCCGCAGCATCGAACCCTCGGGCACAATGATGTCCAGCGGCTTCAGGCAGCCCGCGTTCAGCGGAATGTCGTCATCCACCATGGTGCGGAACACATACAGCACGGCCGCCACGGCAATGGCGCTGGGCGCGTTGAAGTTGTTGTCCAGTTGCGCCGACGAGCCGGTGAAATCGACCACTGCGCTGCGCGCCTGGCGATCCACCCGCACCGCCACGCGGATGACCGCGCCATTGTCCAGCGGGTACTCGTAGCGGCCGTCTTTCAGCACCGAGATCACGCGGCGCACCGCCTCTTCGGCGTTGTCCTGCACGTGGCCCATGTAGGCGCGCACCACGTCCAGCCCGAAGTGGTCGCACATGCGCAGCAGTTCCTGCACGCCCTTTTCGTTGGCGGCGATCTGCGCATGCAGGTCGGCGATGTTCTGGTCGGGGTTGCGCGCGGGCCAGCGTCCCGACGCCAGGATCTCGCGCGCCGCCTGGTCGCGGAATTCGCCGTCGCGCACCAGCTGGAAGTTGGTGAACAGCACGCCCTCGTCTTCCACCGTCCTGGAATCGGGCGGCATCGAGCCGGGCGTGGTGCCGCCGATATCGGCATGGTGCCCGCGCGACCCGACGAAGAACAGGATCTCGCGGCCGGCGCGGTCGAACACCGGCGTAATGACCGTGACATCGGGCAGGTGCGTGCCGCCATGGTAGGGATCATTGACCACGTAGGCGTCGCCGGGCCGCATGCGCCCGGCATTGGCGTGCATGATGGTCTTGATGGACTCGCCCATGGAACCCAGGTGCACCGGCATGTGCGGCGCATTGGCGATCAGGCTGCCTTCGGCGTCGAAAATCGCGCAGGAAAAATCCAGGCGCTCTTTGATGTTGACCGAGTAAGCCGTGTTCTGCAGCCGGTAGCCCATCTGCTCGGCGATGGACATGAACAGGTTATTGAATACTTCCAGCATGACCGGATCGGCCTGCGTGCCGATCGCGCGGCGTTCGGGCCGGGCCTCGACGCGCTTGAGCAGGATGTGGTCCAGCGGCGTCAGTTCGGCCTGCCAGCCCGCCTCGACCACGGTGGTCTGGTTGGGCTCGGAAATGATGGCGGGCCCGGCCAGCACGTCGCCCGGCACCAGGTCGCCGCGCACGTACAGCGGCGCGTCGCGCCAGGCGCCCTGCCCGTACATCTTGACGGTCCGGCGCACCGGCGGCGCGCCGGCGCGGCTGCGCCTGGCCGGCGCCTCGGTGGCGGGCTCGCCGCCGCCGGTGGCCTCGACCGAAATGGTTTCCACCACCAGTTCGCGGCCGGGCATCAGGAACGAATAGCGCTGCCGGTAGGCGGCTTCGAAGTCCTGCCGCACCTGGGCCAGTTCGCCGTAAGCCACTTCCAGCGCGGTGTCGGTGCCGCGGTATTTCAGGTGCAGGCGGCGCTGCACCTGGATCAGCTCGGCCGGCACATGCTGGCGGCGCAGTTCGCCTTCGGCCTGCCCGGCCAGTTCATCCAGCTCGGACTGCAATTCGGGCATCAGCGCCGCGTCCAGCACTTTTTCCACGGTTTTCTGCCGCATGTCGGTCTGGTCGGCCAGGCCCATGCCATAGGCCGACAGCACCCCGCCCAGCGGATGGGCGAACACCGTCGTCATGCCCAGCGCATCGGCCACCAGGCAGGCATGCTGCCCGCCGGCGCCGCCGAACACCGTCAGGGCGTATTCGGTGACGTCGTGGCCGCGCTGCACCGAGATGCGCTTGATGGCCTCGGCCATGTTACCCACGGCGATTTCCAGAAAGCCCTCGGCCAGCTGTTCGGGGGCCATGTCGCGGCCGGTGGCCGCGCGCACCTCGGCGGCCATGGCTTCGAAACGCTGCCGCACCGCGTCGCGGTCCAGCGGCTGGTCGGCCGCCGGGCCGAACACACGCGGGAAGAAATCGGGCTGGATTTTGCCCAGCAGCACATTGCAGTCCGTCACGGCCAGCGGGCCGCCGCGCCGGTAGCAGGCCGGCCCCGGGTTGGCGCCGGCCGAATCGGGCCCCACGCGCAGGCGCGCGCCGTCGAAATGCAGGATCGACCCGCCGCCGGCGGCCACGGTATGGATGCTCATCATGGGCGCGCGCATGCGCACGCCGGCCACCAGGGTCTCGAACTCGCGTTCGAATTCGCCCGCATAGTGCGACACGTCGGTAGACGTGCCGCCCATGTCGAAACCGATGATGCGCGGCAGGCCGGCCAGCTCGCTGGTGCGCGCCATGCCGACAATGCCGCCGGCCGGGCCGGACAGGATGGCGTCCTTGCCGCGGAAGCGGTGCGCGTCGGTCAGGCCGCCGCTGGACTGCATGAACATCAGGCGGATGCCGGGCAGTTCGGACGCAACCTGGTCGACATAGCGCATCAGGATGGGCGACAGATACGCATCGACCACCGTGGTGTCGCCGCGCGAGACGAACTTGATCAGCGGGCTGACCTCGTGCGAGGCCGACACCTGCGTGAAGCCGATTTCACGCGCCAGCGCGGCGGCGCGCTGCTCATGCGCGGGCGCGTGCCAGGCGTGCATGAAAACCACGGCCACGGCCCGGATGCCGCTGTCGTACGCCTGCTGCAGATGCTGGCGCAGGCTGTTTTCGTCGAGCGCACGCACCACGGCGCCGCCGGCATCGACCCGTTCGTCGGCTTCCACGACCGATTCGTACAGCATCTCGGGCAGCGTCACGTTGCGGTCGAACAGGCGCGGCCGGTTCTGGTAGGCAATGCGCAGGCCGTCGCGGAAACCCCGCGTGGTTACCAGCAAGGTGCGTTCGCCCTTGCGCTCGAGCAGGGCGTTGGTGGCCACGGTGGTGCCCATCTTTACGCACTCCACCCGTTCGGCCGGCACCGGTTCGCCCGCGGCCAGGCCCAGCAGCTGGCGGATGCCGGCGACGGCCGCATCGCGGTACTGCTCGGGGTTTTCCGACAGCAGCTTGGCGGTGGCCGTGCTGCCATCGGGGCGGCGCGCCACGATATCGGTGAACGTGCCCCCACGGTCAATCCAGAATTGCCACTTCATAGTGTCCTCGACAAGTAGAAGGAATGGCGCGGCGGGCCGGGCTTGCGGCCCGCCGCCGGCCGAAACGGGTTATAGCGAGGTGGCCGCGCGGGCCGCCTGGTCGTACAGGCCGGACAGCGCGCGCAAGGCCTTGGCCAGCTGCCGGTTGAATTCCACGCCCGCGCCGGCGCCGGCTTCCAGGCCGTCGATCAGGCACTGCTCGCGGATTTCGGTATAGCGCTTGATAAACGCGGCGCCCTCGCCGGTCACGCTGTAGAACACCTCTTTACCGCTGCGTTCGCCGCCCACCACGCCCAGGCGCTCGAGCTTCTTCAGCGAGTAATTGACGATGTGCGTGTCTTCGACATTCAGCGTGAAGCAGATGTCGGCCAGCTTTTTGCTGCGCTGGCGGTGATAGACGTGGTGCAGCACCATGACATCGGTGGCCGTCAGATCGGGCAGCCCGGCAGCCGCCATGCAGCGCACGGTCCAGCGGTCGAACGCATGGCCGGCGATCATCAGGCCGAACTCCACTTCGGAAAGATCCGGCGCGCGGCTGCTGGCCAGATGCGCCGACGAGGCGATGAGATGAGGGTTCACGGAACGCTCCGTAAAATCGATGTGGACGAAATACTAATAATTTATCTATATTTCATCAACAAAAAATTAATCCAACCGGCCCCGCGTCGCTGCGCGGCAGGTTCTTACAGGGGCGTCTTCCGTGAATATCCGCTTTCTGGAAACCTTCATCTGGGTAGCGCGGCTGCGCAGCTTCAAGGCCGCGGCCGGCAAGCTGAACCTGACCCAGGCGGCCATCTCGGGCCGCATCGCCGCCCTGGAAAACGACCTGGGCCAGCAGTTGTTCGAACGCGGCAGCCGCGACACCCGCCTGACCCAGGCGGGCAGCACGCTGCTGGACTATGCGCAGCGCATGCTGGACACCGACCAGGCCATGCGCGAAGCCCTGGCCGGGCCGCCGCGGCTGCGCGGCACGGTGCGGCTGGGCGTGGTCGAGTCCATTGTGCACACCTGGTTCACGCCCCTGATCCGGCAATTGCACGACACCTATCCCGAGCTGGAAATCGAGCTGACGGCAGAATCGACGCGGCGCCTGCAGGACTTGCTCAAGCACGGCAACCTGGACGTGGCCCTGCAGACCGACCCGGTGGTGGGCGACGGGGTACGCAACCGCGACATGGGCATGCTGAAAATGGGCTGGGTGCGCAGCGCGGGCAGCGGGCTGCCGGCCTGCGCCACGGTGGCGGAGCTGGCCGCGCAGCCGCTGGTGACGTTTCCGCGCCATTCGCAGCCGCACCTGCAGCTGCTCGATGTGCTCGATGCGGCCGGCGTGCAGCCTGGGCACATCCATTTCGTGTCGTCCATCGCCGCCTGCACGCAATTCATCGAAGCCGGCCTGGGCGTGGCCACGCTGCCCGTGGCGGCGGTACGGCCCGGCCTGCAGGCCGGACGCTATGAGCTGGTGCAATGCCCGCAGCAATTGCCGCATCTGCGGCTGGTGGCCAGCTGGCGGCCCGATCCGGTGGCGGGGCTGGCCGAAGCCGTGGTGCGCCTGGCCCTGGA
This sequence comes from Bordetella petrii, assembly GCF_017356245.1. Lineage (NCBI taxonomy): Bacteria > Pseudomonadati > Pseudomonadota > Betaproteobacteria > Burkholderiales > Alcaligenaceae > Bordetella > Bordetella petrii. The sequence goes on from NZ_JAFMZZ010000001.1 coordinate 776,952, forward strand.
ACAGATGCGGCATTACGCCCAGCACAACGACGACGCCCTGCCGCCGCTGGATAGCGGCGTGCTGGCGCTGTAACCGGCGCATCGGGGTTTTCCCGGCGGCGGCCGCGCGCGCACGCCATGTACAGGCCGCGCTGGCGCGGCGCGCCGCAGCGATAAGTTTTTCTTTATCGGCGGCACCGGAATAAACCGTTTGTCGCTGCCGCCCCCGCTGCACAGAATGCTTCGCGTAGCGGCCGGCTGTGCGGCCGCGCGATGGAGAAACACGTGGCAGCCCCGATTCGACAAGACCGCGACGCCATGGGCGAACTGTTCATCTGGACGGACATCGACCCGGCGCACGAAGACGACTTCAACCAGTGGTACGACCGCGAGCACATGGCCGAGCGTGCCGGCATCGACGGCTTCCACTGGGCGCGCCGCTATCGCGCGCCGCACGGCGAGCGCCGCTACCTGGCGCTGTACCGCACGGAATCGCTGCATGTATTCGGCAGCCCGGCGTACCGGCAGGCCTTCGAGCACCAGACACCCTGGTCGCTGACCAACTTCGCGCGCATGCGCAACACCAACCGCCGCGTCAGCGTGGTATCGCCGCTGGCCGGCGCCGGCACCGGCGCATCGCTGGGCCTGCTGCCGCTGGGCAGCGTGGAAGCCGCCGCGCGCGCGGCGGCGCTGGCCGAATCGGCGCTGGACATCGACGGCGTGCTGGCGCTGCGCGTGCTGACGCCCGATCCGGACTTGTCGACCCCCCTGCCTTCCGAAGACCCGGCCACGCGCACGCTGGAGCCGGTGCTGCTGGTGGATGCCACCACCGAGCCGGCCGCGGCCGCCGCGGTGCGCCTGATGGCCGACCAGCTGGAATTGCCCAGCGAGCAGGCGCGCACGTTCCACTTGCTGTGGGACCTGCGCTCGGATGACCTGCGCCCCGCGCGCTGACCCTATCCCCCCAAGAAGACAACAAGAGGAAACCCCATGAAGAAGACCTTACTGTGCCTGGCCGCGACGCTGGCCGTCGGCGGCGCCCACGCCGCCACCACCTGGACCATGACGGCCGAACAGCCCGATGCCAACTACCTGACGCAGAACGTGCGCCAGTTCGCCGACGACGTCAAGGCCGCCACCCAGGGCGCGCTGCAGATCAACGTCACGTCCAACAGCACGCTGCTCAAGCGGCCTGAAGTCAAGCGCGGCGTGCAGCAAGGCGTGGTGCAGATCGGCGAAGTACTGGTATCGGCCATGGGCAACGAAGACCCCATGTTCGAAATCGACAGCGTGCCGTTCCTGGCCTCGTCGTTCGACGAATCCGAGAAGCTGTGGAAAGCCACCCGGCCGCTCTTGGCCCAGCGCCTGGACAAACAGGGCGTCGTGCTGATCTACGGTTCGCCGTGGCCCCCGCAAGGCATCTACACCAAGAAGCCGGTCGCGCGCCTGGCCGACCTGGCCGGCACGCGCTTTCGCGCCTACAGCGCCTCGACCAGCCGCATGGCTTCGCTGATGGGCGCCGTGCCCACCACCGTGCAGACGCCGGAAGTGCCGCAGGCGTTCTCGACCGGCGTCATCGACGCCATGCTGACCTCGCCGGCCACCGGCGTGGACACGCAGGCCTGGGACTACGTCAAGTATTACTACGACGCGCAGGCGTTCATTCCGCAGAGCTTCGTCATTGCCAACAAGCGCGCCTTCAAGCGCCTGCCCGAGGCGGCGCAGAAAGCCGTGCTGGAAGCCGGCGCCCGGGCCGAGGCGCGCGGCTGGAAGACCGCCCGCGCCAAGACCGACGAACTGACGCAGACGCTGGCCAGTCATGGCATGGCCGTCGAACCGCTGCCGCCCGAGCTCGCCAGGGAACTGAAGGCCGTGGGCGAAACCATGGTCAAGGAATGGCAGGCCAAGGCCGGCGCCGACGGCAAGCAAGTGCTGGACGCCTACCGCCGGTAAGCGGAAACCGCCATGTCCAGATCCCCAGTCCCCCTGTTCGAGCGGCTGGCCATCGCCAGCGGCGCGCTGGCGGCGTTGTTCCTGGCCCTGATCGGGGTGATCATCGCCGCCCAGATCGCCGGGCGCCTGGCCGGGGTGCAGATCCCGGCCTCGGACGACTTCGCCGCGTGGTCGATGGCCGCGTCGATTTTCCTGGCCCTGCCCTACGCCATGCTGCGCGGCGACCATATCCGCGTGACGCTGCTGCTGCATGTGCTGCCGGCGCGCAGCCAGCGCGGCTACGAGGTGCTGGCGACGCTGATCGGCACCGGCCTGGCCGCATGGGCGGCGTGGCAGGCCGCGCAGTTCGTGTACGAATCGTACGCCTACGGCGAAGTGGCCCAGGGCATGCTGGCCGTGCCGCTGTGGATTCCGCAGATCTGCATGCCCATCGGGCTAGCGCTGTTGGCGGCCATGCTGCTGCGCCGGCTGGGCATCGTGCTGCGCGGCGGCCAACCCGAGGAGACGGCCCATGGGTGACCTGACTCAATCCCTGGTCATCATCTGCAGCCTGCTGGCCCTGCTGGCATGCGGCGTGTGGGTGTCGCTGGCGCTGGTGGCCTGCGGCCTGATCGGCCTGGCCCTGTACACCGACGCGCCGGCCGGCATCATCTTCGCCACCAAGGCGTGGGACGCCTCGGCCAGCTGGGCGCTGACGGCACTGCCGCTGTTCATCTGGATGGGCGAGATCCTGTACCGCACGCGCCTGGCCGAAGACATGTTCACCGGCCTGGGGCCATGGGTGCGGCGGCTGCCGGGCCGGCTGGTGCACGTCAACGTGCTGGGCTGCGGCATCTTCGCCGCCGTCAGCGGCTCGTCGGCGGCCACCGCGGCCACCATCGGCCGCATCTCGCTGCCGGAACTGAAAGCGCGCGGCTACGACGACGGCATCGCGATCGGCTCGCTGGCCGGGGCCGGCACGCTGGGCCTGCTGATTCCGCCCTCGATCGTGATGATCGTCTACGGCGTGGCCGCGCAGGTATCGCTGATCAAGCTCTTCATCGGCGGCGTGCTGCCGGGCCTGATGCTGATGCTGCTGTTCTCGGGCTACATCGGCCTGTGGTCGCTGCGCCATCCCGACAAGGTGCCGCCGCGCGAGCCGGCCGTGCCGCTGAAGGCCATGCTGGCGCGGCTGCGGCTGCTGGCGCCGGTGTCGCTGCTGATCGCGGGCGTCATCGGCTCGATCTACGCGGGCATCGCCACTGCCACCGAGGCGGCCACCATCGGGGTTATCGGCGCGCTGCTGATCGCCGCGGCCGGCAAGTCGCTGACCCGGGCGTCGTTCATCGACAGCCTGATGGGCGCGGTCCGCACCTCATGCATGATCTCGTTCATCCTGCTGGGCGCGGCGTACCTGACCAGCGCCATGAGCTTTACCGGCCTGCCGGCCAACCTGGCGGCCTGGATCTCGTCGCTGGGGCTCAGCCAGTTCGGGCTGATCGCCGTGCTGACGCTGTTCTTCGTTCTGCTGGGCATGTTCCTGGACGGGATATCCATCGTGGTGCTGACCGCCGCGGTGCTGATGCCCGCCGTGCAGGCGGCCGGCATCGACCCGCTGTGGTTCGGCATCTACCTGATCCTGGTGGTGGAAATGGCCCAGATCACGCCGCCGGTGGGGTTCAACCTGTTCGTGCTGCAAGGCATCACGGGGCGCAACCTGTTCGAACTGGTGCGCATGGCGTTCCCGTTTTTCCTGCTGCTGGTGCTGGCCACCGCGCTGATCACCCTGTTCCCGGGCATCGTGACCCTGCTGCCGGCGGCCATGCAATAAGCGGTCACGGCCACGGTTGCAAAACCACCCTAGGAATTACCCCTACGCAGCCCTTTCGGGGGCCTGCCGGGGGGTCTTGCGTCTTAGAATTGCACGGTTTGTGACAGCCGCGGCGGGTGCGCCGCGGCGTACCCGCGATGCCCCCAAGGCCATCCGTCCATGACTGCCTACGAAGGATCTCCCATGAACAAGAAACTTTCCCTGCTGGCCGGCAGCTTCGTGCTGGCCTTCAGCGCCGGCGCCGCCGCCCAGACCACCTGGGACCTGCCCAGTGCCTACCCCGCCAGCAATTTCCATGTCGAGAACCTGAACACGTTCATCAAAGATGTCGAAAGCCTGTCCGGCGGCAAGCTGAAGATCACGCTGCACAACAATGCGTCGCTGTACAAGGCGCCCGAGATCAAGCGCGCCGTGCAGGGCAACCAGGCCCAGATCGGCGAGATCCTGCTCACCAATTACGCCAACGAAGACCCGGTGTACGCGCTGGACGGCCTGCCCTTCCTGGCCACCGGCTACCCCGCCTCGTTCAAGCTGTACCAGGCCCAGAAGCCCTACCTGGAAAAGAAACTGGCCTCGCAGGGCATGATGCTGCTGTACGCGGTGGCCTGGCCGCCGCAGGGCATTTTCGCCAACAAAGACCTGAAGAAAGTCGAAGACCTGAAGGGCCTGAAATGGCGCGCCTACAGCCCGGTCACGGCCAAGATCGCCGAACTGGTCGGCGCGCAGCCGGTGACCGTGCAGCAGGCGGAACTGGCCCAGGCCATGGCCACCGGCGTGATCGATTCGTACATGTCGTCGGCGTCCACCGGCTACGACACCAAGACCTACGAATACATCAAGAAGTGGTACGACACCCAGGCCTGGCTGCCCAAGAACGCCGTCATCGTCAACAAGAAAGCCTATGACGCCCTGGATGCCGCCACCCAGGCGGCCCTGAAGAAGGCCGGCGCCCAGGCCGAAGAGCGCGGCTGGAAGCTGTCGGAAGAAAAGAACAAGTGGTACCAGCAAGAGCTGACCAAGAACGGCCTGGAAATCATCACCCCCACGCCCGAACTGCAATCCGGCCTGACCAAGGTGGGCGAGCGCATGATCAACGACTGGCTGGAGCGTTCCGGCGCCGACGGCAAGGCCATGGTCGAAGCCTATCGCAAGATGTAGGCCCGCATGCGCCGTTTTCTCGATACTTTGTACGGCGCGGCCGGCCTGCTGGCCGGCCTGTGCATGATCGGCGTGCTGGCCTCGGTGCTGGCCGCCATCATCGCCCGCCAGATGGGCTGGAACATTCCCGGCACCGATGCCTACGCCGGTTATTTCATGGCCGCGGCCGGGTTCCTGGCCCTGGCCACTACCTTCAAGCACGGCGAGCACATCCGCGTCACGCTGCTGCTGAATTCGCTGGCCGCGCGCGGCGGCCGGCGGCTCGACATCTTCGCGCTGGCGGTGGGCGCGGTGCTGGCCGCGGCCTTCGCGTATTTCAGCATCAAGCTGGTGCACGATTCGCGGATGTACAACGATATTTCCACCGCCAACGACGCCACGCCGCTCTGGATTCCCCAGATCGCCATGGCGGTGGGCACCGTGCTGTTCCTGGTGTCCGTGGTCGATGAACTGGTGCGCCGCCTGCGCGGCCTGCCCGCACCCTCTTCGCAGCAAACCCATGAATGAAGTCCTGGTCATTACCCTGCTGATCGTCTCGATCTTCGCGCTGCTGGGTTGCGGCGTGTGGGTCGGCCTGACCCTGGCCGGCACCGCCTGGATCGGCATGGAGATTTTCTCCAGCCGCCCGGCCGGCGACGCCATGGCCGTCACCATCTGGGGCGCGGCGTCCAGCTGGACGCTGACCGCCCTGCCCCTGTTCCTGTGGATGGGCGAGATCCTGTTCCGCACCCGCCTGTCCGAAGACCTGTTCAAGGGCCTGGCGCCCTGGCTGAACCGCCTGCCCGGCCGGCTGCTGCACACCAACGTGATCGGCTGCGCCATCTTCGCGGCGGTATCGGGCTCGTCGGCGGCCACCTGCGCCACCGTGGGCAAGATGACCATCCCGGAACTCAAGCGGCGCGGCTACCCCGAAGACAAGGTGCTGGGCACGCTGTCGGGCGCCGGCACGCTGGGACTGCTGATTCCGCCGTCGATCATCATGATCGTGTACGGCGTGGCGGCCGACGTCTCGATCGCGCGCCTGTTCATCGCCGGCATCGTGCCCGGCATCCTGCTGGCCGCGCTGTTCATGGGCTACATCGCCTGGTGGGCGCTGCGCAACCCGGGCCGCATACCGGCCGCCGACCAGCACATGACGCTGGGCCAGAAGCTGTACCAGTCGCGCCACCTGATTCCCGTGCTGCTGCTGATCGCGGCGGTGCTGGGCTCCATCTATGCCGGCATCGCCACGGCCACCGAGGCCGCCGCCATCGGCGTGGTGGGCGCGCTGATCCTGTCGGCCCTGCAGGGCTCGCTGTCGCTGAAGACTTTCACGCAATCGCTGATGGGCGCCACCCGCCTGTATTGCATGATCGCGCTGATCCTGGCCGGCGCGCAGTTCCTGACGCTGTCGATGGGCTATATCGGCCTGCCGCGCGCGCTGGCCGAATGGATCGGCGGCCTGGGGCTGTCGCAGTTCTGGCTGGTCATCGCCCTGATGGCGTTCTTCGTCGTGCTGGGCTGCTTCCTGGACGGCATCTCCATCGTGGTGCTGACCATGGGCGTGCTGCTGCCCACGGTGCAGGCGGCCGGCATCGACCTGATCTGGTTCGGCATCTTCGTGGTGTTCGTGGTGGAAATGGCCCAGATCACGCCGCCGGTGGGATTCAACCTGTTCGTCCTGTCAGGCATGACCGGGCGCGAATTGCCGTATATTGCCCGGGCGTCGCTGCCGATGTTCTTCCTGATGATCGTGGCGGTGCTGCTGCTGTACATGCTGCCCGGCATCGCCACATGGCTGCCCCAGCACATGCGCATGTAAAAAGTAGGCGCGCCGGCCCCGCCCAGCGGAGCCGGCGCATTATCAGCCGACAGCGCGGCAATCATCCGCTGCCGCGCCACCGGCACCCTGCACCGGCCACGAACCGGGCAAAGTAGAAGTTGTACGGGAGGAAACACCATGAAGAAAACCGCCATCGCGCTGCTGGCCCTGAGCGGGCTGGCCGCGGGCACCGCCGCGGCCGAAACCAGCGTCACGCTGTACGGCATTGCCGACATCAGCATGCGCTATCTCAGCCGCAGCAGCCAGGACGACGGCAGCCGCTTCGGCCTGGCCAACGGCGCCATTTCCAACAGCCGCTGGGGCCTGCGCGGCACCGAAGACCTGGGCGACGGCATGAAGGCCTTCTTCCGCCTGGAAAACGGCTTCAACATGCAGAACGGCAACGGGTCCGACCCCGACAAGACCTTCAGCCGGCTGGCCTACCTGGGCCTGGACGGCGGCGCCATCGGCACCCTGACCCTGGGCCTGCAGAACACGCCCATGTTCAACCTGCTGGCCGACCATTTCGACCCGCTGACCGTCGGCAACTACGACCAGAACGCCTGGCTGCCGGCCGCCATGTCGCGCGTGCGCACCGGCAACATGTTCACCTATTCCAACACGCTGGGCGGGCTGGCGCTGGTGCTGTCGTATGCCAACGGCGAAGACTACGACGACCACAAAGTGGGTTCACAGTACGGCGCGTCGCTGCGCTATGCCTTCGGCCAGTTCGCGGTGGGCGGCGCCTACCAGCAAACATACTCGGACACCAATTCCGACGACCGCCAGCGCGTCTGGAACCTGAACGCCTCGTACCAGTTCGAGGCCGCCAAGCTGTTCGCCGGCTACTTCAACGGCCGCGACGAAACCGGTTTCGTGAACGCCGTGATGGGCGGCACGCCCATGCCGGGCCTGGACCGCAAAGACGACGGCTACTTCGCCGGCGTAACCTGGCAGGCCACGCCGCGCTGGGCCATTACCGGCGCCGCCTACTACGACCGCAGCAAGAACGTGGTCGAATCCGGCGACAAAGGCAAGCGCTACGCCCTGGTGGCGGTGGCCGAATACGCCCTGTCCAAGCGTTCGCAGGTGTATGCCACGGTCGACTACAACAAGGTCAAGGACGCCGCCAGCGACGAGATCGACGGCGGCAGCAACCAGGTCGGCGCAGCCGTGGGCTTCCGGCACATCTTCTGACCGGGCGAGCCGGGTGCCTGACGAAGTACCAGGTGCCTGACTAAAGGCCAGGTGTCTGACACCCGCGGGGTGTCAGACACCGTACGGCCGAGACAGCCGACCGGTGTCAGGCACCCTGCGGGAGCCCGACACCCGAACATCCGACTTTCTACAGCACCGCCATCCGGCTGTTGAGCAAATCCGTCACCAGCATGTGGCCCGGCGCGTGCGTGATGCAGAACTTCGGCCGCACGGCCGCCACCACCGATTGCGGCGTGACGCCGCAGGCCCAGAACACGGGGATCTCGCCCGGCCGGATCTCGACCGGGTCGCCGTAGTCCGGACGGTTGATGTCGGCAATGCCGATCTGGGCCGGATCTCCCAGATGCACCGGCGCGCCGTGCACCGACGGAAACCGCGAAGTGACCTGGATGGCGCGGATGGCATCGGCGGCTTTCAGCGGCCGCATCGACACCACCAGCGGCCCCTGGAACGGCCCGGCCGGCTCGGTGGGGATCGAGGTGCGGTACATGGGCACATTGCAGCCCTGTTCGATATGGCGCACCGGCAGGCCGTTGTCGAGCATGGCCTCTTCAAACGAAAACGAGCAGCCGATCAGGAATGCCACCAGATCGTCGCGCCACAGGTCGCGCACGTCGGTGGGCTCGCCCGCCAGCTGGCCGTCGAGCCATACACGGTAGCGCGGAATGTCGCTGCGCACGTCGATGTCGCGGCCCAGGCCGGGCAGCGCGGGGTCGCCCGGCTCGGACACCGCCAGCAGCGGACACGGCTTGGGGTTGCGCTGGCAGAAGCGCAGGAAGTCGCCGGCCACGTCGGCCGGCAGGATCGCCAGGTTGGCCTGCACGTGGCCGGGCGCCACGTTGGCCGTGGGGCCGGCCAGCCGGCCGGCGCGCGCCTCGAGCCGCGCCCGGTGGGCCGCGCCGGGCTGAGGAGAATGCGTCATGATTGCAGCAGGTCTTCGATGGCCATGCTGATCGACAGGATGCGGCGGTCGGCGCCGTTGGCGCCGGCCACCATCAGGCCGGCGGGCGCCGTGCCGGGCGGGTGGCACGGCACCGACGCGGCGCAGCCGTCCAGGAAGTTGATCAGCGTGGGATTGCGCAGGATCAGGCCGTTGGCCGCGTAATAGGCTTCGTCGCTGGCCGTGAGTTCGGCCACGGTGGGCGCGGCCACCGGCACGGTGGGCAGCAGCAGCGCGTCGTAGCCGGCAATGCGGTGCTCCACCGCCGCCACCCAGGCTTCGCGCGCGTCGAGCAGGTCCAGGTAATCGGCGGCCGACATGTCGGCCCCACGGCGGATGCGCGACACCACGCGCGGATCGTAGCGGTCGGCCTTGCGGGCGATCAGGTCGCGATGCCAGGCCCAGGCCTCGGACGCGGTAAAGCCGCCCTGGGCATTGATAGCGGCCAGCTGCGCGAATTCGGGCGCTTCGATTTCTTCGATGCGCGCGCCGGCGGCCGACAGGCGCGACAGCGCGGCGGCGAAGGCCTGCGACACGTGCGCGTCCATGCCGTCCAGCGCCAGGGTCGTGGGCACGGCCAGGCGCAGGCCGCCAAGCATGGCCGGCTGCCATTCGGATACATCCTCGCCGGCCAGGACGGCGTCCAGCGTGGCGCAGCAGCGCACCGTGGGCGCCAGCGGGCCGATCGAGTCCAGGCTGGTCGACAGCGGCAGCACCCCGGCCATGGATACGCGCCAGGCGCTGGGCTTGAAGCCGGCCAGGCCGCACAGCGCCGCCGGGATGCGCACCGAACCGCCGGTGTCCGAGCCGATGGCGCCCAGCGCCATGCCGTCGCTGACCGATACCGCCGCGCCCGACGACGAACCGCCGGGAATGCGGCCGCTGGCGCGGTCCCAGGGATTGAGCGGCGTGCCGTAATGCGGGTTGATGCCCAGGCCCGAGTAGGCGAACTCCACCATGTTGGTGCGGCCGATGATGACGGCGCCCGCCGCCAGCAGGCGCTGCACCACCACCGCGTGCTCGTCGGCCGCCGGCTCGCCCCGCCGCGCCACCGACCCGGCCAGCGTGGTTTCGCCGGCCACGTCGAACAAGTCTTTGATGGAGATGGGCAGGCCGTCGACGGGCGAGCGCGCCAGCCCGGCCGCGCGCAGGGTGTCGGAAGCCCGCGCGGCCGCGCGGGCCTGCTCGGCGTACACGCGCGTGAATACGCGCGCGCCCTCTCCGGCCGGATCCTGGGCGCGGGCCAGCGCGGCCTCGGTCAGTTCAACCGAACTGGTGCTGCCTTGCTGCAAGGCGGCGGCGGTGTCGTTCAAGGTGGCAAGCATGAAGTCCTCGTGCCGCGGGGCGGCGTGCAAGTCGGTGGATATCGCAAGTGGCGCGGCGGAGCTCAGGCCACTTCGGGCAAGACCTCGACATCATAGCGGTGGCGCAGCACGCGCTGGCGGCGCGGGTCGGAAAGCTCCATGATGAAGGTGGCCGACGGCCGGATGCCGCCGATGGCCGCCACGGTGCCGCAGGTCATGCCGGTGCCGTCGGGCAGCGTCCCGCCCTGGGTGTAGCCGGCGATGAGCTCGGCGGGCGTGCGCAGCGACGCCAGCGTGCCCTCTTGGTACAGCACCTGGGCGCCGTTCTCGACAATGTACGCGCGCACTTCCAGTTCATCCCAGTAGCCGGCCACGTCCGCCAGCCGCCAGGCGGCGGTGCCGACCGGCTTGGCGCACACTTGCTTGGACAGCGCCACGCTGTGCGATTCCAGCTTGCGGTCGGTGTGGTCGGACGCGATGCTGACATACAGCTCGCCGCCCACCGCGAACACGAAGGTCTCGATTTCGCCCGACGAGGCGTCGCCCACCGCCTGGATGCGCGCGGCCTGGGTCAGCTGGTTGTCGGCGATGCGGTAGTACAGCGGCACGCTGCTGGGGCGCGGCACGCCGATGGCGGCCAGCTCTTCGATGTGGTGCTCGATGGCGGCGCGATCGCGCCCGGCCCAGCCTGCCACCACCAGGTTGCGGATGTCGGTTTCCAGGCTGCGGACGGCGCCGTCGGACTCGACTTGGAATACAGCTTTCATGATGATTCCTGCGTGAAACTCGATAAAAGGAAACGGCCCGCGCGTCAGCCGAACACGCGCGGCAGCCACAAGGCCAGGCCGGGGAAAAACGCCAGCAGCGCCAGCATCACGAACATAGCCAGCACGAACGGCAGGCTGCCCACGATGACGGCGCCCATGCTGCCGCTCTTGCGCAGGCTCTGCACCACGAACAGGTTCAGGCCCACCGGCGGCGTGATCAGCGCGGCCTCGACCAGCACGATGATGACAATGCCCAGCCAGATCGGGTCGTAGCCCAGCGCGATCATGATGGGCGCCACGATAGGTATGGTGGTGATCATCATCGACAGCGTTTCCATGAAGCAGCCCAGCACCAGGTAGAACAGCACCACGATCAGCAGCATCCAGCCCGGTGACAGGCCCAGGCCGGTGATCGCCTGGGTCAGCGCGTCGGTCAGGCCGGTGGCCGACAGCACGAAGTTCAGGAAGCTGGCGGCGACCACGATCAGCATGATCATGGCGGTGGAGCGCATGGTGCCTTCGATGGCTTCGCGCAGCATGGCCAGAGTCAGGCGGCCGAAGCAGGCCGCCAGGACCAGCGCGCCCAGCACGCCCAGCGCGGCCGCTTCGGTGGGCGTGGCCAGGCCGGCATAGATCGAACCCACCACCAGGAAGAAAATGCCCAGCGGCGGCGCCAGGTGCACCAGGCTGGCCAGGCGCTGCGCCAGCGTGGCGCTGATCTTGCGGCCGCCCCATTGCGGCTTGATCACGCAGGCCAGCACCACCATCAGCATGAACAGCGCCGCCAGCCCGAAGCCGGGCAGAATGCCGGCCAGGTACAGCTTGGGCACCGACGAGTTGGTCAGCACGCCGTAGATCACCAGGTTGATCGACGGCGGAATCAGGATGCCCAGCGTGCCGCCGGCGGCCAGGCTGCCCAGGAACAGCGGCTCGTTATAGCCGTAGCGCTTGATCTGCGGCAGAGCCACCGTGCCCACCGTGGCCGCGGTGGCCACGCTGGAGCCGGACGTGGCCGAGAACAGGGTCGAGGCGCCGATGTTGGCATGCATCAGTCCGCCGGGCAGCCACGACAGCCACAGGCTCATGGCGCCGTACATGCGCTCGGCAAAGCCCGACCGCAGCAGCACCTCGCCCAGCATGATGAACAGCGGAATCGCCACCAGCAGGAACTCGTTATTGGCGCTCCAGGATATTTCGCCGATGGCGCGCGTCAGCGGCAGCATGGAATACAGCGGGTCCAGGATCAGGCCCAGCACGCCCAGGGCCGCGCCCACGGGAATGGAGATGCCGATCAGGACCAGCAGCAGGGTCAGGGCGGTGGCGATCATGCGGCGCCCCCTTTCACCATGCGCTCGCCGGCGGCGGCTTCTTCATCGGCTTCTTCCTGGGCCGAGCGCACGCCGCAGATCTGCTTGACCAGATCCAGGTCGCCGGTGGCCAGCGCCAGCGAGGCGCGCACCAGCATCAGGGCCACGGTGATGCACATCCACAGCAGGCCCAGCATCCACAGCCCTTGCGGAATCCACAGCGGCGTGGCCAGCGGCGTGTTGGCCGCCGAATTGCGCATCCAGGAAGTCTGCGCCATGTCCATGGCGTAGTAGGTCAGGTAGACCATGAAAACGCCCAGCGCCACCAGCGATATCCAGTCCAGCAGCGCCGACAGGCGCACCGGCAGGTACTGGTACAACACGTCGACGCGCACGTTGGCGCGCTGCAGCGTGGCGAACGCCAGGGCCCACGAGGTGCTGATGGCGAAGGCGTAGCTCGACAGCTCATCGGCCCCGCCGGTGGTAAAGCCGAAGAACTTGCGCGCCAGCACATCAAACGAAATCAGCAGCACGCTGGCCAGGGTCAGCGCGCCGCCCACCCAGACGGCCACGCGCGAGCAGGACTCGGCCCGGCGCAGCAGCGCGCCGAGGGTCCGGAATTGTTCAGGTCGGGTCATGACTCTGCCTCCGCGGCCGCGCGCGGCCCGCGCCAGGGTCGCCCCCGGGCGCGGCGCGCAGCCGGCCGCCAGATGATGTGCGGCGGATTACTTCTTGGCCACCAGGTCGAGTTCTTTGCCGATGGTCGCGTTGAAGTCCTTGACGCATTGCGCCGAGCAGCGCGCCGCCCATTTCGGCAGCACGGACTCGCTGAGCACCTTCTTCAGCAGCTGGCGGTCGGCATCGGTAGGCTGCACCAGCACCATCTTGCCCTTGACCGGGTACGGGCAGGCGGCCGCGCCGGTGTTGCAGTCATAGCCTTCCTGGGTCTGGCGCGCGGCGGCGTCCCAGATGTCGTCGACCATCTTGTCGATGTTGGTCTGCAGGAACGTCCGCACCTTGGGGTCGAGCTTGTCCCAGGCCTTCTGGTTGACCGCGTGGATCTGCTGGTTCCAGTTGATGGGCAAGGCGTACAGGTGGGTGGACACTTCATACCACTTGGCCGAATAGCCCGACAGCGAGCCGGTGATGGCGCAATCCACCACCTTGTTCTGCAGGGCGGGCACGACTTCGCCGAACGCCATGGTGACGCTGGAGCCGCCCAGCGCCTCGACGAATTCGGCCGTGGTGCGGCTGCTGGTGCGCACCTTCTTGCCCTTGACGTCGGCCAGGCTCTTGATGTCGGCGTTGCAGAACAGTACCTGCGCCGGATAGGTGGAAATGCCCAGCAGCTTGACGTTGGCGCCCTCGCCGTACAGCTTGGCGTACACGGGCTCGAAGGCGCGGGTGACCGCGCGCGCCGTCTTCACGTCGGGGGCCAGGCCGGCCAGGTCGATGGCTTCGTTGATGGGGTTGTCGCTGGCGAAGTACGACAGCGTGGCCGTGCCGAACTCGATCACGCCCTGCGACATCAGGCGCAGCAGTTCGGGGCCTTTCAGGCCCATTTCGTTGAAGCCCTTGATATCGGCGGTGACCTGCCCCTTGGACAGCTCGGGCACGGTCTTGGTCCAGAACGGCTTTTCGTAGTCGTTGTAGGCGGTCAGGTTGCTCAGCCCGCCCACCACCTTCAGGTGGGTCTTGGGCAGGTCCTGCGCGTGGGCGGCGGTGGCCAGCAATGCGATGGCGGCGACGATCAAGGGCTTCTTCATGGGAGGATTCTCCTTGCAGGCGGGGTTCGGTCGCGCGCCGGGCCCCGTTACCCGATGGCGCGCTGCAAATCGGCCAGGCCGGCCGCTTCGCGCGTCCGGCCCCTCTTTGCCGCGCATTGCACCGGGCAGGCGATGCCCTGTCCAATCGTAAGTTCGGATGCCAAGGTATAAATTATTTTTAAGTCTTGGCCGGCAAGCCGCACCAGGCGGCGTGGAACGCAGCAATCGCGCGGCTTTGCGGGGCGCGCCCGGAAAAGCGCGCGGGTTGCCGCGCCGCTTCGCCATATACGGGTTTGCCTGGAGGCATCAGGGAAAATCCTAGGCGGCCCGGCGCGCCATGGCCGCGCCCTGCCCGCCGGAAAACGCCGCCAGCAGCTCGCGCGCGCGGTCGCGCGCCTGCGCCAGCGTGGGCACCGCCACGAACGGCAGGCCGAACGCGCGCGGGTCCGGCACGATGGAGATGAACCCGGCGCAGCAGCGCCGCAGCCTGGCCATGTTCAAGGCCTGCCATGCCACCATGTCGCGGCGGTCGGCGGGCGCCATGTCCACGTTCAGGTCGGTGCCGACCAGCACAAAGGGCGTCTGGCTGGCGGCCAGCATCTCCATCTCGCGCGTCCAGGTGTGTACGGCGCCCTGGGCCACGCTGGGGCGCCGGGTCAGCACCACCGGAAAGTGCGTCAAGTCGTGCAAGGCATATGCATCCCGATTCATTCGAACACTCCTGTCGTGCGGGCCGGCCGGGCAGTTGCCCCGGGGCCGGCCCTGGTGGGGTCGCCGCGGCGCAAGCGTGGCCCCGGCAAAGCGGGCGCGCATGCCGCCCCGCCCCTGCTCGCAGCAAGGCCATTGCCGCAGATCATGGCTGAGAATGATATACATTTGTATCTGCTGCCACTAACGCAATTGCGTCAACCAATGCTCCAGACCCGCCACCCCATGCTTGCCCAGGCGCCGCCGGCCGTGGATCCGGCCCGCCTGCTGACGCCGTTCCAGGTTGAACGGGCGCGCCAGAACCGCGGCATTGCCGTGCCGCCGCACTGCCACGACCAGGGCATGCTGCTGATCGTGCTGGAAGGCGTCAGCGTGGTGCGCTGCAACGACGAGGTGCTGACCATGACGCCCGGACGCGTGGGCTGGATGCCGCCCGGCGTGCTGCACGAGGCCAACTGGTTCGGCCAGGCGCGCGGCCTGTTCCTGTACGTGCGCGCCGATGCCTGCGGCGGCCTGCCCGCCCGGGCGTGCGTCTGGCCGTCCAGCCCGCTGGTCGAGGCCCTGCTGCACCGGCTGGCCGATACGCCGCCGGACGGCCAGGACGCCGCGCATACCTTGCGCCTGTTCGAGGTGCTGATCGCCGAACTGCGCATGAGCCGCCAGGCGCGCCTGCCGCTGCCCATGCCGCGCGACCGCCGCCTGCGCGAGCTGGCCGACTCGCTGCTGGACCGGCCCGACGACGCCCGCGGCATCGAGGCCTGGGCGCGGCGGGTAAACATGTCGTCGCGCACCCTGATGCGGCGTTTTCGCGCCGAAACCGGCGTCACGCTGGGCCGATGGCGGCAGCAGGCGCGCCTGCTGCGCGCCCTGGAATGGCTGGCGGCCGGCAAGCCGGTCACTGAAGTGGCGCTGGCGGTGGGCTATGAAAGCATCAGCGCCTTCATCAGCAGTTTCCGCAATGCCCATGGGGTGACGCCCAGCCAGTACTTCGCGCGCCATTGAGGCGCGCCGTGCGCGGCTATACCCCCTCCGAGGGCCGCGCCAGCCGGCCGGCGGCGGCCTGCTGGGCCAGCTGCGCGATGACGCGCGCCACATGGCTGTCGGGGCCCTGCACCCAGGTGGCGGTGAAGGCCAGGTCGGGCAGCGGGTCGGCCCGCACATCCAGCAGCCGCAGCTCGCCGCTGGCCAGTTCCTTGTCGAGGAACACGGGCGCGATCACGCTGGTGCCGATGCAGTCCAGCGTCATGCGCACCACCATCGACAACGACGCGCTGCCGTACATGCGCGGTGCCTGCACGCCGGCACGGGTAAGCATGTCGCGCACGAACAGGTACGGGCTGCTGCTGGACGGATAGGTAATGACCGGCAGCGTGCCGATGCGCTGCAGGGTCAGGGGCTCGGGCCCCAGCGCCAGGCGCGGGCTGGCCACCCAGGCCAGCGGATAGGCGCACAAAGGAAGATTTTCGAAACGGGCTTCCAGCACCGGGCCCATCAGGAAGGCCAGGTCGATCTGGCGCGCCGTCAGGTGGCTGCGCAGCACCGGCGTGGTGTCGACTTCGATCTGCAGCACCAGCGCGGGGTAGGCGGCGTGCAGGTGCTCGACCAGCGCCGGCAGCCAGGTCTGCACGATGGTCTCGGCCACGCCGATGCGCAGGGGGCCGCGCATCACATTCTGTTCGCGCGCGGCCTGCAGCATGTCGCGGCGCAGCTGCAGCATGCGCTCGGCGTGCGACAGCAGTTCATGGCCCTTGCCGGTCAGCGTCACGCCCCGCGCGTCGCGCTCGAACAGGCGCACGCCCAGGTCGCGCTCGAGCGAGGCGATGCGCTGCGAGACCGCCGGCTGGGTGGTGTTGAGCTTTTCGGACGCGGCGCGAAAACTGCCCAGCGTCGACACCCAGAAAAAAGTTTCGATGTTTCGTAGATCGATCATGGCCCGCATCCGTGTGGCGAGGATGAGCGTATCATGTGCCCGTTTCGCCGAGCCGGCCGCGCGCCGGCTCGCGCATGTCGTCCGCCTGACAAGGAGACCCGCATGTCCCGGGCCGCCGCCGGGTCCGCCCCGGCTGCCTCGCCGCCAGCCGCAGCCGCGCGCCCGCCATCGGCGCGCCCGCTGATCGGCATCGTACTGTTGATTCTGTCGGCCTGGACACTGTCGTGCCTGGATGCCAGCGGCAAGTGGGTAATGGAAGCCGGCGTGCCGCTGCTGATCCTGTGCTGGGTGCGCTACCTGGCGCACCTGCTGCTGGTGCTGGCGCTGGTGCTGCCCCGCCGCGGCCTGGCCGTGCTGCGCAGCACGCGCCCGCGCGAGCAGCTGCTGCGCGGCGGCTCGATGCTGCTGGCCACCCTGGCGTTCTTCACCACGCTGAGCTATATGCCGCAGGCCGAGGCCACGGCCATCAACTTCCTGGCGCCGCTGATCGTGCTGGCCCTGGCCCCCTGGGTGCTGAAAGAACCGCCGCGCGCGTCGCGCTGGGTGGCGGCGGCCGTGGCGTTCGGCGGCGTGCTGATCATTGTGCGCCCCGGCGGCGGGCTGCATCCGCTGGGCGTGATGTTCGGCCTGCTGACGGCCTGCTGCTTTGCCGCGCAGTTCATCGCCACCCGCCGCGTGGCCGGCGACGACCCGTACACCTCGCTGGTCTGGAGCGGCGCGGTGGGCACCCTGTGCCTGACTCTGGCTCTGCCGGTCACCCTGCCGCCCGCCCTGCCCGTGCTGGCCCATTTAAGCCC
Organism: Bordetella petrii; assembly: GCF_017356245.1. Lineage (NCBI taxonomy): Bacteria > Pseudomonadati > Pseudomonadota > Betaproteobacteria > Burkholderiales > Alcaligenaceae > Bordetella > Bordetella petrii. The sequence continues at coordinate 794,390 of NZ_JAFMZZ010000001.1, forward strand.
CGGCAACTGGCTGCTGCTGGTATCCACCGGCGTGTCCGGCGCGCTGGGCCACCTGCTGCAGATCGGCGCCTACCGCAACGCCGCGGCCTCGACGCTGGCGCCCTTCGTGTATTTGCAGATCGTCAGCGCCACCGCGGTGGGCTGGCTGGTGTGGGGGCACTTTCCGGATGCGCTGACCTGGCTGGGCATCGCCATCATCTGCGGCAGCGGCATCGTCATCGGCCTGATCGAATGGCGGCGCAGCCGCACGGCCGCGCCGCTGACGTCCGCGTAGCGGGTGTTGCCGGACACCGTACGGCTGAGATGGCTGCGGCGTACCGCGGTGCCAGGCACCTGGCGGAGCCTGACACCTTCCAAGGCCCCGTGAAACGATCAACCGGCCAGCCGGCCCGCCGCCAGCACCAGCTGCCGCCCGCAGCGGGCGGCCAGCTGCGGGTCGTGGGTGACCAGCACCAGCGTGGTGCCATGCTCGCGGTGCAGGTCGAACATCAGGTCCATCACGGTGGCGCCGGTGGCCGCGTCGAGGCTGCCGGTGGGCTCGTCGGCGAACAGCAGGTCGGGCTGCACCACGAAGGCCCGGGCCAGCGACACGCGCTGCTGTTCGCCGCCGGACAGGGTGCGCGGATAGTGATGCAGCCGCTCGCCCAGCCCCACCCGCCGCAGCATGGCCTGGGCGGCCTCGCGCGCCGGCTGGCCGGCCAGTTCCAGCGGCAGCATGACGTTTTCCAGGGCCGTCAGGTTGGGCAGCAGCTGGAACGACTGGAACACGAAGCCCACGTGGCGCGCGCGCAATTGCGCCCGGCCGTCTTCATCGAGCGAGAACAGGTCCTGTCCGGCCAGCCGCACGCTGCCCGCCGAGGGAACGTCCAGCCCGGCCATCAGTCCCAGTAGCGTGGACTTGCCGGAACCGGAGCTGCCGGTGATGGCCACGGCGCTGCCGGCCGCCACCGTAAAATCGATTCCTTCCAGGATCGACAGCGTGCCGCCCGCGTCGGACACCTGCTTGCCCAGCCCAGAGACTTCGATCGAGACCTTGCTATCCATGCGCTTATTCTTCCGTTGGTTTATTGCCGCCGCCATGGCCGCCGCCCTTGCCGCGCCGGCCGCTCACGCTCAGACTCCCGCCCCGGCGCCAGGTTCCGCGGCACGCACCGTGCTGGTGGTGGGCGACAGCCTGTCGGCCGAATATGGCCTGGCGCGCGGCACCGGCTGGGTGCCGCTGCTGGCGAAGCGGATGTCGGAACAATACCCCAACTACCGGGTCGTCAATGCCAGCATCAGCGGCGATACGACCAGCGGCGGCGTCTCGCGCCTGCCGGCGCTGCTCGAGCGCCACCATCCGGCCATCGTGGTGCTGGAACTGGGCCCGAACGACGCGCTGCGCGGGCTGTCGCTGAAAATGACCGAGCAGAACCTGCGCGACATGGCCCGGCAGTCGCGCCAGGCCGGCGCCCAGGTGCTGATCGTGGGCATGCAGATTCCGCCCAATTACGGGCGCGATTACACCCAGCGCTTCGCCGCGGTGTTCCCGGCGGTGGCCAAGGCCGAGCAGGCCGGGCTGGTGCCCTTCTTGATGGACGGCATGGCCACCGACCGCGCGCTGTTCCAGGCCGACGGCATCCACCCCAATGAGCAGGCGCAGCCGCTGCTGCTGGACAACGTATGGGCCGCGCTGCGGCCCATGCTGAAGAAGGATCAGCCGGCGGACTGATCCTGGCTTTGCAGCACCGCCGCCGCTTCGGGCAGGATCTTCACCTGGTATTGCTGGCGCAGCATCTTCAGCACCGCGGCGTCTTCGGCCTGGCCCCAGGCCGCCCCCAACTGGCGCGCCAGCATGTCGCGGGCGGATGCCTCGGTGGCGCCGGGCTCGATCTTGTCCAGGCGCACCACCACGAAGTCGCTGCCGTCGTTCACGCCCGTATAGGCGGGCACCGGCTGGGCCGGCAGGCGCATCGCGGAGTTGAGCACGTCTTGCGACAGCTGGCCGGGCTGCTGGCGCGACACCACGGCAGACGCGCCGAAGCCTTCGGGCAGCGTGGCCGGGTCGGCCTTCCAGCCTTCCAGGGCCGCGGTGCCCGCCTTGCGGGCCGCCTCGGCGGCGCGCTCGTCGAGCAGGCGCTCGCGGATCTGGTCGCTGACTTTTTCCAGCGGCGGCACGTGCTCGGGCTGCATTTGCGCCACGCGCACCGCCAGCATGGTGTCGGGCGACAGTTCGATGACGCCGGAGTTCTGCTTGTCGCGCAGCACTTCGGGTGAAAACAGGGCCTGGCGCACGCGGGGATTGTCGAGCAGCTGGGCATCCGGGCTGCCGGCCGCCGCGCCGGCGCCGGCCTGCTCGGCCGGCAGCAGCCCTTCGCGGGTGATGCCGGAGGCAGTGCGCAGCTTCAGGCCCAGTGCGTCGGCGGCGGGCTGCAGGCTGTCGCGCTGGTCGTAGACGGTTTCGGTAAGCTTGGTGGCCATCTCGGAAAAGCGCGTGGCCGCGATCTGCTTGCGGATTTCGGCGGTGATTTCGTCGCGCACTTCGGCCAGGGGCTTGATGGCGGCCGGCTGCACTTCGGTGACCTTGACGATGTGCAGGCCCGAGGGGCTTTCGACCACCCCCGAAACCTGGTCTTTGGACAGGCTGAAAATGGCTTTTTCAAGCGGGCCGGTAAGCATGCCCGGCGCCAGCCAGCCCAGGTCGCCGCCCTTGTCGGCGGAACCGGCGTCCTGCGAGTTGGCGCGCGCCAGTTCGGCGAACTTGGCGGGATCGGCCGCGGCCTGCTTGGCCAGCGCTTCGGCCTTGGCGCGCGCCGCCTTGCGGGCGTCTTCCGTGGCGCCGGCGGGCAGCTCTATCATGATGTGGCTGGCGCGGCGGCGCTCGGGCTGGCCGAAGCGGTTCTTGTTCTGTTCGTAGTAGCTGGCGATGTCTTCGTCCTTGACCTGCACGCCCTGCGTGGCGGCGGCTTCGTCCAGCACCAGGTATTGCGCGCTGACCTGGTCGGGCACCGTCAGCTGCTGCTTGTTGGCGTCGTACCAGGCCTGGATGTCTTGCGGCGACACCGAGACCTGCGCGCGGTAATCGGCCGCGGCAAAGCGGCGCAGCTGTACGGTGCGCTGCTGGGTCAGGGCGGATTCGAGCGAGGCGGTGACGACGTCGGGCACGCTGGCCGACTGCGTGATGGGTTCGAGCACGCGCCCCACCGCCAGGTCGCGGCGCAGGCCGGCCTCGAACGAGGTGGGAGTCATGCCCTGCGCGGCCAGCACCTGGCGATAGCGTTCGGGCGAGAAACGGCCGTTGTCCTGCACCTGCGGGATCGCGGCAATGGTGTTGCGCAGCGTGCCGTCAGATACCGAAAAGCGGTTGTCGATGGCCACCTGCGCCAGCAGGCGCTGGTCGATCAACTGGTTGAGCAGCTGCTCGCGCATGGCGGGCGTGTCGACCAGGGCGGGATCGAACTGGCTGCCCATGCGCTGGCGGAACTGCTCGAGCTGGTTGCGGTGGGCCATGTCGAACTCGCCGCGCGTGATGGGCTGGCCGGCCACCGTCGCCAGTTCGGGCTCGCGGCTGATGAAGCTTTCGTAGCCCTGGATGCCGACCAGGAAGAACGACGGCACGATCAGGATCAGCAGAATGAACTGCATCCAGCGGCGATGATTGCGTAGTAGTTCGAACATGGATTCCCTGTTTGCCGTACGCGGCGCGCCCGACGAAGATGGACGCCGCGCCGCAAAAAAACGCGTAAAAAAAGGCGAAACCGATTCGCCCTTGCCAGGTGCCGGAACCGAACCCGGTAAGCCGCCGGAGTTTACCATTTTCGCCCCGTACGCCACAGCCTGACCAGATGGCCGCCTCTAGGGGCGTGGCGGTGCCGGTGCTATGTCCGGCTTCTTTTGGGACGTGCTTGTTTCCCCGAGGCCGGTTGAGTTCTTGCCCCGTCTCGAGGCGTGCGGGCAGGCGGCGCGGCGTACGTGCGTCGGGCTCGGGCGCATGCAGGCGCCCGAGCCCGACGGGCTTCGCCCGGACCGAGCCCTGCACGGCCAGGCGACTCAAGAACTCGTGACAGACGAGCAAACGTCAGGCAGGCACCCCGAAGGAGTATCCTTGCACCCTTCCCCCCAGCAAACGCCCCGCGTCCCCAGCATGACCGCCCCCTGGCCCTATCCTTCCCACATCGCCCACCGCGGCGGCGGCCGCCTGGCCCCCGAAAACACCCTGGCCGCCATGCGGGCCGGCGCCCAGCACGGTTTCCGCATGTTCGAGTTCGACGTCAAACTCAGCCAGGACAAGGTCGCCTTCCTGCTGCACGACGACACCCTCGACCGCACCACCGATGGCCGCGGCCCGGCGGCGGCGCTGTCTTTCGCCGAGCTGGCCCGCCTGGACGCCGGCGGCTGGCATTCGCCCGCGTACACCGGCGAACCCGTCCCCAGCTTTCAGGCGGTGGCGCGCTACGCCATCGCCAACGGCATTGCCTGCAACGTCGAAATCAAGCCCAACCCCGGCCAGGAAAGCGAAACCGGCGCCGCCGTGGCGCTGGCCGCGCGCGCGCTGTGGCAGGACGCCCTGCCCGCGCCGCTGCTGTCGTCGTTTTCGGAAGCCGCGCTGGCCGCTGCCCAGGCGGCCGCCCCCGAACTACCGCGCGCCCTGCTGGTGGAACAGGTGCCCGCCGATTGGCCCGAGCGGCTGGCGCGCTACGGCTGCGTGGCGCTGAACATCAACCACCGCGACGCCAGCCGCGAGCTGATCGACGCCGTGCATGCCGCCGGCTACCGCATCGCCGCCTGGACGGTCAACGACCCCGCGCGCGCGCGGCTGTTGCTATCCTGGGGCCTGGATGCCCTTTTCACCGATGCGCTGGCCGAGATCGGCCCGCCCGCCTGAGCGCAGGACCCCGCCTTGTTCAGTTACCGACACGCCTTCCATGCCGGCAACCATGCCGACGTTCTCAAGCACGCCCTGCTGGTCCACACACTGGACTACCTGAACCGCAAAGACACCCCCTACTGGGTGGTGGACACCCATGCGGGGGCCGGGCTGTATGCCCTGGATGGCGACTGGGCCGCCAAGAACGCCGAATTCGCCGACGGCATCGGCCGCCTGTGGCAGCGCGACGACCTGCCGCCGCTGCTGGCCGACTACCTGGCGCGGGTGCGGCGCTACAACTCCGACGGCCGCCTGCGCCACTACCCGGGCTCGCCCTGGCTGACGCTGGACGCCCTGCGCGAGCGCGACCGCCTGCGCCTGTTCGAAATGCACCCCACCGAATCCGATGTGCTGGTGGGCAACCTGGAACAGCTCGACAAGACCTCGCTGCGCCAGACCACCATCTACGCCACCGACGGTTTCGAAGGCATGAAGGCGCTGCTGCCCCCGCCGCCGCGGCGCGGCCTGGTGCTGATCGACCCGTCGTATGAAGACAAGCAGGACTACCGGCGCACGCTGAGCGCCGTGAAAGAAGGCCTGAAACGCTTTGCCACCGGCACGTACGCGGTGTGGTACCCGCTGGTGCAGCGCCGCGAGGCCACCGAACTGGCCCGGCACCTGGAAAACCTGCAGGTGAAAAGCTGGCTGCATGTGTCGCTGACCGTGAAAAGACCGGCCAGCGATGGTTTCGGCCTGCATGGCAGCGGCATGTTCATGGTGAATCCGCCCTGGACGCTGCACGCGGCGCTGCAGGAAACCATGCCCATCCTGACGCGGCTGCTGGCGCAGGACGACCGCGCCGCCTACACGCTGCAGCAGCGCGCCGCCTGAAGCGCACGCCGGCTGGACACGGCCGCCGGCCAGCCCGGGCCGCCCGGGCCTTTTCCGCCGGTCAGCGGCGCAGCAACGCCCGCAGGGCCGCGATCACCAGCACCGCGAACAGGGCCAGGCTCCACAGCGCGTATTCCACGCCCAGCACCTCGACCGTGGCATCCATGCAGGTGGCGAAGATGCCGAACAGCCACGGCACGGCGCCGTCCAGGCCCGAGCCGCTCATGAAGCGGTCGGCGAAAGTCTGGTCGCACGAGAACATTTTCGCGGCCACATCGTACTGGTACCAGGCCGCGGCCATGCCGCCCACGCCCAGCAAGGCGCACAGCGCCGCGCAGGCGCGCGCGATGGCGCCGGCGCAGGCCCCGGCCAGCGCCACCACGCCGATCACCAGGTAGATCAGGCGCTGCAGCACGCACCAGGCGCAAGGCGGCATGTCGAACACATGCTGCGAAACAAGCGCCACCGCGACGGCGGCGAAACACAGAACGGCGATCAGCAGCAGCAGGCGCTGGCGGGACGAAGACATGGCATGAACCGGACAAGGCGTTGAAGAAGCTGCCGGGCCGCGCGCGGCCCGGCCCGGATGGGATCAGGCGTCGTTGGAACCGTAGCCCATGTTGAACTGCAGCCCGCCGGACGACTCTTCGTCGCCGGAGCCGCTGCGCGACTGCCCCAGGCGCTCGAGGTATTCGGCGGTAATGTCGCCGGTGACGTACTGGCCGTCGAAGCACGAGGCTTCGAAGCGCGTGAGCGCGGGGTTGATGTCGGTGACCGCCTGCTGCATGTCTTGCAGGTCTTGGTAGATCAGGCCGTCGGCGCCGATGGTGCGGGCGATTTCTTCATCGGAACGGCCGGTGGCGATGAGCTCGCTTTGCGTGGGCATGTCGATGCCGTACACATTGGGATAGCGCACCGGCGGCGCGGCCGAGGCGAAATACACTTTGTTGGCGCCGGCGGCGCGCGCCATGTCGACGATTTCGCGGCTGGTGGTGCCGCGCACGATGGAATCGTCGACCAGCAGCACATTCTTGCCCTTGAACTCCATGCCGATGGCGTTGAGCTTCTGGCGCACCGATTTGCGGCGCACCGCCTGGCCCGGCATGATGAAGGTGCGGCCCACGTAGCGGTTCTTGATGAGGCCTTCGCGGTAATCCAGGTTCAGGCGCGCGGCCAGCTGCATGGCGGCCGGCCGCGAGGAATCGGGAATGGGCATGACCACGTCGATGTCGCCCAGGCGCATGTTGCGGGCAACCTTGTCGGCCAGGTATTCACCCATGCGCAGCCGCGCGTCGTACACCGATACGCCGTTGATCAGGGAATCGGGCCGGGCAAAGTACACGTATTCGAAAATGCACGGCACCAGCTGCGGGTTGTCGGCGCACTGGCGGCTGACCATGCGGCCGTCCAGGTCGACGAACACGGCTTCGCCGGGCTCGACGTCGCGCACGAAGGCAAAGCCGCTGCCTTCCAGGGCCACCGACTCCGAGGCCGCCATCCATTCGACGCCTTCTTCGGTTTCCTGGCGGCCGATGCACAGCGGCCGGATGCCGTGAGGGTCGCGGAAGGCCAGCAGGCCGTAGCCCGAGATCTGCGCCACCACGGCGTAGGCGCCGCGCACCCGCTTGTGCACGGCGGCCACGGCGCGGAAGATCGTGTCGTCGTCGAGCGAGACCCCGTTGGCGGCCGACTGCAGTTCGTGCGCCAGCACATTGAGCAGCACTTCGGAGTCGGAATTGGTATTGATGTGGCGCCGGTCGACCCGGTAGAGCGATTCGCGCAGCTCGCGCCAGTTGGTCAGGTTGCCGTTGTGCGCGAAAGTGATGCCGAACGGGGCGTTCACGTAGAACGGCTGCGCTTCTTCTTCGCTCTGGCTGGAGCCGGCGGTGGGGTAGCGCACATGGCCGATGCCGCTGGCGCCCGGCAGCGAACGCATGTTGCGGGTGCGGAACACGTCGCGCACCAGGCCGTGCGCCTTGAACATGTTGAAGTGGCTGCCGTGGGAAGTGGCGATGCCGGCCGCGTCCTGGCCACGATGCTGCAGCAGCAGCAGACTGTCATAGAGCAGCTGGTTGACCGGCCCGCGCCCGATGACCCCGATGATTCCACACATGGTGATTTCCCGTTAAAACAATTAGTACGGCAGCCACGTCGCCAGCGACGGGGGCAGCCACAACTTGATGTGCCTGACGGCCTCGGTGGCCGAATGCGAAAACATGGCGTCCTGCCACCAGGGCTCTTGCGGCAGCGGCGTATAGCCGCCCAGCGCCACCAGCACCAGCACGATCAGCAGCCCGCGCGCCAGCCCGAAAATGGCCCCCAGGCCATGGTCGGCCGGCGTCAGCCCGGTAGTGCGGATCAGGGCCGCCAGCGTCATGTTGACCAGCCCGACCGCCAGCAGCACCACGATGAACACCGCCGCATAAGACACCCCCATGCGCAGCATGGCCGTTTCGATATAGGCTTGCAGCCAGCCATAAACCGTGGGCCCCCACCAGATGGCGGCGACGAACGCCAGCGCGAACGCCATCAGCGACAGGACTTCTTTCAGCAGGCCGCGCAACAGGCCCAGCAGGCCCGACACCGCCAGGATCGCCAGCACGACGAAATCGAAGCCGGTCACTGGCTGGCGATGAAGCCGTTGTCGTAGCCCAGGGTGCGCAGGCGCGCCTGGGCCGCCTGGGCGGCGTCGCGCGACGGGAACGGCCCCACGCGCAGGCGGTATTGCTGCTTGCCGCCCACGGAAGCCTGTTCGACGAAGGCATTGGTGACGCCGGCCTGATGCAGCTTGGTGCGCCGCGACTGGGCATCGGCCTGGCTGCTGTAGGAAGCGATCTGCAATACGAAATTGCCCTTGGCGGCCGGCGCCGGCTTGGCCGCGGACTGGCTGCCGGACGAGCGGCCTTCCAGCAGCGCCAGGGCGCGTGCGCCGTCGTCGTCGCGCTGCGGCTTGGCCGGCTGCGCCGGCGGCTTGGCGGCGGGCGGCGGCGCCGGGGCCGGTTCGGGGGGCTGGGCCTGGGCCGTGGCGGGGGGCTGCGCTGGCGGCGTGGAGACGTCGGGCGGCGCGGGCGGTTCGGCCGGCGCCTGGGCGGCGGGGGGCTGGGCCTGTGCAGTAGCGTCAGGCGTGCCCGCGGCGCCGGGCTCGGCCGGCGGCGATACCGACGGCTGATAAGGAGTGTTGCGGTCGGGAATGCGGATGGGGATGTCGTCGGCTACCGGCACGGGCTCGGAATCGAGCACCATGGGCAGCACGATGACGGCTGCCAGCACCAGCGCCACTGCCCCGGCCAGCCGGCGGCGGGCGCGCGCGCGCAGTTCCGCCGCCTGGGCTTCGCTGGAGACCGATGGACGCGGCCTGGAGGGCGATGCCTGCGAGGCGGAATCTTTGCGAGAAAACAATCCCATGGACAGGAATTCCTTGCGACCTGGACGGGGGCCGGCGCCCCGCCTGCCCGAAGCCTATGCTTTGCGGCCCAGCGCCTGCAAAACCGAGGCTACGGTGAGAAATGAGCCGAACACCACGATTCTATCACCCTCGCCCGCCCGTTCGCGGGCCGCGGCATAGGCCGCGGCGGGGTCCGCAAAGGCCTGCACGGTCGGGGCCTCGCCGCCCGCCGGCGCGGCCTGCACGGCCGCCGACACGCGGCTGGCGAGGTCCTGCCCCGAGCCGCCGCGCGGGCCCGGCAGGCCGGCGCAGTACCAGTGGTCGACGCGGCTGGCCAGTTTGGCAATGACGCCGTCGGCGTCTTTGTCGGCCAGCATGCCGAACACCGCGTGGGTATAGGGATGAAACCCCATGTTGTCGAGGTTCTGGGCCAGCACCGCGGCCGCGTGCGGATTGTGCGCCACGTCCAGGATGACAGCCGGCTGGCCGGGCAGGATCTGGAATCGCCCGGGCAGCGAAGCCTGCAGCAGGCCGACGCGCACCGCCTGCTGGGGCACCGGCAGCCGGTCGCGCACGGATTCGAGCGCGGCCAGCGCGGCCGCGGCGTTGAGCAGCTGATTGGCGCCGCGCAGCGCCGGGTAGGCCAGCGCATTGCGGCGCTGGGCGCGTCCGCCGTAGGCCCACTGCTGGCGGTCGCCCGAATAATTGAAATCCTGCCCGAACCGCCACAGGTCGGCGCCGATGGCCTGCGCGTGCTCGAGCAGCGATTGCGGCGGCTGCGGGTCGCTGCAGATGGCGGGCCGGCCGGCGCGGTAGATGTGGGCCTTTTCCAGGCCGATCAGTTCGCGCGTATCGCCCAGGTAATCGGTATGGTCGAGGTCGACGCTGGTGATGATGGCGCAATCGGCGTCGATGATATTGACGGCGTCGAGCCGACCGCCCAGGCCGACTTCGAGCACCACGGCGTCCAGGTTCGACTGCGAAAACAGGCGCAGGATGGCCAGTGTGGTGAATTCGAAATAGGTCAGCGTGACCTCGCCGCGGGCGGCCTCGACGGCGGCGAATTGCTCGGCCAGCGCGGCATCGCTGGCGATCTCGCCGTTGATGCGGGCCCGCTCGTTGAAATCGATGAGGTGCGGCGAGGTGTACAGCCCCACCCGGTAGCCGGCCGCCAGCAGCATGGCCTCGAGCATGGCGCAGGTGGAGCCCTTGCCGTTGGTGCCGCCCACCACGAATTTCACGCCGTCCAGGCGCAGCGCCAGGCGCCCGGCAACCTGCCTGACGCGATCCAGGCCCAGGTCGATGGCCTTGCCGTGTATGGACTCGAGATACTGCAGCCACTGCGGCAACGGGGTAGCGGCATCGAGACGGGAGGCAGGCATGACAACGGGCAAAAATGGCAGAGGCGGAAGTTTAGCAGCCGGCCCCGCGCCAGCCCCGGATACCCTGGCCCGGCGTGGTGCCATCAGGGAAAATCCACTTGCCGTATTTTTTCCCATGTATGAAAATACTTTCACATACAGGAAATTCAGGAGACTCCGCATGTCCCGATCCCCCAGCTGGCTGGTACGCGAGGCCGAAGTGCCCGGCTATCACCCCGCGAACCACACCGGCACGCTGAACCGGCGCCTGATCGGCCCCGATACCGTCGGCGCCCGCCATGTGGAAGTGCTGCTGGGCGTCATTGAAAAAGGCCAGGGCGCGCTGCCCCATGCCCACCCGGGCATCGAGCAGGTCTGCTACCTGCTGTCGGGCACCGCCCGGGCCCAGGTGGGCGACGAATCCGCCGACATGGCCGCCGGCGATTGCTGCTATTTCCCGCCCGACATTCCGCACGTGTTTACGGTGACCAGCGAGCAGCCCGCGCGGCTGCTGGTCATTTATTCACCCCCCTACGAAGAATCGCCCGAGCGCGTCATACGCGGCTTCGCGGCGCCCCCGGCGTCCGCCTGAACGGCCCGCCCTTTCCCTACCAGGCGGCCGACAGACGCCGCCGCACTACCAGGAGACCTACCCATGTTCCTACGCTCTTTGTGCGCCGCCGCCCTGGCCGGCGCCGCCCTGGCCGCCGCCGGCCCGGCACAGGCCGCCTACCCCGACAAGCCCATCAACCTGGTGGTGCCCTTTCCGGCCGGCTCGGGCACCGACGCGGTGGGCCGCATCTTCGCCGCCGAACTGGGCAATATCCTGGGTCAGCAAGTGGTGGTGGAAAACAAGCCGGGCGCCAACGCCACCATCGCCGCCAACTATGTGGCGCGCGCCAAGCCCGATGGCTACACGCTGTTCGTCACCACCAACACCTCGCATTCGGCCGCGCCCTTCCTGATGAAGAACGTGCCCTATGATCCGGTGAAGGATTTCACGCCCATCGCACGTGGCGGCAACCTGCCGTTCCTGCTGGTGGTCAACCCGCAGCGCCCGTACAAAAGCGTGCAGGAATTGATCGACTACGCGCGCAAGAACCCCGGCCGCGTCACCTATGCCACCGGCAACAGCACCGGCATCGTGGCCGGCGGCACGCTGGCCCGCCGCGCCAACATCGACATCCTGCACGTGCCCTATAAGGGCACGCCGCAGGCGCTGACCGACCTGGTGGGCGGGCAGGTGGATTTCATGTTCACCGACCTGGCCTCGGGCCTGCCCTTCGTGCAATCGGGGCAGTTGCGGGCGCTGGCGGTGTCCACCGCCGAACGCAGCACCATCGTGCCCGACCTGCCCTCGATGCGCGAAGCCGGCGTAAAGGATTTCGACCTGAATTCCTGGAACGGCTATTTCGGCCCGGCCGGCCTGCCCCCCGAGATCGTGGCCAAGCTCAATGCCGCCATCAACCAGATCGTGTCCAACCCCGACGTGCGCAAGCGCCTGGCCGGCCTGGGTTTCGATGCCTTCAGCGGCACGCCTGAATCGTTCGCCAAGTTCGTCAGCGAGCAGCGCGACCTGTGGGGCAAGCTGATCAAGGACGCGGGTATCCAGCCGCAATGACGCCGATTCCCGAAACCGCCGGCCCGCTGGCCGGCGTGCGCATCCTGGACCTGAGCTCGGTCGTCATGGGGCCTTATGCCACGCAGGTGCTGGGCGACCTGGGGGCCGACGTGATCAAGGTCGAACCCCCGGCCGGCGACAACATGCGCGCGGTGGGGCCCATGCGCAATGCCGGCATGGGCCACCTGTACCTGCACCTGAACCGCAACAAGCGCTCGATCGTGCTGGACCTGAAAACCGCGGCCGGCCGCGAGGCCTGCCTGAAGCTGGCCGAAAGCTGCGATGCGCTGCTGTACAACATACGGCCGCAGGCCATGGCGCGGCTGGGCTTGTCGTACGAAGCCGTGGCGGCGCGCAACCCGCGGCTGGTGTATGTGGGCGCGTACGGTTTCGGCGAGGCCGGCCCGTATGCCGGACGCCCCGCCTACGACGACCTGATCCAGGGGCAGACCGGCATCGCCGATCTGTTCAGCCGGCAGAGCGGCGACGTGCCGCGCTATGCCCCGCTGACGCTGGCCGACCGCGCGGTGGGCCTGCACGTGGCCATCGCCCTGGTATCGGCGGTGCTGCATGCGCGCAGCCACGGCCAGGGCCAGGCGGTCGAGATTCCCATGTTCGAAGGCATGGCGCACATGGTGCTGGGCGACCACCTGGGCGGCGCCACCTTCGACCCGCCGCTCGGCCCCACCGGCTATACCCGCCTGCTGGCGGCGCACCGCCGGCCCTACGCCACGGCCGACGGCTACCTGTGCCTGCTGATTTACAACGACAAGCACTGGCGCAATTTCTTCACCCTGATCGGCCGCCCCGAACTGGAACAGGACCCGCGCTTCTGTACCCATACGGCGCGCGCGCGCCATATCGACGAAGCCTATGCGTTCGTGGCCGAGATCATGCGCACGCGCGGCAGCGCCGAATGGCTGACCGACCTGGCGCGCGCCGACATTCCCGCGGCCTGCCTGTATTCGGTGGACGACCTGGTCGAAGACCCCCATCTGCGGGCCACCGGTTTCGTGCGCACGCTGGAGCACCCCACCGAAGGCCGGCTGCGCACGCCGGCGCCGCTGGGACGCTACGACGGCACGCCCACCTCCATACGCCGGCCGGCGCCGCGCCTGGGCGAGCACAGCCGCGAAATATTGCGCGAAGCGGGCTGCACCGACGCCGAAATCGATGCGCTGATCGCCGCGCGCGCCACTCAAGAAGGAGCCCTTTGATGGATTTTGAATTCTCGTCCGACCAGCTGGCCTTGCGCGATGCGGTCAGCCGGGTCTGCGAACGCTTTCCGGACGACTACTGGCTGGAGCGCGACCGCGACGGCGGCTTTCCGCACGACTTCCACGCGGCCCTGGCCAACGATGGCTGGCTGGGCATCGCCATGCCCCAGGAGTACGGCGGCGCCGGCCTGGGCATGACCGAGGCGGCCCTGATGATGCAGACCATCGCGGCTTCGGGCGCCGGGTTCGCGGGCGCATCGGCCGTGCACATGAATATTTTCGGCCTGAACCCGGTGGTGGTGTTCGGCTCCGACGAGCAGCGCCGCCGCTGGCTGGAGCCGCTGATCGCCGGGCGCGAGAAAGCCTGTTTCGCGGTCACCGAGCCCGACGCCGGCCTGGACACCACCAAGCTGTCGACCCGCGCCGAGCGCCAGGGCGATGAATACGTGGTGCATGGCCGCAAGATATGGATATCGACCGCGCAGGTCGCCCACAAGATGCTGCTGCTGGCCCGCACCACGCCGCTGTCCGAAGTGGCCAAGCCGACCCAGGGCCTGTCGCTGTTCTACACCGACCTGGACCGCGGCAAGGTCGAGGTCCGCGAGATCGAGAAAATGGGCCGCAAGGCGGTCGACTCGAACATGCTGTTCATCGACGGGCTTCGCATCCCGGTGGCCGACCGCATCGGCGAAGAGGGCCGCGGGTTCGAATACATTTTGCACGGGCTGAATCCCGAACGCATCCTGATTGCCGCCGAGGCAGTGGGCATCGGCCGCGCGGCGCTCGACCGGGCCGTGCAGTATGCCGGCGAACGCACCGTGTTCGGCCGTCCCATCGGCCAGAACCAGGGCATCCAGCACCCGCTGGCGCAGGCCTGGATGCAGCTCGAGGCCGCCAACCTGATGGTGTTCAAGGCGGCCAGCCTGTACGACGCCGGCCTGCCCTGCGGGCCGTACGCCAACAGCGCCAAATACCTGGGCGCCGAAGCCGGCCACAACGCCTGCCAGACCGCCGTGCTGACGCTGGGCGGCATGGGGTATGCGAAGGAATACCACGTGGAAAGGCTGCTGCGGGAAAGCTACATCCCGCGCATCGCGCCGGTCAGTCCGCAGTTGATCATGTGCTTTATTGCCGAGAAAGTGCTGGGACTACCGAAGTCTTATTAGGCTGCTGGTTTCTTCTTGCGTGAGGGTGTTGGTTCTTCTGCCGCCGGGGCGGGGACGAGCCGCGTTCTTGCGTTTGTCGGGGCGGCCTTTTTTGAAGAGGAAAATTGTGCGGGGCCGGCCAGCCCGGCCGCCCAGCGCGGCCGGGCTGGCCATTCGTTTTGTGGCTGGCCTAGGTATGCCTTATTGCATCTGGATCCCCCAGCATCATCGCCCGCATCGCCGCGCGAATGGCAATTCAAGCCGCGCAGGGCGGCTTGGATTGCCGGCCCTGTACGCTTTTTTTCTTTTCAAAGAACCGCGGCCAAGCATTCAAGAACCCCGCCCTTCCCGGCGACGGGGGCATTGGATCCACTGCAAGCCGGTCCGGGTTGGCGTGGCTGCCGCGGCGCCTCGGCGCCGGGCCCGGGCGCGCTGGGCGCCCGGACGGCGTCGTGAAGCCAAGGCAGCCACGCCAGCCCGGACCGGCGCCAGAAGAAAGAAATCACCCGCGCTGTTCAAGCGCCGTACAAGCCGCGCGAAGTATCCGCGCGTATTCCTGCTGCTGCGGCTCGATCCGGTAGACCGGTCCGCCCACGGAGATGGCGTAGACCTCGCCGGACAGGGTCACCGGCCAGGCGATGGCGCAGACGTCGGGGATGGATTCGCCCAGGTTCATGAACCAGCCGCGCTGGCGCGACAGGTCGAGGTCGGCGTCGACGGCTTCGGGGGTGGTCAGGGTGCGCTCGTTGTGGCGGGCCAGCGGGCGGCGCGCCAGCAGCGCGTGGCGCGTGTCGGGATCCAGCATGGAAAGCAGGGCCTTGCCCAGCGAATTGGCATGCAATTCGCGGAATTCGCCCGCCACCGGCGCATAGCGGATGGTGTGCGGGGAATCGAGCACGTCCAGGTACACCACCCGGCCCTCGCCGCCGAGCTTGCCGAAGACCACCGTTTCCTGGGTGGCGTCGCGCAGTTCAACCAGGCTAGGGTAAACCCGGTCCAGCACCGGGTCGGCGCGCGCGATCCGCTGCGCCATGGCCAGCAGGCGCCCCGTGGGGTAGTAGCCCTGGCGCCGGCCGGTTTCGTACAGGTAGCCCAGGTCGGACAGGGTGCGGATCAGCGCCAGGCAGCTGGACACGGGCACGCCCAGCAGCCGCGCCAGCTCGGACAGCGGCAGGGCGCGCCGTTCGCGGGCGTAGGTCTCGATGATTTCGATGACTCGCAGGGCCGTCTTGACGCTCATGGGCTGATGGCAGGTTAAGGGACGAACCGCCCGGCGGCGGCCGGCTAAAGTTCCGCCCCGGGGTGCCGTTATGGTAGCTGAGAAATTCCCGCAAACCTCGCCAGGCGCCCCAGGCGTCCGTTCGACAGGAGTGACTATGGCTGTCAGCCCGCTCGCCCCCGCCCCTCTTGCGCTGCCCACCGTGGCGGTCGCGCCGGCTCCGCCAGAGCCGGCCGTGGCCGTGACCCCAGCGGCCGCGTCGACCGACAGCGGCGGCGCGCAAGATGCGGCGGAGGGCACCGGCCAGCCGCCCTTGCCGCTGGAACGGGCACTGGAAGAGATCAACCAGCAATTGCAGGCCTGGAAAACCCAGCTGCAATTCGAAATCGATCCGGACGTCCACCAGGTGGTGGTCAGCATCATCGACTCGGAAACCGGGGACAAGATCCGCACCATCCCCTCTGAAACGCTGCTTCGCATCGCCCGGATGATCGTGCAAATGCAGGGCAACGCCGTCCAGACCACGGCCTGAAAGCGCCAAATTAGCCCGCCCTTGTGCCCTTGCCCGGCCAATCGCGCGGCGCGGTGTTTTGACAGAATCACACAGCTCGCAAGGAAATAACCATGGCCTCAATTACTTCGCTCGGCTCCGGGTCCGGCCTGACCAACCTGGAAGACATGCTCGACCAGCTGCAAAAAGCCGAAGAGACCCGGCTGACGCAGATCACCACCCGCCAGTCCAGCTTCAAGACGCGCATTTCCGCCTACAGCAAGATCCAGAGCGCGGTCGAGGCTGTGCAGAAGGCGGCCGCCGGGCTGGGCGATTCCGCCACGCTGAACGCGGTCAAGAGTTCGGTGAGCGGCGAGGGGCTGACCGTAAAAGCCGAGGCCGGCGCGGTGGCGGGCAACTACAAGATCGGCATCACCAGCCTGGCGGCCTCGCAGACCCTGAAATCGGGTGCGGTGGCCGACCGCACGGCCGCGATGGGCGCCGGCGGCAGTATCGAGATCACCCTGGCCAACGACGAGACCACGACCATCGAACTGGGCTCGGACACTTCGCTGGACGGCGTGGCCAAAGCCATCAACAGCAGTGACGAGGCCGGCGTGCGCGCCACCATCATTACCGATGGCAACGGCGACAGCTACCTGATGCTGACCAGCAAGGACACCGGCGAGCAGGCCGCCGTGAAAAGCATCACGTCGGACAACACGGCGGTGCAGGACGTGGTGGGCTACCAGGCCGGCAGCGCCTCGCCCATGACCGAGCAGCAGGCCGCCCGGAACGCCCAGATCACCATCAACGGCATCGACGTGGAAAGCCAGTCGAACACCATCGACAAGGCCATCGACGGCGTCACACTGGAACTGACCGCCACCACCGCCGCGGGCGAGACCGTCAATGTGTCGGTCACCAACGACCCGTCGGTGATGTCCAAGGCCGTGAGCACCTTCGTGGATGCCTACAACAGCCTGCAGTCGACGATTGCCGACCTGACCGCTTTCGACGTCGACACCGAATCGCAGAGCGCGCTGACCGGCGACGGCACTACCCGCAGCATCCAGTCGAGCATGGCGGCCGCCCTGCGCGTGGTGGGCAGTGAAGGCACGCTGCGCACGCTGAGCCAGCTGGGCATCACCAGCGACCCCACCACGGGCAAGCTGCAGCTGGACCAAGGCAAGCTGGACAAGGCCCTGGACGAGAACCCGGCCGACGTGGCGCGCCTGTTCGGCGGCAGCGGCGGCCTGGCAGAGAAAATGCAGGCTGCCACCGATGGCATCCTGGGCAGCAAGGGTTCGATCCAGACGCGCACCAACGGCCTGCAGGACACCGTCGATACGCTGCAGGACCAGTACGACCGCACCAAGGTGTCCATCCAGGCCACCATGGACAACTACCGCGCGCAGTTCACCCGGCTGGACGCGCTGGTGACGCAGATGAACGGCATCAGCAACTACCTGACCCAGCAGTTCAACGCGATGTCCAAGCAAAGCTGATCTTTTTGACGCGCAAACCATGACATACGCCGCTCGCCGCCCTGCGGGCTATTCCGCCCGCTCTTACACCGACATCGGCCTGGAAACCCAGGTCTTGAGCGCCAGCCCCGAACGGCTGATCACGCTGCTGTTCAACGGCGCGCGCGCGGCCATTGCCCAGGCCCGCCTACATCTCGAGGCGGGCCGGCTGGCCGAGCGCGGCGCCGCCATCTCCAAGGCTATCCGCATCGTGGATGAAGGCCTGAAAACCGGCCTGAACATGGAAGCAGGCGGCGAGATGGCCGCCAATCTGGCCAATCTGTACGACTACATCGTGCGCGCCCTGCTGCAGGCCAACCTGAAAAGCGACGCGGCGCAGCTGGACGCCGCCGACCGCCTGCTGGCCGAACTGGCGCAAGCCTGGCAGGCCGCCAACGATCCCCCCGCCAGCCCCGTGCCGGCCTGACCCTGACCAACTCGCTTCGTGCGCGAGCCCCCACTTTTATGATGCCCCCCTCGCGGCCCGCCTCTGTCCTGGATATCTACCGGGAAATCGCCACCCTGACCGACGACATGCTCGCCGCCGCCCGAGCGGGCGATTGGGGTGTCGTGCTGGCGTGCGGCCAGCGCTATTGCGAATCGGTCGAACAATTGCGCCGCATCGACGCCGCCCCTCCGCTGGATCATGCCGGACGCGAGGCCAAATACGAGCTGCTGGTGCGCATTCTGGAAAATGATGCCGCCACGCGCGACCTGGCGGTTCCGCAGATGGCGCGCCTGAGTGATTTGCTGGGACGCATGAAGCGCCAGCAATCGCTGTTGTCCACCTACGGCGCGCGGACTTCGGCCGCATGACGCCGATGCCGGGCCGCTGGCCGGCTGAGGAGCACCACTCATGAGCGTCGGCCCGTCAGCCCTGGGCACCGTCCTGGTGCAACGGCTGGATGCCGTGCTGGGCACCACCATGGCGGCGCACGCCAACCTGATTTCGGGCGCGCGCCCCAACGCCGTGACCCAGCCCGGCGAAGCCGTGCGCCCCGGCCAGACCGACGGCACCGGGCGGGCCCCGCGCCAGCCCGTCGACCCGGCCGGCACGCGCGGCAACACCGTCGCCGACGCCAAGACCACGGATACGCCGGGGCAAGCCGGCCGCAACCTGGTCACGCGCACCGACACCACGGCATCCGCGCCGACCACGCTGGGCCAGACCGCGCGCACCATCCTGGCGCTGCTGGCGCGCTATCCGGAGCAGGCTCCGCCGGCGCGGGGCAAGGCGCCGCTGTGGCAGCCCGCTACGCAACCCGCCCCGTCCGCGGCGCAGCCCGATGCCGGCAACGCGGCCCGGCCCGATGCGGCTGCGGCCGGCCGCGCCGGCTCCGCGCCCGCGCCCGCCGGTTCGGCCGCCGCCAGCCGCGCGGACGCCGCAGCCGCGGGCCGGCCGGAATCCGGCGCCACCGCGCAAACGGCGCGGGCCGGCGGGCCTGCGGCGCCGCTGCCCAGCGCTGCCGTACTGGCCGGCGCCTTGCGCCAGGCGCTGCAGGGCAGCGGGCTGTTCTACGAATCGCACCTGGGCGACCTGGCATTCGGCCAGCGCAGCGCCGAGCAGCTGCGCGGCGAGCCGCAGGCGCAGCTGCCACGCGCGCCCGCCGCGCCCGGCCAGCCATCGGAAGCCCGGTCCGCGCCGAGCGCCGCCCCGCTCCAGTCCACCGGCGACGCGCCGGCCGCCCCCGGCAGCCACGGCGCCAGCGCCGCGGCGCCGCACGCGCCCGTGCCCGCCGGCATCCATCCGGATGCCGCGCCGCTGGTGCGCCAGCAGCTCGATATCCTGGCCAACCAGGCGCTGGCCTGGCAAGGCGAGGCCTGGCCGGGTGCCGAGATGGAATGGGAAGTGCGGCGCGACGCCCCCGAAGGCGCGGCCGACGCCGAGGCACACTGGGCGACGCGCCTGAAGCTTGATCTGCCGCGCCTGGGCCTGGTCGAGGCGCGCCTGAACCTGGCCGGCGACCAGTTGGTGATGCAGCTGGTCGCGCCGCGCAGCGCGCCCGAAATCCACGGCGCCGCCCAGGCCCTGCGCGAAAGCCTGCAGCGCGCCGGGCTGACTTTAAGCCACCTGTCGGTGGGCGCCACGGCGCCCCGCCCGGACGAACCCGCGCCATGACCCGCAACGGCCCGGACCCAAAGAATCCGCACCGCGGCGCCGCGGTTGCGCTAAGCTACGGCGAGCACGACACGGCGCCGCGCGTCGTGGCCAAAGGCTATGGCCAGATCGCCGACACCATCGTGCGTACCGCGCGTGAACACGGCCTGTACGTGCACGAATCACGCGAGCTCGTGGGCTTGCTGATGCAGGTGGATCTGGATGCGCACATTCCGCCACAGCTTTATGCAGCCGTGGCCGAACTGCTGGCCTGGCTATACCGCCTGGAGACCGGCGCCGCCCAGGATGGCGGCAGCTCGCCCGCCGCGCCCTGACCCGCCGCCGCCATGAAGCCCGCAGCCACAGGCGCCCTGCTCAACCGCACCGACGAGATCCGTTCGGTGCTGCGCGAACTGATGCACCCCGACTGCCGCGTGCGCGTGCGCGCCGCCCGCGAATCCCAGGACGACCCTTCCTGCGAAGCGCGCATACTGGGGCCCGATTGGCAACTGCGGCATTTTTTCTGGCGGCCGCGCGATCTCGACGCTTTCGAGGCGCAACTGCGCGCCTGTCATCCGCACCATGACATCATCCTGGATTTCGCGGGGGCCACACCCGACGGCACCGACATCCGCTTCCGGGTGTCGCGCCCGCTGATCATGCATTTTCCCGACAGCAGCGCCGCCATGTTGTCCGGCTTTCCAGAGGCGATCTGGTATCAGCGCACGCCGCCGCCGGCCGATATCTGAGCCGCGCGGGCTCACACCGACATGGAAGAGATTTCCTTGTAGGCGGCAACCAGGCGGTTGCGCACCTGGACGGCGGTCTGGAAAGCGATCGAACTCTTCTGCAGGTCGATCATCACGTCATTCAGTGAAATGCCGGGCGCGCCCAGTTCATAGGCCTTGCCCTGGTTGGAGGCGGCGACCTGGGCCGCCGAGACCCGCTGCAGCGAGCGATGCAGTTCGGCGGCGAAGCTGGCGGGCTGGGGCGCAAGCTCGGCGGGGCTGGCGCCGCTGTTCTGGGCAGCCTGCACCACGGCGCGCATCTGCTGCAGCATGCTTTCAATACCCGACAAACCCGATACCGCCATGGCTGGCTTCCTTGCGTCCAAAACAGGATGAAGCCGCAAGGTTACGCGCGGCGGCGTTCGCGCATAGCCCGCAATAGCCGGCAAAACACCCGGCAGTTCCCCCGCATGCGCCCGGCCGGCGCGCCAGTGGCCGGACGCCGCAAAACACGGGACACATAGGGAACAAGTAACGCCAAAAAACGGTTGTTTTCATCGATTGGGATGGCGCGGGCCGCCGCCATAATTCACGCTCCCCCGATACCAAGCACGTTGCATGCGTAACCTGCCCCACCCGCCCATGTTGTCCGTCTCTACGCTCCGCGAAGCTTGCCGGAGCCCCCGATGAACCAGCAGGCCACCCTAGGCACATCGCTGCTGGCCAAGTTTCCTGTGCTGGAGAAGATCCGCGCGCTGCCCAAGCCGCTGCTGCTGGGCGCCGCCGCCGCGCTGGTGGCGATCGTGGCCGTGCTGGCGATGTGGGGCCGCGAGCCGGACTACAAGGTGCTGTTCGCCAACCTGGACGACCGCGACGGCGGCGCCATCGTCACCGCGCTGGGCCAGATGAACGTGCCATACCGTTTCAGCGGCGACGGCCGGGCCCTGCTGGTGCCCGCCGACCGCGTCTACGGCACCCGCATGCAATTGGCGGGCCAGGGCCTGCCGCGCGGCGGCTCGGTGGGCTTCGAACTGCTGGACAACACCCGCTTCGGGGCCAGCCAGTTTGCCGAGCAGATCAACTACCAGCGCGGCCTGGAAGGCGAGCTGGCGCGCTCGATCGAGGCCATGAACACCGTGCAGAGCGCCCGCGTGCACCTGGCCCTGCCGCGCCAGTCGCTGTTCGTGCGCGACCGCCAGGCGCCCACGGCGTCGGTGCTGCTGCACCTGTACCCGGGCCGCAGCCTGGGCGACGCGCAGGTCGCCGCGGTGGCCTGGCTGGTGGCATCCAGCGTGCCGGACCTGACCGCCGAGAACATTTCCATTGTCGACCAGAACGGCCGCCTGCTGTCGGCCCCGCAAGGCGAAGGGCGCGGCCTGGACGCCGACCAGTCGCGCCTGCGCCGCGATATCGAACAGCGCACGGTCGAACGCATCCTCACCATCCTGAACCCGCTGGTCGGACCCGGCAACGTGCAGGCCCAGGCCAGCGCCGAAATGGATTTCGCGCGGCGCGAGCAGACCTCGGAGGTCTATCGCCCCAACCAGGAGCCCGGACAGGCCGCGGTGCGCAGCAAGCAGACCAGCGATTCGCTGCAGACCGGCGTCGACCCGGCCCAGGGTGTGCCCGGCGCGCTCAGCAACCAGCCTCCCGCCGCGGCCCAGGCGCCCATCGTCAATCCGCCGCAGGCGGCGCAGGCCGCCGGCCAGCCCGGCCAGAACGCCGCACAGAATGCCGCACAGAATGCCGCGCAGAACGCCGCCGCGCAGGCGGCGGCGCGCCTGCCCACCAACAACCGCAACGACGCCACGATCAATTACGAGCTCGATCGCACCATCAGCCACGTCAAGCAGCCGGTGGGCCTGCTCAAGCGCCTGTCGGTGGCGGTCGTGGTCAATTACCTGCCCGACGACAGCGGCGAACCCCAGCCCCTGCCCGAAGAAGAGTTGACCAAGCTGACCAACCTGGTGCGCGAAGCCATGGGCTATTCCGAGGCCCGCGGCGATTCGCTGAACCTGGTCAACAGCCAGTTCAACGACAAGCCGGCGCAGCCGCCCATCTGGCGCGACCCGGAACTGCTCGACCTGGTCAAGACGGTGCTGGCCTGGGTGCTGGGCCTGGCGCTGGCCCTGTGGCTGTACCGCAGGCTGCGGCCCGCCGTGGCCAATTATCTGTACCCGCCGGTCGATCCCGAGGAAGCCGAGGCGCGCCGCCAGGAAGTGCAGCGCGAGGCCCAGGCGGCCGCGCGCGCCAAGGAAGTCGACCGCTACGAAGACAACCTGCAGCGCGCCCGCGAGATGGCCACCAAAGACCCGCGCGCTGTCGCCATGGTGATGCGCGCCTGGATGACCAAAGATGAGAAATGACGGAAAACCGCTGGACGGCGTGACGCGCAGCGCGGTGTTGATGATGTCGCTGGGCGAGGACGCCGCCGCGGAAGTCTTCAAGTACCTGACGGCGCGTGAAGTCCAGCAGGTGGGCGGCTCGATGGCCAACCTGAAGCAGGTCACGCGCGGCGACGTCGCCGTGGTGCTGGAAGAATTCCGCCAGGAAGCCGACCAGTTCATGGCCGTGACGCTGGGCTCGGACGAGTACATCCGCTCGGTGCTGACCAAGGCCCTGGGCAGCGACCGCGCCGCCGGCCTGATCGAAGACATCCTGGAGGCCGGCGAAGGCGCCAGCGGCATCGACGCGCTGAACTGGCTCGACCCGCACACCGTGGCCGAGCTGATCGGCGACGAACACCCGCAGATCATCGCCACCATCCTGGTGCACCTGGAACGCGATCGCGCCGCCGGCGTGCTGGCCCTGCTGACCGACCGCCTGCGCAACGACGTGATGCTGCGCATCGCCACTTTCGGCGGAGTGCAGCCGGCCGCGCTGTCGGAACTGACCGACGTGCTCAATTCGGTGCTGGCCGGCCAGGGCGCCAAGCGCAGCAAGATGGGCGGCGTGCGCACCGCGGCCGAGATCCTGAACATGATGAACTCGTCCGACGAAGAAGCCGTGGTGGAAAGCCTGCGCGAGCGCGACAACGACCTGGCGCAGAAGATCATCGACGAGATGTTCGTGTTCGACAACCTGATCGACGTGGAAGACCGGGCGCTGCAGCTGATCCTGAAGGAAATCGACAACGACAGCCTGATGGTGGCCCTGAAAGGCGCCTCGGAAGAACTGCGCAACAAGTTCCTGCGCAATATGTCCAGCCGCGCCGCCGACATCCTGCGCGAGGACCTCGAGGCGCAGGGCCCGATCCGCATGTCCAAGGTCGAGTCCGAGCAGAAGAAGATCCTGCAGATCGCCCGCCGCCTGGCCGAAAGCGGCCAGATCGTGCTGGGCAACCAGGGCGACGACGCCTATGTCTGAAGCCCGCCGGGCCGCTCCCGACGCTCTGCCCCGCGCCGCCTGGCGGCGCTGGCAGATGTCGTCGTTCGACCTGCCGGTGGAAGACGCCGTCGAAATCGCGCCGCCGCCGCCCGAACCCGAGCCCGGGCCGGATCCCGAGGAGCTGCTGCGCGAAGCGCGCGCGCGGGCTGAGTCAGACGGGCGCCGCGACGGATTGCAACAGGGCCTGGAACAGGGCCTGGAACAGGGCCTGCAGGAAGGCCGGCAGGCCGGCCACGCCGAAGGCCTGGCGGCGGGCCGCGAAGCCGGCTACCAGGAAGGCCTGGCGCAGGGCCGCGAACAGGCCCGCCAGGAAGCGCTGCAGCTGCATGCCCTGGCCGAATCCTGCGGCACGTCGCTGGCGGGGCTGGAAGCCCGGATGGGCCAGGCGCTGCTGACCCTGGCGCTGGACATCGCCGGGCAGGTTCTGCGCACCACGCTGGCCGAGCAACCCGAAACCATGCTGGCCGCCGTGCGCGAGGTTCTGCACATCAATCCCGCCGCCACCGGCGCCATGCGGCTGTGGGTGCATCCAGCCGACCTCGAACTGGTGCGCCAGCACCTGGCCGACGAGTTGCGCGACGGCCACTGGCGCGTGCTGGCCGACGAATCCATCGCGCGCGGCGGCTGCCGCGCCGAGACGCCGTACGGCGACATCGACGCCACGCTGCAGACGCGCTGGCGCCGCATCGCCGCTTCGCTGGGGCGCAGCGCGTCCTGGGAGGACGAGGTATGAACCCGCCGGGCGCAACAGTGAGCGCCGCGGCTGCCCCGGTCATCGAGCGCTGGGAAACCCAGCTGCGCATCGGCTCGATCCGCGCCGCGTCGACCGAGCCCTGGCTGGCCAGCGGCCGCATCATTCGTGCCACCGGCCTGGTGCTGCATGCCACCGGCCTGCGCCTGCCGGTGGGCGCGGCCTGCCGAATCGAGATCGCGCGCGGCCACGACCACTGGGCCGACGCCGAAGTCGTGGGCTTCGACGGCCATACGCTGTACCTGATGCCGCAAGCCGATATCTCGGGCCTGCCGCCCGGCGCGCGGGTCGTGCCCGGCGAGCCGCCGGTGCAGCGCGCCATTCCGCTGCCGCGCAAGGCCGAGCTCAATGGCAACGCCAAGCCGCAGCTGGGCCGCCATCTGCCGGTGGGCAACGCCCTGCTGGGCCGCGTGCTCGACGGCGCCGGGCGGCCGCTGGATGGCCTGGGCCCGCTGACCGGCGCCGAGCTGGCCCCCCTGTCCGCCCTGCCCATCAACCCCTTGTCGCGCGCGCCCATCGACACGGTGCTGGACGTGGGCGTGCGGGCCATCAATGGCCTGCTCACCGTGGGCCGCGGCCAGCGCATGGGCCTGTTCGCCGGTTCGGGCGTGGGCAAGAGCGTGCTGCTGGGCATGATGGCCCGCTATACGCGCGCCGATGTGATCGTAGTGGGCCTGATCGGCGAACGCGGCCGCGAAGTCAAGGAATTCATCGAACACAACCTGGGCGCCGACGGGCTGGCGCGCTCGGTGGTGGTGGCCGCGCCGGCCGATGTGTCGCCGCTGCTGCGGCTGCAGGGCGCCGCCTATGCGACCCGCCTGGCCGAGCATTTCCGCGACCAGGGGCTGGACGTGCTGCTGATCATGGATTCGCTGACGCGCTACGCCATGGCCCAGCGCGAAATCGCCCTGGCGATCGGCGAGCCCCCCGCCACCAAGGGCTATCCGCCTTCGGTATTCGCGCGGCTGCCGGCGCTGGTCGAGCGTGCCGGCATGGGCGCGCCCGGCCCCGGCGGCAAGGCGGGCTCCATCACGGCCTTCTACACCGTGCTGGCCGAGGGCGACGACCAGCAGGACCCCATTGCCGACTCCGCGCGCGCCATCCTGGACGGGCACGTGGTGCTGTCGCGCCACCTGGCCGAGGCCGGGCATTACCCGGCCATCGACATCGAGGCGTCGATCTCGCGCGCCATGACCTCGCTGATTCCCGACCCGCAGTATGCCGTGGTGCGCCGCTTCAAGCAGACGCTGTCGCGCTACCAGCGCAATCGCGACCTGATCGCGGTGGGCGCCTACAGCGCCGGCAACGATCCGCAGCTGGACGACGCGATCGCCCGCTACCCGCGCCTGGAAGCTTTCCTGCAGCAGGATATCGGCGACAGCGTGTCGTACGGTGCGGCGGTCGACCAGCTGCGCGCCGCCTTCGAGACCAAGGAAGCCTATGCCTAGCCAACTGCCCCTGGATACGCTGATCGGCCTGGCCAAGGAAAGCACCGACGAAGCCGCGCGCGCGCTGGGCCGGCTGAACGCCGAGCGCAGCCATGCCGAACGGCAATTGTCGATGCTGCAGGACTACCGGCAGGATTACCTGCAGCGCCTGCAGAATGCCATGCAGGCCGGCATGTCGGCCGCCGACTGCCACAACTACCAGCGCTTCATCGCCACCCTGGACGATGCCATCGGCCAGCAGGCCGCGGTGCTGCGCCAGGCCGACACCCACCTGGCGCAGGGCCGCACCCATTGGCAGCTGCAGCAGCGCCGGCTCAATTCTTTCGATGCCCTGGCAGAACGCGAGCGGCGCGCGCAGGCCGTGCAGGAAACCCGGCGCGAACAGCGCGCCAGCGACGAGTTCGCGTCCCGCATGATGTTCCGCCAGTCCGCCCCACACTAGTGTCGAACGCCCCAACCCGACCGCCGATCAGGATGCCCTCATGACCGCGACCCCGCCCACCCCGCTGCTTGTTCCCGCCGCGCCGCCCGCCCAGGGCAAGCGCGCCGCCGCCCCTGCCGACAATCCGAAGGCCGGCAGCTTCGCGCAGCAGCTGGCGCGCCAGCGCGGCGCGGCCGCCGACGAGACCCGGCCCGCCGCCGGCGCGCCGGCCAGGCCGGCCGGCAACGCCAAACCCGCCAAAGAACCTGGCGCCGAAACGCCGGAATCCGCGGCGGCTGCCGATCCGGCCGCCTCTGCCGATCCGGCCGCCGCGGCCGCCGCCGGCGCCGCGGCCGTGCAGGCGCAAGCGCAGCCCCAGCCCCAACAACCGCCGCCCGCCGCCCTGCCCGCCCAGGCGCTGGAGATCGCCGCCCAGGCCGCGCAGCTGCAACGGCCGGCGCCCGCGGCGGCCGGCATGGCCGATGCCGGCACGCCTGCGGCTTCGGCGACGCCCGCGCCCGCCGCCCAGGCCGCCGCCGCCCAGGCCGCCGCCACGCCGCAAGCCGTCGCGGCGGCCCTGCCCGCTGCCGCGCCGGCCAGCGCGCCGGCGCCGCATGCAAAAGCGCCTGCCGCCAGCGCCGGGCCTGACGCCCGCGCCGCCGCACGCGATGCGCGCGCCGCGCCCGCGCCACAGCTGGCGGCCGCCGGGCCCGGCGCGCCGCAGCACATCGATGCCCAGGCGGCCGCCGATGCCGACCTGGCGCTGCAGCTTGCCGATAACACCCCACAGCCTGCCGGCCACGGCGGCGCGTCCCTGCATGCCGCCGTCACCGATACGGCTGACGGCCTGGCCGCCGCCGCCGGCATTGCCGGCCGTGCGCCCGCGACATCCGCTCCGCTGCTGGCGCCCGCCACGCCGCTGGCACTGGGCGTGGCCGTTCCCGTGGCGGCTACGCCCGCCTGGGGCGCCGACCTGGGCCGCCAGCTGGTCGTGCTGAGCCACGACGCCGCGCGAGGCCAGCAGACCGCCGAGCTGCGGCTCGATCCGCCCGACCTGGGGCCTTTGCGCGTCACGCTCAGCGTCAATGACGGCGTCGCCACCGCCAGCTTTGTGTCGGCCCATGCCGCGGTGCGCCATGCGGTCGAAGCCGCGCTGCCGCAGCTGCAGCAGGCGCTGGCGCAGGCCGGCCTGTCGCTGGGGCAGGCCAGCGTGGGTGAGCACGGCTCGCAATCCGGCTTCGACATGCAGCAGCAGCAGGGCCGCGGCCAGGGCCAGGGCCAGGGCGGCGGCGCGCAAGGTGAAGTCGCCGTGGCGCTGACGCCCGCCGCAAGCGCCACCGCCACCCGCGGCGACAGCCTGGTCGACACCTTTGCCTGACCCGGGCCGCGCCGTTGCGCGCGGCGGCGGGCGCGCCCCGCCGCGGGCCGCGCAATAGCCTGAGATACGCAGCTTTCGTCCTGTTTTTCGCCTGCAAACCGCGGCGGACTTTGGGGCAGAATCCCATCATTCCCAAGTAGCGATACCCTGATGGCCACTTCCAAGAATTCTTCCCTGCCGGCAAGCAACCTGCCGCTGCGCACATCCCGTGGCAGCCCGATCCTGCGCGGCCTTTTCTGGCTGCTGGCCCTGGCCATCGTTTCCGGCGCCAGCGTCGCCATCACGTGGTTCGTCATGCACCGCCAGTACGCCGAAACGGCGCCGGTGCGGCTGGGCGTGGGCAAGGCCGGCGCCGGCCCCGCGCCGGCCGTGTTCGTCGAGCCGCCGGCCACCCCGGCGGCCGTGCCGGCGCCCATCTTCATTCCCCTGGAAGCCTTCACCGTCACGCTGCAAAGCGCCGACAGCGAGCGCATCCTGCACGTGGGCATTACGCTGCGCGCCGGCGATGAGCAAACCCGCGCGCGCATCGAGAAATACATGCCCGAAGTGCGCAGCCGCATCCTGATGGTGCTGTCGGCGCAGTCGCCGGCGGCCGCCCAGTCGCAGCAGGGCAAGGCCGACATCGCGCGCGCGGTCGTCACCGCCGTCAACCAGCCGTTTTCGCCCCTGCCCGATGGCCAGTACGTCAGCGCGGCCCTGTTCACGGCTTTCGTGGTGCAGTAAGCATGGCCTACGAGGCGTTTCTTTCGCAGGATGAAGTCGATGCGCTGCTGGCCGGCGTTACCGGCGAGAGCGACAGCAAATCCGGCGACGAGGCCGATGCGCGCGGCGCGCGCGCCTACGACCTGAGCTCGCCCGACCGCGTGGTGCGGCGGCGCATGCAGACGCTCGAACTCATCAACGAGCGATTCGCCCGCCAGCTGCGCCACCTGCTGCTGAACTTCATGCGGCGCAATGCCGACATCACGGTCGGCTCGATCAAGATACTGAAGTACGCCGACTTCGAACGCAATCTTCCGGTGCCCAGCAATCTGAACATGATCCAGATGAAGCCGCTGCGGGGCACGGCGCTGTTCACCTACGACCCCAGCCTGGTGTTCCTGGTGATCGACAGCCTGTTCGGAGGCGACGGCCGCTACCACACGCGCGTGGAAGGCCGCGATTTCACCACCACCGAGCAGCGCATCATCCGCCGCCTGCTGAACCTGACCCTGGAAAGCTACGGCAAGTCGTGGGACGCGGTGTACCCGATCGAATTCGAGTACGTGCGTTCCGAGATGCACACCAAGTTCGCCAGCATCACCGGCAACAACGAAGTTGTGGTGGTGTCGTCGTTCCATATCGAATTCGGCGCCACCGGCGGCGACCTGAACATCTGCCTGCCCTACTCGATGATCGAGCCGGTGCGCGATCTGCTGACCCGGCCGCTGCAGGAGGCCACCCTGGAAGAAGTCGACCAGCGCTGGACCCACCAGCTGTCGCGCCAGGTGCGCAGCGCCGACGTCGACCTGAGCGCCGAATTCGCCACGATTCCCTCCACCATCCGCGACCTGGTGCGCCTGAAGGCCGGCGACGTGCTGCCGATCGAAGTGCCCGAGACGATCGTCGCCAGCGTCAACGGCGTGCCGCTGATGGAATGCAGCTACGGCGTCTTCAACGGCCAATACGCCCTGCGCGTGCAGAACCTGTTTACCTACGAAAGCGATACACACGAGGCCCCCGACCATGACTGACACGAACGAGCCCGGCCAGGCCGGTTCCGGTTCGTCCGCCGCCCCGGCCGACGACTGGGCCGACGCGCTTGCCGAGCAATCCGCGGCGGCCCAGCCCCCCACCCAGGCCGACGGCCTGAAGCCGCAGGATGACTGGGCCGGCGCCATGGCCGAGCAGGCCGCCGCCGCCCCGGCAGCCCCCGCGGCGGCGGCGGCCGCCACGCCCGCGGCCCGCCCCGCCGGCGGCTCGGTCTTCAAGCCGCTGGCCGACACCGTGGGCAGCACCGGCAACGACATCGACCTGATCATGGACGTGCCGGTACAGCTGACCGTAGAACTAGGCCGCACCCGCCTTACCATCAAGAACCTGCTGCAGCTCGGGCAGGGCTCGGTGGTCGAGCTCGACGGCCTGGCCGGCGAGCCCATGGACATCTTCGTCAACGGCTACCTGATCGCCCAGGGCGAAGTGGTGGTCGTGGAAGAGAAGTACGGCATCCGCCTCACCGACATCATCACGCCGTCGGAACGCATCAACCGCCTGAACAACCGCCGCTGAACGCCATGACGGAATCGGGGGTGCTGCGCGTGGTGATCGGCCTGCTGCTGGTGCTGGCGGCCATCCTGGCCTCGGCCTGGCTGGCGCGCCGCGCCGGCCTGGCCGGCCGCGCCGGCACGGGGCTGCTGCGGCAAGTGGCCAGCCTGCAGCTCGGCCCGCGCCAGAGCGTGGCCGTGCTGCAGATCGAGGACGCCTGGCTGGTGGTGGGCGTGACGCCCACCCAGATCACGCCCCTGCACACCCTGCCCGCCGGCGCCGCGCCGCCGGCGCCGTCCGAACTCGGCGCCTTTGCCGGCAAGCTGTCGCAGGCGCTCAAGCGCCGCGGCTGATGCTGTCCCGGCTTTCATGATGCCCCAGAGCATGACCCCTTACCGCCCATGCCGCCGCGTGCCGCTGATCCTGGCCGCCGCCGCGCTGGCGGGGCTGGCGCTGTTTCCCGCCGGCGTGGTGGCCCAGGCCACCCTGCCGGCCCTGACCGCCACCCCCGGCCCGGGCGGCGCGCAGACCTATTCGCTCAGCATGCAGACGCTGCTGCTGATGACCTCGCTGTCTTTCCTGCCGGCGGCGCTGCTGATGATGACGGGCTTCACGCGCATCATCATCGTGCTGGGGCTGCTGCGCAGCGCGCTGGGTAGCGGCATGTCGCCGCCCAATCACGTGCTGATCGGACTGGCGCTGTTCCTGACCTTCTACACCATGTCGCCGGTGTTCGACCGCATCTACAGCGAAGCCTACCAGCCGCTGTCCGAAGGCTCGATTCCTTTTGAAACCGCGGTCGAGCGCGCCGCCGCGCCGCTGCATACCTTCATGCTGCACCAGACGCGCGAGAACGACCTGACGCTGTTCGCCAACCTGGCGAACCAGCCGGCGCTGGAAGATCCGTCCCAGGTGCCGATGAAGATCCTGGTGCCGGCCTTCATTACCAGCGAGCTGAAAACCGCCTTCCAGATCGGCTTCACGATTTTCATTCCCTTCCTGATCATCGACCTGGTGGTGGCC
This sequence comes from Bordetella petrii, assembly GCF_017356245.1. Classification (NCBI taxonomy): domain Bacteria; kingdom Pseudomonadati; phylum Pseudomonadota; class Betaproteobacteria; order Burkholderiales; family Alcaligenaceae; genus Bordetella; species Bordetella petrii. The sequence goes on from NZ_JAFMZZ010000001.1 coordinate 825,569, forward strand.
AGCGTGCTGATGGCGCTGGGCATGATGATGGTGCCGCCGGTGACCGTGGCCCTGCCCTTCAAGCTGATGCTGTTCGTGCTGGCCGATGGCTGGAACCTGCTGCTGGGCTCGCTGGCGGGCAGCTTCTACCAATGACGGAGCTGCCATGACTGCTGAAACCGTCATGTCGATGATCTACCAGGCGATGAAAATCGCGCTGGCGATGGCCGGGCCGCTGCTGCTGGTGACCCTGGCGGTGGGCCTGGTCATCGCCGTGTTCCAGGCCGCCACCCAGATCAATGAAATGACGCTGTCGTTCATTCCCAAGCTGCTGGCCATGTGCGGCGCCCTGGTGCTGCTGGGCCCCTGGCTGCTGAGCCTGATGACCGACTACATCCGCCAGTTGATCAGCCAGATCCCGCTGCTGGTTTCGTAAGCGCGCCGCGCGCATCCGCCCGCCCGCCGGCACGCCATGATTACCTTCACCCAGCAACAGCTCGACGCCTGGCTGCTGCAATTCCTGTGGCCGTTCGTGCGCATGCTGGCGCTGGTGGGCAGCGCGCCGCTGTTCTCGGAATCCACCATCCCGATCCGCGTCAAGGTGGGCCTGGCCTTCGTGCTGACCATGGCGGTGGCGCCCGGCCTGGGGCCGCCGCCCGCCATTCCGCCCGGCTCGTATGCGGGCCTGTGGCTGCTGGGCCAGCAAGTGCTGATCGGCACCGCCATCGGGTTCACCATGCGCATCGTCTTTGCCGCGGTGCAGACCGCCGGCGAATTCGTGGGCCTGCAGATGGGGCTGTCGTTCGCCTCGTTCTTCGACCCCGCCACCGGCGCCAATACGGCAGTGCTGTCGCGCCTGTTCAATATCGTGGCGATGCTGGTGTTTCTGGCGCTGGACGGCCATCTGCTGGTGCTGGCGGCGCTGGTGCGCTCGTTCGACGTCCTGCCGCTGACCGAACTGACGCTGGACCGCAACGGCTGGGGCATCCTGGTGCAGTGGGGGCAGACCATCTTCGTGTCAGGACTGCTGCTGGCGCTGCCGCTGATCTGCGCCCTGCTGACCATCAACCTGGCGATGGGCATCCTGAACCGCGCGGCGCCGCAGCTGTCCGTGTTCGCGGTGGGCTTTCCGGTCAGCCTGATCACCGGGCTGCTGCTGCTGGCGGTGGTGCTGCCGCACGCGGCGCCGTTCCTGGAACACCTGCTGCGCGACGGCCTGCAGACGGTCAGCGACGTGATTGGCGGCCTGGCGGGGCAATAGCGGCCCGGGCCAGCGCAGGCGCTAAGGGTGTCGGACACCGTACGATTGAGACGGCGATGGCTTACTGCGGTGTCAGGCACCTGGCGGAGCCTGACACCTGGGCTATGCCGCCGTCTTTCGCCTTAAGGCGCCTGGCGCCGCTGCGGCTCATAAAAAAAGCGCCGGGCTTATCCGGCGCAATGTGGGGGAGTCAGCGGGTCTGCTTATGATTGGGCCACCAGCGGCGCCGCGTAATTGCCCGTCAGCTGCTGGGCCGGCACTTCGATGACTTCGCCCGCGTTGATCTTGAACACCGATACCGCCTCGGCCAGCCGCTGCGCCTGCTCCTGCAGCGAACCTGCCGCCGCGGCCGCCTCTTCCACCAGCGCCGCGTTCTGCTGCGTCACCTCGTCCATCTGCGACACCGCCCGGTTCACCTGGTCGATACCCCCCGACTGCTCTTCCGAGGCCGCCGAAATCTCGCCCATGATGTCCGTCACTCGCTTGACCGAGGCCACGATCTCCTGCATCGTCGCCCCCGCCCGCTCCACCTGCTGCGAGCCCGTGCCCACCTTGCTTACCGAGTCCTCGATCAGCACCTTGATCTCTTTGGCCGCCTGCGCGCTGCGCTGCGCCAGCGAACGGACCTCGCCCGCCACCACCGCAAAGCCCTTGCCCTGCTCGCCCGCGCGCGCCGCTTCCACCGCCGCGTTCAGCGCCAGTATGTTCGTCTGGAACGCGATACCGTCGATCACCGACACAATCTCGGAAATCTTGCGCGAACTCGCCGAGATCCCCTCCATCGTGCTCACCACCTCCGACACCGCCGCGCCGCCGCGCTCGGCCACATCCGAGGCGCTGGCCGCCAGCTGGTTCGCCTGGCGTGCGTTGTCCGCGTTCTGCTTGACCGTCGAGGCCAGCTCTTCCATCGACGCCGCCGTCTCTTCCAGCGACGCCGCCTGCTGCTCAGTGCGGCTGCTCAGGTCCGTGTTGCCCGCCGATATCTCGCGCGAGCCCACGTTGATCTCGTCCACTCCGCGTCGCACCTGCGACACCGTGCGCGCCAGGTTCTCCTGCATGCGCTTGAGCGCCGCGAACAGCTGGCCGATCTCGTTGCTGTTGCGCACTTCCACCCGCGCCGTCAGGTCGCCCGCGGCCATGCGGTCGAAATGCTGGCCGGCCTGGCGCAGCGGACGCAGCACGCTGCGCTGCAGGAACATCCAGCACAGCGCCGCCAGCAGCACCGCAATGGCCACCAGCGCGATCGACACGATTTTCGAAACGGAATAATCAGCCTGGGCGTCGACCACCAGCTCGTCGGTGCGCTCATCGATGTACTTCAAGTATCCGGCCAGAGTCTCTTCGAACGTGGTCGCGGCCGCCTGGGTAGCGTCGTTCTGTTCGATAAAGGCGCGGGTGTCCTGCTTGCCCAGCGCATCGCCCTGCAGCGTGGCCTGCCCCGCATAGCGCTGGTAGGCGGTGTTCAGAACAGCCGATTTCTCTTGCAGCGTGCTGCTCTTCTCAGTTTTCATGAAGGCAGCCATGCCTTGCGCGGCCGTATTGCCGGCCTCGCGCGCGCGCTGCAGGAACCGGTCGGCTTCCGGGAAGCGGCCCGCCTGCAGCTCGACTGCCGCCGCCGCCAGGTTCAGGCGCGAGCGCTGCAGCAAGGTGTACGCCTCGTACACCGGCACTACCTGGTTCGAATAAGCCGAATTGACCCGATCGAGCTTGTCGTTGCTGGAATGCATGGCCAGCCAGGCGGTGCCGTTGGATGCCAACAAGGCCAGCAGTAATACGCCGAGCACAAGCAGGATGCCTGTGCGTACTTTCATATTGGACAGCATGATCTGAGGTGATAGATAAAAATATGCAAGAAATGCCGGGCCGCCTGGCCTAACGGCCGCGGCTGAACAGGCTGGAACCCTGGATGATCGAGAATGACGAAGTCGCCGCATCGAGCGCGACCTTGCGCAGCAGCAGTTCCGAAGTCACCGAATAGACATCCACGTCTTCCAGGTCGGAAAGCTGCTTGGTATATGACAGCGTGCGCTGCGTCCCCACCGCGTCCAGCGCGTCGAGCTCGTTCAGGCGCGCGCCCACCGAGGCCTGCACCGTCAGCACGTTGTCCAGCGTCAGCGTCAGCTTCTTGTTGGCCGTGGCCAGCCCATTGTTGATGGCGGCGACGGCGGCCGGGTCGTTCGTGGTCGAACGCCCCAGCGTGTCGATCAGGCTGTCCAGCGTTTCGAACATGTCCATGTTCGACGCCTTGGGGGGTTCGACGGTATAGCTGTCGCCGGCGGCCGGCTGGCCCGAGATGCTGAAGCTGATGCCGCCCAGGTCGATGGTCTGCCCTTCGACATAAGGCACGGGCGCGGGTGCCGGGGTCGAACCCGGCACCGTGTCGGCGGTATAGTGCAGCACGCCGCCGATTTCCGAGAAGCTGACAAGAAAGTCCTGACTGGAAGCGGCGCCAGCCGCCGTGTCGAACGACACGCCGCTGAACTGGCCGGTGCCGGTATTGGCCGGATTCGCTTCGACGATGTAGGCCTTCGAACCAGCCGAGGCCTTGCCGAAAATGTCCGAGATCACGTCGCTGCCCGCCATCTGGCGGGTCTGGTCGACCTGGATCATGCGCTGGCCATCGTCGCCGCCGTAGCTCACATTGCCGTTGGCGTCTACCGTGACAGGCGTGCTGAAGCCGTCATGGCCGGAAAACAGATACTGGCCGTTGCCATCGGTGGAATTGGCCAGGCCCACCAACTGGTCGCGCGAAGCTTCCAGTTCGGTCACCAGCGCCTGCCGGTCGGCGTCGCTGAGCGTGCCGCCCGCCTGCACCACGCGCTGCAGCACCGACTGCAGCGTGGTCACCACCGAGCCCAGGGCATTGCTTTCCAGCCCCAGGGTCTGCTTGGCCGTGTTGCGGTTGGACGCATACGTGGCGTTCATGCTCGACGTCTGCGAAACGTTCACCGCCAGCGAGGCGGCCAGCGGGTCGTCGGCCGGCGTCAGCACGCGGCGGCCGCTGGCCAGTTGTTCCTGCAGGCGCGACAGGGTGCTTTCCTGCTTCAGGATGCCGTTCAGGCCGTTCTGGTAGATCAGCGAGGTGCTCAGGCGCATGGGAAAAACTCCAAATCCGTGTCAATCAGCATCGATCAGCGCAGGCCCAGCAGGGTGTCGAACACCGTGCTGGCCACATCCAGAATCTTGGCGCTGGCCTGGTACTGCTCCTGGTAAATCGTCAAGTTGACGTATTCCTCGTTCAGATTCACACCCGATACCGACTGATAGGCCGAGGTCTGCTGCGTAATCAGGTTGTCCTGCGCCGTCGCCGCCGTCTTGATCTGCTGGGTCTGCACGCCGACGTTGTTGATCAGCTGCGAAAACTGTCCGCTCAGGCTCAGGGTGCCGCCGCCCAGCACTTTCTCGGTCTGCAGCTTGGCCAGCAGCAGGCCGTTGGCGCCATTGGTAGTGCCGCCTGCGCTGTCGGCCAGGGCCAGCTTGGCCGGATCGGTGATCAGCGCCTTCAGGTCGCGCGCCGCGTCGCGGACAGGCTGCAGCTTCCAGGAATCGCCCGCCGCGGGCGTGCCGGCCAGGCTGACCGACATGCCGTCGAATTCGATGGTGGGCGGCGTGCCGGCCGATGGCGTCAGCGTCTGGGTAAAGCCATCCGACTGCCGCGTCACCACGTACTGGTTCAGCGTGCCGTCGTACACAATGTCGTACGAGGTGGCCTTGACGGCATTGGAATCGGTGAACTGCGCCGTCAGCGAGCCGTCGCCGGCGTTGCCCGCCTTGGGAATCGCCGCCGGCTGGCCCAGGCCGAACATGGCCTCGCCCGGGTCGCCGCTCAAGTCCAGCCCCGCTTCGTGCTGGGCATTGAACGCCAGGGCCAGCCCGACCGCGAGCTGCCCCAGCTGGTCTTGCACCGCATCCAGCGACTGGCTGCGGAACTGCAGGAATCCGGCCAGCTTGCCGCCGCTGACTTCGCTGTCGGCCAGCTCCACCTTTACCGTAGAGCCCGAGCCGGCGGGCAGCGAATAGGCCAGCGCCATGCGCGTGGGGTCGGTGGCCGACTGCACGGCGGCCAGCGGGTATACCGTAGTGCCCGACAACAGCGTCTGGCCGCTCTGCAGGGTGATGTTCAGGCTGTTGCCCTGCTCGTAGTACCGCACGCCCACCAGCTGGTTCAGCTCGGACAGCGCCTGGTCGCGCTGGTCGAGCAGGTCGTTGGGCGCGTGGCCGGACTTGCCCTGGGCCACCACGATCTGCTGGTTCAGGTCGTTGATGCGTTCCAGGTAGCTGTTGACCTGCTCCACCGTGGTCGAGATCTGCGTATTCACGCCTTCGCGCAGGTTCTGCAGTTCGCGGTAGGCGGAGTTGATCTGCGTGACCAGCGAATTGGTCTTGCCCAGGATGTCCTGGCGCACCGCCGGATCGGCCGGATTGCTGGCGCCGGCGTTGAGGCTGGCGAAAAACCCTTCCAGCGCCGGGGTGATGCCCACCGTGCGGTCGGCGAACAGGTTGTTGATCTGCGAGACCTGGTCGTACTGAGTGGCGAGCTGGGCGCCACTGCCCTGCGCGCCCACCATCTGGCGGTACAGGAAGCTGTCGTACTGGCGCTTGACCGTGTCGACCTGCACGCCGCGCCCGAAGAAACCCTGGCCGGTCTCGGTGGCGCCCGCGGTCGAGGTCATCACCCGCTGCCGGCTGTACCCCGCGTTAGCGGCATTGTTGATATTGTGGCTGGTGACTTCCATCCCGGCCTGAGATGCGTTCAGTCCGGTAAGCGCCAAGTTGTACAGATTCATGCTGCCGATATCCCGTAGAAAACCGCATCCGATCCCGAGGTGAAAACCCACCCCCGAAGCGCTGCGCGCTGCCCCCTCATGGGGGCGACGCCGGCGGGCCGGCAAAGCCGGCTTCGCCGCGTCCCCGATTTCGCCATGCCCGTTTTCACTCCGGGAGGGGCGTGCGGCGCCTGGTGAAACCCTGATACCGGATTAACGGCAAGCGGGCGCGAGAATTTAGCGTGCACGGGAAAAATCCATGCCGCCCGCCTCGCGCAGCTGGCCCATGACGGCGATCAGCTTGTCGGCATAGGCCGGGTCGGTGGCGTAGCCGGCCGCCTGGATGCGGCGCGCCGCGTCGATTTCGTCGCGGGCCCGCAGTACCGGCTCGTAGCGCGGGTTGTCGCCGATCAGGCGGGCGTAGTCGGCGAACGACTCCTCGTACGACCCGTAGGCGCGGAACGGCTGCACCACCTTGCGCGCCACGCCGTCTTCGTACTCGGTGGTCAATACGTTCACCACCTTGCCGTTCCAGCTCGATCCGGCCTTGATGCCGAACAGGTTGTAACTGGTGCTGCCGTTGTCGTACTTCAGCTCGCGCCGGCCCCAGCCCGATTCCAGCGCGGCCTGGCCCAGGATCAGGCGCGCCGGCACGCCGGTCTGGCGGGCGGCCTCCTGCGCGGGCCCGGCCATGCGCGACACGAAATCCACCACGTGGGCGGGCGCCCCTTCGGCCGTGGCCAGCGCCCGGTCGCTCGCCCGGTTGTTGCGCAATACGTCCAGCAGCGCCGTCACCTGGCGCGGCGCGGCGGAATTCTGCAGCGCTCCATCCAGGGCGGCGTCGGCCACCCCCGCCGGCCGGCCCTGCTGCATCTGCCGCAGCATCGCCTGCGCCAGGCCCACCCCGGGCCGGGACAGTTGCAGCGCCAGCTGCTCGTCGGCCATCGACTGCATCATCTGCGACTGCTGCGAGTCGAACAGCCCGCTTTTGAGCGTGGCCTCGCGCATGCGCTTGAGCATCATCTGCAGGAACAGCGCCTCGACCTGGGTGGCCACCTGCTTCTGCGCCGCGGCATCGCCCGGCTTGGCCTGGACGCCGCGCTTCAGGTCGGCCAGGCGGCCCAGGTCGAACACCGATTGCTGGGCGTCCGGCCGCGGCGTGTAGCTGACGAAAGCCATGGCGTTCCTAGATGATCTCGAGATCGGCGCGCAGCGCGCCGGCGGATTTCATGGCCTGCAAAATGGCCAGCAAGTCCTGCGGCGTGGCGCCCAGCGCATTCAGCGCCTTGACCACATCGGCCAGGTTGGCGCTGGTGCGCACCCGGTGCAGCGCGCCGTCTTCCTGGCGCACTTCGATCTGCGTATTCGGCACCACCACGGTCTGGCCGCCGCCGAACGGCGTGTCGGGCTGCGACACCTGCGCCTGCCGGTTGATGATGACCGACAGGTTGCCGTGGGCCACGGCGGCCTCGTCGATCATGACAGTCTGGTTCATGACCACCGAGCCGGTGCGCGCGTTGATAATGACTTTGGCGGTGGCCGGCGCGCGCCGCACCTGCAGGTTCTCGACGCGGGCCAGGAAGGCCGCCTGGTCGGCGGCGCTGACCGGCCCGCGCACCTGCACCACCCGGCCGTCCACCGCCTGCGCGGTGCCGGCGCCGAACTGTCGGTTCAACGCGGCCACCACATTCTGGGTCGTGCCGAAGTCGGTCACGTCCAGCTCCAGATAGATCATGCCGTCGTGCGCGAACGAGGTCGGCACGCCGCGCTCGACGATGGCGCCGGCATTGATGCGGCCGCCGTTGAGCTGGTTGATCTGCACGCTGGAGCCGCCCGCCGACGCGCCGGCCCCGCCCACCAGGATATTGCCCTGGGCGATGGCATATACCTGGCTGTCGGCGCCCTTGAGCGGCGTCATCAGCAGGGTGCCGCCGCGCAGGCTCTTGGCATTGCCCATCGACGACACCACCACGTCCAGCCGCTGCCCCGGCCGGGCAAAAGCCGGCAGCGTGGCCGTCACCATGACGGCGGCCACGTTCTTGAGCTGCATATTGCTGCCGGGCGGCACGGTAATGCCCAGCTGCGACAGCATGTTGGTCAGGCTCTGCTGGGTGAACGGCGTCTGCCGCACCTGGTCGCCGCTGCCGTCCAGGCCCACCACCAGGCCGTAGCCGATCAGGGGGTTGCCGCGCACGCCCTGGATGGATGCCAGGTCCTTGATCCGCTCGGCCCGCGCGGGCCCGGCCAATACCAGCAGCGCCGCCGCCAGCACGAGGCCGGCCCGGCGCAGCAGAACAGAAAACAAAGGCGTAGGCGTCATGGTCAGAATGGCGAGGCAATCAGGAAAAAGCGCTGCAGCCAGCCCATGGTCTGCACTTCATCCATGACGCCCTTGCTGCGGTATTCGATGCGGGCGTCGGCAACCTGGGTCGACGACACCGAGTTCGCGCCGGTGATCGAGCGCGGATCGACCACGCCCGAGAAGCGCACGTACTCGCTGCCGCGGTTGATGGCGATCTGCTTCTCGCCGGCCACTTGCAGGTTGCCGTTGGGCAGCACGCCGATCACCGTGGTGGTGATGGTGCCGGTAAAGGTATTGTTGGCGCTGGAATCGCCCTTGCCCGAGGCCTTGTTGGAGCCCGACGCGTCGGTGTCCAGCTTGGCGTTGGCCCAGCTGTCCATGAAGCCCGGCGAGGCCGCGATGCCCAGGCCGACGCTGCCGCTGCGGTCGGTATTGGTGGCCACGTTCTTGGCGGCATTGGTGCGCTCGTTCAGCACGATGGTGACGATGTCGCCCACGTTGCGCGGCCGGCGGTCTTCGAACAACGGGTAATTGCCGTACACGCGCGGCTGATAGATCGAGCCATTGGGCTGCGCCGCCGGCATGGGCGGCGACGGCGGCGCGGCCGTCATCGGGCCGGTCACAATGGGCTCGGGCGGGATCATGGCGCAGCCGGCCGCGGCCAGCGCGAGCACCGCCGCGAACAGCAGGCGCAGCACAGTCATCGGCATCACAGCTGCGTCAGGCGGGCCAGCATTTCATCCGAGGTCTTCACAGCCTTGCTGTTCATCTCGTACGCGCGCTGCGTGGTGATCATGTTGACCAGTTCCTCGGCCACATTGACGTTCGAGGTCTCGACGTACTGCTGCAGGATGGAACCCGCCCCGTCGATGCCGGGCTGCAGGATATTCGCCGGGCCCGACGAATCCGTTTCCAGGTACAGGTTCTCGCCCACGCTCTGCAGGCCGGGCGGGTTGATGAACGTGGCCAGTTGCAGCTGGCCGATTTGCACATTCAGGCCGGCCGCGCCGGGCTGGGTCACCGACACCGTGCCGTCCTTGCCTATCGTCAGCGACAGCGCGTTGTCGGGCACGTTGATGGGCGGCTGGACCACATAGCCGCCGGCGGTGGTCAGCTGGCCGTTCTGGTCCACCTGCAGCGTGCCGTCGCGCGTATACGCCTGGGTGCCGTCGGGCAGGTCGACCTGCAGAAAGCCCTTGCCGTCGATGGCAATGTCCAGCTCGCTGCCGGTGTTGTTCAGGTTGCCCTGCGTGAAGACCCGTTCGGTCGAGGCCACCCGCACCCCGGTGCCCAGCTGCAGGCCGGTGGGCAGCTGGTTGGCGTCGCCCACCTGGGCGCCGGGCTGGCGCAGGGTCTGGTACATCAGGTCCTGGAAGATGGCGCGGCCGCGCTTGAAGCCGTTGGTCTGGACGTTGGCCAGGTTGTTGGAAATCACGTCCATCGAAGTCTGCTGGCCTTCCAGACCGGTCTTGGCGATCCACAGCGAACGCATCATGGTGAAAACTCCTGGCGAGAACCCGGCGCATGCCCGGCCCGCGCAAAAAAACGGTTAGTTCATCGACAGCAGGCCGTTGGCCCGCTCGGCGTTCTTGTCAGCCTCGCTGATCACCTGCATCTGCATCTCGAAACGGCGCGCGTTGTCGATCATGCCGACCATGGCCTTGATGGGGCTGGCGTTGCTGCTTTCCAGCACACCCGACATAAGGCGCAGCGCCGGGTCGGCCGGCAGGGGCAGGCCGCCGCCCTGCGCCATGCGGAACACGCCGTCGTCGCCGCGCACCAGCGCCGTATCGGGCGGGTTGACCATCTTCAGGCGGCCCAGGTTCAGGATATTGTTGGGCGGATCGCCCGCCCCCAGCGCCGTGATGGTGCCGTCGCTGGCGATGGTCAGCGTGGCCAGCTCAGGCACGTCGATCGGCCCGTTCTGGTCAGACAGCACCGGCTGGCCCTGCGCGGTCTGCAGCAGGCCGTTCACGCCCACCTGCAGGTCGCCGGCGCGGGTGTAGGCCTCGCCCTGCGGCGTCTGGATCGCCAGCCAGCCCGGACCGGCCAGCGCCACGTCCAGCGCGCGGCCGGTGGTTTCCATATTGCCCAGCTCGAAATTGCTGCCCGGCGTGGCCGTCACGGTGGACACGCGCGTGGGCAGCGATGTGCCGTCCAGCACCGGCACCGACCGGTACATCGCCAGCTGTTCGCGGAACCCCGGCGTGCTGACATTGGCCATGTTGTTGCTCAGCACGGCCTGGTGCTCGGCGGCGCGCGCCGCGCCGCCCATGGCGGTGTAGATGATTCGATCCATGACTTATTCCCGTGCCGTACCTGCGCCTTAGCGCATGTTCATCAGCACCTGCATGACCTCGTCCTGGGTCTTGATGGTCTGCGCATTGGCCTGGTAGGTGCGCTGGGCCACGATCATGTTGACCAGCTCTTTGCTCATGTCCACGTTCGAGGCCTCTACCGCCTGGCCGACCACGGTCGCCAGGCCGTTGGTGCCGGGCTGGCCCAGCGTGGCCTGGCCCGACGCGCCCGTCTCGGCCCAGGCATTGTTGCCGACCGGCTGCAGGCCTTGCACGTTGTTGAAATTGGCCAGCGCCAGGGTGCCGATGATGGCCGTCTCGCCGTTGGTGTAGTTGGCCTGCAGCGTGCCGTCCTTGTTGATGGACAGGCCCGAATATTCACCGCTGGAATAGCCGTTCTGCGTGATCTTGGGCGAGAAATCGCTGCCGTACTGGGTGACGCCGTCGTAGCTCATGGTGATCGCCAGCGGATCGGCCGGCGAAGTCGTGCCGCCCGGATCGGCGAACGACAGGCCCACCGTCGGCGGCGTGGTCGTCAGGCGGCCGGCCGCGTCGAAGGTCAGCTGCGTGGCGCCGCCCCAGTCGCCCGAAGTGGCATCCTGGGTGGTCGGCGCCATCGCTTCGCCGTCCAGCGTGTAGTACACGTCGTAGACGCTTTCGCCGGCCACCGCTTCGCGCTTGACGAAATACTGCGTCAACTGGTGCGCATTGCCCAGCGAGTCGTACACCGTGGTCGGCACCGAATCGGTATAGGTCGAGGCCAGCGTCGGGTCGAACAACGTGGCCGGGTCGATCGCGTCGGCGTTGGCGTTCAGGTTGGTCTGCAGGCTGGCCGCGCTGGTTTCCTGGGGCGCGATATTGCCTTGCGGCAGGCGCAAGTCCACCGGCGCCGAACCCACCGCGCCGGCCGCGTAGCCGGTCAGGCGGTAGCCCTGGGCATTGACCAGGTAGAAATCCTTGTCCACCAGGAACTCGCCGTTGCGCGAGTAGAACACGCCGCCGCTGGGGTCGGTCAGGCGGAAAAAGCCCTTGGGCCCGTCGATGGCGATATCGTATTCACCGCCGGTGACGGTGACGTTGCCCACCGAAAAGCGCTGGTTGATGGCGCTGACCTTCACGCCCAGGCCCACGCGCGAACTCGCGTACACGTCGGCGAACGACGCCGTGGCGGACTTGAAGCCCACCGTGCCCGAGTTGGCGATGTTGTTGCCGATGACGTCCAGGTTCTGCGCCGCGGCGTTCAGGCCGCTCAATCCTTGTCCGAAACCCATGTGTTATCTCGCTCGTGTGTGAGTGTCTAGTCGATTGCCGCCGCGTACCCTCAGGTACCCAGCACCTTGCGTACATCCAGCATGCTGATCTGGCCGGCCAGGCCCAGGTCCAGCCGCAGGCCGTCGGTGGAATACGACACGCTGTTGACCTTGCCGTAGGTCAGCGTCTCGGCCTGCACCTTCTTGCCGTCGGCGTCGGTGGCGCTGACGTTCACCGTGTACTTGCCGTCCACCAGCGCCTGCCCGCCATCGTTGGTACCGTCCCAGTCCAGCGTCAGCACCCCGGTATCCTGCGCGCCCAGTTCGAAGCTGCGCACCACCGCGCCGGAAGCATCCAGAATCTTGACCGACACCTTGGCCGCATCGCCCTGCAGGTCGATGCCGAAAGGCGTGGCCACGCGCTTGGACGGATCGGCGGCGTCGGTGCCCAGCGAGATCTTCTCGCCGGGAATCAGCACGCCCTTGCCTATCATGGACACGGCGTTCATCGACTGCGACACGTCGATCTGCCCGCTGATGGCCAGCAGGGTGTTCTTCAGGTTGGTGATACCTTCCACCGTCGAAATCTGCGCCAGCTGCGACGTCAGCTCGGCGTTTTCCATCGGGTTGAGCGGATCCTGGTTCTGCAACTGCGTCACCAGCAGCGTCAGGAAGCGGTCCTGCAGGCCCTGCGCGGTGCTGGCGCCCGCGCCGGTCTGCGCCAGCGCCAGTCCGGTAGGATCGGTATTGTTGTTGACCGTGGTCATCCGGTGCTCCGTTCAGGGGGATCAGGACTGACCGATGGTCAGCGTCTTCATCATCAATTGCTTGGCCGTGTTGAGCACTTCCACGTTGGCCTGGTACGAGCGCGAGGCCGCGATCATGTTCACGGTCTCGGCCACCGGATCCACGTTCGGCATCGTGACGTAGCCCTGCTGGTTGGCCAGCGGGTGCGACGGGTCGTAGACGAGCCTGGGCGGCGAGGGATCCTGCACCACCCCGGCCACCCGCACGCCGCCGATCTCGCGGCCGTAAGGCTGGCCGGCGGGCGGATTCACCTGGAACACCACCTGGCGCGCGCGGTAGGGCTGGCCGTCCGGGCCCACCGCGCTGTCGGCGTTGGCCAGGTTGCTGGCCGATACGTTCATGCGCTGCGACTGGGCCTGCAGCGCCGAACCGGCGATATTGAAAATGCTGGTCAAAGACATGGCGGAGTCCGTTGGGTTATTCCTGGATGGCCGACATCATCGAGCGGATGCGGCCCGACAGCATTTGCAGGCTGCTCTGGTAATGCAGCGTGTTGTCGGCGAACTGCACGCGCTCGGCATCCATGTCGACGGTGTTGCCGTCGATGCTGGGCTGGTACGGCAGGCGGTACAGCAGCTCGGCCGGGTTGGGCGTCACGGCCTTGCCCGGTATGTGGCGCGCCGAGGTCAGTGTCAGGTTCGTATCGGGCAGGCGCATGCGCGTGTCCAGCGCGTTGCGCATGGCGGTCTGGAAATCGAAGTCGCGCGCCTTGTAGCTGGGCGTGTCGGCGTTGGCGATGTTCGAGGACAGCACTTCCTGCCGCTGGGCGCGCAGCGCGATCGCCTGTTGGTAGAAGCGGAAATCCTCGTTGAGCCTGTCTAGCATCCTGGGAATGTCCTGCGGGAGGAGTAAAGGAACATGCGGGACCGCGGCGCGCCGCAATCCTTTTTTGCATGACGGCATCTTAGGGGCCGGGCGCGCGCCACAATCAGCCAAATAACCCGTTATTTCCGAGTCAATTCGGGTCTTGGCCGTGCCCCCCCGCTTCTACAATGCCAGCATCATGCAATCGCTATCGCGCGCCCTCCTGCAACTGGCCCTGCTGGGCACCGTGCTGCTGCCGGCGCCGCCGGCCCGGGCGGCCGCGCGCGCCGATGCCACGGCCGATGCGGCCGCCATCCGGCAGTCGGCCGAGGCCTTCCTGCGCGAGCAGCTCGCCGACCTGCCCGGCACGCTGTCGGTCACGCTCGATCCCATCGATACCTCCCGCACGGCGGCCTGCACCCAGCTGGCGCCCTTCCTGCCGTCGGCGCTGCGCCCTCGTCCGCGCATGACCGTCGGCGTGCGCTGCACCGCGCCGCAATCCTGGACCCTGTACCTGCAGGCCACCGTCAGCGTGCGGGGCCAGTATTACGTGGCCGCGCACATGATCCCCGCCGGACAGGCCATACAGGCCAGCGACCTGACCACCCGCGACGGCGACCTGGTGGCGCTGCCCCGCGGCGTGGTGGTCGATCCGGCGGCCATCGTCGGCATGCGGGCCCGCTACCGCATCGCCGCCGGGCAGGCCATCAAGGGCACGGCCCTGCGCAGCGCCCGGGCCGTCACGCGGGGCCAGCAGGTGCGGGTCACCGCGCGCGGGCCCGGCTTCGTGATCAGCAGCGAGGGCGAGGCGCTGGACGACGCCCCGCCGGGCGCACCCGTGCAGGTGCGCACGCCGTCGGGCCAGATCGTCAGCGGCATCGTGCGCAACGCCACCCTGGTCGAGGTCGTCCTGTAATGTTACATATTGAAGACATTCACCCGGCGGGCCTGCTAAAGTTCGCCGCGCGGCGGCCGTTACAAGGACCAGAGCCGGCCGCCCCTTGCAGCGCCTGCCGGCACAACGCCTTGCGGAGACTGCCTTGAAAATCACCCCTCCCTCTTCCCGGCCGATCGGCGCCCAGGCGCCTGGCGGGCGGGCCGACACCCCGGCCGGCGCGGCGCCGTCGGCCGCGGCGCCGGGCGGCGGCAGCGCGCAGGTGGCGCTCAGCCCCGCATCGCGCCAGCTGCTTGCCCTGCAGGACGGCGGCAGCGACATCAACGTCGAACGCGTAGCCGCCATACGCGCCGCCATCGCTTCCGGGCAACTGCAGATCGACGCCGGCCGCATCGCCGACAGCCTGATCGCCAGCGCCCGGGACTTGCTCAAATAGACTTCTCACGCACGGCCCGCTCCATGGACATGCCCACTTCCCTGCTCGATTGCCTGGCACGCGAAAACACCCTGGTGCAGGAATTCTCCGCCGCGCTCGACACCGAAACCCATGTCCTGGTCGACCGCACCGCATTCCAGCAATTGCCGGAACTGTCGCGCCACAAAGAAACCCTGGCCCTGCAATTGGCCGCGCTCAGCGACCATCGCGATGCGCTGCTCGCACAGATGGGCCTGCCTGAAGGGCACGAAGGCACCGAGCATGCCGCCGCGCGCGACCCGCAACTGGCGCAGGCCTGGCGCACGCTGCTGGCCAACGCCGCCATCGCGCGCGAACGCAACGCCCGCAACAGCGCCCTGGTGGAAGTCAGCCTGCGCTATACGCAGCAGTCGCTGGATGCCCTGCGCGAGCTGGGCGGCTTGGCCAGCGCCGGCACCTATGACGCCCAGGGCCGCGGACGCCGCGGCGCCTACGGCGGAAAGAACATCGTCGCCGCCTGAGCCAGGACTCGGGTAGGTGTCTGACTCCCGCAGGGTGTCAGACACCGTGCTGCTGAGACAATCGCCGCACACTTCCGTGCCAGGCACCCTGCGCAGCCTGGCGCCCGGCCCTCGTTCCCCGCCGCCGTTCAAGCGGCCATTTCCAGCATCGAAAACAATTTCAGCATGGCGGCCGGCATGGCGCGCGTGTTGAGCTTTCGCCCCGCTCCCAGTGCGCCGCGCAGCGGCAGTTCCAGGACGGCGGCGCCGGGCGCGTGGGCCGCCTGCCAGCAGGCCGCGCCCAGTTGTGCCGCCAGGGCCGCGCGCGCAGCCAGCCCGGCCGCGCCCGTGCCGGCCGGCAACGCCGGCCAGGCCTGCGCCATCTCGCGGAACGCGCCGCGCGCCCGTTCCTGCAGCGCCAGCCAGCGGGCCACGGTGCTTGCATCCGCCTGACCCGCCGGCAGGCTGGTCAGGCCGAACAGCTGGCGCAGCACCGCTCCGTCGGCCGTGGCCACCCGGGCGCACACCAGCCGCAGCGCCAGGGGCGGCGCGCCACGGCGCGGCACGGCCACTTCGGTGCCCGACGCCCAGAGTTCGAGCGACTGGCCCCGGGCCGATCCCGGCAAGACCGCGACGCCGGCCGCGGCATCCAGCGGGCCGGCCGGCAGATAGCCCAGGGCCTTGCCCACCGCGTTCAGCGTGGTCGGACAATCATCGTGCAGCACCTTCATGGCGCCGGCGCAGCGCGCCAGCCAGGCCGTGCCGGCCGGCAGGCTGCGCCAGGCGGGCCCGTCGCCAGGCTCGATCAGGTGCACCAGCGGCACCCTGGGCATGCCTTCGGCCAGGGCCGCGGCCCGCTCCGCCAGGGCGCGGCCGAAACCGCCGGCCCGTACCTGGGCCGGCGCGACGGCCGCCTGCGGACGGTGCAGCCGGCCGTCGGCCGCACCCAGCGCGGCGCCACGATCGCTGAGCAGCAAGGCGGCCTGCAGCCGGGCGCCGGGCAATCCGGCGCCGTCCAGCGCGGCCGCGCCATGCAGCGCCAGCAAATGCCGGTCGCAGGCCGACGCAAAGGCTTGCCGGGCGCCCGCCAGGCCGGCGTCCGGCACGCCACGCCCGGCCGCCGCGTCGCGCGACGCATCCGCTTCGCGCCAGGCGGCGCGCGCCAGCCGGCAGGCGGAATCGCCATCCAGCCAGGCCAGCGCCTGGTCCAATGACGGCCCGGCCGCCGCGCCGCCCGGCAGCAGTGCCGCCGCCAGCCACTGGCGCCGACGTTGCGCGGCGTCGTCGGGCGCCGCAGCGCGCGCACGCCACAGCGAGGCCATGTCCGCCTCGCTGGGCGCGTACAGTGCGGGCGCCTGCGCAGGCGCCGCCAGCGCACGGTCCACCAGTTCGTCCGCGCGCGCCGGCGCCAGGTCTTCCGGCACCTTCTGCCCCACGCATATATAGTGCACCGGCAGCCGGTGGCGCACCGCCGTATCCAGCGCGGGCCCCAGGCGCGACGCCTCGTCGAGCTTGGTAATGATGCAACCCGCCACGTCCTCGCCCGCGCCGTGCCGATAGGCGTGCGCCACCTCGTCCAGCGTATCGCCCTGGCTGGCCGCGTTCAGCACCAGCAGGCGCCGCACCGTCCGGCCCGCGCCGCATAACAGCGCGGCCTGGGCCGCCACATTGCGGTCGCGCTGGCTGATGCCGGTGGTGTCGATCAACACCACCTTGCGATCGCCCAATTCGGCCAGCGTGGCGCGCAGCTCGGCCTCGTCGCGCACCGAGCGCGCCGGCACGCCCATCAGGCGGCCGTAGATCTGCAATTGCTCCAGCGCGCCAATGCGGAAGTTGTCGGTCGTCAGCATCGCGACCTGCTCGCGGCCCTCGCGCGCCACGCAGCGCGCGGCCAGCTTGGCCAGCGTGGTGGTCTTGCCCACCCCCGTGGGCCCCACCAGCGCATATACGCCGCCCTGGGCCCACAAATCGTCTTCGCGGGCCAGCACCGGCAAATGCGTCACCAGCTCGTTACGCACCCATGACTGCGCCTCGCGCTGGCCCAGGCCGGCCGGCAGGCGCTCCAGCATCGCCCGCGCCAGGCGCGCGCTGAACCCGGCGTCGAGCAGCAGGCGGAACAGCGCCGCGCGCCGCGGTTCGCGGCCCGGCGCCTCGGCGCCGCCCCACAGCAGGCCGTCCAGCCGGGTTTCCAGTTCGCCCCGCAGCGCCCCGATGGCTGCTTCCAGGCCGGCCGCGGCATCCACGGCCGCCGGCGCGGGCGGCCGGGCCGCGGGCAGCGGCGCCTGCGGAGCCGGCAAGGCGGCCACAGGCGTGGCGACAGGCTCGTCAAGGGGTGCGGCGGCGGCGTGTTCGTCCAGGGTGGCCAGCACCTCGACGCCATCGGCCACGCTGCGGTTGGAAACGATCAGGGCTTCCGGGCCCAGCGCCGCGCGCACCTGGCGCATCACTTCACGGCTGGTGGCGCCGATGAATCTGCTTATCTTCATGCGCCGGCACCGATCAGCGCCGTCACCCGCAGCATGCGCTCATCGGGAATCTCGGCATTGGACAACACGCCCAACTGAGGCAGGTGGTGGCGCAGGAAGCGCGACAGCGGCGCGCGCAAAGGCGGCGACACCACCAGCACGGGCGCCTGGCCCTGCGCCTCCTGCCGGGCCACGCTGCTCTGCGCCTCGCGCAGCAGCGTATCGGCCAGGCCGGGCTCGAGGCCGCCGCTGGTGGTCAGGGCCTGGGTCAGCACGCGCTCCAGCTTCACATCCAGGCCGATCACCTGCAGCTCGCCATCGCCGGGGAACCACTGTTGCGTAATGGCGCGGCCCAGCGCGCGGCGCGTCAGGGCGATCAATTCGGGCACATCGGCCTGGCCGCCCGTGGCCGCGGCCTGCGCGGCCAGCCGCGGCGCGTGCTCGGCCAGGGTATCCACGATGGAGCGCATGTCGCGTATGGGCACCTCTTCGGCCAGCAGGCCCTGCAGCACTTTCTGCAGCGTGGTCAGCGACAGGGTCTTGGGCACCAGGTCCTCGACCAGCTTGGGGGCCTCGGCGCCAATGCGGTCCAGCAGCTGCTGGGCTTCCTGGCGGCCCAGCAGGCTGGCGCCGTGGCGATGCATCATGTGGTTCAGGTGCGTGGCCACCACTGTACTGGCATCCACCACGGTGTAGCCGGCCGCCTGGGCCGGGTCGCGCTGGCTGCTGTCGATCCACAGCGCCGGCAGCCCGAAGGCCGGATCGGTGGTCGCCGTGCCCTTGATCGGGGTGGTCACGCCGCCCGGGTCGATGGCCAGCCACTGGTTCGGCATGGCCATGCCGCGGCCGATCTCCACGCCGGACAACAGAATGCGGTAGTCGTTGGGCTTCAATTCCAGGTTGTCGCGGATGTGCACGACCGGCGGCAGGAAGCCCACGTCCTGGGCGAACTTCTTGCGCAGGCTGCGGATGCGGTGCAGCAGTTCGCCGTTCTGGGAATGGTCCACCAGCGGAATCAGGCGGTAGCCCACTTCCAGCCCCAGCGGGTCCACCATCGAGACATCTTCCCAGCTGGCCTCGGCGGCGGCGGCCTGGGCCTGCGCCGCCGCCTGCGACGGCTGGCCGGCCGTGGCCTGCTCGGCGGCCTGCGCACGCCGCAACAGCATCCAGCCGGTGCCGGCCAGAATGGCGGCCAGCGTCAGGAACGCCACGTGCGGCATGTTGGGAATCAGGCCCATGATGCCGATAATGGCCGCGGTCAGAAACAATACGCTGGGGTTCGAGAACAATTGCGCCAGCATCTGCTGGCCCACGTCCTGGTCGGTCGACACCCTCGACACCACCACGCCGGCGGCGGTCGAAATCACCAGCGCCGGAATCTGCGCCACCAGGCCGTCGCCGATCGTCAGCAGCGTGTACACGCGCGATGCGTCGCCGATGGCCATGTCGTGCTGCGCCATGCCCACGATCAGGCCGCCCAGGACGTTGATCACCATGATCAGCAGGCCGGCGATCGCGTCGCCGCGCACGAACTTGCTGGCGCCGTCCATCGAGCCGAAGAAGTCGGCTTCCTGCGAAACCTCGGCGCGCCGGCGCCGCGCCTCGTCTTCGCCGATCAGCCCCGCATTCAGATCGGCATCGATGGCCATCTGCTTGCCGGGCATGGCGTCCAGGGTAAAGCGGGCGCCGACTTCGGCGATGCGCCCCGCGCCCTTGGTGATGACGATGAAGTTGATGATGGTCAGGATCACGAACAGAATGATCCCCACGGCGAAGTTGCCGCCCACCAGGAAGTGCCCGAAGGCCTCGATCACCTTGCCCGCCGCGTCGGGCCCGGTATGGCCGTGCAGCAGCACGACGCGGGTCGAGGCCACGTTCAGCGACAGGCGCAGCAGCGTGGCAAACAGCAGTACGGCGGGAAACGCGGCAAAATCCAGCGGCTTGCGCGTGAACATCGCCACCAGCAGGATCATTACCGACAGCGCGATGTTGAACGTGAACAGCAAGTCGAGCAGGAACGTGGGCAGCGGCAGCACCATCATGCCCAGCACCAGCACGATCAGTACCGGTCCGGCCAGCATGCGGGCGTTGGCCGCCCCGTGGGTCTTCAATGCGGAAAGCAGTTGGCTCATGCGTAAAAAGTCTCCAGGCCCATTCTGTTACTGGGCGCCGGCAAGAGGGTCAAGTTCGGCGGGCACCACCAGGCCGGTCGGCGCGGACGGCTCGGCGCCCCACTCCGCGCGCCAGCTGCGCAGCTGGAACACCCAGGCCAGAACCTCGGCCACGGCGGTGTACAGCGCTGCCGGAATCTCCTGCCCCAGCTCGACATGCTGGTGCAGGGCCCGCGCCAGCGGCGGCGCCTGCAGCATCGGCACGCGATGCTCGGCGGCCAGTTCGCGGATGCGGGCGGCCACCAGGCCGGTGCCCTTGGCCACCACGCGCGGCGCCGGCTGCCCGTCGGCATAGCGCAACGCCACGGCGTAGTGGGTGGGGTTGGTAACCACCACGTCGGCGCGCGGCACCTCGCTCATCATGCGCCGCCGGGCCATGGCCCGCTGCTGCTGGCGGATGCGCGCCTTGATGTGCGGATCGCCTTCGCTTTCCTTGTGTTCCTGCCGCACGTCTTCCTTGGACATGCGCAGCTTCTTCAAATGGCTCCAGATCTGCCACGGCACGTCCAGCAGCACGATGATGCCCAGCGACGCCACGATCAGGGCCGCGCACAGCGCGACCAGGGACAAGGCCTGCACCAGCGCTTCGGTGGGCGCGGCGTGCATCAGCGCCAGCATATCGTCGCGGTGCCCGCCGATCACGGCCACGGCCACGCTACCCACCAGCAGCGCCTTGGCAATGGCCTTGAGCAGTTCCACCACGGTCTGCGCCGACACCATGCGCTTCAGGCCGGAAAACAGGCTCAGCTTCGCAAAATCCGGCTGCAGCGGCTTGGCGGAAAACACAAAGCCGCCCAACAGCACACTGGCCAGCACCGCCACCACCATCAGCACGCCGAAAATGGGCAGCACCACCAGCAATGCCTGGCCGGCGCTGTCGACAGCCTGGGCGACCATGATGCCGGGGTCGCGCCCGAGCCGCGCGTCGAACCCCAGCCCGTCGCGCAGCACGCCGGTCAGGCCGCGGTACAGCATCGAACCGCTCAGCCACAAGCCGCCCACGCCGGCCGCCAGCAGCAGAAACGTACCCAGCTCGCGCGAACGCGCGATCTGCCCCTCCTCGCGCGCCTTTTCCAGGCGCCTGGGAGAGGCGGATTCGGTTTTCTCCAGATCGCTGTCGTCGGCCATGCTCGCGGTTTCGTCCGCCGCCCCTGCCGTGCGCAAACGGGGTGGCTCGCCGAGATTCTAGGAGGCCCGGGCCGCCGGCGATCACCCAAGAAACAGCAAGAAAGCGGCGCTATTCAGCGGGGCGCGGCAGCCGGCCCGCGAACTCGCCCTCGAAGCGCGCATAGTCCAGGCCGATGCGCACCGCGCCCCAGTGCGCGCCATCCAGGAACAGCGGCAGCGACACATCATTGACAATCTCGCCCGTGTCGCGCGAATAAGTCTGGAACAGCTGCCCCGCGGTATTGGCCGCCAGCCGCGCGCCCACCGGATCGTTGAAGATCCGCTTGTGCCGCACCCGGGCCACGTCGGCCGCGCGGTCGCCGCTGGGCGCATGCGAATAGCGGCTGTTGTGGGCCGGGGCGTAGCCCGACGCATCGACCACGATGGTGTAGCTGCCGCCGGCCACCGAATCCAGCACCTGGTCCAGCAGCCGGGTAAGCGGCTGCTCCACGGCCCGGTCGTAGCGGGTGTGATAGCGCGGCGGATCGCTGTCCGGAATGCGCTGGTAATGCCGGTCGAACACATCCACGCCCTGGGCGGCGGCGTCCTGCAGCAGGCGTTGCGCGGCATCCCGGAAGGCCGCCAGCATCGCCGACAGGCGGTCGAACGCCGTGCCTCCGGTGCGCATGCCGGCCAGCACTTCCTGCACGCTTTCGGTCTGCGCCCGGATGCGCTCGACCTGCTCCGACATCGCCGCCGCGCGGCTCAGCACATCGGCGCTCAGGGTCGCCACATGACCGATGCGGGCATTCATGTCGTGGTTGGTGGCGTCCACCTCGTCCACCGCGCGCAGCACCTGCGCCACCTGGCCGTTCATGCCGTCGAAATCGCGCACGAAGCGCGCGAACTCGTCGCGCGTCAGGTCCAGCTGGCCGCCCGAGGCATCGATATCGGCGCGCAGCGTCCCGGCCTGGCGCTGCGTGGCCTCGACCAGCTCCAGCATTTCGCCGGTGTGGGCGCCGATCTCGCCGGTTGCCGCATTGACCCGCTCGGCCAGGCGCCCTACTTCGGTCGCCACGACGGCAAAGCCGCGGCCCGCTTCGCCGGCGCGCGCGGCTTCCACTCCGGCGTTGAGCGCCAGCAGCTGGGTCTGCAGCGACACGTCCTTGATCAGGCGGCTGATGTCGGCCACCGAACGGGCCCGCTGCGTCAGCTGCTCGACCACGCCCGCCAGCCCGGCCATCTCGGCCGTCATGCGCGCCATGCGGTCCTTCACCTCGCCCAAGGCCTGCAGCGCGGCCTGGGCCGCATCGAGATTGCGCGCCGACACCTGGGCGATCTCGCGCATGTGCTCGGAAGCCGCATCCGACAGTTGTTCGATCTGCGCGCCGCTGCCGGCCAGCGCCTCGGCCGCCGCGGCCTGCTCGCGCGCCAGCGCCGCGCACTGGCTGGCCTGGTACTGCGTACGGGCGGCATTCAGCGCGATCTGGATGCTGGCCTGCCGCACCGCCACCACGTGGGTGCGCATGCGCGCCAGGAAGCGGTGCAGCGGCCGCGCCAGCGGACTGGCCGACCAGGCGCGGTCCGCCAGTGCCGCCTGGCCGCGGTCCAGCCGCCGCACCAGCCGCCAGAGCCCGCCCCAACGCAACGAAGAATGCGCCATGCCCGTCTCCTTGTCGATGCCCGGCGCCTTCGACGGGCGCCGTGGCGAGGCCCTGCTTCGCGCTGAAAGGCCCTAGAACCCCAGACTGGCCAGCAGGTCGTCGACCTGGTCCTGGCTGGTCACTACGTCGGCCTTGCCGTCCGGGCTGACCTGCGGCCCGTTGAGCAAGGTCTGCGCCTCGTCGCGGCGTTCCTGCGGCACGTTGTCCAGCAACACCTGCAGCAGTTCCCGCTCGATGGCGCCCACCACGTCCATCATGCGCATGATCACCTGGCCGGTCAGGTCCTGGAAGTCCTGCGCCATCACGATTTCCATCAGCCGGCTCTGGGTCTGCTGCGTGCGCACCGGCACGTCGGCCAGGAAGGCCCGCGTGTCATTGACCAGCTCGCGCGCCTCGGGCAGTTCCAGCGGCTGGTCGAACCACTGCTGCCAGCGCGTGTCCAGCGCCTGCGCCGAGCGCGCCAGCTGGTCCTGCAGCGGCCCCGCCGCCTCGGTGGCGTTCAGCACGCGGTTGGCGGCCTGCTCGGTCATCTGCGCCACGTAGCGCAGGCGGTCGCGGGCATCGGGAATGGCTTGCGCGGCATCCTTGATGGCCTGGTCCAGGCCCAGCTCGCGCATGCTGTCGCGCAGCATGCGCGTCAGCGAGGCGATGCGGTGTATGAGGTCGGCCGGGTCCCCGCTATTGCCAGTTTCGATTGCACTCATCCCGCACCTCAGCCAGCGATTTTCTCGAAGATCTTGGTCAGCTTTTCTTCCAGCGTCGCCGCGGTGAACGGCTTGACCACATAGCCATTGGCGCCGGCCTGCGCGGCGGCGACGATGTTCTCTTTCTTGGCTTCGGCCGTCACCATCAGCACCGGCAGCGACTTCAGCGCGCCGTCGGCGCGGATCTGCTTGAGCATTTCCAGGCCATCCAGATTGGGCATGTTCCAGTCCGACACCACGAACTGGAAGCTGCCGTTGCGCAGCTTTTCCAGGCCGATGGCGCCGTCTTCGGCCTCATCCACATTCTCGAAACCCAGCTCCTTGAGCAGGTTGCGGATAATGCGCCGCATCGTGGGGAAATCATCCACCACCAGAATCTTCATACCCTTGTCTATCATTTCAACTCCAGAAAATAATCTTGGCAGCCCGCGGCCCGCGCCGCGGCGTCAAACCCGGTTCGCGCGGTCGCCCAGGCGCGTCAGGATGCGTTCGCTCATGGCCCCCAGCGGCACCACTTCGGCGGCGGCGCCCAATGCGATGGCCTCGCGCGGCATGCCGAACACCACGCAGCTGGCCTCGTCCTGCGCCAGCGTGTGCGCGCCGGCCTGCCGCATCGCCAGCATGCCGGCGGCGCCATCCTTGCCCATGCCGGTCAGGATCACGCCGATGGCGTTGGCGCCGGCCGCGCTGGCTGCCGAACGGAACAGCACATCCACCGACGGGCGGTGGCGGTTGACCGGTTCGCTGGCCTCGAGCTCGATCACGTAGTTGGCGCCGCTGCGCCCCAGCTTCATATGCGTATCGCCGCCGGGCGCCAGGTACACGTGGCCCGGCAGCACCCGTTCGCCGTGCGCGGCCTCGCGCACCGTAACGGCGCACAGGGCGTCCAGGCGCTGGGCGAACGAACGCGTGAAGCCGGCCGGCATATGCTGGGTGATCAGCATGGCCGGGCTGTCCGGCGGCAGCGGCCGCAGCACTTCGCGGATCGCCTCGGTGCCGCCCGTCGAGGCGCCCACCATCACCAGTTTTTCCGAGCTGGCGTACGGGCTGCGCAGGCGCACCAGGGGCGCGGCCTGCGAGGCGGCGGCCGGCACCGGCAGGCGGGCCCGGGCCGCGGCGCGGATTTTGTCGGCAATCAGCTCGGCATATTCGAGCATGCCGTGGCGGATGCCGAGCTTGGGCTTGGTCACGAAATCGATGGCGCCCAGCTCCAGCGCCCGCAAGGTGGTTTCGCCGCCGCGCTCGGTCAGCGACGACACCATCACCACCGGCATGGGCCGCAGCCGCATCAGTTTCTCAAGGAAATCCAGCCCGTCCATGCGGGGCATTTCCACATCCAGCGTCAGCACGTCGGGGTTGTGCTGCTTGATCAGTTCGCGCGCCACCAGCGGGTCCGGCGCGACCGCCACCACTTCCATGTCCTCGTGGCTGTTGATGATCTCGGTCATCAGGCCGCGCACCAGGGCCGAATCGTCCACGCACAGAACGCTTATTTTCTTCATCATCGCCTCAGCGTCCTGGTTGCGCGCCCACGCACTCATACACCGTCTGCCCGCGCAGGCGGAACTCCCGGCTGATATACGTGAAATTCTCTGAATGGCCGGCAAACAGCAGGCCGCCCGTCTTCAACAGCGGCACGAAGCGCTTCAAAATGCCCGCCTGGGTCGGTTTGTCGAAATAAATCATGACGTTGCGGCAAAAAATCGCATCGAATTGCTCGCCAATGGGCCACGCCGGGGCCAGCAGGTTCACCGTCTCGAAGCGCACCATGGCGGCCAGCTCGGGCCGCACTCGCACCTGGCCGGTATTGGCGCCGCGCCCGCGCAGGAAAAAGCGTTTCAGCCGGGCCGGATCCATGCGGGCCACGCGCTCGTCGGCGTACACGCCGGCGCGGGCCCGGTTCAGCACCTGGGTGTCGATGTCCGTTGCCAGCACCGTGGCCGACGCGGCCCGCGCGCCCAGCGTCTCGGCCAGCGTCATGGCGATCGAATAGGGTTCCTCGCCGCTCGAGGCCGCGCAGCACCACACCGAAACCGGGCCGGGCCGGGTCCGGGCCAGGTCGGCCAGGATCGGAAAATGATGGGCCTCGCGAAAAAAAGCCGTCAGGTTGGTGGTCAGCGCGTTGACGAAGTCTTCCCACTCGGGAGCCGCCGGCTGGCTTTCCAGGTGATCCAGATAGCCGCTGAAGTCCTGCCGGCCCAGCGCCCGCAGGCGGCGGGTCAGGCGGCTGTACACCATCTCGCGTTTGTGCTCGCCCAGCGAAATGCCGGCCCGTGCATGGATCATGCGGCGCACGCGCGCGAAATCGGCCTCGCGGAACTCGAATTGCCGCTCGGCCGGAAACGATGCGCTGGCGCCAGGGCTTGCCACGGCAGGCTACTGCAAAGCCAGCGCGTCCGGCGCGGCCGGCTCGCGCTCTGGCGCGGGTTGGCGCAACGCTTCGCGCGCCGCGCGGCCGCCGTCGAGCTGGCGAGCCGGCACCTCGATGACTTCGCCCGCGTTGATCTTGAACACCGATACCGCCTCGGCCAGCCGCTGCGCCTGCTCCTGCAGCGAGCCCGCCGCCGCGGCCGCCTCTTCCACCAGCGCCGCGTTCTGCTGCGTCACCTCGTCCATCTGCGACACCGCACGGTTCACCTGGTCGATACCCCCCGACTGCTCTTCCGAGGCCGCCGAAATCTCGCCCATGATGTCCGTCACTCGCTTGACCGAGGCCACGATCTCCTGCATCGTCGCCCCCGCCCGCTCCACCTGCTGCGAGCCCGTGCCCACCTTGCTTACCGAGTCCTCGATCAGCACCTTGATCTCTTTGGCCGCCTGCGCGCTGCGCTGCGCCAGCGAACGGACCTCGCCCGCCACCACCGCAAAGCCCTTGCCCTGCTCGCCCGCGCGCGCCGCTTCCACCGCCGCGTTCAGCGCCAGTATGTTCGTCTGGAACGCGATACCGTCGATCACCGACACAATCTCGGAAATCTTGCGCGAACTCGCCGAGATCCCCTCCATCGTGCTCACCACCTCCGACACCGCCGCGCCGCCGCGCTCGGCCACATCCGAGGCGCTGGCCGCCAGCTGGTTCGCCTGGCGTGCGTTGTCCGCGTTCTGCTTGACCGTCGAGGCCAGCTCTTCCATCGACGCCGCCGTCTCTTCCAGCGACGCCGCCTGCTGCTCAGTGCGGCTGCTCAGGTCCGTGTTGCCCGCCGATATCTCGCGCGAGCCCACGTTGATCTCGTCCACTCCGCGTCGCACCTGCGACACCGTGCGCGCCAGGTTCTCCTGCATGCGCTTGAGCGCCGCGAACAGCTGGCCGATCTCGTTGCTGTTGCGCACTTCCACCCGCGCCGTCAGGTCGCCCGCGGCCATGCGGTCGAAATGCTGGCCGGCTTCCTGCAGCGGCCGCAGCACCCGGCGGCGCAGAAACAGATAGGTGCTGAATACCAGGAACGCCGCCATGGCCCCGCCCACGGCCACCGCCACCAGCACTCCCTGATAGCGCTGCGTGGCCAGCACGTACTCATCCTGCAGCTGGCTGGCCCGCCAGAAATCGAAGCCTTCCAGGGCCCGGGCGAAGCGCCCTTCGGCCGCATCGTGCATCGCTTGCGCCTGCTTCTGGTATGACGCCATGTCGCCGCGTTCGAGCAGGCCGAACAATGGCGCGACGCCTTGCTGCATCAGCGCGGCATACGCCTCGTCGACCGCGGCCAGGCTTTCCTGCGCGCCTTCCGGGCGCGGCAGCTTCCTGTAGTACTCGAATTCGGTCTGGGCCCGGTTCATCGCCGCATTGGCGCGCTGCAGCAGGCCGGCCGCCTCGGCGCCCAGCCCCTGCGACAGCGGCACCGGCTGGCCGATGCTGCGCACAATGTCGCTGTAGTGGGCATTGGCCGTGCGGGCCAGCCCGTTGACCACGTCCTTGTAGCTGTTGGCCACGCGCGTCAGCGCGTCGCCCACATCCTGGGTCTGGCGGATGCTGGCCAGCGTATCGTTGCTGACGCGCAGCGACAGCACGCCGAGCACGGCCCCGATCACCAGCATCAGCGAAAAAAACGCCAATACGCCAAGCAGGCTGGTGCGTATCTTCATGTTGACCAGGAACTTGCGCATGAAAAACCCCTGTCTGCCCTAGGCCGCGGCCTTCTCCACCAGCGCCATTTCCTCGCTGGTCATCAGCTTCTCGATATCCACCAGAATCAGCATGCGGTCGTCGATCGTGCCCAGGCCGGTCAGGTATTCGGTGGACAGCGTGGCGCCGAACTCCGGCGCCGCGCGCACCTGCGAGGCGGCCAGCATCAGCACGTCCGACACGCCATCCACCACGATGCCCACCACGCGGTTGTCCAGGTTCAGGATGATGACGACGGTCTGCTCGTTGTATTCGACGCTGCCCAGCTTGAACTTGATGCGCAGGTCCACGATGGGCACGATGATGCCGCGCAGGTTTGTGACCCCCTTGATGAACGAAGGCACGTTGGCGATGCGCGTCACCGTGGCCGCGTCGTAGCCGCGGATCTCCTGCACCTTCAGGATGTCGATGCCGTATTCTTCTTCGCCCAGCGTGAACACCAGGAACTCACTGCCGACATCTTCGACGCGCGCGGCCTGCGCTTGAGGTTTGACTGCCATGAAAGGTTCTCCGTCAATGTGTGAGTTCGGGCTGCGCCCATTTCTCGCGGTTCGCCCGCGCCAGCGCAAACACGTCGACAATCAGCGCCACGCTGCCATCGCCCAGGATGGTGGCTGCCGACACGCCCGGCACTTTCCTGTAGTTGGATTCCAGGTTCTTCACCACCACCTGATGCTGGCCCACCAGGTGGTCCACCAGCAAGGCAAAGCGGCGTTCCTGCGCCTGCATGATCACGGCGATGGCCTGGGTGGGATCGGCCTGGGCATTTCCCACCCCGAATACGCGGTGCAGCTCGACCAGCGGCAGGTACTCGCCGCGCACCTGCATCACGCGCTCGTCGCCCGCGACCGAATACATCTGGTCTTCGGTGGGCTGCAGCGACTCGGTTACGTGGTTCAGCGGCAGGATGAAGGTTTCATCGCCCACCCGCACCGACATCCCGTCCAGGATGGCCAGCGTCAGCGGCAGCACGATGCGGGTAGTGGTGCCTTCGCCCGGCACGCAGGACAGCTGCACGTGGCCGCCCATGTCCTGGATATTGCGCCGCACCACGTCCATGCCCACGCCGCGCCCGGAAATATCGGTTACCTGCTCGGCCGTGGAAAAACCCGGCGCGAAAATCAGCTGCCACACTTCTTCGTCGGGCGTGTTCTCGCTGACCGCCAGGCCCTGGGCCACGGCCTTCTTCAGGATCTTGTCGCGGTTCAGCCCGCCGCCGTCGTCGCTGACCTCGATGACAATATTGCCGCCGTTGTGCTCGGCCGACAGGATCAGCTGGCCCACCGGGTCCTTGCCCGCGGCGATGCGTTTTTCCGGCGTTTCAATGCCGTGGTCCAGGCTGTTGCGCACCAGGTGCGTCAACGGATCGATGATCCGCTCGATCAGGCTCTTGTCCAGTTCGGTGGCGCGTCCGTAGGTCTGCAGCTCGATCTGCTTGCCCATCTTGACCGCGATGTCGCGCACCAGCCGCGGAAAGCGGCTGAACACGTAGTCCATCGGCATCATGCGGATCGACATCACCGCTTCCTGCAGGTCGCGCGCGTTGCGCTCGAGCTGCTCCATGCCGTTGAGCAGCCGGTCGTGCAGGACCGGATCCAGGCCCGAAGCGGTCTGCGCCAGCATGGCCTGGGTGATCACCAGCTCGCCCACCAGGTTGATGACCTGGTCGACTTTCTCGACGCCGACACGAATCGAGGTGGATTCCTTGTCGGCCGCCGGCGCCGCGGCCGCGGCCCGCGCCGGCCTGGCCGCGGCGGGCGCCGCAGCCGGCCCGGGCGCGGGCGGCTGGCTGGCGGCCGGCTCGCCCGCCGCCTGCGCAGCGAAATCCGCGGCCGCCGCGGCAAATTGCTCCACGGCATCGCCGGCCTGCGGCGCGGCGGCGCGCTGCACGTCCAGCTGGTCGGTGTCCACAATAAAGCAGCACACCGCCTCGATATCGTCGGCCGAGCAAGTGCTGTCCACCCAGACCGTCAGCCCGCCGTCGGCGCGGTCATGGGCCACCACGCTGCCCAGGTTGCCCATCTCTTCCAGCAGCGATTGCGCATCCTTGTCGGATACACGGGTAATGCGCACCCGGAACGGCAGGCTGCTGTCCTGCGCGGCCGGCATAGCCGCCGGCGCGGCGGGCGCGGCGGCCACGGGCGCGACGGCGGCAGGCTCGGCCGGCATGGCCGGCGCAGCCGGCTCCAGCGGCGCAACGGCTGCCGAGCCGTGTTCCTGGGCCAACTGCCGCAATACCGCGCAGATCCGTTCGTACACCGCCTCGTCGGGCTCTTGCGCGGCGCGATAAGTGTCCAATTGGCTTTTCAGCACGTCTTTCGTTTCCAGGAAAATGTCCACCATATCGGCGCGCAGCGCCATTTCGCCGCGCCGGATCTCGTCCAGCAGGTTCTCCAGCAGGTGGGTGGTGCCCGCCAGGTGCTGGAAGCACCCGAACGTGGCCGCGCCGCCCTTGATGGAATGCGCGGCGCGGAAGATCGCGTTCAACTGCTCGATATCGGGCGCCGCGACATCCAGTTGCAACAGCAACTGCTCCATTTCGGCAAGCAGCTCGTCCGCCTCGTCGAAAAATGTCTCGTAGAACTGACTGAGATCCAGACCGCCGCTCATAGACCGTATGCCTTCCTTTCGAACTTGCTCAGGCGCCGGGCTGCTCGCCGAGCAGCTCGGATGCCAACTCCACCAGCACGGCGGGATCGAGCGGCTTGTTCAGCCAGCCGCACACCCCCAGGCCGCGCGCCGCGTCCTTGCTCTGCCCGTCGTCTTCGGTGGTCAACACCAGCACGGGCAGGTCTTGATAGCCGGGCTCGCCGCGCAAGCCCTGGATCAGCGCCAGGCCGCCCATGACGGGCATGTTCCAGTCGCTGACCAGCATGTCGATGCGATTGCCGCGCGCCAGCTCCAGCGCCTGCTGGCCGTTGCCGGCCGTCAGCACCCGCCAGCCCGCCTCGTTCAGCGTCGCCTGGACGATCATGCGCATCGTTGCCGAATCGTCCGCCACCAATATCGTTGCAGTCATGACTACCTTGCCGTCTCGCCCGCCAGCGGCCGGGCCGCCGCGGATTCGCTCAGTTCCCTGGCGTTGCGCACATTCAAGTCCGCCGCCGCCGCATTTTCCTGTTCGATCTGCTGCTGGGTGCGCCGGTTCAGCACCACCAGGCTGATACGACGGTTAACGGCCGCATACGGATCATCTTTAACCAGGCTCATGCTGGACGACAGCCCCTGGATGCGCATCAGCTTGCCCTCGGCCATGCCGCCCGCCACCAGTTCCTGGCGCGAGGCGTTGGCCCGGTCGGCCGACAGCTCCCAGTTGCTGTAGGCCCGTTCGCCGCGGGCATACTGGGTGGCGTCCGTGTGGCCGGCGATGCTGACCTTGTTCGGCAGCTCATTGAGCACCGGACCCAGTTCGCGCAGAATGTCGCGCATATACGGCTGCACTTCGGCGCTGCCGGTGGCGAACATCGGCCGGTTCTGGTTGTCGACGATCTGGATGCGCAGCCCTTCCGTGGTCATGTCGATCAGCAGCTGCGGGCGGAAATTCTTCAGTACCGGGTTTTCCTCCAGCATGGCATCCAGGCGGCGCTTCAGGCGCTCCAGCGCATGGCGGTCGCGCCGCTCGGCATCCGCCTGCACCTGGGCCTGCACGCGATTGCCCTCGGACTGGCGCACATCGCCGTCGTCGCGCAGCGGGTCGCGCCCTCCGCCGGGAATCGCGCTGGTCTCGGCCGAGTATTTCGGCCCGCCCGTCAGCGCCACGCGCAGCGGCATCCGGAAATACTCGGCCAGGCTGCGCAGTTCTTCCTTGGGCACAATGGCGATCAGCCACATCACCAGGAAGAACGCCATCATGGCGGTAATGAAATCCGCGTAGGCGATCTTCCAGCTGCCGCCATGGTGCGGGCGGCGCACCCCTCGCTTGCGGCGGACCACCACCCGGTGATTGTTCGGCGCACTCATCGCACGCCCCGTCAGGCGCGGCCGGTGGTGGCGGACTTGGCCTGGCGCACGTGCTCTTCCAGCTCACCGAACGACGGGCGCACGGCCGAGAACAGCACCTTGCGGCCGAACTCCACGGCCAACTGGGGCGGGTAGCCGTTCATGCTGGCCAGCAGCGTCACCTTGATGCATTCCAGCACCTTGACCGACTCCGACGTGCGCCGCTCCAGGCGCGACGCCAGCGGCGCCACGAAGCCATAGGCCAGCAGCACCCCCAGGAAGGTACCCACCATCGCCTTCGAGATCAGGTCGCCCAGCACCGCGGGCGGCTGGTCCACCGCGCCCAGCGCCTTGATCACCCCCAGCACCGCCGCCACAATGCCGAAGGCAGGCAGCCCGTCCGCCACCTGCTGCAGCGAATGGCTGGGCACTTCACGCTCGTGGCGATAGGTCTCGATTTCCTCGTCCATCAGCGTCTCGATCTCGAACGAGCTCATGTTGCCGCTGATCATGATGCGCAGGTAGTCGGTGATGAACTCCATCAGCTTGGCATCCTGCCGGATACGCGGGTACTCGGTGAAAATGGCGCTGGATTCCGGGTCTTCGATGTGCGACTCGATCGCCATCAGGCCCTCGCGCCGCGCCTTGTTCAGCAGCACGTACAGCAGCGCCATCAGCTCCATGTACACCTCTTTGCTGTACGGAGCCCCCTTGATGGCCTGTGGCAGCGAATGCGCCATCAACGCCAGCGATTTGCGGCTGTTGCCCGCCAGGAACGCACCCAGCGCGGCGCCCGCGATCAGCGTCAGCTCGAACGGCTGGTACAGCGCTCCAAGGTGCCCGCCCAACGCGACAAAGCTGCCGACCACCGCGACAAGCACCACCGCATAACCAATAACAATCAACACATCGGGCCTCTGCCATCGAGTCTAGAGTTGGCGACAATGATCCCCCGCGCACCCGGTTGTAAAAACACGGGTTACGGGGGGTTTTCAGGGGCTTTTGGGCTGTTTGGGGCCGTATTCAGGCCCGTGCCGCCGCCGCGGCCGCCGGCGCGATGGCGCGCTGGCCCGCGCGCGCCTTGGCCGCCGCGCGCGTCTTGCCCGCGCGTGGTGGCGGGCGGCAGATCGCGCAGATGAAATCCCCCTGCGGATCGTGCGCATGCGCAATGAAATGCCCGCCGCACTGGCGGCAGGGCGACAACTGCAGCATGCCGCTGTCGAAGAACCTGACCAGCATCCAGGCCCGCGTAAAGCTCAGCACCGGTTCGTCGGCCTGGTTTTCCACGCCGGCGTGCTCCAGGTACAGGCGGTAGGCGTCGATGGTGGCCCGGATGCCGCGGCTGGCCGTATGCGCGTTCAGGAACGAATACACGTTATAGAACAGCGACGAATGAATGTTCGGCAGCCAGGTCATGAACCAGTCCACCGAAAACGGCAGCATGCCCTTGGGCGGCGAGCAGCCGCGAATCTCGCGATACAGCCGGGACAGCCGGTCGTGGCTGAGGCAGGTTTCGGATTCCAGCACCTGCAGGCGGGCGCCCAGCGAAATCATGGAACTGGCCAGGAGGATGTCATCGGCCTCCTGGGTCACGCTTTTTGTAGCCATGGCGCGAGACATCAGGCCAACTGCTCGACCGGCTGCCTGGCCAATAGAATCGTGGCATGGGCCTGCTGCAGCGCCCCGCCCAGCACGTCCTGGGTCAGCGCCGACAACAGGCTGTAGTCGTCAAAGCGGAAGCGGCACAGCAGCGAGCTCGAGCCGGCCAGCTTCACCAGCTGGGCGGGCGACAGGCGCATCAGGATGTCAGCCACTTCGTTGCTGAAACCCAGGCGAAACATCGACGCGGCGTAATCATCACGCAGCATCCGCTGGGCCAGCAGCAAATACGACAAGTTGACTTCCCGAATATCGGCGAGCAAAGAACTATCCGCTGTATTCACGCTTGTGGCTCCTAGAGACTTGTAATACCGGCACTTTTTCGGCGCCGGCCATATCGGCCCGATCCCGCGGCCCGTGATTCGTTCGTAGATACAAGATGTATCTAGTACTACCAATATGCGTACAATCTACCATGCAAGGTGTCAATTTTTATGACATTCATGTCTTAATGTGGATTATTTTTTGTTATTTGGCATAAAAGATACATCGACGTTACATTTTCAGCGATTCTTGTCAAGGGAAATACGTAAACAAACGCTTAAAACCTTTCGTTTTTATACAAATGAAATCGTCAACTTTGCCGACAATCCTCGCTTGAAACGAGACGTCGACAGATACGCATGCCCTACGCCGATGACAGCCTGGTCAGGTACGCGCCGCTGGTCCGCAAGCTGGCGCTGCAGCTGTTGGCGCGTCTGCCCGCCAGCGTCCAGCTCGACGACCTGATCCAGGCCGGCATGATCGGCCTGCTGGACGCCGCCAGGCGCTACCAGGAAACCCCCGACGCCCAATTCGAGACCTACGCCACCGCCCGCATCCGCGGCGCGATGCTGGACGAACTGCGCAGCCAGGACTGGCTGCCCCGCAGCGTGCGCAGCAAGGGCAAGCGCATCGAAGCCGCCATCCAGCAGAAAGAGCACGAACTGATGCGCCCGCCCTCCGAGGGCGAGATCGCCGATGCGCTGGAGCTGCCCCTGGACGAATACCAGGCCATGCTGAACGACGCCCGCGGCATCCAGATCCTGCACTACGACGACATCGGCGGCAGCGACTCCGATGAGCGCGGCTGGCGCGACGTGCCCGCCGATACCGGCGGCGACCCGCTGGACGCCCTGCTCACCAGCGACCTGCGGCGCGCCCTGGTCAACGCCATCGAAGCCCTGCCCGAGCGCGAGAAGCTGGTGCTGTCGCTGTGCTACGAACAGGGCCTGAACCTGAAGGAAATCGGCGCCGTGCTGGAAGTGACCGAGGCGCGCGTCTGCCAGCTGCGCAGCCAGGCCACCGCCCGCATCCGGGCCCGCCTGAAAGAAGGCGCCTGGCAGCAATTGCCCGCCGAATCCCACCTGGCCCACGTGCTGTAACAACTTTGCGGGCACATGCCCGCAAATCCGGCTTGAATTGCACTTAAGTTGGCGATGATCGCGCCGTTACCCAGGACAGCGGGACATCACGTCTCGCGAAGTGGGCGGCCTGGCTGCCCGGTTTGAAGAAGCCTTTCTCTCTTGGGAGCTATCCATGGCTGCTGTTATCAACACCAACTACTTGTCGCTGGTTGCGCAAAACAACCTGAGCAAGTCCCAATCCGCTCTGGGTTCCGCCATCGAGCGCCTGTCCTCCGGCCTGCGCATCAACAGCGCCAAGGACGACGCCGCCGGCCTGGCGATTGCCAACCGCTTCACGTCGAACGTTCGCGGCCTGACGCAAGCCGCCCGCAACGCCAACGACGGCATCTCGATCGCTCAAACGACCGAAGGCGCGACCGCCGAAATCACCACCCACCTGCAGCGCATCCGCGAACTGTCGGTGCAAGCCGCCAACGGCACGTACTCGTCCACCGACCTGGCTTCGATGCAAGACGAAGTCGAAGAGCGCCTGGCCGACATCGACCGCATCAGCCAGCAGACCGACTTCAACGGCGTGAAGGTTCTGTCCGCCGAGCGCACCCTGACGCTGCAAGTCGGCGCCCGCGACGGTGAAACCATCACCATCGACCTGAAGGAAATCAGCTCGGGCACGCTGAGCCTGGATACCTTCAGCATCGCCGGCCCCACGGGCACCACCGCAGACTACGCCGGCGGCACCGCCGCTGGCGCCGTGACGCTGAAGTCGACCAACGGCTCGGGTGAACCCGCCGCCGTGAGCGGCGCCGCCGTCACGCTGAAGGATGTGAGCAACGGTTCCACGATCGCCGGCGCGACCGGCGGCGCCCGCGAACTGGTGCAAGACGAGCGCGGCAACTGGTACGTTTCTGCCACGACCGGCGGCTCCACGGTTTACTACGCCGCCAGCGTGAGCGTCTCCGCCGGCACCGGCACGGGCGCCAATGCGGCCCCCACCGCCACGGTGACCTACGATTCGACCAAGGAACTGGGCACCGCCAGCGACGATCCGATGAGCTCGCTCGACACCGCCCTGAACACGGTCGACACCCTGCGCAGCAACCTGGGTGCGGTTCAGAACCGTCTGGAATCCACGGTTTCCAACCTGAACAACATCGTGAACAACCTGTCGGCCGCCCGCTCGCGCATCGAAGATGCCGACTACGCGGTCGAAGTGTCGAACATGACGCGCGCCCAGATCCTGCAACAGGCTGGCACCTCGGTTCTGGCCCAGGCCAACCAGGTTCCGCAGACCGTTCTGTCGCTGCTGCGTTAATCCCGGCAAGCAGGCCGGCCCGGCGGGCCGGCCCGTTGGATACATCCGTATCCTTGATAAGCCCCTTCTCGAAGGGGCTTATTTTTCGGGTTTTGAAAATAGGCGGGTTTTTGTTCGCTCTCCGGCACATTGCCGCCTGACGCCGGGCGGTACGCTGTCGCCCTGCCTCAGTGTGTGAATTGCCATGTCCAGAACCGTCCGTCCCCCCCGCAAGGTGCCTGCCTCCGCCAACGTCCTCACCATCATGGGGTTGTCGGAAAAACAGGCTGCGGCCCGTACCCGAAACCATCCGGGCGACCCCAGGGGATGGAAAAGCCTGGGCGCGCATTGCCTGGAAGCAGGACGCCTGGCCGAGGCGCGCGGCGCGCTCGAACGGGCGCTGGACCTGGCGCCCCGCGATGCGGAGGGCCTGCGGGTCATGGCGGACCTGCAGATCAAGGAAGGCCGCCTCGAGGATGCGCACCGGCACCTCGATACGGCACTCGGCATCGAACCGGATCACCTGCTGGGCCGCATCAAGCTGGCGGAGATCCTGCACCGGCTGGGGCGCAACGAGGAAGCCCTGCAATGCCTGGAGAAATCCACAGCCCCGGCCGGCGCGCACCGGGGAGCCTGGCTGTCCTGGCATGGCGTCATCCTGCTCGCCATGCAGCGCTACGACGAGGCGCGCCTGGATTTCGAAGCCCAGATCGAGATTGAGCCGAAGGAATACTCTCCCTGGAACAATCTGGGCAATGTCTATCGGGACACCGGCGATCTCGACCAGGCCGAGTGCTGCTATGCAAGGGCGGCGGCGCTTACCAAGGTAGACCCGCTGCCCAAGTCGAACCACCTTACCGCCTTGCACTACCAGCCGGGCGCCACCGTCGAGCACATCCTCGAGGCCTGCAAGGACTGGGGCGCGATGTTCGCGCCGGCCGTGCGCCCCGAGCGGCCCGTGCCGGCGGACCGCTCACCCGCCAAGGTGCTGCGCATCGGCATGTTCTCCGACGGCTTCCGCCAGCACCCCGTCGGCACCATGACGGTGTCGGCCCTGGAACACCTGGCCAAGCTCGGCGTCGAGATCTACGCATATACCACGAACAACTCCGTGGACGCCATCACGCGCCGCTTCATGGCGCTGGCGCGCCAATGGACGCCGATCTACCACCTGGACGACGAACAATTCGCCGCCCGCATCGTTACCGACCAGATCGACATCCTCATCGACCTGAGCGGCCACAACGCCGGCTCCCGCATCCGCGCAATGACGATGGAGCCCGCGCCGATATTGGTCAAATGGGTGGGCGGACTCATCAATACCACCGGCGTGGAAGCCATCGACTATCTGATCAGCGACAGGATCGAGTCCCCCTTGGACAGCGATCACCTGTACACCGAGAAGCTGATCCGGATGCCGGATGACTACATCTGCTTCGTCCCGCCGCCCAAGCCGCCGGAAATGGCTCCCCTGCCCGCCTTGCGCAATGGCTACATCACCTTTGGATGCTTCAACAACCCCACGAAGATCAACAAAGTACTGTTGGCCCGCTGGGCCGAGCTGATGCATGCCGTGCCGCAGTCGCGCCTCTTCCTGAAGGGCGCGGCGTACACCACCCAGGAACTGCGCCAACGCGTGGTGGATACCCTGGCCGAACACGGCATCGGCGAGGATCGCTTGCGCATCGAAGGGCGATCGCCGCATCTCGAGCTCCTGGCCCGCTACAACGACGTGGACATTGCACTGGATCCGTGGCCGTATTCCGGCGGCCTGACGACGTGCGAAGCCATGCTGATGGGCGTGCCGGTGATCACGTTGCCCGGCCCGACCTTCGCGGGGCGACATTCCGCCACCCACCTGGCCAATGCGGACATGCCGGAGCTGGTAGCCCACGACTGGGAGCAGTACCAGGCGCGCGCCGTTGAGCTTACCCGCGATCTGAACAGCCTCGCCACCATACGGAGCCACCTGCGCCAGGTGCTTCTGGACTCGCCCGTGTGCGATCCGCACAAGTTCGCCCGCCATCTCGCAGATGCGCTGCGGGCCATCTGGCAGCGCTACTGTGCGGGCAAGGCGCCTGCCGCCCTGGCGCTGGGCAAGGACGGCACAGCCTGGTTCGAGGATGAAGACCAGGCAGTACAACTCTCTCATCCCCCTGTCGCCCACGATCCGGAGAAGTTCGACTTCACTTTTTCGGGACGCATTATGGTGGTCGATCATGGCGGCCTGCTCGTCGGCCACGACGCCTTCAGCCATTTGAATAGACTCAATGCGCTGTCTATCGTTGCCTTGGACCCTGCCGGCAAACTGGACTGCTCGGGCAGTCCCGACGCTGCGCGGAATGTCCAGCACCATGCTCATATTGCCTTGGGAGACGGTGCGCCGGCCACACTGCACGTCTGTCTGGACAACTCGCTTTCAGGCACGCTGGAACCGCTGCCCGGCGAACAGCAGTCCGGCGTGCCGGCCCATCAGGCGACGACTGTTGTGGCCCGCATTCCCCTGCCCACCGTGCGCCTGGACGGCATCGAAGGCCTGTCTCATATCGACTGGCTCGTGCTGGACGATGCCAACGACAATCTCAAGATACTGAAAGGTGCGGGCCGCATCCTCGACACCGTGCTGATCACCCAGATTCGGGTGCGCTTCTCACGCATTTTCCAGACCCAGCCCTATTTGTCCGATTTCGAGCGGCTGCTCGATAGCGCGGGATTCCGCTTGTTGCGGCTGAACAGCTTTGAACACGGCAGCTATTGCGGCGAAGCCGAGGTCCGCCCCCACGCTGGTTCGCAGCTGTTGCAGGCCGACGCCGTCTTCATTCCGAATGACGCCCGGCTGCGCACACTCACCGACGATCAACGCCTGAAACTGGCCTTCCTGCTGCATATCGCGTATCAGCTCCCCGACGCGGCGTATACCGTATTGGCAGCAACGGGCAAAGACACGGCGCAGCGGTACCTGAAGCATATCGGCTGGCTCAAACCGGAGCAGGCCGCGCCTTCCGGCGCATCATTGCAGCGCGCCGCCGCGCACAACCAGCATGGCTACGACTTCCTCGAGACGCTGTGCACGGCGATAGACAAACATACGACAGCAGTGACGCGTGTATTGCCCCAGGCCTATCATTGGCGCGGGATGGACTTGCGGCGCGCCGTCGAGCGGCAACTGTTTTTCGTCGGACTATATTCGGAAGCCCCATTCCAGGCATATCTGCACGCCATAGGCGAACGGGACACCGCTCCGGAGCTCGGGGGCTATGAGCAACGCGTCTTGCTGCCCTTTTTCGACAGAGACGAAATAAGGCACTCCGTCGATTATTCAAATGAAAAGATGAAGCGCAGAAAGGTGGGCGACGGCCATCCTGTCATGCGGGCAAACATGAATGCCGGGGAAACCGAAACTGGCGTTCTGGCCGTCATTACGCATCCGAAATTCGCCCTGTATCTGCATCCCATATTGCAGGGCCTGCGGAAATCCGGTTTCTCGTACTTGTCCGTATTCAATGAACAGACCGAGGAATGGCTGCGTGACAACGATTATCCTTCGGTCGCCGTGGGTGCGGAAGGCAACGCTGCACAAACGGCTCCATGCAGCACCGTCCTGCTCAACTACGCGGGCCTTTTGCAGCTCGCCGATGCGACCCTGGCGGCCTTGGCCCGACTGCGGCCGAAATGTGTCGTGGTTCCCGAAGGCAATGCCCCCCAGGACATCATCACGCTGGAAGCGTGCAAGTTGCTGGGCATTCCATGCTATTGCGTGCAGCAAGGCTGGGCGCCTTATGTGCATACCGGCTTCCGGAACATGGCATACACCGGAATGTTCGTCTGGGGAGAGCGATTCAAGGACGTACTATCCCCCTGGAACCCGGATCAGCACTTTCTCGTAAGCGGCAGTCATGTGCTGCCATCGCCGCCGGCCGAAAAGGCGCATGCCCCTGTATTCGGCTTCTTCCTGCAAAGGCCGAATGCCCAACTGCACGTAGATACGTTTGTCTCCTTCATCAACCTGATCATTGATTTCGCGCGGGCACACCCGGAAGCCGAAATAGTGGTTCGTCCGCACCCGGGATACCCACTGTCCGATGGCATCATGCGGGTCTTGCAAGGCTTGCCGAATGTGCGGATTTCAAATCCTTTCGAGCAAAAACTGGCCGACGTGCTGGCCAGCCTCAGCGTGGCCGTCGGCATCAATAGTACGGTGCTGCTCGAAGCGATCCGGATGAATGTAGTGCCGCTTGTCTGCAGCATCGGGGCCTACAAAAAGTATCCCTTCGATTTCACCGAAATGGGAATAGGATACGAAGTATCGACTACGGCTGACGCGCGCAGGCACCTGGACGAGATGCTGCGCGCACCCGGCTCGCTGGCCGCCATGCGGCAACGACAGAAAGAAGTATCGGCTCAATTCTTTGCCGACGTAGATGCCGCAAGATTTATCGCCGACCATCTTGAAGGCGCGATTGCCGCGCCCCGTTCAGGCAGCTGATCACCACAGGCGCCAAGATACAAGGTGTCTGGCTCGCAGGTGCCAGACACCTTGCTGTTGAGACAGTCGCTGCACACTTCGGTGTCTGGCGCCTGCGGAGCCAGACACCTGGTTTACCCAAAAAAACGAGGCCGCCCACAGAGGCGGCCTCGTTTCTATGGCAGCAAAACCGCCTACTTCTTCCGCACCGGCGGCAAATCAGTGCAAACGCCTTCCGCCACTTCGGCGGCCATTCCCACCGATTCTCCCAGCGTGGGATGCGGGTGGATGGTCTTGCCGATGTCCACCATATCCGCCCCCATCTCGATCGCCAGCGCGATCTCGCTGATCAGGTCGCCGGCATGGGTGCCCACGATGCCGCCGCCCAGAATGCGATGGCTTTCGGCGTCGAACAGCAGCTTGGTGAAGCCTTCGTCGCGGCCGTTGGCGATGGCGCGGCCCGAAGCCGCCCACGGGAACAGGCCCTTCTCGACCTTGATGCCCTGCTTTCGGGCCTCGTCTTCGGTCAGGCCCACCCACGCCACTTCCGGATCGGTATAGGCCACCGACGGAATGACGCGCGCGTCGAAGAACGACTTCTGGCCGGCGGCGGCCTCGGCCGCCACATGGCCTTCATGCACGGCCTTGTGCGCCAGCATGGGCTGGCCGACCACGTCGCCGATGGCGTAGATGTGCGGCACGTTGGTGCGCATCTGCTTGTCGACTTCGATGAAGCCCCGGTCCGTCACGGCCACGCCCGCCTTGTCGGCACCGATCTTCTTGCCGTTGGGGCTGCGCCCCACGGCCTGCAGCACCAGGTCGTAGCGTTGCGGCTCTTTGGGCGCGCCCTCGCCTTCGAAGCTGACGTAGATGCCGTCTTTCCTGGCTTCGGCGCCCACCGTCTTGGTCTTCAACATGATGTTGTCGAAGCGGCCGGCGTTCATCTTCTGCCATACCTTGACCAGGTCGCGGTCGGCGCCCTGCATCAGGCCGTCCAGCATTTCCACCACGTCCAGGCGCGCGCCCAGCGTGGAATACACCGTGCCCATTTCCAGGCCGATGATGCCGCCGCCGATGATCAGCATCTTCTTCGGAATGGCGCGCAGCTGCAGCGCCCCGGTCGAATCGACGATGCGGTCGTCGTCGGGCAGGAACGGCAGCTTCACCGACTGGCTGCCGGCGGCGATGATGGCATTCTTGAAGCGGATGGTCTGGGTCTTGCCGTCAGCGCCCTTCACCGCCAGATGATGCGGGTCGGCGAATTCGCCCACACCCGTTACCACCTTGACTTTGCGGGCCTTGGCCATGCCGGCCAGGCCGCCGGTCAGCTTGGCCACCACGCTGTCTTTGTAGCCGCGCAGCTTGTCCAGGTCGATCTTGGGTTCGCCGAAGCTGATGCCGTGCGCGGCCAGGGCGCGCGCCTCGTCGATGACGGCGGCATTGTGCAGCAAGGCCTTGGACGGAATGCAGCCGACGTTCAGGCAGACGCCGCCCAGGGTTTCGTAGCGCTCGACCAGCACCGTGGACAGGCCCAGGTCGGCGGCCCGGAAGGCCGCCGAATAACCGCCCGGGCCGGCGCCCAGCACCAGCACATCGCATTCCACATCGGCCGAGCCGCTGTATTGGGCGGCAGCGGCGGCGGGTTGGTCTTTCTGCGGCGCCTTCTCCTTAGTGACGGTGTCTGACACCCGTTGGGAGTCAGACTCCTGGGAGGCGGCCGGCGCGGCTGGCGCCGGCTTGGCGTCGGCAGCCGCTTCGCCGGCCTCGACCTCCAGGATCACCTTGCCTTCGGCGACCTTGTCGCCCACCTTCACCTTCACCGACTTCACCACGCCGCCCGCCGACGCCGGAATCTCCATCGACGCCTTGTCCGACTCCACCGTGATCAGGCTTTGCTCCGGCTTGATGGTGTCGCCCTCCGACACCAGCACCTCGATCACTTCCACTTCCTTGAAGTCGCCTATGTCCGGAACCTTGATTTCCACGAGTTTGCTCATGTCTGTTTACCTTCAGGCGTGATGCGGGTTGGCTTTGGCGGGGTTGATGCCGTACTTCTTGATGGCCTCGGCCACCTTCGCAACGGGAATCGTACCCTCATCGGCCAGGGCGCGCAGGGCGGCCAGCACCACGAAATGGCGGTCGATCTCGAAGTGCTCGCGCAGCTTGTAGCGGAAGTCGGAACGGCCGAAGCCGTCGGTGCCCAGCACACGGTAGGCGCGGTCTTTGGGCACGAACGGACGGATCTGGTCGGCGAACAGCTTCATGTAATCGGTGGACGCGATGATCGGGCCCTGGGTTTTTTCCAGCTGCGTCGTCACGTACGGCACCTGCGGCTTTTTCTGCTCGGGGTGCAGCAGGTTGTGGCGCTCGGCATCCAGGCCGTCGCGGCGCAGCTCGGTAAAGCTGGTGACGCTCCAGAGGTCGGACGCCACGCCCCAGTCGGCTTCCAGCATTTCCTGGGCCGCCAGCACTTCGCGCAGGATGGTGCCCGAACCCATCAGCTGCACGCGCTGCTTGCCCTTGCCGTGCGATTTGAGCTTGTACATGCCCTTGATGATGCCTTCCTCGTCGCCCTTGGTCAGGCCGGGCTGCGGGTAGTTCTCGTTCATCACGGTCAGGTAGTAGTACACGTTCTCCTGGTCTTCCACCATGCGCTTCAGGCCATGCTGGATGATGACGGCCAGTTCGTGCCCGAAGGTGGGGTCGTACGACACGCAGTTCGGGATGGTCGAGGCCAGGATGTGGCTGTGGCCGTCTTCGTGCTGCAGGCCTTCGCCGTTGAGCGTGGTGCGCCCCGCCGTGCCGCCCAGCAGGAAGCCGCGCGCCTGCATGTCGCCGGCCGCCCAGGCCAGGTCGCCAACGCGCTGGAACCCGAACATCGAGTAATAGATGTAGAACGGGATCATGATGCGGTTGTTGGTGGAATACGACGTGGCCGCCGCGATCCACGAGCTCATGGCGCCCGCTTCGTTGATGCCTTCCTGCAGCAGCTGGCCGTCGGCCGATTCCTTGTAGTACATGACCTGGTCTTTATCGACCGGGGTGTACTTCTGCCCTTCGGGCGCGTAGATGCCGATCTGGCGGAACAGGCCTTCCATGCCGAAAGTGCGCGATTCGTCGGCCAGGATGGGCACCACGCGCGGGCCCAGGTCTTTGTCGCGCAGGATCTGGTTCAGCACGCGCACGAAGGCCTGGGTGGTCGAGATTTCACGGCCTTCGGAAGTGGGCTCGAGCACGGCCTTGAAGGCGTCCAGCGCCGGGGCCTTGAGGTGCTCGTCGGCCTTGGCGCGGCGCTTGGGCAGATAGCCGCCCAGCGCGCGGCGCCGTTCGTGCAGGTACTGCATTTCGGGCGAATCTTCGGCCGGCTTGAAGTACGGCAGCTTTTCGAGCTGGTCGTCGGGAATGGGAATGGCGAAGCGGTCGCGGAACTCGCGGATCGAATCCAGTTCCAGTTTTTTCTGCTGGTGGGTGGGGTTCTTGGCCTGGCCCACATGGCCCATGCCGTAACCCTTGATGGTCTTGGCCAGAATGACGGTGGGCTGGCCCTGGTGCGTGGCGGCCGACTTGAAGGCCGCGTACACCTTGTGGGGATCGTGGCCGCCGCGGTTCAGGCGCCAGACGTCTTCGTCGCTCATGCGCGACACGGCTTCGAGCAGCTTGGGATGCTTGCCGAAGAAGTGCTCGCGCACGAACTTGCCGTCATTGGCCTTGTAGGCCTGGTATTCGCCGTCGACCGTGTCTTCCATGATCTGGCGCAGAATGCCTTCTTTGTCGTGCGCCAGCAGCGGATCCCAGTAGCCGCCCCAAATCAG
Source organism: Bordetella petrii (assembly GCF_017356245.1). Lineage (NCBI taxonomy): Bacteria > Pseudomonadati > Pseudomonadota > Betaproteobacteria > Burkholderiales > Alcaligenaceae > Bordetella > Bordetella petrii. The sequence continues at coordinate 869,585 of NZ_JAFMZZ010000001.1, forward strand.
CTTGATGACGTTCCAGCCCGAGCCGCGGAAATCGCCTTCGAGTTCCTGGATGATCTTGCCGTTGCCGCGCACCGGGCCGTCCAGGCGCTGCAGGTTGCAGTTGATGACGAAGATCAGGTTGTCCAGTTTTTCGCGCGCGGCCAGGGCGATGGCGCCCAGCGATTCGGGCTCGTCCATTTCGCCGTCGCCGCAGAACACCCAGACCTTGCGCTTGCTGGTGTCGGCCAGGCCGCGGGCGTGCAGGTACTTCAGGAAGCGGGCCTGGTAAATGGCCATCAGCGGGCCCAGGCCCATCGACACCGTGGGAAACTGCCAGAATTCCGGCATCAGCTTGGGGTGCGGATACGACGACAGGCCCTTGCCGTCGACTTCCTGGCGGAAGTGATCCAGCTGCTCGGCGGTAAGGCGGCCTTCAAGATAGGCGCGGCCGTACATGCCGGGCGAGGTATGGCCCTGGAAATACACCAGGTCGCCGCCGTGTTCGGCGTCTTCGGCGTGCCAGAAGTGGTTCTGGCCGCAGCCGATCATGGTGGCCAGCGATGCGAACGAGGCGATGTGGCCGCCCAGGTCGCCGCCATCGGGCGGATTGTGCTTGTTGGCCTTCACCACCATCGCCATGGCGTTCCAGCGCACATACGAGCGAATGCGCGATTCCAGCTCGAGATTGCCGGGGTGAGCGGGCTCGAGCGCGGGCGGGATGGTGTTGACGTAGGCCGTATTGGGCGAAAATGGGATGTGCGCGCCAGAGCGGCGGGCCTCGTCGATCAGGCGTTCCAGCAGGTAATGGGCGCGCTCGGGGCCTTCGCGGTCGAGCACGGCGGCCAGGGCTTCGAGCCACTCCTGGGTTTCCAGGGTGTCTTCATCATTGGCGGCAGATAGCGCGCTAGCCTGGGCATTAGAGGACATCGTGTGTCTCCTGTGGGAGTTCTGAGCACGCCCGCCCCGGGGATAGCGGGTCGGGCAGACCAATGGTTCCGGCACTTGCCGGGATTATCCACTGCCCGGGCGGTCGATCGATGACGCACGGCAGGGACGCTAAAGGCGAAGAGTAACCCGTCCCGGGGAAAATTTCATGTTGCGGTACGGCATTTCATAATACGAAATATTGACAGAAAACTGAACGACACCGGCCCATCTGGCGCCGCCAGCCGCCGCCTGCCCGCGCAACCGCGCGCAACACGCTCTAAAATGCCGGCTCTATACGGCCCGAACGTTATGTCCAGCCCGCACAAGTCCAATATTCCGAACTCGTTCCACGACCACGCCCGGCAGCGCCGGCGCGGGGTGTACTGGGTGACGCCGGCCGTCGTGCTGATCCTGTACCTGTGCGTGATGGGCGCCTTCTTCTGGCTGCAGCGCCTGCACGACGACAGCGTCATGTTCGTGACCATCGACCAGGAAGTGCGCCAGCAGCGCCTGATCTGGGTGGTGCTGGCCCTGTCGTGCGTGATCATCATCAGCCTGCTGATGCTGTGGCGCTATACGCGCTTCCGGTCCAGCGCCGAAGCCGCCCTCATCGCCGAGACCGGGTTCCGCCGCGCCATGGAAAACTCCATGTCCACCGGCATGCGCGTGCTCGACATGGAAGGCCGCATCGCCTATGTAAACCCGGCCTTCTGCCGCATGATCGGCTGGAACGAGGCCGACCTGATCGGCCGCAGCCCGCCGTTCCCGTACTGGGTGCCGGGCCGCCACGAACAGCACCAGCATACGCTGGATGTCCTGACTTCGGGCAAGACCCCCAGCAGCGGGCTCGAAGTCGAGGCGCAGCGCCGCGACGGCTCGCGCTTTACGGCGCGCATGTATGTGTCGCCGCTGCTCGACCCCAACGGCACGCAGATCGGCTGGATGACCTCGATGACGGACATCACCGAGCCCAAGCGCATCCGCGAGGCCCTGACCGCGGCGCACGAGCGCTTCATGACCGTGCTGGAAGGCCTGGACGACGCCATTTCGGTCACGGCCGACACCCACGACGGCCTGGAACTGCTGTTCGCCAACCGCACGTACCGCCGGGTGTTCGGCGCCCAGACGGGCGGGCACGACGAACTGCTGGCCGGGCGCCGCGGCCGCTTCACCGACGAGTCGGTCGAGGTATTCGCGCCATCGGTACAGCGCTGGTTCGAAGTGCACCACCGCATGCTGGCCTGGACCGACGGGCGCCGGGTGCGCATGCAGGTGGCGCGCGACATCACCGAGCGCCGCAACCACGAAGAAGCCTCGCGCGTGCAGCAGGAAAAAATCCAGCTGACCAGCCGCCTGACCACCATGGGCGAAATGGCCTCGTCGCTGGCCCACGAGCTCAACCAGCCCCTGACCGCCATTGCCAACTACAGCATGGGCGCCGTGGCGCTGGTCAAGGCGGGGCACACCAGCCCCAACATGCTGCTGCCGGCGCTGGAAAAAGCCGCCTCGCAGGCCGAGCGCGCCGGCAAGATCATCAGCCGCATCCGCGAATTCGTGAAGCGCAGCGAGCCGCGCCGCCAGCGCGTGCCCATCAGCCGCATCGTCGACAACGCCATCGGCTTCGCCGAGATCGACGCGCGCAAGCGCCGCATCCGCATCGAGCCGTTCGTGCCGTCCAATGCCCCCGACGTGCTGGCCGACCCCATCCTGATCGAACAGGTATTGCTGAACCTGCTGAAAAACGGCCTGGAGGCCATGGAAAAAAGCGAATCCGACGAACTCAAAGTCGCCGTGATCCCGCACGAACAGCAGATCGAAGTGGCCGTGGTCGACCGCGGCCACGGCCTGGCCGAGCCCGAACGCCTGTTCGAGCCCTTCTTCAGCACCAAGTCGCAAGGCCTGGGCATGGGGCTGAACATCTGCCGTACCATAATCGAGTCGCATCACGGCCGCCTATGGGCCGACCCTAACCCCGCTGGCGGTACTATTTTCCGCTTTACCCTGCCCTGCGCCACGCCCGACAAGCATGCGCAGAGTGATCAGCCCGAGGAGTTGCACGCATGAACACCCCCCCCCAGTCGAGCACGGTATTCATTGTCGATGACGACGAAGCGGTACGCGATTCACTGCGCTGGCTGCTGGAAGCCAACGGCTATCGCGTTCGCGCGTTCGCCAGCGGCGAGACGTTTCTTGAAGAATACGACGCCAGCCAGGTGGGCGTCCTGATCGCCGATGTGCGCATGCCCGGCATGAGCGGCCTCGAGCTGCAGGAACAGATCCTGGCGCGCAACGCCCCGCTGCCCATCGTGTTCATCACCGGCCACGGCGACGTACCCATGGCGGTGTCCACCATGAAGAAGGGCGCGGTCGATTTCCTGGAAAAGCCTTTCAACGAATCCGACCTGCGCGAGATCGTGGCGCGCATGCTCGAACAGGCCACCCAGCGCATCAGCCAGTTCCAGGCCCAGAAAGACCACGAAGCCATGCTGGCGCGCCTGACGGCCCGCGAACAACAAGTGCTGGAACGCATCGTGGCGGGCCGGCTGAACAAGCAGATCGCCGACGACCTGGGCATCAGCATCAAGACCGTCGAGGCCCATCGCGCCAACATCATGGAAAAACTTGAAGTCACCACGGTCGCCGACCTGATGAAAGTCGCGCTGGCCAAACCCGAGGCGCATGCATGACCCGGCAGGACCCTTCCACCCCGGCGCGCGCGGGTGCGCGCATCATCGACGGCGCCGCCCTGGCGCTGCGCATTCGTGAAGATGTCGCCCGGCGCGTGCAGGCACTGGCCGCCAAGGGCGTGCGCCCCGGCCTGGCCGTGGTGCTGGTCGGCGACGACCCGGCCTCGCAAGTGTACGTTCGCAACAAGGTGGCGGCCTGCGAAAAAGCCGGCCTGTACTCCATCAAAGAGCAGTACCCGGCCGACATGACCGAAGCCGAGCTGCTGGCGCGCATCGACAAGCTCAATCGCGACCCCGCCATCCACGGCATTCTGGTGCAGCTGCCCCTGCCGCCGCACATGAACAGCCACAAGGTCATCGAGGCCATCGCCGCCGAGAAAGACGTGGACGGCTTCCATATCAGCAATGCCGGCCTGCTGATGACCGGCCAGCCGCTGTTCCGGCCGTGCACGCCCTACGGCGTCATGAAGATGCTGGAAGCCGAAGGCGTGGCCCTGCGCGGCGCCGAGGCGGTGATCGTGGGCGCCAGCAATATCGTCGGCAAGCCCATGGCCATGCTGCTGCTGCAGGCCGGCGCCACCATCACCATCTGCAATTCCAAAACCCGCGACCTGGCGGCCCAGACGCGCCGCGCCGACGTGCTGGTGGTAGCCACCGGCAAGCCGGGCATGATCGACGGCAGCATGATCAAGCCGGGTGCGGTGGTGATCGACGTGGGCATCAACCGCGGCGCCGACGGCAAGCTGTGTGGCGACGTCGATTTCGCCTCGGCCCGCGAAGTGGCCGGCGCCATCACGCCGGTGCCGGGCGGCGTGGGGCCCATGACCATCGCCATGCTGCTGGTCAACACCGTCGAGGCCGCTGAAAGGGCGTGATAGCCCCCCCCCGAAGCGCTGCGCGCTTCCCCCCCAGGGGGGCGACGCTTGCCAGGTGTCTGACTCCCGCCAGGGTGTCAGACACCGAGGTGCGCAACAGTTGTCTCAGCCTTGCGGTGTCTGACACCCTGGCGGGAGTCAGACACCTTAAGACACCTTAAGGTCCCGGGGAATTCCGCTTGATTTCCAGCCCGTCCGCCCTCATCTGTTCCTGTACAGATTCTTTTTCCCACAGCAACCGCCCATGACCCAGAATCCCCTGCTCGCCCCCGTTTCCGGCCTGATCGATTATGCGGCCGTCCAGCCCGGGCATATCGTGCCCGCCATCCAGGAATTGCTGGGCATCGCGCGCCAGGCGGTCGAGGCGGCCGCCGATCCGGCCGTGCCGGCCGAGTGGAATACGGTGGTCGAGCCGCTGGATGCGGTCACCGAGCGGCTGTGGCGCGCCTGGTCGGTGGCGGGCCACCTGAACGCCGTGGTCAACACCCCGGAACTGCGCGAAGCCTATAACACCGCCCTGCCCCTGGTCACCGAGTTCTCGACCTGGGTCGGCCTGCACGAAGGGCTGTACCGCCAGTACCAGCGCCTGCGCGCCGCGTCCGGCTTCGACGGCTGGGATCCGGTGCGCCGCCGGGTGGTCGAGCTGGCGCTGCGCGATTTCCGCCTCAGCGGGGTCGAACTGCAGGGCCCGGCGCGCGAACGCTATGCCGCCATCTCCGACCGCGAGGCCCAGGTGACGCAGAAGTTTTCCGAAAACGTACTCGATGCGCGCGACGCCTGGTCGCTGTTCATCGACGATGAAACGCGGCTGGCCGGCCTGCCGGCCGACGTGCTGCACGCCACCCGCCAGGCCGCTCAGGACGACGGCAAGCCGGGCTGGAAGCTGACGCTGAAAATGCCCTGCTACCTGCCGGTGATGCAATATGCGCGCGACCGCGATCTGCGCGAACAGATGTACCGCGCCTACGGCACCGTGGCATCCGAACAGGGCGATACGCGCTTCGACAACTCGCCCCTGATCGAAGAGCTGCTGGCGCTGCGCGCCGAAGAATCGGCCCTGCTCGGCTACGGCACGTTTGCCGCGCTGCGCCTGCAGACCCGCATGGCGCGCGATGCCGATGAAGTGGTCAAGTTCCTGCGCGACCTGGCCGCGCGCGCGCGCCCCTACGCCGAGCGCGACCTGGCCGAACTCAAGGCCTACGCGGCCGCCGAGCTGGGGCTGGACGCGCTGCAGCCCTGGGACGTGGCCTATGCGTCCGAACGCCTGCGCGAAGCGCGCTATGCGTATTCCGAAGACGAGATCAAGCAGTATTTCACCGAGCCGCGCGTGCTCGAAGGACTGTTCCAGGTCATCGAAACGCTGTTCGACGTGCGCTTGCGTGAAACCGAGGTGTCGCGCTGGCAGGCCGACGTGCGCGGCGTGCGCGTGGAAACGCCCGACGGCGCGCTGGTCGGCCACCTGTACCTGGACCTGTATGCGCGCGCCGGCAAACAAAGCGGCGCCTGGGTCGACAGCGAGCGCAATCGCCGCCGCGCGGGCGGCGAGCTGCAGACGCCCGTGGTGTACCTGACCTGCAATTTCGCGCGGCCCGGCGACGGCAAGCCCGCGCTGCTGACCCACGACGACGTCATCACCCTGTTCCACGAAACCGGCCACGCCCTGCACGCGCTGCTGTCGGAAGTGGACGAGCCCGCGGCCTCGGCGTTTTCCGCCGTCGAATGGGACGCCATCGAGCTGCCTTCGCAGTTCATGGAAAATTTCTGCTGGGAATGGCCGGTGGTGCAGCGCCTGTCGGCGCACGTCGACAACGGCCAGCCGCTGCCGCGCGCGCTGTACGACAAGCTGGTGGCGGCCCGCAACTTCCAGAGCGGCATGCAGACCGTACGGCAGATCGAGTTCGCGCTGTTCGACATGCTGCTGCACGATCGCGGCCAGGGCGCGTCCATCGCCGACACGCTGGCCCTGCTGCAGCAGGTGCGCAAAGAAGTGGCCGTGCTGTTCCCGCCGGCCTGGCACCGCCTGCCGCACAGTTTCTCGCACCTGTTCGCCGGCGGCTACGGGGCCGGCTACTACAGCTACAAGTGGGCGGAAGTGCTGTCGGCCGACGCCTACGAGGCTTTCGAAGAGGCCGCCCGGGCGGGCCAGCATGGCACGCTGGATGCGGCGACGGGCGCGCGTTTCCGCAAAGAGATCCTGGCGGTGGGCGGCGCCCGGCCGGCGGCGGAATCGTTCCAGGCCTTCCGCGGGCGCGGGCCGAAGATCGATGCGCTGCTGCGACACAGCGGAATGGTGGCGGGCCAAGGGCGGCTTTGAGCCGTCGCGTGCCATACGGGTAGGAAAGAACCCAACACGTTAGAATCGTGCCTGTTGCCGTTCTGATTTGCTGCGCGCCCGCGCGCGTGATACCGACATGCCTGCTTTTTTCTCTGGCCGCGTCTGGCGTGCCCTGTTGCTGGCCACTTGCACGCTGCTGGCCGCGTGCGGCGACAAGGCCGCCGACTGGACCCTGTACGACATCAAGGGCCACCTGCCCGACCTGCAATTCCAGCTCGACGGCGCGGGCGGCAAGACGGTTTCCAGCGACGACCTGAAGGGCAAGACCGTGCTGCTGTTCTTCGGCTATGCCAGCTGCCCCGACATCTGCCCCACCACCATGGCGCAACTGACTGCGGTGCTGCAGCAGCTGGGCAGCCAGGCCGACCAGGTGCGCATCGTGTTCGTCAGTGTCGATCCGCACCGCGATACGCCCGACATATTGCAGGCGTATGTCGACGCCTTCAACAACAACGCCATCGGCGTCACCGGCAGCGAAAAGCAGATTGCCGATCTGGCGCGCCGCTACCGCGTGGCCTACCAGATCGAAAAGCCCCGGCCCGGTGATTCGGCCGACGTCTACGACGTCACGCACAGCCGTGGCGTGTATATTTTCGACAATGCGGGCAAGGCGCGCCTGCTGGCCTCGGATACCGACGGTATCGACGCCATCGTCAAGGATCTGCGCCAATTGATCGACATCACCAGCTAAATCTGGCCCCTGCCGGCGGGCGGCGGCCCCTGCCCCGCCACGCGGACCGCCGGGCAGTCTGTTGCGCGGATGCCCCAAATACGTGTTGTTACAGTTTCAGCCCGGGCACGGTGAGTATCATCCCAACGCTTACCCTACACCCTGAAAGAGGAGCACGCGCATGAGCATTATCATCATGATCATCGTCGGCTTTGTGGTCGGTCTCATTGCCCGCGCCATCATGCCCGGCGACCAGAACATGGGCATCATCATGACCACCATCCTGGGCATCATCGGCGCGGTCGTGGCCGGCTTTCTCGGCCAATCGCTGGGCTGGTACGCCCCCGGCGAGCCGGCGGGCTGGATCGGCTCGGTGGTCGGCGCCATCGTGGTGCTGTTCGTGGTGGGCCTGATCACCAAGAAGCGCGCATAACGCACCGCGCATAGCAAAAAAGGGCGGCCCTGGAGGGCCGCCCTTTTTGCCGCCGGGCCGCCCCAAGGCAAGAAACGCCCCCTCGGGGGGCAGCAAGCGCAGCGCAGCGTGGGGGCCTTTTTTTGCGCCGGGCCCCGGCCTAGCGCGCGGCCACGCTGTGCTCGGTCCAGCCGCCGCCCAGGGTCCGGTACAGGGTGACCAGGTTGGACAGCCGCGCCAGCCGCGTTTCCACCAGCACTTGCTGCGACGAATACAGCGAGCGCTGCGCGTCCAGCACGCTCAGGTAGTTGTCGATGCCCTGTTCGAAGCGCTGCTGCGACAGGTTGTAGGCGCGCTGGCTGGCATCGACCAGCAGGCGCTGCGCCTCGATCTGGGACTGCAGCGTGCCGCGCCCGGCCAGCGCATCCGAGACTTCGCGGAACGCCGTCTGGATGGACTTCTCGTATTGCGCCACCTGGATGTTCTTGCGCACCTTGGAAGCATCCAGGCTGGCGCGCAACGCGCCGCCGGCAAAAATGGGCATGGTGATGCTGGGCGCGAAGCTCCAGGCCCCGGAGCCGGCATCGAACAGCCCGCCCAGGCTGGCGCTGGCGGTGCCGGCGCTGCCTGTCAGGCTGATGGTGGGAAAGAACGCCGCGCGCGCGGCGCCGATATTGGCATTGGCCGCCTTCAGCTGGTGCTCGGCCGCGCGGATGTCGGGACGCCGCGCCAGCAAGTCGGACGGCAGGCCGGCGGGCAGCGTGCGCGGCATGATGCCGTCGGGCAGCGTGGTGGCCTGGTCCAGCTGCGCCACCACGTCCGCCGGCAGCGGCTGGCCCACCAGCAGCACCAGCGCGTTGCGGTCCTGGGCCGCCATGCGCGTGTATTGCGACAAGTTGCGCTGGGCGGTGCGCAGCGCAATCTCGGCCTGGCTCAGGTCCAGTTCGGTGGCCACGCCCAGGTCGTAGCTCTGCTTGGTCAGTTTGTACGAATCCTGCTGGGCGGCCAGGGTGGATTGCGTCAGGCTCAGCAGTTCCTGGTCGGCGCGCAGCGTCAGGTAGGCGCTGGCGGTTTCCGCGACCAGGGCCAGCTGCGTGGCGGTGCGCGTCTCGTCCTGCGCCAGGTAGGTTTCCAGCGCCTGCTCGCTCAGGCTGCGAATGCGTCCGAACAAGTCCAGTTCCCAGGCCGAGATGGCGCCGCCCACCTGGTAGCTGCGGCTGATGCCGGCTTGGCCGCTCTGGGTCAGGTCGCCAGGCTGGCGCTGTACCGAACCCTGGCCGGCAATGCCCACGCCGGGCAGCAGGTCGGCGCGCTGGATGCGGTATTGCGCGCGCGCCTCTTCGACATTAAGGGCCGCCACCCGCAGGTCGCGGTTGGCCTCCAGCGCCATCGAGATCAGGCGCTGCAGCAGCGGATCGGCGAAGAAATCGCGCCAGCCGATGTCGGCCGCGGCGGCGTCCGCTGCGCCGGCCTGGCCCGCCGGCCCGTATGCCGGGCCGGCGGGAAAAGCGTCGCTGACCGGCGCCGCGGGGCGTTCATAGGTGGGCGCCAGCGAGCAGCCCGCCAGGGCCGCGGCCAGCGCCAGCGTCAGGAAAGATCGATGCATGGTCGGGTTCATTGCGGTTGCTCCCCGGGCTGCGCCGACGGCGCAGGCGGCAAGGCGGCGGCGTCCTGCGGTTCGTCCTCGCCTTCGTCGTCGTCATCGTGGCGCTCGCTGTGGCGCTTGACCTTGAACAGGCGCAGCATCACTACAAAGAACACCGGCACGAAGAAAATGGCCAGGAAGGTGCCGGCCAGCATGCCGCCGATCACTCCGGTGCCGATGGCGTGCTGGCTGCCCGAGCCGGCCCCGGTCGATATGGCCAGCGGAACCACGCCCAGGATGAACGCCATCGAGGTCATCAGGATGGGCCGCAGGCGCTGGCGCGCGGCGTGCACGGCGGCCTCGATCAGGCTGGCGCCTTCTTCGTAGTGGGCCTTGGCGAATTCCACGATCAGGATCGCGTTTTTCGCGCTGAGCCCCACCGTGGTCAGCAGGCCGACCTGGAAATACACGTCGTTGGACAGGCCGCGCAGCAGCGTGGCCGCCAGCACCCCGATGACGCCCAGCGGCACCACCAGCATGACGGATGTCGGGATCGCCCAGCTTTCATACAGGGCGGCCAGGCACAGGAACACCACGATCAGCGAAATTGCGTACAGGGCCGGGGCCTGCGAGCCGGACAGGCGCTCTTCGTACGACAGGCCGGTCCATTCGTAGCCCACGCCGGTGGGCATGGTGGCGGCGATGCGCTCCATCTCGGCCATGGCCTCGCCCGAGCTGTAGCCCGGCGCCGCCTGGCCCTGGATGTTGAACGACGGCACGCCGTTGTAGCGGTCGAGCCGCTGCGGGCCGTAGGTCCAGTGGGCCGAAGCGAAGGCCGAAAACGGCACCATGCCGCCGGACTGGTTGCGCACGTACCATTTGTCGAGGTCGGAGGGCAGCATGCGCGCCGCGGCCTCGCCCTGCACGTATACCTTTTTCACGCGGCCGCGGTCCAGGAAGTCGTTGGCGTACGATCCGCCCCATGCGGTCGACAGCGTGCTGTTGATGTCGGAGATCGCCACGCCCAGCGCGCGCGCCTTCTCGCGGTCGATGTCCAGCTGGTATTGCGGCGCGTCTTCCATGCCGTTGAGCCGCACCCCCACCAGCTTGGGGCTTTTGGCGGCCTCGGCCAGGAACTGGTCGCGCGCCTGGGCCAGGCGCTCGTGGCCCAGCCCTGCCTGGTCCATCAGCTGGAAGTCGAAGCCGAGCGCATTGCCCAGCTCCATGACCGCGGGCGGAGCAAAGGCGGTGACGCGCGCATCGTGCAGGTGCGTGGCAAAGTAGGCGTTGGCGCGCTGGGCCAGCGCGCCGACCTTCAGCGCGTCGTCGCCGCGCTCTTTCCAGTCGCGCAGCTTGATGAACAGGATGGCCGAGTTCTGGCCGCGGCCGCCGAAGCTGAAGCCGTGCACCGCGAATACCGACGCCACCGCGTCTTTCTCGTCTTCGAGCAGATAGCGGGTGGCGGCTTCGACGGTGTGGCTGGTGCGCTCGGCGGTGGCGCCGGCCGGCGCCTGCACCTGCGCGAACAGGATGCCCTGGTCTTCGTTGGGCAGGAACGAGGTGGGAATGCGCGTGAACATCCAGCCCATGGCCACCAGCAGCAGCAGGTAGATGAGCATCAGGCGCTTGGGGCGGCTGAGCCCGCGCGCCACCGAGTTGGCATAGCCGTGGTTGGAGCGGTCGAAGAACCGGTTGAACCAGCCGAAGAAACCCGTCTTGGCGGCATGGTGCCCCTTGGGCACGCGCTTGAGCAGCGTGGCGCACAGGGCCGGCGTGAAAATGATGGCCACCAGCACCGACAGCACCATCGACGACACGATGGTGATCGAGAACTGGCGGTAGATCACGCCCGTGGACCCGCCGAAAAAGGCCATGGGCACGAACACGGCCGACAGCACCAGGGCGATGCCGATCAGCGCGCCGGTGATCTGGCCCATGGACTTGCGCGTGGCCTGCCTGGGCGACAGCCCCTCTTCGGCCATGACCCGCTCGACGTTTTCCACCACCACGATGGCGTCATCGACCAGCAGGCCGATGGCCAGCACCATGCCGAACATGGTCAGGGTATTGATGGAATAGCCGAAGGCGGCCAGCACGCCGAAGGTGCCCAGCAGCACTACCGGCACGGCCAGGGTGGGAATCAGCGTGGCCCGGAGGTTCTGCAGGAACAGGTACATCACCAGGAACACCAGGATGATGGCCTCGATCAGGGTGTGGATCACGCTTTCGATCGACAGGGCCACGAACGGCGAGGTGTCGTACGGATAGACCACGTCCATCCCGGGCGGGAAGAACGGCTTGAGCCGGTTGATGGTGTCGCGCACGGCGTCGACCGTGTCCAGCGCGTTGGCTCCCGGCGCCAGCTTGATGGCCAGGCCCGAGGCGGGCTTGCCGTTGTAGTAGCTGTCGATGGAATAGTTCTGCGCGCCCAGCGACACGCGCGCCACGTCGGACAGCCGCACCTGCGAGCCGTCGGCGTTCACCTTCAGCAGTATCTTGCCGAACTCTTCTGGCGTCTGCAGGCGCGACGGGCCGATGATGGTGGCGTTGAGCTGCTGGCCGCGCACGGCCGGCAGGCCGCCCAGCTCGCCCGACGACACCTGCACGTTCTGCTCTTTGACGGCGTTCATGACATCGACCGTGGTCAGGTCGAAGGCCAGCAGCTTGTCGGGGTCCAGCCAGATGCGCATGGCGTACTGCGAGCCGAACAGCTGGAAGTCGCCCACCCCGGCCGTGCGGCTGACCGGATCCTGCACGTTGGCCGCCACATAGTTGGCCAGGTCTTCCTTGGCCATGCTGCCGTCGGTGGAAATGAAGCCGGCCACGATCAGGAAGTTCTTGGTGGCCTTGCTGACGCGGATGCCCTGCTGCTGCACTTCGAGCGGCAGCAGCGGCTGCGCCACCGCCAGCTTGTTCTGCACCTGCACCTGGGCCGTGTCGGGATCGGTGCCCTGGGCGAAAGTCAGCGTGATCGACATGCTGCCGTCGGAATTGCTTTCCGACGAGATGTAGTTCAGGTTGTCGATGCCGTTCATCTGCTGTTCGATGACCTGCACCACGCTGTCCTGCACCGTCTGCGCCGATGCGCCGGGGTAGTTGACCCGGATGCTGATGGCCGGCGAAGCGATGTTGGGATACTGCGCCACCGGCAGCTGCAGGATCGCCAGCGCGCCCGCCATCATCAGGACGATGGCGACCACCCAGGCGAAGACCGGCCGGTCGATGAAAAACTTGGCCATGCGGGCTCCTTACTTGGCCGCGCCGGCCGCGGCGGCGGGCGTCGCGGCCGGGGCCGTGAATTCGGTGGCGGCCACCTCGACGCCGGGGCGCACATTCTGCAGGCCCTGCACAATGACCTTGTCGCCCGCCTTCAGGCCGCTGGTGACCAGCCACTGGTCGCCGATGGCGCGATCCACCTTCAGCACGCGCAGTTCGACCTTGTTGTCGGCGTTGACCACCAGCGCGGTGGGCTGGCCGCGCTGGTCGCGGGTAATGCCGCGCTGCGGCGCCAGCAGCCCCTGCGGCACCGCGCCCTCGATGACGCGGGCGCGCACGAACATGCCCGGCAGCAGCTTGTGGTCGGGGTTGGGAAACACCGCGCGCAGCGTGACCGAGCCCGTGCCTTCATCGACCGTAACTTCGGAAAACTGCAGCACGCCTTCGGGGCCGTATTGCGACCCGTCGGCCAGGGTCAGCGACACGCGGGCGGCATCCTTGCCGGCTTCGCGCTGCAGCAGGCCGCTTTCCAGCGCGTTTTTCAGGCGCAGCAGATCGACGCTGGACTGCGTCACGTCGACATAGATGGGGTCGATCTGCTGCACCGAGGCCAATGCCGCCGCCTGGTTGGCCGTGACCAGCGCCCCTTCGGTGACCGACGAGCGGCCGATGATGCCCTCGATGGGCGACAGCACCTTGGTGTAGACCAGGTTGATGCGCGCCGTTTCAAGCGCGGCCTTGGCCGACTGCACATCGGCGGCGGCCTGGTCGCGGGCCGCCACGGCATCGTCGTAGGCCTGGCGGCTGACCGCGCGGGTCTCGGCCAGGGGCTTGTAGCGCTGCACCAGCAGCGTCGCGGTCTTCAGCTGCGCCTGGGCGCGCGCCAGGGCGGCCTTCTGGCTGTCGTAGCTGGCCTGGTACAGGGCCGGATCGATCTGATAAAGCTGCTGGCCGGCCTGCACGTCGCCGCCTTCGGTGAACAGGCGCTTCTTGACGATGCCGTTGACCTGCGGGCGCACTTCGGCCACGCGGTAGGCCGCCGTGCGGCCGGGCAGTTCGGTGGTCAGCACCACGGGGCGGGTGGCAAGCGTCACCACGCCCACCTGCGGCTTGCCGGCGGCCGGCGCTTCCGTGCCCTTGCCGCAGCCGGCCAGGGCCAGGGCGGCCGCAACGGCCGCCAGTACCGCGGCGCCGCGCCGCATTCCATTGCTGTTCTTCTTCATACGATCCTTTCCAGGCGATGCAAGGCCGGCCGCGCCTTGTGCGGCGCCGCGCCGGCGGCTCTGTTCAGTGATTCCTGCGCCCCGCGGCGCAGCATGCTGCACCGCGAAAGCGGCAATTTTGCTTTATCCCAATTCAGAAACAAAGTAGCCAAAGGCGAAAACATCATCCCATATATGGAATAATTGGCCCCCACGGCTACGGCCGCGCTTACGGGGTATCTGCCATGAAACGGCTGCAGGGCATGGAATTTTTCGTCGAGGTGGCCAAGACCTGCAATTTCGGCCGGGCGGCCGCCAACCTGGGCATGCCGAAATCGACGGTATCGCGTCAGGTGGCCGAGCTGGAGCGCTCGCTGGGGCTGCAGCTGCTCAGCCGCACCACCCGCAAGGTCGAGCTTACCGAAGCCGGCAAGTTGTATTTCGAGCGCTGCCAGCGCATCGTCGCCGAGGCGCAGGTGGCCCACGAAGAGTTGCAGAAGCTGGTGGAAATGCCCTCGGGGCCCTTGCGGGTGAACATGCCGGCCGACTTTGGCACGGATTTCCTGGCCGAGGCCTTTATGGAGTTTTCTCAACGCTATCCCGAAGTGACGTTCTACCTGGACCTGGCCAGCCCCGAGCATGCCGGGCGGGTGTTCCAGCGCTGCGATATCTCGATCGAGATCGGCGCCCTGCCCGACTCGACCCAGATCGCCCGCCTGCTGGGCCGGCTGTCGGCGTACTTGTACGCTTCTCCCGACTACCTGAAGCGCCACGGCACGCCGCGGCACCCCAGTGACCTGACCAGCCACGAATGCCTGGAGTTCCGGGCCGACAACACCCGCGTCACGCGCTGGCCGCTGTCGCGCGGCGACGAACGCCTGGAAATCACGCCGGGAAACCGGTTTTCGGTCAACAGCGTGGCCATGGTGCGCAGCCTGGCCTCGCTGGGGGCCGGCATTGCCATCCTGGCGCCGGCCCAGAGCGTGCGCCAGGACGTCGAGCAGCAGCGCCTGCAGCGAGTGCTGCCCGAATGGCAGGCGGGGCCGTTTCCGGTGTATGCCGTGACCGACACGCGGCTGCTGCCCGCCAAGACCCGCATATTCATCGAGTTCTTGATGGAGCGGCTGCGCGAGGGCAAGCTGGCGCCACAGGATAACTCGCCCTTGCTCATCTGAGCCGGCGCCGGAAATGAACTGAAACAGCTAGTCGCCGCCGGCGCCTGCCGGGCGCGCGGGCCTAGAAACGTTCGTCGTCGCGCAAGTAGCGCCACTGGCCGGGCGGCAGGTCGCCCAGCCTGACCTGGCCTATGCGCACCCGCTTGAGCCCCACCACCTTCAGGCCGACCAGCTCGCACATGCGGCGGATCTGCCGCTTCTTGCCTTCGCGCAGCACAAAGCACAGCTGGTCGGCATTCTGCCAGCGCACCTGCGCGGGGCGCAGCGGCTTGCCGTCGAGCGACAGACCGTGGTTCAACAGGGCCAGGCCGGCCGCGTCCAGCCGCCCCTGCACGCGCACCAGGTATTCTTTGTCGACGCCGGAATCTTCGCCGATCAGCTGGCGGGCGATGCGGCCGTCTTGTGTCAGCACCAGCAGGCCCTGCGAATCGATGTCCAGCCGGCCGGCCACGGCCAGACCCTGCAGGTGCGCGCGCGTAAAGCGCAGCGGCGAGCGGTCGCGCGCATAGCGCGAGCGCGCCTCGACCAGGGCGGCCGCCGGCGTATAGCCTTTTTCAGCCTGACCCGACACGTAGCCCACCGGCTTGTTGATCAGGATGGTGACCCGCGCGGTCTGGCGCGCCTGCGCGGCGCGTTCGAGCGTGATGACCTGGTCGGCAAAGGCGCGCGCGCCCAGCTCGGCCACCACCACGCCATCCACCTTGACCCAGCCGCGCTCGATGTAGCTGTCGGCCTCGCGGCGCGAACACAGGCCGCGCTCGGCCATCAGTTTCGAGATTCGTATTTTTTCCATATGCCGTATCTGCCTGCCGCCCGGCGGCCATGATGCGGCCGGACGGCGATTCCGCATTTTAGGCCCAGGCGCGAGCCGCGCAGGCGCCGCACAGGTAAACGGCCGGCCTTGGCATAATAGGCACCCATGAAAGTCCCTGCTCCCCTGGCGCCTGGCTGGCTGCCGGCTGTTCCCCCTTCATTGTCGTCCGCCCACAAATACTGGCTGATGCGCCCCGGCGCGCTGACCGCCGGCCTGCGCAAGCTGGGCGCCGTACAGTTGCGCGTGCTGCGCGAATATGCCCAGGGCGCCCCGGCCGACGAGGCCCGCGGCATGGGCCTGGCGCCAGCCAGCCCGGTATGGGTGCGCGAGATCCTGATGTCGGTAAATGGCGTGGACAGCGTGGTGGCGCGCAGCCTGACGCCGCTGGCGGCCTCGCACGGCACCTGGCAGGGCATGCGGCGGCTGCGCACGCGCCCGCTGGCCGACATGCTGTATCACGACCGCAGCATCGAACGCTCGGCATTTGCCTGCCGGCGCCTGGCCTGGCCGGTGCCGTTCCATGCCACGGCGCGCGCCGCGCAGGCCCGGCCCGATGCCGGAGCGCTATGGGCGCGCCGTTCGGCGTTCTGGCGCCAGGGCCAGCCGCTGCTGGTGGCCGAATGTTTCCTGCCGGCGTTCTGGGCCGGGATCGAGCGCCACCCGGCGCGCTAAGCCATCCGGGCGGCGCGGGGCCGGCTCAGCGCCAGACCTCGGGCTCTACCGTGACCTGCCCCTGGTCCGCCGACACAAAGGCGGCGCCGTCCTGCACATTCACGTGCAGGTCCATGGTGCGTTCGGCCAGCAGACCCAGCTCGCGGGTCTGGCCGGCCGGCAGGTTCACTACCCGCAGGTTGCGCGCCCGCGCCAGCTTGCCGCGCACGCCTTCCCACCAGATCGTGCTGGCGTGCCCGCCATAGCAGTACACCACCACCTGCGCGGCGCGGCCGCAGGCCTTCAGAATGCGGCGTTCGTCGGGCTGGCCGACCTCGATCCAGAGCTCGATGGCGCCGGTCAGGTCTTTCAGCCACAGGTCGGGCTCGTCGGTGTCGCTCAAACCCTTGGTGAACGCCAGGCCTTCCTGCGCATGCAGGGCATAGGCCAGCAGCCGCACCATCATGCGCTCGTCGGTTTCCGAGGGATGGCGCGCCACGGTCAGCCCGTGGCTGCCGTAGTAATGGCGATCGCCGTCGGCGACGTGCAGATCGGCTTTGTAAATGGTTGCGCGCAAGGCCATGGAGACATCCGGCGGCGGCAGGCCGCAAAAAGCGGTAATGATACCCGCTGGATACCCGCCGCCCGCCGGCGCCGGCCGGGTGCGTTATGCTGGCGCCAGCCGCCCCGGAGACCGCCATGACGCCCACCGCCGCTCTGCTTGCCTTCTGTATTGCCGCCGGCATCCTGACCCTGACCCCGGGCCTGGATACCGCGCTGGTGCTGCGCACCTCGGCCGTCGAAGGCGGCCGCCGCGCCCTGTTGGCCGGGCTGGGCATCTGCGCCGGCTGCCTGGTGTGGGGCGTGGTGGTGGCGCTGGGGCTGGGATCGCTGCTGGCGGCCTCGCAGATGGCGTACGACATCCTGCGCATCTGCGGCGCCGCCTATTTGTTCTACCTGGGCATCAGACTACTGTGGCGTACGCTGCGGGGCGGGCGGCCGGCCGCCCTCTTGCAGGAAAAGCACACGTCGCCTCATGAACAGGTTTTCACTTCGGGCACCGGCGCCCAGTGGTTCTGGCGCGGCTGCCTGACCAATGTCCTGAACCCCAAGGTGGGGGTGTTCTACGTGACCTTTCTGCCGCAATTCATGCCCGCCGGCGTCAGCGTGCTGGGTTTCAGCCTGCTGCTGGCGGGGCTGCACGCCCTGATGGGCGTGCTGTGGTTCGCCGTGCTGGTGGCGGCCACCCGGCCGCTGGCGCGCTGGCTGCAGCATCCCGCGGTCATGCGCGGCCTCGACGGCCTGACCGGCACGGTGTTCCTGGCGTTCGGCTTGAAGCTCGCGCTGGACCGGCGCTGACGCGCCTTGCCAGGGCCTGGCCAGGTATCAACCAGGTGTGGCATCAACCAGGTGTCTGGCTCCCGCAGGGAGCCAGACACCAGATGAACCGCCCGCCTCAGCCCAGTGCCTTCAGCACGGCATCGCCCATCTGGCTGGTCGACACCTTGGTGGTGCCGGGCTCGTGGATGTCGGCGGTGCGCAGGCCCTCGGCCAGCACCGCGCGCACGGCGGCCTCGATGCGGTCGGCCTGCGGCGCCAGGTTCAGCGAATAGCGCAGCAGCATGGCGGCCGACAAGATGGTGGCCAACGGGTTGGCGATGCCCTGGCCGGCGATGTCCGGCGCCGAGCCGTGGCTGGGCTCGTACAGCCCCTGCCCCGACGCGTTCAGCGATGCCGATGGCAGCATGCCGATAGAGCCGGTCAGCATGGCGGCCTCGTCGGACAGGATGTCGCCGAACAGGTTGCCGGTCACGATCACATCGAACTGGCGCGGATTGCGCACCAGCTGCATGGCGGCATTGTCCACATACATGTGCGACAGTTCCACGTCCGGATAGTCGCGCGCCACTTCGATGACGATGTCGCGCCAGAACTGCGAGGTTTCCAGCACGTTGGCCTTGTCCACGCTGCACAGCTTCTTGCCGCGCTTGCGCGCCGATTCGAAGCCGATGCGCGCGATGCGGCGCACCTCGGAATCGGCATAGCGCATGGTATCGAAGCCTTCGCGCTCGCCGCTGAAGGCGCCGTCGGCCGCATTGCGCACGCCGCGCGGGGTGCCGAAATAGATGTCGCCGGTCAGCTCGCGGATGATCAGGATGTCCAGGCCCGACACGATCTCGGGCTTCAGCGACGAGGCGCTGGCCAATTCGGGATACAGAATGGCCGGACGCAGGTTCGCGAACAGGCCCAGGGCCTTGCGCAGCCCCAGGATGGCCTGCTCTGGGCGGAACTCGCGCGGCAGGCTGTCGTATTTCCAGTCGCCCACGGCGCCGAACAGCACGGCGTGCGAGTTGCGCGCCAGGTCCAGCGTGGCGGGCGGCAGCGGATGTTCGAACTGGTCGTAGGCGGCGCCGCCCACCGGCGCCTGCTGAACCTGCAGCGGCAGATCCAGCGCGCCCAGCACGCGCACGGCCTGTTCGACGATCTCGGGCCCGATGCCGTCGCCGGGCAGCACTGCGATGTTATGCGTCATGAAAGAACCTATGAATGAATATCGAAAATTTGGAATGGCGCATCCGCGGGAGCCTTATTCAGCAGTAGGCGCCATCCGTACCGCGTAAAACAGGTGTGGCCGGATCGGGGACGCCGCGGAGCCGGCTTTGCCGGTCCGCCAGCGTCGCCCCTTGAGGGGGATGAGCCCGGACATGGAACAGTCCTTGAGGACTGTTCCATGCCTGGCGAATCCGAGCGGCCTGCCAGCCGCGAGGTGGAACGCGCGCAGCGCTTCGGGGGTGGGTCATACCACAGGCCGGCTTTCCAGCCACGGGTGGCGGGCCAGCCGCTCGGCTTCGAAAGCGCGGATCTTGTCGGACTGGCGCAGGGTCAGGCCGATGTCGTCGAAGCCGTTCAGCAGGCAGTACTTGCGGAACGGTTCGATATCGAACGGCATTTCGCGGCCGTCGGCGGCCACCACCACCTGCCGTTCCAGATCGATGCGCAGCTTGTAGCCGGGAAAGGCCTTGACCTCGTCGAACAGGCGCGCCACCTCGAGTTCGGACAGCACGATGGGCAGCAGGCCGTTCTTGAAACTGTTGTTGAAGAAAATGTCGGCATACGAGGGCGCGATGATGGCGCGAAAGCCGTACTGCGTCAGCGCCCAGGGCGCGTGCTCGCGGCTGGAGCCGCAGCCGAAGTTCTTGCGCGCCAGCAGCACCGACGCCCCCTGGTAGCGCGGCTGGTTCAGCACGAAGTCCGGGTTCAGCGGCCGCTTGCTGTTGTCCATGCCCGGCTCGCCGTGATCCAGGTAGCGCAGTTCGTCGAACAGGTTGGGGCCGAAGCCCGTGCGCTTGATGGACTTCAGAAACTGCTTCGGGATGATGAGGTCGGTGTCGACGTTCTCGCGGTCGAGCGGGGCCACCAGGCCTTCGTGAGTGGTAAATGCTTGCATGACGGGTGACCTTTAGCGGAAGTTGCGGACGTCGACGAAATGGCCGGCCACGGCGGCGGCGGCGGCCATGGCCGGGCTGACCAGGTGCGTGCGCCCGCCCTGCCCCTGGCGCCCCTCGAAGTTGCGGTTCGAGGTCGAGGCGCAGCGCTCTTCGGGCTCGAGGCGGTCGGCGTTCATGGCCAGGCACATCGAACAGCCGGGTTCGCGCCATTCGAAGCCGGCCTCGATGAAGATCTTGTCCAGCCCTTCACGCTCGGCCTGCTGCTTGACCAGGCCCGAACCGGGCACCACCATGGCCTGCCGCACATTGGAAGCCACGTGCTTGCCGCGCGCCACCGCGGCGGCGGCGCGCAGGTCTTCGATACGCGAGTTGGTGCACGAGCCGATGAACACCCGGTCGACGCGGATATCGGTAAGAGGCGTGTTGGGCTTCAGGCCCATGTACTGCAGCGCACGCTCCATGCCGCTGCGGCGCACATCGTCTTTTTCGCGATCGGGATCGGGCACGCGCGAATCCACCGGCAGCACCATTTCGGGCGAAGTGCCCCACGTGACCTGCGGCTTGATGTCCTTGGCATTGACCTCGACCACGCGGTCGAAGCTGGCGCCGGCATCGCTGTGCAGCGTGCGCCAGTAGGCCACGGCCTGATCCCACAGCACGCCGTTGGGCGAAAACGGCCGGCCGCGGAAATATTCGATGGTCTTGTCGTCCACCGCCACCATGCCCGAGCGGGCGCCCGCTTCGATGGCCATATTGCACACCGTCATGCGGCCTTCGACCGACAGGTTGCGGATGGTGCTGCCGGCGAATTCGATGGCGTGGCCGGTGCCGCCGGCCGTGCCGATAATGCCGATGATATGCAGCACCACATCCTTGGCCGTACAGCCGAACGGCAGTTCGCCCTCGACCTTGATCAGCATGCTCTTGGCTTTTTTCATCAGCAGCGTTTGCGTGGCCAGCACATGCTCGACCTCTGACGTGCCGATGCCGAATGCCAGCGCGCCCAGCGCGCCGTGCGTGCTGGTATGCGAATCGCCGCACACCACCGTCATGCCGGGCAGCGTGGCGCCCTGCTCGGGTCCGATGACGTGGACAATGCCCTGGCGCAGGTCGGCCATGCGGAATTCGGTGATGCCGTACTTGTCGCAGTTCGAGTCCAGCGTGTCGACCTGCAGTTTCGAGATGGGATCGTCGATGCCGCGCGCACGGTTCAGCGTGGGCACGTTGTGGTCGGCCACGGCCAGGTTGGCGCTGGTGCGCCACGGTTTGCGGCCGGCCAGGGCCAGGCCTTCGAACGCCTGCGGGCTGGTGACTTCATGCAGCAGGTGGCGGTCGATATACAGCAGACAGGTGCCGTCGGATTCCTGGTGGACGACGTGTGCGTCCCAGAGTTTGTCGTAAAGAGTTTGGGCCATGAGTAGACTCGCGCAAGGTCCGGCCGGGCCGGACGGGGACATCGAAAATCGATGCCCCGATTATGCCCACGCTCTCAACCTAGTACAACGTCAGCAGTTATCCTAGTATTGAAAGCACTACCCTGCCCCGGCCGCGAGCGCGGCGCCCCGGCTATTTGGCCTTGCCGCCAGCCTGCTCGTACAGCGGCATGACCCGCTGCGAAGCCGCCTGCAGGTCGGAAATGCGGGTGGCGGCCGACGGGTGCGTGGACATGAATTCGGGCGGCGCGCTGCCATTGTCGGCCGCCCCCATTTTCTGCCACAGGGTCACGGCGGCGCGCGGATCGTAACCGGCCCGCGCGGCCAGTTCGACCCCCATCAGGTCGGCCTCGGTCTCGTGGGTGCGGCTGTTGGGCAGGGTGAACATGACATCGGTCAGCTTGCCGCCCAGATCGGCGGGCACGCCCGTGGCGATAGACAGCACCGACAGGCCCAGATTGGTGACCATCTGCTGCGACACGCGCTCGCGCGCATGCTCGCGCAAGGCGTGCGAGATTTCATGCCCCAGCACAGCCGCCAGCTCGGCGTCGGTGGGCTTGATCTGGCTGAGCAGCCCGGTGTACACGGCGATCTTGCCGCCCGGCATGCACCAGGCGTTGACCTCGTTGAGCGACAGCACATGCACTTCCCATTGCCAGCTGGCCGCGTCCGGCCGGAACGTGCCGACCTGGGCGATCAGGCGCTTGGAAATGGCCTTCACGCGCGCCACCTGCTTGGCGTCGCGGTCCAGCGCGCCCTGCGCGCGCGCCTTCTGGATGATGTCGGAGTACTGCTGGCCGGCTTCCTGCTCCAGCGCCTGCTCGGGCACCATGCTGGACATGTACTGGGTGCGCTCGATGCCGATCGCGCCCGATTGCGTGGTGTTGACGCTCGAGCATCCTGCCAGCGCCACGCTGCCGGCCACCGCCGCCGCCTGCAGCGACTTCCGCAAAGCCGTTCGAATTCCAGCGTTCATGAAGCCTCCTCGCATCGCAAACATTGTCGAACCGGCGCGGCGCGCCGCAAACCGGATACTCAGCCGCACTGCCCCCGATGGCGCAGCGCATGGTCGATGAGCACCAAAGCCAGCATGGCCTCGGCGATGGGCGTGGCGCGTATGCCCACGCAGGGGTCGTGGCGCCCCAGCGTCTGCACCATGACGGGCTCGCCCGCGCTGTTAACGGAACGGCGCTCGATGCGGATGCTGGAAGTGGGCTTGATGGCCAGCGATACCGTGACCGGCTGGCCGGTGGAAATTCCCCCCAGCACGCCGCCCGCGTTGTTGCCGATGAAGCCGTCGGGCGTGATTTCGTCGCCGTGTTCCGAGCCGCGCTGCGCAATGCAGCCGAACCCGGCGCCGATGGACACGCCCTTGACGGCGTTCAGGCCCATCATGACGTGGGCGATGTCGGCGTCGAGCCGGTCGTACAGGGGCTCGCCCCAGCCGGCCGGCAGGTTTTCGGCCACCACCTCGATGCGGGCCCCGACCGAATCGCCGTCGCGGCGCAGCTGGTCCATATAGGCCTCGAGCTCGGGCACGATGGCGGCATTGGGCGCATAGAACGGATTGGCGGGCACGTCGTCCCACGACACGAACGGGATGGCGATGGGGCCCAGCTGGCTCATGTAGCCGCGCACGCGCACCCCGTGCCGTTCGGCCAGCCACTTCTTGGCGATGGCGCCCGCGGCCACCGTGGGCGCGGTCAGGCGCGCCGACGAACGGCCGCCGCCGCGCGGGTCGCGCAGGCCGTACTTGTGCGTGTAGGTGAAGTCGGCGTGGCCGGGCCGGAAGGTATCGGCGATATTGGAATAGTCTTTGCTGCGCGCGTCGGTATTGCGGATCAGCAGCCCGATGGGCGTGCCGGTGGTCACGCCCTGGTAGACACCCGACAGGATCTCGACCTGGTCGGCCTCCTGGCGCTGCGTGACGTGGCGCGACGTGCCGGGGCGGCGACGGTCGAGCTCGGCCTGGATGTCGGCCGCGTCCAGCGCCAGCCCGGGCGGACAACCGTCGACCACACAGCCGATGGCCGGCCCGTGCGATTCACCGAAATTCGTAACGCAGAAAAGAGTACCTAGGGTATTGCCGGACATATGGACGGGGCGGGAAAGGCGTTGGAAGCAGGCTCGATTATGACACCGACCGGGCCCCGATCCGCTACCAAACGTAGACGGGGCGGCCCGGCGGCCTCAGGAAGAGCAGCTGACTTCGATGCCGCCGGCCCAGTCGGGCGGCAGCGCGGCATAGGCCTCGCGGCCCGGCTGCTCGACGCAGGGGTTGCGCAGCAGGGCCAGCAGGGTGTCGATTTCACCCGCATCGCCCGCCTTGGCGGCGCGGATGGCCTGCTCGGCCAGATGATTGCGCAGCACATACAGCGGGTTGACGGCGTCCATGCCGGCGGCGCGCGCCTGGGCATCGCCCGCCGCGCCGTCCTGGGCGTGGCGCGCGGCCAGGCGCTCGAACCAGGCCAGCGCGGCGTCGCGGTCGATGAACAGGTCCTGGAAGCCCTGCGGGCGGCCGCGCACCGCGTCGGCCAGCCGGCGGAACGCCAGGGTGAAATCGGCGCGCTGGTCGTGCATCAGGCGCAGCAGGTCGTCGAGCAGGGCTTCGTCGTCGGCGCGCCAGTCGCGCAGGCCCAGCTTGGCCGCCATGCGCCGGTGGAAAGCGCGGGTGAAGACGCTTTCGTAGCTGTCGAGCACGCCGCGCAGCGCCTCGACATCGGGCACCAGCGCGTGCAGGCTGCCCCCCAGGCGATACAGGTTCCACAGCGCCACTGACGGCTGGCGGTTCCAGGCGTAGCGCCCTTCGCTGTCGGAATGGTTGCAGATGTGGTCCAGCCGGAAGGTGTCCATGAAGCCGTAGGGGCCGTAGTCCAGCGTCAGCCCCAGAATCGACATGTTGTCGGTATTCATGACGCCATGGCAGAACCCCACCGCCTGCCAGCCGGCCATCAGTTCGGCGGTGCGGCGGGTAACCTCGGCCAGCATGCGCAGCAGGGCGCCGTCGGCGCCCGGCGCGTCGCCGGGCCGCGGCTCGCGGCACTCGGGATAGAACTTGTCGATGACGTAGTCGGCCAGAATGCGCAGTTCGTCGGGCTGGCGGCGCGACGACCAGTGCTCGAACGACCCGAACCTCACGAAGCTGGGCGACATGCGGGTCACGATGGCTGCCGTTTCGACCGTTTCGCGCATGACCGGGTCGTCGGACACCACCAGCGCCAGAGCGCGCGTGGTGGGAATGCCCAGGCCGTGCATGGCCTCGCCGGCCAGGTATTCGCGCACCGACGAGCGCAGCACCGCCCGGCCGTCGCCCATGCGCGAATACGGGGTCATGCCCGCCCCTTTCAGCTGCAGTTCCCAGTTGCCCCGGGGCCCGGCCACTTCGCCCAGCAGGTGCGCGCGGCCGTCGCCCAGCTGGCCGGCCCAGACACCGAACTGGTGGCCGCTGTACACCGCCGCCAGGGTCTGGCCGCCGGGCAGCGGCTGCTGGCCCGAGAACACGCGCAGGAATTCGTCGGACTGCAACGCGTCGCTGGACAGGCCGATCAGGGCGGCCGCCTGCTCGTTGGCGTGCAGCAGGCGCGGCGCGGTCAGCGGCTGGGGCGCCAGGCGGGTGTAGAACGCCGCCGGCAGGGCCGCGAAGGAATTGTCGAGCCGCAGTTGGCTCAGGGTGGCGACGGTCATGGCGTGTCTCCGGCGCGGCGGGCGCGGGCGGCGCGCTTGGCCGGACGCACATACAGAATGGCGGACAGGAAAAACACCAGCGACAAGGCGATTTCCACACCGGCCAGCGCCGCCGACAGCGGCGCCGGATCGGACATTGCTCGCACCACGCCCTCCATCAGGTACAGCAGCACCAGCATCGAAGCCCACTGGAAGGTGTACAGGCTGCCCCGCAGAATGCCGCGCAGCGGAAATGCCAGCGGCAGGGCCTTCAGGAACAGCCACGAGCCGCCCGGCCGGATCGGCGCCAGGAAGGTCTCCCAGGCGACGCACAGCGCAATGAGCGCCAGCAAGGAAACCACCGCCAGGCGCCGCAAATGGGGGTTGAGTTCAGGGTTCATACTGCTATTATCGCCTGATGAGCCACCCTGCCGGGCCCGCTGCCGCTCAGCCGGCAACGGCCGCCGCCCCTCGCCAGCGCACGCCCTGGATCACCCGCGTGGGCAGGGTGTTCCGTTTCGCGGCGCAGCGCGCCGACGAAGAAAAGCTGCTGCAGGTCGCCTCCAGCCTCACGTTCACCACGGTGCTGGGCATCGTGCCCATGCTGGCGGTGGTGCTGTCGCTGTTCACGGCTTTCCCCGTCTTCCAGGACTTCCGCCTGGCGCTCGAAGACTTCCTGACGCACAGCCTGATGCCGCCGGCCGTGTCCGACAACATCATGGACTACCTCAACCAGTTCGCATACCAGGCCTCGCGCCTGACCGCCATCGGCGGCGCGTTCCTGGTGGTCACGTCGCTGCTGCTCATCATGACCATCGACAAGACCTTCAACGACATCTGGCACGTCACGCGCCAGCGCCCCCTGCCCCAGCGCGCGCTGGTGTACTGGGCGGTGGTCACGCTGGGGCCGGTGGTGGCCGGCGCCAGCCTGTGGGCCACCTCGTTCCTGGCGCGCGAATCGCTGGGCCTGGTGCGCGACGTGCCCGAAGTGGTCAGCCTGGCGATCTCTTTCGTGCCGCTGATCCTTACCGGGCTGGGCTTCGCGGCATTGTTCGTGGTGGTGCCCAACCGCCATGTGTACTGGCGCGACGCGCTGGCCGGCGGCTTCGGCACGGCCATCGTGCTGGAACTGATGAAAGCGGCGTTCGCCTACTACCTGACGCGCTTCCCCACCTACACCGTCATTTACGGCACTTTCGCCACGCTGCCGATTTTCCTGTTGTGGATCTACCTGTCGTGGCTGGCGGTGCTGTTCGGCGCCACCGTGGCCGCCAGCGCGCCGCTGATCCGGCTGGGGCGCTGGGAAATCAACCGCAGCCCCGGCGCGCCCTTCATCGACGCCCTGGCGGTGTTGCGCTCGCTGCACGCGGCCCAGGGCATGCGGCCGGCCGGACGCAGCGCCAGCGCGCTGGCCAAGCGGCTGCACCTGCACCACGACGAGCTGAACGCGGTGCTCGAAACGCTGGAAAACCTGGGGCTGGTGGCGCGCACCGCCGAGCAGCGCTGGGTGCTGGCCTGCGATCCGCGCAAGACCACGCTCGAGCCGGTATTCGACAATTTCCTGCTCGACCGCCGCCAGCCCCGGCTGCGCGACGACCCCCAGGTCGTCCAGGTCGCCGCCGCCGTGCTGGGCCAGGGCCAGGCCCCCACGCTGGAAGAACTGGCCGGGCTGGCGCACAATATGCCCATGGGACTCGCGGCGATCGTGCCGCTCGAGGCAGGAAAGAATAGTAGAAGGGGGCCGCATGCCCCGGGAGAATCATCATGCTGAAAGTCAGTGAAATCCTTCGCGTGAAGGGCGATACGCTCTATACGGCCTCGCCCGACATGCCCGTGGCCATGGCGGTGCAAACCATGAGCGAGCAGGACATCGGCTCGCTGGTCATCATGGAATCTGGCATGCTGACCGGCATGCTGACTTTCCGCGAAATCATCCGCCACCTGCACGACCACGACGGCCAGCTGGGGCAAACCACCGTCCGCGCCATCATGGACGACGCCCCGGTCAGCGTATCGCCCAACACCAGCGCCGACGAAGTGCAGCGGCTGATGCTCGAAAAGCACGCGCGCTACATCCCGGTCATGGACGGCCCCACCCTGATGGGGGTGATTTCGTTCTACGACATGGCGCAGGCCATCGTGGCCGCCCAGCAATTCGAAAACAACATGCTCAAGGCGTATATCCGCGACTGGCCCATGGACGGCGACACCGCCAAATCCTGAGCCCCGGGCGCCCTGGCGCCCGTTCAGCCGGCCTCGGGCAGGGCCTCGGCCGGCGCGTCTTCGCGCGGCGCGCCCTGCAGGCTGCGCCAGGCCTGGTAGATCAGGCCGGCATCATTGGCCGCCAGGTGGGCGGGATCCGACAGCATGCGCCGCCAGCGGCGCGCCCCCGATTGCCCGTTCACCAGCCCCAGCAGCGGGCGCACGATCACCCGCAGCGGCACGCCCCGCGCAACCTGGCCCGCCGCGTAGCGCACCATGGCGTCCACCACCTGCGCATCGGTGGGCAGCCGCACCGACGGCCACAGCTGCAGCGAAACCTCGGACAGCACGCGCGGCGTGTGCCAGGCCGCCCGGCCCAGCATCACGCCGTCGAATGCGCCGGCGGCGCCCACGGCCTGGGCGGCATCGGCCAGGCCGCCATTGAGCACGATGACACTGTCGGGAAAATCGGCCTTCAACTGCCGCGCCACCTGGTAGCGCAGCGGCGGGATCTCGCGGTTGTCTTTGGGCGACAGCCCCTTGAGCACGGCATTGCGGGCATGCACGATGAACACGCGGCAGCCGGTATCGTGGATGGCCCCGACGAAATCTCGCACGAACCCGTATGACTCGTCATAGTCGAGCCCCAGCCGGTGCTTGATCGTCACCGGCAGGTCGACGGCGTCCTGCATGGCTTTCATGCAATCGGCCACCAGCGCGGGCTCGGCCATCAGGCAGGCGCCGAAGGCGCCGCGCTGCACCCGTTCGGACGGACACCCGCAATTCAGGTTGATTTCGTCGTAGCCCCATTGGCGGCCCAGGCGCGCCGCGTGCGCCAGCGCGTCGGGCTCGCTGCCGCCCAGCTGCAGCGCCACCGGATGCTCGGCGGCGTCGAAGTCCAGATGGCGCTCCACGTTGCCATGCAGCAGCGCCCCGGTGGTGATCATCTCGGTGTACAGGCGCGCGCGCGGCGCCAGCAGCCGATGGAAATAACGGCAATGCCGGTCGGTCACGTCGATCATGGGGGCGACGCACAGCCGCCAGTCTGGAGAACTCAACATGGCTTGGAAACGGTGGGGAATCGCCTATTTTACGGCCGCGGCGCCGCAGCCGCCCGCCCCGCGCCGGGTCCGCCCCGCTCGTAGACTAAAATTGCCAGCGCCGCCCGGGCCGCGCCGCCCGCGGCAACTGCCCGCCGTCCCACCCTATTCGCTGATCCATGGCCGTTTTCACCCCTGTTTCCGACGACGACGCCCGAACCCTGCTGGCGCATTTCGATCTGGGCGACCTGGTGTCGCTGCGCGGCATCACCGCCGGCATCGAAAATACCAATTACTTCCTGGCCACGACCCGCGGCGAGTACGTGCTGACGCTGTTCGAAGTGCTGACGCAGGCGCAACTGCCCTTCTATATCGAGCTGATGCACCACCTGGCCTCGCGCGGCGTGCCGGTGCCGCAGCCGCAGACCTTGCGCGACGGCACCCGCCTGACCACGCTGCACGGCAAGCCCTGCGCCATCGTGACGCGCCTGCCCGGGGGCTACGAGCCCGCGCCGGGCCCGGCCCACTGCGCGCTGGCCGGCGCCACGCTGGCGCGCACGCACCTGGCCGCGCGCGACTTCCCCCTGCAGCAGCCGAACCTGCGCGGCCTGGCCTGGTGGACGGCTACGGCGCCCAAGGTGCTGCCGTTCCTGGACGCCGCCCAGGCGCAGCTGCTGACCCGTGAACTCGACGAACAGCAGCGCGTGGCGGCCACGCCGGCCTGGCAGGCGCTGCCGGCCGGCCCTGCCCACTGCGACCTGTTCCGCGACAACGTGCTGTTTGCCGGCACCTTCGAAGACCCCCTGATGGGCGGCATTATCGATTTCTATTTCGCGGGTTGCGATACCTGGCTGTTCGACGTGGCGGTCAGCGTCAACGACTGGTGCATCGAGCGCGACAGCGGCATCTTCGTGCCCGCGCTGGTGCAGGCCTGGCTGGAGGCCTACGCGGCCGTGCGCCCGTTCACCGACGGCGAGCGCCAGGCCTGGCCGGCCATGCTGCGCGCGGCGGCGCTGCGCTTCTGGCTGTCGCGCCTGTACGATTATTTCCTGCCGCGGCCGGCCCAGACACTCAAGCCCCATGATCCGCGCCACTTTGAAAGAGTGTTGCAAGCACGCCACCGCGCAGACCTGCCAGCCTTGCCCTAGGCGCGGCGGTCCGCATAATTGAGTGTAGCCACCTCTTACGATCCTGACCGAGACCTATGCAAGCAGCATCCCTACCCGCATCCTACGGCTGGCAATGGGTACGCGACGGCCTGCGGCTGTTCATGAAGCAGCCGCTGGCCGTGTTCACCTGGGCCCTGGCCATCAGCCTGCTGGTGCTGTTCGCCACGTTCACCCCGCCCGTGGGGCCGCTGCTGTTCGTGGCCCTGATGCCCGTGGTCACGCTGATGACGCTGTCGGCGTGCAAGCACATCGAAGCCGGCCGCATCATGCTGCCCTCGATGTGGCCCCAGCCGCTGATGCGGCCGGGCGTCTTCAAGAAAATGCTGATCATCGGCGTCATGTATGCCGCCTTGTGCATCGCGGCCGGGCTGGTGTCGTTCCTGCCGTTCTCCCATGCGCTCACCGAAGGCATGCGGGCGGCATCGGTCGAACAGGATCTCACGCCTTTCATCAGCGCCATGCGCGTGCCCCTGGCACTGTTCGGGGCGCTGTACGTCATCATCGCCGCCCTGTTCTGGCATGCCCCCGTGCTGGTCGCCTGGCACGGGCTGCGCATCGGCCAGGCGCTGTTTTTCTCGGGCATCGCATGCTGGCGCAACAAATGGCCATTCCTGGTCTACGGCACGGCCTGGATACTGGTGTTCCTGTTCATCGACCTGTGCGCCGGCCTGCTGGTCAGCGCCGGCGTCCCGTCGCAACTGGCCGGCACGCTGCAGATCCCGTTCAACATCGCCGCCGGCGGCGTGCTGTACTGCAGCTTCTA
Organism: Bordetella petrii; assembly: GCF_017356245.1. Classification (NCBI taxonomy): domain Bacteria; kingdom Pseudomonadati; phylum Pseudomonadota; class Betaproteobacteria; order Burkholderiales; family Alcaligenaceae; genus Bordetella; species Bordetella petrii. Next base: position 899,832 of record NZ_JAFMZZ010000001.1, read on the forward strand.
CCCTGCCTACACATCGGTGTTCGGCATCGAAGACACGCACGCGCACCTCGACGGCGGCTCCAACGGCCAGCCGCAGTCGCAACCCTGAAGTACGAAGCCGCATCGGGCATCAGCTGTCAGGCCTGATGGCTGCCCGACGGCACCTGCGGGTGCTGCAGGCCGGCCGCCACGGCGTGCAGGCCGTGGCGCACCTGCTCCATGACCTCGCTGCGCTGCTGCGTGGCGTACAGCGCATAGGCCGAATACGAGAATTCCGGCGCCCCCGCCACGCGCCGCAGGCGGCCGCTGTCCAGGAACGGCCGCGCCGCCCCCACCCGGAAATAGCCCGATCCCCCGACTGACAGCAGATAGCCCAGCGCCAGCGGCCCCAGCGAGATCGACACCGGCGGGCTGCTCAACTCGGGAAACGCCGCCTGATGGTTGGCGGCGAATGCCGGCCCCCAATCAACATACACATACTGCTCCGGCAGCAGCGCCCCGCCGGCGTCGCTGGTGACCAGAATCAGTTTTTCCTCGGCCAGCAGCTCGGCCACCAGGCCCGGCCGCTCGGCCGGGCTGTACAGCACGGCCAGGTCCAGCGAGCCATCCTGCACGCCCTGCAGCAGCCGCGCCGGGCTGTCCACGTCGGCGCGCAGCGCCACCTGGGGGCAATGCGCATGCATCCACACCATCCAGTCGGCCAGCAGCGGGTGCCACAGGCTGAGCTCGGCGCCGATGCTGATGCCGTCTTCGCGCCCGGGCGGCAGCCCGACCTGCTGGCAGGCCCTTTCCCATACCTGGACCAGGGTGCTGGCATGGCGTGCAAAGCGCTCGCCCGCGGCGGTCAGGCGCGCGCCGGCCTTGTTGCGCACGAACAGGCGCCGGCCCAGCTGCTCTTCCAGGGTGCGCACGCGTGCGCTGACCGCGGTCTGGGTGATGTCGAGCCGCTCGGCGGCCGCCATGAAACTGCCGCTGTCGGCAACCGCCAGGAATGTCTTGGCTAAATCGATATCCATCTTTGTTTATATGAATAATTTTGGTTTTATATTAAATAAAGTTAGTTTGATTGCATTAATTATGAAGACACAATCTAAGAGATGAACCGTTAACGCATTGCGAAAGCACATGCTCGGGTGCATAGCCGCACGGCCCCCGGCCCAGGATTGCTTTCAGAACTCCCTCGCTCATGCTCATCTCTGAATTTCGCGGCCCCGGTTTCACCGAGGTCCAATGGCAGTACGTCAACTCGCTGGCCACCTCGCTGGATGCACGCCAGCTCATGTGGGCCAGCGGTTTCCTGGCAGGCGCCGAACTGCTGCGTTCGAACGGCTCCGCCGCCGAGCCCGGCCCGGCCCCGGCCCCGGCCCCGGCGCCCGCCGCACCCGCCGCCCAGCCGGCGCAGCGCCGCCTGACCGTACTCTACGCCAGCGAAACAGGCAACAGCACCGCGCTGGCCAATGCGCTGGCCGGCCAGGCCGCCGCGCAGGGCCTGCAGGCCGCCGCGCACGACCTGGCCGACTACAAGACCCGCAACCTGGCCGGCGAACAGGACGTGCTCATCATCACCAGCACCTACGGCGAAGGCGACCCGCCCCAGCCGGCCGCCGGTTTTTTCGAATTCATCGAAGGCCGCAAGGCCCCCAAGCTGCCCGGCCTGCGCTTTGCCGTGCTGGCCCTGGGCGATTCCACCTACGAGCATTTCTGCGAAGCCGGCAAGCGCCTCGACCGGCGTTTTGAAGAACTGGGCGCGACGCGCCTGCAGGCGCGCATCGACTGCGACGTCGACTACGACGGGCCGGCGCAGGCCTGGGCCGACCGCCTGCTGGCCTGCCTGGAACCCGCGCGCGGACAGGACGCGCCGCCCGCCGGGCCTTCGCCGGCCCAGGCCGCCGCCGCGCCCGCCGCAGCCCGCTACGACAAGCGCAATCCCTATACGGCGAACGTGGTCGACAATCTCGTCCTGACGGGACGCGGCTCGTCGAAAGAAACCCGCCACATCGAGCTGTCGCTCGAGGGATCCGGGCTGGCGTACGAGCCGGGCGACGCGCTGGGCATCATGCCGGCCAACGATCCGGCGCTGGTGCGCGACATTGTGAGTGAACTAGGCCTGGCGGCCGAGGCGCCGGTCAGCGTGCAAGGCGACTTTCTGCCGCTGGGCCGCGCCCTGGAAGAACGCGTCGAGATCGCCGCGATCACGCCGCGCTTCCTGGAACAGTGGGGCAAACTGGCCCAGGCGCCCCGGCTGCAAGAACTGGCGCAGCCCGGGCAGGCCGAAGCGCGCACCGACTTCGCGCGCCACCACCACATCATCGACGTGCTGCGCCAGTTCCCGGCCAGGGGCCTGGATCCGCAGGATGTGCTCGCCGCTCTGCGCCCCCTGCAGCCGCGCCTGTATTCCATCGCCTCGAGCCAGCTGGCCGCGCCCGATGAAGTGCACCTGACCGTTTCCGTCGTGCGCTATGGGCTGCAGGGCGCCGCCCGCACCGGCGTGGCTTCCGGCCACCTGGCCGAACGCGCCCTGCCGGACGCGACGCTGCCGGTCTACATCCAGTCCAACCCCCATTTCCGGCTGCCGGCCGACGATGTGCCGATCATCATGGTCGGCGCGGGCACCGGCGTGGCGCCCTACCGCGCGTTCCTGCAGGAACGCGAGGCCCGCGGCGCCGCGGGGCGCTCCTGGCTGTTCTTCGGCGAACGCAATTTCCGCAGCGACTTCCTGTACCAGGCCGAATGGCAGGGCTTGCTGAAAGACGGGGTGCTGACGCGCATGGACGTGGCATTCTCGCGCGACCGGCATGCCGCGGGCGGCGCCAAGACCTACGTCCAGCACCGGCTGCAGGAACAGGCCCGCGACGTCTATGCCTGGCTGGAAGAAGGCGCCCATGTGTACCTGTGCGGCGACGCCAGCCGCCTGGCGCCCGACGTGCACCAGGCCCTGGCCAGCGTGGTCGCCTCCCAGGGCGGGCTGAACCCGGAAGCGGCGGAAGACTACCTGCGCCGCCTGCAGCGCGAAAACCGCTATCAGCGCGACGTCTATTGATCATCCCGCGAATCGACCCCATGCAATCCACCGACAACGACCTTTCCCAGCCGCCGCAAAAGCTCAGCGCCGACGAGCGCCTGAAAGCCTCCAGCGACCAATTGCGCGGCACCATCCTGCGCAGCCTGGCCGACCCGCTCACGGGCGCGGTGTCGGACATCGACACCAAGCTGTTGAAATTCCACGGCATCTACCAGCAGGACGATCGCGAGCAGCGCGATGAGCGCCGCCGCCAGAAACTCGAGCCGGCCTATCAGTTCATGATCCGCGTACGCCTGCCGGGCGGCGTCTGCAGCGCGGCGCAATGGCTCAAGCTGGACGAACTGGCGCGCGCCTATGGCGGCGATTCGCTGCGGCTCACCACGCGCCAGACCTTCCAGTTCCATTGGGTGCTCAAGCACAACCTGCAGGCCACGCTGCAGGGGCTGCACGAAGTGCTGCTGGACAGCATCGCGGCCTGCGGCGACGATGCGCGCGGCGTGATGTGCTCGGTCAATCCGCAGCTGTCGGCGCTGCATGCCGCCGTGTACGACCTGGCGCGCCAGGCCAGCGACCACGCCATCCCGCGCATGCGCGCCTATCATGAGATCTGGTACGGCGAGCAGCGGATCGCCTCGTCCGCATCCGAACCCGAAGAGCCGTTCTACGGCCAGACCTACCTGCCGCGCAAATTCAAGGTCGGCTTCGCCATTCCTCCCGTCAACGATATAGACGTCTACGCCCAGGACCTAGGCTTCATCGCCATCGCCGATGACCACGGCTCGCTGCAGGGCTTCAATGTGGCGATCGGCGGCGGCATGGGCCGTACCGACCAGGCTCCCGCCACCTACCCGCGCCTGGCCGACGTGATCGGTTTCGTGCCGCCCGAAGCCGTCATTGCCACCTGCGATGCGGTAATGGGCGTGCAGCGCGACTACGGCAACCGCAAAGACCGCGCCCGCGCGCGCTTCAAGTACACCATCGACGATTACGGCCTGGATGCCGTCAAGGCCGAAATCGAGCGCCGCCTGGGCTTCGCGCTGCAGCCGGCGCGCCCCTTCCGGTTCGAATCGAACGGCGACACCCTGGGCTGGCAGACCGGCGAAGACGGCCGCCACCACGTGACCCTGTTCATCCAGAATGGCCGCCTGGTCAACCTGCCGGGCCAGCCGCTGCTCGACGGCCTGCGCGAGATCGCCCGCATCCATGCGGGCTCGTTCCGCGTCACGCCGAACCAGAACGTGGTCATTGCCGATATCGGCGACGCGCAGCGGCCGCGCATCGAACAGCTGCTGCGCCAATACCGTCTGGAAGCCGATCAATCCGCCAGCGCGCTGCGGCTGAATTCGATGGCCTGTGTGGCGCTGCCGACCTGCGGCCTGGCCATGGCGGAAAGCGAACGCTACCTGCCCGATCTGGTCGGCAAGATCGAGACGCTGCTGCGCGCGCACGGCCTGGAACGCGACCCCATCACGATACGCATGAGCGGCTGCCCCAATGGCTGTTCGCGTCCCTACATCGCCGAAATCGGATTGACCGGCCGCGCCCCCGGCAAGTACAACTTGTACCTGGGCGGCGGTTTCCACGGACAGCGCCTGAACCGCATGGTGCTGGAGAACGCCGCCGAGGCGGCGATCCTGGCGACGCTCGACACCACGCTGGGCCACTACGCCCGCGATCGCCACAGCGGCGAGCATTTCGGCGATTTCGTGGTGCGCGCGGGCTATGTCGAAGCCGTGACCGCCGGACGAGACTTCAATCTGCGGCGCGCGCCTGCGCGGGATGCGGGCGCCGCCGCCCGACAGGCCTGAACACCATGCCACCCGATTCCGCCCTGCCCGCGGCACAGCGCGACGCGCTGCTCGCCGAACTGAACGCCCTGCTCGAAGCCGAGCGCGCCGGCGCGCGCGTGGCGCTGGAAACCGGCCGCGCACTTGACGAGCCGCGCATGGCGGAACTGGTGGAGCACATCCGCCTGGACGAAGTGCGCTGGTGCGGCATGCTGCTGCGCGCGATCCGCGCCCTGGGCGCCACGCCGTCGGACCTGACGGGCGCGTTCCACGGCAAGGCCATGGCCATTGCCGATATCGAGCAGCGCCTGGTGCTCCTGAACCGCGGCCAGGGATGGGTGGTGCGCAAGCTGCAAGACCTGCTGCAGCGCCCCCTGCCCGATTTCCTGCGCGCCGATCTGGCCGACATGCTGGCGGCCCACGAGTCCAACATCGGGCTCGTCAAGGCCGCTCTGCCGCCGCAGGCTCCGTGATTTCCCCTCCCGGCCCGCCCAGCGGGCACTCTTCAGAAGGTACACAACCATGAGCAAAATCCATCTGGGCGACACCGTGCCCGATTTCGAACAAGACAGCTCTGTCGGCCCGATCCGGTTCCATGAATGGGCCGGCAATTCGTGGGTGGTGCTGTTCTCGCATCCGGCCGATTTCACGCCTGTCTGCACCACCGAGCTGGGCCTGACGGGCAAGCTGCAGGGCGAATTCGAAAAACGCAATGTCAAGGCGATCGCGCTGTCGGTGGACGATGCCGATTCGCATCGCGCCTGGACCAAGGACATCGAAGACACGCAGAACACTGTCGTCAAATTCCCCATCATCGCCGACCGCGACAAGAAGGTGGCCACGCTGTACGACATGATCCACCCGAACCAGTCGGGCACCGCCACGGTGCGCTCGGTGTTCATCATCGACCCGGACAAGAAGCTGCGCCTGACCCTGACCTACCCGCTGAGCATCGGCCGCAACTTCGACGAGATCGTGCGCGTCATCGACGCTCTGCAGGTCAGCGACAAGTATGGCGTGGCCACCCCGGGCAACTGGAAACACGGCGACGACGTCATCATTCCGCCGGCCTTGCAGGACGAGGAACAGATCAAGGCGAAATTTCCGCAAGGCTACAAGGCGCCCCGCCCCTACCTGCGCTTTACGCCGCAGCCCGGCAAGTAAGAACTGGCGGCCCGGGTGTCTGACTCCCGTCAGGGTGTCGGACACCCCGGGGGTCAGTACTGCGGCGCCGCGGTGAAGTTCAAGAAGCGCGTGCTGGAACCCTGGAACGTCAGCCGCACCGTGCCGATCGGCCCGTTACGCTGCTTGCCCACGATGATCTCGGCCGTGCCCTTGTCGGGCGAATCGGGGTTGTAGACTTCGTCGCGGTAAATGAACAGGATCAAGTCGGCGTCCTGTTCGATGGCGCCCGATTCACGCAGGTCGCTCATCACCGGGCGTTTGTTGGGGCGCTGTTCCAGGCTGCGGTTGAGCTGCGACAGCGCGATCAGCGGGCAGTTCAGTTCTTTGGCCAGCCCTTTCATCGAGCGGCTGATTTCCGAGATTTCGGTGGCGCGGTTCTCGCCGCCGCCGTTGCCCGCCATCAGCTGCAGATAGTCGATGATGATCAGGCCCAGCTGGCCGCACTGGCGCGCCAGGCGGCGCGAGCGCGCGCGCACTTCCATGGCGCTGAGCGCGGGGGTTTCGTCGATGTACACCTGGGCATCCTGCATGAGCTGCACCGCGTGCGTCACGCGCGGCCAGTCGTCGGCCACCAGTTTGCCGGTACGCATGCGGTGCTGGTCCAGCATGCCTACCGAGCCCAGCATGCGCATCGCCAGCTGCACCGCGCCCATTTCCATCGAGAACACCGCCACCGGCAGCCCCTGCTCGATCGCCACGTGTTCGCCGATGTTCATCGAGAACGAGGTCTTGCCCATCGAGGGACGTCCGGCCACGATGACCAGGTCGCCGGGCTGCAGGCCCGACGTCATCTTGTCGAGGTCGGAAAAACCGGTAGGCACGCCGGTGACGTCGGAATCGCCCTCGCGGTGGTAAAGCTCGTCGATGCGCTCGACCACCTGCGTCAGCAGCGGCTGGATTTCCTGGAAGCCGGCCGAGCCCTTCTCGCCTTCCTGGGCGATCTTGAACACCTTGGATTCGGCCTCGTCCAGCAGCTGGCGCGCTTCCTTGCCTTGCGGGTTGAGGGCGGCCGAGGAGATCTCGTCGGCAATCGTCACCAGCTTGCGCAGCATGGCCCGCTCGCGCACGATCTCGGCGTAGCGGCGGATGTTGGCGGCCGACGGCGTGTTGTGCGCCAGCGCGTTCAGGTAGGCCAGCCCGCCCGTGTCTTCGGCCTTGCCGGCGCTGATCAGCGACTCGTTGACGGTGATGACGTCGGCCGGCCGCGCCAGCCCGATCAGCCGGGCAATGTGATGCCAGATCAGGCGGTGGTCGTGGCGGTAGAAGTCTTCTTCGCCCAGCACGTCGGCGATGCGGTCCCAGGCGCCGTTGTCCAGCAGCAGCCCCCCCAGCACCGACTGCTCGGCCTCGATGGAATGCGGCGGCACGCGCAGGTAATCTAGCTGGGAATCGGCGGGATTGTTCATCGAATGGACTAGTAAAGAGTACGCAGGGTGTCGGCCACCCGGAAGAAACCTTGGATGTCGCGGCCGGGCAGCCGGCCGCCCACGGGGCGCAGCACGGCGGCGCAGCCGCATACTACGCGCGCCAGCCGCTGCAGGCGGGCGCGCACGGCGGGGGCTGGATGGGTTTCGAAATAAATGTCCAGCATCAGTTTACCCAGCCCTGGCAGATTGTCATCTTCCAGTTTGCGCAGTCCCAGCAGCGACGATACCAGCTGGAACAGATCGTAGGCCTGGGCCATGGGCAGCGACAAGGCGCCGCCGGTATTTTCTTCAAAATCAATGCGCCACAGCTCGCCGTTGTGCAGGGTGATGTTGCGCACCTGGGCGCCGCCGTGCCAGTGGCCTTGCGCGTGGAAGGCCGCCAGGTCGGCGGCCAGGGCACGCACCCACTGCACGCGCTGCGCCGGGTCGGCATGCCTGACCAGCCCGGCGAAATCTTCGCCCACGTGCTCCAGCACCAGCAGGCCGGGCGCTTCCCACCATACCTGGGGCACCCGGCAGCCGGCCTGCGACAGCCGGCGCAGCCGCCCGGCCTCGTGCGCCAGGCCGTTGCGCAACAAGACGCTGGGGCGCGGGAATTCGCCCAGAAACAGCCGGCAGCCCACGGCCAGCGCCAGCGCCCGCACGTACCGCAGCGCGTAGCCCGCGCCTTGCAGCAGGCCCGAACGGCGCCGCTTCACCACGCAGGCGACCCCGTCGATGACGACTTCACGCACGGAAGGCTCGCGCGCGGCGTCGACGCTATCGAGCCAGGCGCGCAGGCCGGCGGGCGCTTGCTGATGCTGGGGCGGCTGGCTCAAGAAGACATCCTTGTAGGCTTGGGCGTGAAAGGGCCGCAATAAGCAAAAAAGCCGGCACGGCCGCCGGCTTTTCTGCTTGGCGTAAACGCGACAGGCTTAGGCGATGTCGCCTTCGACCACGACGGTCACGTCCACGGTCACGTCGGCGTGCAGCGCGACCTGGATGGGGTACTCGCCCACGGCCTTCAGCGGGCCGTTGGGCAGGCGCACCTGAGCCTTTTCAACGGCCTCGAAGCCGGCCTTCTTCAGGCCTTCGGCCACGTCGGCGTTGGTAACGGAGCCGAACAGGCGGCCGTCGACGCCGGCCTTTTGCACGACCTTGAGCTGGTAGCCAGCCAGGCGGCCACCCAGCGCTTCGGCGGCGGCCAGCTTTTCAGCCTGGACTTTTTCCAGTTCGGCGCGGCGGGCTTCGAATTCCTTCAGGGCGGCGTCGGTAGCGCGACGGGCCATTTTCTGGGGAATCAGGAAGTTGCGGGCGTAACCATCGCGCACGCGGACGACTTCGCCCAGGTTGCCGAGGTTGACGACTTTTTCGAGCAGGATGACTTGCATTTCAGTAACCCCGGATCAGTTGTGGTTGTCGGTGTAAGGCAACAGGGCCAGGAAGCGCGCGCGCTTGATGGCGGTGTCCAGCTGGCGCTGGTAGTGTGCCTTGGTGCCGGTCAGGCGAGCCGGGATGATCTTGCCGTTTTCTTGCACGAAATCGCGCAGGGTGTCCAGATCTTTGTAGTCGATCTCTTCGACGCCGGCGGCGGTGAAGCGGCAGAACTTGCGGCGCTTGAACAGCGGGTTCTGCTGCGTGAATTTGCGTTTCTCTTTGCGTTTTCCGAAGAAAGCCATGATGTGCCTCTTAGTCTAGTCGGGCCGGGGTTTCATTCCGCGGACCCGGAATCTGTGTCTGGTTCCGGTTGCCTGTCATCCCACCAGCGGGTCGCGCCCTGCACTGCCGCCGACTTTGCGGGCCAGCTGCATGTGCAGCTTGACCTTCACCGAATCTTTGCGGGCAGCGGCCAGAAAGCCCTGCACCTGCAGTTCGGTCCCCAGAGGGGTGCCGGCCAGCAGTTGAGCCAGATCGCCGAGGGCCACGGCGGTAATCGTGAGTTCGACGCGGCGGGGATGGCCTGCTTCGACGATTTCCGATTCGTGGGCCAGCAGCATTTCCAGCGCTGGCACGCCGGCGGGAGTATGGCGCAAAGGCTCGCATTCGAGAACGCGGGCGCTGAGTTCCAGGGTGTTCATCCTGCCGGTGCGTGGTGGTAAAACTTGGCGCGGCCGGGTTACTGGGCCTGGGCCGGCGCCGTCGCTTCCGTGCTGGCCTTGCGGGCCTCTTCGCGCTCGACCGACTTCATCATGATCGAGGGCGTGGTCTGGGCCTTCTTGGTCTTGATGACCAGGTGGCGCAGCACGGCGTCGTTGTAGCGGAACGAATGCTCGAGCTCGTCGAGGGTGGCCTGGCCGCACTCGATGTTCATGCAGACGTAGTGGGCCTTGACGAGCTTCTGGATGGGATAGGCCAGCTGGCGGCGGCCCCAGTCTTCCAGGCGGTGCACCGTACCGCTCTGGCCGGTAACGAGCGCCTGGTAGCGCTCGACCATGGCGGGCACCTGCTCGCTTTGGTCCGGATGGACAATGAACACTACTTCGTAGTGACGCATGGGTAAAACTCCTTGAGGATGTCTTGCCTGGCCGGGCAGTTTGCCGGCCCGCAAGGGGCAGCCCGCCACCCCCAAAAAGGGGCGATCGAGCAAAGAAAGCCCACGATTATCGCCGATCCGGGCGCATCGTGCAAGCTACCGTAAACGCCGGCCCGCGTCAGCCTTCGACGACGGCGTAGGCGGAATGGTTATGGATGGATTCGAAATTCTCGGCTTCGACGCGGTAGCGCGCCACGCCGGGGTGCGCCGCCAGGCGCGCCGCCACGTCGCGCACCAGGTCTTCGACGAACTTGGGGTTGTCGTAGGCGCGTTCGGTCACGAATTTCTCGTCGGGGCGCTTGAGCAGGCCCCACAGCTCGCACGAGCCTTCGTCCTCGACCAGGCGAATCACGCGATCCATGGCAACGTCGCCATTGAACACGGCCGACACCGTGACGTGCGAACGCTGGTTGTGCGCGCCGTATTCGGAAATCGCCTTCGAGCACGGGCACAGGCTGGTCACCGGCACCTGCACCACCAGTTCGAACTCGACCTGGTCGCCGGCGGCGCGGGCGATCCATTGCACTTCGTAGTCGAGCAGGCTCTGCACGCCCGATACCGGCGCGGACTTGTTGATGAAGTACGGGAAAGCGGCCGTAATGTCGCCGCGCTCGGCGTGCAGCAGCGGCAGCATGTCGCGCGCCATGGCGGCGAACAATGCCGGCGTCATGGGCACGCTGCGGTATTTTTCGAGCAGCGCCACGAAACGCGACATGTGCGTGCCCTTCTCTTCGGCCGGCAGCGCCACCGTCAGGGTCCAGGTGGCCACGGTGGGCTGGGGCGCGCCATCGGCGCCCGCCACCAGCATGGGATGCCGCACGCCGCGGATGCCTACGCGCTGAATCGGGATATGCCGCGTATCAGCCGAGCTTTGGACATCGGGCATGACCAGGGCGGGATCGATCGGAGAATTCATAGGATTACCTGTCAGGGCGGGATGAAATGAGAATCGCTGTTGCCCTGAAATATGTTAGCGGAGCCATTATTACCGAAAAGCCGGGCCGGCTGCGCGGAAAACCCTCCTACTAGTAGGTTGGTAGTCCGGCCTTGACCCCTATTGCGCCTGCGCGGCGGCCGGGCGGCCCGTTTTTTCGAAGCGGGCGCGGATCGAACGCTCGATTCCGGCGGCATCCAGCCCCACCCCGGCCAGCAGCGCGGCCTGGTCGCCGTGGTCGATGAAGCGGTCGGGCAGGCCCAGTTGCAGCACCGGCACGCCCACGCCTTCCTGGTGCAGCACCTCGGTCACGGCGCTGCCCGCCCCGCCCATGATGGCGGCCTCTTCGAGGGTGACGATGGCGTCGTGGCTGGCGGCCAGCTCCAGGATGAGCTCGCGGTCGACCGGCTTGACGAAGCGCATGTCGGCCACGGTGGCGTCCAGCGCCTCGGCCGCGCCCAGCGCCGCCTGCGCCAGGGTGCCGAACGCCAGGATGGCGATGCCGCGGCCCTGCCGGCGGATGACGCCCTTGCCCACCGGCACGGTGTCCAGGCCGGGCGAGACTTCGGCGCCGCGGCCGGCTCCGCGCGGATAGCGCACCGAGGCCGGGCCGGGATATTCATAACAGGTCGACAGCAGCAAGCGCGCCTCGTTTTCATCCGAGGGGGTGGCGACCACCATGTTCGGCACGCAACGCAGGTAGGCGATGTCGTAATTGCCCGCGTGCGTGGCGCCATCGGCCCCCACCAGGCCGGCACGGTCCAGGGCGAAGGTGACGTCCAGATTCTGCAGGGCCACGTCGTGGATGAGCTGGTCGTAGCCGCGCTGCAGGAAGGTGGAATAAATGGCCACCACCGGCTTCTGGCCTTCGCAGGCCAGCCCGGCCGCGAATGTCACGGCATGCTGTTCCGCGATGCCCACGTCGAAATAGCGGCGCGGGAAGCGCTGCTCGAACTCGACCAGGCCGCTGCCTTCGCGCATGGCCGGCGTAATGCCCACCAGGCGTTCGTCGCGTTCGGCCATGTCGCACAGCCACTGGCCGAACACCTGGGTGAACGTTTTGCGCGCCGACGGTTTGCCCTGCTGGATGCCCACGGCGGGATCGAACTTGCCCGGCCCGTGATACAGCACCGGATCGGCCTCGGCGAGCTTGTAGCCCTGGCCCTTGCGCGTCACCACGTGCAGGAACTGCAGGCCTTGCAGCGCCTTCAGGTTCTGCAGCGTGGGCACCAAGGCATCGAGGTCGTGGCCGTCGATCGGGCCCACATAGTTGAAGCCGAACTCTTCGAACAGCGTGGCCGGCGTGACCATGCCCTTGGCGTGCTCTTCGAAGCGGCGCGCCAGCTCGAGCACCGGCGGCACGTGCTGCAGCATGGCGCGGCCGACGTTCTTGGCGGCGGCGTAGAAGCGCCCGGACATCAGACGGGCCAGGTAGCGGTTCAGCGCGCCCACGGGCGGCGAGATCGACATGTCGTTGTCGTTCAGCACCACCAGCAGGTTGATATCGGGGGTGACGCCGGCGTTGTTCATGGCCTCGAAGGCCATGCCAGCCGACATGGCGCCGTCGCCGATGACCGCGATGTGCTGGCGCTGCACGCCGGCGTTGCGCGAAGCCACCGCCATGCCCAGCGCGGCCGAGATCGAGGTCGACGAATGAGCCGTGCCGAACGCGTCGTATTCGGATTCGCTGCGCTTGGGAAAGCCCGAGATGCCGCCTTCCTGGCGCAGGCGCGCCATGCCGGCGCGGCGCCCGGTCAGGATCTTGTGCGGATACGACTGGTGCCCGACATCCCAGACAATGCGGTCGTGCGGCGTGTCGAACACGCGGTGCAGGGCCAGGGTAAGTTCGACGGTGCCCAGATTGGACGACAAGTGGCCGCCCGTCTTGGATACCGACTCCAGCACGAAGCCGCGCAGCTCTTCGGCCAGCGCCTTGAGCTCGCGGCGATCCAGTTGGCGCAGGTCGGCGGGCGTTTGGATGCGGTCCAGCAATTCTGTCGTCATGCTTGGTATCAGCGGTCTCTGAGTACGATGTAGTCTGCCAGGCGGGCCAGCGTCGAGCCGGCATCGCCCAGCGGCGTCAGGGCCGAGTGCGCGGCGCCGCGCAACTCTTCGGCCAGCGCGCGGGCGTCGTCCAGCCCCAGCAGCGACACATAGGTGGGTTTGTTGCCAGCGGCGTCTTTGCCGGGCGTCTTGCCCAGGCTGACAGTATCGGCGGTAACGTCAAGAATGTCGTCCACGACCTGGAAGGCCAGGCCGACGGCCTGGGCGTAGTCGTCGAGCGCCTGCCGGGTGCTGGAACTGGCCCCCGACACAATGCCGCCCAGCGCCACGCTGCATGCCAGCATGGCGCCGGTTTTCATGCTGTGCATGGTTTGCAGTTCGTCGCGCGACAAAGCATGGCCGACGCTGTGCAGGTCGATGGCCTGCCCGCCCGCCATGCCCTGGCTGCCGGCCGCGCGGGCCAGCGCCTGCGTGGCCTGCACCACCAGTGCCGGCGCGATGGGCATGTCGGCCAGCAGCTCGAAAGCCAGCGGCTGCAGCGCATCGCCGGCCAGCATCGCGGTGGCTTCGTCGAATTGCACGTGCGTGGTGGGGCGGCCGCGGCGCAGCGTGTCGTCGTCCATGCAGGGCAGGTCGTCGTGAATCAGCGAATAGGCGTGGATCAGTTCCACCGCCGCGGCGGCGCGATCCATCGAGGCCTGGATGGCCACTGCGCTGCCGTTGACGGGGCAGGCCTGGCCGGCCGCATAGACCAGCGCGGCGCGGATGCGTTTGCCGCCGCCCAGCACCGCGTAGCGCATGGCCTCGTGCAGGCGCGCGGGCAGCGCGTCGGCAGCCGGCAGGCATTCGTCCAGGACCGCTTCGATATGCTGCGCGCGGCCCTGCAGCCAATCCGCGAACGCAAGGTGTTGTTGCTTCATCCGGTTATTCGTCGTCGAGCGCGCGCGGATCCAGCGGCCGCAGCAGGCCGTCTTCCAGCACCCTGACCTGCTGCTCGGCCTGCGCCAGGCGCTCTTGGCAGACGCGCGTCAGTTCGACGCCGCGCCGGTAGGCGGCCAGCGATTGCTCAAGAGGCAGGGACCCGTCTTCCATGGCGGCCACCAGCGTTTCGAGCTCGGCCAGCGCGGTTTCGAAATCCTGGGGCAAGGGGCGGTCGTCGTGCTGCGGATCGGTTTGCGGGGAAGTGGCCAAACGGGGCTCCGTGCGCGGAAATGAGTGATTCGATCCGTGAATTGTACGATGATGCGCGCGCTTTCCGCGCCCGGCCGCGGCGCCTTTCAGCGTAACCGGGCCCTAAGAAAGACTGCCCGACAGCTGCCGCACCGCCTCGCGCAAGGCCGGCGCGACACGTTCGCGCAGCGCCGCCGCGGGCAGCAGCGCGGCCGGCCCGCCGCAGCTCATGACGAACAGGCCTTCTCCGGTCACCGACTGAAACGGCACCGCCACGGCGTTGATGTCGGCCCGCCAGGCCCCCAGCGCGAAGCAGCAGCCATCAGCGGCCAGATCGGCGCGCGCCTGCGCCACCATGGCCGGGTCGGGCGCGGCCTGCCCCAGGCGCCCGAGCAGCGCCGTGCGCTGCGTGTCAGGCAAGGCCGCCAGATAGGCCCGCCCCATGGCGCTGTCCAGGCTGGCCCGGTAGCCCACGGGCAGGCGCAGATACAGTTCGGACGAACCGTGGATGGCCTCGACATAGACCATGGCATCGCCGTCGAATGCGCCCAGCGCCACCGCGCCGCCGGTATCGCGCGCCAGTTGCACCATGGACGCCTTGGCCAGCTCGCGCACTTCCAGCCCGGCCAGCAATCCGAAGCCCAGCGCCAGCACGCCATAGCCCGGCGAGTATTTGCCGCTATCGGGGTGGTAGCGCAAATAGCCCAGCTCGGTCAGCGTGTAGGTGATGCGGCTGATGGTGGGCTTGGGCAGGCCGGTAAGGCCGGCCAGGTCCTGGTTGCCCAGCGTGACGGCGCCGGGCCCGAAGCAGCGCAGCACATCGAGCCCGCGGGCCAGCGCCACGATGAAATCGGGCGTGGCCCGGCCCTGGCTGTCGCCGCGCCGCCGCCGGGCGGGCCCGCTGCGTCCGGCGTCTGCGCCGGGCCCGGGAGGATCGGAAGGGGCTTGCATCGTATGGGCTTCGTTCTTATAGTTTATTTCGTTAAACAAAATTAAATTCCATTCTACGGAATTTTATAGAACCCAACCACCACTTTCTGCCATTACCAAGGGGAAAACATGTTCAAGCGCGTCTCTCTCTTCGCGGCCGCCGCGGCCCTGTCGGCCTGCGCCGGGCTGGCCCAGGCCGCCTATCCTGAACGGCCCATCACCATCATCTCGCCCTTTCCCGCCGGCGGCGCCACCGACGCGCTGACGCGGATCCTGGCCGAACGCATGAGCAAGGCCCTGGACCAGAGCATCATCGTCGAGAACAAAGCCGGCGCCGGCACCACCATCGGCGCGGCCTATGTCGCGCGCGCCCAGCCCGACGGCTACACCCTGCTGATGGCCACCAACTCCACGCTGGTCACCAACCGGTTCCTGTACAAATCGCTGCCGTACGACCCGGACGGCTATGCGCCGGTCGGCATGGTGGGCATCGGCCCGCTCATCCTGCTGTCGAACGACAAGCATGGCTTTAAAAGCACTGCCGACGTGGTCGCGCAGGCCAAGCAGCGGCCCGGCAGCCTGACCTTCGCCACCTTCGGGCCGGGCACCTCGTCGCACCTGGCCGGCGAGCTGTTCAAGCAGGAAGCCGGCATCGATCTGCTGCACGTGCCGTTCAAGGGCGCCACGCAGGCCCTGCCGGCCCTGATCAACGGCGACGTCGATGTGTTTTTCGACATGGTGGCCACGGGCATGCCGCAAGTCGCCGCGGGCAAGCTCAAGGTGTTCGGCATTACCAGCAAGACGCGCCTGCCCACCCTGCCCGAGGTGCCCACGCTGGCGGAACAAGGCTATCCCGCCTTCGACCTGACGGCCTGGTTCAGCTTCGTAGCCCCCAAAGGCACGCCTGCCGATACGCTGGCGACCCTGCAGCAGGCCCTGGCCGCCACGCTGCAAGACCCCCAGATCCGCGACAAGATGCTGACCATGGGCATCGAGCCGCGCTCGGGCACGGCGCAGGAACTGACCCAGCAGATCCGCAACGAACAGCCGGTCATCAAGAAACTGGTGCAGCAGGCGGGCCTCAAGCCGCAATAAAGCCCGCTCCAGTTGCAACAAAATGCCCCCCGGCCGCGCGCGCGGCGGGGCATGTTTGCGTTTGCAAGCCGCGACTAACGGTTCGAAACATCGGCCCGGGCGGGCGCTGCTAAGGTGAAAGCATGCCTCATTCCGCAGATCGCCTGGACCGACTCGACGCCGCGCGCTGGCTGGCCGCGCTGGCAGTGGTATTGCTGCATAGCGCCGCACAGGCCGTTTCCGATGCCGGCGCCTACGGCAGCGGCGACTGGCTGGCGGCCAACCTGTACGACTCGGCGGTGCGCTGGTGCGTGCCCGTGTTCGTCATGGTCAGCGGCGCCCTGCTGCTCGACGCCGACCGGCCGCAGGATGCGCGCAGCTTCTATCTGCGCCGGGCCGCGCGCATATGCGCGCCGCTGGTATTCTGGACCCTGTTCTACCTGAGCTGGCGCAGCCTGCTGGACTGGTGGGACGACGGGCGCGTCGACCTGTCGTTCTGGCCCCGCAAGGTGGCCGAAGGCGCGCCTTATTACCACCTGTGGTACCTGTACATGATCGTGGGCCTGTACCTGTTCGCCCCGCTGGTGCGGGCGCTGTACCAGCGCAGCCTGCCGGCCGCGCGCCGGCTGTGGGTAGTGGGCATCCTGGGCATCGCCATCCTCGACGCGCTGTATCGCCAGGCGCTGGGCGCGGGCCAGGGCTTCTTCCTGACCTGGTTCCTGCCGTACCTGGGCTACTTCGTGGCCGGGCGCATGATTTTCGACGGCGAACTGCGCGTGCCGCGCCCCGCCCTGCTGCTGGCCCTGAGCGTGGCGGCGACTGCCTGGGGCGTGTACTCCTTGTCCGAGGCCGGCAAGCTGAACCTGTATTTTTACGATTACTTCAGCATCACGGTGCCGTTCATGTCGCTGGCGGCGTTCCAGTGGATCATGAACACCTCGCGCGTGCCGCCGCTGTCGACACTGGCTCCGTTGACGTTCGGGGTGTACCTGATCCACCCCCTGTTCCTCGACCTGGCCGATCGCGCCGGGGCCCACGCCGGGCCCGGCGCGGCCTGGCACGTGCCGCTGCTGGCGACCGCGGTGTTCGGCCTGTCGGCCGCCAGCAGCTGGCTGCTGCGCCGCCACCCCGTGACGCGGCGGCTGGTGTAAGAAACGCGTCATGCGCGGCCGGTATGGCGCAAGGGTGCCCCGCAGCAAGGGATAGGGTACAATTCACGGTTTGATCGGCCAGCCCGATTTTTCTTCGCGCCAGAACGGAAACTCTGCCGTCCTGGCTTTTTTATCCGAGCGGAGGGAATCATGACCGACGTTGGTCGGATGGCGCATGTCGTGCCGGCTCGCACCCAGCTTCCCGTCAGTGCGTATTTTGACGAAGCCCGCTTCAAGCGCGAGCAAGAACTCATCTTCAAGCAATCCTCGCTGTATGTCGGCCACCAGAAACTGGTGCCTGAAATCGGCGATTGGCGCACCCTGCCCCAGGAAGACGGCGGGCGCGTACTGGTGCGCAACGCCCAGGGCGTCGAACTGATCTCGAACGTCTGCCGCCACCGTCAGGCCCTGATGCTGGGCGGCCAGGCGGGCAATGTCAGCGGCCCCGCGCCCGGGCAGGGCAACCTGAAAGAAACCGGCGGCAACATCGTCTGCCCCCTGCACCGCTGGACATACAACAACCGCGGCGAGCTGCTGGGCGCCCCGCAGTTCGACTCCACGCCCTGCATGAACCTGCAGCGCTTCCGCCTGCGCGACTGCCACGGCCTGCTGTTCGAAGGCCCGCGCGATCCGCAGGCCGACCTGGCGCCGCTGTTCGCGCGGCCCGAGTTCGATTTCGGCGACTACGTGCTGGACCACGTCGAAGTGCACCAGTGCAACTACAACTGGAAGACCTTCATCGAGGTCTACCTCGAGGACTACCACGTCGGGCCGTTCCACCCGGGCCTGGGCCGCTTCGTCACCTGCGACGACCTCAGCTGGGAATTCGCCGACTGGTACAGCCTGCAGCGCGTGGGCGTGCACAAGGCGCTGGCCCAGCCCGGCTCCGACGTCTACAAGCAGTGGCACGATCGCGTGCTCGATTACCGGGCCGGCGACGCCCCCGATTTCGGCGCGGTGTGGGTGACATACTTCCCCACCCACATGATCGAGCTCTACCCGCACGTGCTGGTGCTGTCCACGCTGTACCCCAAGAGCCCGCAGGAAACCGTCAACGTGGTCGAGTTCTACTACCCCGAAGAAATCGTCGCCTTCGAGCGCGAGTTCGTCGAGGCGCAGCGCGCGGCCTACATGGAAACCGCCGTCGAAGACGACGAGATCGCCGAACGCATGGACGCGGGCCGCAAGGCCCTGATGCTGCGCGGCACCAACGAAGCCGGCCCGTACCAGTCGCCCATGGAAGACGGCATGCAGCACTTCCACGAATGGTATCGCCGCATTATGCAAGAGTAGGCCTCTGCTCCCCCGACGCGCTGCGCGCTTCGGGGGCTTTCACTTCACGCTCCGCAGGGTGCCTGATACCTCCGGACGCGTCATCAAACTGTCAAACGCCTGCGGTCTACTGACCCTCCGGCCCCGCAATGGCGCGCCCGCGCGGCGCCGCACTGGAACAACCCCAGGGGCTCATCATGGCTTTTACCCTGCAAGATATCGAACAGCTGTTCGTGGAGCGCGGGCACCGCGCCTACGACGGCGAACCCGTCACCCAGCTGCAGCATGCGCTGCAAACGGCCGCCCTGGCCGAGCAGGCCGGCGCGGCGCCGGCGCTGATCACCGCCTGCCTGCTGCACGACCTGGGCCACCTGA
Organism: Bordetella petrii; assembly: GCF_017356245.1. NCBI lineage: Bacteria > Pseudomonadati > Pseudomonadota > Betaproteobacteria > Burkholderiales > Alcaligenaceae > Bordetella > Bordetella petrii. Next base: position 918,654 of record NZ_JAFMZZ010000001.1, read on the forward strand.
TCGCCGACCGGCCCGGCACGCCCTCGCTGGACGGCCTGGACGACAAGCACCAGTATTTCGTGCTGCCCTTCCTGCGCGGTCTGTTCGGCGCCGCCGTGCTCGACCCGATCCGGCTGCACGTCGAGGCCAAGCGCTACCTGTGCTTCGTGGAGCCCGATTACGACGCCGTGCTGTCGGCGGATTCGCGCCGCAGCCTGGTGCTGCAGGGCGGCAGCTTCGATGCCGGCCAGGCGGTCGATTTCGCCAGCATGCCAGGCGCGCCGGACGCCATCCGGCTGCGCCGCTGGGACGACATGGCCAAGACGCCCGGCCTGGCCACGGAATCGCTGGATTACTACCTGCACATCGCCGAAGGCGTGGCGAGCCCCAGCCGGCAGCCCGCCGCCATCTGGTAGGCCCCGCTCAGGCGCCGCGCGCCACCGGGCGGGCCGGGTCGCTGCACCATTCGCTCCAGGACCCGGGATACAGGCGCGAGCCCGCCAATCCGGCGATCTCCATGGCCAGCAGGTTGTGGCAGGCGGTAATGCCCGAACCGCACTGGTGCACCACCGCGCGCGGATCGCGATCGCCCAGCAGGCTCGCGAATTCGGCGCGCAACTGCCCGGGCGGCTTGAAGCGGCCGTCGGCCTGCAGGTTTTCGCCATTGGGGCGGTTCAGCGCGCCGGGAATGTGCCCGGCCACCGGGTCCATGGGTTCGACCTCGCCCCGGTAGCGGTTCGCCGCGCGTGCGTCGAGCACGGTGAAGGCCGGCTGCGCCAGATTGGCCAGCACCGCGTCGGCATCCACGGTTTCGGCCAGCGACGGGCCGGCCGGCGCCGCCCCGGAGCCCGACTCGGCCGCGACGGCATCGGTGCCGACCGGCAGCCCGGCCGCGACCCAGCCCTGCCAGCCGCCGTCCAGCACCGCCACGCGCTCGTGGCCCAGCCAGCGCAACATCCACCACAGATGCGCGGCGAACATGCCGCCGCTGGCATCGTACGCCACCACCAGGGTATCGGGCTGCACGCCGTGGGCGGCCATCAGCGCCGCCAGGTCGGCGCGCGACGGCAGCGGATGCCGGCCATTGCTGCCGGTGCGCGGCGCGGCCAGCTCGGTTTCGTGGTCCAGGTAGCGCGCGCCGGGAATATGGCCCTGCTCGTAGGCGCGCCGGCCGGCCGCGTGATCGGCCAGATCGTGGCGCACGTCGAAAATGCGCACGTCGGGCGACTGCAGGCGACCGGCCAGGTCGGCGGCGGAAATCAGCGTCATGGTCATGCAAGCTCCTTGGAAGCAGGTTCGGGTCAGGACTCGGGCGGCATGCGCATGGTGCGCCATACCGACAGCAGGCCCGCCATGATGATCAGGCCCATGCCTGCCCAGGCCAGGGTGTCGGGCCGGTCGCCCCAGAAACCCATGCCCAGCAGCGCGGCAAATATGATCGTGGAATACTGCAGCGCGGCCGTCAACAGGGCCGAACCGACTCCGAACGCCCGCGTCATGGCCAATTGCCCGAACAGCCCGGCCACCCCCACTCCCACCAGCGCGGCATAGCCCAGCAGGTCGGCGTAGCCCCAGCCCTCGACGGCCAGGCCGGCCATGCTGCTCAGGCACACCCCCAGCGAAAAGAACAGCACGGTGCGCCATTCGGGCTCGCCGATGCGGCCCAGCTGGCGGATCTGCAGCATGGCCACCGCCGACATGGCGCCGGCGCCCAGGCCGAACAGCGCGGCCAGCCACTGGTCATGGTTGATGCTGGGGCGCAAGACGGCAATCACGCCGGCAAACCCCAGGGCCACGGCGGCGATGCGCACGGGGTCGCGCTGCGCCCCGCCCCAGCCCAGCATCCAGCAGGCGATGAACAGCGGCGCCGTGTAATTCAGGCTGGTGGCGGTGGCCAGGGGCAGGTGCGAAATGGCGAAAAAACCCAGCCACATCGAAGTGACGCCCGCCACATTGCGCCACAGATGCAGCCGCCAACTGGTGGGCACGATCGACTGCCGCCCGGCGCGCGCCCACAGCAGCAGCAGGATGACAGACGGAAAACCGCGGAAAAGCACGATCTGGGGCAATGAAGCGCCGTGCTCGGTGGCCAGCTTCACGAACGACCCCATCATGGCGAACATGGCGGACGCCACCAACATCCAAAGAGCCTGCATGGGGTCCAGATGATGAAAAAAAGAAGGGAAATAGGGGAAAGCGATACTATACTCCGGGTCCGGAAAGCCTATCGCGGCCATAGGGGAACCGCCCTGCCCCGGCCCGGTCAAAACAGGCGCTCATTGCTCGCAGAGGATCACAACAAGCATGAAACGCATCTTCCTGTTCATCGTCACCAACCTGGCCGTCATGGTCGTGTTGTCGGCCACGCTGCGCGTCCTGGGCGTCGACCGCTACATCACCGCGCAGGGCATCAATTTCCAGTCGCTGCTGATCCTGTCGGTGGTCATCGGCTTCACGGGCTCCTTCATCTCGCTGCTGATCAGCAAGCCCATGGCCAAATGGAGCACCGGCGCCCAGGTTATCGACCCCGCCGCGCCGCGCGGCGCGCGCGAGGCCTGGCTGGTCGAAACCGTGCACCAGCTGGCCGACCGCGCCGGCATCGGCCATCCCGAAGTCGCCATCTACGAAGGCCCGCCCAATGCATTCGCCACCGGCGCATTCAAGAACGACTCGCTGGTGGCCGTGTCCACCGGGCTGCTCGACAGCATGACCGAAGAAGAAGTCGCCGCCGTGCTGGGCCATGAAGTCGCGCACATCGCCAACGGCGACATGGTCACGCTTACGCTCATCCAGGGCGTGGTCAACACCTTCGTGGTGTTTCTGGCCCGCGTGGTGGGGTACTTCATCGACCGCACCGTGTTCCGCAACGAGCGCGGCGTGGGCGCCGGCTATTTCATTACCGTGCTGGTCTGTGAAATCGTCTTCGGCCTGCTGGCCTCGATCATCGTTGCCTGGTTCTCGCGCCAGCGCGAATACCGCGCCGACGCCGGCTCGGCCCAGCTGATGGGTTCGCGCGAACCCATGATGCGCGCCCTGGCGCGCCTGGGCGGCCTGGAACCGGGCGAACTGCCCAAGTCGTTCGAGGCCTCGGGCATTGCCGGCAAGGGCGGGCTGGGGGCCATTTTCGCCTCGCACCCGCCCATCCAGGCCCGCATCGCCGCCCTGCAGCAAATGCGCGTGGCGTAAGGCCGCCGCGGCGGGCAACGGGGCGGCCTTACGGCCGCCCTTGCTTTTCCCCGGTCAGTCCAGCGTCAGCACGGTGGCGCCGGTGGTCTTGCGGGCGGCCAGCGCAGTCTGCGCCTGGCCGGCTTGCTCCAGGCTGTAGCGCTGGTCGATGCGCACCTTGATCTTCTTCTTCAACACCAGATCGAACATCTCGGCAGCGGCGGCGTTCAGCTTGGCCTGCGTGTTCACGTGCAGCCCCAGCGACGGACGCGTCACGTACAGGCAGCCCTTCTGATTCAGCGTGGCCAGGTTCACGCCCGACACCGGCCCCGACGCATTGCCGAAACTGACCATCAGCCCGCGCGGCTCGATGCAGTCCAGCGAGGTTTCCCAGGTGTCTTTGCCCACGCCGTCGTACACCACCGGCACCTTCTTGCCGCCGGTCAGTTCCAGCACGCGCTCGACTACGTTCTCGCGCGAATAATCGATGGTCTGCCAGGCGCCGTTGGCGCGCGCCAGCTCGGCCTTCTCGGGGCTGGAAACGGTGCCGATCAGCTTCACGCCCAGCGCCTTGGCCCATTGGCAGGCAATCAGCCCCACGCCGCCGGCGGCCGCATGGAACAGAATGGTTTCATTGCCCTGCAGGCGGTATGTCTGGCGAAACAGGTACTGCACGGTCAGGCCCTTGAGCATCAGCGCCGCGGCCTCGTCGAAATCCACCCCCTTGGGCAGCTTGACGACCTGGGCGGCCGGCACGTTGCGGGCCTGGGCGTAGGCGCCGATAGGGCTCTGCCCGTAGGCCACGCGGTCGCCTTTCTTCAGGTGGGCCACGTCGGCCCCCACCGCTTCGACCACGCCGGCGGCCTCGAAACCCAGGCCGTGCGGCAGCGGGTGGGGATACAGGCCGGTGCGGTAATAGATGTCGATAAAGTTCAGGCCCGCCACATGCTGGCGGATGGTGACCTCGTTGGGGGCCGGCGGCGGGACTTCGACGTCGACGACTTTCAGGACTTCGGGCCCGCCATGTTGTTCGATACGGACTGCCTTGACGAGATTGCTGGCCATGCCGGCCTCCTTTGCGTGTTGAATTCTCAGACTGCCATGCGGCGCCATGCCGCGCTAAACCCGTGCCCGGGCGTCATCCGCCCGCCCCCGCCCGGCTGCGCCCGCCCATCAGCACGAACACGCCGACCAGCACCAGGGCCGTGCCCGCCAGCTGCCAGGCGGTAATGGGCTCGCCCAGCAGCCATGCCGCCAGGAACAGCACCGACACCGGCCCCACCATGCCCAGCAGCGACGCGGTAGGTGCGCCCACCAGGGCCACGGCCCACATCAGCATGAACACGGGCACCACGGTATTCAGCGTGGCGTGAACGAACGAATAGCCATAGACGCCGGCCGGCTGGGCCAGCATCGATGGCGGATGCACCAGGAAGAACTGGACGATGCAGGCCAGGCAGGACACCAGCATGGCATAGGCCACCAGGCGGGTCGCGCCCACCCGCTTGACCAGCTCGCCCGAACAGATCAAGTACACAGCATAGCTGAGCGCCGACCCGAAAATGAACAAGGCCCCGAGCGCCACGTGGGAACCCGCGCCATGCCTCAGGTCTTGCGCGAACACCAGGATCACGCCCAGGTACGACGCCACCATGGCCACCCACTGGCGCGGCGCCACCGGGCGCTTCAGCCACCACGCCGACAGCAGCACCACCAGCGTGGGCGACAGGAACAGGATCAGCCGCTCGAGGCTGGCCGATACATAGCGCAGCCCCAGGAAGTCGAGAAAACTGGAAAAGTAATAGCCCAGCAGGCCCAGCAGGCAGACCTGCACGCGCTCGCGCCGGCTCAGCACCGGCAACTCGCCGCGCGCCGCCCGCCGCGATTCGCGCCAGGCCACCGCCGCGAAGAACGGCATGGCGAACAGCATGCGGAACGCGATCAGGGTGACGGCGTCGATGCCATACCGGTAGGTGAGTTTCACCACGATGGCCTTGGCCGCGAACAGCACGGCGCCCAGCGTGGCCAGGAAGAAACCGAGGGCGCGGGAAGAGGCGAAGGTCGGCGACCAAGACCTGGCTGGGCGATTCATGCGATGATTTTATATTTTCCGGCGCCGCCGCGGTGCCGGCCGCCACCGCCAGCCGCCTTTTCGCATGACTCGCCAACGCGCCCTCGTCTATATCCATTTTGCCGCCGTGCTGTTCGGCCTGACCGGCGTGTTCGGCGAACTGATCCAGGCCGGCGCCACGGTCATCACCCTGGGGCGGGCCGCCTTCGCCGTGCTGGCGCTGGCGGGGTTCGCGCGGGCCCAGCGCCGGCCATTGTTCAGCACCCTGTCGCCCGCGCAATTGTTCATCCTGATCGTGGCCGGCTGCCTGCTGGCCGCGCACTGGGTCACCTTTTTCATCTCGGTCAAGACCGGCGGCATCGCCATTGCGACGCTGGGTTTCGCCAGTTTTCCCGCCTTTATCACCCTGCTAGAGGGCGTGCTGTTCCGCGAACGCGTGCGGCTGGCCGAATGGTCGCTGCTGGGCCTGGTCACGGCCGGCCTGGTGCTGGTGACCCCGTCGTTCGATTTCGCCGACCAGGGCACCATCGGCCTGGCGTGGGGCATTCTGTCGGGCCTGTCGTTCGCCCTGCTGGCCCTGACCAACCGTCGTTCCGCCGCAGGCCTGGATCCGATGCAGGTCGCCTGCTGGCAGAACATCGTGGTGGTGCTGGCCATGCTGCCCTTCGCCACCAGCCAGCTGCCGGCGCTGGCCGCGCTCGACTGGCTCTGGCTGGGGCTGCTGGGCATATTCTGCACAGGCCTGTCGCACTACTTGTTCGTCTCCAGCCTGACCCGGCTCAACGCGCGCAGCGCGGGGCTGGTCATCGCGCTGGAACCGGTCTATGCCATCGCGTTCGCCTGGCTGCTGTTCGCCCAGCAGCCCACGCTGCGCATGGCGGCCGGCGCCGCCCTGATCGTGGCCGCCATCGTCTGGTCGGGCTTGCGCAAGGCCCCGCACTAGCTCGCCTGCGGCAGCGCAAGTGCGCCTTGACAATATCTGACTAGGCAATAAAATACGCGGCATGAGCTCTACCCGCCCGCCCGCTTCGTCCGACACCCCGGTGCATTACCGGGGCACTGCGCGCTGCACCGACGACAACATCGGCTTCATGGTCAAGCTGGTGTACAACTCGCTCAACCGCATGCTCGATCTCGAAATGGCGCCGCTGGGCCTCACGGCCATGCAGTGGCGGCCCATCGCCATGGTGGCGCGCGGCAGCGCTGACACGCCGGCCGAAATGGCGCGCCTGCACGGCGTCGATACCGGCGCCATGACCCGCACCCTCGACCGCCTCGAGGCCAAGGGCCTGCTGCGCCGCGCCCGCAGCCATGAAGACCGCCGGGTGGTCAAGATCGAACTCACCGAGCTGGGGCAGGAAAAGGCCAAGGCCATTCCCGCCAACATCGCCCGGGTACTCAACCACCACCTGCGCGGGTTTTCCACCGACGAAGTCGCCCAGCTGCAGCACCTGCTGGGTCGCATGCTGGCCAACGGCACGCCCGCGGGCACCCCGGAACCCTGACCGGCGCCCTCCCGCCGGGCCGACCACCAACCGAAAGATCATGCTGCGCCCCTCATTGCCCCACACTAACTGCCTAGGCAAATACGGTTTGATCAACAATTTTCAGCAAAACGTCAGGATGAAATCCCTAGTTCCCATGGTTCTGCTGCTGGCCCTGGGCGGCTGCGCCTGGATGGCCCCCACCAGCGAGCCCGTGGCCCAGCTCGACGCGGCCCGGCTCGGGCTGCAGGGCACGTCTGTCACCTGGCCCGACACCCAGTGGTGGCGCCGCTACGGCGACGCCCAGCTCGACACGCTGGTGGGCGAGGCCCTGGCCAACAACCCGTCAATGACGGCGGCCCAGGCCCGCCTGGCCCAGGCCAACGCCGCCGTGCGCGGCGCCCGCGCGCCGCTGTTTCCGCAGGTGGACGCCAATTACAGCCTGACCCGCCAGCACCTGCCCGAGAACTACATCTACCAGCCGCCGCTGGCCGGCGGCGTCAGTTCCGACAACCGCCTGGCGCTCGACTTCAGCTACGAGCTGGACTTCTGGGGCAAGAACCGTTCCCTGCTCGACGCTGCCGTTTCGCAACAGGCCGCGGCCCAGGCCGATGCCCAGGCGGCGCGCAACCTGCTGGCGCGCGCCGTGGTGCGCAGCTACCTGAACCTGCAGAACGCCTTTGCCCAGCACGAAGTGCTGCAGCGCATCCTGGCCCAGCGCGCGGATGTCCTCAAGCTGACGCAGGACCGCCGGAACGCCGGGCTGGACACGCTGGTCGAGGTCAAGCAGGCTGAATCGTCATTGGCAACCGCCAAGGTCGAACTGACCCAGGTCGACACCACCATCGCGCAGCTGCGCAACCAGGCCGCGGCGCTGGCGGGCGCCGGGCCAGCGCGCGGCCAGCAGCTGCGGCCCGTGACGCTGGCCGCGCCGGCCGGCGTGGTGCCCGACAGCGTGCCGCTGGATCTGCTGGGCCATCGCGCCGACATCACGGCGGCCCGCTGGCGCGCCGAGGCGGCCCGCCACAACGTCGACGCGGCGCGCGCCGAGTTCTACCCCAACATCAACCTGGTGGCATTCGCCGGCTTCCAGGCCATCGGCACCGGCAACCTGCTCGAGGCCGGCAGCCGCACCCTGGGCATCGGTCCCGCCATCACCCTGCCCATCTTCCATGGCGGCGCGCTCAACGCCAACCTCGCCGGCCGGCGCGCCGATGCCGACCTGGCGGTGTCCGACTACAACCAGAACGTGCTCGACGCGGTGCATCAGGTGGCCGACGCGCTGGATGCGCTGCGCCTGCTCGGCCGCGAGACCACCCAGCAGCGCCAGGCCCGCACGGCGATCGACGCCGCCTATGACCTGGCCGTGCAGCGGTATCGCGCCGGCATGGGCAACTACCTGACCGTGCTGGTGGCCCAGACCGGCGTGCTGGCCCAGGCCCGCCTGGACACCGACCTGCGCTTCCGCGCCTACCAGCTCGATGCCGACCTCGCCTATGCGCTGGGCGGCGGCTACACGCCGCCCGCCGCCGATGGCCAGGCCTCGTCTTCTTCTCATTGACCGACCCGGATCCCGAAGTCATGACCGCAACTCCCGTAGCCAACCCCGCCCGCAAACGCCTGCTGCTGATCGCCGCCGGCGTGTTCATTCTGCTGGCGATCCTGTACGCCATCTGGTGGGCATTGTTCGGTTCCCGCGTGGAAAGCACGGACGACGCCTACGTGCACGGCAACCTGGTGCAGATCACGCCGCAAGTGCCCGGCACCGTCATCGCCATCGAGGCCGGCGATACCGAGCACGTGCGCGCCGGCCAGCCGCTGGTGCGGCTGGACCCGTCCGACGCCGACGTGGCGCTGCAGCAGGCCGAAGCCCAGCTGGCGCAAACCGTGCGCCAGGTGCGCACGCTGTATGCGCAGAACGATTCCCTGGCGGCCGACGTCAATGTCCGGCAGGCCGATATCGAACGCGCCCAGGCCGATCTGAGCCGCGCCCAGGCCGACTTGAAGCGCCGCCAGGCGCTGGCCAAGTCCGGCGGCGTCAGCGGCGAAGAATTGCTGCACGCCCAGACCGCCCTGAAATCCGCCCAGTCGGGGCTGGCCCAGGCCAAGGCAGCGCTGGCCGCTGCGCAGGCCCGGCTGGCCACCAACCAGGCCCTGACCGACAACACCACGGTGGCCGACCATCCCGACGTGCGGCAGGCCGCGGCCAGGCTGCGCGATGCATGGCTGGGCCGCTCGCGCACGGTGCTGCCCGCGCCGGTGGACGGCCTGATCGCGCGCCGCAGTGTGCAAGTCGGCCAGCGCGTGGCGCCGGGCGCAGCGCTCATGAACGTGGTGCCGCTGGACCAGGTGTGGGTCGAGGCCAACTTCAAGGAAGGCCAGCTGCGCCGCATGCATCCCGGGCAATCCGCCACCCTGGTCGCCGACATGTACGGCAGCTCGGTCACGTACCACGGTACGGTGGTGGGTCTGGACGCCGGCACGGGCAGCGCCTTCGCGCTGCTGCCGGCGCAGAATGCCACCGGCAACTGGATCAAGGTCGTGCAACGCGTGCCGGTGCGCATCGAGCTCGATCCCGAAGAGCTGAAGACGCATCCGCTGCGGGTCGGCCTGTCGATGGACGTCGAAGTCGACGTCAGCCAGGGCGGCGACGAGCTCGCCCCGCTGCCGCAGCGCCATGAGCCGGCCTGGTCCACCAAGGCCTTCGCCGATCCGCAGGCCGAGGCCGACGCCCTGATCGCCAAAATCATCAAGGCCAACCTGGCATCATGAGCACCAAGTCCCGTCCGTCTTCGGCGGCCGCCGCGCCGCCTCCGCTCGAAGGCGCGACCCGCATCATCGGCTCGATCGCCCTGTCGACCGCGGTGTTCATGAACGTGCTGGACACCTCGATCGCCAACGTGTCGCTGCCCACGATTTCGGGCGACCTGGGCGTGAGCACCAGCCAGGGTACGTGGGTCATCACTTCGTTCGCGGTGGCCAATGCCATCACCGTGCCGCTGACGGGCTGGCTGACCCAGCGTTTCGGCCAGGTGCGCCTGTTCCTGACCTCGACGCTGCTGTTCGTGCTGGCCTCGTGGCTGTGCGGCTTTTCGCCGTCGCTCGAGGCGCTGCTGGCGTTCCGCGTGCTGCAGGGCGCCGTGGCCGGCCCCATGATCCCGTTGTCGCAGGCGCTCATGCTGGCCAGCTTCCCCAAGTCGAAGGCGGGCATGGCGCTGGCCGTCTGGTCCATGACCACGCTGGTGGCGCCCGTGGCCGGGCCGCTATTGGGCGGCTGGATATCCGACAACTATTCCTGGCCGTGGATCTTCTACATCAACGTGCCGGTGGGGCTGCTGGCGGCATGGATCAGCTGGCGCGTCTACCGAGACCGCGAATCGGCCACGCGCAAGCTGCCCATCGACAAGGTCGGGCTGGCCCTGTTGGTGGTGTGGGTGGGCTCGCTGCAGATCATGCTCGACAAGGGCAAAGAGCTGGACTGGTTCGCCAGCCCGGTGATCCTGGTGCTGGCCCTGGTGGCGTTTGTGGCCTTCGTGTTCTTCCTGATCTGGGAACTCACCGACGCGCATCCGGTGGTCGATCTGCGCCTGTTCAAAGAGCGCAATTTCACAGTGGGCGCGCTGACGCTGGCCGTGGCCTATGGCGTGTTTTTCGGCAACGTGGTGCTGCTGCCGCTCTGGCTGCAAAGCAACATGGGTTACACCGCCACCTATGCCGGCCTGGTAACCGCGCCGGTGGGGCTGCTGGCCATTCTGCTGACGCCCATCGTCGGCAAGGCGCTGGCCACGCAGGATGCGCGCATGCTGGTAACGGGCGCGTTCCTGATCTTCGCGCTGGTGTGCTTCATGCGCGCCGACTTCAACCCGCAGGTCGACATCCGCACGCTGATGATCCCCACCATCATCCAGGGCGCCGCCATGGCCGCATTCTTCGTGCCGCTGACATCGATCACGCTGTCGGGGCTGGAACCCTGGCGCATTCCGGCCGCGTCGGGCCTGTCGAACTTCGCCCGGCTGACCGCCGGCGCGTTCGGCACCTCGATCGCCACCACGCTGTGGGACAACCGGGCGGCGCAGCACCACGCCCGCCTGACCGAAGTCGCCTCGCCCGGGCACCAGCCGTTCGACCAGGCGATCGCCACCCTGCAGAACGGCCTGGGCGTGTCGCACCAGGAAGCCATCACGCGCCTGAACGGCATGATCAACACGCAGGCCTTCACCATGTCGGCACTGGATGTGTTCTATGCGTCGGGAGTGATCTTCATCCTGCTGACCGGGCTGGTGTGGTTCGCCCACGGGCGCGACAAGACGGCCGCGGGCGGTGGCGGCGCGGCCGAGGCTGCCGCCGGCGCGCACTGATCACTGCCGAAGGTGCCTGGCTCCGCAGGTGCCAGGCACCGAAGCGGTGCAGCGGCGCTCTCAATCGCACGGCGCCCGGCCCCCGGACGGGAGCCAGGCGCCTGCCGGGCACTGCCGGCGCTCAGCCCGCCGACACCAGTTCGGCAATGGCCTTGCCCACGTCCTGCGTGGACGCCGTGCCCTTCATGTCGCGCGTGCGCGGGCCTTCGGCCAGCACTGTTTCAATGGCCCCGACCACCGCCTGCGAAGCCTGCGGATAGCCCAGGAAATCCAGCATCAGCGCGCCGCTCCAGATTTGCCCGATCGGGTTGGCGATGCCCTTGCCGTAGATGTCGGGCGCCGAGCCGTGCACCGGCTCGAACAGCGACGGGAACTTGCGCTCGGGGTTCAGGTTGGCCGACGGCGCAATGCCGATCGTGCCGGTGCACGCCGGGCCCAGGTCGGACAGAATGTCGCCGAACAGGTTGGACGCCACCACCACGTCGAACCAATCCGGGTGCTGCACAAAATGCGCGCACAGGATGTCGATGTGGTACTTGTCCCAGCGCACGTCCGGATACTGGCTGGCCACGTCGGCCACGCGCTCGTCCCACCAGGGCATGGAAATGGAAATGCCGTTGGACTTGGTGGCGGCGGTCAGGTGCTTGCCGCGCTTTTGCGCCAGGTCGAAGGCGAACTTCAGCACCCGGTCGGCTCCCACGCGGGTGAACACGCTTTCCTGGATCACCACCTCGCGCTCGGTGCCCGCGAATAGCCGGCCGCCGCTGTTGGAATACTCGCCTTCGGTGTTTTCGCGCACGATGAAGAAATCGATGTCGCCCGGCTTGCGGTCGGCCAGCGGCGACGGCACGCCCGGCATCAGGCGCACCGGGCGCAGGTTGATGTACTGGTCGAAATCGCGGCGAAAGCGGAACAGCGACCCCCACAGCGCTTCATGGTCGGGCACGGTGGCCGGCCAGCCGATGGAGCCGAAGAAGATGGCTTCGTGGCCGCCGATCTGCTGCGCCCAGTCGTCGGGCATCATCTGGCCGTGCTTGGCGTAGTAGTCGCAGCTCCAGTCGAAATGGTCCCACTGGAAGTCGATGCCGAAGCGCGTGGCCGCGGCGTCCAGCACGCGCAACCCCTCGGGCACCACCTCTTTGCCGATGCCGTCACCGGGAATGACTGCGATCTTGTGTTTGTTTCCTGCCACCGATGTTCTCCAATTGAGGTTCAAGCCTGTATCCGGCACGGCCGGCGGCACGGCACCGGGTGCCGCTAGGCGCCGCTCCACGCCTCCGCGTTCAGTTTATCGCTGTATACCGGCCGGCGCTGCGACCGCTGCACGTGGTCCAGCGCGGGCGTGATCACCTGCACCAGCCGGTCGAAAGACGGACGGATTTCCGCCTCGGGCACGCAAGCGTACCCGAGCAGCACCCCGGGCCGGGCATCGTGTTCGTTGGCATAGTAGCGGGACAGCGGCCGCGCGTGCAGGTCCAGCGTGCGGGCCGCGATGGAAATCCCCAGGTCGTCCGTGCCGTCGGGCAGGTGCATCACCAGGTGCAGGCCCGCCTCGTGGGTAGAAATGGGCCAGTCGGCGCCGAACCGCGCGGTGATGGCCTCGCGCAGCAGCGCCTGGCGCGCCGAATAGCGCTGCCTCATGCGACGGATATGGCTGGCGTAGTGCCCGCCCTCGATAAAGTCGGCCAGCACCGCCTGGTCCATCAGGCGCCCTTCGCGATACAGCTCCGACAGGCCGGTGGCCATGTGGCTGGCCAGCGGCTTGGGCAGCACCATGTAGCCCAGCCGGAATCCCGGGAACAGCGTCTTGGAGAACGTGCCCAGGTACAGTACCCGGTCGTGCTGGTCCAGGCCCTGCAGCGAGGCGATGGGCCGGCCGTCGAAGCGGAATTCGCTGTCGTAGTCGTCCTCGACCAGCCATGCGCCGCGGCTGTGGGCGTATTCCAGCAGCATGCGCCGGCGCGCCAGGCTCATCACCATGCCCAGCGGATACTGGTGCGACGGGGTCACGAAAATGAAGCGCGGCGGATCGCGCAGCTGCTGGGCGCTGGGCGCCATGCCCTCGCTGTCGACCGCCACCGGCACGGGCGTAATGCCGCAGGCCGCCAGGGTCGAGCGGGCGCCCCAGTAGCCGGGGTTCTCCATCCAGGCCGTGTTGCCATGGTCGCCCAGCAGCCGCGCCAGCAGGCTCAGCGACTGATGGATGCCGCTGGTCAGCACGATCTGGTCGGCTTCGCATTTCACCGAGCGCGACAGCCGCAGGTGCTCGGCCAGCGCCCGGCGCAGCGGCATGTAGCCGGCGCCGTGCGCATAGGTCAGCAGCTCGGGCTGCGATTGCCGCCAGCGCCGGCCCTGCAGGCGCGCCCACACCGCGCGCGGAAACAGCGACACGTCGGGCACGCCCGGCACAAACGCGCCCCACTGCCGGTCCGAGGCCGAGGCCTCGTGCACCAGTTGCGACCCGCGCCGCGACAGGGCGAACTGCGGCGGCAGCGCCGCGCCCGGCGCGTGGTCGGCCACGGGCGGCTGCTGCACGGCAGGCACGGTGTCCGAAACGAAGGTACCACTTCCGAACGCCGAGACCAGGTACCCTTCGGCCAGCAACTGATCGTAAGCATGCAGGACCGTATTGCGGGATAACCCTGTATCGGCCGCCAGTGCCCGGGTGGCCGGCAGCTTGGTCCCGGCCGGCACGTCACCGTCCAGGATCAGCCCGCGCAGAATGTCGTAGATCTGCCGGGATAGCGGAATGGCCGTATGGCGTTCCAATCGCTGCAGCAGGCACTCGGACAGAATCAGTTCTTTCAAAGTGGCACCAGAAACAAAAAACGATTTGGACCTATTGAGAGTACCAAATATCCGATACGCTGCCTCAGCGCAAGCAGAAAACGTCCACATAAATGCCAAGGGGAAAACCATGCAGCCGGACTCACCGCAACTTGCCGCCTTCGCGCCCTGGCCCGCCTGAGGCGGCGCCGCGCAACGTGCTTTACCTGTTCCACCCGTAGCACCCGAGTTGCGGGATGGCACGGCTGCCTGCACAGGAGTCCGGCGCCGTCCTCCCGCGTTTCCTTCAATGCCCGGAGGTTCACAGTGAAACTGACAACACGCCTCAAACTGTCCCTAGGCGCGCTCGCCCTGATAGCCGCCGTACCCATGGCCGCGGTACAGGCCCAGACACGCGGCGGCACGCTGCGCATGATCGTCCAGCCCGAGCCGCCCATCCTGATTCCCGCGCTGAACCAGCAGGCGCCCACGCAGTTCGTGGCCGGCAAGATCTACGAAAGCCTGTTGACCTACTCCTTCGACCTCAAGCCGCAGCCCGGCCTGGCGAAATCGTGGGAAGTCTCGCCCGACGGCCTGGCCTACACCTTCCATCTGCAAGAAGGGGTGAAATGGCATGACGGCAAGCCGTTCACCGCCGACGACGTGGTGTTCTCGCTGTCCGAGCTGCTGCCCAAGACCCATGCCCGCGCCCGCGTCATCCTGGGCCGCTACCTGGACAAGGTCGAGAAGGTCGACGACCACACCGTCACCATCCGGTTGAAGACCCCCTTCCCCGCCTTCATGCTGATGTTCGAGCCGGGCTTCGCCCCGATGATGCCCAAGCACATCTATGCCGGCACCGACTACATGAAGAATCCGGCCAACCAGAAACCGGTAGGCACCGGCCCGTTCATGTTCCAGGAATGGAAGCGCGGCGAATACATCAAGCTGGTGCGCAACCCCAACTACTGGAAAAAGGGCCAGCCCTACCTGGACGAGCTGGTTTTCAACGTCATTCCCGATTCGGCCTCGCGCGCCGTGGCCTTCGAGCGCGGCAGCGTGGACGTGCTGCGCGGCGGCGACGTCGACAACGTCGATGTCAAGCGCCTGCGCTCGCTGCCCAATGTCGAGTACACCACCAAAGGCTGGGAAATGTTCTCGCCCCAGGCCTACCTGATGTTCAACATGCGCACCCCGCCGCTGGACAACGTCAAGGTGCGGCAGGCGGTCATGGCCGCGCTGAACCGCAAGCTCATCGTCAACAACATCTTCTTCGGCCTGGGCAAGGTGGCCACCAGCCCGTTCGTGACCACCGAGATGTTCTATGACAAGAACATGCCGCCGCTGGACTTCAACATGAAGAAGGCGCGCGCGCTGATCAAGGAATCCGGCATCGACCCCAGCGCCTATACCCTGCGCTTCCTGGGCTTTCCGTACGGCTCCACCTGGGACCGGCTGGGCGAATACATCAAGCAGTCGATGGAGCAGCTCGGCTTCAACATCAACATGGAAGCCACCGACGCGGGCGGCTGGGCCAGCCGCACCGGCAACTGGGACTTCGACCTGACGCTGAACTACACCTACCAGTACGGCGACCCGGCGCTGGGCGTGCAGCGCCTGTATGCCGCGGCCAACATGGTCAAGGGCTCGCCCTTCGCCAATGTGCAGGGCTACAACAATCCCGAAGCCGACAAGCTCTGGACGGCGGCCGCTTCGGAAGTGGACCCGGCCAAGCGCCAGGAGCTCTACAGCAAGATCCAGACCATGCTGGTCAACGATGTGGCCAACGGGTTCCTGGTCGACATGGAGTTCCCCACCATTTATCGCAGCAACATCAAGAACCTGGTGCAGACGGCCATCGGCCTGAACGAATCGTTCGCCGACGTCTATATCCAGAAATAGAGGCGGGCGCGCCTGGCGCGCCCGGCCTGCCGCGGCACGGCCCGGCAGGCCGCCGCAACCCGCGGCCCTGCCGGGCCGCGGTGTTCCGACGGAGATGCACGGCATGAAATTCCTGTCCTTTTTCATCTCGCGCCTGGGCAAGGCCCTGGTGGTGGTGCTGGGCGTGGTCATCATCAATTTCTTCATGATCCGCATGGCGCCCGGCGACCCGGCCGCCGTGCTGGCCGGCCAGGCCGGCGCGGGCGACCCCACCTACCTGGCCAGCCTGCGCGCCGAGTTCGGCCTGGACCAGCCGCTGCTCACGCAGCTGTGGCTGTACTTGAAAGGCGTGTTCCAGCTCGACCTGGGATTCTCGTACCGCAACCACGTGCCGGTGCTCGACCTGATACTCGAACGCCTGCCGGCCACCTTCCTGCTGATGTCCTGCGCCTTCCTGTTCTCGATCGTGTTCGGCGTGCTGCTGGGCGTGATCGCCGCGCGGGCCCGCTACAACAACAAGCGCCGCTGGATCGACAGCAGCGTCATGACCGGCGCGCTGCTGCTGTACGCCACGCCGCTGTTCTGGCTGTCGCTGATGGGCATTCTGCTGTTCTCGGTGCTGCTGGGCTGGCTGCCGGCCTTCGGCATGGAAACCGTGGGCGCCAACCTGGCCGGCTGGGCGCGCGTGCAGGATATCGCCACCCACCTGATCCTGCCCACCGTTACCCTGGGCTGCTTCTTCATGGCCGTCTACGTGCGCCTGACGCGCGCCTCGATGCTGGAGGTGATCGGCATGGATTTCGTCAAGACCGCCCGCGCCAAGGGCGTCAGCCCCAATCGCGTGATCCGCACCCACGTGCTGCGCAACGCCCTGCTGCCGGTGGTCACCTTTGCCGGCATCCAGCTCGGGCAGATGGCCGGCGGCGCCGTGCTGACCGAAACAGTATTCGCCTGGCCCGGCATCGGCAGGCTGATGTTCGACGCGCTGCTGCAGCGCGACTACCAGCTGCTGCTGGGCATCTTCCTGGTCACATCGGTCATGGTGGTGGTTTTCAACCTGCTTACCGACCTGCTGTACCGGCTGATCGACCCGCGCATCGCGGCGGGCTCCCAGGAGGCCTCGGCATGAAGCCATTCCTGAAGCGCTACATGCGCAACTACGGCGCCGTGGCCGGCCTGGCCGTCATGCTGGTGGTAGTGGCCATTGCTCTGGCGGCGCCCCTGCTCTACCCCGAATCGCCCTGGATGATGGTGGCCGATCCCCTGATCAAGCCGTTTGCCGATCCGGCCTACCCGTTCGGCACCGACATGCTGGGCCGCGACATTACCGCCGGGCTGGTATGGGGTGCGCGCGTGTCGTTGCTGGTGGGCCTGCTGTCGACCGGCGTCGCGCTGGTGTTCGGCATTCTGGTGGGCGCCGTGGCGGGCTATTGCGGCGGCCGCATCGACGACGCCCTGATGCGGTTCACCGAATTCTTCCAGACCATTCCCCAGCTGGCCATGGCGGTCGTGCTGGTGGCGGTGCTGAGCCCGTCGGTGTATTCCATCATGGGCGCCATCGCCCTGGTGTCGTGGCCCCCGGCGGCGCGGCTGGTCCGTTCCGAATTCATGACGCTCAAGCAGCGCGAATTCGTGCAGGCCGCCATCGTCATCGGCCAGACACCGTCGCGCATCGTCTGCACGCAGATCCTGCCCAATGCCATGTCGCCCATCATCGTATCGGCCTCGTTCATGGTGGCCACCGCCATCCTCACCGAATCCTCGCTGTCGTTCCTGGGGCTGGGCGACCGCAACCTGATGAGCTGGGGCTTCATGATCGGCGCGGCCCGCACCATGATCCGCGAAGCCTGGTGGATGAGCGTCTGGCCCGGGGTCGCCATCCTGCTGACCGTGCTGGCCATCAACCTCATCGGCGAAGGCCTCAACGATGCCCTCAACCCCCAACTGCGCAAGCGCGGCGAATAGGAGGCCGTCATGGATGACAACACGCCCCTGCTGTCGGTGCGCAACCTGACCATCGCCCTGCCCGCCGGCGGCGACCGCCGCTATGCGGTGCGCGACATTTCCTACGATGTGCGCGCCGGCGAGATCCTGTGCATCGTGGGCGAATCGGGCTCCGGCAAATCGATGAGCGCCAACGCCATCATGGGCCTGCTGCCCGACTACCTGGCTCCGCAGGGCGGCCAGATCCTGCTGCGCGGCACCGACCTGCTGCGGCAGGACGAAGCCCGCCTGCAGGCCATGCGCGGCAAGGACATGGCCATGATCTTCCAGGAGCCGCTGTCGGCGCTCAACCCGCTGATGACGGTGGGCGAGCAGATCGCCGAAGTCATGCGCGTGCACAACGCCTATCCCGGCGAGGCGCGCACCCGGCGCGTGCTGGAGCTGCTCGAGTTCGTCGGCCTGCCCGATCCGGCCACGCTGTACCACGTGTATCCGTTCCGCCTGTCCGGGGGCCAGCGCCAGCGCGTCATGATCGCCATGGCGCTGGCCCTGGAGCCGTCGCTGCTGATCGCCGACGAGCCCACCACCGCCCTGGATGTCACCACCCAGGCGCAGATACTGGCGCTGATCGCCCGCATACAGAAAGAAAAAGGCATGGGTGTCATGTTCGTCACCCACGACTTCGGCGTGGTGGCCGAGATCGCGCATCGCGTGGCGGTCATGGAGCGCGGCGAACTGGTCGAGCAAGGCCCGGCCGAACAGATACTGAATGCTCCCCGGCATCCGTATACCCGCCGGCTGATCGCGGCGGTGCCCCGGCGCCGCGCCGACGCGGACAGCACGGCCGACACCGCGCCGCCGGTGCTCGACGTGCGCAATCTCAGCAAGACGTACGTGACCGGCCGCGGCTGGCTCGGCCACAAGCGCATCGTGCGCGCGGTCGATGATGTCAGCTTCACCGTGCGGCGCGGCCAGACGCTGGGCATCGTCGGCGAGTCCGGCTCGGGCAAGTCCACCATAGGCAAGTGCCTGCTCAAACTCATCGGCATCAACGGCGGCCAGCTGATCTTCGACGGCCAGGACATCGCCGGCCTCAGCGAAAGCCAGTTCCGGCCGCTGCGCAAAGACATTCAGATGATCTTCCAGGACCCCTTTGCCTCGCTCAACCCGCGCCACACGGTGGGCCGCATCATCAGCGACGGCCCGGTCGCCAGCGGACAGACGCGCGCGCAAGCCGAGGCGCGTACCCGCGAACTGCTGGGCCTGGTCGGCCTGGACGCCTCGGCTTTCGACCGCTATCCCAACCAGTTCTCGGGCGGGCAGCGCCAGCGCATCGGCATCGCGCGCGCCCTGGCGCTCGAACCCAAGATACTGGTGGCCGACGAATCCGTTTCGGCGCTGGACGTTTCGGTGCAGGCCCAGGTGCTGCAGCTGTTGCACCAGTTGCAGCAGCAGTTGCAGATCGCCCTGATCTTCATCACCCACGACCTGCGGGTGGCCGCCCAGATCTGCCATGCGGTGCTGGTGATGCATCAGGGCAAGGTGGTCGAATACGGCAGCCCCGGCCAGATCTTCGACCAGCCCCGCCACGCCTATACGCAGAAATTGATAGCGGCCGTTCCCGGCCAGCACTGGGACCCGCCGGCCGAACCACCGCCGGAGCCTGCCTTATGAACAACGCCGACCTGACGCGCCGCAAGGACGCCGCCACGCCGCGGGGCGTGGGAGTGATGTGCAACTTCTACGCCGACCACGCCGACAACGCCGAACTTTGGGACATCGAGGGCCGCCGCTATATCGACTTTGCCAGCGGAATCGCGGTGCTCAACACCGGCCACCGCCATCCGCGCCTGGTCGGCGCCATCGAGGCGCAGATCCGGCGCTTCACCCACACGGCCTACCAGATCGTGCCGTATGCCAGCTATATCGAACTGGCCGAGCAGATCAATCAGCTGGTGCCGGGCGATTTTCCCAAGAAGACCGCACTGTTCACCACCGGCGCCGAGGCGGTCGAAAATGCCGTCAAGATCGCCCGCAGCGCCACCGGACGCTCGGCGCTGATCGCGTTCAGCGCCGCCTTCCACGGCCGCACCCTGCTGGGCATGGCGCTGACGGGCAAGGTCGTGCCCTACAAGGCAGGCTTCGGCCCATTTCCCGCCGACGTCTATCACGCGCCATATCCCGACCCGACACATGGCGTGTCAGTGGCCGACGCCCTGGCCGGCCTGCGGGCGCTGTTCAAGACCGATGTCGACCCGCGGCGCGTGGCCGCCATCGTCATCGAGCCGGTGCAGGGCGAAGGCGGCTTCAACATCTGTCCTCCCGAATTCATGCAGGGCCTGCGCGCCCTGTGCAACGAGCACGGCATCCTGCTGATCGCCGATGAAGTCCAGACCGGTTTCGGACGCACCGGCAAAATGTTCGCCATGGAGCACTATGGCGTCGCGGCCGACCTCACCGCCATGGCCAAGGGCCTGGCCGGCGGCATGCCGCTGTCGGCCGTGTGCGGGCGCGCCGAAATCATGGACGCGCCGCCCCCGGGCGGCTTGGGCGGCACCTATGCCGGCAACCCGCTCGCCGTCGCGGCGGCCCTGGAAGTCGTGCAGCTGATGCAGGCCGACGGCCTGCCGGCGCGCGGCGCGGCGCAGGGTGAACGCCTGCGCCGCCACCTGGAAGCTCTGCGCCCGCGCGTGCCCGAACTGGCCGATGTGCGCGCGCTGGGCGCCATGGTGGCAGCCGAATTCCGCCATCCCGGCGACCACTCCCCGCATCCCGATTTCACGCGGCAGCTGCAGGCGCGCGCGCTCGAAAAGAACCTGCTGCTGCTGAGCTGCGGCGTCGACGGCAATGTCATCCGATTCCTGTTTCCATTGACCATTCCCGACGACATCATGAGCGAAGCCATGGATATTCTGGCTCAGGTCCTGATCGCATGATCCTGCCACACGACAAGGAGACAACCCGATGAACCGCCCCGGCGCAGTGCCCACGGTGCAGATCGACAACGAACACGTCAGGGTGACCGAATGGCGCTTCCCGCCGGGCGGCGAAACCGGCTGGCACCGCCACGGCATGCCTTATGTGGTGGTGCCCCAGACCACCGGGCCGCTGCTGCTCGAAACGCCCGACGGACAAGTGTCCAGCGATCTGCGCACCGGCATCTCGTATTACCGGCCGCTGGGCGTCGAACACAACGTGGTCAATCCGAACGACACCGAATTCGTCTTCGTGGAAATCGAGCTCAAGCAGGCTTAGGGCTGGCCGGTACACGGCTCCTTGTAGTGTGGACAGACACTGACGGGAATACTCATGAAGGCGTTTTTTTGCGAAGAGCAGATGCTGCACCAGCCGCGGCAATTCATGCGCCTGGGCCGCCTGTGCGCGCCCACCGACACGCCCGCGCGCGCCCAGACCCTGCAGGCGGCGCTGGCCGCCCGCGGCGTGCCGCTGCAGGCGCCGCCCGACTACGGGCGCGGCCCGCTGCATGGCGTGCACAGCCCCGACTACCTGGACTTCCTGGAACACGCCTATGCACGCTGGCTGGCGCTGCGCGCCAACGGCATGGATCCGGGCGACGAGGTGCTGCCCAACCTGGGGCCCTACTACAGCGGCCGCCTCGAACAGGCCGAACGCGGCCCGTGCCCGTCCGGCTCGGTGGTGGCGCAAGCAGGCTACTACCTGGGCGACCTGTCGTGCCCGATCGGCCCGCACACCTGGCGCTCGGCGCTGCGCTCCACCCACAGCGCGGTGGCCGCCGCCGACTGGGTGGCGCAGAACCAGGGCGTAGCCTACGCACTTTGCCGGCCATCGGGCCACCATGCGCACCGCGATCGCGCGGGAGGCTTCTGCTACCTGAACAGCAGCGCCGCCGCGGCCCAGCGCCTGCTGCAGGCCTACGGCAAGATCGCCATCCTGGACGTCGACGCCCATCATGGCGACGGCACGCAGCAGATCTTCTACCAGCGCGCCGACGTCATGACGCTGTCGCTGCACGCCGATCCCGCCGGGTATTACCCGTTCTATACCGGCCATGCCCACGAGCGCGGCTATGGCAGCGGCCACGGCTACAACCTGAACTTCCCCCTGGCGCACGGCTCTGGCGACGAGGCTTTCCTCGACGCGCTGGACAACGCCCTGGTGGCGCTGCGCGACTACCGTCCGCGCGCACTGGTCTTGCCGCTGGGCTTCGACACCTACAAAGACGACCCCATCAGCGTGCTGACGCTGGACATCGACGCCTACCGGCATATCGGCGAGCGCGTCAACGGGCTGGGCCTGCCCACCGTGATCGTGCAGGAAGGCGGCTACCTGGTCGACGCCATCGGCCCGGCGCTGGACGCATTCCTGCAGGGCATGGCGCAGACGGTAGCCCACTAGCGGCAGGCACAGGCCTCCCATGCCCCGGCCCCATGCCGCCGATCTGTCCGGCCCGCCGCCGTCGCCCGGCTCCGGTATCGCGCTGTATCTGGCGGCGCTGGTGCTGTTCGCCAGCTTCGACGCCGCGATCAAGCACCTGCTGACGCTTTATCCGGCGCCCTTCCTGAACGTAATGCGCTACCTGTCGGTGGCCACCATCGCCGCGGGTCTGGTGCTGCGCCACGGGTTGCCGCGCCTGTCGGCCACGCCCGACAAGGGGCTGCTGCTGTTGCGCGGGCTCATGCTTGGCACCGTGGGCACCTGCTTCATGACAGCCCTGATCTGGATGCCCCTGTCAGAGGCCACCGCCATCTATTTCACTTCGCCGCTCATCGTGGTGGCCCTGTCGCCCTGGCTGCTGCGCGAGCGCGTCGGCGCCCGGCAATGGGCGGCGGTCGCGCTGGGCTGCGCCGGCATGCTGCTGATCGTGCGGCCGGGCGGCAGCCTGCCATGGCTGGGCACCGCGCTGATGGCGGTCTCGGCAGTCAGCTATGCGCTGTTCCAGGTCTTGACCCGCAAACTCTCGGGCCGCGTGCCCGGCCATGTGCAGTACGGATACACCGCCTTCGTATGCCTGGCCGTCACCGCGCTGCCGGCGCCGTTCTTCCTGCCCGACCCATGGCCGGCGCTGCGCGACTGGGCGGCAATCGTGCTGCTGGGCGTCACCAATGGATTGGGCCAGATATTGCTGATCGCCGCCTTCCGGCGAGTGCCCGCCTCGACACTGGCGCCGTTCAATTACTGCCACCTGCTGATGGCCGTGGCTTTCAGCACCTTCGTATTCGGCCGCCCGCCCGATGTGCTGGCCATGGCGGGCATGGCGCTCATCGTGGCGGCCGGCCTGTCGCTGGCTGCTGCCCGCGGGCCGGCCTTGCCGGGCGGCGGGCGCTAGACGATGCGCGAATATTGCGCCTGGGTGCGGCGTTCGCGCAGATGCCGGTCAAATACCATGGCCACCGCGCGCACGAAATACCAACCCAGGTCGCTGACGTGCAGCCCGTCGGGCCGGCACTGCACCAGCCCCATGCCGGCCAGGTTTTGCAGCGCCTGCAGCTCATCGGCGAAATAAGATTCGAACACGATGCCGTGCGCCTGTTCGACGGCGCGGAAATCCAGCCCGCCCTGGCACATGATGGCCATGATGACGTCGCGGCGCAGCAGGTCGTCGGCGCTCATGGCCAGGCCCCGCTCGACCGCGAACTCGCCCTGGTCGATGCGCGCGTAATAGCCGTCCAGGGTCTTGGCGTTCTGGCTGTAGGTGGCGCCCACGCGCCCGATGGCCGATACGCCCAGGGCGATCAGGTCGCGGTCGGGCTGGGTGCTGTAGCCCTGGAAATTGCGGTGCAGGCGCCCCGCCCGCTTGGCCTGGGCCAGTGCGTCATCGTGCAGGGCGAAGTGGTCCATGCCGATGTAGTCGTAGCCGGCATCCAGGAAGCGCGTGATGGCTGAACCCAGCAGGGCGATGCGCGTCTCGCCGTCGGGCAGCTCGGCCGGCAGGATGCGGCGCTGCGCCTTGAAGCGTTCCGGCAGATGCGCGTACCCATACAGCGCGATGCGGTCGGGCCTCAAGCCGCAGACCTGTTCCAGCGTGCGCGCGAATGATTCGGCGGTCTGCAGAGGCAGGCCGTAGATCAGGTCCATGTTCACCGACGCATAGCCCAGCTGCCGGGCGCTGTGCATCAGGTCGCGCACGCTTTCGTACGGCTGCATGCGGTGCACGGCGCGCTGCACCGCGGGGTCGAAGTCCTGCACGCCCAGGCTCAGGCGGTTGAACCCCAGGCCGGCCAGGTACGCCAGGCGCTCGGCCGTGGCGGTGCGCGGATCGACTTCGACAGAGATTTCGGCGTCGGGCAGCAACTGAAAGTGGCTGCGCAGCGCCGCCATCAGGCCGTCGAGTTCGGCGTCGGACAGGAAAGTGGGCGTGCCCCCGCCGAAATGCAGCTGCGATACCGGTACGCCGCGGCCGACCAGGCTGCTGTGCAAGGCCATTTCACGCCGCAAGGCATCCAGGTAGCGCGCCGCGCGCTCATGGTGGCGCGTGATCACCTTGTTGCAGGCGCAGTAGTAGCAAAGCGACTCGCAGAAAGGAATGTGCACGTACAGCGATAGCGGGCCGCGCGCCCTATCCTGCGCGCGACAGGACAGCGCCTGGCGGTACTGTGCAGGCCCGAAGCTGGCGTCGTAGCGGTCGGCGGTGGGATAAGAGGTGTAGCGCGGGCCGTTCTTGTCGAGCCGGGCCAGGATGTCGCGCGAGAATGAAGGCGGGGATTGCATGAATCGATTATGCAAAGCGGCACTGCCGGGCATGTTGATTCTTCGCAAACAAACCGCAGATGAGCGCAGCAATTGCGTTGCATCAAGCAGCCAGCCATCGCCCAGCCCGCAGGGTTTCTAACCACATGATGTAGTAGTAGTCTACCCAGACCAACACTACATGAAGTATCCGCCCATGATGCCCCAAGAAATCCTCAAGCGCGACGGCCGCATCGTCAGCTTCGACGGCGCCAAGATCGTCCATGCCATCGCCGCCGCCGGCCAGGCCACCGGCGAAATCGACGCCGCCGCCGCTGAAATACTGGGCGCACGCGTGGCCGCTCGCCTGGCCGGCCACCTCCGCCCCGGCATCGAAACCATCCAGAACCTGGTCGAAGAAGCACTGGTCGAAGCAGGCTGCTGGCACACGGCGCGCGCCTATATCGTCCACCGCGAACGCCACGCCCGCCTGCGCTCGCTGCAGCACACGCTGGTCGACGTCGAAAGCGCCATGGAAGAATACCTGGACCAGCGCGACTGGCGCGTCAACGCCAACGCAAATCAGGGCTACAGCCTGGGCGGCCTGATCCTGAACGTGGCCGGCAAGGTCACCGCCAACTACTGGCTGTCCCATGTATACAGCCCGGCCGCGGGCCAGGCCCACCGCGAGGGCGACATCCACATCCACGATCTCGACATGCTCAGCGGCTACTGCGCCGGCTGGTCGTTGCGGCAACTGCTCACCGAAGGCTTCAACGGCATCCCCGGCAAGGTCGAGGCCACGCCGCCGCGCCACATGTCCGCCGCCATCGGCCAGATCGTCAACTTCCTGGGCACCCTGCAAAACGAATGGGCCGGCGCCCAGGCGTTCAGCTCGTTCGATACCTACATGGCACCGTTCGTACGCCGCGACAACATGTCGTACGCCGAGGTCAAGCAGGCCATGCAAGAGCTCATCTACAACCTCAACGTGCCCAGCCGCTGGGGCACCCAGACGCCGTTCACCAACCTCACGTTCGACCTCACCTGCCCGGCCGACCTGCGCGAGCAGGTTCCCTACATCGGCGGCCAGGAAATGCCGTTCAGCTACGGCGATCTGCAGGTCGAAATGGACATGATCAACCGCGCCTACATCGAAGTCATGATGGCCGGCGACGCCAAGGGCCGGGTGTTCACGTTCCCCATCCCCACCTACAACATCACTGCCGATTTCGACTGGGACCACCCCAATACCGAACTCCTGTTCGACATGACCGCCAAGTACGGCCTGCCGTACTTCCAGAATTTCCTCAATTCCGATCTCGAACCCCACATGGTGCGCTCGATGTGCTGCCGGCTGCAGCTCGACCTGCGCGAACTGCTCAAGCGCGGCAACGGGCTGTTCGGCTCGGCCGAGCAAACCGGCTCGCTGGGCGTGGTCACGGTCAACTGCGCGCGGCTGGGCTATCTGCATGCCGGCAACGAGCCCGCCCTGTTCCAGCGCCTGGACACCCTGCTGGAACTGGGCCGCGACGTCCTCGAAGTCAAGCGCAAGGTGGTGCAGCGCTATATCGACCAGGGCCTGTATCCCTACACCCGTCGCTATCTGGGCACGCTGCGCAACCACTTCAGCACGCTGGGCGTGAACGGCATCAACGAAATGGTGCGGAACTTCAGCGGCGATGCGTACGACCTCACCGCGCCCCAGGGGCACGCGCTGGCCGTGCGCCTGCTCGACCACGTACGAGCCCGCATGACCGAATTCCAGGAAGCTACCGGGCATCTGTACAACCTCGAAGCCACACCGGCCGAGGGCACCACCTACCGCTTCGCCCGCGAAGACCGCAAGCGCTGGCCCGGCATCCTGCAGGCAGGCACCGATGCCCAGCCCTACTACACCAATTCCAGCCAGTTGCCGGTGGGCCACACCGACGACCCCTTCCACGCGCTGGCCATGCAGGAAACCCTGCAAAGCAAGTACACCGGCGGCACGGTGCTGCACCTGTACATGAACGAAGCCGTATCCTCGGCCAGCGCCTGCCGCCAGCTGGTGCGGCGCGCGCTCGAAAACTTCCGCCTGCCCTATATCACCATCACCCCTACGTTCTCGATCTGCCCCACCCACGGATACTTGTCCGGCCGGCACGAATTCTGCCCCAAATGCGATGCCGAACTGCTCTCCCGGCAGCAGGCATGCAGCCACGGCTAGGCGCCCGCGCGCCCGGCATCGCGGGCCCCGGCATCGCCCGGCCCGCTTCTTTTCCCACAGGAGCTCTCATGCAAACCGTAACCTCTGCCCCCACCCTGCCCCTCGACGACAGCCAACGCGTGCGCTGCGAAATCTGGACGCGCGTCATGGGCTATCACCGCCCGGTCACCTCGTTCAATACCGGCAAGCAGGGCGAATTCAATGAACGCCGCTTCTTCTCCGAACAACGCGCTGCCTGACGCCGGCGGCGCCGTCCCCCGATGGGCCGCGGCGCCGCCAGCCATGCTGGCGGTGCCGCGCGGCGAACCCTCCATCGGCGGCATCGTGCCCTATTCCAGCGTCGACTGGCCCGGCATGCTGGCCTGCGTGGTGTTCATCGCCGGATGCCCCTGGCGCTGCAGTTACTGTCACAACCCGCACCTGCAAGTGCGCGGCGGCCACTACGACTGGAACGCCGTGCTCGAATTCCTGCGTAGCCGGCAGGGCCTGCTCGACGCGGTGGTCTTCTCGGGCGGCGAACCGCTCAGCGAACCCCGCCTGCCGCAAATGGTGCGCGCGGTCAGGACACTGGGGTTCCGCGTGGCACTGCATACGGCGGGCATCTACCCGTCGCGTCTGCGCGAACTGCTGCCCAGCCTCGACTGGGTGGGTTTCGACGTCAAGGCCGATGCCGCGGGCCACGATGCCCTCACCGGCCGCACAGGCACTTACCCGGCCGCCCAGGCCTGCCTCGATTCGCTGCTGGCCAGCCGCGCCAATTTCGAATGCCGTACCACCTGGCACCCCGACTGGTTGACCGAGCCCGCCCTGCTCGACCTGGCGCGCGATCTCGCCCGGCGCGGTGTGCGCCATTACACGGTGCAAAACCATCGCCCCTCGCCCGGCTCCGCGCCCTCCGCCGCGCTCAGCGCCGCCGCGCTCGACGAACTCCAGGCGCTCTTTCCGCAATTCCTCTATCGCTAATACCTTGACATAGCGCAATACACAGCTGGGGCTCATCGCCTACCGTTGCGCTATTGCCCAAATTAGGGATTCTGTATCCATGTGGTTCAAAACACTGACTCTCGCCGGCCGTGAGCTGCTACCCATCGTCCAAGGCGGCATGGGGGTGGGCATCTCGGCGCATCGCCTGGCCGGCGCGGTCGCAAGCGAAAACGCCATCGGCACCATCGCCAGCGTCGACCTGCGCCATCACCACCCCGACCTGCTCGAAAAAACCATCAAGTGCCGCGACCGGGATGCCATCGACCAGGCCAACCGCACGGCGCTCGACCGCGAAATCCAGGCCGCGCGCCAGCTGTCCAGGGGCCGCGGCCTGATTGCCGTCAATGTCATGAAAGCGGTGCGCGATCACGCGGCCCTGGTGAAACAGGCCTGCGAAAGCGGCGCCGATGCCATCGTCATGGGCGCCGGCCTGCCGCTCGATCTCCCCGAAATGACGGCGGGCCACGACAAGGTCGCCCTCATTCCCATTCTTTCAGAAGCGCGCGGTGTCGCCGTCGTGCTTAAAAAATGGCTTAAAAAGGGCCGGCTGGCCTCCGCCGTGGTCATCGAGCACCCCGCCCACGCCGGCGGCCACCTGGGCGCCAGCAAGCTGTCCGAACTGCGCGACGAGCGCTTCAGTTTCGGCAAGGTGCTGGCCGAATGCCGGGCGCTGTTCGACGAGCTCGGCCTCAGCCGCGATGCGCCCAAGCTCATCGTGGCCGGCGGGGTGGGCAGCCACGACAAGGTCAGGCATTGGCTCTCCCATGGGGCCGATGCGGTGCAGGTGGGCACGGCCTTTGCCGTTACCGAAGAAGGCGACGCGCACCAGAACTTCAAGCAGGTGCTCATCGACGCCGACCCTTCCCAGCTCAAAGAATTCATCAGCGTGGCCGGCCTGCCGGCCCGCGCCGTGGCCACGCCCTGGCTGGTGCGCTACCTGCGCCAGGAAAAGCGCCTGCAGGAAAACGCCAGGCCCGATCCGCGCCGCTGCACCCAGCGCATGGATTGCCTGACCCAATGCGGATTGCGCGACGGCCTGGCCCGTTTCGGCCAGTTCTGCATCGACCTGAAGCTGGCTGCCGCGGTGCGCGGAGAAGTCGACAAGGGGCTGTTCTTCCGTGGCGGTTCGAAACTGCCCTTCGGCGATGCCATACGCCCTGTGCGCGAACTCATCGACTACCTGCTTCATGGTGTCATGCCAGCCAACGCGCCAATAGCGCCTGCCGGCAATACCGCCGCCGCGCTGGCCTGAATCCGCCCCGATCGCCGCTGCCCTGAGGGCAGCGGCCAAACAACACTATCGCTAGGTATCTGCGTCAGCGTCGGCAGCCAGTTGCCGTGCCACGATAGACACAACCTCCCAGGCCGCCGCCCGCTCGGCTTCGGTGCTGTCTTCGTGGTACCGCTTGGTGGCGCCGTACTGGTTCAACACCATGTGGCGCGTGGGCTCCACACCCACGCGGGCCAGGCAAGCCCTGGTGCACGCCAGCACGCAGCCATCCAATGCCAGAATGGGCCGCCCGCTGCGCGCCCGCTTCACCAGCATGGGCACGCCTCCACCCACGCCGCTGATGCACGACATTTCCGCCGCGTCCTCGTGATCCAGCCGCACGGCCAGGTAATTGGCCAGCTGCGCCACACTGGAACAGCCCGAACACGAATAGACCAGGGGCAGGGTCGGGTCAGGTGCGTTCATGGTGTCAGGCCTCCCCGCCTACGCGTCGCAGCCAGCCGGGCCGTTCGGTGGCGTCCAGCCAGTTTTTCACGATCAGCCCCAGCTCGGTATCGCCGGCGATGCGCAGGCGGCGCTGGAAAAACAAGGTGTCGGCATCCGAAGTGCCCCGCAGCAATGCCGCGAAATCACTCAGCGAGGCCCCCAGCTCGAGATCGACATCGGCAGCCCACAACGGCCGGAAGCGACCCTGCCGGCAGGTGAAGCAGCTGCGCAGCCCCAGGTCTTCGACCTTGATGGCAAAGCGCTTGCCTTCGATTTCCGTGGGTGGCTGCAACCACTTGAAGTGGCGGGCGATTTCCAGGCCCAGCGCGAAATGCGCCGAGACCAGGGGGGCTGGCAGCAGGCGGTCAAGGCGCGACAACATGGCGGTAATGCGGTTCATGGTTGGGTTTCCAGATAATCGATGCCGGCCTTGCCGTGCCAATAGCCGTTGCAGCGGCCGATGCCCTCGGGCGGGGCTACCGGCTGCGGCGGCAAGCCCTGGCGTATGTGGTCGAGTGCGGCCACGGCCTGCAAGGTATTCTGCGACTGCGGGCTGACGCGCAACACGTCGACGCCCATGGCGGCGAGTTCGCGGGCCTGGTCCAGAAGATCCAGGCATGCCGCTGATTGGGTCTGGATACCGTTGAATGCCAGGAACTGCTGCCCTTCGCGTGTTTGCACGGGCAGGCCGTCGGGATGCTCGATGCAGCGGAACTCGCAGGCGTCTTTTTTCAGGCGGAAATGGCGCGCGGTGAAGCATCGGGCCGAAAAGGCCAACGGCAGGCGGCCCCACACCATGACTTCGGCCTGCAGGCCCGGCGGCCGCTCTTGCAACAGGCATTGCAGTGTGTCGCGATCCATTTCAACCGGCACCACGACGCGCAAGGCGCCTTGCGCGGCCAGCCAGGCCAGCGTGTCGCCATGGTACGCGTTGATATGCGGCCCCGCCACGAAATGGCGCCCCTTCAGGTGGCGCAGCGCGCCGACCTCGCCGGCCTCGAGCAGGAAGTCGTCGTGTTCGCACAGGCGCCGCAAGGCATGCGCGTCGGCGCTGGTTTCGATGAGGGTCTGGCTGGACAACACCACCGTTTTCCCCGCGTCGCGCAATGCGCGGGCGAGCTCCAGCCAGTCGGCCGCGCGCAGTTCGTGGCGGCGGCTACAGACGGTTTCGCCCACGTAGACGATGTCGACGGGGCTATCGATGGCGGCGGCGTAGAAATCCAGCACGGTGCGCCGGGGCCAGTAGTACAGCAGCGGGCCCAGTGAAATCTGATAAGGCATGAGAGTCATTTCCAGGGACGGTCGAAGGCGCCTTGCGTGACCTGGGCCCCTTCGGCATGGCGGGCCAACGCGGCCAGCCAGTCGGGCTTGACCGAATAGCGCGCCGCGTCGGCGTGCACGGCGTCCAGCGCCGCGCGCAAGGTGGCAACCACCTGGCCGACATACGCGGGGCTGCGCTGGCGCCCTTCGATCTTGACGGCCGACACGCCCATGGCGTGAATGGCCGGCAGCAGCCCCAGCGCATTGAGGCTGGCGGGCTCTTCGATGGCATAGTCGGCCTGGCCCCCGACTTCGAAACGGCCCTTGCACAAGGTGGGATAGGCGGCTGGCTCGCCCTGCACATAACGGTCGATCAGGATGCCGTTCAGGCGGGCGTCAAGGCCGCTTTCGGTTTCGTACCAGCGCACGGCATGGGCCGGCGAACATACGCCCTTGTTGTTGGGCGAATCGCCCGTGGCATATGACGACAGCAGGCAACGGCCTTCGGCCATGACGCACAGGCTGCCGAAACCGAAGACTTCGATCTCGACCGAAGTCTGGGCGCAGATTTTGCCGATTTCGGCCATGGTGAGCACCCGCGGCAGCACGACGCGGCTGATGCCGAACTGCTCGCGCATCAGTTCGATGGCATCGACATGGGTGGCCGAGCCCTGTACCGACATGTGCAGGCGCAGGCCCGGATAGCGGTCGCGCGTGTAGGCCATGAGACCGGGGTCGGCCATGATGACGGCGTCGGCCTGCAGGGCGTGGGCCGCGTCGACGGCGGCGCGCCATTCGTGGGTGCGGCCGGCCTGCGGGAAGGTGTTGATGGCGAACAGAACCCGGCGCCCCATGGCATGGGCCAGGTCGATGCCGGCGCGGACGTCGGTTTCGGTGAAGTTCAGGCCGGCGAAGTTGCGGGCGTTTGTGGCGTTTTTCAGGCCCAGGTATACGGCGTCGGCGCCGGCGTTCAGGGCAGCTTTCAGGGCGGCCAGGCTGCCGGCGGGAGCCACCAGGTCTAGAGCAGAGGTGCGCGTTTCCATGCGGCAGTGTAGGAGTCAGTCCTACTCTTTCGCCTTGTCACAGATCAAGGCCTGCCGGCCGGCTCCGCCACGCCGCGGCCGGCCGCGAACCCCGGCCTGCTCAATAGCCGCGATCGCGCGCGACCATGCCCGTCAGCGGCTCACCGCGCATGAAACGGCTGATCTTGTCGGCCACCTGGGCGATTGTTTCGCGCCGCAGGCTCAGGGCCGCCACGTGGGGCGTGATAGTGACGCGCGGATGACGCCAGAATGGATGATCGGCGGGCAGCGGCTCCTGGCGGAATACATCCAGAGTGGCCCCGTGCATATGGCCGGATTCGAGCAGGGCCAGCAGGTCTTCTTCCACCAGGTGCTGGCCGCGGCCCATGTTCACCAGATAGGACTGCGGCTGCAATTGCTGCAGGGTGTCGCGGCGCAGAATGTCGCGGGTCTCTTCGGTAAGGGGCAAGGTATTGATCAGCACGCGAGTGCGCGCCAGGAATTCCGGCAGCCGCTCGACCCCGGCAAAGCCCTGCACGCCAGCCGGCACCTTGCCGCTGCGCGACCACCCGGCCACCGGGTAGTCCAGCGCCGCCAGCGTCTGCGCAACGCGTGTGCCCATCACCCCGGTGCCCAGCACACCGATGGGCCACTGCGTGCGGTCGAGTTCAGGCAAGGGTTGCCACACCCCCGCCCGTTGCTGCGCGGCATAGTCGTCCAGCTGCCGGCTGGCGCGCACCACGGCCCAGACAGCATATTCGGCCATCTGCACGGCCATGCCGGCGTCTTCCAGCCGCACAATGGGCAGGTCGGCGGGCAGCGAAGGC
Organism: Bordetella petrii; assembly: GCF_017356245.1. Classification (NCBI taxonomy): domain Bacteria; kingdom Pseudomonadati; phylum Pseudomonadota; class Betaproteobacteria; order Burkholderiales; family Alcaligenaceae; genus Bordetella; species Bordetella petrii. Next base: position 950,969 of record NZ_JAFMZZ010000001.1, read on the forward strand.
AGCTTGAACAGGGCATCGACGCCCGCGCCCAGATTGAACACCGCGCGCAACTTTCGCTCGCGCTCGAACAACTCGGCCGGGGGGCCCCACACCACTGCGACGTCCGCCTCCTGCACCGGCAGATCAGGCCTCCACAGCACGACCTCGGCGCCGGGCAGCGCCGCGGCCAGCGGGTCGATCCATTCGTGCGGCGTGATTTCGTGGCTGGAGGCAAAGACGATTTTCATGGCGGATGATGTCGGGTCTGTAGGGGTGAATACGGCCGGGCGGCGGACGGGCGGCCGCCTGCCGCGCTCTGATGATGATATAACAGGCTCAATCGGCGGCCGGCGCACTGCCTCCGCCCACTTTCCAGGCCAGGCCCATGACCACACTGAACGATACCCAGCTGCGCGATGTGCAATACCAGCTGCATCCCTACACCAATGCCGTGGCGCACCAGCGCACCGGCCCGATCGTGATCGACCGCGGCGAAGGCGTGTATGTCTACGATGACCAGGGCCGCCAGTACCTGGAAGGCATGGCCGGCCTGTGGAGCGTGGCGGTCGGCTTCGGCGAGCAGCGGCTGGTCGACGCGGCCGCGCGCCAGCTGCAGAAGCTGCCGTACTACCACACCTTCACGCACAAATCGCATGCGCCGGCCATCGAACTGGCCGAACGCCTGGTAGGCTACACGGGCGGACGCATGGCCAAGGCCTTTTTCACCAACTCCGGCTCGGAAGCCAACGATACCGTCATCAAGCTGGTGTGGTACTACAACAATGCGCTGGGCCGTCCCGACAAGAAAAAGATTATTGCGCGCCAGCGCGGCTATCACGGCGTGACGGTGGCGTCGGCCAGCCTGACCGGCCTGGCCGGCAACCATAAAGATTTCGACCTGCCGCTGGCGCGCATCCTGCACACGGCATGCCCCCACCACTACCGCAACGGGCTGCCCGGCGAATCCGAGGAAGACTACGCCACCCGGCTGGCCGGCGAGCTCGAGGCCCTGATCCTGAACGAAGGGCCGGACACGATCGCCGCCTTCATCGGCGAGCCGGTCATGGGTGCCGGCGGCGTGATCGTGCCGCCGCACACCTATTGGCAGAAAATCCAGGCCGTGTGCCGCAAATATGATGTGCTGGTCATTGCCGACGAGGTCATCACCGGCTTCGGGCGCCTGGGCCAGCGATTCGGCAGCGACGTCCTGGGCATCGAGCCCGACATCATGGTGCTGTCCAAGCAGATCACCTCGTCATACCAGCCACTGGGCGCGGTGCTGCTGAACGCCAAGGTGGCCGATGCCGTGGCCGCCCACAGCGGCCGGCTGGGCACTTTCGGGCACGGTTATACCGCCAGCGGCCACCCCGTAGCCACCGCCGTGGCCCTGGAAAACCTGGCCATCATCGATGAGCGCGGCCTGATCGAGCACGCAGCCGAGATGGGACAGCTGCTGCAACAGGAACTGCGCGCCCTGGCGGATCACCCGCTGGTCGGCGAGGTACGCGGCCTGGGCCTGATTGCCGGCGTCGAACTGGTGGCAGACAAGGCCAGCCGCCGCCCGTTCGACCCGCTGGGCAAGGCCGGCGCGCATGCCTACGAACGGGCGCACGCGCACGGCCTGATCGTGCGCGGCATCCAGGATACGGTGGCATTCTGCCCGCCGCTGATCATCGAAGCCGCCCAAGTCCGCGACATGGTGCGGCGCTTCGCCGCGACACTGGACGACGTCAGTGCCTTCGTGGGCTAGCGCCGCCGCGATCCCAGCAGCGAACCGAGCACGCCCCGCACGAGCTGGCGCGCCAGCGTGCGAACCGTGCTCTTGGCCACCGACTGCACCACGCCGTCGCGCCGGCCGCCTCGCGGGCCGGTAGACCCGAACAGCACATCGTTCAGCTCGCCCATCAGGCCGCCGGATTCCTCGGCGCCGGCAGAACCCTTGGACGAACCGTCCGCGGTTTTCGAGCGGCCGGCGGGCGCCGCTGCATCCGGCGCGTCGGCGGAGGCGCGGGCGCTCAGCACCTCGTAGGCAGACTCGCGGTCCACCGTCTGGGCGTACTTGCCCACCATGGCGGCGTCCTGCAGCGCCTTGCGCTCGGCGTCCGTGGCGGGGCCGATGCGGCTGCCCGGCGGCAGTATCCAGGCCCGCTCGGTGGGGGCCGGCCGCCCCTTGGCATCCAGCAGCGACACCAGCGCCTCGCCCACGCCCAGCTCGGTGATGGCGCCCTCGATGTCCAGGCCCGGGTTCGGCCGCATGGTCTGCGCCGCGGTCTTGACGGCTTTCTGGTCGCGCGGGGTGAACGCCCGCAGCGCGTGCTGGACCCGGTTGCCCAACTGGCCCAGCACCGAATCCGGGATGTCCAGGGGGTTCTGGGTCACGAAGTACACCCCTACCCCCTTGGAACGCACCAGCCGCACCACCTGCTCGATCTTGTCCAGCAAGGCCTTGGGCGCGTCGTCGAACAGCAGATGCGCCTCGTCGAAGAAAAACACCAGCTTGGGCTGTTCGCGGTCGCCGACTTCCGGCAGTTTCTCGTACAGGTCGGCCAGCAGCCACAGCAGGAACACGCCATACAGCCGCGGCGACTGCATCAGCTTGTCGGCCGCCAGAATATTGACAATGCCCCGGCCCTGCGCATCGGTGCGCATCAGGTCGTTGACATCGAGCATCGGCTCACCGAAAAACTGCTGGGCCCCCTGGGATTCCAGGGTCAGCAGGCTGCGCTGGATGGCGCCGACGGACGCCGAGGACACATTGCCATAGCGGGTCTTGAGCTCGGCCGCCCGGTCGGCCACGTTCTGCAGCATGGCGCGCAGGTCTTTCAGGTCCAGCAGCAACTGGCCTTCGTCGTCGGCCACCCGGAACACCAGCGTCAGCACCCCTTCCTGGGTGTCGTTGAGCTCCAGCATGCGCGACAGCAGCAAGGGCCCCATGTCGGATACCGTGGCCCGCACGGGCAGCCCCTGCTCGCCGAACACGTCCCACAATACCGTCGGGCTGGCGCCCCAGGCCGGCTCGGGCAGGGCCAGGGTCTGCAGGCGCTCCTGCAGCTTGGGCGAGGCGGCCCCTGCCTGGGAAATACCGGTCAGGTCGCCCTTGACGTCGGCCATGAATACGGGGGTGCCGATGCGCGAAAATGCCTCGGCCAGCACTTGTAACGTGACGGTCTTGCCCGTGCCCGTGGCGCCGGTAATGCATCCGTGGCGGTTGGCCAGCGCGGGCAGCAGGGCCAGCTGGGCCTTGGCGTTCTGGGCGACGATGATGGGATCGGGCATGGCGGCTCTCCAGGCGGCGCGAAAAATGGTGCCACAAGTGTATTGCGTGCGCTGCCGGTTGTGGACACAAACCCGCACATCCGAAAACGTAGCCCGCCCAACCACGGTAAAATGCCCGTTTTGCGTATATCACTTCTGGGACATCATGGCCGGACACAGCAAATGGGCCAATATCCAGCACCGCAAGGGCCGCCAGGACGCCAAGCGGGGCAAGCTCTGGACCAAAATCATTCGTGAGATCACCGTGGCGGCGCGAGCCGGCGGCCCCGACCCGGACAGCAATCCGCGGCTGCGCATGGCCTGGGACAAGGCCACCGACGCCAACATGCCCAAAGACAACGTCCAGCGCGCCATCCAGCGCGGCGCCGGTGGCGCCGATGGCGCCAACTATGAAGAAGTCCGCTACGAAGGCTATGGCGTGGGCGGCGCGGCGGTCATCGTCGACTGCATGACCGACAACCGCACCCGTACCGTGGCCGAAGTCCGGCACGCATTCGCCAAGAACGGCGGCAACCTGGGGCAGGAAGGCTCGGTGGCCTTCATGTTCAAGCACTGCGGCCAATTCGTGTTCGCGCCCGGCACCGCCGAAGACGCCGTCATGGAGGCCGCCCTGGAAGCCGGCGCCGAAGACGTCGCCACCGACGACGAAGGCGTCATCGAAGTCATCTGCGCGCCGACCGACTACGCCGCGGTGCGGCAGGCATTCGAGGCGGCCGGCCTGAAGGCCGAGGTCGAGGGCATCATCATGAAGCCCCAGAACGAAACCGAACTCACCGGCGAAGACGCCGTGAAAATGCAGAAACTGCTCGACGCCCTGGAAGGCCTGGACGACGTACAGGAAGTCTATACCACGGTCGTCTTCGACGAAGCGCAATGACCCCAGCGGCACGGCGGGCTCGCCGTGCCGGCCCCTCGTGCCATGCCTGCGGCGATACGGCGCCATGGCTACTTTAAGAAGCAATAGAACATGAAACTCCTGGTAATCGGCTCCGGCGGCCGCGAACACGCCCTGGCCTGGCGCCTGGCCCGCTCCCCCCGCGTCCACAAGGTTTTCGTGGCGCCGGGCAACGGCGGCACCGAACAAGGCGACCTGCTGCAGAACGTGCCGCTCACCAGCCCCGAAGAACTGGCCGATTTCGTCCAGCGCGAAGGCGTTTCGCTGACAGTAGTCGGCCCCGAGGCGCCCCTGGCGGCCGGCGTGGTCGATGTCTTCCGCGCGCGCGACCTGAAAATCTTCGGCCCCACCAAGGCGGCCGCGCAACTCGAAAGCTCGAAAGACTACGCCAAGTCGTTCATGGTGCGCCACCGCATTCCCACCGCGCGCTACGAAACCTTCACCGACCCGGCCAAGGCACACGCCTACATCGACCAGCAAGGCGCGCCCATCGTCATCAAGGCTGACGGCCTGGCCGCCGGCAAGGGCGTCGTGGTGGCCGCCGATCTCGAGCAGGCTCACGCCGCGGTCGATACCATGCTCGGCGACGGCAGCCTGGGCCAGGCCGGCGCCCGCGTGGTCATCGAAGAATGCCTGGTCGGCGAAGAAGCCAGCTTCATCGTCATGGTCGACGGCCGCAATGTCCTGGCGCTGGCCACCAGCCAGGACCACAAGCGCCTGCAAGACGGCGACGCCGGCCCCAACACGGGCGGCATGGGCGCCTACTCTCCGGCCCCCATCATCACGCCTGAACTGCACCACCGCATCATGCGCGAGATCATCCTGCCCACGGTGCAAGGCATGGCGCGCGACGGCATTCCCTACACCGGTTTCCTCTACGCGGGGCTGATGATCGCGCCCGGCGACGATCCCGACCGCTCCATCAAGACGCTCGAATTCAACTGCCGCATGGGAGACCCGGAAACCCAGCCCATCATGATGCGGGTCAAGAGCGACCTGCTCGATGCGCTGGAGCACGCCGTCGACGGCACGCTCGACCAGGCCGACATCGTCTGGGACCGCCGCACGGCGCTGGGCGTGGTACTGGCCGCGCACAACTATCCCGGCACGCCCCGCAGCGGAGACATCATTGCTCCGCTGCCCGCCGACACCGAAGAATGCGCCATCTTCCACGCCGGCACCCGGCGCGAAGACGACCAGCTCAAGACCTCCGGCGGCCGCGTGCTGTGCGTCACCGCGCTGGGCGATTCGGTGCGCATGGCGCGTGAACGCGCCTATGCCGCGGTCGACGCGGTCCAGTTCGACGGGCGTCAGTACCGCACCGACATCGGCTGGCGGGCGCTCAAGCCTTCGCAACAAAAAGCCAAGCCGCAGGCTTGAAATCGCAGGCGGCCCAATGAGCGCAGTTCCGGTTTCCGACGTCCACGCCTATCTCACGGGCCTGCAGGCAAGCATTGTCCAGGCGCTGGAGCAGGCCGGCGGTGAATCCTTTCGCACCGATACCTGGCAGCGCCCCGAAGGCGGAGGCGGAGTATCGCGGCTGATCGAAGGCGGCCAGTTGCTCGAGCGCGCCGGCGTGCTGTTCAGCCACGTGCACGGCACGCGCCTGCCGCCCTCGGCCAGCGCTCATCGGCCCGAACTCGCGGGCCGATCGTGGCAGGCCATGGGGGTGTCGCTGGTCCTGCATCCGCGCAACCCTCATGTGCCCACCACGCACATGAATGTGCGCATGTTCGTGGCGGCGGCGCGCCCCGGCCATGACGAAAACGATGTCTTCTGGTTCGGCGGCGGGCTCGACCTTACCCCTTATTACGCCTTCGAAGACGACGCCCGCCACTTCCACCAAACCTGCCGCGCGGCGCTCGATCCGCACGGGCCTTCGTATTACCCGCAATACAAGCGCTGGTGCGATGAATACTTCTACCTGAAGCATCGGCAAGAAATGCGCGGTATCGGCGGCATTTTCTTCGACGACCTCAACGAGCCCGGTTTCGACGCCTCGTTCGCCCTGCTGCGTTCGGTGGGCAACGCCTTCCTGCCGGCCTATCTGCCCATCGTGCAGCGCCGCCGCGACACTCCCTATACACAGGCGCAGCGCGATTTCCAGGCCTATCGGCGCGGCCGGTACGTTGAATTCAACCTGGTTTTCGATCGCGGCACATTGTTCGGCCTGCAATCGGGCGGCCGCACCGAGTCCATCCTGCTGTCGATGCCGCCCATGGCGCAGTGGCGCTACGATTGGCAGCCCGCGCCCGGCACCCCGGAAGCCGCGCTGGCGGGCTTCCTGCAACCACGGGATTGGGCGTGAAGCGCATCGGCCTGCTGGGCGGCAGCTTTGACCCGGTGCACCTGGCGCACCTGGCGCTGGCCCGCGCGGCGCTCGACGAACTGCGCCTGGACGCCGTGCAGTTCATTCCGGCGGCCAACCCGTGGCAGCGCGCGCCCCTGCGGGCGGCCGCCGAACACCGCCTGCGCATGATCGAACTGGCCATCGACGGCCACCCCGGACTGTCGGCCAACCCCATCGAACTCGAGCGCGGCGGCGCCACCTATACCATCGACACCCTGCGCGCCCTGCCCGCCGATGCCCGTTATGCGTGGCTGCTGGGCGCGGACCAACTGGCCAATTTCTGCACCTGGCACCAATGGCAGGCCATCGCCGAACGCGTCGACCTGGCGGTGGCAACCCGCCCCGGCGCTCCGCTGGCGCCGCCGGCCGAGCTTGCCGCCTGGCTGGCGGCGCATCGCCGCGGTCTGGCCCAGCTGCCGTTCGCTCCCATGGCGATATCGGCCTCCGACATCCGCAGCCGGCTGGCGCGCGGCGCTTCCACCGCCGGCCTGCTGCCGCCGGCGGTTGCCCGCTATATCGCCCGGCACGGCCTGTACCGCTAGCATCCGCTCTCTGAGCCCAAGCCGCCCTTCCCGGCGGGTTATATTTGCGAACATGGATATACAGAAACTACAACGTGCCGTCATCGACGCCCTGGAAGACGTGAAGGCGCAGGACATCAAGGTCTTCAATACGACCCATCTCACCAGCCTGTTCGACCGCGTGGTCATCGCCAGCGCGACCTCCAACCGGCAGACCCGCGCCCTGGCCGCCAGCGTGGCCGACCGCGGCCGCGCGCTCAAGCTCAGCGGCATCAAGGTCGAAGGCGAAGACACCGGCGAATGGGTGGTAGTCGACCTGGGCGATATCGTGGTGCACATCATGCAGCCGGCCATCCGCCAGTACTACAACCTGGAAGAGATCTGGGGCGACAAGCCGGTGCGCGTCAAGCTGCTGCCGGGCTCGGGCTCGGCGCCCGCCACGGGCGCCCTGGCTGATACCGACGACCCCGACGCCTGATACCGCGTGAAGCTGATCATCATCGCCGTAGGCAATCGCATGCCCGTCTGGGTCGAGACGGCCTGGGACGATTACGCCAAGCGCCTGCCTCCCGACTGCGCGCTGGAGCTGCGGGAAGTGAAACCCGAGCCTCGCACCACCGGCAAAACCCCCGCGCAGATGATGGCCGCCGAAGCACGCCGCATCGAAGCGGCCATTCCCGCGGGCTCGCTGCGGCTGGCCCTGGATGAGCGCGGCCGCGACCTGACCACCATGGCGCTGTCGCAACGGCTGGAGCAATGGCGCGCGGGCGGGCGCGATGTCGTCTTCCTGGTGGGTGGACCCGACGGCCTGGACGATGCCCTGAAACACGCCTGCGACGGCCAGATCCGCCTGTCCTCGCTGACGCTGCCCCATCCGATGGTGCGGGTAGTGCTGGCCGAACAGCTGTACCGAGCCTGGGCCATCCTGGCCAACCATCCCTATCACCGCGCCTGAGTCCCGCCCATGGCCCCTGCCCCAGATCCCGCCGGCGCGCCGCGCCTGTACCTGGCTTCGGCCAGCCCGCGCCGCCGCGAGCTACTGGCCCAGATCGGGCTGGCGCACACGGTGCTGCAAGTGCCGGCGCCTCCGGGCGACGACGAACCGCAGCATGCAGGCGAGGCCGCGGCCGACTATGTACGCCGCACAGCACGGGACAAGGCCGAACGCGGCCGCCTGTGGATGGCCGCGCAGCAATTGCCTGCCTTGCCCGTACTGGCTGCTGACACCACGGTGATCCTGCGGGGCGAGGTACTGGGCAAGCCGGCCGACCGCGCCGACGCCACGCGCATGCTGGCCCGCCTGTCGGGCGCCCTGCACTCCGTGCACACGGCGGTGGCGCTGTGGCATGCCGGGCAGTTGCACGAAGCTGTCTCCGTATCCGAAGTCCGCATGCGCGAACTCACCGCAGCAGACATCGCACGCTACTGCGACAGCGGCGAGCCCTATGGCAAGGCCGGCGCATACGGCATCCAGGGCCTGGCGGGCACCTTCATCGCCCACCTGGCCGGCAGCTACAGCGGCGTCATGGGGCTGCCGCTATACGAGACGGCCGGCCTGCTGCGCCGCGTAGGCATCCTGCTGCCCTGAACGGGCGGGCACCGCCGCCTGCAGTACCTGGAAGCACGCCTGGGCAACATCGCCGGGTGGCACTGCCTGGATATCGTTGCACCCCGACGGCGGACAAACATTTGCAGAATACGGGCGGGCCCAGAACCATTCGGGATTCGATTCATTGAATACCCCCACATAGGGTACGCACGCCCCTTGCCCGATATGTGACGGCCCGCAGTCGTTGGCGACGATCAGGCGGGCGCCCAGCATCAGCGCTGCCAATTCAGGAATCGAACGGCCGCTGGCCAGCTGGAAGTCGGCACGCGCAAGCGCCTGCAACTCGGCCTGCTCGGCGGACTCGGCCGGCCCCAGCACGAAAGTAAAACGGGTCTGCTCGCCCAGGCGGGCTTTCAGCATATCCGCCAGGGCGACGAAGTTCCTGATGCCCCATCGCTTGAAATCGCCGTCTCCGCCGCCGGGAATCAGGACAATATCGGCAGCGGCCGGCGCCTCAGGCGCCAATGCCGCAATTTCTTCAAAGCAGCGGCGCACCATCGGCTCGGCCTGTACCGGCTGGTATGTATTCAGCAGATACAAATTAGCCAGGCCGATATATTCATTGATGTTTTTGCGCCAGGCGTGGGTCCAGGCAAAATCAAGCACCCGGCTGTTGCTGAAACCCAGCCTAGCCTTGGGCTGGCGCAACAGGCTGATCAAGCCATAGCGTTCGCTGCTGTGGTGCAGGCATACCACCATGTCGGCCCGCCAGGGCGTGGCGCGCAATGCGGCCGACAGGCTCTTGGCTTCGATGCAGTCATCCACCCAGGGCAGCAGCCGGTAATAAGCGGAAACCTCATGCTGAGCCACCACCCGCAGCCTCGCTTGCGGCCACCATTGCTTCAACTGATAGAGCGTAGGAAAAGAAACGATCTGGTCGCCGAATTTTGGCCGGCTGCGGATATGGACAACGATGTCTTGCATAGGCGCGGGCATATCCCCAGCGGGGCAGTCAGAACGAAGGCAATTCTAGCCTCCCGCCATGTCGAATTTCCGTTGAATATGAACAAACGGTTAGATTTCTGCACTAGCGCAAACCGTTGAACATGGACAAACCGTTAGATTTCCTGCGCCGCGGGCAATTCGTCCCCGCAAAGACAAAACCCCAGCACGGGTGGGTGCTGGGGTTTTGCGGGATAAGAGCCTGACGATGACCTACTTTCACAGACGGGAAGTCCACTATCATCGGCGCGAAGGCGTTTCACTGTCCTGTTCGGGATGGGAAGGAGTGGGTCCACCTTGCTATGGTCGTCAAGCGTAGCTGGCTGGGCGGGCTGCGAAGGGCAGCGCGCCCGGAATTGGAAGAAGCACATCGAGCTGGCCAGGCGCGTTGGCCTGGCAGCGATTGTGAAGGTATTTATCTATTGAACGGCACTCGAACGCTATCTCATACCAGGTCTTGTATAAAACCCGCAGAGTTATAGGATCAAGCCGCACGGGCAATTAGTATCGGTTAGCTCAACGCATTACTGCGCTTCCACACCCGACCTATCAACGTTCTGGTCTCGAACGACCCTTCAGGGGGGTCTAGCCCCCGGGATACCTAATCTTCAGACGAGTTTCCCGCTTAGATGCCTTCAGCGGTTATCTCTTCCGTACTTAGCTACCCGGCAATGCCATTGGCATGACAACCGGTACACCAGAGGTACGTCCACTCCGGTCCTCTCGTACTAGGAGCAGGCTCCGTCAAGTATCCAACGCCCACGGCAGATAGGGACCAAACTGTCTCACGACGTTTTAAACCCAGCTCACGTACCTCTTTAAATGGCGAACAGCCATACCCTTGGGACCGGCTACAGCCCCAGGATGAGATGAGCCGACATCGAGGTGCCAAACACCGCCGTCGATATGAACTCTTGGGCGGTATCAGCCTGTTATCCCCAGAGTACCTTTTATCCGTTGAGCGATGGCCCTTCCATTCAGAACCACCGGATCACTATGTCCTGCTTTCGCACCTGTTCGACTTGTCAGTCTCACAGTCAAGCACGCTTATGCCATTGCACTATCAGCACGATTTCCGACCGTACCTAGCGTACCTTCGAACTCCTCCGTTACGCTTTGGGAGGAGACCGCCCCAGTCAAACTGCCTACCATGCACTGTCCCCGATCCGGATAACGGACCAAGGTTAGAACCGCAAACAAACCAGGGTGGTATTTCAAGGTCGGCTCCACCGAATCTGGCGACTCGGTTTCCGCGCCTCCCACCTATCCTACACAGGCCGGTTCACAGTCCAATGCAAAGCTACAGTAAAGGTTCATGGGGTCTTTCCGTCTAGCCGCGGGTAGATTGCATCATCACAAACACTTCAACTTCGCTGAGTCTCAGGAGGAGACAGTGTGGCCATCGTTACGCCATTCGTGCAGGTCGGAACTTACCCGACAAGGAATTTCGCTACCTTAGGACCGTTATAGTTACGGCCGCCGTTTACCGGGGCTTCGATCAAGAGCTTGCACCCCATCACTTAACCTTCCGGCACCGGGCAGGCGTCACACCCTATACGTCGACTTTCGTCTTGGCAGAGTGCTGTGTTTTTAATAAACAGTCGCAGCCACCGATTCTCTGCGGCCCCTTCAAGCTCTGCGCGCAGGCGCATCACCCTACCGGGGCATACCTTCTCCCGAAGTTACGGTATCAATTTGCCGAGTTCCTTCTCCTGAGTTCTCTCAAGCGCCTTGGAATATTCATCCCGTCCACCTGTGTCGGTTTGCGGTACGGTCTCGTACAGCTGAAGCTTAGAGGCTTTTCTTGGAACCACTTCCAATCACTTCGATCCACATGGGATCTCGTGCCACACCCTTGAATTACGCGCCCGGATTTGCCTAAAGCGCCTTCTCCAATGCAGCAACAGGGACATCCAACACCCTGATGACCTTCCGCGATCCGTCCCCCCATCGCACTGTACGACGGTGCTGGAATATTAACCAGCTTCCCATCAGCTACGCATCTCTGCCTCGCCTTAGGGGCCGACTCACCCTGCGCCGATGAACGTTGCGCAGGAAACCTTGGACTTACGGCGAGGGGGCTTTTCACCCCCTTTATCGCTACTCATGTCAGCATTCGCACTTCTGATACCTCCAGCAGCCTTTACAAGCCACCTTCGCAGGCTTACAGAACGCTCTCCTACCGCGTGTACTAAAAGTACACACCCGCAGCTTCGGTTTATCGCTTGAGCCCCGTTACATCTTCCGCGCAGGACGACTCGATCAGTGAGCTATTACGCTTTCTTTAAAGGATGGCTGCTTCTAAGCCAACCTCCTGACTGTCTATGCCTTCCCACTTCGTTTCCCACTTAGCGATAATTCGGGACCTTAGCTGGCGGTCTGGGTTGTTTCCCTCTTGAGTCCGGACGTTAGCACCCGGTGCTCTGTCTCCCAAGCTGGACTTGCGGGTATTCGGAGTTTGCCATGGTTTGGTAAGTCGCCATGACCCCCTAGCCATAACAGTGCTCTACCCCCCGCAGTCATACTTGAGGCACTACCTAAATAGTTTTCGGAGAGAACCAGCTATTTCCAGATTTGTTTAGCCTTTCACCCCTATCCACAGCTCATCCCCTAGTTTTTCAACACTAGTGGGTTCGGTCCTCCAGCACGTGTTACCGTGCCTTCAACCTGGCCATGGGTAGATCATCTGGTTTCGGGTCTACACCCAGCGACTGATTCGCCCTATTCGGACTCGCTTTCGCTACGCCTTCCCTATTCGGTTAAGCTCGCCACTGAATGTAAGTCGCTGACCCATTATACAAAAGGTACGCCGTCACCCCATTAAGAGGCTCCGACTGTTTGTATGCATACGGTTTCAGGATCTATTTCACTCCCCTTCCGGGGTTCTTTTCGCCTTTCCCTCACGGTACTGGTTCACTATCGGTCGATCACGAGTATTTAGCCTTGGAGGATGGTCCCCCCATCTTCAGACAGGATTTCACGTGTCCCGCCCTACTTCTCTTACGCCTAGTTCCACAAACCAGATTTCGTCTACAGGGCTATCACCTGCTACGGCCGGACTTTCCATTCCGTTCGACTACCTGATCTGCTAAATCGTAAAGGCTCTTCCGATTTCGCTCGCCACTACTTTCGGAATCTCGGTTGATGTCTGTTCCTCGAGTTACTGAGATGTTTCAGTTCACCCGGTTCGCCTCCGCACACCTATGGATTCAGTGTGGGATACCGCTTACGCGGTGGGTTTCCCCATTCGGACATCTGCGGATCAAAGCTTGTTTGCCAGCTCCCCGCAGCTTTTCGCAGGCTACCACGTCCTTCATCGCCTGTGATCGCCAAGGCATCCACCATATGCACTTAGTCGCTTGATCCTATAACACTACCGTCTTATAGGACGCTGATATGTTTCGCGTTTGTGCCGTTCATAAGTTTCAAAGCAGCTCTGATCATCCTTCGATCAGACCTTGAGAACTTGGAACTAAATCTATGCAATCACAACCCGTGCTCATATTCACCAGGCGCACCCGGCTACTTCATGAACACACTTTCGTTGTGCTTCTTCCAAATTGTTAAAGAACTCGTATAGCTTCATTGGGCAAAACCCAACGCGTAAGACTGACTCGCAACCCTACGCGTTGGCCTCTGGGCTCAATGGTGGAGGTGAACGGGATCGAACCGATGACATCCTGCTTGCAAAGCAGGCGCTCTCCCAGCTGAGCTACACCCCCATACCCCAACACGGATCCTCCGCATCGCGATACCTGGTGGGTCTGGTTGGATTCGAACCAACGACCCCCGCCTTATCAAGACGGTGCTCTAACCGACTGAGCTACAGACCCAAAAAACCCTCTTCGGATCAGCAGTCAGGATTGCGGCTCAGGGAGGCATTCCCCTCTCACCCACGCTCACAACCGATCCCAGCTACACATACAAACAACCGATAAGCGTGGACGCTTCAAGCAATAACAGCCAGCTCTTAAAGGAGGTGATCCAGCCGCACCTTCCGATACGGCTACCTTGTTACGACTTCACCCCAGTCATGAATCCTACCGTGGTAATCGCCCCCCTTGCGGTTAGGCTAACTACTTCTGGTAAAACCCACTCCCATGGTGTGACGGGCGGTGTGTACAAGACCCGGGAACGTATTCACCGCGACATGCTGATCCGCGATTACTAGCGATTCCGACTTCACGCAGTCGAGTTGCAGACTGCGATCCGGACTACGATCGGGTTTCTGGGATTGGCTCCCCCTTGCGGGTTGGCAGCCCTCTGTCCCGACCATTGTATGACGTGTGAAGCCCTACCCATAAGGGCCATGAGGACTTGACGTCATCCCCACCTTCCTCCGGTTTGTCACCGGCAGTCTCATTAGAGTGCCCTTTCGTAGCAACTAATGACAAGGGTTGCGCTCGTTGCGGGACTTAACCCAACATCTCACGACACGAGCTGACGACAGCCATGCAGCACCTGTGTTCCGGTTCTCTTGCGAGCACTGCCAAATCTCTTCGGCATTCCAGACATGTCAAGGGTAGGTAAGGTTTTTCGCGTTGCATCGAATTAATCCACATCATCCACCGCTTGTGCGGGTCCCCGTCAATTCCTTTGAGTTTTAATCTTGCGACCGTACTCCCCAGGCGGTCAACTTCACGCGTTAGCTGCGCTACCAAGGCCCGAAGGCCCCAACAGCTAGTTGACATCGTTTAGGGCGTGGACTACCAGGGTATCTAATCCTGTTTGCTCCCCACGCTTTCGTGCATGAGCGTCAGTGTTATCCCAGGAGGCTGCCTTCGCCATCGGTGTTCCTCCGCATCTCTACGCATTTCACTGCTACACGCGGAATTCCACCTCCCTCTGACACACTCTAGCCCGGTAGTTAAAAATGCAGTTCCAAGGTTAAGCCCTGGGATTTCACATCTTTCTTTCCGAACCGCCTGCGCACGCTTTACGCCCAGTAATTCCGATTAACGCTTGCACCCTACGTATTACCGCGGCTGCTGGCACGTAGTTAGCCGGTGCTTATTCTGCAGGTACCGTCAGTTGCCCCAGGTATTAACCAGAGCCGTTTCTTTCCTGCCAAAAGTGCTTTACAACCCGAAGGCCTTCATCGCACACGCGGGATGGCTGGATCAGGGTTGCCCCCATTGTCCAAAATTCCCCACTGCTGCCTCCCGTAGGAGTCTGGGCCGTGTCTCAGTCCCAGTGTGGCTGGTCGTCCTCTCAAACCAGCTACGGATCGTCGCCTTGGTGAGCCTTTACCCCACCAACTAGCTAATCCGATATCGGCCGCTCCAATAGTGCGAGGCCCGAAGGTCCCCCGCTTTCCCCATAAGGGCGTATGCGGTATTAGCTACGCTTTCGCGTAGTTATCCCCCGCTACTGGGCACGTTCCGATACATTACTCACCCGTTCGCCACTCGCCGCCAGACCGAAGTCCGCGCTGCCGTTCGACTTGCATGTGTAAAGCATCCCGCTAGCGTTCAATCTGAGCCAGGATCAAACTCTTCAGTTCAATCTCTGTAGTTCGCGCACCACTGCCTCAGCAATGGCACTTCGCTCAAAGAAAATGAGGTTCCTTGAATGAGCCAACATCTCTGTTTGACATTCTTGGTACTTCACTTTCATGCGAGCGCCTGATTTCTCTTTGGCTTGCAGCACCCTTGTTGCCAAGCGCGCCGCGGGCCGCATCACTCAAGCGCCCACACTTATCGGTTGTTTCGTTGTTAAAGAACAGGTACCGCTTCGTGCCGAACCCCGCTTCGCAGTTCGTTCAGCACAGAAACGAGATTATGGGGCCTTTTTTGAACCCTGTCAAATCGGCTGCGCCGCTTCGACATCCTCGCTTCCTTCCTACCTTGCCTCGCCAGCCCGCAATTTGTAAGGGTTAACCCGAACTGTATTGCCAACTGCGAAGCCCGAAATATTAGCACGATTTTTGCAGCTTGTGCAACAACGCCCGAAGGCCCCGCACCCGCCGCCGCGCACCAACACCACGGCCCCCTACCTGGATAAACCCGCCATCCCGGCAGCGAAGGAGCGAGACTATAGCATAGATGACAGACGTGTGACGCCAGCTGCGACACTATTTTTTGAAACGTTCAAAATAAACGGGGACAGCACTGCCCCAAGACCCGCCCGGCCGCTTCTGTCGGGCCGCTTCTTATAGGCGCAACTCAGTGGTTTCCTTGATCTGCTGCAGGGCGAAGTAGGACTTCATGTCCACGACGGCGGGATGGCGCATCAGCGTATCCATGGCGAAGCTGGAGAAATGGGCCAGGTCGGCCACCTGCACCCGCAGCAGGTAGTCCATGTCGCCAGACATGGCATAGCACTCGACCACCTCGGGCCAGCGCTGCACGTCGCGGGCGAATTCGCCCATGGGCGCATGGCTGCCGCCCACATGCTTGTCCAGGCGGATGGACACGTAGGCCAGCAGGCCGAGCCCCACTTTTTCGGCATCGACCAGGGCGACATAACGCTTGATATAGCCGCGCTCTTCGAGCCGGCGCACGCGCCGCAGGCAGGGACTGGGCGACAGCGACACGCGGTCGGCCAGCTCCTGGTTGCTGAGGCGGCCGTCGCGCTGCAATTCGGCCAGAATTCTGCGATCTGTCCGATCCAGGTCTAGTTCGGCCATTTTTATTCCCAATCAAAATAAATCGAGCAATATTATTGCCCAACTTGTGCTTCATCAGGGCAGATTTGCAATCTCCTGCCGGCCTATGCTGCCTACAATCTCCGTCCTAGACTTGAATTTCCGAGTCACACGAACGACGAGACAAGGAGCGCCGCCATGAGCAACACTTTCCAGACTTGGGACAACCCCATGGGAACCGCCGGGTTCGAGTTCATCGAATACGCCGCGCCGGACCCGGCCGCGCTGCGCAAGGTGTTCGAAACGCTGGGCTTCAAGGCGATTGCCCGGCACCGCCACAAAGATGTGACGCTGTACCGGCAGGGCGGCGTGAATTTCCTGATCAACGCCGAGCCGGATTCGTTTGCGCAGCGCTTTGCCCGGCTGCACGGCCCGTCGATCTGCGCCATTGGCTTTCGCGTGCAGGACGCCGCCCGCGCCTACAAGCGCGCGCTGGAACTGGGCGCCTGGGGCTTCGACTCGCACAGCGGCCCCATGGAGCTGAACATTCCCGCCATCAAGGGTATCGGCGATTCGCTGATCTACCTGGTGGACCGCTGGCGCGGCAAGAACGGCCATGGCGGCATCGGCGACATCAGCATCTACGACGTGGACTTCGAGCCGCTGGACGTGCAGACCGCCGCCAGCGACCTGACGCACGCCGGCGCGGGCCTGACGCTGGTGGACCATCTGACCCACAACGTGCACAAGGGCCGCATGGCGGAATGGTCGGAATTCTATGAGCGCCTGTTCAATTTCCGCGAGATCCGCTATTTCGACATCGAAGGCAAGGTAACGGGCGTGAAGTCGAAGGCAATGACCTCGCCCTGCGGCAACATCCGCATCCCCATCAATGAAGAAGGCACTGAAGAAAAAGGCCAGATCCAGGAATACCTGGACCTGTACCGCGGCGAGGGCATCCAGCACATCGCCCTGGCCACCGAGGATATCTACGCCACGGTGGAAGCCCTGCGCCGCAGCGGGGTGAGCTTTCTGGACACGCCGGATACGTACTACGAGCTGCTGGACCGCCGCCTGCCCAACCATGGCGAAGACGTGGCGCGCCTGCAGCAAAACCGCATCCTGCTCGACGGCGCGCCCGGCGGCGGGCTGCTGCTGCAGATCTTCACCGAAAACCAGATCGGCCCGATTTTTTTCGAGATCATCCAGCGCAAGGGCAACGACGGCTTCGGCGAAGGCAACTTCAAGGCCCTGTTCGAATCCATCGAGCTGGACCAGATGCGGCGCGGCGTCGTCAAGACGGTCGAATGACGCCGCCGCGTGCGCGCCTCAGGGCGGGCACGCGGGCGCCTGCTTCAGATAGGCGATGAGATCCGCGCGTTCCTGGGCATCGGCAATGCCGGCATATCCCATGGATGTGCCGGGCACCGCCGCCAGCGGATTCTTCAGGAAAACATCCAGGGTCTGCTCGTTCCAGATGATGCCCGACTGCTTCATGGCGCTGGAATAGGCAAACCCCGGCACCGTGCCGGCGCGCCGCCCGAACAGCCCGCAGTGGCGCGGGCCTGTGCGGTCATAGGCCAGCGCGTGGCAAGCCAGGCAGCGGTCGTAGATCGATTGGCCGCGCCTGGCATCGCCGATGCGGGGGGTGGCGGCCGCCGCCGCGGGATCCGCGTCCGTCGCGGGGCCGGCCCATGCCGCGGCCCATGCCAGCGCCGCCCCCGCCAGGCAGCCTGCCGCGGCGATGCGCCTGTTCATGCCACGAAAGCCGCCGGCACCGGATCTTCACCCAGCGCGTGGCGCAGGACGGCCCAGTGCATGGCCTCGTCGCCCAGGATGCTGGCCGCCGCCTTGGCCAGATCGCGATTGCCGAACACCGGCACGGCTCCCAGGTAGGCGCTGACCGCGCCTTTTTCCAGGGTGGCGGCGAAGCGCAGCACGTCGGCCTGAGATTTCAGCGTGCTGGTGGGAAAAACGTACTTGTCTTTCGCGGCGACAGGCTTGCCGCCGAGCGAGGCGATGGTCTTGGCAAGTAGATCGGCATGGGCCTTGTGGTGCCCCTGGAACGACAGGGCCAGGCCCAGGGCGGGTTTCTGCAGCAGGCCGCTCTCGGCTCCTACCTGGTAGGCGGCGATCGCTTCGAGCTCGGCGCCCAGGGCGGTGTTCAGAATGCGCACATCGGACTCCTGCGCCGCCGAGCCCTTGGCCAGCGCATCGCGGCCGGCCAGCAGGGCAATGGCGGCGCCGGACAGCAGCAGCCCGCTCTGGCCCAGGAATGCGCGCCGGGCTCCGGGCGCGCGCGTACACGCTTCTATCGCAAGAAACGACATGATGAACCTCCGGTGGTGGGAAAAATCAGCGGTGGCCGGCCCCGGGGCCGAGCCGCGCCATGACGGCGGCGACGATGCGATCGCAGCGATCGCCGGCAAATGAGAATGCCCCGCCCAGGCCGGCGGCCATGTCGCGCTCGAGCGCCTTGCGCAGCAGCGCGCGGGCCCTGAAGTAGCGAGTGCGCACTGTGGCGCAGGGGATGTCCAGGCAGTCGGCGACTTCTTCGACCGTCATTTCTTCGACGGCCCGCAGCATGAACACCGTGCGGAATGTGTCGGGCAGCTGGTCGATCCGGGATTCGAGCAGCCTGCGCGTCTGCGCCTGCAGCACGATCTGCTCGGGCAGCGGCCCGCTGGCGGCTTCGTACATGCTGTTCTCCGGCAGATCCGGGCCGGCGGCCCGGAGATCGTCGAACGCGACCGGGCGCAGCCGGCGCTCGCGCTGGCGCAGGCGCTGTTTCGATTCGTTGATCACGATGCGCACCAGCCAGGTGGCCAGCGAGGCGTCGCCGCGGAACGTGCCCATGACGCGGTAGGCCTTGAAATAGGCTTCCTGTACCGCGTCTTCGGCATCGGCGTCATTGCGCAGAATGCTGCGGGCCGTGCGGTACAGGGTCTGGTTGCAGCGCCGCATCAG
The DNA here is from genome assembly GCF_017356245.1 of Bordetella petrii. NCBI lineage: Bacteria > Pseudomonadati > Pseudomonadota > Betaproteobacteria > Burkholderiales > Alcaligenaceae > Bordetella > Bordetella petrii. The sequence continues at coordinate 970,094 of NZ_JAFMZZ010000001.1, forward strand.
CACCTGCAGCGCCTCGCCGTCGCCGTGGGCAATGCGCGCGGCGAGCTCGGCGTCGGCCGACGCCGCGCCGGCGTGCTTCAGCAAGGTCAGTGACATGTCCGCAGCTCCTGCCCCGGATAATTCGAGGATATGCCGCATTAGATGCCGCGGCGACGCCTGGCGTTCCCGCCATTGCGCCGCCGCGCGGCCAAGGCCGCGCCGCTTGCCCGGAGCGCGGCGTCAGCGCGCCAGGCGGTCGCGGAACTGCTTGCGGAACTTGGCGACCTTGGGCGCGATGACGAACTGGCAATAGCCCTGCTCGGGATGCTGGGCGAAATAGTTGCGATGGTAGTCTTCGGCCGGCCAGAAGGTGGCCGGCTCGCGCAGCTGCGTGACCAGGGGCGCATCGTAGATGCGCTGCGCCTCTACCTCGGCCATGACGGCCTGGGCCTGCTGGCGCTGTGCGTCGTCTTGCCAGAATATGGTGGACTCGTACTGCGGGCCGACATCGTTGCCCTGGCGGCCCGGCGTGGTGGGGTCGTGGGTGGCGAAGAACACCCGCAGCAGTTCGCTGTACGAAAGCTCGGCCGGGTCGAACTCGACGCGGGCGACTTCAACGTGGCCGGTCTGCTTGCCGCACACCTGCTCGTAGGTGGGATGGTCGACATGGCCGCCGCTGTAGCCGGGCTGGACGCTGACGACCCCGCGCAAATCGGCCAGCACGGCCTCGACGCACCAGAAGCAGCCGCCGCCCAGCACGGCAACCTGATTGGCGTTCCTGGAAGATTGTTCCGGCATCTGTGTTCCTTGTTCAGGGGCGGCCCTGTGCCGGGCCGCCGGCATGGTTATTCGGATTTGGCGGGCGGCAGCGACAGGATCCATTGCGCCAGCTGCCGCGCCTCGTCTTCGCTGACCTGGGATTGCGCCGGCATGGGCACCGCGCCCCAGGCGCCGCGGCCCCCCGAACGGATCTTGCCCGCCAGGTACTGGACCATGGCGTCGCCCTGGCCCGCGTAGCGCTCGGCCACGCTGCGCAGCGGCGGGCCGACCCGCTTGCTGTCGACCTGGTGACAGGCCATGCAGGCCTTGCGCTGCGCCAGGGCCGCGCCGTCGACCTGTTCCTGGGCGCCAGCCTGCGCCGGCAAGGCGGCCCACAGGCCGCAGGCGGCCAGCGCCGCCAGACTACGCTTCAAATGCATCGGTAACTGCCCCACGGCTGGCGGTGCCGGCCAGCTTGCCGAATTTGGCGAGCACGCCGCGCGTGTACCGCGGCTGAGGCTGAACCCAGGCTTTGCGGCGCGCCGCCATTTCATCGTCAGAAATATTGAGCTGCAACAATAATTGGTGAGCGTCGATGGTAACCGAATCGCCTTCGCGGATCAGGGCAATGGGGCCGCCCACGTAGGCCTCGGGCGCGACATGGCCCACCACCATGCCCCAGGTGCCACCCGAGAAGCGGCCGTCGGTAATGAGGCCGACGCTTTCGCCCAGCCCCTGCCCCACCAGCGCCGAAGTGGGCGCCAGCATTTCGCGCATGCCGGGCCCGCCTTTGGGACCTTCGTAGCGGATGACCACGACGTCGCCGGCCTGGATGCGCTGTTCCATGATGGCGGCCATGGCGTCGTCTTCGGAATCGAACACGCGCGCCGGACCGGTGATGACGGGATTCTTCAGGCCGGTGATCTTGGCCACGCACCCTTCGGGCGACAGGTTGCCCTTGAGGATGGCCAGGTGGCCTTGCGGGTACAGGGCGCGGTCAATGGGCAGGATGATGTCCTGTCCGGCCGGTGGCGCGGCGGGCACGCCGGCCAGTGTCTCGGCGATGGTCTTGCCGGTGATGGTCATGCAGTGGCCATGCAGCAGGCCGGCATCGAGCAACAGCTTCATGACTTGCGGAATGCCGCCGGCCCGGTGCAGGTCGGTGGCCACGTAGCGGCCGGACGGCTTCAGGTCGCAGATGACCGGCACGCGGCGGCGGATGCGTTCGAAGTCGTCGATGGTCCATTCGACTTCGGCGGCATGGGCAATGGCCAGGAAATGCAGCACCGCGTTGGTGGAGCCGCCCGTGGCCATGATGACCGACACGGCGTTCTCGATGGATTCGCGCGTGATGATGTCGCGCGGGCGCACGCCGCGCCGCACCGCATCGACCAGCACGCGCGCGGATTCGGCGGCCGAGGCGACTTTTTCGTCGTCTTCATTGGCCATGGTGCTGGAATACGGCAGGCTCATGCCCATGGCCTCGAAGGCGGAGCTCATGGTGTTGGCGGTATACATGCCGCCGCATGAGCCCGAGCCGGGAATGGCGCATTTCTCGATCTGCCGGAAGTCTTCCTGGGGCATGCGGCCCATGGTGAACTCGCCGACGGCCTCGAACACCGACACGATAGTGAGATCCCGCCCCTGGTAGCGGCCCGGCTTGATGGTGCCGCCATAGACGTAGATGCCCGGCACGTTCATGCGGGCCAGGGCGATCATGCCGCCGGGCATGTTCTTGTCGCAGCCGCCGATGACCACCACACCGTCCATCCACTGGCCCTGCACGGCGGTCTCGATACAGTCGGCGATGACTTCGCGCGACACCAGCGAGTATTTCATGCCCTCGGTGCCCATGGACATGCCGTCGGAAATGGTGGGCGTGCCGAACACCTGCGGATTGGCGCGGGCCGCGCGCACGGCGTCGATGGCCGCGTCGGCCAGGCGCTGCAGGCCGCTGTTGCAAGGCGTAATGGTGGAATGGCCGTTGGCCACGCCGATCATGGGGTTGTCGAAATCGGCTTCCTGGTAGCCCAGCGCATAATACATGGCCCGGTTGGGCGCGCGGGCGACCCCGTGCGTGATGTGGCGTGAACGTTCGTTGTTCGGCATGGTCTGTCTCCGGAGTGTTGCGCGGCCTGCGCGGCGGCCGGCCGCCCGTCGCTGTGTGGCGACACGTTCGCCGGTTATTATCGACCCAATCTTTTTCTGCGTGGCGGAATATGCTGCACTATCCCGAATTCGATCCCATCGCCCTGCGCATCGGGCCCCTGGCCATCCACTGGTACGGGCTGATGTACCTGGTGGGTTTTGCGCTGGTCTATGCGCTGGGCCGCATGCGCCTGGCGCGCGGCCATACGCCGGCGCTGCAGCCGCGCGACCTGGAAGACCTGATTTTCTACAGCGTGCTGGGCGTGGTGCTGGGCGGACGGCTGGGCTATGTGCTGTTCTACAAGCCGGGCTATTACCTGGCGCACCCCCTGGAAATCCTGTACCTGTGGGAAGGCGGCATGTCGTTCCATGGCGGCCTGATCGGGGTGATCCTGGTGATGCTGCTGTTCGCGCGCAAGAAGGGGCTGTCTTTCTTCACCGTCAGCGACTTCATCGCGCCCTTGATTCCGCTGGGCCTGGGCGCGGGCCGGCTGGGCAATTTCATCAATGGCGAATTGTGGGGCCGCCCCACCGACGTGCCGTGGGCGATGGTGTTCCCGCAGTCGGGCGATGGGGTGCCGCGCCACCCGTCGCAGCTGTACGAGCTGGGGCTGGAAGGCATTGTGCTGTTTGCCCTGCTGTGGTGGTTTTCGGCCCGGCCGCGCCCCACGGGGCAAGTAAGCGCGCTGTTCCTGATCGGCTACGGCACGTTCCGCTTTCTGGTGGAGTTCACCCGCGAGCCGGACAACTTCCTGGGCCTGCTGGCCGGCGGCATGAGCATGGGACAGTGGCTGTCCCTGCCCATGGTGGCGCTGGGAATCGGCCTGTACGTGTTCAGTGCAAGGCGACCGTCCCGTTGACGGAAATACTGACGGTGACCTTGCCGGCTTCGAGGGGCACGTCGGCCGCTTCGGCCCTGCTGCTCTTGGCCATCATCTGCATGCCCATGGGGCGCGGCACCGGCGTGGGCGAACCGCCGCCGCTGAGTTCCAGGTTGCGCACGCGGTAGCCGCTGAAGCCGAACGCGGTGGCCGCGGCCAGGGCGCGGTCGCGGAAGGCCTGGGCGGCCTGGCTGAGCAGCTTGCGCTCTTCAGCTTCGCGGGCTTCGCGCGACAGCAGGAAGCTGATCTGGGCAATGGCGGTCTTGTCGGCCAGCCTGGACGCCAGCGCCGAGGCGGCGGCGAAGTCTTTGGATTCGAGGGTGATCTCGCCCCGGCCGCGCCAGTTCTGGATTTTGCCTTTCTCGTTGGTGTTGGGCCAGACGTTGTAGCCGCCCGTGCGCACTTCCACGCCCTTGGCGCCCTCGGCCCGCTTGACGGCCTCGTCGAGCGCCGCCGTGAGGGCCTTGCCGGCCGCGGCCTGCGAGGCGGCCTCGAGCTCGGCGGCCAGCGTGATGCGCACCGTGTCTTGCTGCACATCGGACGAGGCGGACGCCTGCAGCGTCAGCTCGGGCGCGTGCGCGCCGGCCTCTTCGGACTGCGGTGCCTGTGGCGGGTGCTGCTGCGCCAGCGCCGGCTGCGCCGCCGCCAGGGCCAATGCGGCGCAGCAGGCGGCCGCGATCCGGTTCAATGAAAGCACGGGATGGGAGTGCATCATGGCAAGCCTGTAGGGGGATGGGAAGGAGGGTAAGACATCCGGCGCGGACCTGCGCGAAGCAGGCCCGCCGGAAGAGATGCCCCACCTGTGCCGTCTAGGCCGGCATCTCGAACCGTGAGGTTCAAGGTGGTCGCGTTCCGTTGAGCGTCGGGTTCATCTGCGATGAGACAAGCGCTCCAGCTCACCATTCGCGCAACCAATATGCCATAAGACATAGGTTCAGAGAATGTATGGCCAAGTCACGAACACGGCAGGGACAAACTGAAAACCATCGCGTGATACCGACACGCCGGGGGCTTGCGCCCTACAACAATTTTTCCTGCCCCGACAGGGCATCGTCGAGCAGGGAATTCATGTCTTCAATTCTACGCTTGAAGTCGCCGACCGCCAAACCTCCCAGTGGTCCATCGGGCGCTTTCATGGCCAGCAGTTCGCTGGCCACCTGCAGCGCCGCCATGACGGCGATGCGTTCGTTGCTGGAAACCTTGCCCGAGCCCTGGATGCGCAGCATGAGCTGGTCGACGTGGCGCACGGCGGCCATCAGGGCGGGCTTTTCTTCGGTGGAGCAGGCGAGCGAGTAGTCGCGCCCCAGAATGGTGACATCGACGCGTTCCATCAGGGTTGCTCTCCGGTGGGTGCGCCGGGCAGGCGGGCCAGCACGGTATCGATGCGCTCGCGCGCGGCGGCCGCGGCCACGCGCAGGCGCTGCAGATCGGTGTCGCGGGCGTTGAGGCTGCCCTGCAATTCGGCTTCGCGGGCGCTGGCGCGGCTTTCGAGCGCCTGGCAATCGGCCGTGGCGCGGGCGAGCTGCTCGCGCAGGCCGGATTCGGTTTGGCGGGCCTCGGCGAGCATGCCGGTCACGGCGCCGTCGTGCTCTTGCAGCTTGGCCTGCAGGGCCTGGATTTCAGCCTGGTGTTCGGCGCAGCGCTGTTCGAGCGCGCGCTGGCCGGATTCGCTTTGGCTCAGGCGGACACGCAACGCGTCGCGCTCGGCATGGAGTTGCCGGGTGCGTTGCACCAGTTGCCCGATACGGGCGGCGAGTTGGTCGAGGTCTTGCAGCATGGGCGCTATCGTAAACCATCCGCGCGCTGGCCGGGCGGCCGCACGCAACGTGAGAAACACGGCAATATTCGGTAGGACTTGGCCGGACGCACGGAACAGCCAACCAGAAGAATAAATCGTCCGGCGCGCTTGTGGCGGCTTTCGCCCGTCTTTCTATTTACTTTCACTTTGCTTTCATTTCGGGCCGGTTCGAGCCCGGGGTTACAACTTGGACGCCCGTTCTAGGGAAAACCCCATCTGCGCGGCCGATGGCGCGGGTTTGCAGGCCCATGCCCCTTCGCTACCATGCGCGCTGCCCAAAAGGCGCCTCCTCGATTCCACAAGAACAAGCGGCATATCCAAGTGCCTTTTTTTGTGCCCGCCCGCAATGGGCCGAGCTTCAACTCACATGCTGTAAATAGGAGTAGACCATGCAGCTACGCAATCGGCAGGATTTCTGGTCGGGGGTGATGTTCATCGCCCTGGGCCTGGGATTCTCCTGGAAAGCGGCGAGCTACCAGATGGGTACCGCCGCCCGGATGGGACCGGGATATTTTCCCTTCGCGCTGGGACTGGTCCTGGCCATATTGGGCGCCATTGTGCTGCTCGGTTCGCTGTCGAAGAACGCGACCGAGACCCACGTGGAGAAATTCGATTGGCGCATCACCTTCCTGGTGATCGGCTCGGTCATTCTGTACGGCCTGATCCTGAAGCTGCTGGGCATCTACATCTCGGTCTTCGTGCTGGTGGTGGCAAGCAGCCTGGCCAGCCACGAGTTCAACTTCAAAGTCGCCGCCGCCAACGGGGTGTTCCTGGTGGTGTTCTCGTACCTGGCGTTCGTCAAGGGGCTGGGGCTGATTTTCCCGCTGTGGCCGTCGTTTCTGGGCTTGAACTGAGGAGTGAACGGCCATGGAATTGTTTGATCACCTGATGCTGGGTTTCTCGGTGGCGTTCACGCCCGAAAACCTGCTGTACGCCCTGCTGGGCTGCGTTCTGGGCACGCTGATCGGCGTGCTGCCGGGGATCGGCCCGGTTCCCACCATCGCGATGCTGCTGCCGATCACGTACGTGCTGCCCCCGGTGGCCGGCCTGATCATGCTGGCGGGTATTTATTACGGCGCGCAGTACGGCGGGTCTACCACCGCCATCCTGGTGGCGCTGCCGGGCGAGACCTCGGCCGTGGTGACCGTGCTGGACGGGCACCAGATGGCGCGCAACGGGCGGGCGGGCGCCGCGCTGGCCATCGCCGCGCTGGGTTCGTTCTTCGCCGGTTGCGTGGCCACGCTGCTGCTGGCCGGGTTTGCGCCCCCGCTGGCCGAAGTCGCGTTCAAGTTCGGCCCGGCCGAATACTTCTCGCTGATGACCCTGGGCCTGGTGGGCGCCGTGGTGCTGGCCTCGGGCTCGCTGCCCAAGGCGATCGCCATGATCATCCTGGGCCTGCTGCTGGGCATGGTGGGCACCGACGTCAACTCGGGCGTGGCCCGCTACGACTTCGGCATCCCCGAACTGCAGGACGGCATCGACTTCGCCATCGTGGCCATGGGCGTGTTCGGCTTCGCCGAAATCATGACCAACCTGGAGCAGAAAGAGAACCGCGTCGACATTACCGACAAGATCGGCTCGCTGTACCCCAACAAGCAGGAATTCCGCGAAGCGGCCCCGGCCGCGGTGCGCGGCACGATTCTGGGCTCGATGCTGGGCATCCTGCCGGGCGGCGGCGCGGTGCTGTCGTCGTTTGCGTCGTACACGCTGGAAAAGAAGATCTCGAAAAACCCCGAGCGCTTCGGCAAGGGCCATCCGGCCGGCCTGGGCGGCCCGGAATCGGCCAACAACGCGGCCGCGCAGACTTCGTTCATTCCGCTGCTTACCCTGGGCATCCCGGGCAACGCCGTGATGGCGCTGATGGTCGGCGCCATGACCATCCACAACATCCAGCCCGGCCCGCAGGTCATGACCAGCCACCCGGACCTGTTCTGGGGCCTGATCGCCTCGATGTGGATCGGCAACCTGATGCTGGTGGTGCTGAACCTGCCGCTGATCGGCCTGTGGGTCAAGCTGCTGAAGGTGCCTTACCGCATCCTGTTCCCGGCCATTCTGGTGTTCTGCACGATCGGCGTGTATTCGCTGAACTACAACACCTTCGACATCTTCACCACCGCCATCTTCGGCGTGGTGGGGTACGTGTGGTCGAAACTGAAGTGCGAAGGCGCCCCGCTGCTGCTGGGCCTGGTGCTGGGCCCCATGATGGAGGAAAACTTCCGGCGCGCCCTGCTGCTGTCGCGCGGCGACTTCTTCACCTTCGTCGACCGCCCCCTGTCGGCCTCGCTGCTGGCCGTGGCGGTGGGCCTGGTGGTGCTGGTGGCCCTGCCGTCGATCCGCAAGAAGCGCGAAGAGACATTCGTAGAGGAAGACTGACGCGCGGCGTCGGTACCGGGCGCCCTGCGGGAGCCTGGCACCGGCCCGCGAAACACCTTCGCGCAAAGTGCCCGACTCCCCCGGGGAGTCGGGCACTTTTCTTTTTCCGGGCACGGTTTTCACCGCGGCGCCGGGCGATTGCGGTAACGTTCAGGTTTCCCCACTGCTCAACCCGGAGACTCTGCATGGCATCCATCGGTTCCAGGGACTACGACAAGGTCGTGTCCCAGAAAGTCGCTTTCCTTGGCCTGGGCGTCATGGGCCTGCCCATGGCGGGCCACTTGGCGCGAGCCGGCCACGAGGTCACTGTCTACAACCGCACCCCCGCCAAGGCGCAGGCCTGGGCCGCCGAATTCGGCGGGAAAAGCGCGGCCACCCCGCGCGAGGCCGCGGCGGGCGCGCAGATCGTGTTTGCCTGCGTGGGCAACGATGACGATCTGCGCAGCGTCGTGCTGGGTGAAGATGGCGCGTTCGCCGGCATGGCGTCGGGCGCGATCTTCGTGGACCACACCACGGCATCGGCCGATGTGGCGCGCGAGCTGTACGCCCTGGCCCGCGAGCAGGGCCTGCAATTCGTCGACGCGCCGGTCTCGGGCGGCCAGGCCGGCGCGGTCAACGGCGTGCTGACGGTGATGTGCGGCGGCGAGCCGCAGGTCTTCGAGGCCGTCAAGCCGGTGGCCCAGGCCTATGGCCGCGCCGTGACTCGCGTGGGCGCGCCCGGCGCAGGCCAGCTGGCCAAGATGGTCAACCAGATCTGCATTGCCGGCATCGTGCAGGGGCTGTCCGAGGCCATTGCCTTCGGGCAGGCGGCCGAGCTGGACATGAAGCTGGTGCTGGACGTGATCAGCAAGGGGGCGGCCCAGAGCTGGCAGATGGAGAACCGCGGCAGCACCATGGTGGACGACAAGTTCGACTTCGGCTTCGCCGTGGACTGGATGCGCAAGGACCTGGGCCTGGTGCTGGCCGAAGCCCGCAACAACGGGGCCCGGCTGCCGTTGACGGCGCTGGTGGACCAGTTCTACGGCGACGTGCAGAAAATGGGCGGCGGGCGCTGGGATACGTCCAGCCTGATCGCCCGCCTGCGCGACTGAGCTGCCGGCCGGCCCGGCGCGGGCCGGCCCGGCGCGGGCCGGCCCCTATGCTGCCGCCGGGCCGCCGGGCGGCTTCAGGCCGCCAGTTGCCGCGGCGCGCCCGCCAGCAGCGCGTCGATGCGCTGCCTGGCCAGGGCCAGCCCCTCTTGGGCGGCCAGTTCGCCCAGCGCCATGCCTTCGGCGGAAATGAAAGCCACATCGACCAGCCCCACGAAGCCCAGCACCTGCGTCAGGTAGGGCGTCAGGGTGTCGGCCGGCGTGCCTTCGGCCTTGCCGCCGCGGGCGCTGAGCACCAGCACCTGCTTATTCTTGAGCAGGCCCTCGGGCACGCCCTGCTCTGTATAGCGGAACGTGACGCCGGCGCGGGCGATGTGGTCGATGTAGCTCTTGAACTGGGCCGGCAGGCTGAAGTTGTAGACCGGCACGGCAAACACAATGCGATCGGCATCGAACAGTTCGGCCACCAGGGTGTCGCTGCGGGCCGCGATGGCGGCCTGCTCGGCCGTGCGCTCGCTGGCGGGCGTGAACAGCGCGCCGGCAGTTGCGGCATCGAAATAGGGGACGGGATCGGCGCCCAGATCGCGCACCTTGATCGAGCCACCAGGCTCGGCCTGGCGCAGGCGCTGGATGAGGTGATCGGCCAGTTGCTTCGAATTGGAGCGGTCGCCGAGAATGGAAGAAAGAATGACGAGGGTTTTCATAGAGGGACTCCAGTTTCGCCCGGTGGGCGCGGTGGACATGCCTCACTGTAGTCAAGCCGATTAGAACTATAAACCCGGTTATGATGAACTACTCGTTCTAATAACAGAACAATAGCCGGAGCCATCCGCGATGCAAGACCTGAATGACTTGTTCTATTTTTCCCAGATCGTGGAGCACGGCGGCTTCAGCGCCGCGTCGCGGGCGCTCGATATCCCCAAGTCGCGCCTGTCGCGCCGGATTTCGCAGCTGGAAGAAACCCTGGGCGTGCGGCTGCTGCAGCGTACCACCCGCCGCCTGCGGTTGACCCTGGCGGGCGAGCGCTACCTGCACTACTGCCGCGAAATGACCGCTTCGGCGCGGGCCGCCCAGGACGCCATGCGCCAATTGCAGGAGCAGCCCGGCGGACCGGTAGTGGTGAGCTGCCCGATTGCCATTGCGCAGCAGATGCTGGCGCCCCTGCTGCCCGAGTTTCTGGACGCCTGGCCATCCATTTCGGTGCAGGTGCTGGCAACCAATCGGCGGGTGGATCTGATACGCGAAGGGGTGGACCTGGCGTTGCGGGTGCGCACCCGCCTGGACACGGATGCCGAGCTGGTGGTCAGGCACCTGGGCATGGCCAGCAGCAGCATCGTGGCCAGCCCGGCGTACCTGCAGCGCCACGGCACGCCCCAGACCCCGCAAGACCTGGCAGCGCACACGACGCTCAGCTTCAGCGACCCGCAGTCGGAAGTCCGCTGGCCGCTGCGCAACCGGCAGGATGAAGAGATACAGGTGGCGCTGCGCCCACAGCTGTGCTGCAACGATTTCATTGTGCTGACCGAGGCGGCGGTGCGCGGCCGCGGCATCGCCCTGCTGCCCACCGTGGCTACCTATGAAGAAGTGCGGCGCGGCCAGCTGGTGCAGATATTGCCCGACTGGCTGTCGCCCACCGGCATCGTGCACTGCATTTATCCGTCGCGGCGCGGCATGGCGCCGGCGGTGCGGGCTTTGCTGGACTTTATTTCGGACCGGCTGCCCAGCATGTACGCACGCATGGAGCACGGCGCCGCGTAACCGGCGCCGCGCAAGCTCAGGCCGGATTGGCGGAGGCGCCGGACGGGGCGGGCGTGCCGGAATCGGCCAGCGGCAGCCACAGCACGGCCGCCAGGCCCATGCCGCCCTGCTCGTTGGGCTCGCCGTCGCGCAGTTCGATATCGCCGTCGTTGCGGCGGGCGTAGGCGAGCGCGATGGACAGCCCCAGCCCCGAACCCGGCGACTCCGCGGCCCGGCCCGGCCCCAGGCGGTCGAAACGGGCGAATGCGCGGGCGCGCGCCACGGCGTCGATGCCCGGACCGTTGTCGGAAACGGCGACCTCGGCCCGGTCGCCGCGCCGCGCGACGGATACCGTGATGCGCGCCCCGGCGGGCGCATAGTGGATGGCGTTGTGCACCAGGTTGGACAGGGCCTCGTGCAGTTCGACCTCGCTGCCCACCACCGGCACCGCGGGGTGGCCGGCCGCCGCGCCGCCCTGGCAGGCGGCCGCCCAGCCCAGGTCTTGCTGCTTTTCGTGCGACAACGGCAGGTACTGCAGCACCACACTGCGCGCGACCTCGTTCAGGTCCAGCAGTTGGCGGGGAGTCGGGTCGGCCTGGCTGGCATGCGCCAGCGACAGCAGCTGTTCGGTCAGGCGGCGCGTGCGCCCCAGCTGATCGACAATGGCGCGCAAGCCTTCCCGGGCCCGCTGCGGATCGGGCTCGCGCAGGGCGTATTGGGCCTGGGTCAGCATGATGGCCAGCGGCGTGCGCAGCTGGTGCGAAGCGTCGGCCAGGAACTGGGACTGCTCGTCGAGCATGCGCCGGTGCCGCGCCACATGGTAATTGACAGCCTCGACCAGCGGGATGACTTCGCCGGGCACGCGCGTGGCGTCCAGCGGCGTGAGGTCGTCGGGCCGGCGCGCGCGGATGTCGTTGCGCAGCCGCGCCAGCGGCCGCAGCGACCAGGCCACGCCCCACCACACCAGGATGGCCACCAGCGCCAGCATGCGGGCATCGCGCAGCAGTTCCTGGCGGCGCGCGGCGGTTTCGGCCTGCAGGCGCCGCCCTATGCTTTCGGCCACCAGCACCAGCACCTGGCGATGCTGGCCGCGGTAATGCAGGTCGCGCAGCAACGCCACGACCCGCACCGGATCATTGCGGTAGACGCTGTTGAAAAACACCGGGTCGCCGCGCGCCGAGGGCCAGGCGGGCGGGCGCGGCAGTTCGGGCATGCCGGCCACAGTGCGGCCGGCCGGCGGCACCTGGGTGGCGCCCTCGGGCAACGGCGGGTCGATTTCTTCGATGCGGAAGTACTTGCGCAAGCCGGCCTTGGATTCGAGGATGACCTGGGCATAGACCGGCGTGGCCACGACCAGGTTGCCGTCGGGCGCGAACTCGATGCTGCTTTCCAGCACCCGGGCCGGTTCGAGCAGCGCGCTGTCGTAGGCTTCGTTGGTAATGCTGGCCAGGGTGCGGTAGTCGTTCCAACTGTCGATGACCAGCAGCAAAATGACGCCGGGCAGCAGCAGCGTGATCAGCAGGGTGCGGATGCCGACCAGCGGAAAGCGGAATCGCTCAGGTTCCGGCGGGTTCACTGGCACTGCTTTCCAGCATGTAGCCCAGGCCGCGCACCGTGACGATGCGCACGTCGCTGCCGGCCAGCTTCTTGCGCAGGCGGTGCAGCACGACTTCGATGGCGTCCGGGCTGGCCTCGCTGTCTTGGGTAAAGACCTTGTCGAACAGCTGGCCCTTGTCGACGGGGTAGCCGCTGCGCGTCAGCAGGGCGGCCAGGGCGGCATGTTCGCGCGGGGTCAGGAACAGCAGGTTGCCGTCGAGCGTGAACGCGCGGCTTTCGCCATCGTAGGCCAGCGATCCGCACTGCAGGCGCGGAAACTGCCGCCCCCGGCTGCGCCGCACCAGCGCGGCCACCCGCGCCTCGAGTTCTTCGAGCGCGAAGGGCTTGGTAAGGAAGTCGTCGGCGCCCAGGTTCAGGCCGCGCACGCGGTCTTGCAGGGCGCCCTGGGCGGTAAGCAGCAGCACGGGCGTGCGGTCGTCGCGGCCGCGCATGTCGCGCAGCACCACCAGCCCGTGCTTGTCGGGCAGGCGCAGATCCATGACGATGGCGTCGTATTCGTTGGCGGCCATCAGGGCTTCGGCGCTGCGGGCGTCCGGCGCGTGGTCGGGCGTGAAACCGCTTTGCGCCAGCGCCCGGACCAGCCACGACGCCATTTCGAGCTCGTCTTCAACCAGCAATATGCGCATGGCCGTCGGGTTCGGCGGGCAGGCCATCGGCCGCGCGGCCCTGGCCATGGACCCGCTGGCGCAGATACCGGGTTTCGTGCTGGCGCCGGAACAGGATGCCGGAAAGCTCGTTCAGCGCCAGGGTGTAGACCTCGCGCTTGAACTCGATGACCGCATCCAGCGGCACCCAGTATTGGCTCCAGCGCCAGGCGTCGAACTCCGGATGCTGCGTGGCGCGCAGGCATACGTCGCAGTCGCGGCCGACCAGGCGCAACAGGAACCAGATCTGTTTTTGGCCTTTATAGTGGCCGCGCCACTCGCGCCGGACGAAGTGATCAGGTACGTTATAGCGCAGCCAGTCGCGTGTGCGCCCCAAAATGCGGACATGTTCGGGCTTCAGGCCCACTTCTTCGTGGAGCTCGCGATACATGGCCTGCACCGGGCTTTCGCCGTACTTGATGCCGCCCTGCGGGAACTGCCATGCGTGTTCCCGGATACGCTTGCCCCAAAAGACCTCGTTTTTGCCGTTGACGAGAATAATGCCGACATTGGGACGGTAGCCTTCACGATCGAGCATGGGCCACCCCCACCGAATTCAATACAATTACGGTCGATTATACGTATCTGTAGCCACCTTTAAATATGCGCGCATCCACCTACCACCTGAACACCCTGAAAGAGGCCCCCGCCGAGGCCGAAGTCGCCAGCCACCGCCTGATGACCCGCGCCGGCATGATCCGCAAGCTGGCCGGCGGCATCTATACCTATATGCCGCTGGGCCTGAAAGTGATCCGCAAGATCGAGGCCATCGTGCGCGCCGAGATGAACGCCGCCGGCGCCATCGAATTGCTGATGCCGGTGGTGCAGCCGGCCGAGCTCTGGCAGGAATCGGGCCGCTGGGAGCAATACGGGGCCGAATTGCTGCGCATCAAAGACCGCCACCAGCGCGATTTCGTGCTGCAGCCGACCTCGGAAGAAGTCATCACCGACATCGCCCGCAACGAAATCCACAGCTACCGGCAGCTGCCGCTGAACTTCTATCACATCCAGACCAAGTTCCGCGACGAGCGCCGGCCGCGCTTCGGGCTGATGCGGGGCCGCGAATTCACCATGAAAGACGCCTATTCGTTCGACCGCGACGAGGCCGGCGCCCAGCAGAGCTACGACAAGATGTATGACGCCTACATGCGCATCTTCGGCCGGCTGGGGCTGCAGTTCCGCGCCGTGGCGGCCGACACCGGCTCGATCGGCGGCACGCGCAGCCATGAATTCCAGGTCATCGCCGATACCGGCGAAGACCTGCTGGTCTACAACCCCGACACCCAGTACGCCGCCAACATCGAGCTGGCCGAAGCGCCGGCGCTGCTGGCCGAACGCGCCCAGGCCTCGCAGCCGCTGGAAGCCGTGCCCACCCCCGGCGCGGCCAAGTGCGCCGATGTGGCCAGGCTGCTGGACCTGCCGCTGGAACGCACCCTGAAGTCCATCGTGCTGGCCACCGAGCCCGAGCCGGGCAAGGTGCAGGTGTGGCTGCTGCTGCTGCGCGGCGACCACGAACTGAACGAGATCAAGGCAGGCAAGCTGCCCGGCCTGGCCGGCTTCCGCTTTGCCACCGAAGACGAGATCGTGGCCCATTTCGGGTGCAAACCGGGCTACCTGGGCCCCATCGGCACCGCCCTGCCGGTGCGCGTGGTGGCCGACCGCACGGTGGCCAACATGGCCGACTTCGTCTGCGGGGCCAACCGCGAAGACTTCCACTACCAGGGCGCCAACTGGGGCCGCGACCTGCCCGAGCCCGAACTGGTGGCCGACCTGCGCAACGTGGTCGAGGGCGATCCCGCCCCCGATGGCGCCGGCCGGCTGGCGATCCAGCGCGGCATCGAAGTGGGGCACGTATTCTTCCTGGGCACCAAGTATTCCGATGCCCTGAAGGCCACCTTCCTGGACGAGACCGGCAAGCCCGCCCTGCTGCAGATGGGCTGCTACGGCATCGGCATCACCCGCATCGCGGGCGCGGCCATCGAGCAGAACCACGATGCCCGCGGCATCATCTGGCCGCGCGCCATCGCGCCCTTCGAAGTGGTGATTTGCCCGGTGGGCTGGGGTAAAAATGAAACTGTACGTAACGAAGCTGTAAAATTATATGACCAACTGCGTGCCCACGGCGTGGATGTCATTCTGGACGACCGCGACGCCCGGCCGGGCGTCATGTTCGCTGAATGGGAGCTGATAGGGGTGCCGCTTCGCGTAACAGTTGGAGAACGCGGCCTTAACGACGGTGTGGTGGAATTGCAGGCCCGTCGCGAAAGCGAGGCTGCGAAGATCCCCGCCGGGTCGGCCCTGGAGCAGGTGCTGGCCAAGCTGGAAACGCTGTAGACTGCCCGGCCATGCGCCGGGCAACCGAGAGGCTGCCATACCCATTGTGATCGAACCGAAGTCCGCCGAATCCGTCCTGAATGTCCGTGTCTACTATGAAGACACGGACGCGGGCGGCGTGGTGTTCTACGCCAACTACCTGAAATTCCTGGAGCGTGCCCGCACCGAGTGGCTGCGCGCCCTGGGAGTCGAGCAATCGGCCCTGGCCGAGCGCGAGGGGCGGCTGTTCGTCGTTCATTCACTGGACATGTCTTACCGCAAGCCGGCGCGGCTGGATGACTGCCTGACCATACGCAGCCGTGTTACACGAGTGGGCCGCGCTTCGATACACTTCGCGCAGCGCGCCGAACGCGACGGGGAACTGCTCGCGCAAGGCAATATCCAAGTCTGCTGTGTCGATGCCGTGCACCTGCGGCCGGCGGCCCTGCCCGCCGTCGTCCGTACCAAACTGGAATCCCTTCAGGAATAACCCATGCAAGTCACCAACGACATGTCGTTGCTTTCGCTGATCGCGCACGCCAGCGTCCCCGTCCAGCTCATCATGCTGCTGCTGCTGGGCATATCCATCCTGTCCTGGACATACATCTTCGCCAAGCGCCTGGCCATCAAGCGCGCCCACGCGCAGACGCGCCGCTTCGAAGACGATTTCTGGTCGGGCGGCGACCTGTCCATGCTGCAGCAGGCAGTGGCCAGCCGCCGCGACGAGCAAGGCGCCCTGGCGCGCATCTTCGACGCCGGCATGACCGAATTCCTGAAGGCGCGCCGCACCAATGCCAACGGCGACGTCAACACCCTGCTGGACGGTCCGCGCCGCGCCATGCGCGCGGCCTACCAGCGCGAAATGGACTCGCTCGAAGCGCACCTGAACTTCCTGGCCTCGGCCGGCTCGGTCAGCCCCTACATCGGCCTGCTGGGCACCGTGTGGGGCATCATGCACGCGTTCATCGGCCTGTCGAACATGCAGCAGGCCACGCTGGCCTCGGTGGCGCCCGGCATCGCCGAAGCCCTGATCGCCACCGCCATCGGCCTGTTCGCCGCGATCCCCGCCGTGGTGGCCTACAACCGCTACACCCACGACATCGACCGCCTGTCGATCCGGTTCGACAGCTTTGTCGATGAATTCCTGAACATCCTCCAACGCCAGGTCCGCTGATGCCTTCTGTCCGGTCGCACGGCCGCGCGGGCCGACGCATGAAGGCCGACATCAACGTCGTGCCTTATATCGACGTGATGCTGGTGCTGCTGGTGATCTTCATGGTTACCGCGCCCCTGATCACGCCCGGCCTGATCAACCTGCCTTCGGTGGGCCAGGCCTCCGAAGTACCGGCCACGCCGCTGGAAGTGCAGATTTCCGAAGACGGCCAGGTAGCCCTGCGCATGCGCGAGGCCGGCGCCACGCCGCAGGACATCGCCCGCGACCAGCTGGTCGACCAGGTGCGCCAGCGCATTACCGCCGAAACGCCGGTGGTGATCGCCGCCGACGGCAAAGTGCCGTACGAAACCGTGGTGAAGGTCATGGACGAACTGCGCAGCAATGGCGTGACCCGCCTGGGCCTGCTGGTCGACCAGGGCCAGGGCCAGGGCGCGGCCGCGCAGGAACCGAAGAAGCGCTGATGCGCCGCCGCCTGCCGCTACTGCAACGCCTATGACCCCGCCCATTTTCCGACACGACGGCACCAAACCGGTTACCCCCGCTGCGCAAGACAACCGCAAGGCGCTGGGGCTGGCCATCCTGGTGCATATCCTGCTGCTGATCGCCCTGGTGTTCGGCGTCAATTGGCGCTCGGAGAACCCCGGCCCGGTGCAAGTGGAATTGTGGGCCAACGGCGATACGCCCGACTCCCCGCCGCCGCAAGAGCAGCCGGACGAGCCCAAGCCCGAACCGCCCCAGCCGCAGCCCGAACCGGCGCCCCAGCCCGCCCCGGAGCCGCAACCCGAACCCGAGCCTGAGCCGCCGCCCGCGCCGCCGCCCGTTGAAACGCCGCAGCCGCCGCAGCCCGACCCGGAAATCGCGCTGGAAGAGGCGCGCAAGAAGCGCGAACAAGAAGAGAAGGCCCGCCAGGAAGCCGAGGCCGCCAAGGAAAAGGCGCGCCTCGAAGAAGAGCGCAAGCAGGCCGAACTGAAAGAAAAGCAGCGCCTGGAACAAGAACGCAAGGCGGCCGAGAAAGCCGCGGCTGAAAAGGCGGCAGCCGAGAAGAAAGCGGCTGCCGAGAAGGCCGCCGCCGACAAAGCCGCCGCCGAGAAGAAGGCTGCCGCAGAGAAAGCCGCGGCCGAGAAAGCTGCTGCCGAAAAGAAGGCGGCTGCCGAGAAGGCAGCGGCTGAAAAAGCCGCGGCCGAGAAAAAGGCGGCAGCCGAGAAAAAGGCCAAGGAAGAGGCCGCCAAGAAGGCGGCGGCCGAGAAAGCGGCGGCAGCAAAGAAAGCCGCCGCCGACAAGGCCCTGCGCGAAGCCTTCCGCAACGACGCCCTGGGCGCGGCCGGCATCCCCGGCGGCACCGCCGACCGCAACCAGCAGGGCGGCGGGCGCGACGACGGCTATGGCGCCAAGGTGCGCACTTGCGTGCGGCCCCACGTGGCCTATCCGACACCGCCGCGCAGCGGCTCGGACAACCCCACCGCGCAATACCGGGTACAGTTGAGTTCAGACGGCAAGGTTACCGGCGTGGACCTGACCCGCTCGTCGGGCAACGCCGGTTTTGACCGCGCAGTAGAAACCGGCATCCGCCGCTGCAATCCGTTCCCCAAACCCTCGACGGGCCGCTACGAGTCCGTCATCAACATCGTGTACCGAATGTATGACTGACAGGAGATTGCTGACCATGACTCCCGCCTCCAGCCGCCCCTTTCCACCGGGGCTCGCGCGCGCCTATGGCGCGCTGTTCACCCTGCTGACGGCAGCCGCCCTGCTGGTCTGGCAGCCGGCCCACGCGCAGTTGCGCGTCGACATCTCGGGCACCGGCGCCACGCAGTACCCGGTGGCGATCGCTGATTTTGCCGTCGATGACGTGCACGGCCGCGCCATTGCCGAAGTCATCCGCGCCGACCTGACCCGCACCGGCCAGTTCCGCCTGATCAGCGCCGCCGGGTCGGGCCTGAACATCGATTCGCCGGTAGCCTACGACGATTGGCGCACCAAGGGCGCCGACTTCCTGGCCTACGGCAGCATCACCCGCGGCGCCGACGGCCGCTACGACGTGCGCTACCGCCTGGCCGACACGGTCAAGAAAGGCCAGCTCGACGGCGTGGCATTCTCGGGCTCTGAACAAGAACTGCGCCGAGTGGCCCACCAGATCGCCGACCGCATCTACGAAAAAATCACCGGCGTGCGCGGCGTGTTCTCGACCCGCATCGCCTACGTGCTCAAGCGTGGCAATACCTACGAGCTGCAAGTTGCCGACGCCGACGGCCAGAACCCCCAGGTCGCCCTGCGCTCGCGCGAGCCGGTGATTTCGCCGGCCTGGTCGCCCGACGGCAGCAAGCTGGCGTATGTCAGCTTCGAATCGGGCAAGCCGGTGGTGTATGTACACACCCTGGCCACCAGCGCGCGCATCCCGGTCGCCAACTTCAAGGGCAACAACAGCGCGCCGGCCTGGTCGCCCGACGGCAGCAAGCTGGCGGTCGCCCTGACGCGCGATGGTTTGTCGCAAATTTACATCGTCGGAGCCGACGGAAGCTCGAATATGCGCCGCCTGACGCGTTCTCCGGGCATTGACACCGAACCCATCTTTACGCCCGATGGCCGTTCCATTATCTTTACCAGTGATCGCAGCGGTGGACCGCAAATCTATCAAACCAGCCTCGACGGAGGCGATGCCCGTCGGCTGACATTTAACGGTAGTTACAACATCTCACCCCGAATTTCCCCCGACGGTTCCACGCTGCTGTACGTTGCAAGACGCGACGGCGCGTTTCGCATCGCCTCACTCCAACTTGCCACCGGCAACGAAACCCTGCTGACCGACGGTCGCGACGACCAGGCGCCGAGTTTCGCGCCGAACGGCATGCAGATCCTGTATGCAGCGGTCCAGAACGGCCGCAGCGTACTGGCAGGCGTATCCAGCGATGGTCGCGTGCGGCAGACGCTCTCGGTACTGAATGGGGAAATACGTGAACCCACCTGGGGACCTTTTACCCGCTAAACACGTATGACCCTCTTTGCAAAGGAACAATCATGAAAATGCGCATTGCCAAAAGCCTCACTATCGCCGCCCTGGCAGCCGCCCTGGCCGCTTGCAGCTCCGTACCGCTCGACGACCAGGCCGGCCAGACGGGTTCCGGCACCGCCGGCCAAGGCACCGGCACCGGCCAGATCATGGACCCCTTCAACCCGCAGAGCGTCCTGGCGCAACAGCGCTCGGTGTACTTCGATTTCGACAGCTACACCGTGCCCGACCAGTACCGCAACCTGGTTGAAACCCATGCCCGCTACCTGGCTTCGCACCAGCAGCAGCGCGTGCAGATCCAGGGCAACACTGACGAACGCGGCGGCGCCGAATACAATCTGGCCCTGGGCCAGCGCCGTGCCGACGCTGTGCGCCGCATGATGACCCTGCTGGGCGTCAGCGACGCGCAAATCGAAACCATCAGCTTCGGCAAGGAAAAGCCCCGCGCCACCGGCACCAGTGAAGCCGATTTCGCGGAAAACCGCCGCGCCGATATCGAGTATCAGCGCTAAGCATTTCCCGCAACAGCACTGCCGCGCGTCGGGACGGTCCAAGCGGCCGTTCCGACGTTTTTGTTTTCAGATCTGGAATTTCTTATGCGCGCACAAGTCCTGTCCCTGCGAACCCTGGTCGTGACGGCCGCCCTGGCCGCGGCCGCTCCCGCCCACGCCTTTTCCGACGACGAGGCCCGCCGGGCCATTCTGGATCTGCGCCAGCAAGTGCAGCAGCAGAACGAGCAGAACCAGCGCGCGCGCCTGCAGCTGGCCGACCAGATGCAGTCGCTGCAGCAGGAGATCATGCAGCTGCGCGAGCAACTGGAGCTGGTGTCGCGCCAGCAGCCCAGCACCCAGCCGGGCCAGAGCGGCGCCAACAACCCGCCGGGCGCCACCGCCAGCGACCCGCGCGAACAGGCCGCCTACGATGGCGCCATCGACCAGTTCCGCAAGGGGCAGTACAAAGAAGCGGCCGAATCGCTGGCCGCCTTCGTGGCCCTGTACCCCAACAGCCAGCTGGCCCCCACCGCCAAGTTCTACCTGGGCAGCAGCCGCTATGCCGCCAAAGACTACAAGGGCGCCATCGACCAGCTGAACCAGCTGGTGCAGGAATCGCCCGACAATGCGCGCGCGCCCGACGCGTTGCTGGTGATTGCCGGCAGCCAGATCGAGCTGAACAACCGCGCTGGCGCCAAGGCCTCGCTGCAGCGCATTGTGAAAGACTACCCCAACACTCCGGCCGCCGAAACGGCCCAGAGCCGCCTGCAACTGCTGCAATAGCCGCCCGCGCGTGGCCGGGCCCGCCGCCGGCCGGCAGGCCGGCTAACCGGTTGACGCCAGCAACAGGCCCACCCCCAGCACGATCAGGGCGATGCCGGACAATTCACGCCGGCTGCCCGCATGCGAGAACAGGCGGCGCGACAGCAACTGCGCCACCAGCACCTCGACCAGCCCCAGCGTGCGCACGTTGGCGGCCGCCGTCAGCGCAAACCCCAGAAACCAGCATTGCGAAGCCGTCGCGCCCAGCAGGCCGCCCCAGATCGAGGCGCGCCATGCGGCCAGGCAAGCGGATAGCAGCGCGCGGTTGAACAGCGCCATCCAGAGCACCAGCAGCAGGGTCTGCACGCCCAATGACCAGGCCAGTGTCCAGGTCGCCCTGAGAACGAAGCCGCCGCTGTCCAGCGCCAGGATGGCGCCGCGAAAACCGATGGCCGACAGCGCGAAAAACGCGCCGGACACCAGCCCCAGCAAGGCCGGGCGCAGGCTGCCGCGGCCGGTGGCCGACGCCGGGTCGACCGACATCAGCACCACCCCCAGGGTGGCCAGCAGCACGGCCACCACCCCGAAGACAGACAGCGGGTCGCCCAGCACGGCAAAGCCGAACAGGGCAACCTGGATGGGTTCGGTCTTGGTCCATGCGGTAACCACCACGAACGAGCGCTCGCGCATGGCCGCCAGCATCATTGCGGTGGCGGTGATCTGGGCTACCGCCCCGCCCAGCACGAACCACATGAAGTCCGCCCCGCCGCGGGGCGCCGCCTCGCCGCCCACGGCCAGCACCACAGCCAGGAACAGCAGCGCGAACGGAAAACCGAACAGGAACCGCACTTGCGTGGCGCCCAATGTGCCCAGCGTGGCGGTCAGGCTGCGCTGCACCGCGTTGCGGCCCGCCTGGGCGGTGGCGGCGGCCAGCGTGGCGGGAATCCAGACCCAGGTCCAATCCATGGCGAAGCTCGCTTTGCCCCGGGGCGGTTATGCGCGCAGCGCGACGTCGGCGACCGGGGCGCCGGTCATGTCCACCAGCTGCCGCGGACTGAGCCGGAATACGGCGTGCGGATGGCCGGCTGCGGCCCACAGGGTGTCGTACTGGAGCAGGTCCTGGTCGATCAGCATGGCGGGCTTGACGGCGTGGCCGATGGGGCAGACGCCGCCGATGGCATAGCCGGTCATCTCGCGCACGTAGCGGGCGTCGGCCTTGGCCAGCTCGCCCACCAGCCCGGCCACCTTGGTTTCGTCGACGCGGTTGACGCCGCTGGCAATGACCAGCACCGGCACGTTGTCGGCGCGGCGCCGGAAAATGATCGACTTGGCGATCTGGGCCACCTGGCAGCCCAGGCCCTGCGCGGCTTCGGCGGAAGTCTTGCCGGTTTGCGGCAGGATGACGATAGCGTGCTCGTGGCCCAGGTCCTGCAACAGGCGGGCGACCCGCTGCGCCGATTCGGGCAGGGGTGTGGCGGATTCAGCGGACATCTCGACGGTTCCGTGCGATCGGACGCGGCGCGAACGCGCCGCGGAACAAGGCCACCGAGTGTAGCAGCAGCCCGCCGGGCCAGGGGCGCTAGAATCACGCGCTGGAATCCCCGCCTCTGCCGACATGCGCTCTGAACCCCAATTGCCCCTGCAAACCGCCAGCATCAATGGCTATGCCATGACCTACACCGAGTACGGCGCGGGCACGCCGCTGGTGCTGGTGCACGGCTCGCTGTGCGACTGCCGCTACTGGAAATCGCAAATGGGGCCGCTGGGACGCTCGTTCCGCGTGCTGGCTCCCAGCCTGCGCCATTATTGGCCGCAGCAATGGGACGGCAGCGAATTCTCGATGCGCCAGCATGTCGACGACCTGCTCGCCTTCATCGACGCCGTGGGCGAAGGCGCGGCTCACGTGGTGGGCCATTCTCGCGGGGCCCGCGTGGCGCTGGAAGCCGCCCTGCGCGAACCGGCGCGCGTGCGGTCGCTGACGCTGGCCGACCCGGGCCTCCCGCTGCCCGGGCGCGGCGACGACACGCGTGGCGGCTTCCGCCAGCACGCGCTGGCGCTGATCGAGGCCGGCGAGGTGGACGCCGGGCTGGCCCTGTTCGTCGACACGGTATCCGGCGCCGACACCTGGCGCCGCATGGTGCCCTGGTTCAAGGACATGGTGCGCGACAACGCCTCGACGCTGGGCGGCCAGGCCACCGAGCACCTGGCGCCGGTGACGCGCGAGCAGGTCGAGCGGCTGGCGCTGCCCGCCCTGCTGATCGGCGGCGCGCTCAGCCCCGCCCCCTACCCCGCCGTGCTGGACATGCTGGCCGAATGGCTGCCGGCGGCGCGCAAAGAGGTGATCGCGGGCTCGTCGCACGGCATGAACCTGGGCAACCCGCGCGCCTTCAATGCCGCCATCGAAGGTTTCCTGGCCTAGCCGCCGCTAGGCGCCGTCGCCCTGGCGGCGCCGCGCCTTGGCGCGCCGCGCCATCATGTTCAGGCCTTCGACCAGCGCCGAGAACGCCATGGCCGCATAGATGTAGCCCTTGGGCACATGGGCGCCGAAGCCCTCGGCGATAAGCGTCATGCCTATCATCAGCAGGAAGCCGAGGGCCAGCATGACCACGGTGGGATTGCGCTGGATGAACCGGGCCAGCGGGTTGGCGGCCAGCAGCATGACCGACACCGCCACGATGACGGCGATGAACATGATGGGGATGTGCTCGGTCATGCCGACCGCGGTGATGATGCTGTCGATGGAGAACACCAGGTCGAGCATCAGGATCTGCGCAATGGCGGCCGCGAAGCCGATAGTGGCGGACTTGCCGTCGAACATGTCGCCGTCGGGCAAGGGATCGACGTGGTGATGGATTTCTTTGGTGGCCTTCCATACCAGGAACAGGCCGCCGGCGATCAGGATGAGATCGCGCCATGAAAAGCTCTGGCCGAACAGCGTGAACACGGGCTGGGTAAGCTGGACGATGATCGCCACCGTTGTCAGCAGGCCCAGCCGCAGGATCAGCGCCAGGCCGATGCCGATGCGCCGCCCGCGCTCTTGCTGGTGCTCTGGCAGCTTGTTGGTAAGAATGGAAATGAAGATCAGGTTGTCGATGCCCAGCACGACTTCCATGACAATCAGGGTGGCCAGCGCCGCCCAGGCGGCGGGATCCTGGGCAAGCAATACGAGTTGGTCCATGTGGCTCTCCGGCTATGGCCTGTTGATCATAGCCGGATGCCCGGATGCTGCCTATCGTATTGTCGCCATGCGGCTAGCGGGCCGCCCCGCCATGGGCCGCGATGACCTGCTCGGCCACCTGGCTGGGCGCCTCGGCGTAATGCTTGAATTCCATGGTGTAGGTGGCCCGCCCCTGGGTCAGCGAGCGCAGCGAGGTGGAATAGCCGAACATCTCGGCCAGCGGCACCTCGGCGCGCACCAGCTTGCCGCCTCCGCCCGCGATGTCTTCCATGCCCTGCACCATGCCGCGCCGCGACGACAGGTCGCCCATGACATGGCCGGTGAAGTCTTCGGGGGTTTCGACCTCGACGTGCATCATGGGTTCGAGCAGCACCGGCCGCGCGCGCCGCATGCCTTCTTTGAAGGCCATGGAGCCGGCCATGCGGAAGGCGTTTTCGTTGGAATCGACGTCGTGGTACGAACCGAATATCAGCGTGACCTTGACATCGACCACCGGATAGCCGGCCAGCACGCCGGCATTGAGGCTTTCGCGCACGCCGCGCTCGACGGCGGGGATGAATTCGCGCGGCACCACGCCGCCCTTGATGGCATCGACGAATTCGAAGCCGCCCCCGGCCGGCTGGGGTTCGAGCTTGAGCACCGCGTGGCCGTACTGGCCACGCCCGCCCGACTGCTTGATGAACTTGCCCTCGACCTCGTCACAGGTCTTGCGGATGGTTTCGCGATACGCCACCTGCGGCTTGCCGACAGTGGCTTCGACATTGAATTCGCGCTTCATGCGGTCGACCAGGATTTCCAGGTGCAGCTCGCCCATGCCCGAGATGATGGTCTGGCCCGATTCTTCGTCGGTGCGCACGCGGAACGACGGGTCTTCCTGCGCCAGGCGGTTGAGCGCCAGGCTCATTTTTTCCTGGTCGGCCTTGGTCTTGGGCTCGACCGCCTGTGAAATGACCGGCTCGGGGAACGACATGCGCTCCAGGATGATGATGTGGTTCGGATCAGAAAGCGTGTCGCCGGTGGTGACGTCTTTGATGCCTACGGCGGCGGCGATGTCGCCGGCATAGACTTCGCTGATCTCGCGCCGCTCGTTGGCGTGCATCTGCAGCAGCCGGCCCAGGCGCTCTTTCTTGCCCTTGAGCGGGTTGAGCACCGAATCGCCCGACTTGACCACGCCCGAATACACCCGAAAGAACACCAGCTGGCCCACGAAAGGGTCGGTCATGATCTTGAAGGCCAGCGCCGAGAAAGGCTCGTTGTCGGCCGGATGGCGTTCGATTTCGTGGTCTTGCTGGTCGTGGCCCTTGATGGCGGGCACGTCGGCGGGCGACGGCAGGTAGTCGATGACCGCATCCAGCATGGCCTGCACGCCCTTGTTCTTGAAGGCGCTGCCGCACAGCATGGGCACGATCTCGTTGGCGATGGTGCGCAGGCGCAGGCCGCGCTTGATGTCGTCTTCGGACAGCGTCTCGCCCGACAGGTATTTTTCGAGCAGGGCCTCGTCGGCCTCGGCGGCCTTCTCGACCATGCGGTCGTGCCACTGGCGGGCTTCATCGGCCAGCTCGGCGGGGATATCGCGGTATTCGAAGCGCACGCCCTGGCTGGCGTCGTCCCAGATGATGGCTTTCATTTTGACCAGATCGACCACGCCCTGGAAGTTGTCTTCGGCGCCCACCGGAATCTGGATGGGCACGGCATCGCCCTTCAGGCGCTCGGCGATCTGCCTGTGCACGCGGAAGAAATCGGCGCCGACGCGGTCCATCTTGTTGACGAACGCCAGGCGCGGCACGCCGTACTTGTTGGCCTGCCGCCACACGGTTTCGGACTGCGGCTGCACGCCGCCCACGGCGTCGTACACCATGCAGGCGCCGTCGAGCACGCGCATCGAGCGTTCGACCTCGATGGTGAAATCGACGTGGCCCGGGGTGTCGATGATGTTGATGCGATGTTCGGGATAATTGCCCGCCATGCCGCGCCAGAAGGCGGTGGTGGCCGCCGACGTGATGGTGATGCCGCGCTCTTGCTCTTGTTCCATCCAGTCCATGGTGGCCGCGCCGTCATGGACCTCGCCCAGCTTGTGGGTGATGCCGGTATAGAAAAGAATGCGCTCGGTGGTGGTGGTTTTGCCCGCGTCGATATGGGCACTGATGCCGATATTGCGGTATTGCTCGATGCGCGTCTTGCGAGTCATGGCGGCCCCTGGTCAGGTGAATCCAGCTTGGCGGCGGCCCGTGGACCGCGCCATCGCAGATATTACGCGCGCCTGATCGCAGAACGCCAGATAGCCCTGCCCGTGCCACAGGTATGGCGGCGCCGGCGGCCCCGGGGGGGCGCCGGCGGGGCGGGCGTTTCAGGCTATTTTTTTTCTTTGTCTTCTTTGACGCGGTAGACCAGCACCGCGATGGTGGCCAGCGACAGCACCTTGGCGGTGACACTGCCCAGCAGCAGGCGCGACAGGCCGCTGCGGCCATGGCTGCCGATGAAGATGAGGTCGCAGCCGTTTTCGCTGGCGGCCTGCACGATGCCGTCGGCCACATTGAAATTGGACACGGCGCGCGACTGCGCCTTGACCCCGGCGGTATCGGCGCGGTCGAGGATTTGCTTCAGGTATTTTTCAGCCTGCTCGGCCGAGGCTTTTTCGTAGTCTTCGTCGGTGATGGCATAGGCGGCGGCCATGCCATCGAAACCGATGGTGGCGGCGAACGGCTGGGTAACGTGCAGGGAGACGACTTCGGCGCCCACCGACCGCGCGAAGCAAATGCCCGCGTTGGCGGCCTGGGCCGAAAGCGGCGAACCGTCGGTGGGAATCAGGATTTTCTTGAACATG
This sequence comes from Bordetella petrii, assembly GCF_017356245.1. NCBI lineage: Bacteria > Pseudomonadati > Pseudomonadota > Betaproteobacteria > Burkholderiales > Alcaligenaceae > Bordetella > Bordetella petrii. The sequence goes on from NZ_JAFMZZ010000001.1 coordinate 996,867, forward strand.
TTGCCTGCTCCTGTCTGCTAGATGAGAAAACTCATGCTACCGGAAAACCCATGCTTGCCGCATTGCGGTCTTCCCGCAGCCGTTGAGAGCCATCAAGGCATCTGCTGCGATGCCACGAACAGATTAGTGCACCGGGTGCCGGTACGGCAATACGCCAGGACGGGGCTCGGCATGGTGCGCAGCAACTCGGCGAAACGGGCCACGTCGGCGGCGGTCATGGCGCTGCCGATGACGGGCTGGTATTCGACCTGCAGGCCGGCCTCGCGCGCCGCGCGGGACACGTCGGCGGCGGTGGGCTGGTCGGGGCCGCCTTCGAAATCGGGCCGGTTGATGATCACGCTTTTATAGCCGGCGGCGGCCACCCCGGCCATGTCTTGGGGCGCCAGCTGCGGCGCAACCGCGAAGTGTTCGGTGAGGGGCTTGATGGGGACGTCGGCCATGGCGGTTCCTTGGATGATGTAGCCTGATAGAGAAGAACAGTATATGTCTTCCGCCAGCCGCGGGCGCGTCAGCCGCCCGGCGCGGCCAGCACCCCCGCCACCGCCTGCCAGATGCCGGGCGTATCGACCATGGCCACCGAGAAGCGCATCATGGTCGAGGGCGCCTGGGTGGGCGAAAACAGGCTGCCGGGCGCCAGCAGCAGGCCGCGGTCGACCGCGGTGCGCGCCAGGCTTTCGGCGTCGCGGCCGCAATCTGCCCAGACGAACATGCCGGCATGCGGCTCGTGCGGCACCGCCAGCCCCAGGCCGGTAAGGGCCGACAGGCACTGCTGGCGGGCGGTATTGACGCGCGCGCGCACCCGCTCGATATGACGGCGGTACTGGCCCTCGACCAGCACCCGGTGCACCACGCGCTCGCCCAGTTCGGGGGTGGTGAGCCCGGCCAGCATTTTCAGGTCGGCCAGTTTCTGCAGCAGCCCGGCATTGGCCGCCAGGTAGCCGACACGCAGGCTGGCCGCCAGCATCTTGGAAAATCCGCCCGCCAGGATGACGCGGTTGAGGCGGTCGAGCGAGGCGAGCTTCATGGCCCCGCCGGGATGGAGTTCGCCGTAGGTGTCGTCTTCGACCACCAGGAAATCGTGCCGTTCGGCCAGGCGCAGGATGTCGTAGGCCACGCCGGCCGACAGCGTGTGCCCGGTGGGGTTGTGCACGGCGCCGTTGATGATGAACAGGCGCGGCTTATGCAGCGCGGCCAGCCGGTCGAGTTGTTCGAGATCGGGGCCGTCGGGCCCGCGCGGCACGCCGATGAGCCGGGCGCCGAACTCGGCCAGGCGGCCGAAGATCACGAACCAGGCGGGATCTTCGACCAGCACGGCATCGCCGGGCCGGACCAGGTGGCGGGCCACCAGGTCGAGCCCGTGCGTGACGCCGTTGGTGGTCAGCAGGTTGTGGTCGGGGTGGGCCGGTACGCCGTCGGCCTGCAGGCGCGAAGCCAGTTGCTGGCGCAGGGGCGCGTAGCCCAGCGGCGAGCCGTAGGCCACCAGGTGGCCCCGCACCGCCCGCCCCACCGCCCGCACCGCGGCCGACACCATGCCGGGGTCGAGCCAGTCGGCCGGCAGCAGGCCCGCGCCGCCCGGCATGGCCGAGGCTTCCGGTTCGCGGAACATGTTGCGCAGCAGCCAGGCCACGTCGATGCGCGCCGGCGCCGCCGGGGTTTCGCCGGCCGGCGCACTGCGAGCGGCCGCCATCAGGGGGCCGCGGCGCGCCCGTACGAAAAAGCCGGCGCCGCGCCGTGACTGCACCAGGCCGCGCGCCACCAGGCGATCGTAGGCTTCGACCACCGTAAAGCGGCTGACGCCGGCCTGTTCGGCCATTTTGCGGATGGACGGCAGGCGGGTGCCCGGGCGCAGGCCCTGGTCGTCGATACGGCGCGCGACATCGTCGGCGAGCTGAGCCACCAGGGTGGCATCGGCCTGGCGCACGGGCCGCCAGCCGGCGGCGGCTTCGGAAGCGGGGGTAACTGTCATGGTGGATTTACCAGGCCAGTAGTCAAGGTGATATGGAAAAGTGTACCGGTACTGTACTGACCAATTTGCGTAGAGTGGCAGGAATCCCGCTTGCCCGCAAGCCCTGCCCATGCCTGGAACCATGTCGCGCCCCACCGCCTACGCATCCCCCGCCCCCGCCGCCGCACCGCTCTGGGAGGGCTATGGCTACGGCCTGCTGGGCGTGCTGGTATTTTCACTGACCCTGCCCATGACCCGCGTGGCGGTCACCGAACTGTCGCCGGTGCTGATCGGGCTGGGCCGCGCCCTGCTGGCGGCCATCCCGGCCGCGCTGCTGCTGTGGCTGACGCGCAGCCGCCGCCCGAACCGCCACGAATGGCCCGGCGTGCTGCTGGCGGCCGCGGGCATTGTGGTGGGCTGGCCGCTGGCCTCGACGCTGGCGATGGCCACGGTGCCGGCCGCGCACGGCGCCGTATTCAACGGCCTGTTGCCGTTGTCCACGGCCGCATTCGCCGCCTGGCGCAGCGGCGAACGCCCATCGCCGGCCTTCTGGGCCTGGGCCGTGGCCGGCGCCGTGCTGGTCATGGGATATGCCGTGCGCCAGGGCCACGGCGCCCTGCAGACCGGCGACCTGTGGCTGCTGCTGGCGGTGCTGCTGGGCGGCATGGGCTACGCCGAGGGCGCGCGGGCCTCACGCACGCTGGGCGGCGCGCGCACCATCTGCTGGGCGCTGGCGGTCAGCGCGCCGGTGATCGCCGGCCCGGTGCTATGGATGGGCGCGCAAGCGCCCATGCCCAGCGCCACCGTGGCGGCCGCCTTCGCCTACCTGGCGTTCGGCTCGATGTTCCTGGGCTTTTTCGCGTGGTATCGTGGCCTGGCGGTGGGCGGCATCGCCCGCGTCGGCCAGGTGCAGCTGCTGCAACCCTTCCTGACTGTCGTGGCGGCCGCGCTGCTGTTCCACGAAGCCGTCGAACCGCTGACCTTCGTGTTCGCGCTGGCCGTCATCGCCATCATCGCGGGCGGGCGCCGCGCCATTGTCCGGAAAGCACCATGACGGCCGCCCCCTTCAATGAATCGACCCTGCTGCTGCTGGGCCCGCTGGCGCTGTTCGCGCTGGTCAGTTCGATCACGCCCGGGCCGAACAACATCATGCTGGCTTCGTCGGGCCTGACATTCGGCTTCCGGCGCACCATCCCCCACATGCTGGGCGTGAATCTGGGCTTTACCCTGATGCTGGTGCTGGTGGGGCTGGGCCTGGGAACGATGTTCCAGCAGTTTCCGTGGCTGTACACCCTGCTGAAGTACGCCGGGGCGCTGTACCTGTTGTACCTGGCCGTGAAAATCGCCCTGTCCGGCCCGATGGAAAGCGGCGCCCAGCGCGGCCGCCCCTTCACATTCCTGCAGGCCGCGCTGTTCCAGTGGGTAAACCCCAAGGCCTGGGTAATGGCGGTGGGCGTCATCGCCACCTACACGCCGCAGGCCGGCTTCTACTGGAACCTGGCCCTGGCCGCCGCCGTCTGCTGCGTGGTCAACCTGCCCAGCATCGGCGTCTGGACCGCCTTCGGCACCGCCCTGCAGAAAGTGCTGCATCGGCCGCTGGCGATACGGGCGTTCAACGTCGGAATGGGGCTGCTGCTGGTCGCTTCGCTGTATCCGGTGGCTCTGGATCTTGTGCGGAGTTGATTGTTCCGGGCTGTTGCCAGGTGTCCGGCTCCCGCAGGGTGTCGGACACAGTACGACTGGGACGGCTGCGGCGTACTGCGGTGTCAGGCACCTGGCGGAGCCTGACACCTGGGCCATACCCAGGCAAACGCCGTCTTCCGCCATCCCCGCAGGGGAACCTGCCCCCTGCGGCCCGGTCATATCCGACATGCCGCTGTTCCCCCGCTCTCCTCTGCGCCGCCTGCTGGGCGTCGGCCTGGTGGCTGCCGCCAGCGCGGTCGGCTGCACCCAGCTCGATGCCTGGCAGCGGCAGGCCATCTTTTCGCCCGAGTCCGATCAGCAGCGCTGGTGGCGCGAGCCGCCGGCCGGCACCGAAATCTTCGATCTGGCCCTGCCCGGCGGCGACACAGTCCATGCCTGGTACTGGCAGCACCCCCGCCCCAACGCCCCCGCCGTGCTGTACCTGCACGGGGCCCGCTGGAACCTGAACGGCAGCGCGTTCCGCATGGAAGGCTGGACCCGCATGGGCTACTCGGTGCTGGCCATCGACTATCGCGGGTTCGGCGAATCCACCGCCCTGCTGCCCTCGGAAGACACCGCCTTCGAAGACGCCGCGGCGGCCTTGCGCGAACTGGCGCGGCGCCAGCCCGATCCGGCGCGGCGTTTCGTGTACGGCCACAGCCTGGGCGGCGCCATCGCCATCGACCTGGCGGCGCGCGACGACATGCCGCCGTTCGCCGGCCTGATCATCGAGTCCAGCTTCACCAGCATCGCCGCCATGCTGGGCACCCTGAAATGGGGCAAGCTGCCGGGCGCCAGCCTGCTCGTCACCCAGCCATTCGCCTCGGTCGAGAAACTGGCCACGCTGACCACACCCATGCTGTTCCTGCACGGCACCGCCGACCGAGTGGTGCCCCACACCATGAGCGACGAACTGTTCGCCGCCGCGCTGAAAGTGCCGCCCGACCTGAAACGCCTGGTGAAACTCGACGGCGCCTCGCATTCAGGCTCGATCCGCAGCGGGCGGGCCTATGAAACCGCGGTGCGCGACTTCATCCGCGATGCCCGCCAGGCTTATCACCCGGTGGCGGCCAGCGCCGCCACCGCCGCGCCGCTGTAAGCCCCGGGCGGCTACGATGCCGCCGGCCGCGCCACACACACGCCATTCAGCCGCATCCAGTCGCCGAGTTCGGGGCGCGCCAGCACCTCGAACTCGGCCGCGCGCTGGCGCGCCAGCGCATCGCCGGCGCCCGGCAGGGCCGGATGGCACATCAGCAGGTCGCCGTCGCGCGCATTGTTCAGCCAGTGCTGCAGCAAACCGGCGTAGCGGCGCGCGCCGCCCTGCAGGCCGTATACGCCCAACAGCCGCCGATTGGTGCGCCAGCCGTCGCGGCGGGCCACCCGCGCCACCGCATCGGCGCCCAGCGCGCCTATCAGGCGCGCCTTGGCCGATTCGCGCAGGGGAATGCCTTCCTGCATGCCCGGCGCGGTATGGCGCAGCCATGGCGCCTGGCGGCCGTAACGGTGTTCCAGCAGCCGCAGCAGGCGCGGCAGCACGCCGGGCAGCTGGTGCACGTGCTGGTGCCCGTCGACATAATCGGGGGCTCGGCCCAGGATGTCTTCGAAGACATCGAACTGGCGCATCAGCTGGTCGTCGATCCAAGCCTCGTCCAGGCGGCCGGTGTAGGCGCGCGCGATGAGGGCCCGCAGCGGCATCACGGCCGCCTGGTCCGGGTGTCCCAGCGCTTCGGTCAGGTTCAGGTGCACGCCCAGGTCAAGGTCCAGGCTCTTCAGGCTGGCGGCGTGGGCCGCGAAGGTGGAACCCTGCGTCAGGCAACTGATGGCGCTGAGCCGGCCCAGCCCGGCCAGACGCAACATGCCCGCATCGATGCCCGCATTCATGCCAAAATCGTCGCCGCACACCACAATGCGTTTCCACCACTGGCCCATCCCCGACTTGCCATGCGCGCCCTGCTCAAACAAATTGGCTGGTTCATCGCCGTAGGCTGCGCGGCCGCGGCCACGCACTGGCTGGCCGCCATCGGCTGCGTCGAACTGCTGGGCATGCCGCCACTGGCCGCCAACGCGGCCGGATGGCTGGTTGCATTCGTCGTATCGTTCACCGGTCATTATCGACTTACCTTCCGCCACCTGGCGTCACACTGGACCATAGCCGGGCGGCGTTTCTTCTTGATTTCAGCGTGCGGTTTCGCATTGAACGAGGCGGCCTACGCATGGCTGCTGCATGTAACACGCGTACGCTACGATGTCCTGTTGGCGCTCATCCTGCTGGGCCTGGCCGTGCTGACTTTCCTGGCAAGCCGGCTGTGGGCGTTTCGCCACAAATCCGCTGCCTGAACGCCGCGTCTACATCCACCCGCCACACGCGATAGTGCGCGTCGGCAAACGGCGCCTGCATGCCATGCAGTATCCGGAAGCGCGCGCCGTCGTCAACGCCGCCCCATACCCAGAACCTGCTGCCCGGCGCCGCCGCGCACAGTCGCGCGGCCAGTTCGCCGTGCTGCACCAGCACGCGGCGGGCCACCTGCGGCTGGAACCGGCCCGCGTCGTAGAGCTCTTTGCGCCAGTTGTCGCGCAGCGCGATCTCGGGGTTGTTCCAGTCGTCGACCACCCAGCCCGGCTGCCGCGCGCCGGTGTAGAAACCCAGATCGAAGGGGTACGAGTGCAGCGTCACCAGCGTGTCGGCCGGGCCCATTTCGGCGGCGATCCGGCTGCCCAGCGCCTCGGCGCTGCGGCGCGGGTTGGCGGCGAACACGCCCACCAGCACAATGCAGATAGCGGCCGACGCGGCGCCGCACCCCCAGGCCATGCGGCGCACGCGCTCGGGGTCGCCGCCCCGCAGGGCCTGCTGCACGACCTCGGCCAGCAGCACCGCCAGGGGCGGCAGCGCGGGAAGCACGTAGCCGATCAGTTTTGAGCTGGGCACCGAGAAAAATACCAGCACCACCGCCGCCCATACCGCCATCAGGCTGCGCAGCCCGGACGCATCGGCCCCTACCCAGAAAACCTTGCGCAGCGCGCCGCCGCCCCACAGCGACCATGGTAGGGCCAGGCCGACCACCACGGGCACATAGAACCAGAACGGCTGCACATTGTTGAAGCCGGATTGCGCGAAGCGCTCGAAGTGCTGGTAGACGAAGAAGTAGTGGAAGAACCCGGGAAAGCGCTGCTGCATGAGCCAGAACCACGGCACAGCCACCAGCGCGAACGCGGCCACGGCGGGCGGCCACAACAGCACCATGAAACCGCGCCAGCGCCGCGTGAACAGCAGCCACAGGCACAAGGCGGCGCCCGGCAGCACCAGGCCGATCAGGCCCTTGGCCAGTATGGCCAGCGCCGCCGACACCGCCGCGGCCAGCGACAGCAGCCGGTACCGCCCGCCCGCCTCGGCGCGCAGCACCGCGTCGGCGCCCGCCAGCACGGCCAGTGTCACCAGGCCGGCCACCAGCATGTCGGTATTGGCGAACTGCGCCGCGCCGTAATAGAACGGCATGGTGGCCAGAATGACCACGGCGGCGGTGGCGCAGGCGGCATCGCGATAGCGCCGCACGAATCCGTACAGGCCGGCCAGCGCGGCCCAGGCGGCCAGCCACGACGGCATGCGGGCCGCCCATTCGTTCAGGCCGAACAGGCGGAAGCACAGCTCGGCCATCCAGTAGTACAACGGCGGTTTGTGGAAATACGGCATGCCGTCCAGCAGCGGCACCGCATGCGAGCCGCTGCGCAGCATTTCCCAGGCCACGCCGGCGTAGCGGCCTTCGTCGGGCAGGGTCAGGGGCCGCATCCAGGCCAGCCAGCCCAGCCAGATACCGGCGGCCAGCAGCAACAGGCCCGCCGGCGGCACCCCGGCGCGCGCCCACCTCAAACGGTATGCGCTCATGCCTGGGTCCGCCTGGCGTTGGCGCGCTGGGCCCGGCCGCGCCGCTGGCGCGTCACGTACAGGGGCCGGCCCTTCACCTCATCGAAAATGCGGGCCACATATTCTCCCACCACGCCCAGCGAAATCAGGTTCACGCCGGCGAAGAACAGCAGCGCGGTAATGATGGTGGTCCAGCCCGACACCTGGTTGCCGTTGAACAGATAGGCCAGCACCAGGTAGGTGCCATAAGCGAACGACGCCAGCGAGAATGCGCAGCCCAGCAGGCTGACCAGGCGCAGCGGCCAGGTGGTGAATGCCGTCAGGCCGTCCAGCGCCAGGCGCACCAGCCGCCACGCGCCGTAGCGGCTGGTGCCGTGCGCGCGCGCATCGGGGGTATAGGGCAAGGGTTCGGCGCGAAAACCCACCCAGGCATACAGCCCCTTCATGAAGCGCGTGCGCTCGGGCAGCGCCACCAGGGCGTCCACCACGCGCCGGTCCATCAGGCGGAAATCGCCGGCATGAGCCGGCACCTCTACGCCGTGGGCGCCGCTGAGCAGCCGGTAGAACAGCCGGGCGCCGGTCCGCTTCAGCCACGATTCGTCGCCGCGGTGCGCGCGCACGGCATAGACCATGTCGGCACCGTCGCGCCAGCGCTGCAGCATAGCGCCGATCAGGGCGGGCGGATGCTGCAGGTCGGCGTCCAGGCAGATTACCGCGTCGCCGTCGGCGGCCTCGAATCCGGCCGACAGCGCGGCTTCTTTACCGAAATTGCGCGACAGCTGCACGTAGCGCATGCCGTCCAGCGCGGTCCATTCGGCCATCAGTTCGGCGGTGGCATCGGTGCTGCCGTCATCGACGACTATGATTTCCCATTGGGTGCACAGCCCCTGCAGCTGCGCGCGCAGCGCAGGCAGCAGCAGGCGCAAGTTGTCGCACTCATTCAGGCATGGAATGACGCAGCTGACGTGGCAATCGCCGAAGGCGTCAGCGCGGGCGGGCAGCGTGCGCAGCGGCGCGGCGGCCTGGGAAGGCGGCACGGCGGGCGCCGGCGCTTCCGAACGGAACTCGATGGGCATATACCGGGTACTTGCAAAACCAGAGCGCCCAGTATGCGCACCCCTACGTCGAATTTTCGTCGAACCGGCGGCCCGGGAAAGGAACCGGCGGCCAGGGCCGATACAATCACCCCGTCCCCACGGAGTTTCCATGACCGACCGCCATCGCGTGCGGCCGATGCAGGCCCACGACATCGAACCCGTGCTGCGCATCCAGGCCAGCGTATACCCGGCCGCGCTGCTCGAGGGCGCCGCCCTGTTCCTGAACCGGCTGCAGATATCGCCCGGCACCTGCCAGGTGGCCGAAGGCCGCAGCGGCCTGCTGGGCTACCTGGTGGCCTACCCCTGGCTGGCCGACCGGCCGCCCGCCCTGGATGCGCCGCTGGATGCCGTGCCTCACGATGCCGACAGCTGGTTCGTGCACGATTGCGCGGTGCTGCCGGCCGCCCAGGGCCTGGGGGTGGCGCAGGCCCTGCTGCAAGGCGGGCTGAACCATGCCCGGCGCCGCGGCCTGCGCCATACCAGCCTGGTGGCGCTGCGGCCGGCGGTGGGCTACTGGGAACGGCTGGGCTACCAGGCCGTGGCCGCCCACGCCGGCTTGCGGGCCAAGCTGGCGCAGTACGGAACAGGCGCCCGCTATATGGTGCGCGCCCTGGAAAAACCGCGCGGCTAGGGCCTGTTCACGCCGGGCGCTCAGGCGGCGATCAGGGCCAGGCCCGGCCGCTGCCCCGCCGCGGGCGGGGTGTCCAGCATCGCCCGGCCTTCCCGGCGCAGCGCCACCGCGTCGACCTCGGCCAGCGAGGTGTCCTGGTCGGTCAGGCGGAAGACGCGGATGGTGTCGTGCACCACGCTGACCTGGTCGTTGAGCGAGCTGGCGGCGGCGGCCAGCTCTTCGACCATGGCGGCGTTCTGCTGGGTAATCTGATCGAGCTGGGTGATGGCCGTATTGACCTGGCCGATGCCGGTGGATTGTTCCTGGCTGGCGTTGTTGATGTGCTCCAGCGAATCCGTTACGCGCCTGATGGCCTCCATGACGTCATCCATGCGGGTACGGGCCTCGCCGGCGCGCTGCTCGCCCTGGTGCACGCGCTGCCCGGACTCTTCGATGAGCACGCGGATTTCCTTGGCCGCCTGGGTGGTGCGCTGGGCCAGCGCGCGCACCTCGCTGGCGACCACGGCGAAGCCCTTGCCCTGCTCGCCCGCGCGCGCCGCTTCCACGGCCGCATTAAGGGCCAGGATATTGGTCTGGAAGGCCACGCCTTCGATCACCTGGATGATGTCGCCGATGCGCTGCGACGCCTGGGAGATTTCATGCATGGTCGTGACGACGTTCTGCACGGCCTCGTGGCTGCGCTGCGCGGCCCCCACCGTTTCACGCGCCATGCTGGCGCCCGATTCGGCCATGTCGGTGGTCTGCCTCACAGTGCCGCTGATCTGTTCGATGGCGGCCGCGGTTTCTTCCAGGCTGCCGGCCTGCGACTCGGTGCGCGACGACATGTCGCGGTTGCCGCTGGCGATCTCGCGCGCGCCCCCGCGCAGATTGACGACTTCCTCGCGCACGTCGCGCACCACCGTGCGTACGGACACGGCCAGTTGGGCCAGGCCCAGCTGCAGCTGGCCGATTTCGCCCTTGCCGTCGACCGGCACATACTGGGTCAGGTCGCCGGCCGCCAGAACGTTGGCGGTGGAAATGACTTCGCGCAGCGGCTTGACGCCGATGCGGATAAGGCGGTTGGCGGTCAGCGCGGCGGCAACCAGCCCGGCCACGGCTGGCGCCCATTCCGGCGCACCGTAAGGTTTGCCAATGAAGTAGGCAAGCGGCGGCACCGCCGCCATGAACAGCGAGGAAAGGATGATCTGGCCGCGCAAGCCAAACGAAAACAGACGGCCGATGCGGCCGAACAGGCTGTTGTTGAGCACCGCACCGTAGTGCAGCACATGGACGCGGCGGCCGCGTTCGGCGTCGCGGCGCATGGCGGCGTACAGCGTTTCGGCTTGCTGGATTTCATCCTGCGGAGCGTGCGTGCGCACCGACAGGTAGCCCACGATGCGCTGGCCGTTGCGCATGGGCGTGGCATTGGCGCGCACCCAGTAATAGTCGCCGTTCTTGCGGCGGTTCTTGATCAGGGCCGTCCAGGGCAGGCCGGCCTGGATGGTTTCCCACATGTCGCGAAAGGCCTCGTCCGGCATGTCGGGGTGGCGCACCAGGTTGTGCGGCTGGCCGATCAGCTCGGCGCGCGTAAAGCCGCTGACCTCGATGAAATTGGGATTGCAGTAAGTGATGCGCCCCTTCAGATCGGTGATCGAGATGAGCGTCTGGTCCGCGGGAAAGTCATAGCTGTTCTGGGTAACGGGCAGATTGATGCGCATTCGGGATACTCCAACAAGTGCGACCCGGCCCGCCGGGGCTTTCCCGCCGGGCTGGCAAGCCGGCGTACGGCCGCCGTGGATTGTGACCAATCTTATACAAAATACATATTTTGTCGAATATATTTCCTGATTTGTTTCAATTTCCCCAGGCGAGTGTTCCAAATGACAACAGGCCTCGCGGCCAGTCGAAGCCGCGGATTCAAGTGATGGGAAAAAGAAAGGGGGCCGCGAGCATGCATCAGCGCGAGCAGCCGGCAAGTGAGACGCCGCCGCGGCGTTTTGGCGCCGCAAAGAAAAAGGGCCTGGCCATATTGGCCAAGCCCTTAATTCTTTGGATACCTGGTGGGTGGTACAAGTTTCGAACTTGTGACCCCTGCCGTGTGAAGGCAGTGCTCTACCACTGAGCTAACCACCCAAAGAGGCGAAATTCTAGCATACGAAATCAGGCCCGCGCAAACTCCCCGCCCGGGCACGTAAAGAACGAGGCTCAGGCGTCGGCAGCGGCCGGCGTGTCGAGCGCCCGCCACACGCATGCGCCCCCCACGGACTTGTCCAGGCTGGCCAGGTATTGCTCGTGTTCGGCCAGTTCGTCGGCCGAAGCCGCCAGCACCGGCAGGACCGAGCCGTCGAACGCGCCCAGCGCGACGCCGGCGCCGCCGGCATGGCCGGCGTCATCCACATCGATCAGCAGCGCGTCTTGCCCGCGCGTCATGGCCAGCCACACTTCGGCCAGCAATTGCGAGTCGAGCAAGGCGCCGTGCAGGGTGCGGTGCGCGTTGGAAATGCCGTGGCGGTCGCACAGCGCGTCCAGCGAATTGCGTTTGCCCGGGTACAGGGTGCGCGCGTGCTGCAGCGAATCGGTGACCAGGGCGCAGTGCTGGGCAATGTCGCCGCGGCCGATCTTGGCCAGTTCGGCGTTGAAGAACTTCACGTCGAACGCGGCGTTGTGCGCGATGATCTCGGCGCCCTGGATGAATTCCAGGAACTGCGCCGCCACCTCGGCAAAGCGCGGCTTGTCGGCCAGGAACTCGGTGGTCAGCCCGTGCACCGCCAGGGCTTCCGGATCACTGTCGCGATCGGGATTCAGGTAGATGTGCAGGTTGTTGCCGGTGACGGCGCGGTTGACGATCTCGACACAGCCGATCTCGACAATACGGTGGCCTTGCGCAGGGTCCAGGCCGGTGGTTTCGGTATCGAAGATGATTTGGCGCATGACAGGCTATTCGGTAGCGGGTGGCTTGCCGTGGGGCGCGGCGTGGCCGGCGCCTTCGGCGGCGTGGCCCGGCTTGCGGCGTGCGGTCGCGATCAGCGTGTAGGCCACCGGCACCACGAACAAAGTCAGTAGTGTACCCAGCATCAGCCCGCCCACCAGCACCCAGCCGATCTGCTGGCGCGATTCGGCGCCGGCGCCTTGGGACACCGCCAGCGGCAGCGTGCCCAGCACCATGGCGCCGGTGGTCATCAGGATGGGGCGCAGGCGCAGCACGCTGGCCTCGACCACGGCATCGACCAGGTCGCGGCCCTGGTCGCGCAGCTGGTTGGCGAATTCCACGATCAGGATGCCGTGCTTGGTGATCAGCCCCACCAGGGTGATCAGGCCGATCTGGCTGTAGATGGACAGGGTGCCGCCGCTTGCCCACAGGGCCAGCAGCGCGCCGGTCATGGACAGCGGCACCGACAGCATGATGATGAACGGATTGCGCCAGCTTTCGAACTGCGCGGCCATCACCAGGTAGATAAAGGCCAGGGCCATGGCGAACACCAGGTAGATGCTGCCCGACGAATCGCGGAACTCGCGCGCCTGGCCGTCCAGGTCGATGACCACGGTGCGCGGCAGCACCTGGCGCGCTACCTCGTGCATGTGCTCGAGCACTTCGCCCAGCGCGTAGCCGGGCGCCACGGCGGCTTCGACCTTGACGGCGCGCAGGCGGTTGAAGTGGTTGAGAGATTGCGGCGACACGTTTTCATGCACGGACAGCAGGTTGTCGAGCTGCACCATGCTGCCATCGCGGGTGCGCACGTAGATGCCCGAGATGTCGGCCGGATTGGCGCGGTCGCGCGGCAGCACCTGCACGATCACGTCGTACTGTTCGCCCTGGTCTTTGAAGCGGGTGACCTGGCGTCCGCCCAGCATCGATTCCAGGGTACGGCCGACCACATCCACCCCCGCCCCCACGTCGGCCATCTTGTCGCGGTCAACCTGCACGCGCAGTTCGGGGGTGTTCAGGCGCAGGTCGGTGTCCAGGTTCTGCAGGCCCGGATAGGGGCGCAGCGCGTCCAGGAACACATTGACCATCTTGGCCAGCTCGGGATACGGCGCCTGGCTCATGATCACGAATTCCACGGGCTTGGAACGCGCCGATTGCCCCAGCGAGGGCGGATTGGTGGGAAACGCCTTGACGCCCGGCAGCCCCGCGAACTTGGGCTGCAGTTCGCGGGCGATTTCCTGCTGCTTGCGGTCGCGCTGCTCCCAGGGCTTCAGGCGCAGGATGGCAGTGGCGTCGCTGACCGTGGGGTAGCCCACCGACACCTGGTAGGCTTCGGCTTCGGGAATCTGGCTGTAGAAGTGCTCGATCTCGAGCATGCTTTCCAATGTGTAGTTCAGGGTGGCGCCTTCCGGCGAGCTGACCGTGCCGAAGATCACGCCGCGGTCTTCGACCGGCGCCAATTCGCTCTTGACCACCGAAAACAGCACGCCGCTGGCGGCCGCCACCAGCAGGCCCGCCACCACCACCACGGCGCGGTGGCGCAGCGCCAGGCCCAGCGCGCGCCGGTAGCCGCGGGCCAGGGCTTCCAGCCAGCCTTCCACCAAGTTGTACCAGCGGTTGTGGCGCGGCTCGTGGCGCAACAGCACCGAGCACATCATGGGGGTAAGCGTCAGCGCCACGAAGCCGGACACCAGCACGGCGCCCGCCAGCGTCAGCGCGAACTCGATGAACAGGCGCCCGGTGCGCCCCGTGGCGAAAGCCAGCGGCGCATACACGGTGACCAGTGTCAGGGTCATGGCCACCACCGCGAAGCCGATTTCCCGGGACCCTTGCAATGCCGCCTGCCGGCGCGGCATGCCCTCTTCGATGTGGCGGAAGATGTTTTCCAGCACCACGATGGCGTCGTCGACCACCAGCCCGATGGCCAGCACCATGGCCAGCAGCGTCAGGGTATTGACCGAGAACCCGAACAAGTACATCAGCCCGCACGCGCCAACCAGCGACACCGGAATCGTGACAATGGGAATGATGCTGGCGCGCAGGTTGCGCAAGAAAAAGAAGATGACCAGCACCACCAGCACGATGGCTTCGCCGATGGTATGGAAGACCGACTGGATCGAGCGTTCGATGAACACCGACGAATCATAGGCGATGTTCAGTTTCATGCCGGCGGGCAGCGTTTCGTTGAGCTGCGCGACCTCGGCCCGCACGGCCCTGGACAGGTCCAGCGGGTTGGCCGTGGACTGCCGCGTCAGGCCGATATTGATGGCAGGCCGGCCATTGAAACGCGACAGGATGCGGTCGTCGGCCGCGCCGATCTCGACCTTGGCCACATCGCCCAGCCGCACCGGATAACCCTTGACGTTGGCCACCACGATGGCGGCAAACTGCGCCGGCGTCTGCAGGTCGGTGGAAGACACCACCGAGAACTCGCGGTCGCGCGATTCGATCCGGCCGGCGGGAATCTCGACGTTCTGGCTGGCCAGGGCGGTTTCAACGTCCTGCACCGTCAGGCTGTAGGCCGCCAGCTTGTCGCGGTCGACATAGATGCGCATGGACGGCAGCCGTTCGCCGTACACGCGCACCTCGGCTGCGCCCGGCAGCACCGACAGGCGGGTCTTGATGTAGCGGTTGATGTAGTCGGACGTCTGGATGGCCGACAGCGAGCCCGACTCGACCGCGATGTAGATGATGGGATACGCATCGGCCTCGACCTTGCCGATGATGGGCTCGTCGATTTCGTCCGGCAGGTAGCGGCGCGCCCGCGAAACCTTGTCGCGCACCTCGGCCGCGGCGGCGTCCGGGTCGCGCGACAGGTCGAACTTGATGTTGATCTGGCTGCGCTCGGTGCGGCTGCGCGAGGTCATGACATTCACGCCCTCGATGCCGGCCAGCTGGTCTTCGAGCGGCTTGGTGACCTGCGATTCGATCACCTCGGGCGATGCGCCCTTGTAAGTAGTATTGACCGAGACGATGGGCTCGTCGATGTTGGGATATTCGCGCACGGTCAGGCGCGAATATGAAATCAGGCCCACCAGCACGATGATCAGCGACAGCACCGATGCGAACACCGGCCGCTTGATGCAGACCTCGGACAGGATCATTATCGTTCCGCCCGGGCCGCGCCGGCGGCGGGCGTCGGCACGATCTCGACCGGCGCGCCGTCGGTCAGGCGCTGGAAGCCGGCCACCACGACCTGGTCGCCGGCGGCCACGCCGGTCAGGATCTCGACCTTGCCGTCGCGGCGCTCGCCCAGGGTGACTTCGGCGCGGTGCGCCCGCCCCTGGCGCACATTGAACACGTACTGCGACTGCCCGGATGGCGCCAGCGCCGCCTCGGGCACCGCCAGCACCTGGTCGGCGCCGAACAGCAGCTGCACGCGGGCGAACATGCCGGGCCGCAGCCGCGAATCGGGGTTGGGCACGGTGGCGCGCAGCAGGATGGAACGCCCGCCCGCATCCACCAGCGGACTGACCGCGTAGACCTGCCCCTGGCGCTCTTCGCCCGGCAGGGCGTCAAGCCGCACGGTAAGCGCCTGGCCGACCTTGACCTTGCCGAAATACATTTCGGGCACGCGGAAATCCACCTTGAGCGGATCGATGGCCTCGAGCGGGGCCAGGTCCTGGCCCTGGTCGACGTAGTCGCCCACCGACATGCTGCGCAGGCCGACAATGCCGGCGAACGGCGCGCGGATGGTCATCTTGTCGAGCCGCGCCTGGGCCAGCGCGGCGGCCGCCTGCTGCACCTTGAGATTGCTGGCGGCCTCGTCGCGCGCCTGCTGGCTGACGAAGCCGCGCCCCTGCAGGTCGACGGCGCGCCGGTAGTGGCTCTGGGCCAGCGCCAGATTGGCGCGCGCCTGGTCGAGTTCGGCGCGCGGCACGGAATCGTCGAGCCGGATCAGCACCTGCCCCTGCTTGACGGGCTGCCCTTCCTGGAAGTCGATATGCTGGATGCGGCCGGCCACTTCGGGCCGCAGCACGACCGACTCGTCAGAACGCAGGCTGCCCACCGCCGAGATGCCGCGGGTGAAGGTCAGTTGCTGCACCTGGGCGGTTTCCACGCGGATGGCGGCCGACGGCCCGGCCGCCGCCGGCGCGGCCGCCTGGGCAGCGGTATCGGCGGACGGCGTGCCCAGCCAGCGCGGCGCCCAGAATCCCAGGGCCGCGCCCGCGGCGAGCCCGGCCGCGGCAGCGGCCAGCAGAACAGCTTTTTTCATGCGTAGTGGTGGCGGTGCATAGGGGCAGCCCGGCGGCAAAATCGCGGCATGGCACTGTAGCACCAGTTCTTACATACTGGCACAAATACGGGCGCGTTAGTACGCCGGACAGAACAGTTAGCGGGTATTCCCCAATGCGCGCGCGGGCCCCGGCTGACAGCCTAGCGCTTGCGCAGGCTTTCGACGCCCAGGTTGGCCAGGGCGTCGGCGCGCTCGTTGCCGGGATCGCCGGCGTGGCCGCGCACCCAGCGCCAGGAAACCCGGTGGCGCGCCACCTGCTCATCCAGGGCCTGCCACAGTTCGGCGTTCTTCACCGGCTTCTTGTCGGCGGTTAACCAGCCGCGGCGCTTCCAATTGGCCAGCCATTCGGTCATGCCTTTCATGACGTACTGGGAATCGGTGTGGATCACCACCCGGCATGGCCGCTTCAGCGTACGCAGACCTTCAATGACGGCCAGCAGCTCCATGCGGTTGTTGGTCGTGCCGGCCTCGCCGCCATGCAGGGTTTTTTCGTGGGCGCCGGCGCGCATCAGCACGCCCCAGCCTCCCGGCCCCGGATTGCCCTTGCAGGCGCCGTCGGTCCACATCTCGACCTGCGGGTCGTCTTCGTTGCTGTCTGTCTGCATCATCTTGTTGGTAACAGGCATGCCGGCGCGCCGCGCCGGCATGGCCTCAGGTTTCGCCCGGCCCGGCCTGGCGGTTGACCGCCACCGATGCCCCGCGGGCGCGCTTGCGCCGCGACTGCTTCCAGGCCGGGCCGATCAGCCGCATGCGGGCCACCCGCTTGACGGCGGACACGACATACACCGCGCCCCCCACCGCCCACCAGCGCCGGCCGTAGGTTTCCATGAAATGCCAGCGCCGCAGCCATTTCTCGGTGCGGCAGGCGGGCGTATAGCAGCCGAAACGGCCGGGTTCGACATCGAACGACAGCAGCTTCAGCCAGTCTTTCAGGCGCGGCAAGGATACCTGAGCCGAGGGCGGATGCGGCAGCCAGGGCTCCATGCCGGGCATGCGGTTGCGCGCGCCCCAGAGGCTCCAGGGGTTGAAGCCGGAAATGACCAGCCGGCCCTCAGGCACCAGCACGCGTTCGGCCTCGCGCAGGACTTCGTGCGGGGCGTCGGTGCACTCGAAGGCATGCGGCAGCACCAGCAGGTCGATGCTTTGCGACTCGAACGGCAGGGCATCGGGGCGGGCCACCACGCATCCCTGCCACTGGGCGGCCTGCTCGGGGGTGGGCATCTGCGAACCCACCCAGCCCTTGAACGGCATACGGTTGGCCTGCAGCAGATTGATTTCGGACAAGCCGGCCTGCCAGGCGTAATATCCGAAAACATCCGCCACCATGGCGTCGAACTGCGCGCGTTCCCAGGCCAGGACGTATTCTCCCGGCGGTGTCTGGAACCATTCGGCCAGTTCTACAATCGGCGGAGTTTCTTCGGTCAAGTCGACGTTCCTGAAATGATGCAAGCCATGCCCGCCCCTGGCGGCGACGGCGCCGTTGTGCCGCTGCCGGCCTTTTCCGACAACTATATATGGGCCATTGTGCGCGATGGCCAGGCTGCCGTGGTCGACCCGGGCGAGGCCGGCCCGGTGCTCGAACTGCTGGCGCAGCGCGGACTGCGGTTGCGCGCCATTCTACTCACCCATCACCACGGCGACCATGTCGGCGGCGTGCTCGAACTGCTGCGGCATGCGCAAGCCACCGTGTACGGCCCCGCGCACGAGCGCCTGCCGCACTGCGACATCCGCCTGTCCGAAGGCGGCCGCGTGGCCCTGCCCGAGCTGGACCTGGACCTGTCGGTGCTGGACGTGCCCGGTCACACCGCCGGCCATATCGCCTACTACGGCCGGGCCGCGGGCCGGCAGCCGCTGCTGTTCTGCGGCGACACGCTGTTCGCCGGCGGATGCGGGCGGCTGTTCGAAGGCACCCCGGCGCAGATGCACGCATCGCTGGAAAAGTTCGCCGCCTTACCGGCCGATACACAGGTTTGCTGCGCACACGAGTACACTCTAGCCAACTTGCGCTGGGCCATGGCGGTCGAACCCGCCAACCGCACCCTGCAACAGTGGTATCAGCGGGCCCAGCAGTTGCGCGAGCAAGGCCGTCCCACCCTGCCGTCCACCCTGCGGCTGGAGCAAGGCACCAACCCCTTCTTGCGTACACAGCAAGCCAACGTTGCCCAGGCTGCCGCAGTCCAGTCCGGACGTGTCCTCGACACGCCCGTGGCCGTGTTTGCAGCCTTGCGCGAATGGAAGAACGATTTCAAGTGACGATCCACCGATGACCCTGTCCCGACTGCTGCTACCCCTAGTTCTCGCCATGCTCGCCGGCTGCGCCGGCACCTCGCGCCAACCGGTACAGGCAGTCGACGCCAAACAGCAGTACAGCGCCAAAGACACTTCCCGCACCGTCGATCTCACCCACCCGCCCGTCGATGCCTGGGACCGCATCCGGCGCGGCTTCGCGATTCCCAACCTGAACACCGAGCTGGCCCAGGAATGGACCGACTACTACGCGGCGCACCCCGAATCGGTGCAGCGCATGGCCGAGCGCGCCGGCAAGTACCTGTACTTCATCGTCGATGAAATCAACCGGCGCGGCCTGCCCACCGAACTGGCCCTGCTGCCTTTCGTGGAAAGCGCCTACAACCCCACCGCGCTGTCGCGCTCGCAGGCCTCGGGCCTGTGGCAGTTCGTGCCCGCCACCGGCCAGTACTTCAACCTGAAGCAGGACTGGTGGCGCGACGAGCGCCGCGACCCCATCGCCTCGACCTACGCCGCGCTCGACTACCTGGAAAAGCTGTTCGAAATGCAGGGCGACTGGTACCTGGCCCTGGCCTCGTACAACTGGGGCGAAGGCTCGGTGCAGCGCGCCATCGCCAAGAACGAGGCCGCCAACCTGCCATCGGACTACCTGTCGCTGGACATGCCCGAGGAAACGCGCAATTACGTGCCCAAGCTGCAGGCCATCAAGAACATCATCGCCAACCCGCGCAAATACGCGGTGGTGCTGCCGCCGGTGGAAAATTCGCCGTATTTCGCCGTGGTGCGCAAGAACCGCGACATCGACCTGGAAGTCGCGGCCCGGCTGGCCGAAATGCCGCTCGAAGAGTTCAAGGCCCTGAACCCGTCGTTCAACCGCCCCCTGATTCGCGGCGCGCATCAGCCCACCCTGCTGCTGCCCACTGACCGGGTCGACATCTTCAACGCCAACCTGCAGGCCTACCAGGGCGACCTGAGCTCCTGGAAGGTCTACAAGCCGCGGCGCGGCGAATCGTATGCCTCGATCGCCAAGCGCTTCGGCATATCCGAGGCCGAACTGCGCCGCGCCAACGACATCTCCAGCCGCCGCCGGACAGCCAGCGGAAGCAACCTGCTGGTGCCCAGCGGCGGCCAGGCCGGCGTGCAGCTCGCATCGCTGGAAACGCCGGCGGGCGCGCTCGATGCGCTGGATGCCCCTGCGCGCGCCAAGCCCGCCACGCGCAGCAGCCGCCGCCCCAACGTGCGCATCCACAAGGTGCGGGCCGGCGATACGCTGTTCGGCCTGGCCAAGCGCTACGGCACTTCGGTCGATACCCTGCGCGCGCTCAATAACCTGAAGGGCAACAACCTTAAAATCGGGTCGCAGCTGCGCCTGCCCGGCACCGGCGCGCGCGGCTGAACGCCGCGCACCGCCGCAGCGGCGCCGGCGCCGCCCGGATACGCTCTAAAATAGCGGCCATCCGTACGAATTCTAAGGACACGACACATGGGTTTTCTCGCCGGCAAGCGCATCCTGGTCACCGGGGTGCTTTCCAACCGTTCCATTGCCTACGGCATTGCGCAGGCCTGCCACCGGCAGGGCGCCGAACTGGCCTTCACCTATGTGGGCGACCGCTTCAAAGACCGTGTCGGCGAATTCGCCGCCGAATTCGGCAGCGATATCGTGCTGCCCTGTGACGTTGCCGAAGACAGCCAGATCGACGCCGCGTTCGCCGAACTGCGCCAGCGCTGGGACAGCCTCGACGGCCTGGTGCATTCCATCGGCTTCGCCCCGCGCGAAGCCATCGCCGGCAATTTTCTCGACGGCCTGTCGCGCGAAGGCTTCCGCATCGCCCATGACATCTCGGCCTACAGTTTCCCGGCCATGGCCAAGGCGGCGCTGCCCCTGATGGAAGGCCGCAAGGCGTCGGTGCTGACCCTGACCTACCTGGGCGCCGAACGCGTGGTTCCCAACTACAACACCATGGGCCTGGCCAAGGCCTCGCTGGAAGCCAGCGTGCGCTACCTGGCCTCGGCGCTGGGCCCGCGCGGCATCCGCGCCAACGGCATTTCGGCCGGCCCCATCAAGACGCTAGCCGCCAGCGGCATCAAAGACTTCTCGGCGATCCTGAAATTCGTCGAAAGCCATGCCCCGCTGCGCCGCAACGTCACCATCGAAGAAGTGGGCAACGTGGCGGCCTTCCTGCTGTCCGACCTGGCCGCCGGCGTCACCGGCGAAATCACCCACGTCGACGCGGGCTTCTCCACCGTTACCGCCGGCATGGAAGACTAGCCGCCACGGGCGAGGCGGCCCCTCCCCGCTACGCCGGCCGCACCACCAGGGTCGACACCTGCACGTCGACCGCGGTCATCAGCTTGTGCAGCGGGCACTTCTCGGCCACCGAAAAAAGCTCGTCGATCTGCGCGTCGCTCAATGGCCCGTGCAGCGTCAGCTTGGCGGTCAGGCGGTAAATGCCCTTGCGCTCTTCGCCGGCATCGCGCACCACGTCCACATCCACCGATTCCAGCGGAATTTCCTTGCGCTGCGCGTACAGCATCACCGTCATGGCCTTGCAGCCGCCCAGCGACGTATCGAAATAATCGTGCGGATCGGGCCCCTGCCCCTGCGGCTGAGGCATGTCCAGCGGCAGATCGTGGCCTTCGGCCGTAGCGGTGAATTGCAGGGTTCGGGGGGCGTTCTGGCGTACGCGTATGGTCATGGGCGGTCTCCGGCAAAGCGGCCCGGCGGGCCGTCCGCTATTTGTAGCATTTCCCGGGTGCGGCGGATTGCTGACAAAAAACTGAACTTCACGTTTACCGGGCGGTCAGACGGAATTACGCATTCCCGACAGGAGCCCCCATGAGCGCCCGCCAGCTACTCGACCAACTACTGCAATCCGGCCAGGGCCTGGCCCGCGACGCCTCGGCCCGGGTACAGTCGGCCAGCGCCGGCGGCAACGCGCCGTCGTTCCTGGCCGGCCTGGGCGGCGGCGCGCTGGGCGCCGGCGCCCTGGGCCTGCTGATGGGCAGCAAAAAAGCCCGCAAGATCGGCGGCAAGGTCGCCATGTACGGCGGCATGGCCGCGCTGGGCGCCCTGGCCTACCGCGCCTACGGCGACTGGCAGCGCAAGCAGGCCCAGGCGCCCGGGCAGGCCCCGCAAACGCTCGACCGGCTGCCGCCGGCCCAGGCCGAGCAGCACAGCAGCGCCATCCTGGCCGCCATGATCGGCGCCGCCAAGGCCGATGGCCATATCGGCCCCGAAGAGCGCCAACTGCTGGAAAGCGAACTGGGCAAATTGTCGGCTGAAGCCGCCGACCGCCGCTGGCTCGAAACCGAACTGGCCCGCCCGCTCGACCCGGCCGCCGTGGCCGCGGCCGCCCAGACCCCCGAAATGGCCGCCGAAATGTACCTGGCCAGCCTGCTGGTGGTAGACGAAGAAAGCTACATGGAACGCGCCTACCTGGACGAACTGGCGCGCCAGCTGAAACTGGCGCCCGACCTCAAGGCGCAGCTCGAGGCGCAGGTCAAGACGCCGGCCTGAAGCGCCGGCACCATCAGGTATCAGGCTCGACAGGTACCGCCTGGCGATCGGCCCCCAGGGTGTCAGGCTCTGCAGGTGCCTGACGCCGCAGTGTGCCGCGGCCATCTCAGTCGTACGGTGTCTGGCACCCTGGCGGGAGCCAGACACCTGGCCGGGCTTATTGTCAACTGTCGAGGCCGATATCCAGCACGCGGGCGCTGTGCGTCAGCCAGCCCACGGCGATCAGGTCCACCCCGGTGGCCGCCACGGCCGGGGCCGATTCCGGCGTGATGCGGCCCGAGGCCTCGGTGACGGCGCGGCCGTCCACGCGGCGCACTGCCTCGCGCAGCGTGGGCAGATCCATGTTGTCGAGCAGCACGACATCCACCCCGATATCCAGCGCCTGGTCCAGTTGTTCCAGCGTGTCGACTTCCAGCTCGATCTTCACCATGTGGCCGATGCCGGCCCGCGCGCGCTGCACGGCCTGGTGCACGCCGCCGGCCACGGCCACGTGGTTGTCCTTGATCAGCACGGCGTCGTCCAGCCCGTGGCGGTGGTTGCTGCCGCCGCCCACCCGCACCGCATACTTCTGCACCGCCCGCAGGCCGGGCAGCGTCTTGCGGGTGCAGGTGACCTTGGCGCCGTGCGGGCGGATGGCATCCGCGATCGACGCCGTGGCCGTGGCCACGCCGCTGAGATGGCACAGGAAATTCAGCGCGGTGCGCTCGGCGGTCAGCATGCCGCGCGCCGGGCCGCTGATCACGGCGATTTCCGACCCGGGACTCAGCCGCGCGCCATCAGCCAGCACCGGCTGGAAGTCGATGCCGGCATCCATCAGCCGGAACGCCAGGCGGGCCAGGTCCAGCCCCGCCAGCACGCCCTCTTGCCGCGCCACCAGGCGCGTGCGCGCCTGGGCAGCGGTGGGCACGATGGCATCGGTGGTGAGATCACCCGCGCGGCCCAGGTCTTCCAGCAGCGCCGCCCGCACCAGCGGTTCGAGCATGACGGCAGGCAGCGGCGCGACGGGCAAGGCGAAATCAGGGGCAGGATCCATGGTTATGCTCACGACGAGTATTTATAGGGCAAAAAAAGCGGCAAGACTGCCGTGCCATTTATGCTATTGCTGAGCATAATTGATGTCAAGAGGGGCCCACGCCCGGCGCCCGGCCATGCCCTATTTCGGCTGGCGCGCCAGGGGCAGCTTGCTGCCCGCGATGGCGCGTTCCAGCAGCACATCGCGCCGGAAACGGAACAGCTTGGCCGGCCGGCCGGCGGTGCCGGTGGCCATGTCGCCGGTTTCTTCAACCAGCGCCTGCTGTTCGATCAGGCGGCGGAAATTCTGCTTGTGCAGCCCGCGGCCCGCCAGGGCCTCGACGGCGGTCTGCAGCTGCAGCAGCGTGAAAGCCGGCGGCATCAGTTCAAATACCACCGGCCGGTACTTGATCTTGGCGCGCAGCCTCGCAATGCCCGTGGCCAGGATGCGGCGATGGTCATGGCGCATGGCCTGCCCCGGCAGCGCCGGGCCGTCCGCGGCAGGCGCCTGGCGGGTGGCCTCGGGCACCAGCCCGGCCTCGAACAGCAGTTCGTAGCGTTGCAGCACCATGTCTTCATTCCAGGCCGCGCCGTCCAGCCCGAAAGTCAGGGCCGCCCGCTGGCGGCGGTGCGCCTGGGCCGCGCGGTCGCCCGCCGCGCGCACCCATGCCTTCAGGCGCGGCGCGATCAGTTCGCCGATCAGCGCGGGCGGCCCGTCGCGGTGGTCTTCCCAGGGAAAATAGCGGTACCAGTCCTGCCAGCCCACCTGCGCCACGCGGGTTTCGCCGGCTTCGCGCGTCAGGCCCAGATAACTGACCGAAATGGCGCGCCAGCCGCCGTCATCGGAACGATCGCGGTCGGCAAAGGTGTAAAGCTGCTCGATGTAGCCCAGCGGATGATGGGTCTGGGTTTCCACCCAGGCACGCAGGCCCGCCTGCAGCGAACGATGTTCCAGCTCGAAGGGCCCCGCCGGCAGGGCGCTGGCGTCTTCGGTGGTCAGCACGCGCGGCTGGCCTTGTGTAACGGCCACCAGCACGGCGACGAGTTCGGCGGAAACAGAGCGTTCGATGGGATCGGTCAAGGCTGGCGCGCGGCAACAGTAGCAAAGCCTGGATTATAAGAGCCGGTGCCGTGCAACAGCCCCTTGCAAACGACACATGCCGTCAACCCCGCCGGGCCGGCCCCGGCCTAACATGGAAGACAGGCGACGCGGGCCGCGGCGCAAGGCCGCGGTGCTGCAACATGACAGGAGGCCTTCATGAACAAGACTGCCCGACAGAATGTTCCCTCGGAACACGCCGACGACCGCTGGCCGAAGACACCCACGCACGTCAACAAGGGAACCGGCATCATGCCCATGCCTGACGAGGCCCCCGACGTGGCCGGGCGTGCCCGGCGCGGACGCGCCATCGCCGAACCGGGCGACCCCGGGGTCATCACGCCCGAAGACGACGTGCTGGATACCTCGCACCTGCACCGCCGGGGCCGCTGACGCGCACCGCCGCGCCCTGGCCGGGCGCTACTGCCTGGCGCGGCGCTCGTCCAGCGCCTCGCGCAGGCGCAGGTAAGCCGTGCGCCCCAGCTGCAGCGGCGGCGCCTGGTTCATGAACTCGACCTGGGCCGCCAGACTGCTTTCCGCCATCACCCGGCCCACCTGGTCCAGGTTCACCACCACCGAGCGCGACACCTGCGCAAACGGCAGGGGGCCCAGTTGCGGCAGCAGGCTTTTCAGGGTGGCGTACATCAGCAGGGTCTCGGCCTGCTCGACATGCAGCTTCACATAATCGCGCTGGGCCACCAGCGCCGCCAGCGCCTGCGCCCGGATCAGCCGATTGTGCCCCTGGTGGCGCACCGTCAGGAACGCCGCGTCTCCCCAGGGGCGGTTCAGGCGCGTGTACAGGCGCTGGACGGCCTGGCGCAGGCGCTCGATGCCCACGGGCTTGAGCAGGTAGTCCACCGCGTCGACCTCGAACGCGCGCGTGGCGTACGGCGCATGGGCGGTCACGAAAACCAGCTGCGGCTGGCAGTCCAGGGCGGACAGCACGTCGAATGACGTGCTGTCCGTCAGCTCGATATCCAGGAACACCGCATCCGGCCGGTGCTGGTTGATGGTGTCGATGGCGCCTTGCAGGCAGGCCGCCTCGGCCACTACCTGCGGGCCATCCAGCGATTCGATCAGGCGGCGCAGATAGCGGCGCGCGGGGGCTTCATCGTCGACGACCACTACGCGCAGCATGAAACTTCCCGCAGGCGGGGCCAGGCCGCACGCAGCGGGCGGCGGCAGGGCTGGCCGGAACAGGGTTCGTGCAAATGAGCTTCCAACGCGGTAATTCCCCCCAACAGCCCCCTGGCGGGCGCCATGTCGAGCGCGGCCCGGGCTCGCCCGCCCGCGGGGACATGCATGATTGAGCAATCATGAGTTCTGAATTGTCGTCGAATATTGTGGCATTAGGAAAGCAGCGCTTTGCCGCGGCATGGCAATCCGGCCGGCAGCCGCCGAAAGACCCACCCGGCGGGCCGGCGGCCATGCCATACTGTCGCGGCTCGACAAGCCGCGCGCCCGCCTGACAACCGGCGGGCCCATCACCACAAACCATCGGCCGGCGCGGCGCCAGCTTCCTACAGGAGACCTTTCATGCGTGCCGTGGCTATTGCGCTGTCATGCGGATTGATTGCCGGGTGCGCCGCGCCCGCCGCCAACCAGGCCTACCGTGCCGACAACTCGGTGTTCTTCACCGATGCCAAGCAGTTGCGCCCCGTCGCCGGCTCGCCCGGGCTGTCACGCTATGTCACGCCCAACTATGCCGAACAGCGGCAGCGCATCAAGTCGGTCTACCTGGCGCCTATCGAAGTCTGGCTATCGCCCGATTCGCCCTACAAGGGGCTGACCGCGACGGACGTCGCCACCCTGACGGCCTCGTTCCGGCAGGCCTTCCTGAAAGACCCGTCGCGCCGCTACCCGGTGGTGGAACAGCCGGGGCCGGACAGCATGGTGGTGCGCGTCGCCCTGACCGACGTCATGCTGACCGTGCCGCGCACGCGGCTGCTGGGATACACGCCCGTGGGCCTGGCAGTGCGGGCAATCCGGAAATCCCAGGGCATCAGCCCCACGCTGGTCGACCGCCTGGGCTACCAGACCGAAGCCACGCTGGGCGTGGGCGGCCCCACTCTGTTCGCGGTGCGCCTGCAGGGCGTGCAGCTGTCCAATCCGGCGGCCGACCAGAAGCAGCGGCTGGATCAGATGCCGGCGCAGATCGCGCAGCAGGCCGCGCGGCTGCGGGCCACGCTGGAAGCCCTGCCCTGAGGCAGCGCAGCCTGCCGCGCCGGCTCACGCAAAGGTGATGCCGGCATCCCGGATGACCTTGCCCCACTTGGCCAGGTCGGCCCGGACCTGGCGCGCCAGATCGTCGGGCGTGCCGGGCTGCGGTTCGTAGCCCTGGCTGCGGATCGCCTCCTGGACTTCCGGGTTGGCCAGCGCGTCGTTCATCGCGGCGTTCGTCTTTTGCACCACCTCGGGCGGCAGCCCGGCCGGCCCGAACATGGCGAACCAGATGCTGGCCTCGAAGCCCGGCATTCCCTGCTCGGCCACCGTGGGCACGTCCGGCAGCGCCGAGGCGCGCGTCGCCGACGTGACGGCCAGCGCCCGCACCCGGCCTGACTGCACATGCGGCACCGCCGTGGCCATCGACGAGAACAGCACGGGCACCTGCCCGCCCACCAAGTCGGCCATGGCCTGGTTGCCGCCCTTGTAAGGCACATGCGTAAGCTGGATTCCGGCCATCTGCTGCAGCAGCTCGGCGGCCAGGTGGCCCGCGCCGCCTATGCCCGAAGTGCCATAGTTGATGACACCCGGCTGCGCCTTGGCCAGCGCGATCAGCTCCTTCAAGTTGCGCGCCTGCACCGACGGATGCACGACCAGCAGGGTGCCGCCCGTGCACCCCATGCCGATCGGCGTGAAGCTGGCAATCGGGTCATAGCTGAGCTTCTTGCCGTTGGGCAGAATAGCCAGCGGCCCCGAGTCGGCAAAATGCAGGGTGTATCCGTCGGGGTCGGCCTTGGCCGTGTAGTCGGCGGCAATGGTGGCGCCCGCGCCGGGCTTGTACTCGAAAATTACCGGCTGGCCCAGCGTGTCGTTCAGCTTGGGCCCCAGCGGCCGGGCCGTGCCATCGGAAGCGCCGCCGGCCGGATACCCGACAATGACCTTGATGGGGCGCTGCGGCCAGCCGCCGGATTGCGCGCCCGCCAGGCCGGGCAGCCCGATCAGCGGCAGGCCCAGGCCGGCCGCCAGCACGCGGCGCCGTTGTTCTTGGAATTCGATGGCCTTCATGTCTCGTCTCCTCGTTGGTGTTGCCTTGTTGTGGAATGGTCGGCAAGTACGCTTCAGGGCTGCAGCAGCAAAGTCCCGTTGAGCGTGCGGCCTTCAAGCAGCGCATGCGCCTGCGCCGCTTCCGCCAGCGGCAGCTTGGCGGCAATGTCAATGCGCAGGTCCCCGCCGGCCAGCAGCTCGAAAAGCTCGCGCGACGCAGCCTCCAGATCGGAGCGCAGCGCAATGTACGTACGCAGCGTCGGCCGGCAGACCGACAGCGATTTGCTGTGCAGGCGCTGCAGCGGAAACGCGGGTACCTGGCCCGACGCGGTGCCATAGTTGATGGCCAGCCCCATGGGCCGCAGGCAGTCGAGCGACCCCATGAAGGTGTCGGCGCCCACCGAGTCGTACACCACTGGCACGCCCGCGCCGTTGGTGATGCGCGCCACTTCTTCGACAAAATTCTGTTGCCGGTAATTGATAGCGTGGTCGCACCCGAGCTGGGTCACGAGATCCGCCTTGGCGTCGCTGCCGACCGTGCCGATCACCACAGCACCCAGCCGCTTGGCCCACTGCACCAGCAACTGGCCGACGCCGCCGGCGGCCGCATGTACCAGGATGGTGTCGCCGGGCTGCACCCGGTACAGCCGCTTCAGCAGGTAGTGGCAGGTAAGACCCCGCAAATAGGTAGCAGCCACCAGGTCGTCGTCCAGCGCATCGGGAATGCGCACCAGCCGCTCGGCCGGCAGGACCCGGTGCCCGACATAGCTGCTCAGGCCGACGTTGGCATGCGTGACGCGGTCGCCCGGCTGCAGGCCCGCCACGCCGGGGCCGACGGCCTCGACCACCCCGTTGGCCTGCACGCCCGGAATGAAAGGCGGCTGCGGCGCATCGCCATGCAGTTGGCCGGTGCGGTGGTACACATCGACAAAGTTCACGCCGATGCCGGTGTGGCGCACCAGCGCCTCGCCCGCGCCGGGCGCGGGCACATCGGTTTCGCCAAACTCCAGAACCTGCGGGCCGCCAAAGGCCGTGATGCGAACGCAACCAGTCTTCATGCTTGAACCTTCCTGAAAACAACGGGACGCTTTTCCATGAAGGCACGCGCGCCTTCCACAGATAGGCTTCGCTGATGAAAGTGGAATATTTATTTGTATCTACACCAGCCTTATAAATATATTTATAATTATCGTCAATACATTTCAATGCCTGGCATATCCCGGGCGAAACTGCCGGTGGCATATACTTTGCGCGCACAGACATACCCATACCAGAACGCCCCGACAGGGCGTCCGGCCAGCGCACAACCCCCGGAAAAACAGTTTTCGATGAAGGCCCGCGAGCGCATCCACCAGAGCATCGAGTCACAAATCGCCAGCGGCCAGCTGCTGCCCGGCGACCCCATCAGCGAAGACGCCCTGATCACGCAATTCGGCGTCTCGCGCACCCCCGTGCGCGAAGCCATGCTGCAGATGCAGGCCGAGGGCCTGCTGACCAGCCTGCCGCGCGGCGGCGTGGTGGTCGCCAAGATGAACGTGGCACAGTTGTTTTCGATGTGGGAACTGCTGGCCGAGCTGGAAGGCATGTGCGCGCGCTACGCCTGCGAGCGCATGAGCAAGGAAGAGCGCGCCCGCCTCGAGGCCGCGCACCAGGCCGGCGCCGAAGCCGTGCGCCTGGATGACGAAATCGCCTGGCAGGCGGCCAATATGGCATTCCATGAATGCCTGTACGAAGGCGCGCGCAATCCTTATCTACGCCAGGAAATCCTGCGCATGCGGATACGCACCCAGGCCTATCGCAAGCACGCGTTCGGGGCGGTTGGACGGCTGAGCATTTCGCACCGCAGCCATGCGCTGATCGTCAAGGCGATTCTGGCGAACAACAGCGCCGCCGCGGCCCGCGCGGCCTTCAAGCACATGAGCCCGGACGCCAAGGACCTGGTCATGAACCTGCCCAAGGATCTGCTGGGCTGAGCCTGGCAGACAGCCGAAGCGCCAGCGGAAATGCAGCGAATGCTGGCGGGAATTTGCCCTCGGCAAGAAAAAACCCCGTAGACGTTTGATTCTACGGGGTTTTTTTGATTTTCCCGGGCTAGCCAGGAATGAATGCTTGGCGGACAGAGGGGGATTCGAACCCCCGATACGCTTATCACGTATACACGCTTTCCAGGCGTGCGCCTTCAACCACTCGGCCACCTGTCCTGATCGGGACCGCACAGGCCCTGGCTACCGGGCGGGCCGGGCAAGGCGCAAATGCGAATCCGCGATTCTAACAGAATGGCGTGGCGCTGGCATTCACAGACACCCGAGACCCTCGGAACCGCTCAGTTCCCTTCCCGGAGCGAATTGGCGGGGTTCACTTCCCGGTACGAGCTGACCGTGCCGTCGGGCTCGGTTTCTTCCAGCCGCACCTTGAACCCCCACAACCGCCCCAGGTGCTTCATGACCTGGTCGGCGTCGTCGCCGGCCAGCGGCCGGCCGCGGGTCTGCAGGTGGCGCAGCACCAGCGATCGGTCGGACTCGCGCCGGTAGCGCACGATCTGGATGTCGGGCACCTGGTTGTCTCGGTTGTGCTGTTCGGCCAGCAGCTTGCGGATCTGCCGGTAGCCCTCGTCGTCGTGGATGGCGGCCACTTCCAGCACCGGGCTGGCCTGGTGGTCGGCGATGGCGAAGAAGCGGAACTCGCGGATCAGGCGCGGCGACAGGTACTGCGAGATGAAGGATTCATCCTTGAAGTTGCGCATGGCGAAGTCCAGCGTCTTCACCCAGTCGCTGCCGGCGATGTCGGGAAACCACTTGCGGTCTTCCGGTGTGGGCGACTCGCAGATGCGGCGGATGTCCTGCATCATGGCAAAGCCCAGGGCATACGGGTTGATGCCGCCGTAGCCCTGCTCGTCGAAGCCGCGCTGGCTGACCACGTTGGTATGGCTTTGCAGGAACTCCATCATGAAACCGTCGTTCACCAGGCCCTTCTGGTGCAGGCGGTTCAATAGCGTGTAGTGCCAGAACGTGGCCCAGCCCTCGTTCATGACCTTGGTCTGCCCCTGCGGATAGAAGTACTGGGCGATCTTGCGCACGATGCGCACCAGCTCTTTCTGCCAGGGTTCGAGCCTGGGCGAGTGCTTCTCGATGAAATACAGCAGGTTTTCTTCGGGCTCGGGCGGGAAGGCGATGCGCCGCTTTTCTTCGGCCGGGTCGGGCTCGGCACGCGGCAGCGTGCGCCACAGGTCGTTGTACTGCAGGCGCGCGTGCTCTTCGCGCTCGGCCTGGCGCTGCGCTTCTTCGCGGTACGACACAGGCGCCGGGCGCTTGTAGCGGTCGACCCCGTGCGGGGTGAGCGCATGGCAGGAATCCAGCAGCGCCTCGACCGCGTCGATGCCGTAGCGGCTTTCGCAGTCCATGACGTACTTGCGGGCGAACACCAGGTAGTCCAGGATGCTGTCCGCGTCGGTCCATTGGCGGAACAGATAATTGCCCTTGAAGAAAGAATTGTGGCCGTAGCAGGCGTGCGCGATCACCAGCGCCTGCATGGCCATGGAATTCTCTTCCATCAAGTAGGCAATGCAGGGGTTGGAATTGATCACGATTTCGTAGGCCAGCCCCTGCATGCCGCGCCGGTAGAACTGCTCGTTGCGGATGAATTCCTTGCCGTACGACCAGTGCGGGTAGCCGATGGGCAGGCCCGCCGACGCATAGGCGTCGAGCATCTGCTCGGACGTGATGACCTCGATCTGGTTCGGATAGGTGTCCAGACCGTACTCTTCGGCCACCTCGGCGATGGCCTCGTCATAGCGCTGGATCAGTTCGAACGTCCACTCGGAACCTTCGGAAATGGGCCGGGCCCGCCCAAGGGCCTCCAGCTCGGCACGAGAGCCCACGATGGCATTCATGCTGTTTCCTTTTTGAACAGGTCATGGAACACGGGGTAGATCTCGCCGCGTTCACAGATGCGGCGCATCACGAAATGCGGTGCCGTTTCCTGCTCGTATTCGGCCCACAGGCTGCTCTTGCGGGCCTCTTGCGAGTCGGGAACCTCGATATAGGCAAAGTAGCGGGTGGCCGGCAGCAGGTTCTCGGCCAGAAAGCGCGCGCTCTTGCCCGCGTCGGCGCCGAACGAGTCGCCGTCGCTGGCCTGCGCGGCGTACACGTTCCAGGAGCTGGGCGGGTAGCGCTGCTGCATGATCTCGTGCATCAGTTCCAGCGCCGACAGCACAATGGTGCCGCCGCTCTTGGGGTCGTAGAAGAAGGTGTGTTCGTCCACCTCTTCGGCGTTGTCGGTGTGGCGGATGAACACCACGTCCACATGCTCGTACTTGCGCGACAGAAACAGGTACAGCAGCGTGAAAAAGCGCTTGGCCAGGTCTTTCTTGCCTTCGTCCATGGACCCGGACACGTCCATCAGGCAGAACATCACCGCGCGCGCCATGGGCATGGCCACCGACACGCGGTTGCGGTAGCGCAGGTCCAGGTCGTCCAGGAACGGCAGGCGGGCCAGCCGGTTGGTGCAGTCTTCCACTTCCTGGCGCAGCGCATCGATTTCGGCCTGCGGCGCGCCCGCGGCAATGGCCGCGTCCAGCTTGGCCTGGGCGGCTTCCAGCTCGGCGCGCGCCGCCACGCCCAGCGCCACACGGCGCGACAGCGAGGCCTTCAGAGTGCGGCTGACGCTCAGCAGGCTGGGCGAACCGGTGGTGGTGTAGCCCGCGCGCTGCCATTTTTTCTGGGTGACATCGCCCAGCTGCGTGCGGATCAGGTGCGGCAGCTCCAGGTCTTCGAAGAACAGGTTCAGGAACTCGGCGCGCGACAGGCTGAAAGTGAACTGGTCCACCGATTCGCCTTCGCCGGGTTCGGACCCGCCCTCGCCGTCTGAGCCCGAAGGCCGCGGAAAGGTGTCGCCCTTGGCGAATTCGCGGTTGCCGGGATGCACCAGCTCGCGATCGCCGCCCTGGCCGTGCCGGAAATGCGGCTCGGAGATATCGCGCGCGGGCAGGTTGATTTCCCCGCCCTGGTCCATGTCTTCGATGGACCGCTCGCGCACCAGGTCCTGCACGGCCCTGCGGATCTGGTCTTTGTATCGCCTGAGGAAGCGTTCGCGGTTGACCGCGCTTTTATTGCGGCCGTTCAGACGCCGATCGATCAGTGAATTCATGATTCACCTCGCTCAGGATGATTTCCTCACTCTCAGGTACCACTCGCACAGCAGGCGGACCTGCTTCTCGGTATAACCCTTGTCGACCATGCGGTCGACAAAGCTCTGGTGCTTGCTCTTGTCTTCGGCCGAGGCCTTGGCGTTGAAGGAAATGACCGGCAACAGGTCTTCGGTGTTCGAGAACATTTTCTTCTCGATCACTTCGCGCAGCTTTTCATAGCTGGTCCAGGTAGGATTGCGGCCGGCGTTGTTGGCGCGGGCGCGCAGCACGAAGTTGACGATCTCGTTGCGGAAGTCTTTGGGGTTGGCGATGCCCGCGGGCTTCTCGATCTTTTCCAGCTCGTCGTTCAGGGCGCTGCGGTCGAAGCTTTCGCCGGTTTCCGGGTCGCGGAATTCCTCGTCCTGGATCCAGCAGTCGGCAAACGTGACGTAGCGGTCGAAAATGTTCTGCCCGTACTCGGAATACGATTCCAGGTAGGCGGTCTGGATTTCCTTGCCGATGAATTCGGCGTAACGCGGCGCCAGGTAGCCCTTGATGAAATCCAGGTAGCGGCGCCGGATTTCTTCAGGATAGTCTTCGCGGCCGATGCGCTGCTCCAGCACGTACATCAGGTGCACCGGGTTGGCGGCGACTTCGGTCTGGTCGTGGTTGAACACGCTGGACAATATCTTGTAGGCAAAGCGGGTGGACACCCCCGTCATGCCTTCGTCGGTGCCGGCGTAGTCTTTGTATTCCTGCAGCGCCTTGGCTTTCGGGTCGACGTCTTTCAGCGTTTCGCCGTCGTACACGCGCAGCTTGGAATAAATGCTGGAATTCTCGGGCTCTTTCAAGCGCGTCAGCACCGAAAACTGCGCCATCATGTCCAGCGTGCCCGGCGCGCACGGCGCCTCGGCCAGCGAGCTGTTGCGCAGCAGCTTGCGGTAGATGTCGACCTCTTCGGTTACCTGCAGGCAGTACGGCACCTTGACGATGTAAATGCGGTCGAGGAAGGCTTCGTTGTGCTTGTTGTTGCGGAAAGTCTGCCACTCGGATTCGTTGGAGTGCGCCAGGATCAGGCCATTGAACGGAATCGCCGAAAAGCCCTCGGTGCCCTTGAAATTGCCTTCCTGCGTGGCGGTCAGCAGGGGGTGCAGCATCTTGATGGGCGCCTTGAACATCTCGACGAATTCCAGCAGGCCCTGGTTGGCCAGGCACAGGCCGCCCGAATAGCTGTAGGCATCGGGATCGTCTTGCGAGTGGCGGTCGAGCTTGCGGATATCGACCTTGCCCACCAGCGAGGAGATGTCCTGGTTGTTTTCGTCGCCCGGCTCGGTCTTGGCGATGGCGACCTGGCGCAGCACCGACGGATTCAGCCGCACCACGCGGAACTGCGAGATATCGCCGTCGAATTCTTTCAGGCGCTTGACCGCCCAGGGCGACATGATGCCGCTCAGGTAGCGCCGCGGGATGCCGTACTCTTTTTCGAGTGTTTCGCCGAAGCGGTCGGGGTGGAACAGCCCCAGCGGCGTCTCGTTAACGGGCGAACCCTTCAGCGCATAGATGGGATAGGCCTCCATCAGCGCCTTCAGACGTTCGGCAATGGAAGATTTGCCGCCGCCCACCGGCCCCAGCAAATACAGAATCTGCTTGCGCTCTTCCAGGCCCTGTGCGGCGTGCTTGAAGAACGCCACGATCTGGTCGATGACGTCTTCCAGGCCGAAAAATTCTTTGAATGCGGGGTAGCGCCGCACGATCCGGTTGGAAAACAGCCGTGACAGCCGGGGATCGTTGCGGGAATCGACCAGTTCTGGTTCGCCTATTGCGGCCAGCATGCGTTCCGCAGGGCTGGCATAGGCCATCGGGTCTTGCTTGGCCAGTGCCAGATATTCCTCGAGGGAAAGTTCGGTTTCCTGGTCTTTCGCGTAAAGCGACTTGAAGCCTTCGACGATGTTTTGCACGGATAACCTCCTACAGCGCATGGTCGGTTAATAAGTTCCGTCATCCCATTGTGTTCCTCATTGCCCGATGTCGCTAGACTTTATGGAAATGGGGTCATGCACATCATCTTGATATGTTGCTTTCGCCACACACCACAGATTGGGTTAGCGGACTTATTTACGTTTAGGCTGCCGGGCTCTGAAACAGTTCCACCAATCACGCAAAGATTCATGGATGCGCGTTTCAATGCGTAGCGCGCCGCCGCGCTTGCTGTCTGCACAGCAAGCGGCGGGCCCATCGCAGCAAGGTCGCAATAATTTGGCAGCCAGACACCGCAAGCGCTAGCAATTTGCGCCGCGGGCCGCCCGTGCGCGGCTTATTTCATGTCATCGGGCCGCGGCGCGGCCAGCATGCGTTCGACATAGCGCGCAATGGTGTCGACTTCGAGATTGACGCGATCGCCCGGTTTCACGTTGCGCAGCGTCGTTACCGCTTGAGTGTGCGGAATGATGTTGATACTGATGTCGCATCCATCGGCAACATCGGTAACGCGATTGACCGTCAGGCTGATGCCGTTGACGGTGATCGACCCCTTGTAGGCCAGAAAACGCGCCAGGTGCGGCGGCACCCGGATGGCCAGTTCGCGCGATTCGCCCACGGTGCCGAAGCGCAAGACAGTTCCCAGCCCGTCGACATGGCCGGACACCAGATGGCCGCCGATCTGGTCGCCCACGCGCAGCGATTTTTCCAGATTGACTTCGCCTTCGCGGTCCAGCCCCACCGTCAGGTTCAGGCTTTCACGCGACACGTCGACCTGGAAATGCCGGCCATCGAGCGCAATGACGGTCATGCACGCCCCCTGCACCGCGATGGAATCGCCGATGCCGACGTCGCCCAGGCCCAGCTCGCCCGCGTCGATCCGCAGGCGCACACCGCCCTGCCCGGTTTCGTCCAGGGGTTCCAGGCGAACAATGCGGCCCACTGCCGCGACCAGGCCAGTAAACATGAATGAAATCTCCAGCGATCAGTACGGTAAGTAGAACATCAACGGCACGTGGCCGCCTCGCGCAGCGCGCGCCAGCGCGCCGGGTCGCGTGCGCGCAGGCGCAGGTCGGGGCCGATGCGCGCGACGTCGGTGAATTCGAGCCGCCGGGCGCCGTCGAGGTGCTCGATCAGCGGCAGGCGCAGCATGGCGGCGGCATCGCCCAGCAGCACCGGCGCCAGGTATGTCAGCAGTTCGTCGACACAGCCGGCCGACATCAGTGCGCCGCCCAGGCCGGCGCCCGCTTCGACGTGCACTTCGTTGATGTCGTGTTCGCCCAGCCAGCGCATCATGGCCGGCAGGTCGACGCGGCCGGCGTCCTGGCCGGGCAGCTCTACGACGCGCACATTGCGCCCGGCCAGGCGGGCCGCCTTGGCCGGATCGGAGCGCGCCGTGAAAATGATGACCTCGGCGCCGTCGAACAGGCGGGCGTCTTCCGGAATGGCGAAATGCCCGTCCACCACGGCCTTGCGCGGCGCGCGCGAGGTGGCCACGGCGCGCACGTTCAGGCGCGGGTTGTCTTTCAGCACCGTGCCCATGCCGGTCAGCAC
The DNA here is from genome assembly GCF_017356245.1 of Bordetella petrii. Taxonomy (NCBI): domain Bacteria; kingdom Pseudomonadati; phylum Pseudomonadota; class Betaproteobacteria; order Burkholderiales; family Alcaligenaceae; genus Bordetella; species Bordetella petrii. Next base: position 1,032,961 of record NZ_JAFMZZ010000001.1, read on the forward strand.
CACGCAGCTGCGGGCGCGCCAGGCGTGGCCGTCGGCGCGCGCCGCCTCGCCGGTAATCCACTGCGACACGCCATTGTGCAGGGCGCTGCGGCCATCCAGCGAGGCCGCCATCTTCACCCAGGCCCAGGGGGTGCCCCGGCTCATGCGGGCGACGAATCCCGCGTTGATTTCCAGCGCCTCGTCCAGGCAGACATTGCCGGTAACCGCGATGCCGGCCTCGCGCAGGCGCGCCAGCCCGCGGCCGGCCACTTGCGGGTTGGGGTCGCCCATGGCCACCACCACCCGCGCCGGGCCCGCCGCCACCACCGCGTCGGCGCAGGGCGGCGTGCGGCCGTGATGGCTGCAGGGTTCCAGGCTGACATACAGGGTGGCGCCCTGTACCGATTCGCCGCGCGCGGCGGCGTCGCGCAAGGCGCAGATTTCGGCGTGCGGCCCGCCGGGCGGCTGGGTGGCGCCCTCGCCCAGCACCCGGCCGTCGCGCACGATCACGCATCCCACGCGCGGGTTGGGCGTGGTGGTGTTCATGACGGTGCGGGCCAGCGCCAGCGCGCGGCGCATCCATATGAGATCGTCGGGGTCGGTCACGGAAATCACGCCTGCGGAAATCACGCCTGCGATTGTATGCTGGCCAGGGGGAAGCCCGGCGCCAGGTGTCAGGCTCCGCAGGTGCCTGACACCGTGCTGTTGAGACAGTCTCCGCACACTTCGGTGTCAGGCGCCTGCGGAGCCTGACACCTGGCCAACCCTATTTGCGCAGCTTGCCCGGCAGCATGGGGCCCTGCATTTCGCGGATGGCCTCGACGAATTCGCCGATGTCTTCGAAGTTTTTGTACACCGAGGCAAAGCGCACGTAGGCGACCTTGTCGAGCTTCTTGAGTTCGGCCATGACCAGTTCGCCGATGCGCTCGGTGGAGACTTCGCGTTGGCCGCTGGCCAGCAGGGTTTCTTCGATGCGCGCGACTACGCTGTCGACCTGGTCGGTGCTGACCGGGCGCTTGCGCAGGGCCAGCGACAGGCTGGCGCGCAGCTTGGCGGTGTCGTAGTCGCTGCGGCTGCCGTTGCGCTTGACCACCGAGGGCATGGCCAGTTCGATGCGTTCGTACGTAGTGAAGCGCTTGTCACAGGACAGGCAGCGGCGGCGCCGGCGGATGGTGTCGCCTTCTTCGGACACCCGGCTGTCTACCACCTGTGTGTCGGCGTTGCCGCAGAATGGGCATTTCATATTGCCGGCCCCCGGTAATAATTTGGCGTATTGTAATGACGCCGGCCCGCAACGCGGCGCCGGCGTGGGGAAAATACGCCAAACGGCGGCCCCCGGGGCCGCCGCGCAGGCGCCTTAGCCGCCGTAAACCGGCAGGCGGGCGGTCAGTTCGTTGACGCGCGCGCGCACCGCGGCGATGTTGGCCTCGTCGCGCGGGTTGTCCAGCACGTCGGCGATCAGGTTGGCGGTAAGCTCGGCCTCGGCTTCCTTGAAGCCGCGGGTGGTCATGGCCGGGGTGCCCAGGCGGATGCCGCTGGTCACGAAGGGCTTTTCCGGGTCGTTGGGGATGGCGTTCTTGTTGACCGTAATATGCGCCTGGCCCAGCACGGCCTCGGCTTCTTTGCCGGTAATACCCTTGGGACGCAGGTCGACCAGCATCACGTGGCTTTCGGTGCGGCCGGACACGATGCGCAGGCCGCGCTTGACCAGGGTTTCGGCCAGCACCTTGGCGTTCTTGGCCACCTGCTGGGCGTACTGCTTGAATTCGGGCGACAGGGCCTCTTGGAAAGCCACGGCCTTGGCGGCGATGACGTGCATCAGCGGGCCGCCCTGGATGCCGGGGAAGATGGCCGAATTGATGATCTTTTCGTATTCGGCCTTCATCATGATGACGCCGCCGCGGGGGCCGCGCAGCGACTTGTGCGTGGTGGACGTGACGAAATCGGCGTGCGGCACGGGATTGGGGTAGGCGCCGCCGGCCACCAGGCCCGCGTAGTGGGCGATGTCGACCATCAGCAGCGCGCCGTTGTCGTGGGCGATGCGGGCCAGGCGCTCGAAGTCGATGTGCAGGGCGTAGGCCGACGCGCCGGCCACGATGAGCTTGGGCTTGTGTTCTTTGGCCAGCTGCTCGACCTGGGCGTAATTGAGCACTTCATTGGCGTCCAGGCCGTACGAAATGAAGTTGTACAGCTTGCCCGAGGCATTGACCGACGCGCCGTGGGTCAGGTGGCCGCCTTCGGCCAGGCTCATGCCCAGCACGGTGTCGCCCGGCTTCAGCACGGCCATGTACACGCCCTGGTTGGCCTGCGAACCCGAATTGGGCTGCACGTTGGCGGCTTCGGCGCCGAACAGCTGCTTCAGGCGGTCGATGGCCAGCTGCTCGACCACGTCGACGTATTCGCAACCGCCGTAATAGCGCTTGCCCGGATAGCCTTCGGCGTATTTGTTGGTCAGCTGCGTGCCCTGGGCCTGCATCACCGCCGGGCTGGCGTAGTTTTCGGAAGCGATCAGCTCGATGTGCTGTTCCTGGCGGACGTCTTCTTTCTGGATGGCGGCCCAGACTTCGGGGTCTACCTGGGACAGGGTAAGTTTGCGGTCGAACATGACGGGAAGGTTCCTGGAGCGTGAAAAGAGGAAAAGCCGGGATGTAGGGGATGGCCGCTAGTTTACCGCGCCGGCGCCCCGCCGCCGGCCCCGGCGATCCGAAAAAACGCCCGAAATGGCGCCCGCCGGCCCGGAAAAGCGCGCAACACGCCCTTAACCCGCAAGCCGGCTCAAGTCAGTTTGAGGAACGCTCATCCAACCGCGAGGGACGATGTACCGGGACAGGCACCGAGCCAGGTGTCAGGCTCCCGAAGGGTGCCTGACACCGCTGTGTGCCGAGGCTGTCTTGGTAGTCCGGCGTCCGGCACCCTGACGGGAGCCGGACACCTGAAGGGGCCCCGATCAGGCCGAGGTGTCGCCGATCTGCTTCGGCGCCAGGTCGGGGTTCAGGGTGTACACACCCGTGATGCTGGCCTGGGCCAGCACATGGCCCTGCAGCGCCTTGAGCACGTCGTTGCCGCCGAAGTTGCCCTGAACGGCCAGCTTGGGCACGTCGAGCGCGTACAGGGTGAAGACGTAGCGGTGCGGCAGCGCGTCGTTCCAGGGGGGGCACGGGCCGTCGTAGCCGAAGTAGTCGCCGCTCATGTCGCGGTCGGCGGCGAACCACGAGGTGTAGTCGTTGATGCCCTGGCGCGCGTCGCCGGAGGCCAGCGGGCCGCCCTTGCCGCGCGGCGTGATGCCGCTGGAAAAATCGCCTTCGCCAATGTCGCGCTTGTCGGCGGACAGGTCGATGAGCACCCAGTGGAAGAAGTCGACGCGCGGCAAGTCGGCCGGCACCTGGCGCCCTTCCTGGTTGACGTCGTCGGGCTTGGACGGCACGTCGGGATCGTGGCAGATGAGGGCGAACGAACGGGTGCCCTCGGGCACGTCGTCCCAGGAAAACTGCGGATTGAAGTTTTCCGCGAGTGCGACGTGCGACTGCGGGTCGATCTTGCCGAAAGCGTAGCGATCGGGAATCGATTCGTTATCGGAAAAAGACAGACTCGAGAGTTTCATGTCGTGCTCCTGCGAGACCGTAGGCGCTTCCTACCCTGCCAAGTTAACACGGGCGAACTTGCGCTTGCCCACCTGCACCACATAAGTGCCGGCCTGTAATTGCAACGATTTGTCTTCGACGCGGTCGCCGTTGACGCGCACCCCGCCCTGCTCGACGTTGCGCTGCGCTTCGGCGCCCGAGGCCACCAGGCCGGCTTCGCGCAGCACCTTCAGAATACCCAGCGGCGCGCCGCCGATATTGATCTCGGGCATGTCTTCGGGAATGGCCCCATCGCGGAAGCGCGCCTGGAAAGCCGCCAGCGCGGCCTCGGCGGCCTGCGCCGAGTGAAAGCGCGCCACGATTTCCTGCGCCAGCGCAACCTTGGCGTCGCGCGGATTGGCGCCGGCCTCGATGCCTGCCTTCAGGGCCGCGATGTCTTCCAGCGTGCGGAACGACAGCAGCTCGAAATAACGCCACATCAGGGTGTCGGAAATCGACATCAGCTTGCCGAACATCGACTCGGGGGTTTCGGAAATGCCGATGTAATTGCCCTTGGACTTGGACATTTTCTCGACGCCGTCGGTGCCCTCGAGCAGCGGCATGGTCAGCACGCACTGCGGCGCCTGGCCGTATTCTTTCTGCAGTTCGCGGCCAACCAGCAAGTTGAACTTCTGGTCGGTGCCGCCCAGCTCCAGGTCGGACTTCAGGGCCACCGAGTCGTAGCCCTGCATCAGGGGGTACAGGAATTCGTGCACGGCGATGGGCACGCCGCCCTTGAAGCGCTTGGTGAAGTCTTCGCGCTCCATCATGCGCGCCACGGTATAGCGCGACGCCAGCTGGATGAGCCCGCGCGCGCCCAGGGGGTCGCTCCATTCGGAGTTGTAGCGGATCTCGGTGCGGGCCGGGTCCAGCACCAGGCTGGCCTGGGCATAGTAGGTTTTGGCGTTGGTCTCGATCTGCTCGCGGGTCAGCGGCGGGCGCGTGGAATTGCGGCCGCTGGGGTCGCCGATCATCGAGGTGAAATCGCCGATCAGGAAGATGACGTTGTGCCCCAGGTCTTGCAGCTGGCGCATCTTGTTCAGCACCACCGTGTGGCCCAGGTGGATGTCGGGCGCGGTGGGATCCAACCCCAGCTTGATGCGCAACGGCACGCCGGTGGCACGGCTTTTGGCCAGCTTGCGGGCGAACTCGGACTCGACCAGCAGTTCGTCGCAACCGCGCTTGGCGACGCGCAGGTCGGCTTCGACTTCGGGGGTAATGGGGGCTTCGGATTGGGACATGTCAGGCTGAAACGGGGCGGGACAACGCAAAAAAGGTGTAAAAAGTGCCAAAAAGGCTTGAAAATCAGTCGAAAATTCTAGCCGGATCAGCTAGGATACTGCCCTAATCATACGCAACTGTTGCCGTTACAGTTGCTGTCCCGGCTAAACACCCGTTGTTCACAAGATGCGTCGCAGGGCGCAAGCCTGCCGCGTGCCGCCATGCACGCCGTGGCACGCCTGCATCCGGCGCAAGCATCCTGGGGACTTACGCCACCCTGAAAGGTCCTGCACGATGAATCGTGGCTCAAACAGCCCGGCTGGCCGCTTCCGCAGCAAAGTTGCCGCCCTGTTCGCCCCCCGCTCCGAGCCCACGTCCCGCCGCGGCGGCCTTTTCCGCCGCACTCTCATGGTTACCGCCATCGGCCTGTTCGCCGGCGCCGCCGCCCTGGGCATGGTGCAGCAGCCCGACCGCACCGAACTGCCCCCGTCGCGCCAGATCCAGAGCATCCTGCCGCTGCAGCCCGACCAGGTCAGCCTCAGCACCGACGACAGCAGCGCCCCCTTCATCAGCGAAACCCGCATCCGCCCGGGCGACACGCTGGCCGCCGTGCTGCAGCGCCTGGACATCGACGCCCCCGGCCTGCAGCGCTTCCTGACCCAGGCCCCCAGCGCGCGCAGCATCTACAAGCTGTACCCCGGGCGGGCCGTGCAGGCCGCCAGCGATGCCGAAGGCAAGCTGGTCTGGCTGCGCTACATCCACACCCCGGGCAACGAAGAAAACGGCCAGGTCACCACCAAGATGCTGCTGGTGACGCCCGCGCAAGACGGCTACACCGCCCGCGAAATCACCGACAACACCGACCGCCAGACCCGCGTCGCCGTCGGCACCATCCGCTCGTCGCTGTTCGGCGCCACCGACGCCGCCGGCGTCCCCGATTCGGTCACCCTGCAGATGGCCGACATCCTGAACTCCAAGGTCGATTTCCTGCGCGACATCCGCCGCGGCGACCAGTTCCGCGTCGTATACGAGGTCCGCTCGCACCAGGGCCGCTATGCCGGCGCCGGACGCGTGCTGGCGCTGGAATTCGTCAACAACGGCAAAACCTACAACGCCGTCTGGTTCAGCCCCGACGGCAAGTCGGGCAGCTACTACGACTTCGACGGCGTCAGCCTGCGCGGCGCGTTCCTGCGCACCGCCCTGAAGTTCACGCGCATCAGCTCAACGTTCGGCATGCGCATGCACCCCATCCACAAGACCTGGACGGGCCACAAGGGCGTTGACTACGCCGCCCCGTCCGGCACGCCCATCCATTCCACCGCCGACGGCACGGTCGAATTCGCCGGGCAGCAGCGCGGCTATGGCAATGTGGTCATCATCAAGCACTTCGGCAAGTACTCCACCGTGTACGCGCACCAAAGCCGCATCGCCGCCGGCATCAAGCGCGGCGCCAAGGTATCGCAGGGCCAGCTGATCGGCTACGTGGGCTCTACCGGCTGGGCCACCGGGCCGCACCTGCATTACGAATTCCGCATCAACAACCAGCCCGTCAACCCGCTGGCGGCCGACCTGCCCGTGACGCGTCCGCTGGACGCCGCCGAGGCCCGCAAGTTCAAGGCCGCGGTGCTGCCCTACAAGCAGCAGATCGCCCTGCTGACCGAATTCCAGCAGACGCTGCCCGAATCCACCACCAACGTGGCCAGCCGCTAGCGCGGCCCGCTTGTTGCCATGACCCGACCAGGCGGCCCGCGCGTTTCCACGCCCGGCCGCCTTTTCATTGGCCTGATGTCCGGCACCAGCCTGGATGGCGCCGACGGCGTGCTGGTCCGGCTGGCCGCCGGGCAGGCGCCGCAAGTGCTGGCTACCGCCGGGCTTCCCATGCCCGACCCGTTGCGCGCCGAACTGCTGGCCCTGAACCGCAGCGGCGCCGACGAACTGCACCGCGCCGCCCTGGCCGCGCAGGCATTGGCCCGGCTGTACGCCGATGCCGTGCAGGCTCTACTGCAGCAGGCCCGTCAGCCCGCCAGCGCCGTCAGCGCCATCGGCGCGCACGGCCAGACCGTGCGCCATCGCCCCGAACTGGGCTATACCCTGCAGCTCAATGCCCCCGCCCTGCTGGCGGAACTGACCGGCATCGACGTAGTGGCCGATTTCCGCAGCCGCGACGTGGCGGCCGGCGGCCAGGGCGCGCCGCTGGTGCCGCCTTTTCATGCGGCCATGTTCCAGGCGCCGCAGCCACGCGCCGTACTGAACCTGGGCGGCATCGCCAACCTGACGCTGCTGGCGCCCGGCCAGCCGCCACGCGGCTTCGACACTGGGCCGGCAAACGTACTGCTGGACACCTGGTGCCAGCGCCACACCGGCCAGGCCTACGACGACAACGGCCTGTGGGCCGCCACCGGCCAGGTGCAGGCGGCGCTGCTGGAACACCTGCTGGCCGCCGAACCCTGGCTGGCCCTGCCGCCCCCCAAATCCACCGGCCGCGACCTGTTCGATGCCGGCTGGCTGGACCAGCGCCTGCAAACCTACGACGGCCCCGCGCCCGCGCCGCAAGACGTGCAGGCCACCCTGCAGCGGTTCACCGCCCGCACGGTGGCCGACGCCCTCGAAGCCGCGGCGCCGGCCACGCACGACGTGCTGGTGTGCGGCGGCGGCGCACGCAACCAGGGTCTGATGCGCGAACTGGCCATGTGCCTGCAGCGGCCAGTGCAGGCCACCGATACCGCGGGCGTGCCCGCGCAATGGGTCGAGGCCATGGCGTTCGCCTGGCTGGCGCAGGCCTTCCTGGACCGCACGCCCGCGGGCGTGCCGCAGGTTACGGGCGCGCGAGGGCCGCGGGTGCTGGGGGCGTTGTATCCGGCATAAGCGGGCCTGCGCCCTTGCGCAAAAATACATAACGGTGCCGGAAGCGGTCCGGCACTTCATAGGCGGGGCTGTCAACGCCCGCAATGGCCGGCACGAATGGTTCGAACAGCCCGCAGCCGGCAGACTGTTCAACAGAGAACGGCGCCCGATCCAGCTGGTTGTTATAGCCCAGCACCAGCAGGCCGCCCGGTTCCGTGACATGATGGATCTGCTCCATCATGCGGTCGAAACTTTCTTCGCTATTCACCCCAAAACCCACCAGGCCGTTGGCAACTACCGCCGCAAACGCGCCGCGCTCGTAATAGTTCGATAAATGCAGGGCCGAACCCACCACGTGCCTGCCCTGCTGGCCATATGCGGCGCTGGCGGGATTAATATCAATGGAGTGGAATTCGCAATCGAGCAGCCGGGAATAGTGCCAATAGTGCTTATCCAGGCCAATGAACAGACAGCGCCCGGGACGCCGGCCATGCAGCTGGAAGCGTCTGACACTTGAGCAGTTCCGTAGTTGGACCGGTCTTCGATCCGGTGCACTACCCGCTTGCCCCCTAGTCTCTAGTGACGAAGGGTTAACAGCTCATGATGACCAAAGCTTTCAATCGCCTCGGCGATGTTTGCCGTCTGGTCCCCACTCCAGTTTCAGCCATTCTGCTTCCGCCCCGGCCGGATCACTTTCAGCCTGCGACAGCGCGGCGTCATCCGCTCGCTTGTCCAGCGCGTCGATCTCCTCGGCCCGATTCGTCGAGTACTGCCCCAGCTGCCGGCTCGCCTCGGACACGATCTCGAAGCCCGCTTCGGTCTGCTCCTTGTCGAAGATTGGGTCCAGCGTATTCAGGTTGTCCGATATGTCCCGGCTGACCAATGCCACAGCCTAGGTACACCGTCTACTCCGTTAGCGCCTGCTGTTCGGTTTGGTCGCGAATCCCGATCGATCCGCCACTGATCGCGCTTTGCGTGGTCGAGCAGACTGTCATACGCAGCGGGTCGCCAAGGCTATGTCGGGCCGCAACCGCACAACAGTTGCTAAAAAAGATGGGAATCTTCAATTCATGAGGCACAACCTGAACATGTAGGCTGTCGTATTTCTTATTCAGGAAAACGATAATTTTCTGGAATTTCTGGCCACTCCCCTGAACGCAACAACGTTTCGATATCGTCGACCAGCGAATTAAAAACGGTGGAAAGACTCATGGAATACCCACGAATATGTAGCAATGCAACCCTCATTGCAACCTCATCATTACCCTCTCGAGCAAGGCGGATCCTCTCTGTCAATTCGCGAATCAATTCGAAGAACATATTTATTCTGTAATCCATGTTATTACCATAATCAAGGGCCAAATCGTGAACATCAAAATCAGGAGAGCATTTGGAGAAGAACTCATTACGCATCATATCTTTGAGATTTTCAAAAAAATCACTTCTATTCATTTTGGCAACCTTCTGTTTGAGCCCTATCCGTTTTTATGGAATTTATTGATCCATCCAGATTGAGCACAACTTTCGCCTTCCCATTTGCATCAAACACTTCTATGTGGTTCTTATGCATTGCATCTAAATAGAATTTGTCGCCCTTTGATATATGCTTGCCAATATCGGCATTAGCTTGATAAACACTTTGCCCTTGATAGATCTGTCTCGTCTTCTGAGATCCGGCTCCGATTTGCGTGCCGAACCCCGACTGGTGCATGAACTCGGACATATTCCCGACACTGCCGGCATTTGGCTGGTACTTCCCTTTGATGACACCAACCGCAGCCGCCCCGAGCGCAGCCCATTGCGCCGCCGTCTCTGACGTCAGACCATACCGTTCCTGCAGATCCGCCGCAATTTCAGTATCCAGCGCCACGCCTATGGCTTCCTGGTGCTGATACAGATAGATTGCCAGGTCCGCCTTCAAGCCGGCCGGAATATCCAGCCCAAGAGCAGCGTCAAGCTCTTTCCGGTAGTCCGTCACGCCCTCGACAAAGTCGCCATACTGCGCACGGCAGGCTATTGGTTCTTGCGCGCACAGCGCAACCATCTTCTCCTGATTCTCGACGCTCAGATCCCGGAGGGTATCATTGATTTTTTCATTTCAACTTCCCTGGAAACGTAGCAAGCAAATTTCCGTACTTATCCGTCATGACGGTTAAAGTGGATGTCGGAATATTTCCGTTAAATCTATCCAATCCAATATTACTGCCGATATCTATTTCACGGACGTAATACGGATACAAGGAGTCATGGCGTGGATGTGTCGAATCCCATTTTATGCCCACATTCGACTAGCCCAGAGGAAACGGGCAGTTGCTGCTTATGAACCAAATGCCAAAGCAGCTCCCAACCAATACCATACTCATCATGATCGATGTACTCTTTAATATCCGTATAGTCCTGAAGAGAAAGGTTTTCCCGCACCTCTTCAAGGGAGGCGGTGAGAAGCTTCTCTAGCGTTTCAAAATACTCATTGGACTGCCCATCGTTCATTTTGGATTCCTCGGAACATTTGTTGGAAAGCCTGTTACGACACCTCCACCCTTAGAGGGCGGTTCAACGACCACTCTAATATTCACCCCGTCAATCGTAGCTTCCTTTACTATTCGACCATTTCCTTGGACACGCCCGGGAATCAAGGGGTCTGACGCAATCGAATTTATTTCGTCCAAAACCCTTGTGGATGACCCGCTTTGAGGAAAGGTGCTTTTCCCCGGAGCACCAGGCCAAAGGTGTCCGCCACCCGTACCATCTCCATGAAGGATGTGGTCGGCCCGGGCATCAGAGATTAGGGATGTCCCCTTTGTGGCCTGAGCCGCCGCCAACTGCCTGGCATGCTCCACCTTCGGCGCGTCGGACAGAACCTTGGCCAAGTCACCCAGCTTGCCAACGGCCTTGCCTACGCCGCCCCCAACCACCCCCAACACCGCAAAGAAGTAATTCGCTTCCTCCTGGCTGGCCACAGTGTGTCCGGTGATCAGCTCGTACGCCGAGCCGGCCATCCCCGGCACTGCCAGTAACCCGCCCACCGCATCGGCCAGCAAGGCCACGTGTGCGGACGACATCTGCCCCAGAACTTGCGACAGCCCTGAGGCACTTTGTACGTCGTACAGGGTCATCAGCGCGTCGATCTTCGCCGATGAAGCATCCAGCGTCTTGATATTCTTCTCGTAGGCCTCGTTGCTTATCTGCCCACTAAGCAGCGCCTGCTCCAGTTCGGCCCGTTGCGCGGCAGTCTCCTTCGCCACCGACGTCCGGTTACGGTAGAACGTATTGTTGTCGGCCTCGATGCGCGCCGCCGCGCTGGTGGTGGCGGCGTCTCCTCCGAGCCCAGTGATCACGCCGGCGACCAGGCCGTTCAGCAGGTTGCTTCTCGCCTCCACCTCTTCCGCAGTAGCGCCTGGCTCGGGCTTCAGCAGATAGCCCAGCACGCTGCTCAGGCTTGCTCCAGCGGCGCCGCTGCCGCAGGCCGCCCCTTGCGCGGCGGCCGATCCACATGCCAACACCCCATGCAGGGCAGCGCGCAGCGTTTCCGACTCGGCGCCTTGCGGAAGCGCATCGGCCAACTGCTTGACCAGCTTGGCGCCCTCTGCTTGCAGGTATCCGAGCGCGGCGTTCAGAGCGAACTGACTGGTACTACCAGTTACGTTGCCTGATGCCGCGGCCAAGATGGCCGTCAGCGCCTGTCTCGATGTGCTGCCAGGCGCCCATTGCCTGGTCTGCTCAAGTTGCGCATTCAACGCCGCCAACCTGGCAGGGTCCGCGCTATCTTCCTTCGCGAGTTCGGCCGCGATTTCCTTCTTTATCGCACGGGCCTCCAGGTCGACCTCCTTAGCCCGATTCGCCAGAAACTGCCCCAGCTGCCAGCTCGCCTCGGACACGATCTCGAAGCCCGCTTCGATCTGCTCCTTGTCGAAGATCGGATCCAGCGTGTTCAGCGTGTCCGATGTGTCCCAGTTCACCGACGCCACGGCCTGGTCTGCCGTCTGCCCTGTCAGCGCTTTCTGTCCCGCTTCGTCACGGATCTCGATCGCGCCGTCGCTGATGGCGCTTTGCGTGGTCGAACTGGCGTCTCCGCTGGCCGCCGCCACTACCGGCATGCCCAGGCCCAGCCCCCCGCCGGTGCTGGGCACCGAGGTGCCGTGCTCCTTGGTGGCTCCGCCCGCGACTTCGTTGTCCTTGGTGGCGCCCAGGTCATCACCGCCGCCAAAATTCACACCACCGCCCACCGCGATCTGGCTGGCGCTGTAGTCGGCCCGGTTCTCGATGTCGCGCACCACCAGCGTGCCGGTCGACAAGCTGTTCAGCGCGGCGGCCACCGCCTGCTGGCTGCTGGCGATCACGCCGCCCGCCAGCGTGGTGTTGTCGCCCACCTTCACCTGGAACCCGCCGTCGCCGGCCCACAGGCCGGCCTGCTGGGTCACCGAGTCGTACTCGCTGCGCATCTTGCGTGTGCCGGCGTTGGCCGATACGGTGCCGCCCACGTAGTCTACGCACACCCTTTCGCCACCACGTCGGACCGCGACCGCATAATGGTTGCTAAAGAACGATAGGGGTTTCTAACTCACGAGACACAAGCTGGACACGGAGACCAAATTGTCGTGAGTCACCTTTTATTCAGGGAACCGATAGCCTTCTGGAATTTCAGGCCATTTTCCCGACTTCAGTAGAGTCTCAATATCGTCAACTATCCAATCAAAAATAGTGGAAAGACTCATGGCATGCGAACGAATCCGTATTAATGCTGCCTGCATAGCGATCTCATCACCGTCCTCCCGAGCAACGCGAAGCCTCTCTGTCAGTTGACGAATCAACTCCAAGAATCGTTTTATCCTGGCATCCATATGATCGTTATAGTCGATAGCTCGTTTTTGACTATCAAAACCATCGGGATACTTGGAGCAAAATTCACTTCGAAGAATATCTTTGAGATCTTCGAAAAATTCGGCTTTATTCATTTTGATAATTTTCTCCCTTCTGCTAAGGCTTTTGTCGTTTTGATGTCGTTAAGAGAGCCATCAAGATTGAGCACTGCTTTTGCTCTTCCATTTGCATCGAATACTTCTATGTGGTTCTTATGCATTGCATCTAAATAGAATTTATCTCCCCTTGATATATGCTCACCAATAGCGCCATTGGCCTGATAGACACTCTGCCCTTGATAAATCTGCTTGGTCTTTTGAGATCCACTGCCAATTTGGGTACCAAACCCTGGCTGCCGCATCAGTTCGGACATATTTCCCACACTGCCGGCATTGGGCTGGTACTTCCCCTTGGTGGCGCCAACCGCCGCCGCCCCAACCGCAGCCCATTGCGCAGCAGCCTCTGACGTCAGACCATACTTTTCCTGCAGCTGCTCAGCAATCTCCGTATTCAGCGCTACGCCTATGGCTTCCTGGTGCTGATACAGATAGATTGCCAAGTCCGCCTTCAAGCCGGCCGGAATATCCAGCCCAAGAGCAGCGTCAAGCTCTTTCCGGTAATCCGTCACGCCCTCGACAAAGTCGCCATACTGCGCACGGCAGGCTATCGGGTCTTGTGCACATAGCGCGACCATCTTCTCCTGATTCTCGACGCTCAGATCCCGGTACTTTTGCTGGATCTCGTCGCAGGTGCCCAGCGCGCGGCACGTGCTGGCCTCGGCGGCAAAGGATTTCAACTCGCCCAGCGACAGCGCATTGTTGGCCAGTTCCGTTGCCGCCGACGAGGCACTGGTTGCTGCATCCATGGCCAGACCGGTAGCCGTGCCTGCCACGATGCTCTGGATCAGATTGCTGCGCGCCTCTTTTTCTTGCGCTGACAGGTCATCGCCTGCGACGCTCGCAAGCAGCGTTGCCAGCACTGAGCTCGCCCCTGCCCCCAATGCGCCTGCCCCGCAGCTTGCACCGCCACCCGCCGCCCCTGCGCAGCCGACGATGGCATGCAACGCGGCCCGAGCCGCTTCGACGTTGGCCCCAGAACCCATGCCATCCGCAATGCGCTTGACCTCGCTCGCCGCCAGCCCCTGCAGGTAGTTCACCACCGCGGCTTGCACGAACTCACTGGTCGCACCCGTCACATTGCCGCTGGCCGCACCCATCACCGCCGTCATCCAGCGGCGATACTTGCCGCCCGGGCCCCACTCCCGTTTCAGTCGTTCGGCTTCAGCCCGGGCCTGATCACGTTCCGCCTTCGACAGCGTGGCGTCATCGGCCCGATCGTTCAGCGCATCGACCTCCTTGGCCCGATTCACCAGAAACTGCCCCAGCTGCCGGTTCGCCTCCGACACGATCTCGAAGCCCGCTTCGATCTGCTCCTTGTCGAAGATCGGATCCAGCGTGTTCAGCGTGTCCGATGTGTCCCAGTTCACCGACGCCACGGCCTGGTCTGCCGTCTGCCCTGTCAGCGCTTTCTGTCCCGCTTCGTCACGGATCTCGATCGCGCCGTCGCTGATGGCGCTTTGCGTGGTCGAACTGGCGTCGCCATTGGCCGCGGCCACTACCGGCATGCCCAGGCCCAGCCCCCCGCCGGTGCTGGGCACCGAGGTGCCGTGCTCCTTGGTGGCTCCGCCCGCGACTTCGTTGTCCTTGGTGGNATCCGCCAGCTGCAGGAAGAAATGGACATGGGCGTGATCTTCATCACGCACGACATGGGCGTGGTGGCCGAAGTGGCCGACCGCGTGCTGGTGATGTATCGCGGCGACAAGGTCGAAGAGGGCGCTTCCGACGCCATCTTCGCCGCGCCGGGGCATGCCTATACGCGCGCGCTGCTGTCGGCCGTGCCGCGCCTGGGGGCCATGCGCGGCACCGACGAACCCGCGCCGTTCCCGCTGCTGCGCGTGGAAGACGCCGCGGCCGGCGCCGGGCCGGCGGCCGCGGCCGCCGATGCGGCCAGCACGGTGCGCCGCGAAAGCGGGCCGGTGCTGCGGGTCAAAGACCTGGTCACCCGCTTCGACATCTCGGGCGGCATCCTGGGCCGCGTGCAAAAGCGCGTGCACGCGGTCGAGCGCGTCAGCTTCGACCTGTACCCCGGCGAAACCCTGGCCCTGGTGGGCGAATCGGGCTGCGGCAAGACCACCACCGGCCGTTCGCTGCTGCAGCTGGTCAAGAGCCAGGGCGGCCGCATCGAATTCGACGGGCAGGACATCGGCACCCTGCGCGGCGCCGCCATGCAGCACCTGCGGCGCCACATCCAGTTCATCTTCCAGGACCCGTTCGCCTCGCTCGACCCCCGCATGAAGGTCGGCGATTCCATCATGGAGCCGCTGCTGATCCACGGCGTGGCCAAGGGCCGGGCGGCGCAGGAACGCGTGCGCTGGCTGATGGACAAGTGCGGGCTGTCGCCCGACATGATCGACCGCTATCCGCACGAATTCTCGGGCGGGCAGCGCCAGCGCATCTGTATCGCGCGGGCCCTGGCGCTGAACCCGAAGGTCATCGTGGCCGATGAGTCGGTGTCGGCGCTCGATGTTTCCATCCAGGCGCAGATCGTCAACCTGCTGCTCGACCTGCAGCGCGAGCTGGGCGTGTCGCTGCTGTTCATTTCGCACGACATGGCCGTGGTCGAGCGCATCAGCCACCGGGTGGCGGTAATGTATCTGGGCCAGATCGTCGAAATCGGCCCGCGCCGCTCCATTTTCGAGAACCCGCAGCATCCGTACACCCGCAAGCTGATGGACGCGGTGCCGATCGCCGACCCGCAGCGCCGCCACCGGGCGCGCTCGCTGCTGGTCGACGAAATTCCCAGCCCGGTGCGCATGGTGGGCGACGACCCCGTGGTGGCGCCCCTGGTGCAGGTGGCCGAGGGCCATTACGTGGCGCGCCATCCGGTGGGCGTGTACGCCTAGAGGCGGGGCCGGGCCGCCAAAGCCCGTCCCCAATTTTCTCTGCAGTGCAACATTTCCGCCGTGCATTTTGATAAAGTGGCGGGATCGACGGCTTTTTTTTCTTATCTTTCACCTCAAGAGCATTGAACATGACGCAAGCAGTAGGCCTGGTCGGCTGGCGCGGCATGGTCGGTTCCGTTCTCATGCAGCGCATGCGCGACGAAAACGACTTCGCCCTGATCGATCCCGTATTCTTTTCCACCAGCAATGCCGGCGGCGCGGCGCCCACCTGGGCCGACGGCGCGGGCCCGCTGCAGAACGCCTACGACATTGATGCTCTGAAAAAACTGCCCATCATCGTCACGGCGCAGGGCGGCGACTACACCTCCGAGGTCTACCCGAAGCTGCGCGGCGCGGGCTGGAACGGCATCTGGATCGATGCCGCCAGCACCCTGCGCATGAAAGACGACGCCATCATCGTGCTCGACCCGGTCAACCGCCCGGTCATCGACGCGGCGCTCAAGCGCGGCGTGCGTAATTTCGTCGGCGGCAATTGCACGGTCAGCTGCATGCTGATGGGCCTGGCCGGCCTGTTCAACAACGACCTGGTCGAATGGATGACTTCCATGACCTACCAGGCGGCCTCGGGCGGCGGCGCCCAGCACATGCGCGAACTGCTCACCCAGTTCGGCCTGCTCAACCAGGCCGTCAAGCCCCTGCTCGACGACCCGGCCTCGGCCATCCTGGAAATCGACCGCGGCGTGCTGCAGGCGCAACAGGATCCGGCGCTGCCCCAGGAACACTTCGGCGTGCCCCTGGGCGGCAACCTGATCCCCTGGATCGACAAAGACCTGGGCGACGGCATGTCGCGCGAAGAATGGAAGGCCGAGGCCGAAACCAACAAGATCCTCGGCCGCGGCCAGGCGTTCGGCACGCCGGCCACTCCCATCGACGGCCTGTGCGTGCGCATCGGCGCCATGCGCTGCCATAGCCAGGCGCTTACCATCAAGCTCAAGCGCGACGTGCCGCTCGATGAAATCGAGGCCCTGATTGCGCAGGGCACGCAATGGGCCAAGGTCGTGCCCAACACCAAAGAAGACAGCATGCGCGCGCTGACGCCGGTGGCGGTTACCGGCACCCTGGACATCCCGGTGGGCCGGCTGCGCAAGTTGTCGATGGGCCCGCAGTACCTGGGCGCCTTCACCGTGGGCGACCAGCTCCTTTGGGGTGCGGCCGAGCCGCTGCGGCGCATGCTGCGCATCGCGCTGGCCGAAGCCTGAGCCCCGCGCGGCCTGTCGGCACCGCCCAGGCCCGCCAGGGCACGGCAAAGGCACCTGCGGGTGCCTTTGCGCTATATGGGCGGCATGCCGGCGGCCGGGCAGTTTGCCAATTTGTGAATCGCGGTCGATCCTTTACACTTTCGCCCAGCATTGGCCGGTAAACCGATACGTATTGCAGGATTTCCCACCATGACCTTGCGCTCGCGTCATTATCCCCGTACCCGTCGTATCAAAGCCCTGAACTGGGCCGTGGCCCTGGCCATCGGCGCCTCAGTGGGCGCGGCGGCACAGGCGGCCACCGTGGGCCATTCGCGCGTGGTGTCCCCGCCGGGCGCGCCCCTGCAGGTGGTGGTGCCGCTCGACGGCCTGACCCCCGAAGAAGTCGCGTCGCTGCAAGTCTCGCTGGCCGACGCGGGCGCGTGGCAGCGCGCCGGGCTGCGTCCGCCGGTGCCGCTGGACAGTGTCCGGGTCGCCATTCAAGACGGCAGCGACGCCACGCACAAGAACATCCGCATCGTATCTTCGCAGCCGCTGGCCACGCCGGCGGTCGACTTGCTGCTCAACCTGCAGTCCAGCGCCGGCCAGCGGCAGGTGCAAGTCACCATCCTGGTGCCGCAGCGCGGCGCCGGCCCCCAGGTTCAGCCGGCCCGCGTGGGCGGGGGCGGCGGCCAGCAGGCCACGGCCGGCTCCGTGGCGGTGCGTTCCGGCGACACGCTGTTCCGCATTGCGCGCCGCAATGCCGTGCCGGACGCCAGCGTGTACCAGATGCTGGTGGCGCTGTGGCGCGCGAACCCCCAGGCGTTCATCCAGAACAACATGAATCTTGTGCGCGCCGGCGAAACCCTGTCCATTCCGGACGCGGCCACCGTGCGCGCCATCGATCCCGCCGAAGCCCGCCGCATTTATGCCGAGCAGGCCGAAGCCTTTGCGCGCTATCGCGGCCGCGCCGGCGCGGATGCCGCCGGCGGTTCAGCCGTCAGCGCCGACCGCGGCGCCGCGTCGGGCCATGTAGGCCGGGCGCCCGAGGGCCAGGCCGCCCCTGGCTCGGCGCCCCAGGACCGCCTGCGCCTGAGCGCGGCCAGCCCCGGCGATGCGCAATCCGATGCGCGCACCTCTGGCGAGCATGCCATGCGCGACGCCCAGCAGCGTGTCGACACGCTGCAAGGCAATGTCGATGCGCTCAACCGCGCCGCGGGCGGGCAGGGCGGCGGGGCGAACGGCGGCTCCGAAGGTGGGGCGGGCACAGGGTCGGCGGGCACGGCAGGCGCTGCCGGCGCGGCGGGCGCCGCCGGTTCCGAAGGCGCTGCGGGCGCAACCGGAGCCCCCGGCGCCGCGGGCGCTGCTGGTACAGCAGGCGCTACCGGTGCGACAGGCGCTACCGGTGCGACAGGCGCTACCGGCGCCACAGGCGCTACCGGCGCCACAGGCGCTACTGGTGCCACAGGCGCTACCGGTGCGGCAGGCGCTCCGGGTGGGGCAGGTGCTCCCGGCGCGGCAGGTGCTCCCGGCGCCGCCAGCACCCCGGGCGCCCAGGCCAATGGCGAGGCGGCATCCGGCAATGCCCAGGCCGGCAAAACCAGCAATGATGCGGCGCCCAGCGCGATGCCCAGCTGGCTGGCCGACAATCTGCTGGTCGTGGTGACGGCCGCGCTGGCCATCATCGTGCTCATCGTGGCATGGCTGCTGCGCCGGGCCGGCGCGCGCCGCGCCGATGAAGACGAGTCGTACGGCGAACCGGCCTTCGACAACGCGGCGCTCAACCGCAGGCTCGACGGCATCAGCCTGGACCTGGACCAGCCGCCCACCGACGAGCCGCGCCCCGGCGGGCCGCGCTGATCCGCATGCCGCGCATGGCGTTGGGGCTGGCGTACGACGGCTCTTCCTGGCAAGGCTGGCAGACACAGCCGCACCGGCAGACGGTGCAGGACACCCTCGAAGCCGCGCTGGCCCGCTTTGCCGGCATCGACGGCACGCTGCCCACCATCTGCGCGGGCCGCACCGACACAGGCGTGCATGCGGCCATGCAAGTCGTGCACCTGGACACCGGCCTGCAGCGGCGCGCCGAGTCCTGGGTGCGCGGCGTCAATGCCTTTCTGCCGCCCAGCATCGCAGTGCAGTGGGCGCAGCCGGTGTCCGACCAGTTCCATGCGCGCTTTTCGGCGCGTTCGCGCACCTATCTCTATCTGCTGTGGCGCGGCCGCGTCCGCCCGCCGCTGTGGGCCGGCCGGGCCGGCTGGTGCTTCCAGCCGCTGGATGTGGCGGCCATGCGGCAGGCGGCGTCGGCCTTGCTGGGCGAGCATGATTTCTCCAGCTTCCGTTCGTCGCAGTGCCAGGCCCGCCATCCGGTGCGCACGCTGCACAGCCTGGATATCGACGAGCGCGGGCCGTTCCTGGTCTTCACGCTGCGCGCCAATGCTTTTCTGCACCACATGGTGCGCAACCTGATGGGCGCGCTGCTGCAGGTAGGGCAGGGACGCCAGCCGGTGTCATGGATGCCGGCCGTGCTGGCCGCGCGCGACCGCCGCCTGGCCGCGCCCACTTTTTCACCCGACGGCCTGTATCTTTCGGCCATCGAATACCCAGCTGAATTCAAGCTGAACGAAACCGACGGCGGGCCGCAACTGCTGTCGCCTTTTACATTTGCTTAAGGGTTATCAGCAGGAAGGCATCCATCAAGAATCACTATATGATTGCGAACGAAAAAAACGGCAGCCTCCACACGAGCTGCCGTTTTCGCGGCCGTTTCACACGAACGGCGCGCACATGCATCGCTTCCAACCAGGAGACTTCCGTAATGCAACGTCGTTCGTTCCTCAAAAAGGCTACCCTGGGTGCCGCGGCCGCTGGCGGCGCGACACTCGCCGCGCCGGTTCTGGCGCAAGAATCGCCCACCCTGAACTGGCGCCTGGCCTCCAGCTTCCCGCGCAGCGCCGATGCCATCTACACTGGCGGCGAAAACCTGGCCAAGTACGTGGCCGAGGCCACCGACGGCAAATTCAACATCCGCGCCTTCCCCGCGGGCGAAATCGTCCCCGCGCTGCAAGTGCTCGATGCGGTGCAGAACAACACCATCGAATGCGGCCATACCGCTTCGTATTACTACTTCGGCAAAGATCCCGCGCTGTGCTTCGACGGCGCCGTGCCGTTCGGCCTGAATACGCGCCAGATGAACGCCTGGATGCGCCACGGCAACGGCCTGAAGCTCACCCGCGAGCTGTTCCAGAAGTACAACATCGTCAACTTCCCCTGCGGCTACACCGGCACGCAGATGGGCGGCTGGTTCCGCAACGAAATCAAGACCGTCGATGACCTCAAGGGCCTGAAATTCCGCGCCAGCGCGTTCGCGGGCGCGGTGCTGTCGCGCCTGGGCGTGGTGCCGCAGCAGATCGCCGGCGGCGACATCTACCCCTCGCTCGAAAAGGGCACCATCGACGCCGCCGAATGGATCGGCCCGTACGACGACGAAAAGCTGGGCTTCCACAAAGTGGCCAAGCACTACTACTTCCCGGGCTGGTGGGAAGGCACGCTGCAGGTGTCGCTGTACGTAAACCAGGACGTCTACAACAAGCTGCCCAAGCACTACCAGGCGGCCCTGTCGCAGGCCTCCGCGGCCGCCACGGCCGACATGATCGCCAAGTACGACGCCGAAAACCCGGCCGCCCTGCGCCGCCTGGTGTCGCAAGGCGCCCAGCTCAAGGCATTCCCCAAGGCCGTCATGGACGCGTGCTACGCCGAGGCGAACAAGGTCTACGCCGAGTTCTCGGCCAAAGACCCCATGTTCAAGAAGGTCTACGACGACATGGTGGCGTTCCGCGACAACGAAATCCCGTGGTTCCGCGTGGCCGAAGGCAGCTTCGACGGCTTCATGGGCACCATCAACCGCCACAAGTAGGCGGGCGCCGACGGGAAGCGGGGCAGGCGGGCTGGCGCGGCGTTATAAAATCGTCCGATTCAGCCCGCCACAGCGCTTGCCACAAGCCGGTTCTGCCAGGGCGCCGCATGTCTACGGCGGCCGCCGGACACCCCGAGGCCCTTCCGCATGCCCAGACCTCCGCCGCATCGGGCGCGGGGCTCATTTTCTTTCCAGATATTCATTTCCATCATGAAAGCATTACTCGCTTTATCGCGCGGCATAGACGCGCTGAATCTGCGGGTTGGCCGGGCTGTCACGTGGATCACGCTGCTGGTGGTGCTGGTCAGCGCCGGCAACGCGGTGGTTCGCAAGGTGTTCGAGATGAGCTCGAACGCGTGGCTGGAGCTGCAGTGGTACATGTTTGGTGCCATGTTCCTGCTGACGGCGGGCTATACCCTGCTCAAGAACGAACACGTGCGGGTCGACATCCTGTCGTCGCGGCTGTCCAAGCGCAAGCAGATCTACATCGAGATATTCGGGGTGCTGTTTTTCCTGCTGCCGATGGCGATTCTGATCATGTACCTGTCGTGGCCGATGTTCATGGACTNTGATTTCTCTTTGGCTTGCAGCACCCTTGTTGCCAAGCGCGCCGCGGGCCGCATCACTCAAGCGCCCACACTTATCGGTTGNAGGAAATGGTGCTGCCGGGCGACAACGTGTCGATGACGGTCAAGCTGCTGGCGCCGATCGCCATGGAAGAAGGCCTGCGCTTCGCCATCCGTGAAGGCGGCCGTACCGTCGGCGCCGGCGTCGTCGCCAAAATCATCGCCTAAGGCGCACACCAACCAGCGAAGGCGGCGGGTCCTCTTCTACCGCCTTCGCTTATCGTTCTTTAGGAAACACCATGAAAAACCAGAAGATCCGCATCCGCTTGAAAGCCTTCGACTACAAGCTGATCGATCAGTCCGCGGCCGAGATCGTCGACACCGCCAAGCGCACCGGCGCTGTGGTGCGCGGGCCGGTTCCGCTGCCCACGCGTATCCGTCGCTACGACGTGCTGCGTTCGCCCCACGTGAACAAGTCGTCGCGCGACCAGTTCGAGATCCGCACCCATCAGCGCCTGATGGACATCGTGGACCCCACCGACAAGACCGTGGACGCCCTGATGCGCCTGGATCTGCCGGCCGGTGTCGACGTGGAAATCGCGCTGCAGTAAGGTTGCCGGGCCCAGCCGGGCTCGCACGAAATGGCCGCATTCCCCTGGGGTGCGGCCATTTTGCCTTGGGGCCTGGCAGTTAAATGCTTGTGCTGCCTGGGAAAACCGTGCTAATATGCCAAGCTTGCCATTTTGTGGCAAGAGCAACCTGTAGGGTAGATGCCTTTACCTTCTGCCCGATTAGCCCCGACCAATCGTAGTCGGGAATGGAGAAAACAATGTCGAATTCGACGTCCACGCCCGCCGCGCATCGGCTGGGTCTGGTGGGTCGCAAGGTCGGCATGACCCGCATTTTTACCGAGGAAGGTGAATCCATCCCGGTAACCGTGCTGGACGTGTCGAACAACCGCGTGACCCAGATCAAGTCTCTGGAAGCCGATGGCTACGCCGCGGTCCAGGTGGCTTACGGCACCCGTCGTGCCTCGCGTGTGGCTCAGCCGCAAACCGGCCACTACGCCAAAGCCGGCACCGAAGCCGGCAGCATCCTGAAAGAATTCCGCCTGGATCCGGCCCGTCTGGCCGAATTCACGCCTGGCGCCGTCATCGCCGTGGAATCCGTCTTCGAAGCCGGCCAGCAGGTCGACGTCACGGGCACTACCATCGGTAAGGGCTTCGCCGGCACGATCAAGCGCCACCACTTCGGTTCGCAGCGCGCTTCGCACGGTAACTCGCGTTCGCACCGCGTGCCCGGCTCGATCGGCCAGGCGCAAGACCCGGGCCGCATCTTCCCCGGCAAGCGCATGTCCGGCCACCTGGGCGATGTGACCCGTACCGTTCAAAACCTCGACGTCGTGCGTGTCGATGCCGAGCGCGGCCTGTTGCTGGTCAAGGGCGCTGTCCCCGGCCACGCTGGCGGCGATGTCGTCGTGCGTCCGGCCATCAAGGCGCCGGCCAAGAAGGGGGCGTAAGCATCATGGATCTCAAGCTCCTGAACGACCAAGGTCAGGCCGCTACGTTCAGCGCGCCCGACACCATTTTCGGCCGCGACTTCAACGAAGCGCTGGTTCACCAGATCGTGGTGGCCTACCAGGCCAACGCGCGCAGCGGTAACCGCGCCCAGAAAGACCGTGCCGAAGTCAAGCACACCACCAAGAAGCCCTGGCGCCAGAAGGGTACCGGTCGCGCTCGCGCCGGTATGACCTCGTCGCCGCTGTGGCGTGGGGGTGGTCGCACCTTCCCGAATTCGCCTGAAGAAAACTTCAGCCAGAAGGTCAACAAGAAGATGTACCGCGCAGGCATCCGCTCGATCCTGTCGCAGCTGGCCCGCGAAGACCGCATTGCCGTCGTCGATGCGTTCGGCCTCGAATCGCCCAAGACCAAGCTGGCCGTGGCCAAGCTCAAGAGCCTGGGCCTGGATTCGGTGCTGATCATCACCGACGCGGTCGATGAAAATGTTTACCTCGCCACCCGCAACCTGCCGCATGTTGCCGTGGTCGAGCCCCGTTATGCCGATCCGTTGTCGCTGATCCACTACAAGAAAGTGCTGATCACCAAGCCGGCCATCGCTCAACTCGAGGAGATGCTGGGATGAACGCCGAACGCTTGATGCAAGTCATTCTGGCTCCGGTGGTGACCGAAAAGGCCACCTTCGTCGCCGAAAAGAATCAGCAAATCGCTTTCCGTGTCGTGGCTGACGCTACCAAGCCGGAAATCAAGGCTGCCGTCGAACTGCTGTTCAAAGTGCAGGTCGAGTCCGTGCAGGTCCTCAACCGTAAGGGCAAAGTCAAGCGCTTTGGCCGCTTCGTGGGTCGCCGCCGCAGTGAGCGCAAGGCCTATGTCGCGCTCAAGGAAGGCCAGGAAATCGACTTTGCGGAGGTGAAGTAAATGGCCCTCGTCAAAGTAAAACCGACCTCGGCTGGCCGCCGTGGCATGGTGAAGGTTGTCAGCCCGAACCTGCACAAAGGCGCGCCGCACGCTGCCCTGCTCGAAAAGAAGACCCGTGGTTCGGGCCGTAACAACAACGGCCACATCACGATCCGCCACCGTGGCGGCGGTCACAAGCAGCACTACCGCGTTGTCGACTTCCGTCGCAACAAGGACGGCATCCCGGCCAAAGTGGAACGCCTCGAGTACGACCCCAACCGTACGGCGCACATCGCCCTGTTGTGCTACGCCGACGGCGAACGTCGCTACATCATCGCGCCGCGCGGCCTGGAAGTGGGCGCCACGCTGGTCTCGGGCATCGAAGCCCCGATCCGCGCCGGCAACACGCTGCCGATCCGCAACATTCCGGTGGGTACCACGATCCACTGCATCGAAATGATCCCCGGCAAGGGCGCCCAGATGGCGCGTTCGGCCGGCGCGTCGGCGGTGCTGCTGGCCCGTGAAGGCACCTACGCTCAAGTGCGTCTGCGTTCGGGCGAAGTCCGCCGCGTCCACATCGAGTGCCGTGCCACCATCGGTGAAGTCGGTAACGAAGAACACAGCCTGCGCCAGATCGGCAAGGCCGGTGCAATGCGTTGGCGCGGTGTGCGTCCGACGGTTCGTGGCGTGGCCATGAACCCGGTCGACCACCCGCAC
This sequence comes from Bordetella petrii, assembly GCF_017356245.1. Lineage (NCBI taxonomy): Bacteria > Pseudomonadati > Pseudomonadota > Betaproteobacteria > Burkholderiales > Alcaligenaceae > Bordetella > Bordetella petrii. The sequence goes on from NZ_JAFMZZ010000001.1 coordinate 1,057,295, forward strand.
GGCGGCGGCGAAGGCCGTACCGGCGAAGCACGCGAACCGGTCAGCCCGTGGGGCACGCCCTCGAAGGGTTTCAAGACCCGTCGCAACAAGCGGACGAACAACATGATCGTCCAACGGCGCAAGCGCAAGTAAGAGGCGAACACTATGTCACGTTCGATCAAGAAAGGCCCGTTTGTCGACGCCCACCTCATCAAGAAGGTGGACACGGCCGTCGCGGGCAAAGACAAGAAGCCGATCAAGACCTGGTCGCGCCGTTCCACGATCCTGCCCGAGTTCATCGGCCTGACGATCGCTGTGCACAACGGCCGCCAGCACGTTCCCGTGTACATCAACGAGAACATGGTCGGTCACAAGCTCGGCGAGTTCGCGCTGACCCGTACGTTCAAGGGCCACGCCGCGGACAAGAAGGCGAAGAGGTAAGCGATGGAAACTACTGCCATTATCCGTGGGGTTCACATCTCGGCCCAGAAGACCCGTCTGGTTGCGGACCTGATCCGCGGCAAGTCGGTTGCTCAGGCGCTGAACATCCTCACCTTTTCCCCCAAGAAGGCTGCCGGCATCCTGAAGAAGGCTGTCGAGTCCGCCATCGCCAATGCCGAACACAACGACGGCGCCGACATCGACGAACTGAAGGTCACCACGATCTTCGTCGACAAGGCGCAATCGATGAAGCGTTTCTCGGCTCGTGCCAAGGGCCGCGGCAACCGCATTGAGAAGCAGACCTGCCACATCACGGTCAAGGTCGGAGCCTAAGGAGTCACGATGGGTCAGAAAATTCACCCCACTGGGTTCCGTCTCGCGGTCACCCGTAATTGGTCTTCGCGCTGGTTCGCCGATGACAAAGCGTTCGGCAGCATGCTGGCCGAAGACATCCGCGTTCGCGAGTACCTGAAGAAGAAGCTCAAGAGCGCCTCGGTTGGCCGCGTCATCATCGAGCGTCCCGCCAAGAACGCGCGCATCACCGTCTACTCGGCTCGTCCGGGCGTGGTGATCGGCAAGCGCGGCGAAGACATCGAAAACCTGAAGGCCGACCTGCAGCGCCTGATGGGCGTGCCCGTGCACGTCAACATCGAGGAAATCCGCAAGCCGGAAACCGACGCTCAACTGATCGCCGATTCGATCTCGCAGCAGCTCGAAAAGCGCATCATGTTCCGCCGCGCCATGAAGCGCGCCATGCAGAACGCGATGCGCCTGGGCGCCCAGGGCATCAAGATCATGAGCTCGGGCCGTCTGAACGGTATCGAAATCGCACGCACCGAGTGGTATCGCGAAGGCCGTGTGCCGCTTCACACGCTGAAAGCCAATATCGACTACGGCACCTCCGAAGCCCACACCACCTACGGTGTGATCGGCATCAAGGTCTGGGTCTACAAGGGCGACATGCTGGCCAATGGCGAACTGCCGCCCGAAGCCGCTACCCCGCGTGAAGAAGAACGCCGTCCGCGTCGCGCGCCGCGTGGCGACCGCCCCGATGGCGGCCGTCCCGGTCGTCCGGGTGGTCGTGGCCGTGGTCCCCGCAAGGCGGACGCAGCTCCGGCGCCTGAAGGAGAATAACCATGCTGCAACCCTCTCGCAGAAAATATCGCAAAGAGCAAAAGGGCCGCAACACCGGTCTGGCGACGCGCGGCACGCATGTGTCGTTCGGCGAATTCGGCCTGAAGGCCACCGGCCGTGGCCGCCTGACCGCTCGCCAGATCGAGGCGGCGCGTCGTGCCATCAACCGTCACATCAAGCGTGGCGGCCGTATCTGGATCCGCATTTTCCCGGATAAGCCGATCTCGCAGAAGCCTGCCGAAGTCCGGATGGGTAACGGTAAAGGCAACCCGGAATACTGGGTCGCCGAAATCCAGCCCGGCAAGGTGCTCTACGAAATGGAAGGCGTCAGCGAAGAGCTCGCGCGCGAGGCGTTCCGCCTGGCTGCCGCCAAGCTGCCGATCTCGACCACGTTCGTCGCGCGTCATATCGGTGCTTAAGGAGTACACAATGAAAGCCAGCGAACTCCGTTCGAAAGACGCCGCCGAGCTCGGCCAAGAGCTCGAGAGCCTGCTGAAGGCACAATTCGGTCTGCGTATGCAGAAGGCCACGCAGCAGCTTGCCAACACCAGCCAGCTGCGTAACGTGCGCCGCGACATCGCGCGCGTGCGTACCTTGCTGACCGAGAAGGCAGGGAAATAATCATGAGCGAAACTCAAAACACTCAAACCAAGCGCCAGCGTACGCTGGTCGGCAAGGTCGTCAGCAACAAGATGGACAAGACCGTCGTCGTTCTGGTTGAACGCCGCGTCAAGCATCCCATCTACGGCAAGATCGTCATGCGTTCGGCGAAGTACAAGGCGCACGACGAGTCGAACCAGTACAACGAAGGCGACACTGTCGAAATCGCGGAAGGCCGCCCCATCTCGCGTTCCAAGTCCTGGAACGTGGTGCGCCTGGTCGAAGCGGTGCGCATCATCTAAGTGATGCCAGACAGGGCGCGCGCCGCCCTGATGTGAAAACGGCAAGGAGCGATCCTTGCCGTTTTTTTTTTGCTGCTTCTGCCAGGTGTCTGGCTCCGCAGGTGCCGGACACCGTCGCGTGCAGATGGCCTGTTGGAACTTCGGTGTCTGACACCTGCGGAGTCAGACACCTGGGCCCCTGGGCTAGAGAAACAGGTGCCTCCAAAGCGGGGACGCCGCGGAGCCGGCTTTGCCGGTCCGCCAGCGTCGCCCCCCTGGGGGGGGAAGCGCGCAGCGCTTCGGGGGGGTGTTATACGTGCGTGATGAACTTGGTGACCAGGTAGCCGTCGAAGGTTTCCAGGCCGCCCTCGCTGCCGATGCCGCTGTCCTTGATGCCGCCGAACGGGGTTTCGGCCAGGGCGCTGCCGAAGTGGTTGATGTTGACCATGCCGGCTTCCAGCCCGTTGCTGACCTTGGTGGCCGTTTGCAGCGAATTGGTGAACACGTATGACGACAGGCCGAACGGCAGGCTGTTGGCGCGGCGCAGCACTTCATCGGTATCTTTGAAGCGCACCACCGGGGCCACCGGGCCGAACGGCTCTTCGGTCATCAGCATGGAATCGTCGGGCAGGTCGGTGACCACCGTGGGCGAAAAGAAAAAGCCCTTGCGGTCGAGCGGTTCGCCGCCCAGCGCGATCTTGCCGCCGTGCTTCTTGGCGTCTTCCACGAATTTGGACATGGTGGGAACACGGCGCTCGTGCGCCAGCGGGCCCATCTGGGTGCCTTCTTCAAGGCCGTCGCCCACCTTGATGCCCTTGAGCACTTCGGTAAAGCGGGCCAGGAACTGTTCGTAGGCGCCTTCTTGCACATAGAACCGGGTGGGCGACACGCACACCTGGCCGGCATTGCGGATCTTGAACTTCGCCAGCATTTCCGCGGCGCGGCCGACATCGGCGTCATCGAACACCAGCACCGGCGAATGGCCGCCCAGTTCCATCGTGACGCGCTTCATGTGCGCGCCGGCCAGCGCGGCCAGCTGCTTGCCCACGGGCACGGAGCCGGTGAACGACACTTTGCGCACGATCGGCGAGCGGATCAGGTAATCGGAGATCTTGGCGGGCTCGCCCCAGACGATGTTCAGGCACCCCTTGGGCAGGCCGGCCTCGTGGAACATGCGCGCGATCGCCATGACCGCGCTGGGCGAATCTTCCGGGCCCTTCAGGATGACCGTGCAGCCGGCGCCGAGCGCCGCGGCGATTTTGCGGATAGCCTGGTTGTAAGGGAAGTTCCAGGGCGTGAAGGCGGCGCACACGCCAATGGGCTCGCGCACCACGAACTGCCGGACATCGGGATTGCGCGGCGGGATGACGCGGCCATAAATGCGGCGGCATTCTTCGGCATGCCAGTCGGCATGCTCGGCGCAGGCGGTGATTTCACCCACCGATTCCGCCAGGGGCTTGCCCTGGTCCAGGGTCATGTTGCGGCCGATTTCCTTGGCGCGCTCGCGCGACAGCGACGCCACCTTGCGCAGGATGGCCGAGCGCTCCATGGGCGAGCTGTGTTTCCAGGATTCAAAGGCCCGCTGGGCGGCGGCCAGGGCGCGGTCGAGGTCGGCCTCGGTGGCGTGCGGCAGTTGCCCCAGAACTTCCAGCGTGGCCGGGTTGATGACATCCTGAGTGCGGCGACCGTCGCCGGTCAGGAATTCGCCGTCGATATACAGCGCCAACTGTTCATACATGCCAGATTTCCTTGCGAAAGAGGGGGAAGCAGTAAGAGATGCGAGCACCTCTCAGTCTAAACCAGCTTGGGGGCCGGCGCTTGGGCCACTGGGCCGCGCGCGGCCGGAGCCAATTGCCCCTGGGCTTGCGCCGGCCCCGGGTGCTGACCAAAATAAAGCCCCGGGCCTTCGTATCCCCGCATGCCTACGGACCGCCACTCCATGCTTGTGCCCAGCCAGGATATTGACGTTACGCGCAGCCTGTTTTCCCGCGCCTTCTTCCGGTTTCTCGACTGGCTGCAGCGCCGTATCGCCCGGGCTTCATTGGTGGGCGACCGGCCCATCTTCGACAACGCGCTGTTTCCCTGGACCGGCGCCCTGGAAGCCCAGGCCCCCGCCATACGCCGCGAGCTGCAAGCCCTGCTGCAAGAACGCGAGCGCCTGCCCGCCTTCCATGAAATTTCCCCGGACGTCGGCACCATTACGTCGGACGACCAATGGAAGACATTCCTGTTCCTGGCCTACGGCCTGCGGTCCGACCGCAACCTGGCCCGCTGCCCGGCCACTGCCCGGGCGCTGGAGGGGATCCCCGGCCTGCGCACGGCGTTCTTTTCCATTCTCGAGCCGGGCAAGCGGATTCCCCTGCACCGCGGACCCTACAACGGCGTGCTGCGGCTGCACGTGGGCCTGGTGGTGCCCGAGCCGCGCGAGCGCTGCTGGATCGAGGTCGGCGGCCAGCGGTACGCCTGGGAGGAAGGACGGGCCGTGGTGTTCGATGACCTGTATCCGCATCAAGTGCACAATGACACCGCGGGGCTGCGGGCGGTGCTGTTCGTCGATTTCGAGCGCCCCTGCCGGGCGCCGGTGCGCTGGCTGAACCGGTTGGTATTGAAAGCCGCGCCCCTGACCGACGAGGTCCGCCGGGGCAAGGCCAACCACGATGCCTGGGAGGCCCGTTATTACCGCCATAAATAGTGACACATCCATGCCGGCTTCCTTCGTCCCGCCGAACCAGGCTTCGTGGCGCCCGAAGCGCACCTGGCCAAATCGGGCTTGCACCTTTTGGTGGGGCAGGGTAGAATTGTCAGCTTTCCCGAATTGCCGTTATCGGTTTTCGCAGCATTTTGCAGTGCGCGCAGCGCATACGCAGTACGGGCGGCCTACCTAGTAGGGGCTGCCGGCAGCTGAAACCGGCAAGGGCGTCGGGGGAAAAGTATCCGCAGGATTTCAACCCAGGGTCGCGGCATTGCCTTTGAAGATCGTCTTCGAAGCGGGCGGCGGACCTGACGGGACCAAAACTGGCGGGAAAAGCGGTGTTTCCAGGTGGAAAGCTGCAATTCCAGTTAAGTTGGAACAGGAAAAATCATGATCCAAATGCAGACCACGCTGGACGTGGCCGACAACACCGGTGCGCGCGCTGTCATGTGCATCAAGGTGCTCGGTGGCTCCAAGCGCCGTTATGCCGGTATCGGCGACATCATCAAGGTGAGCGTCAAAGATGCGGCCCCGCGCGGGCGCGTCAAGAAAGGCGAAATCTACAACGCCGTGGTGGTTCGCACCGCCAAGGGCGTGCGCCGCAAAGACGGTTCGCTGATCCGTTTCGGTGGCAATGCCGCCGTGTTGCTCAACGCCAAGCTGGAGCCCATCGGCACCCGCATCTTCGGACCCGTTACGCGCGAGCTGCGTACCGAGCGCTTCATGAAGATCGTGTCGCTGGCCCCCGAAGTGCTGTAAGGAGCCCTCGATGAACAACATCCGTAAAGGCGACGAAGTCATCGTCCTGACCGGCCGCGACAAGAAACGCCGCGGTACCGTGCTGGCTCGCGTCGATGCCGACCACGTCCTGGTCGAGGGCGTCAACGTTGTCAAGAAGCACGTCAAGGCCAATCCCATGGCCAACAACCCGGGCGGCATCGTCGAAAAGACCCTGCCGATCCATATCTCCAACGTGGCGCTGTTCAATCCGGCCACGGGCAAGGGCGATCGCGTCGGCGTCAAAGAAGTCGACGGCCGCAAGGTCCGTGTGTTCCGTTCCAATGGTGCCGTTGTCGGCGCCAAGGCGTAAGGGGCGACAGACATGTCTCGTTTGCAAGATTTCTACAAGAGCAAGGTTGCTCCCGACCTGCAGGCCAAGTTTGGCTACAAGAGCCAGATGGAAGTGCCGCGCATCACCAAGGTCACCCTGAACATGGGTGTCTCGGAAGCGGTTGCCGACAAGAAGGTCATCGAACACGCCGTGTCCGACCTGACCAAGATCGCCGGCCAGAAGCCGGTCGTGACCAAGACCCGCAAGGCTATCGCTGGTTTCAAGATCCGCGAAAACTACCCGATCGGTTGCATGGTCACGCTGCGCGGCCAGCGCATGTACGAATTCCTGGATCGCCTGGTGGCGGTTGCGCTGCCTCGCGTGCGCGACTTCCGCGGCATCTCGGGTCGTGCGTTCGACGGCCGTGGCAACTACAACATCGGGGTGAAAGAGCAGATCATTTTCCCCGAGATCGAGTACGACAAGATCGACGCGCTGCGTGGGCTGAACATCAGCATCACCACTACCGCCAAGACCGACGACGAAGCCAAGGCGCTGCTGACCGCCTTCAGCTTCCCGTTCCGTAACTAAGAGGCTGATGACGTGGCTAAACTTTCCCTCATCAATCGCGACATCAAGCGCGCCAAGCTGGCCGACAAGTACGCCGCCAAGCGCGCCGAACTGAAGGCGATCATCGACGACCAGTCGAAGACCGACGAAGAACGTTACCAGGCTCGGCTGAAGCTGCAACAACTGCCGCGCAATGCCAACCCGACGCGCCAGCGCAACCGCTGCGTCGTCACGGGTCGTCCGCGCGGCGTCTTCCGCAAGTTTGGGCTGACCCGCCACAAACTGCGTGAAATGGCGATGAAGGGGGAAATCCCCGGCATCACCAAGGCCAGCTGGTAGGAGAAAAAACATGAGCATGAGCGATCCCATCGCCGATATGCTGACTCGCATTCGCAATGCGCAGCAAGTTGACAAAGTTACGGTGAGCATGCCCTCCTCGAAGCTGAAGGCGGCCATTGCCGCTGTGCTGCAGGATGAAGGCTACATCGACGGCTTTTCCGTCAAGGGTACGCAGGCCAAGCCTGAGCTGGAAATTACCCTGAAGTACTACGCCGGCCGCCCGGTCATCGAGCGCATCGAACGCGTCTCGCGCCCCGGCCTGCGTATCTACAAGGGCCGCAGCAACATTCCCCAGGTCATGAACGGCCTGGGCGTGGCCATCGTTTCGACCTCGCGCGGCGTCATGACCGACCGCAAGGCCCGTGCCAACGGCGTCGGCGGCGAAGTGCTGTGCTACGTGGCCTAAGGAGAAACTCTAATGTCACGTATCGCTAAATATCCGGTCGAGCTGCCCAAGGGTGTTGAAGCCAACATCCAACAGGACCAGATCACCGTCAAGGGCCCGCTGGGCACCCTGAGCCAGGCGCTGACCGGCGACGTTACCGTCGCCCTGGACAACGGCAAGCTGACGTTTGTGGCCGCCAACGAATCGCGCCATGCCGGCGCCATGTCGGGCACCGTGCGCGCCCTGGTGGCCAACATGGTCACCGGCGTGAGCAAGGGCTTCGAACGCAAGCTGACCCTGGTCGGCGTGGGCTATCGCGCCCAGGTTCAAGGCGATGCCGTCAAGCTGCAGCTGGGCTTCTCGCACGACATCGTGCACAAGCTGCCCGCCGGCGTGAAGGCCGAGTGCCCCACCCAGACGGAAATCGTCATCAAGGGCTCCAACAAGCAAGTCGTCGGTCAGGTGGCCGCTGAACTCCGCGCCTATCGCGAACCCGAACCCTACAAGGGCAAGGGCGTGCGCTATGCGGACGAACGCGTCGTCATCAAAGAAACCAAGAAGAAATAACGGCGCACGCAAGGACGAATCATGGACAAAAAAGTTTCCCGTTTGCGTCGTGCGGTTCCGACCCGCCGGAAAATCTCCGAGTTGCGCGTTCACCGCCTCTCGATTTTCCGCTCGAACCTGCACATCTACGCCAATATCATTTCGCCGGAAGGCGATCGCGTGCTGGTCAGCGCTTCCACGCTGGAACCCGAAGTGCGTGCGCAACTGGCCGGCCAAAGCGGCCAGGGCGGCAACACCGCCGCCGCCACGCTGGTGGGCAAGCGCGTTGCCGAAAAGGCCAAGGCAGCCGGTATCGAACTGGTGGCTTTCGATCGCTCGGGCTTTCGTTACCATGGCCGCGTCAAGGCGCTGGCCGATGCCGCGCGTGAAGCCGGCCTGAAGTTCTAAGCGAGGATCTGTCAAATGGCTAAAGTACAAGGCAAAGGCGCCGCGGAAAAAGAGAACGACGACGGCCTGCGCGAAAAGATGATCGCGGTCAACCGCGTCAGCAAGGTGGTCAAGGGTGGTCGCACCATGAGCTTCGCCGCGCTGACCGTGGTGGGCGACGGCGACGGCCGCATCGGCATGGGCAAGGGCAAGGCGCGCGAAGTGCCGGTGTCCGTCCAGAAGGCCATGGAACAGGCCCGTCGCGGCATGTTCAAGGTGGCCCTGAAGAACGGCACGCTGCACCACACCGTGGTGGGCAAGCATGGCGCTTCCACCGTGCTGATCTCGCCCGCGGCTGAAGGTACCGGCGTGATTGCCGGCGGCCCGATGCGCGCCATCTTCGAAGTGATGGGCGTGCGCAACGTGGTTGCCAAGAGCCTCGGCTCGAGCAATCCCTACAACATGGTCCGTGCCACGCTGAATGGCCTGCGCGCTTCCCTGACTCCGTCGGAAGTCGCTGCCAAGCGCGGCAAGACTGTCGAAGAGATCCTGGGGTAAATCATGGCTCAGAAGCAGATCAAAGTTACCCTCGTGCGCTCGGTGATCGGCACCAAGCAGTCCCATCGCGATACCATTCGCGGCCTGGGCCTGCGCCGCATCAACAGCAGCCGCGTTCTGGTCGACACGCCCGAGGTGCGCGGGATGATCCGCAAGGTGGATTATCTCGTGTCCGTCTCGGAAGCCTAAGGAATCACGATGTCGGATATTCAACTCAATACGCTGAAGCCCGCCGAGGGCGCCAAGCACGCCAAGCGCCGCGTCGGCCGTGGCATCGGCTCGGGCCTGGGTAAAACCGCCGGCCGTGGCCACAAGGGCCAGAAGTCGCGTTCGGGCGGCTTCCACAAGGTTGGCTTCGAAGGCGGCCAGATGCCGCTGCAGCGTCGCCTGCCCAAGCGCGGCTTCACGCCGCTGGGCCAGCACCTGTACGCCGAGGTTCGCCTGTCCGAGCTGCAAGCCCTGCCCGTCGACGAAATCGACGTGCAAGTGCTGAAGGCTGCCGGTGTCGTGGGCCAGGCGGTTCGCTACGCCAAGGTCATCAAGTCGGGTGAACTCTCGCGCAAAGTGACGCTCAAGGGCATCACGGCGACGGCCGGCGCGCGCGCCGCCATCGAAGCCGCGGGCGGCTCGCTTGCCTGATTACGAGGTAACACGTGGCTAACGCACAGGCACTGGGCAAAACCGGAGCGCGATACGGCGACTTGAAGCGCCGCCTCGTGTTCCTGGTGCTCGCCCTGGTGGTTTACCGCTTGGGTACGCACATCCCTGTCCCGGGCATCAACCCGGACGCGCTGGCAGACCTGTTCCGCCAGAACCAGGGCGGGATCCTGGGCCTGTTCAACATGTTCTCGGGCGGCGCCCTGTCGCGCTTTTCGATCTTCGCCCTGGGCATCATGCCGTACATCTCTGCATCGATCATCATGCAGCTGATGTCGGTGGTGGTGCCGTCGCTGGAAGCCCTCAAGAAAGAGGGCGAGGCCGGCCGCCGCAAGATCACCCAATACACCCGCTACGGCACGGTCGTGCTGGCGCTGGTGCAGGCGGTGGGCATTTCGGTGGCGCTGGAGTCCCAGCCGGGCCTGGTGATCGATCCGGGCATGTTGTTCCGCTTCACGACCGTCGTGACCCTGCTGACCGGCACCATGTTCATCATGTGGCTGGGCGAGCAGATCACCGAGCGTGGCCTGGGCAACGGCATCTCGATCCTGATTTTCGCCGGGATCGTGGCGGGCTTGCCCTCGGCGCTGGCCGGGCTGCTCGACCTGGTGCGCACCAACGCGATGTCCGTGCCGTCGGCGCTGTTCATCGTGGCGCTGGTGGTGCTGGTAACCGCTTTCGTGGTGTTCGTGGAGCGCGGACAGCGCAAGATCACGGTCAACTACGCCAAGCGCCAGGTGGGCAACAAGATTTACGGTGGCCAGAGCTCGCACCTGCCCTTGAAGCTGAACATGTCCGGGGTGATTCCGCCGATCTTCGCATCGTCGATCATTCTGTTCCCGGCCACGATCACCAGCTGGTTCTCGACGGGCAACAGCATGCTGTGGCTGCGCGACCTGGCCGCGGCGCTCGAGCCGCGCCAGCCGCTCTACATCACGCTGTACTCGGCTGCGATCATTTTCTTCTGCTTTTTCTATACGGCCCTGGTGTTCAACAGCCGCGAGACTGCAGACAACCTGAAGAAAAGCGGTGCTTTCGTCCCTGGCATCCGCCCGGGCGAGCAGACGGCGCGCTACATCGACAAGATCCTGATGCGCTTGACGCTGGTGGGTGCGCTGTACATCACGTTGGTGTGCCTGTTGCCGGAATTCCTGGTGATGCGCTGGAATGTACCGTTTTATTTTGGTGGCACGTCCTTGTTGATTATCGTGGTGGTGACGATGGACTTCATGGCGCAGGTTCAGGCCTACATGATGTCGCACCAGTACGATTCGCTGCTGAAGAAGGCGAACTTCAAGGGTTCCTCGGGTTTGCCGATGCGATAGCAGAAGAGAATGTCCAAGGACGACGTCATTCAGATGCAAGGCGAGGTTCTCGAGAACCTTCCCAACGCGACTTTTCGCGTCAAGCTCGAAAACGGCCACGTGGTGCTAGGCCATATTTCCGGCAAGATGCGTATGCATTACATCCGGATCTTGCCGGGCGACAAGGTCACTGTGGAGCTCACGCCCTATGACCTGACGCGGGCAAGAATTGTTTTCCGCTCGAAGTGAACGGACCGGATTACGGAAAATTAGGAGTCAACCATGAAAGTAATGGCATCGGTTAAGCGGATCTGCCGCAACTGCAAAGTTATCAAACGTCACGGCGTGGTGCGCGTCATCTGCACCGACCCGCGTCACAAGCAGCGTCAAGGCTAACCCCGGTTAGCGACACGCAACGGATTTATTCAAGGAACAGTCATGGCCCGTATTGCTGGCATTAACATTCCGCCGCAACAGCACGCCGAAATCGGCCTGACCGCCATTTTTGGCATCGGTCGTACGCGCGCTCGCAAGATTTGCGAAGCAGCAAATGTACCCCTTTCCAAAAAGGTCAAGGACCTGACCGACGCTGAACTGGAACGCATCCGCGAACATGTGGGCGTGTTCACGGTCGAGGGTGACCTGCGTCGCGAAGTGCAACTGTCGATCAAGCGCTTGATCGACCTGGGCACGTACCGCGGCATGCGTCACAAGCGCGGTTTGCCCGTGCGCGGCCAGCGCACTCGCACCAACGCCCGCACCCGCAAGGGACCGCGTCGTGCTGCTGCGTCCCTGAAGAAATAATCGAGGAACAGGATTATGGCGAAAGCTTCCACCAGCGGCGCTTCGCGCGTGCGCAAAAAGGTCAAGAAGAACGTCTCGGACGGCATTGCGCACGTTCACGCGTCGTTCAACAACACCATCATCACCATCACCGACCGCCAGGGCAACGCCCTGTCGTGGGCGACTTCGGGTGGCGCGGGCTTCAAGGGCTCGCGCAAATCGACGCCGTTCGCCGCGCAGGTGGCTGCCGAGACCGCCGGCCGCGTCGCGCTGGAATACGGCATCAAGACCCTCGAAGTGCGCATCAAGGGCCCCGGCCCCGGCCGTGAGTCGTCGGTGCGTGCTCTGAATGCCCTGGGCATCAAGATCTCGAGCATTGCCGATATCACGCCCGTGCCGCACAACGGCTGCCGTCCGCCGAAGCGTCGTCGTATCTAAAGGGAATCCACATGGCTCGTTATACTGGACCCAAATGCAAGCTCTCGCGCCGCGAGGGTACCGACCTGTTCCTGAAGAGCGCCCGCCGCTCGCTGGATTCCAAGTGCAAGCTGGATTCCAAGCCTGGCCAGCATGGCCGCACTTCGGGTGCCCGCACTTCCGACTACGGTCTGCAGCTGCGCGAAAAGCAGAAGCTCAAGCGCATGTACGGCGTGCTGGAAAAGCAATTCCGCAAGTACTTCGCTGAAGCCGAGCGCCGCCGTGGCAACACCGGCGAAATGCTGATCCAGCTGCTGGAATCGCGCCTGGACAACGTGGTGTACCGCATGGGCTTCGGCTCGACGCGCGCCGAGGCTCGCCAGCTGGTCAGCCACCGCGCCATCGAAGTCAACGGCCACACCGCCGACATCGCTTCGCTGATCGTGAAGGCCGGCGACGTGATCACCGTGCGCGAAAAGGCCAAGAAGCAAGGCCGTATCCGCGAATCGCTCGACCTGGCCTCCAGCATCGGCATCCCCCAGTGGGTGGAAGTCGACGCCAACAAGATGGCCGGCACGTTCAAGTCGATGCCCGACCGCGCTGACGTCGCCCGCGACATCAACGAATCGATGGTCGTCGAACTGTACTCGCGTTAATCGGTGCAGGCGCGGCCCGCATGGCCGTGCCGCCTGCGTCGGCTACCTGATTGCAGGCTTCGCAACAGCCCGCTTCCGCAATTTCGCGGGGCGGGCTTTGCGGTAAGTAACAAGCGGCGTTTTTGCCGTGCTTTTTCTTGTTTCCATCAGCCTTATCGGTGTAACGAGCCGAGGGTATTGAAAAGGAATACTGTACATGTCCACTCAAGGTTTTCTGAAGCCGCGTTCCATTGAAGTCGAACCGGTCGGCACCCACCACGCCAAGATCGTGATGGAGCCGTTCGAGCGCGGCTACGGCCATACGCTGGGCAACGCCCTGCGCCGCATCCTGCTGTCGTCGATGACGGGGTATGCCCCCACCGAAGTGCAGATGACCGGCGTGGTGCACGAATACTCGACCATTCCCGGTGTGCGCGAAGATGTCGTCGACATCCTGCTGAACCTGAAGGGCGTGGTCTTCAAGCTGCACAACCGCGACGAAGTGACCCTGGTGCTGCGCAAGAATGGCGCCGGCACGGTGCTGGCCAGCGACATCGAGCTGCCGCACGACGTCGAGATCATCAACCCCGACCATGTCATCTGCAACCTGACCGAAGCCGGCAAGGTGGAAATGCAGATCAAGGTCGAGAAGGGCCGCGGCTATGTGCCGGGCAACGTGCGTGCGCTGTCCGAAGACCGCACCCACACCATCGGCCGCATCGTGCTGGACGCTTCGTTCAGCCCCGTGCGCCGTGTCAGCTATGCCGTCGAAAGCGCCCGCGTCGAGCAGCGCACCGACCTGGACAAGCTGGTGCTGGACATCGAAACCAACGGCGTGATCTCGCCCGAGGAAGCCGTGCGCCAGTCGGCCCGCATCCTGATGGACCAGATCTCGGTGTTTGCCGCCCTGGAAGGCGCCGGCGATTCGTACGAAGCCCCGGTGCGCGGTACGCCGCAGATCGACCCCGTGCTGCTGCGCCCGGTCGACGACCTGGAACTGACGGTGCGTTCGGCCAACTGCCTGAAGGCCGAAAACATCTACTACATCGGCGACCTGATCCAGCGCACCGAGAACGAGCTGCTGAAGACCCCGAACCTGGGCCGCAAGTCGCTCAACGAGATCAAGGAAGTGCTGGCCGCACGCGGCCTGACCCTGGGCATGAAGCTGGAGAACTGGCCGCCCCTGGGCCTGGAACGTCCGTAATTTTTACCCCCGTATTCCACCGGACCGCGGCCTGGCAACAGGCCGATAGAAGATCCGGATAACCTGGCGGCGCAAGCGCCGTCTTTAGATTCATAAGGAACTTATCATGCGTCACGGTAATGGTTTGCGTAAGCTCAATCGCACCAGCAGCCACCGTCTTGCCATGTTTCGCAACATGGCCGTTTCGTTGATTACCCACGAAGCGATCAAGACCACGCTGCCCAAGGCGAAGGAACTGCGCCGCGTCGTCGAACCCCTGATTACCCTGGGCAAGGAACCCACTCTGGCGAACAAGCGCCTGGCGTTTGCCCGCCTGCGCGACCGCGCTGCCGTGGTCAAGCTGTTTGCCGAAATCGGCCCGCGCTATGCGGCCCGCAACGGCGGCTACACCCGCGTGCTGAAGATGGGTTTCCGTCAAGGCGACAATGCGCCCATGGCCTACATGGAGCTGGTTGATCGTCCTGAAGTCGAGGAAACCGAGGCTGACAACGCTGCCGAATAACCCGGCCAGTGGATAAGCGCAAGGGCGGGCCTACGGGCCCGCCCTTGTTTTTTGGCGCGGGCGGCGTGTTCAGCTGGCGAGGGCCTGGCGCAGCCGCGCCGCGGTGTCGGCCAGCTGGTCGGCGGGGCATTGCGGCGGCATGATGAACTGCAGGCCCTGCTGGGCGATGTACTGCGTGGACGTGATGTCCTGCGGATGATGCATGGGGATCAGGTGCGCATGCGCGTGGGCCACGTGGATGCCCGTGAACATGAACCCCACGCGTTCGACCTGGTACAGCGTTTTCATGGCGTGCGCCAGCTGCTGGCCCAGCGCCATGATGCGATTGGCCAACGCGGCCGGCAGGTCTTCGAAGTAGGGATGGTGCTGCTTGGGAATGATCAATACATGACCCGGGCGCACCGGCTGGATATCCAGAAAAGCCAGGATCTCGTCGTCTTCGTGGACGACGTGGGCGGGAATCTGGTGCTGGGCGATGCGGCAGAACAGGCAGGTATCCGACATGGCAGAAGGGTCTCGGCGGGAGCGGGCGCGCGGCGCCACGGGCAGTCCCGATAAAATACCTCATAGTCGTGGCCCTGCCGGCCGTTTCCCAGGAGTCGCCATGTCGTCCGACGACGATATCGTATTGATCATCAGCAACGCGCCCGATCTTCTGCTGGCCAAGCGCATTGCCCATGTGCTGGTCGAAGACGGCCTGGCGGCCTGTGTGAACCTTGGCGCGCCCGTCCTGTCCATCTATCGCTGGGAGGGCGAAATCGAAGGGGCCGACGAGATCCCGATGTGGATCAAGACCACCGCCGGTCGCCAGCAGGCCGTGGTGCAGGCGCTGGCCCGATTGCACCCGTACGAGGTTCCCGAAATTATTGTCGTGCCCGTCATAGGCGGCAGCGCGCCCTACCTGGACTGGGTGCGCGCGCAGGCAAATGGCGAAGCGGCGCATTAGCGTCCGCACAGGCCCCCGGGCCGGCCGCAACAAAGAGAAAAACTCAATGCATCAGTTCCTGGTTCGTGCGCGGCCCGCCTGGCGGGCCTGGTTGTTGGGCTGCCTGGCCCTGCTGGCATGGGCCGCGCTGGCCTGGCGCCCGGCCGCCGCGTTGACCGAAGCCGATTTCCTGCCGCCCGAGCAGGCCTTTGTTTTCAGCGCCGCCATGGCCGGGCCTGGCACCGTGGAGCTGCGGTACCGCATCGCGCCCGGTTATTACATGTACCGCGAACGCTTCGGGCTGTCGATCAGCCCGCTGGGCGCCGCCAAGCTGGGCGCGCCCGCGTATCCCCAGGGCGACGTCAAGTACGACCCCACCTTCGAGAAGAACATGGAGGTGTACCACCAGCAGGTGTCGATCGCCGTGCCGGTGGCCGGTCAGCAGCCCTTTACCCTTACCGTTACCAGCCAGGGCTGCGCCGATGCGGGCCTGTGTTATCCGCCGGCCGACCATACCGTCAAGCTGGTGCCCGTGGCGGGCGGCTACGCCGTCGATGGCGCGCCGGCGGGCGCCGATGCCGGCGGGGCGGCCGCGGCCCCGGGCGCTTCAGGCGCCGCCACCGGGCTGGGCTCGCTGCTGGCCGCGGGCGACCTCGGGCTGGCCGACGCCATTGGCGGGCTGGGCTGGCTCAAGACCGCGGGTGTGTTCTGGGTGCTGGGGCTGTTGCTGGCGTTCACGCCCTGCGTGCTGCCCATGATTCCCATCCTGTCGTCCATCGTGGTGGGGGGTGCGGGCGGCGCGCGCCCCGGCCGCTGGCGCGGCCTGGGGCTGGCGGCCGCCTATGTGCTGGGCATGTCGGTGGTCTACACCGCGCTGGGCGTGGCCGCCGGCCTGAGCGGCGCCGGCCTGGCCGCCTGGCTGCAGACGCCGTGGGTGCTGGCGGCCTTTGCCGCCGTGCTGGCGGTGCTGGCGCTGGCCACCTTCGGCGCTTTTGATTTCCAGATGCCGGGCTCGGTACAAGGCTGGCTGGCGGCCCGCTCGGCGGGCATTCCCGGCGGCCGCGCCACCGGCGCGCTGGCCATGGGCGCGGTTTCGGCGCTGATTCTGGGGCCTTGCGTGGCGGCGCCGCTGGCGGGCGCGCTGCTGTATATCTCGCAAACGGGCGACGTGGTGCTGGGCGGGGCGGCGCTGTTCGCCATGGCCTGGGGCATGGGCGTGCCGCTGCTGGTGGTGGGGGCCTCGTCGGGCGCCCTGCTGCCCAAGGCGGGGCCGTGGATGGACGGCGTCAAGCGCCTGTTCGGCATGCTGCTGCTGGCCACCGCCTGGTGGATGCTGATCCCCATTATGCCTACCTGGCTGCAAATGGCGGGCTGGGCCTTCCTGGCCATTGTGGCGGCGGTGATGCTGCGCGCCTTCGATGCCCTGCCCGCTGGCGCGGGCGCGCCGCGCATGTTCGCCAAGGGCCTGGGCCTGCTGCTGGCGCTGGCCGGGGTGGTATGGCTGGTGGGCGCGGCCAGCGGCGGGCGCGATGTGCTGCAGCCGCTGTCGCATCTGGCGCAGCGTGGCGGCGGGCCGGCGCCGCTGGCGTCCGCCGGTCCGGTGGAATTCAAGCGCGTGCGCACCAGCGCCGAGCTGGATGCCCTGCTGGCGCAGAGCACGCAGCCCGTGATGCTGGATTTCTATGCCGATTGGTGCGTGTCGTGCCGCGAAATGGAGCGCTTCACGTTTTCCGATCCGGCCGTGGCGGGCCGGATGTCGCGCATGCTGCTGCTGCAGGCCGACGTCACGGCGAACAATGCCGATGACCGCGAATTGCTCAAGCGCTTCCGGCTGTTCGGCCCGCCGGGCATCCTGTTTTTCGAGCCGGGCGGGGCGCCCATCGCCGATGCGCGCGTGATCGGCTTCCAGGATGCGCCGCGCTTTGCCGCGGTGCTCGACCGCGTGCTGGCGCGCTAGTTCTGCCGCCTTTGCGTAAAGGTTTCGCGCCAGGCCGCCGGGAATCTGGCTTCGCAGGCGCCAGATTCCGAAGCGGGCAGCGGCTGTCTCAACGGTACGGTGTCAGGCACCTGCGGAGCCTGACACCTGGCTATACCTGGCTGGCTGCCCAGCCTACTGCTGCTTGAGCAGTTTGGCCGCTTCGACGGCGAAGTAGGTCAGGATGCCGTCGGCGCCGGCGCGCTTGAAGCCCAGCAGCGCTTCCATCATGACCTTGTCGTGGTCCAGCCAGCCGTTGGCGGCGGCGGCCTTGATCATGGCGTATTCGCCGCTGACCTGGTAGGCAAAGGTGGGCACCCGGAATGCGTCCTTGACCCGCCGCAGCACGTCCAGGTAGGGCATGCCGGGCTTGACCATGACCATGTCGGCGCCTTCTTGCAGGTCGGCCGCCACTTCGCGCAGGGCTTCGTCCAGGTTGCCCGGATCCATCTGGTAGGCCATTTTGTTGGACTTGCCCAGGTTCGAGGCCGAACCCACGGCGTCGCGGAACGGGCCGTAGAACGCGCTGGCGTACTTGGCCGAGTAGGCCATGATGCGGGTATGGATGTGCTGGTCGGCCTCGAGCGCCTGGCGGATGGCGCCGATGCGGCCGTCCATCATGTCGCTGGGCGCCACGATGTCGACGCCGGCGCCGGCCTGCACCAGGGCCTGGCGGATCAGGATCTGCACCGTGGGCTCGTTGAGCACATAGCCGTCTTCGTCGATGACGCCATCCTGGCCGTGGCTGGTGTACGGGTCGAGCGCCACGTCGGTCAGCACGCCCAGCTGGGGAAAGCGCTGTTTCAGGGCGGCGACCACGCGCGGGATCAGGCCGTCGGGGTTGGCGGCCTCGGCGCCGTCGGGCGTCTTGAGCGACGGGTCGATGACCGGGAACAGCGCCATCACCGGAATGCCCAGCGCCACGCATTCTTCGGCGGCCGCCAGCAGAGTGTCGGGCGAATAGCGCACCACCCCGGGCAACGAAGGCACCGGCTGCTTCAGGCCGCTGCCTTCGGCCACGAACACCGGGTAGATGAAGTCGTTGACGGTAAGGGTGTGCTCGCGCACCAGGCGGCGGGTGAAGTCGTCGCGGCGCAGCCGGCGCGGGCGCGATACGGGAAACGCGGGGGAAATGATTTGGTGACTCATGGCACTACCTTGGGAGAAATCCAGTTCTCGATGTATTGGGTGGCTTCGGCCAGCCCGATGCGTTCGGTGGCCGAGAAGGGCACGGTGTGCAGCGCGCCGATGTCGGCCAGGTCTTTGCGCACAGCGAATACGGTGCGCTGGCGCTGCCCATAAGGCAGCTTGTCGGCCTTGGTCAGCAGGGCCAGCACCGGGCGGCCGGTGGGGGCGATGAAATCGGCCAGGCGGCGGTCGAGGTCGGTGACGCCGCGGCGGATGTCGATGATGAGCACGATGCCCGCCAGCGACGAGCGGTCGCGCAGGTATCCGCCCAGGACATCGGCCCACTTTTCCTTTTCTTTGTAGGCCACCGAGGCATAGCCGTAGCCGGGCAGGTCGACCAGGAAGCCCAGCGGCTGTTCGGGCGCCAGGGGGTCGGGCAGGCCGAACAGGTTGATCAGGCGGGTGCGCCCGGGCGTCTTGCTGGAAAAGGCCAGGCGGCGCTGGTTGCACAGCACGTTGATGGCCGAGGACTTGCCGGCATTGGAGCGGCCCACGAAGCAGACTTCGGGCGCGCCGGGGGCGGGCAGCTGATCCAGGCGGGCTGCCGAGACAAAGAAAGAGGCGCGATGCAGAAGGGACACGAGGGGGCCGATACGGTTGGTTGCGAACCCTATTGTATAATCGTGCGTTTGCAACAGTGGTCCCCCTGCATTGCGCTGGCTTTTTCCGTCTGTTGAAGACGCCGATTTGACAGTGCTGACGGCCCAGGGCGAACGTATGTTCGATCAGGCATGGCATGGGGCAGGCATGGGGCGCTTTGGCGCCTTGATCGAGATCCGATCGTCGAGGTTTTCAATGAAGCGTGTGCTGTCCCGGATGTTGGTAGCAAGCGGGCTGATGCTCGGTGCGTCCGTAATCTCTTCCAGTTTCGCTGCCGAAGGCGCCGCGGCGCCGGCCAAGCCTGACGCGACCAAGGGTGCGCAACTCTTTGACCAGGGCGATGCCTCGCGCGGCATCGTGGCCTGTGCGTCCTGTCATGGCGCGGCGGGCAACAGCACCATTCCCGTCAATCCCAACCTGGCCGCCCAGCCCCACGAATACCTGGCCAAGCAGCTGGCCGACTTCCAGACCAAGCAGGGCGCCGACAAGCCGGCGCGCAACGGCGCGGGCGGCAATCCCACCCCCATGACCGCCATGGCGCAGAACCTGACGCCCCAAGATATCAGCAACGTGGCGCTGTACCTGGCGCAGCAGCCGCTCAAGCAGCCCGCCACCGCCGGCCACGAAGACTTGGTCGAGCTGGGCCGCAAGATCTGGCGCGGCGGCCTGCCCGAGCGCAACGTGCCGGCCTGCGCGTCGTGCCACTCGGCCAACGGCGCCGGCCTGCCGGCCCAGTACCCGCGCCTGGCCGGGCAATTCCCCGCGTACATCGAAGAACAGCTGAAGCTGTTCCGCAGCGGCGACCGCGCCAACAACCCGGTCATGCAGGAAATCGCCGACCGCATGTCGGACGCCGATATCAAGGCCGTGGCCGACTACGCCGCGGGCCTGCGCTAGGCGCCGGCCCGATCCGCGCGCGGCCGGCCCGCGCAGCAATACAGGCGCCGGCCCGGAACCGGATTCCGGGGGCGCTGTCCATAAGGGGGGAAGCCGGTAACGCGGCCCCCCTTTTTTTCATGAACTCGACCTCCCCGCCCTCTCGCCCCCTGCGCAGCCTGCCAAGCGACCTTTTCGAGTTGCTGGGCTCGATGCGGTTTGCCGTGAGCCTGCTGATGTTCATCTGCGTGGCCAGCGTGCTGGGCACGGTGCTGGTGCAGAATCGATCATCCAGCACCTATATCGACCAATTCGGCCCCTTCTGGTTCGAAGTGTTCGACAAGTTCTCGATCTGGCACGTTTACAACAGCTGGTGGTTCCTGGCGATCATGGGCTTCCTGGTGGTGTCGACCAGCCTGTGCCTGATCCGCAATACGCCCAAGATGCTGCGCGATGCCCGCTCGTTCCGCGAACATGTGCGGGCCAGCAGCCTGCAGGCCTTTCCGCACCGGGTCGAAGTCCGCGACGCGTCGCCGGTGGACGAGGCCGCGGGGGGCATCAAGGGGCTGCTGACCGGGCTGGGCTACGCGGTGCGCGAGCGCCGCGACGGCGATGGCGTGATGCTGGCGGCCAAGAAAGGCAGCGCCAACCGGCTGGGCTACATCTGTGCGCACTCGGCCATGGTGATCATCTGCCTGGGCGGCCTGCTCGACAGTGAACTGGCGGTGCGCCTGCAGGTTCTGCTGGCGGGCAAGAAGCCCATTGTCGAAAACATGCTGATCTCGCAGGTGCCGGCCAGCGGCCGGCTGTCGGTGGCCAACCCCAGCTTCCGCGCCAGCGTGCTGGTGCCCGAGGGCGGGCAGGCCAGCACGGCGGTGGTGATGGTGGGCGATGGCGCGCTGGTGCAGCCCCTGCCGTTCACCCTGAAACTGAAGAAATTCCTGATCGACTACTACTCCACCGGCATGCCCAGCCGGTTCGCCAGCGAAGTGGAAGTTACCGACCCCGACACGGGCAAGACGTTCGAATCCACCATCGAGGTCAACGAGCCGCTGCGCTACAAGGGCGTGACGGTGTATCAGTCCAGTTTCGATGACGGCGGCAGCAGTGTCAGCCTGAGGGGCTATCCGCTGGTGGGCACCAGCGGCGCCACTTTCGACGTCGAAGGCACCGTGGGCAAGTCCACCGAAATTACCGCGCGCGGCGCCGACGGCGGCGCCCGCAGCATGGCGGTCGACATCACGGCGCTGCGGCCCATCAATGTGGAAGACCTGACAGGCGGCACGCCGCGGGGCAACACCCTGACGCTGGGCGAGCATGTGGCCGCGGTGTCCGGCAGCGCGGCCGGCAAGAAGAACGAGAACCTGCGCAACGTGGGCCCCAGCGTCGAATACCGGCTGGTCGACCAGGCCGGTCAGGCCCATGAATTCATGAATTACATGCTGCCGGTGCAGCTGGATGGCGCCGCCGTGTTCCTGGCGGGCGTGCGCAACAACCCCGCCGAGAGCTTCCGGTATTTGCGCATTCCCGCCGACGCCGACAGTTCGCTGGCCGAATTCATGCAGCTGCGCGCCACCCTGGCCGATCCGGCCGCGCGCCGCGAAGCCGCGCGGCGCTTTGCCGAACGCAATAGCTCGGTGCAGGCCGAGCGCCAGTCGCTGCAGACCGCGGCCGAGCGCGCCCTGGACACTTTTTCCAAGGGCGGGCTGCAGGCCATCGCCGATTTCCTGCAGGCGAACACGCCGCCCGCCGACCTGGAGCGCGCGGCCGACGTTGTGATCCGCCTGATTGGCGTGTCCATGGCCGAATTGCGCGATGTCGCGCGCGAGCGCGCCGGGCTGCCGCCCCTGCCCGACCAGGGCCCCGAGGCCGAGCGCGCGGCGCAGTGGTCGCGCCTGGCGGTGGCGGCGCTGTCCGACTTGAATGTCTATCCAGCCCCGGTTTTCCTGACGCTGAGCAATTTCAAGCATGTGCAGGCCAGCGTGTTCCAGGTCAGCCGCACCCCCGGCAAGACCGCGGTGTATATCGGCTGCCTGCTGCTGGTGCTGGGCGTATTTTCGATGTTCTATATCCGCGACCGGCGCGTATGGGTATGGATCAAGCCGGCTGCCGATGGCGCGGGCAGCGATGTCCAGGCCGCGATGACTTCGCAGAAGCGTACACTGGACTTTCATCATGAGTTCGAGCGCTTCAAGCAGGCCTTGTCGCGCCGGAACAGGCCCTGAGGTTTTTCATGTCCGCCAGCACTTCTTCCCATTCGTCCGATGCCTTGTGGCAGCCGGCCCTGTCGCCTACCGGCGATGCGCGCGCGCAGCGCGGCCGCCCCGACTGGACTGACATCGTCTTCTTTCTGCTGCTGACGGCGGGCGCCGGTTATGCGCTGACCGGCTACGGCAGCGCCATGGACTACTACGAGAAGATCATCCTGTGCGGCGCGGTGTTCGTGCTGACCTGGCTGGGCTGGCTGTGGCGGCCCCTGCGGCGCCTGATGATCGCCTGTGCCCTGGCGGCCGGCCTGGCGCTGCTGCTGTACCAGAACGACCTGGCGCGCGCCGAACAGGTGTTTTTCCTGAAATACCTGTTTTCGTCGCAATCGGCCATTTTGTGGATGAGCGCGCTGTTCATCCTGGCCACGGTCTGCTACTGGATCGGCATTTTCAGCCCGACCGCGGCCTGGCTGGGCACCGCCCTGACCTGGGGCGCGGTGTTCGCCGGCGTGACCGGCATGCTGGTGCGCTGGCGCGAAGGCCACCTGATGGGCCCCGACCTGGGCCATATTCCGGTCAGCAACCTGTACGAAGTCTTCGTGCTGTTCTCGCTGATCACGGCGCTGTTCTACCTGTACTACGAACGCAAGTACGCCACGCGCGCGCTGGGCGGCTTCGTGCTGCTGGTGATTTCGTCGGCCACGGTGTTTTTGCTGTGGTACGCCTTCACGCGCGACGCGGCCCAGATCCAGCCCCTGGTGCCGGCCCTGAAAAGCTGGTGGATGAAGCTGCACGTGCCGGCCAATTTCATCGGCTACGGCACTTTCTCGCTGTCGGCCATGGTGGGGTTCGCCTACCTGATCAAGCAGCACGGCACCACGACTTCATGGGTCCGGCTGGCGCCGCTGTTCGTGCTGGGCGTGCTGCTGTGCGTCGAGCCCATGGTGTTCCGCACCGACGGCCTGTCGGCCACCTGGATGATCTACTTCGGCGTGGGCGTGGTCATCGTGGGCGGCATCCTGCTGGGGCGCCGCCGCATCGCCCAGGCGCTGCCGTCGCTGGAAGTGCTGGACGACATCATGTACCGGGCCATTGCCGTCGGCTTCGCGTTCTTCACGGTGGCCACCATTTTGGGGGCGCTGTGGGCCGCCGACGCCTGGGGCGCCTACTGGCAGTGGGACCCTAAAGAAACCTGGGCGCTGATCGTGTGGCTGAACTACGCCGCATGGCTGCACATGCGGCTGATGAAAGGCCTGCGGGGGCACCTGGCGGCCTATTGGGCGCTGGTGGGGCTGCTGGTGACCGGATTTGCGTTCCTGGGCGTCAATATGTTCCTGTCGGGGCTGCATTCGTACGGGGAGCTGTAAGCGGCCCCGTTTCCCGGATGAGTTTTTCTTCTGGCGTCTGCGCGCGGTGGCGTGAGCGCCTTGGCTTCACGGCGCCGTCCGGGCGCCCCGCACGGCCGTGATTGCCATTCGGCTCGCGATTTACCGGTGCCGTGCTTTTCCGGGTGTTGCCAGGTGTCAGGCTCCGCCAGGTGCCTGACACCGAAGTAAGCCGCAGCCGTCTCAGTCGTACGGTGTCCGACACCCTGCGGGAGTCAGACACCTGGGCTGACACCTGGTCTGAGGCGTATGTCTTTCACAGCCTTGGCGAGCCGCCACACGAATGGCCCACGGCGGCGCGCTGGGCGGCGCCGTGGGCCGGCCCTGCGCGATTTTCTTTCTTGAGGCCGACGCTTCGCCAGCATGCAAGAACGCAGCCCGTCCCGGCAATGCGGCGACCGATATTCACCGTGAGTCTGCGCGGGGTGGCGTGAGCGCCGCGGCGCCTCGGGGCCGGGCCCGGGCGCGCGGGGCGCCCGGACGGCACCGTGAAGCCAAGGCGTTCACGCCACCCCGCGCAGACGCCAGAAGAACACCTATTCGATCCGAAATACGCCGAATCGCGCCCCGCCTTCAGGGCAGCGTCGACTCCCCCCGCAGCAGGTCCTCGAGGCTTTCGCGCTGGCGCACGATGTAGTGGCGGCTGCCGTCGACCATGACTTCGGCCGCGCGCGCCCGGGTGTTGTAGTTGCTGGCCATGACCATGGCGTAGGCGCCGGCCGATTCCAGGGCCAGCACGTCGCCTGCCTGCAGCGCCAGCTTGCGCTGGCGGGCCAGCCAGTCGGCGCTTTCGCACACCGGGCCGACGATGTCGTATTCGGTGGCGGCGCCGTCGCGCGGCGCCACCGGCTGCACGCCGTGGTAGGCGTCGTACAGGGCCGGGCGCAGCAGGTCGTTCATGGCGGCGTCGACGATGGCGAAATTGCGCGCCTGCGCGTGCTTCAGGTATTGCACCGTGGTCAGCAGCACGCCGGCGTTGCCCACCAGCGAACGGCCGGGTTCCAGCACCAGGTGCAGGTGCGCCAGGCCGCGCGCCTGCAGCCGTTCGAATACCTGGTCGAGCAGCGCCTTGGGCGACGGCGGCACTTCGTCGGTATAGCGGATGCCCAGGCCTCCGCCCAGGTCGAGGTGCTGGATGGCGATGCCCGCGGCGTCGAGCCGCTGGATCAGGTCGAGCAGCTTTTCGAGTGCATCGAAATAGGGGCTGATGTCGGTAAGCTGCGAGCCGATGTGGCAGTCGACGCCGACGATTTCGAGCCCCGGCAGCGAGGCGGCGGTGCGATAGGCGTCGAGCGCGGATTCGATGGCGATGCCGAACTTGTTTTCTTTCAGGCCCGTGGAAATGTATGGGTGGGTTTGCGCATCGACATCGGGATTGACGCGCAGCGATACCCGCGCCCGCCGCCCCATGGACTGCGCCACGTCGGACAGGCACTGCAGTTCGGCCTGCGATTCGACGTTGAAGCATTTGACGTCGGCTTCCAGGGCGGCGCGCATTTCCCAGGCCTGCTTGCCCACGCCCGAGAACACCACCTTGGCCGGGTCGCCGCCGGCGGCCAGCACGCGCTTGAGCTCGCCGCCCGAAACAATGTCGAAGCCGGCGCCGAGGCGGGCGAATTCTTTCAGCACGGCCAGGTTCGAGTTGGCTTTCATGCCGTAGCAGACCAGCACCGGGCGGGCGCCGATGGCGTCGCTGTACGAGCGCCAGGCCTGGGCCAGCGCCGCGCGCGAATAGACGTACAGCGGCGTGCCGAGCTGGCTGGCCAGGGTGTCGAGCGCAACGCCCTCGGCATGCAGGATGCCGTTCTGGTAATGGAAATGCGGATGGCCGGCCAGGCCGGGCCGCGTGGAATTCGGGGAAGTCATGGAAGCGTGACGGGGGAGGGGATTTTGGGCGGGTCGGGGTACTCTGGCCCTGACTGGCCGGGCTGCGGCGGCAGGTACAGCGGGCCCTTGTAGCCGCAGGCGGCGACCAGGCCGGTCGCGGCAAGCGTGGCTACAATGCGTAAGACCATGCGGCTGCGTGCCAAATGGAACACTCGAAACTCCGTAATTCTTGCAGGTTCGATTATGACTGAAACCGAATTCCTTGCGTTGGTCGACCAAGTACTGGACAGCATCGAAAGCCAGGCCGACGACTGGGCGGCCTCGCAGGACGTCGATATCGAGACCAGCCGCAGCGGCAACGTGCTGACGCTGGTTTTCGAAGACGGCACCCACGTGGTCGTCAACAGCCAGGCCGCCATGCAAGAGATCTGGCTTGCCGCCCGCAGCGGCGGGTTCCACTATCGCTATGACGGCCAGCACTGGAACGACACCCGGGGCGGCCCGCCGCTGCCCGACGCGCTGTCGCAGATCTGCTCTGAAGCCGCCGGCGTGCCGGTGGCCGTGCGGCTGTAACCGCGGGCCCGTGCCGGCCGGCGCCCCGGGCGCCGGTCAGAACGGGATTTTCTGCGACCAGGGCGTCTGTTTTTCGGGGTTCAGGTTGGGCGACACGCGGATGCTGTTGTCGCCGCCCCCGCCGCCGCCTACCAGGTCGTTCAGGAACTCGCCGAGCTGGTCGGTTTCGGCCGGCATGGGTTCAGACAGCCCCAGCCGCGCCACGGCCTGGCCCGGCGGAAACTCCGAAAAATAGAAATCGCCGCGCTCGACCAGCAGGCCGTCGGGGCGCGGGCGTTCTTTTTGCTCGGGCACGCCCTTGAGCATATCGCCCATGTAGTCCAGCCAGATCGGCATGGCCACGCCGCCGCCGGTTTCGCGCGAGCCCAGCGACTTGGGCTGGTCGAAGCCCATCCAGGCCGTGGCCACCAGGCTGGGCGCATAGCCCGAGAACCAGGCGTCGACCGATTCGTTGGTGGTGCCGGTTTTGCCCGCGATGTCGGAACGCTTCAGCGTGGCGCGCGCGCGCGCCGCGGTGCCGCTGGTGGCCACGCCGCGCAGCATGTCGTCCATGACGTAGGCGGTGCGCGGGTCGATCGCCCGGGCCGCGGCATCGCCGGCCACGATGGGCTTGGACTGCATCAGCACCTTGCCGCTGCTGTCGGTGACGCGATCGATCAGGTAGGGGGCGATACGATAGCCGCCGTTGGCGAACACCGCATAGGCGCCTGCCAGCTGCAGCGGCGTGACCGAGCCCGCCCCCAGCGCCAGCGGCAGCACGGCCGGCTGGCGGGCCTTGTCGAAGCCGAAGCGCGTCAGGTATTCCTGCGCGTACTGCGGGCCGATGGCCTGCAGGATGCGGATCGACACCATGTTCTTCGACTTGTACAGGCCCTGGCGCATGGTCAGCATGGGCTCGTATACGTTGCCGTAGTTCTTGGGGTGCCAGGGCTTGGAGCCGGTCTGTTCGGCGGTGAGTTCGAACGGCTGGTCGGATATCTGCGTGGCGGGCGTCAGGCCGCGCTCGAGCGAGGCCGCGTAGATGAACGGCTTGATGTTCGAGCCCGGCTGGCGCCAGGCCTGGGTGACGCGGTTGAACTTGCCGCGGAAGAAGTCGAAGCCGCCCACCATGGAGCGAATCGCGCCATCTTGCGGCGACAGTGACACGAAGGCCGCCTGCACCGACGGCATGTTGATGACTTCCCAGCCTTCGCCCAGCTTGTGGATGTAGACCACCGAGCCGCGCTGCAGGCGCCGTTCGGCCGGGGCCTTGCTGCCCAGCGAGCGCGCCACCACCGCCAGCACTTTCTTGTCGGTGATGGTGATGATTTCATTGGCGCTGCGCGCCACCTTGATTTCGGTGGGGCTGGCCGACAATACGACGGCCGTCAGCAGGTCGTCGCTGTCGGGGTATTTTTCGAACACGCCGTCCAGGTAGTCGTCCAGCGCCTGGGGATTGCTCTCGATGCCCTGGGGCATGTCGAGCTGTTCTTCGGGGCCGGGGTACACGGCGCGGCGCGTGTACTGCAGCACGCCGTCGCGCACGGCGTGATAGGCCGATTCCTGGTCTTTCGAGCGCACCGTGGTGTAGATGTTGATGCCGCGCGAGTACAGGTCGTCTTGGTAGATGCCGTAAAGCAGCTGGCGCGCCAGTTCGGCCACGTATTCGCCGTGGATGGCGTAGCCGCCCGCCGGCGTGCCTTCGGCTGCCTTGATGATGATGGGCTGCGCCTTGGCCTGCTGGTATTCGCTGTCGGTCAGGTAGCCCAGCGAATGCATGCGGCCCAGCACATAATGCTGCCGCAGCTCGGCGCGCGGGCGGTTGGCGATGGGGTTGAAGCGCGACGGCGCCTTGGGAATGCCCGCCAGCATGGCCGCCTCGGCCGCGGTGACCTGCGACACGGGCTTGCCGAAATAGGTGCGCGAGGCCGCGGCGAAGCCGTAGGCGCGGTGCCCCAGGTAGATCTGGTTCATGTACAGCTCAAGGATCTGGTCTTTGGTGAGCTGGGACTCGATCTTGAACGTAAGCAGCAGTTCGTAGAACTTGCGCGAATAGGTTTTTTCGGACGACAGGTAGAAGTTGCGCGCCACCTGCATGGTGATGGTGCTGGCGCCCTGCGACTTCGACATGCTGAGCAGGTTGGCCAGGCCGGCGCGCACCACGCCCGCCCAGTCGATGCCGCCGTGCTGGTAGAAGCGGTCGTCTTCGGCGGCCAGCACGGCCGATTTCATGACGTCGGGAAATTCATTGAAGCGCAGCACGTTGCGGCGTTCTTCGCCGAATTCGCCGATCAGGACGTGGTCGGCGGTGTATACCCGCAGCGGCACGCGCGGCCGGTAGTCGGTCATGGCGTGCAGGTCGGGCAGGTTGGGCCATGCCAGCGCCAGCGCCATGCCGCCCAGCAAGACGCCACACAGCGCCAGGCCGCCAAAGAAAATGCCCATCTTCACGAAAAACCGCAAAATGGGCGATCCGCTTTTTGGAGAGGGGGCTTTTTTGGAAGAATTCTGCGACTTGCTCATCGCGGCGATTTTACGGGTATCTGTAGACGCGCTTGAGCGTGGTTACCGGGTTTCTGTAACAAATTCGTTCAGTGTGGTAAGCGGGCAACTGGCTGGCGATGGGATAATGCGGGCATGAATGGTTTGGTGAATACAGATCCGGCCCCGGACGCCGGCCCTGCCGAAAGCCCCTGCGCGGCGGCCGAAGCCGGGCCGCGCGTGCGCCTGCCGCACGACCTGCCCATCTTCCTGGTGGGCATGATGGGGGCGGGCAAGACCACCATCGGCCGCGGGCTGGCGCGCGTGCTGGGCCGCGAGTTCATCGACCTCGACCACGAGCTGGAGGCGCGCTGCGGCGTGCGGGTGCCGGTGATTTTCGAGATCGAGGGCGAAGGCGGTTTTCGCAAGCGCGAGGCGGCCGCGCTGGATCACTGCACCCAGCGGCCCGGCATTGTGCTGGCCACCGGCGGCGGCGCCGTGCTGGCGCCCGAGAACCGCCGGCTGCTGCGCGAGCGCGGCGTGGTGGTGTATTTGCGCGCCAGCGTCGATGAACTGTTCCGGCGCACCAGCCGCGACCGCAATCGCCCGCTGCTGGCCAACCCCGATCCGCGCGGCACCCTGTGCGACCTGATGGCCAGACGCGAACCGTTGTACGAAGAAGTGGCCGACCTGGTGGTCGATACCGGCACCATGCCGGTTTCGCACCTGGTGAAGTCGCTGCTGCCGCTGCTGCAAGCCTACGAGAAGAATCCATGACCGTTGTTGACGTCGACACCCCCGGCGGCCGCTACCCCATCCATATCGGCCCGGGCCGCCTGGATGCGCTGGACCAGTCCATTCCCGCCGATGCCACGGCCATCGCGGTGGTCACCAATCCCACGGTGGCGGCCTTGTACGGCGAGCGCGTCGAGGCGGCGCTGGCGCGCACCGGCCGCCGCGTGCTGCGCATCGAACTGCCCGACGGCGAGGCCCACAAAGACTGGCAGACCCTGAACCTGATCTTCGACGCCCTGCTGACCCATCGCCTGGACCGCCGCGCCGTGCTGGTGGCGCTGGGCGGCGGCGTAATCGGCGACATGACCGGCTTCGCCGCGGCCGTGTACATGCGCGGCATCCGGTTCGTGCAGGTACCCACCACGCTGCTGGCGCAGGTGGATTCTTCCGTGGGCGGCAAGACAGCGGTGAACCATCCGCTGGGCAAGAACATGATCGGCGCCTTCTACCAGCCGGTGGCGGTCGAGATCGACACCGACGTGCTCGGCACCCTGCCGGCGCGCGAAGTGTCGGCCGGCCTGGCCGAGGTGATCAAGTACGGCCTGATCCTGGACGCCGCATTCTGGGAATGGTGCGAAACCCATGCCGCCGCCCTGCGGGCGCTGGATCCGGCTGCGCTGGCCCACGCCATCCGCCGCTCGTGCGAGCTGAAGGCGCAGGTGGTAGGCAAAGACGAGCGTGAATCGGGCCTGCGCGCCATTTTGAACCTGGGGCACACCTTCGGCCATGCCATCGAGTCTGGCCTGGGCTATGGCGAATGGCTGCACGGCGAGGCCGTGGGCTGCGGCATGGTGCAGGCGGCCGAGCTGTCGGCCGAGGTTGCCGGCTTCCCGCGCGCCGACGTGGCGCGGGTGCGCGCGCTGGTGCAGGCCATCGGCTGCCCCACCGTGGCGCCCGACCTGGGCGCCGACCGCTGGCTGGCGCTGATGCAGGTCGACAAGAAAACCGAGGGCGGCGAGATCCGCTTTGTGCTGATGCCGCGCATCGGCCAGGCGGTGACACGGGCCGCACCGCTGGATACCGTGCGCGACGTGCTGGCCCGCACGGTGCAATGACCCCGGGGGGACGATGCCGATGACCGAACTGGCCCGCTACGCATCCGATCCCTTTGCCAGCCGCGGGCGCCGGCACGCCGAGCCGGCCCCGCAGAATCGCACCGAGTTCCAGCGCGACCGCGACCGCATCATCCATTCCACGGCGTTTCGCCGGCTGGAATACAAGACGCAGGTGTTCGTCAACCACGAAGGCGACCTGTTCCGCACCCGCCTGACGCACAGCCTGGAAGTGGCGCAGATCGCCCGCACGCTGGCGCGCAGCCTGCGCCTGTCGGAAGATCTGACCGAAGCCATCGCCCTGGCGCACGACCTGGGCCACACCCCCTTCGGGCATGCCGGGCAGGACGAACTGAATGCCTGCATGCGCGAGCTGGCGCCGCAGGCGGGCGGCTTCGAACACAACCTGCAGAGCCTGCGGGTGGTCGACGAGCTGGAAGAACGCTACGCCGAGTTCAGCGGCCTGAACCTGTGCTTCGAAACGCGCGAAGGCATTCTGAAGCATTGTTCGGCCGCGCACGCGCGCCAGCTGGGCGAGGTGGGCGAACGTTTCCTGAACCGCACCCAGCCGTCGCTGGAGGCCCAGCTGGCCAATCTGGCCGACGAGATCGCCTACAACAACCACGATATCGACGACGGCCTGCGCTCGGGGCTGGTGACGCTGGAGCAGATGCAGGACGTGGCGATTTTCGCGCGCCACTACGCCCAGGTGGCCGAACGCTACCCGCGGCTGGCCGAGCGCCGGGCCATTGCCGAAACCGTGCGGCGCATGATCAACACGCTGATCGTCGACCTGACCGCCACATCGCTGGCGCGCATTGCCGACGCGGCGCCGGCCGACGCCGACGCGGTGCGCCGCGCAGCGCCGCTGGCCGGCTTTTCGGACGAGGTGCGCCGCGAGGCCGATGAGCTGAAGCGGTTCTTGTTCGACAACCTGTACCGCCACTATCGCGTGGTGCGCATGACCAACAAGGCGCGCCGCATCGTGCGCGAGCTGTTCCAGGCTTTTCTGTCCGACCCGCGCCTGCTGCCGCCGGACCACCGGCGCGAAGCCCCGGACCAGGCCCGCGCCATTGCCGACTACATCGCCGGCATGACCGACCGCTACGCGATCCGCGAGCATCGGCGGCTGTTCGAGATGGGGTAATCCGGGTATCGGGGCTTTCGCGGAGCGCCTGATGCCGTGCTGTTGAGGCGGCGTTGCCGCAGGTCGGTGTCAGGCATCCTGCGGGAGCCTGACACCGGGTGGAATTTTCACTTAGCGTTGCGTGCGGTAGGGCTCGTCTTCGGGCAGGAATACGCCTTCGGCGCGCGCCTCACGCGTCCAGTCTTGCATGGCGGGCAGCGCCAGCACGGCATCCATGTAGTCGCGCACGGCGCCCGCGGCGGGCACGCCGTAGGTGGTAAAGCGCGACACGACCGGGGCGAAGAACGCGTCGGCGATTGAAAACCGGCCGAACAGGAACGGGCCCTCCTGGCCGAATTCGGCGCGCGTATCGTGCCAGATGGCCTGCACGCGCGACACGTCGCCCTGGGCCGCCGAGATATCGATGCCCGGCAGGTGCGCCTCGATGTTCATCGGCATGACCTGGCGCAGCTGGCCGAAGCCGCTGTGCATCTGCGCGGCCAGCGAGCGCGCGCGGGCCCGGGCGCGCGGGTCGGCCGGCCACAGGCCCGCCTGCGGGTGCTGGTCGGCGGCATATTCGCAGATGGCCAGCGAGTCCCAGACGGCGAAGTCGCCATCGAGCAGCACCGGCACCAGGCCGGCGGGGGTGATGGCGCCCAGGCGCTGCGCGAATTCGGGCGTGAACAGGCCCAGCTTCTGTTCCTGGAAGGCGATGCCGGCGGCGCGCAGGGCCAGCCACGGGCGCAGCGACCAGGATGAGTAGTTCTTGTTGCCGATGATGAGGGTGTACATGGCGGTGAAGGGCGGCGTTGGGGGAAAGCCAGTCTACCCCTGATCGTTGCGCCGCAATACCCGGCCCAGGTAATGCCCGGTGTGGCTTTGCGGGTTGGCCGCGACGTCTTCGGGCGTGCCGGTGGCCACCACGCGCCCGCCGCCGTCGCCGCCTTCCGGCCCCATGTCGACCACCCAGTCGGCGGTTTTGATGACGTCGAGATTGTGTTCGATGACCAGCACCGTGTTGCCGCTGTCGACCAGCTGGTTCAGCACCTGCAGCAGCATTTCGATGTCGCGGAAATGCAGGCCCGTGGTGGGCTCGTCCAGGATGTACAGCGTGCGCCCGGTGCTGCGGCGCGACAGTTCCTGCGACAGCTTCACACGCTGGGCCTCGCCGCCCGACAGGGTGGTGGCGCTTTGCCCCAGGCGTATGTACGACAGGCCCACGTCGATCAGGGTGTGCAGCTTGCGCGCGATGGCGGGCACCGATTCGAAGTATTCCAGCGCCTGTTCGACGGTGAGTTCGAGCACTTCGCTGATATTGCGGCCCCGGTAGCGGATTTCCAGGGTTTCGCGGTTGTAGCGCTTGCCGTGGCAGACGTCGCAGGGCACGTACATGTCGGGCAGGAAGTGCATTTCGACCTTGACCACGCCATCGCCCTGGCAGGCCTCGCAGCGCCCGCCCTTGACGTTGAAGCTGAAGCGCCCCGGGTCGTAGCCGCGCGCCCGGGCCTCGGGCACGCCGGCGAACAGTTCGCGGATGGGCGTGAACAGCCCGGTGTAGGTGGCAGGGTTGCTGCGCGGCGTGCGGCCGATGGGGCTCTGGTCGACGCTGATGATCTTGTCGAAATTTTCCAGGCCGCTGATCGAGGCGTATGGCGCCGGTTCGCTTTGCGCATGGTGCAGCTGGCGCGATACGGCCACGGCCAGGGTGTCGTTGACCAGCGTCGACTTGCCCGAGCCGGATACGCCGGTGACGCACACCAGCCGGCCGGCGGGCAGGCGCAGGTCGACCGTTTTCAGGTTGTTGCCGCTGGCGCCTTCCAGCACCAGCCACGACTGCTCGTCGGTGACGGCGCGCCGCTTGGGCACGGGAATGGCGCGCCGGCCGCTGAGGTACTGGCCGGTCAGCGAGGCGGGGTCGTCCTGTACGGCCGCGGGGGTGCCTTGCGCCACCACCTGGCCGCCGTGTTCGCCCGCGCCCGGCCCCATGTCGACCACCCAGTCGGCCAGGCGGATCATGTCTTCGTCGTGTTCGACCACGATGACGCTGTTGCCGAGGTCGCGCAGATGCTGCAGCGTGCCGATCAGGCGGTCGTTGTCGCGCTGGTGCAGGCCGATGGAGGGCTCGTCCAGCACATACATGACCCCGGTCAGGCCCGAGCCGATCTGGCTGGCCAGCCGGATGCGCTGCGCTTCGCCGCCCGAGATGGTGTCGGCGCTGCGGTCCAGCGACAGGTAGTTCAGGCCCACGTTGTTCAGGAAGTTCAGGCGCGCCTCGATTTCGCGCACGATGCGCTGGGCGATTTCCTGCTTGGCGCCGGTGAGGGCCAGCGCCTGGAACCACGCCAGGCAGTCCGACAGCGGCATCGCCTCGACTTCGTAGATGGCCTGGCCGCGCCGCTCGCCTTCGCGCGGGTCGTCGCCGATGAGCACATGGCGGGCCTCGGCGCGCAGGCGCGAGCCGCCGCAATCGGGGCAGGTCTTGATGTTGCGGTACTTGCCCAGTTCTTCGCGCACGGTGGCCGAGTCGGTTTCGCGCCAGCGGCGTTCCAGGTTGGGCAGGACGCCCTCGAAGGTGTGCCGCTTGACCGTGCTGCGGCCCTTTTCGTTCAGGTACACGAAGGCGATTTCTTCATCGCCCGAGCCGTACAGCACCTTGCGGCGCAAGTCTTCCGGCAGGTCTTCGAACGGGGTTTCGATGTCGAATTCGTAATGCGCCGCCAGGCTGGTAAGCAGCGAATGCGTGAAGGCGTTGCGGCGGTCCCAGCCGCGTATGGCGCCCGCCGCCAGGCTGAGCTCGGGGAAAGCCACCACGCGCTTGGGGTCGAAAAAGCCCACCTGCCCGATGCCGTCGCAGGTGGGACAGGCGCCCATGGGGTTGTTGAAGCTGAACAGCCGCGGCTCGAGCTCGGGCAGGCTGTGGCTGCACACCGGGCAGGCGTAGCGGCTGGAAAACACCTGCTCGCGGCCGCTGTCCATGTCGAGCGCCACCGTGCGGCCGTCGGCCAGCTGCATGGCGGTTTCGAAGCTTTCGGCCAGGCGCTGCTTGCTTTCGGGCTTGATGCGCAGGCGGTCGATCACGACGTCGATGTCGTGCTTTTCGTTCTTTTTCAGCGGCGCCATGTCGCTGATTTCCTGCATCTGGCCGTCGACCCGCAGGCGTACGTAGCCCTGGGCCTGCAGGCTGGCGCATTCGTCTTCGAAGCTGCCCTTGCGGGCGCGGGCGATGGGCGCCAGCACCGCCAGCCGCGTGTCGGCCGGCCAGGCCAGCACCGCGTCGACCATCTGGCTGACGCTTTGCGCCTGCAGGGGCAGGCCATGGTCGGGGCAGTACGGGGTGCCCACCCGGGCGTACAGCAGCCGCAGGTAATCGTGGATTTCCGTGATGGTGCCCACGGTGGAGCGCGGGTTGTGCCCGGCGGCCTTCTGCTCGATGGAGATCGCCGGCGACAGGCCTTCGATCAGGTCGACATCGGGCTTGTCCATCAGCTGCAGGAACTGCCGCGCGTAGGCCGACAGGCTTTCCACATAGCGGCGCTGCCCCTCGGCGTACAGCGTGTCGAACGCCAGCGACGACTTGCCCGAGCCGGACAGGCCCGTTACCACCACCAGCTTGTGGCGGGGCAGGTCCAGCGAGACGTTCTTGAGATTGTGGGTGCGCGCACCCCGAATGCGTATCGCGTCCATCGGGCGTTTCAGCGGTTTCAAAGGCCAACTTGGTACTATAGCGCGCCGAGTCCTTTCTCGTATAAGGCCCTGACCTGGCCACTTCTGCATGCCGGCTGATACCAAACTGAAATTGACCCCCTCCGAACGGCGCGCCAGCGTCGCGCTGGCGGGCTTGTTCGCCTGCCGGATGCTGGGCCTGTTCCTGCTGTTGCCGGTGTTCGCCGTGGCCGCGCGCGGGCTGCCCGGGGGCGACGATCCGGCGCGGGTTGGCCTGGCGCTGGGCATGTACGGGCTGACCCAGGCGTTCATGCAGATTCCCTTCGGCCTGGCGTCCGACCGCTGGGGGCGCCGCCCCGTGGTGGTGGCCGGCCTGCTGCTGTTCATTGCCGGCAGCATCGTGTGCGCGCAGGCGCAGGACGTGTTCTGGATCACCATCGGCCGCGCCATCCAGGGCGCGGGGGCGATTTCCGCCGCGGTGACGGCCTGGCTGGCCGATGCCACCCGCGACGAAGTGCGCACCCGCGCCATGGCCATGGTGGGCGGGTCGATCGGCCTGTCGTTCGCGGCCTCGCTGGTGCTGTCGCCGCTGCTGGTGGGCTGGTGGGGGCTGTCGGGCCTGTTCTGGACCATTGCCTGCCTGGGCGTGGCCAGCCTGGCGGTGGCGCGCTGGGTAGTGCCGGTGGTGCCCCGCAGCGAGGCGCGCAGCATGAATGTGCGGCCGCGCCAGGTGCTGGGGCACGCCGACCTGCTGCGCCTGAATTTCGGCGTATTCGCGCTGCACTGCACCCAGGTGGCGCTGTTCGTGGTGGTGCCGGCGCTGCTGGCCCATGCCGGCGGCCTGGCCGCGCAAGACCTGTGGAAAGTCTACCTGCCCATTATCGTGGTGTCGTTCGTGCTGATGGTGCCCGTGATTTTCGTGGCCGAGCGGCATCGCGCCCATCGGGGCGCCCTGCGCGCCTCGGTGGCCGGCCTGATCGTGGTGTGCGCGCTGCTGCCGGCCGCCAGCCACGGCTTTTACACCCTGGCCATCGTGATGACGGCCTTTTTCGTGGTGTTCAACATCCTGGAAGCCCTGCAGCCCTCGCTGGTGTCGCGGGTGGCCCCGGCCCAGTACAAGGGCCTGGCCCTGGGCTTCTACAACACCGCCCAGGCCGCCGGCCTGTTCTGCGGGGGCGCGCTGGGCGGCTGGCTGGCCGCCCATGCCGGCGCCAATGCGGTATTCCTGGGGGCGGCGGCCCTGGCGGCCATCTGGCTGGCGGTGACCTGGGCGCTGAAGCCGCTGCCCTAGGGGCAGGTTCAGAGATCGAGCACCAGCAGCGGGGTCTTCGCCCGCGAGCAGCAGGGCGTGAATTGCGTGTTGCCGGCCTGTTCTTCGGGCGACAGGAACAGGTCGCGGTGGTCGGGCTGCCCTTCCAGCACCCGCGTCAGGCAGGTGCCGCAAATGCCTTGTTCGCACGCCACGGGCACGTCTATTCCCGCCTCGGCGAGGGCGTGCGTGACCGAACATCCGGCCGGCACTTTCACAATCTGGCCGGAACTGGCCAGTTTCACCGAAAATTCGCCGTCGCCATCGCCGCCGGCCGGCGCGGGGTCGGCGGCAAAGAATTCATGATGCAGGCGGTCCTGCGGCCAGCCGCGCGCGCGCGCGGCGTCCAGTACGGCGTCCATGAAGCCCTTGGGGCCGCACACATACAGGTGGGTGCCGGCGGCGGGCGTGCATGCCGCGGCCAGGTCCAGTTTCTGCGCGGGCGCGCCGTCGTCCAGGTGCAGCTGCACGCGGTCGGCGTAGGCCGCCTGGCGCAGCGGTTCATGAAACGCCATGCGCCCGAGCGAGCGCGCGCAATAGTGCAGCTCGAAATCGGCGCCGATGGCGGCCAGCCGCTGCGCCATGCACCACAGCGGGGTGATGCCGATGCCGCCGGCCATCAGGATGTGGCGCGCGGCGCTTTCCTCCAGGGCGAACAGATTGCGCGGCATGCCGATCTGCAGCAGGTCGCCTTCGCGCACGTCGTCGTGCATGGCCCGCGAGCCGCCGCGCGATGCCGGCTCGCGCAGCACCGCGATACGGTAGCGGCCGCGTTCGGAAGGCTCGTTGCACAGGGAATACTGGCGTGTGATGCCGCCGGGCAGATGCACGTCGATATGCGCGCCGGCTGTGAACGGCGGCAGTTCGCCGCCATCCGGCGCGCTGAGTTCGAAGCTGCAGATCTCGGCCGTCTCGGCCGACTTGCGCGCCACGCGCACAGTCAGGGAATTTGCGCTCATGCCACCACTCCGACTACATGGCCGACAGGCCGCCATCGACCATCAGCGTGGTGCCGGTGATGTACGAGGCTTCGTCGCTGGCCAGCCACACGATGGGCCAGGCGATCTCGCGCGGATCAGCCCAGCGGCCCAGCAAAGACGTATCCTGGCGCTGCGTCTTCAGCAGATCGACGCTCTTGCCGGCGGCCTGGGCGCGGCCGATGTGGAAATCGGTCAGCGTCGAGCCGGGGCACACCGCGTTGGCGCGTATGCCGCTTGCGGTTTCTTCGAAGGCCAGCGTGCGCGTCATGGCCAGCATGCCGGCCTTGGTGGCGTCGTACAGGGCCATGCCCTTGCGGCCGGTTTCCGCATAACAGGACGACACGTTGACGATGGCGCCCCGGCCCGATTCACGCAGCGCGGGCAGCGCCGCCTTGCAGTAATTGGACGCGCCGACCAGGTTCACGGCCACTACGGCATGCCATTCTTCCGGCGTTACGTCGGCCAGGGCCGAATAGTTGCGCTTGGCCGCGTTGTTGACCAGGATGTCGAGCCCGCCGTGCGCCTCGACGGC
Organism: Bordetella petrii; assembly: GCF_017356245.1. Lineage (NCBI taxonomy): Bacteria > Pseudomonadati > Pseudomonadota > Betaproteobacteria > Burkholderiales > Alcaligenaceae > Bordetella > Bordetella petrii. The sequence goes on from NZ_JAFMZZ010000001.1 coordinate 1,095,233, forward strand.
CGCGCGCACCGCGGCCTGCGCAAGCTGCGGGTCCGATACGTCGGCGCAGAAGGTGGCCACGCGCGCCTGTGGCTGGTCTTGCGCAATCTGCGCCGCGGTATGGGCCAGTGCCTCGGCGCTGGCGTCTACCAGCATCACCGCCGCGCCCTGCGCGCAGAACAGCGCCGCGGTGGCGGCGCCGATGCCGCCACCGCCGCCCGTGATCAAGGCGGACTTGCCCGCCAGTCTTGCGTTTTCTTGCATGGGTCATTCCAGGTCGGCCGCGCCGCCGCTTGCCGGCAACCGGCGCAAGCGGCGCGCGCGACGGGGTTCAATTGACTTTGATGTTGGCCGTCTTGATCACCTTGGCCCAGCGCTCGGTGTCTTCCGCGATCCACGCCGAGAATTCCTGCGGGCTGCTGGCGATCACTTCGAATTCCATGTCTTCGAGCTGTCCGCGGATCTTGGGCAGCTTGAGGATGCGCACGAGCTCGGTGCTGAGCCGGTCCATGACAGGCTTGGGCACGCCCGCCGGCGCCAGGAAGCCGATCCACGATGTCGCGTTGAAACCGGGATAGGTTTCCGCCACCGCGGGAACATCCGGCGTGGAGGCAAAGCGCTTCAGGCCCGACGACGCGATCAGCCGGGCGCGCCCGTTCTTGGCGTATTCCTGGATGTTGCCCGGCACCAGGAACGAGGCATCGACCTGGCCGCCGATCAGGTCCACCACCGCCGGCCCGGCGCCGCGGTACGGGACGTGCGTCAGGTCGATGTGCGCCGCCTGCTTCAGCATTTCCATCGTCAGGTGCGACGAGCTGCCCACCGAGACCGAGGCATAGCTCATGCGATGGTCTTTGGCGTACGCGACGAATTCCGCCAGCGTCTTGACCGGCACTTTAGGGTTGACCACCAGGTATTGCGAGGCCTTCACCGCCAGCGTGATCGGGGCCAGGTCTTTGGCGGGCTTGTAGGACGTCTGCGGCAGCAGCGTGGGGTTGATGCTGATGGGGCCGTTGTAGCCCACCAGCAGCGTGTAGCCGTCGGGCGCGGATCTCACCACGTCCATCGTGCCGATCAGGCCGCCGCCGCCGCCCTTGTTCTCGACGACCACGGGCTGGCCCAGCGCGGCCTCCAGCTCCGGCGCCACCAGGCGGGCCAGCACGTCGTTGGTGCTGCCGACGATCGGCACGACGATGCGGATGGGCTTGTTGGGTTTCCATTCTTCCGCCTGGGCGGCGGCAAACGTACAGCATGCCGCCAGCATGGCGGCAGCCAGCGCGGCGCGCCGGGTGATTCGTGACATGGTTGCTCTCCTTTGGTGGTGTGGGATCTTGGCGTGTTGTGCTCAGATGGAATAGACCTTCTGGTTTTTTCCATCGGCCAGGTGCACCGCAGCCCACTCCTGCGGTTTTTGGTCGCGCGGCAGCAGGACGCCCGCTGCCCGCACGCGTTGCTGGTTGGCGTCGAGGGCCGGCGGATCGGTGTCGGCCTGCAGCTTGGTGGCGGCGTCGAACAGCATCCGGCGCGCCATGACGATGGCGCGGTCGGTCGGCAGCAGCTTCTCGTTGGCGTGGTCCTGGATCGGCCCCATGCTTTCCTGCAGCGATGCGTCCTGGATGGCGAAGCCGAACACGCCCGAATACGCCCGCTTGTCTTTCTGCGCCTGCCGGTCGATCAGGTAGTCGTTGTCTTTGTTGGCCTTGGGCCGGAAGGTGCCGCCCGGCACGTTGGTGCCCGGCTCGTATTCGCAGTGGACGCCCTTGCCGCTGTTCAGGTCGCGCAGTTCTTCTTCGTTCAGCGGCCGGTCGGTGCGGAAATTGATGCTCCAGGCCCAGCAGTTGTGGTCGTCGATGGGCACCCACACATGGCCGCCCAGCGCGTGGTCGCCGAAGGGCGGAATCAGGGTGTACCAGGGGAACAGCCACTGCGTGACGCGCCAGTAGTACGAATCAGGCTCGCCGTTGCGGCGGCCGAACAGCGTCAGGCCGAACGGGGTTTTCTCGATTTCGAAGATGACGTTGCCGTCGGCCTTGATGTAGTCCAGCGCCTTGGTGCCCTGGTGCAGCGGGTCGTGGTCGACCTCGTAGCGGTGCACGTACGAAACGTGGCTGGTGTCGATGCCGCCTTCCATGGCTTGCAGGTAGTTGCATTCCTGCAGGCGCTTGGACACGAACACGTGGCTGGCCGGCAGGGTGCACCACTCGACGTCGGGCAGGGCAGGCTGCTTGTCTTTCGGACCCATGTAGGCCCAGACGATGCCGGCCATTTCCGCACAGGGGTAGGCCGTGATGCCCATGTGCTTGCACGCCTGCGGCGCCGAGGGCACGTCCACGCAGTTGCCGTCGCGGTCGAACTTCAGCCCGTGGTAGGCGCAGCGGATGCCGTTTTCCTCGTTGCGCCCGAAGTACAGCGAGACGCCGCGGTGCGAACAGAATTCGCTGATCAGCGCGGCCTTGCCCTCGGTGTCGCGGAAGGCCAGCAGTTTTTCGCCCATGATCTGCACCCGCACCGGCGGGCAGTCCGGCTCCGGGATTTCACTGACTGCCACGACCGGCACCCAGTAGCGGCGCAGCAGCTGCCCCATGGCGGTTCCCGGGCCGGTCCGCACCAGGGTTTCAGCGGTGTTTTTGTCCATGCGTGATCTCCATTCCCGCGCTTCGGGCATCGCCCGAGTTAGTCCGTCAGATAAGACACGAGTCCAGTATACGGACAAGAATTGATCTGGGTCAAGCCTCGCTTTTGAATACAATCGCCACGTTGAACCCAACGTGGTATGGAATCAGGCATGGAAAACGACAAGCGCCAGGAAGGGGTCCGGGCGGTAGACCGGGCGCTGGATATTCTGTTGGCTTTTCGTCCCGGGGACGACGGGCTGACGGCGGCCGAGCTGCTCAAGCGCGTCGACCTGAGCCGCCCCACGCTGTACCGGCTGATCGCCACGCTGGAGCACAACGGCTTTCTGGTGTCGTCCGGCGAGCCGCAGCAATTCCGCCTGGGCAGTTCGGTGGCGCGGCTGGTGCACGTATGGACCACCAGCCACAAGATCGCCGACCTGGCATACCCGTCGCTGCAGCGCCTGTGGGAAGCCACCGGTGAAACCGTGGCGCTGTTCGTGCGCGAAGGCGACTACCGGGTGTGCTTCGCCGAGCTTGCCAGCCCGCAGCCCCTGAGTTTTCGCCGCGGCGTGGGCTATCGCGAAAAACTGGTGCTGGGCGCCAGCGGCCGCACCATCCTGGCGCGCATGAACCTGACCGAAAAAGAGCTCAAGCGCTACGCCGCCGACATCAAAATGGATGCCGCGGCCTACATGGCCGAGCTCGAGCGGGTGCGCAAGCTGGGCTACGCCACCAGCCGGCATGAGCTGATCGAAGGCGCCGTCGCGGTGGCGGCGCCCTATTTCAACGGCGCCGACGTCGCCGCCGGCTCGGTGTGCATTTTCGGCCCCAGCGTGCGCATGACGGCCGACCGCGTGAAAGCCTGCGGCGCGCAGCTGATCGAAGAAGCCGCCGTGCTGTCGCGGGCGCTGGGGCAGAAACCGGCCTGAATCGCAGGGACAGGCGTGTCCCTGGGGCCGGAAAAACCCCGGCAAGGTGCGGTAAGCTTACGGTAACGAAGGTTTGGAACACATTTTGCCTCTCGGGCAAGTCAATTGCGCGAGAGCACCAGAGGAAAATCCCCATGGCATCGGTCAATAAAGTCATTCTCGTCGGCAACCTGGGACGCGACCCCGAAGTCCGCTACAGCCCCGACGGCGCGGCCATCTGCAATGTTTCCATTGCCACCACCTCGCAATGGAAAGACAAGGCCAGCGGCGAGCGCCGCGAAGAAACCGAGTGGCACCGCGTGGTCATGTACAACCGCCTGGCCGAGATCGCCGGCGAATACCTGAAAAAGGGGCGTTCGGTGTACATCGAAGGCCGCCTGAAGACCCGCAAGTGGCAAGACAAGGACACCGGCGCCGACCGCTACAGCACCGAAATCGTGGCTGACCAGATGCAGATGCTGGGCGGCCGCGACAGCGGCGGCGAAGGCGGCTACGGCGGTGGCGGCGGCTACGACGACGCGCCGCGCCAGCAGCGCGCCCCGGCCCAGCGCCCGCCCGCGCAGCGTCCGGCCCCGGCCGCCGCGGCGCCCGCCGCCGGCGGCGCCGCGAACCTGGCGGACATGGACGACGATATTCCGTTCTGAAGCCCGCCTTCGGCACGGCCCCGGCGCGTTATCCCGGCCCCCTTTTCAAGGGGGCTTTTTCATTACGCGGCGCGCTTGCGCCACGCCAGGAACACCGCGGCGATGGGGGCCAGTATGGTCAGCCACGACAGGGTGTCCCAGATGCCATCGCCGAGCAGCGCCGAGACCAGGCCGATGGCGGTGGCCACGCCCAGCCACACCGGGGCGCGGAATACCTCGCGCGCCGATTGCAGGTGGTCGGTGCGCACCCGGCGCGACTCATATCGGTTCATGGCGCGGCCTCGTTGGTGTTGGTGCGGCGCAGGGCGGGGGCCGATTCCGGCGCGCCGCCGGACTGCGCTTTCGGCGCCGCCGCCGGCCGGGGTTTGCGCAGCCACAAGTACAGGCCGCTGCCCAGTATGACGATGGCGAAGATGTCCAGCACGGCCCACAGCAGCTTCAGCGGCAGGCCGCCGTAGTCGCCGAAATGCAGCGGCTGCGACAGGAAAAGCGTCTTCACGTACCAGGGCATGTCGCGCGTATCGGTCAGCTTGCCGGTGGTGGCGTCGACCAGGGCCGGCTTGAGCAGGCGCGCGGTGACGGGCGTGCTGCCCTTCAGGAAGAAGGTGTAGTGGTGCGGGCTTGAGAACATCGTTCCGGGAAAGGCGACCAGGCTGACCGTCATGTCGGGCACCGCGGCGCGGGCGGCGCGGATGGACGCTTCCAGGTGCGCGGGCTGGGTCACGGGCGGCAAGCCCCGGTAGGGCGCCGTCATTTCGGCCATCTGGTCCATCTGCCACAGGCCCAGGATGACCCGGTTCAGCGTATTGATCGTGCCCGTGAGCCCCACGACGGTTAGCCACACGACCGCCACAATGCCCAGCAGGTTGTGCCAGTCGAGCCACTTGACGCGCCTGCTGCGCTGGGTGCGCAGCGCGCCGAACTTGAGGCGGCGCATGAACGGGTAGTAGAGCACCACCCCCGACACAATGGCCACCACCATCAGCAGACCCATGGCCCCCAGGAACAGCATGCCGGGCAGCCCCGCGAACATGTCCGTATGGAGCTTGAGCATGACGTACATGAAGCCTTCATTGGTCGCGGGCTCGTCCAGCACCTGGGCGCTGCGGGAATCGACGATGACGGCATGGTTCTCTTCGGGCGGCGCATCGACGGCGCTGGCCATGGACACGTACGTGATGTCGGGGTGCTCGTCCTGTTCCCAGAACATGTAGCGGATGACCTCGCCCGGGCGGCGTTCCAGCGCGGCCTGCGCGATCCGGTCCAGGCTGGCGTTCGGCGTGCCCGCCGGCATGGGCGGGGCTTCGACCACGCCGGTCAGGTGTTCGATTTCTTCGTGGAAGATCAGCGGCAGGCCGGTCAGGCACAGCAGCAGCATGAATACCGTGCAGACCAGGCTGCTCCATTTGTGGATCCAGGACCAGGTGTGTGTGGACATGGGGCGTCCTTAGAAGCCGATGCTGGCCGACAGGGTGACGGTGCGCGGCGCGCCCACGAACAGATAGCCCGCGGTGGCGGTGCCCCAGTAATCCCTGTCGAACAGGTTTTCCACGTTCAGGCGGAAGGTGACGGGCTTGCCGCTGACTTTGGTTTCGTAGCGCGCGCCGGCATCGAAGCGGGTCCAGCCGGGTACCGACAGCGTGTTGGCGGCGTCGAGATAGGTGCTGGCGGTGTAGATCATGCGGCCGCTGAGCGTAAGGCCCGGCACGAAGGGGGTATCCCATTCTGCGCCCAGGTTGAATTGCCAGTCGGGCACGCCGATGGCCTTGTTGTCTTCGAGCCCGGGGTCCACGGCCTTGTTGATGACGCCGTCGATGTAGCTGATGCCGCCCAGCAGCCGCACGCCGCGCGCCACTTCGCCGGCGAAGGTGGCTTCGACGCCGCGGTTGCGCTGTTCGCCGAACACGCCGAAGGTATTGCCCGAGATGCCGGAACTGGGTTTGGTCAGTTCGAACAGGCTGAGGGTGGCCAGCATGTCGTCGTTCAGGTTGTACTTGAGGCCGATTTCTTTTTGCTTGGACTTGAACGGCGCCAGCTGTTCGCCCGGATTGCTGATCGCCGCGCTGGTGGGCGCGGTGTCGCCCTGGGACAGGCCTTCGACGTAGCTGGCGTACAGCGACAGGTCGGGCCGCAGCCTGAATACGATGCCGGCGAGCGGCGTGGTGGCGTGCTCGTCGTAGTACGGGCCGCTGGGTTCGCCGTTCATGAAGTTGTAGTTCTGGCCGGCCACCTGCTGGCGGCGCGCGCCCAGGGTCAGCTGCAGCTTGTCCTGCATGAACGACATCGTGTCCGCCAGGGCATAGCTGGTCAGTTTGGTGCGCAGGTATCGCTGCAGCGGGTTGTCGATGCCGGAGGTGGACGGGGTGTCGAAGACGTCGCCTGAATAAATGTTCGACGTGCCGGCTGGATATCCCGTGCCGGGCGGGGTTCCCGTGTAGAAGCCCAGGCGTTGGTCCTGGTCGAGCTTGGTGTAGCTGAAGGCGAGATTGTGGCTGACCGGCCCGGTGGAGAACCTGCCGCGCAGCCCGGCCTCGGTGGACTTGCTGTCGACCGTCATGCGTTGCCAGCCGCCGACGTAGGAATAGTCGCCCTGCGCATCCAGCAGCACGGGGTTGGCGGCGATCGCATCCCAGTCCAGTTTGCGCTGGCCGTATCCGGCGTAGGCGGTAATGTGGTCGGTCAGGTCGTATTCGATCTTGAAGACGCCCGACTTATTGGTGCCGTCGCTCCAGCCCAGGCCGGGATAGGGGTTGTTGTTGCTGGGCGCATCGGGGATGGAGGTCAGGTCAGGGCCCGGCTGGAACTGGCGCACCACATTGTCGATGCGTTCTTTCTGCCAGAGCAGGTCGATCGACGCGCGCAGCGCGTCGCCCCGGTAGTCCAGCGCCACGGAACCGAGGCTTTCGTCTACGGACTGGTCCTTGATCGGCGTATCGCCGTTGCGGGTCATGGCGTTGATGCGTACGCCGAAGGCGTTGTCCGGGCCGAAGCGGCGGCCGATGTCCGCGTGCACGCCGAACACCGAATCCGACGACACGCTGCCCGTCAGGCGGGTGATGGGTTCATCGGTGGCGCGCTTGGGCACCAGGTTGACGACGCCGCCCACGCTGCCGCCGGGCGCCATGCCGAACAGCGCCGCCGACGGACCCTTGATGATTTCCACCCGCTCCAGCGTTTCGATGGGGGCGCGCCAGTATGGCGTCAGGCCGAACATGCCGTTCAGCGCGAAGTCGCTGCTGGGCACCGTGAAGCCGCGGATGGTGAGGTCTTCGTTGATGTTGGACCGCGCGCTGCCCATGCGCACCGACGGGTCCGAGTTGGCCACGTCGGCGACCGAGCGGGCCTGCTCGTTTTCCATGGTCTGGGCGGTGTAGCTGGTAACGCTGAAGGGCGTGTCCATGACGGACGTGTTGCCCAGAATGCCCATGCGGGCGCCGCTGCCGATCTGGCCGCCCGCGATCGGCGCGGGCGCCTCGTCCATGGCCGCCGGCGCGCCCGATACGGTAATGGATGGCAGCACCGTCGTTGCCGTGGCCGTGTCCGGGCCGGCAGTTTGCGCCGTTACGGTTGCCGCATAGAGCACCGCGCCACCGGCAAGCGTTCGTTTAGCGGCCGTGGCCACGCGTTTTTTTGAGCCTGTACGGCTGTCCCCTGTTGCTCGCACAATGAGTTCCATGTTCAAAAAGAATCAAAACGAGGATGATAATTATTTTTGTTGAATAGTACCTCGTTTGGCCTCATGCGCGGTAGTGCCCGGATGTCGGCGGCAGGCTGCCGCCTGCCGCCTAGTGGTCCTATGAGGCCGGCGAGCCCTGGCTGGCCGCGCCGATCAACGCGGGCAATTCGTCCAGCCCGCCGGCGACGGCATGGGGCGTGGCGCCCAGTTCGTCGAAGGCGCCGCCGCGGCGGTTCACCCAGCAGACCCTGAAGCCGAAGTGGCGTGCACCGGCCGCATCCCAGGCATTCGACGACACAAAAAGAATCTGCGGCGGCGCCAGCCCCAGCGCCTGGCAGGCCAGCGTATAGACCCGCGGATCGGGCTTGAACACGCCGACCCGCTCGACGCTGAGCAGATGGGCAAAATGCTTCTGCAGGCCGGAGTGCCTGACGACGCTGTCGATCGAGAAAACCGATCCGTTCGACAGGATGGCCAGCGGCAGCCCCATGTCATTGAGCTGCTGTAGTGCCGCGGGGACTTCGGGATACGGCGACAGGTTCAGGTAGGCATTGCACAGCGCGGCGCGGGTAGGCTCGTCGAGGCCGAGCTTCAGGTGCCGGCAGGTGTAGACCAGCGCATCATGGGTGGCCTGCTCGAACGGCACATATTGCCCCATCAGGCTGCGCAGCCAGGTGTATTCGAGCTGCTTCTGCCGCCACAGTTCGCTGATCTGCATGCCTTGCCCGGGGTACGAGGCATTGCATTGCTGCACTACCGAATGAACGTCGTACAGCGTTCCGTACAGATCAAAGACGACGGCCTGCGTATGGGTCATGGCGCGTTCCTTTTTTTGAAGTGTCAGAGCGCGGAGTGATCTTTTACCGCCTCGGCGAGCCTGGGCTTCAGCGCCAGGAACCGCTCGTCCAGCGATGCGGGATCCGAGCGGTTCTGGGCGATCATGGCGGCCCGGACGTCTCCGCCCCGGATCACTTGCAGGGCGTCGGCCTCGATGCCTTCGACAATGGCCTGGGCGACGGCGGAGGCCGGCTCGCGGACAAAGCCCAGGTCGGGGCCGGCCTTGGAAGACGCCATCATCGGCGTGTCGGTCGCGCCGGGGTATGCCGTCAGGACGTGGACGCCCTCGCCCTTCAGTTCGCGGCGCAGCGCTTCGCCGAAGTGTGAAATTCCCGCCTTGACGGCGGCATAGGCGGTGTAGAAGGGAACGCCCACCAAGGCAATTCCCGAGGACACATTGACGATCATGCCGTTGCCCGAGGCGCGCAGGTGCGGCAGGGCGGCGCGTGCCAGCAGCATGGGCGCCAGCAGATTGACGCTGACCATCGTGGCGATGTCGTCGTCGGGGATATCTTCAATGCGCCCCGCGCGCACGCCGCCCGCGCTGTTGACCAGGATATCCAGGCCACCCATGGCCTGGCAGGCTGCCTGCAGGGCCCGCTGCCGGCCCTCGGCGGTGGCTACGTCGGCGTCTGTTCCATCGGCCTGCGCGCCGTCCGCACGCAACTGTTCGACGGCCTGCCGCACGACTGCTTCGCGCCGCCCCACGACGAAAACTGTGGCGCCCTTGTGCGCCAGTTCCATGGCCGTGGCCAGCCCGATGCCGCTGGATCCGCCGGTTATCAGGACTTTCTTTCCCTGTATGTTCATGTTCGCGTGCCTTTGAGGAATGCATGGATGGGCGGCAGCCGTGCTGCTTGCGAACAGTTTTAAATCATTTGATCTAAAACGGTCAAATCCCCTGCGGCCGTTGCGCGCCTGGATATGGCCGGCCAATGCGCCGGCGCCGGCAGCCCGCCGGTTCAGCGCCGCCCGCGGCGCGCCCGGGCCGAGCGCGATTCGCGCCAGGCGATGTACACGCCGCTGCCCACGATGAGCGCCGCGCCGGCGCAGTCGTACAGGTCGGGCGCGTCGTGCCACACCAGCCAGCCCAGCAGCGAGGCCCACAGCAGCGCGCCGTAGTCGAACGGCGCCACCACCGACGCCGGGCCGATGCGAAAGCCCTGGGTGATGAAGGTCAGCCCCAGGGTGCTGAACAATGCGATGCCGGCGAAGTGAGGCAGATGCGGCCATTGCAGCGGCGTCCAGAAGGCCGGCACGGCCACGGCGCTGCAGACGAGCTGGCCGGCCACGATATAGAACGTGGTGGTAAGCATGCTTTCGGCCCGCCCGATGGCGCGCGCGGTGAGCATCATGACGGCATACAGCACCGCCGTGACCAGTGGGTAAAGCGCGGCCGGCTGGAAGCTGGCCGCGCCCGGGCGCACAATGACCAGCACCCCGGCGAAGCCGGCGGCCACCGCCAGCCAGCGGGCGCCGTCCACGCGCTCTTTGAGCGCCAGTACCGACAGCGCGGTGACGAACAGCGGCGCGGCGAACACGATGGCGATGCCTTCGGCCAGCGGCAGGGACTGCAGGCCCAGGTAGAAAAAGCAGGCCGAGATGATGTTGAGGGCGCCGCGCAGCAGGTGCAGACCCAGGTGGCGCGTGCGCAGCGCCGGGCGGCCGCCCACCGCGGCAGCCAGGGCCAGCACGAAAGGCAGGGCGATGGCGGCGCGCAGGAACAGGATCTGTATCGGGCTGTAGTGCTGGCCCACCCATTTGGCCAGCGCGTCGCTGATGGTAAGGAACAGCACGCCGACTGACACGCAGGCGATGCCGGCGAGCGGACGATCGGTCATGGCACATCCGGGGTACGGCAGAGGAATGCCAATGATAGGGCAAGTGCGGCGGCCCACCGCGCCTAGCTGGGCGCCTGGGCGGGCACGGGCAGCGGCGCGTCGGCGATGCCGTCGCCCGCGCCGACCAGCGCGTAGTTGTACCCCTGTCCCGACCAATAGCGGGCCAGCAGCCTGCCGTCGCGCCGGCTGCCTTGCGCCAGCATCTGCTTGCCCGGCCCGGGCGGACGGATATAGAAACTGGCGCGTTGCCCGGCGTTTTCGTAGATGACGATCGCCGCCGGGCCCTGGTCGGTGGCCAGCAGGCGGGCTGCCACCGGCTTGAAGCCGCTGGCGCTGAGGTCGGGCAGGCGCTGGGCGTGCGCGAAGTAATCGTCCAGCCAGTTTTGCAGATTGCCCGCATCGGCGCGCACGTCCGGCTGCGGCGCGTGGTCGGAGGCAAACAGGCGATACGCCTGCACCGCGTCCTGCATGGGCAGCACCCGGTACGCCAGGGCGCTGTCGCGCGCGCCCCAGCCCGCGACGCCGCCCACGGCCAGCGCCACGGCCAGGCTGCCCGCCATTGCCAGCCGGCGCCGCGCGCGCGCGCGCAGCCGCGCGCGGACCGCGGCCGGGTCCAGGGCGGGGTTGGGCGGCAGGCTGTCCTGGCCGGCGGCCTGGCGCAGCTGCTGCGCGTCGCGCTGCCACGCGGCGAGTTCCTGGGCCTGCTCGGGGTGCGCCTGCAGGTAGGCCTCCATGGCCTGCCGCTGCGCGGCATCGAGCTGTCCGTCTACAAAGGCGTTGCGCGCCAGGTCGTCGATGGGGCGTTGGTTCATTTCAGTATCCTCAAGTGCGCCGCGCCGGCCTGCCCTTCGTTCAGGTCGCGCAATGCGCGCCGCGCGCGCGACAGGCGCGACATCACCGTGCCTGGCGGAATATCGAACAGGTCCGCTACCGCCTTGTAGCTGAGGCCTTCCACACTGACCAGCCACAGCAGGGTGCGCTGGGCCTCGGGCAGGCGTTCGAAGGTATCCAGCGAAGAGCGGGCCATCGCCTGGCGCTCGGCCGAGGGCGCCGCGGAATCGGCGCCGGCGAACCATTCGAGCAGCCGCGCGTAGCGGCGTGCACGGCGCTGCGAATCGAGAAACTGGCGGTACAGGATCGTGAACAGCCAGGCCCGCACGCTGCCCTGCGGGCGGCGGCTGTGCCAGCGCGTCAGGGCCCGTTCGAGGGTGGCCTGGACCAGGTCGTCGGCGGCGGCCGGGTCGCGCGTGAGCCGCAGGGCGAACCGGCGCAGCCGCGGCAAGAGCAGGCGCAGCACGGCATCAGACAGCTCTTCTGCCTGGATGGCATCGTCCTCGCTGGATACGGGCCCCGGCGGGGGCGAGCGTACCGGTCGAATCATGTGAGTTCCTGTGCAGACCCGCGCCCATGGCGCCACAAGCTTACAGGCCAATATGGTAGGACGCCGGCCGGGCCGGTTTATTCCCTGGGGGAATAATTTTCGGGGCCCATCGTCTTACCCGGGTATTCCTCGCAAAGCCAAGGAGCCTTATGCCGCAATCTCCTCAACGCGAAGCCCGGCCGCTCGATGCCCGGCAAATCTGCCTGCGCCTGGGCGCGATCGGCGCCATTGTGCTGGGCTCGGGCGCCGCCTTCGCCTACGTGGGCGGCTGGCTGGACCCGCAGCGCCTGACGCCGGACCGGGTGGTCGATGTGCTGGAAGCGAACAGCGGCGTTCACGCCGGCTACCGCCGCAATCATGCCAAGGGGGTCTGTGTGGCGGGCCATTTCGAAAGCAGCGGCGCGGCGCAGGCCCTGTCGACGGCGGCGCTGTTCGCGCCGGGCAATACGCCGGTGGTGGGGCGGCTGGCCGTGCCGGGCGGCAACCCTTATGCGTCGGATTCCAGCGTGCCCATACGCAGTTTCGCCTTGCGCTTTACGTCGCCCAACGGCGAACAATGGCGCACCGGCATGAACAGCATGCCGGTGTTCGTGGTGGCCACACCGCAGGCGTTCTATGAGCAGCAGCTCGCGGCCCGGCGCGAGCCCGCCACCGGCAAGCCCGATCCGCAACGCATGCAGGCCTTTTTCGCGGCGCACCCCGAAACCGCGGCATTCCGCGCCTGGGCCAAGACGGCCAGGCCGTCGGCCAGCTACGCCACCGAAAGCTACTACGCCCTGCACGCGTTTTACTTTATTGATGCCCAGGGCAGGCGGCAGCCGGTGCGCTGGCGCCTGGCGCCGCTGGATGCCTCGCCCGCGCCCGCCGCGGCGCCCGCGCACGATGCCGATTACCTGCAGGCCGACCTGCAGCGGCGCCTGGCGCAAGGCCCCCTGCGCTGGCGCTTGCTGGTCACGCTGGGCGCGCCGGGCGATCCCACCAATGACGCGACCCGGCAGTGGCCGGCCGACCGGCCCACGGTCGAGGCGGGTGTCGTGGTGATTACGCGCAGCGCCTCGCAAAACGAGGGCCCCTGCCGCGACGTGAACTACGACCCGACCGTGCTGCCGCGCGGTATGGCCATTTCCGATGATCCGCTGCTGCCGGCCCGTTCGGCCGCCTATGCCGCGTCGTACGAGCGCCGCACCAGCGAAGGGCCGCCCCGGGATGCCACGGCACCATCCCAGCCCAATCACCCGGAGCACGCGCAATGAACCCATCTACCCAACGACCCTCGGCGGGATTCAGCTTGCCCGCGCGTCTGCTGCACTGGCTGATGGCGATCGGCATGATCGCGATGCTGTTCATCGGCGTCGGCATGGTGGCCTCGGTGTCCGAGCGGCACCAATGGTTGATACAGATCCACAAGCCCCTGGGCCTGGCGCTGCTGGCGCTGGCGTGCGTGCGCCTGGCCAGGCGGCTGTACGGGGGCGCGCCGGCGCTGCCGGCCGGCATGCCGGCCTGGCAGCGCCTTGCCGCGCACGCTTCGCACGTGCTGCTGTACGCGCTGATGTTCGCCATGCCGCTGATCGGGTGGGCCATGGTGTCGGCCGGCGGCTACCCGGTGATGGCGGGCAGCTGGCAGTTGCCGCCCATCGCGCCTGTCGATGCGGCGCTATTCGCGTGGTTGCGGGGCGCGCACCGGTACCTGGCTTTCTTGCTGTTCGCCACGGTGCTGCTGCACCTGGCCGCCGCGCTGTTCCATGGCTGGATACGGCGTGATGGCGTGCTGCAGGCGATGACGCGCGGCCGTTGAGCAGCGGCGCGCAATGGCGCCGGCCCGGGGCGCGGCATTGGTGCCGCAAAGGCAACATCGTGGTCCCCTGCGCGGATCTACCGCCGCCCCGGCAAGCTGCCTACGATAAGCCCGTGCCATCCACCACGCGAAGGAGAAGCTCATGTTGAAATTCATTCGGACCGGGCTGCCGCTGATCGCCGCCGGCTCGCTGTTCGGCCAGCTGGCGCTGGCCGCGCCGGCAGGCCATGCCATGCATTCCACCGCCGCGCCCGAGCCCATCGTGACGCCGCTGATGACCAAAGACCTGCCGGACATTCCCGGCAAGGACGCGCTGATGATCACGGTCGAGTATCCGCCGGGCGGCGCCGACCCCGTGCATCGCCATGACGCGCACGGCTTCATCTATGTGCTCGAGGGCAGCATCGTCATGCAGGTCAAGGGCGGCAAAGAGGTGACGCTGACGCCCGGCCAGACCTTCTATGAAGGCCCCGACGATGTCCATACGGTGGGGCGCAATGCCAGCCAGACCCGGCCCGCCAGGTTCCTGGTGGTGCTGATCAAGCAGAAGGGCGCGCCCGCACTGTTGCCAGTAGAATGAATTCCCGCCCCGGGGCCGGGCCGCCCGGCCGCGGCGGCAACGGGTCAGCCGATTGGCCGATAACGTCTGAAGGCTATGGACAAGAAAGCATCCCCCGCCGACGCGATTGCGGCCCCTGCTTCCGAGGCCCCTGCCGCGCCGGTCACGCCATGCGCCGGCCCCGATTCGCTGGCCTACAGTTTCGCCACCAGCTATGCCGGCGTGGTGGCCTTTATCGCGGTGGCCGCGGAAGGCAATTTCGCCAAGGCCGGCGACCGCCTGGGCATCGGCCGTTCGGCAGTCAGCCGCAGCGTGCAGAAGCTGGAACACCAGCTGGGCACCCGGCTGTTCGTGCGCACCACCCGCAATACCTCGCTGACCCGCGAAGGCGAACTGTTCTACGAAAACTGCCATCCGGGCGTCGAGCGCATCGTGCAGGCGCTGGACGACATGCGCGAACTGCGCGAAGGACCGCCTTCGGGGCAATTGCGCGTGTGCGCCACGGCAGGGTTCGGCCGCAAGATCGTCGCGCCCTTGCTGGGCGGCTTCCTGGCGGCTTATCCGGAAATCTCGGTCGAGCTGCTGCTGGACGACGGCCCCATCGATTTCACGACAGACCGCATCGACGTATCGTTTCGCAATGGCCGCATGGAAGACAGCCAGGTGATCGCCAAACAGCTGATCCCGATGCAGATGCTGTTGTGCGCCTCGCCCGCCTATGCCGCCGCGCACGGCTTGCCGGCCGGCATCGAAGACCTGGCCAGCCATCGCTGCGTGAATTTTCGCCTGGCCTCGGGGCGCATGTGCGAATGGGAATTCAAGGTGGCCGGCCACATGCGCAAGTTCGCGCCGCAGGCCATGCTGGCGTTCAACGATGCCGACCTGGTGCTGCAGGCCGTGCTCGACGGCCGGGGGGTGGCCCAGCTGGCCGGCTACCAGATCAGCGAACACCTGCGCGCGGGCACTCTGGTGGCCTGCCTGCCGCAGTACGCACCGGATGACCGCGGCCACTACATCTGCTACCTGAGCCGCCAGCACCTGCCGGGGCGCATACGCGTGTTCATCGACTACATGACCGCGCAGATCCGCGCGCTGGACCTGCAGACGCTGGAAGCCTTCCTGCTCAAGCCGCGCTAGCCGGCGCCGGCCTTATTGCGTCAGGGCGACCACGCTGTGCATGCCCTGCCGCGCCATCTTCGAATATGGGCACAGGCGCTCGGTGTTGCGCACCAGCTCTTCGGCCACGGCCCGGTCTATGCCCGGCAGGTGGATGTTGACGTGCGCCGTCAGCGCGTACAGGCCGTCGACGGGATCGCGGCCAAAGGTGACGGACACCTTGACTTCGGCGTCGGGGACGTCCAGGCCGGCCTTGGCGGCCAGCAGGCTGAGCGCCCCATGAAAGCACGCGGCGTAGCCGGCCGCGAGCAGCTGTTCGGGGTTGGTGCCCCCGGCAGGGCCGCCAAGCTCGGTGGGCAGCCGCAGATTCACCTGCAGTTCGCCGTCGTCGGAACGCGCGATGCCTGACGCCCGCCCGTGGCGGGCCTCGCCGCCCTGCACAGTGACGGTGGTGGAGTACAGCGCCTGGAAGTCTTCGCCCCGGTATTTGTCCAGCAGGCTCAGTGAAGGAGGTTGCAGTTTGCTCATGAAATGTCCTTGACGCAGCGCCCGAACACGGGTGGGCACGGGCGTATGGTAGGTCGTGAGCAAACCGGGCGGTAGGCCCGATCAGGGGATCATGGTGTTGCCGTGCCGGCACCAATCGCCAACCGAGTGTTGACCTGGCGGCAACGGTGGGCAATGCGCCGGGCGCGCCGCGCCCGGCGGCGCCTTCAGTCCAGGCTGATCTTCGCGTTCTCGATCAGCTTTTCGTAGGTGGCCGATTTTTCGTCGAGCCGCTTGCGCAGTTCGGGCAGCGGCCAGTTCAGCGGTTCGAAGGCAAAGGTGTCGAAGCGCTTGCGCAGTGCGGGGTCGGCCAGCACCGTGGTCACGTCGGTGTAGATCTTGTCGCGCACGCTGTCGGGTATGCCTTTGGGGGCGAGCAGCGACACGATCGAATTGACGTCGAGTTCGGCGGGGCCGCCGGCTTCGGCCACGGTGGGCACATTGGGGTACTGCGGATGGCGCTTCGGGGCGGCGATGGCCAGGTAGCGCAGCTTGCCGCTGTCGTACACGGGGCGCGTGGACGGGATGGTGCCGAAGGCCCAATCCACTTCGCCGGTAGCCACCGCGGTGTACAGCTGGCTGACTTCTTTGTACGGCACGTGGATCATCTTGGTGCCGGTCAGCGCGCCCAGCCATTCGCCGCCCAGGTGCCCGGGACTGCCCACGAACCACGAGCCGTAGGTCAGGCGGTCGGGCTTGGCCTTGGCCGCGTTGACCAGATCGGTGACGTTCTTCCAGGGCGACTGGCTGCTGATGGCGATCATGAACGGGGTGTAGAACACCGGCGCCACCAGGTCGAATTTTTCCAGCGGGACGTAATGGCGCGACTTGTACAGGTGCGGCAGCGCCGAGACGTGCTCGCTGTCGAGCTGCAGCAGGGCGTAGCCGTCGGCGGGCAGCTTGGCCACCGCCTCCATGGCGATGAAGCCGCCGCCGCCCGGGCGGTTTTCGACGATGACCGGCTGCTGCCACTTCTTGCTGAGCGCCTGGCCCAGGATGCGCAGCACCACATCCGGGCCGCTGCCCACGGAGAACGCCGTGTACAGGGTGACCGGCCGGGCCGGGAAGGCGGGCGCCTGGGCCCAGGCGGTGCTGGCCAGGCTGGCGGTGGCCAGCGCGGCGGCCAGCAGAGTGCGGCGTAGTCGGGACGGCATGTTTGTCTCCAGGATCTGTTGTCGTTGTCGGCAGGGGTGTGCCGCTTGGACGCCTGGCTTTCTGCCGCCGGCGCGCACCCATTATGGGTAGCCAGGTATGCGGGAAAAAATGAAATATTCGTATTATTTATACGGAAAAACGTATGCGCGGCCCGGCTTCAGGGGTCGGCCTTGGACGCCGGCGGCGTGGGCGCCCAGGCCAGCGCCGCGAGAATGCCCGCCACCGCCCCGGCCGCCACGTACCAGGCGCCCGGCAGCAGCTTGCTGGCCAGGGCTGCCACCACCAGGCTGGCCAGCCACGGCCAGGCCCGCCGCAGGCCGCGCCACATACCGCGCAGCATGACCAGGAACACGGCGGGAAAAGCCATGTCCAGGCCGTAGGCCTCGGGGTGGCCCAGCAGCGGGCCCAGAATGGCGCCCAGGGTGGTGCAGCCGACCCAGGCCACGTAGAACACCAGCGATGAGCCCAGGTAGTAGGCCAGGCTGAATGCCGGCCCGATGCCCTGTTCGGCGCGGCGCCGCGTGTCGGCCATGGACAGGGCCCAGCTGGCGTCGGTCATGAGGAATAGCGCGGGCAGCACCTTGCGCCTGGGCAGGTGCTGCAGGAAGGGCGTGAGCGCCGCGCCCATGACCAGCATGCGGCTGTTGACCAGGAAGGTGACGGCCATGATCAGCAGGAAATGCGGCGGCGAACTCCACAGGCCCAGGGCGGCGAATTCCGACCCGCCGGCGAAGTTCAGGCCGGTCATGAGCGGCACTTCGAACGGTGTCAGGCCTTTTTGCGCGGCCTGCGCGCCCAGCACCAGGCCGAACGGGATGATGCCGAACAGCACCGGCAGGCTGGCCGTGGCGCCGGCGCAGCACTGCGTCCAGGTGGTGGCTGGGCCGGAGGCCTGGCGTGCACCGGCGCGGCGGGTTTTCAAGTGGCTCATGCGGGGCAATGGCGGCGGGTGGGCGGCATCAGGCCAGCAGGTGGCGCAGCAGCGCGGCGCTGCCCACGCCGATGATGACGGTGGGCAGCAGCGGCAGGCGGGTGGCGGCGAGCACTGTACAGGCCAGCGCGATCAGGTCGGCGGGCCGGTCGGCCACGAAGGCGGGCGCGATGACCGAGATCAGCACGCAGCCGGGCGCCGCTTCCAGCACGGCCATCGCGCGCGGGCTCAGGCTGCGGTTGCGCAGCAGCACGTAGCCGCCGATGCGGGCCAGGTAAGTGACGGTGGCCATCAGGGCGATGGCAAGCAGGTTGGCGGGATCGACCATGGGACGGGTGCGGGCAAAAGGGTGCGGGGGCTGCGCGCGGCAGTGGTCACATGATACCGGCGGCGCGCGGTCTATTGCCCTGCGCCGGGGCCGGCCTGCAGCATGTCTTTCAGCTGCCCGATATTCTTCAGCGTGCTTTGCAGGTGTTCGCGCATGGCGCGCGAGGCGTCTTCGTTGCGTTCGCGTTCCAGCAGTTCCAGGATGTGCAGGTGCTGCTCGCAATGCTGCTTGTAGCGCTTGCGGTCGCGCATCGAGCGGTACGACAGCAGGCGGCGCACGCGGTTGACGCGGCGCACGGTGTCGATGAAGAACGGATTGCCCGACGCCTCGACCAGCGATTCATGGAAGCGCACGCCGCGGTCGTGCAGCTGGTCGGCGGTATCGGTTTCGATGCCGCCGGCCAGCAGGTGCAATTCTGCCTGGCGGCAGCGCGCCAGCACGGCCGGGTCGAGACGGTAGCCGGGCTCCAGCAGCGCCGCGGGCTCCAGCGCCAGGCGCAGGCGGTATGACTGCAGCAGGGCGTCGGGGGTGCGCATCATGCCCGAGAATTCCCAGCCATAACCGGGCCGGCGCTCGGCCCAGCCCTCGTTGGCGATGCGCCCCAGCACCGTGTTGAGCTGTGCGGGCGTCAGCCCGTAGCGGGCGCGCATCTGGGATTCGGTGAACGAGGTGGCCAGCTCGCCGCGCAGCAAGTCGTCGGCAATGCGGAAGTAGATCTCGGTAGTGGTGTCGTGCGCCGGCAGGCCCAGCGCGGCGCTCAGGTCCCGGGCGCCGGACGGGACAGCCCGGGCCACGAAGTAGCCGCGGTTGCGCTGGCGCGCCAGCACGCCTTTTTCATGCAGATGCCGCAAGGCCTCGTTGATGGGCGAACGCGACACGCGCAGCCGGTCGGCCAGCATCTGCGCGGGCAAATGGGCGCCCACCGGCAGGCCGTCGGCCTGTATCAGTTCGACGATCTGGGCGGCCAGGGGTATCTGCGGGGTCATGAACGGGAATGTAGCCCAGAATCATGGCGCCGCCGTGCCGCCCGCCTGCGCCGCCAGGGTGTCGCGCAAGATCGCCGGGATGACGCCGCCCACCGCGAGCAGCTCGGCGTCGAGCCGGGTCTCGATCGCGGCGCGAGCCGTGAACGCCTGCGTGGCGCCGTTCTTGCGATGGATGCGCACCGGCACTTCGCAGCGCGGCTGGATGGCGTGGGCGGGGGCGTCGATCTCGATGCGGTCGCCCGGCTGCAGCCGCAGGTCTTCGGGGCCCAGGCCGGCGGGCAGCCGCAGCGGCAGGATGCCCATGCCGATCAGGTTGGAGCGGTGGATGCGTTCGAAACTCAAGGCCAGCACCGCGCGGATGTCCAGCAGTCGCTGGCCCTTGGCGGCCCAGTCGCGCGACGAGCCGGTGCCGTAGCGTTCGCCCGCCACCAGCACCACGGCGTCGCCGGCTTCGCGGTAGCGCCGCGCGGCTTCCCAGATGGGCAGCAGCTCGCCCGACGGGGCATGCAGGGTGTGCGCCACTGGCGCGCCGGGGCACAGCAGGTTGACCAGCGTCTTGCTGTGGAAGGCGCCGCGCAGCATGACTTCCCAATTGCCGCGGCGCGAGGCGAACACGTTCAGGTCGTCGCGGTCGTCGCCGCGCTCGACCAGGAAATCGGCCACCAGGCTGTCGCGCGGAATGGCGCTGGCCGGCGAGATGTGGTCGGTGGTGATGTCGTCGCCCACCACCAGCAGCGGATGCGCGGTGTAATGGCCGAGCTGGCTGCCGGCATCCGCCGCGGCAAACGGCGGCCGGCGCAGAATGGTAGAGGCCGGGTCCCAGGGAAATTGCGGCGTCGAAGGCGCGTCCAGCTCCTGCCAGCGCGGGTTGCGCAGCGCGATCTGGAAATCGCGCCGGAAATCGGCGCTGTCCAGGCCGGCGGCCAGGCAGGATTCGACTTCTTCCCGGGTGGGCCAGAGGTCGTGCAGGAACACCGGCTGCCCGTCGCGGGCCGTGCCCACGGGCTCGGCGCCCAGGTCGCGCTCGGCGTCGCCGGCCAGGGCGTAGGCCACTACCAGCGGCGGCGACATCAGGAAGCCCAGATCCAGGTCGGGATGGATGCGCCCGGGAAAGTTGCGATTGCCCGACAGCATGGCCACGGGTCGGATATGGCCGGCCTGCGCGGCGCGCGCAATGACCTCGGGCAGCGGGCCGGAATTGCCGATACAGGTGGTGCAGCCGTAGCCCACGATATCGAAGCCCACCGCGGACAGGTCCGGCGCCAGCCCGGCGCGCTGCAGGTAGCTGGCCGCCGCGGGCGAACCGGGGCCCAGCGAGGTCTTGACCCACGGCGGTACTTTCAGCCCGCGCGCGCGCGCCTTGCGGGCCACCAGCCCGGCGGCCATCAGCAGGGCCGGGTCGGTGGTGTTGGTGCAGCTGGTGATGGCGGCAATGGCCACGGGGTGGCGCGGCAGGCCGGCCTGCGCCCCGGTGGGCTGGAAACCCTGGGCGCGCAGGGCGGCCGGCGCTTCGCGGTAACCGAGCAGGTCTTGCGGCCGGCGCGGGCCCGCGACATGCATGCCGACCTGGTCCAGCGCGACGGATACGGTGCGGGTGTAGCGCGGGCGGGCGGCCGGGTCGAACCACAGGCCGGTGCGCTGCAGGTAGGCGCGCGCCAGTTCGATGGCGGCGGCGCCGCGGCCGGTTTGCCGCAGATAGGCCAGGGTGTGCTCGTCGGCCGGGAAATAGCCCGTGGTGGCGCCGTATTCGGGCGCCATGTTGGCGACCACCGCGCGTTCGCCGGCCGCGAGCGTGGCGACGCCGGGGCCGAAGAATTCGACGAATTCGCCCGACACGCCGATGGCGCGCAGCCGCTGCGTAACGGTCAGGGCCAGGTCGGTGGCCAGCACGCCGGGGCGCAGCGCGCCGGTGAGCTCGACGCCGATCACGTCGGGGATGCGCAGCAGCGTGGGCATGCCGAACATGACGGTCTGCGCTTCCAGGCCGCCCACGCCCCAGCCCAGCACGCCGATGCCGTTGACCATGGGCGTGTGGCTGTCGGTGCCGATCATCATGTCGGGCACGGCCCAGGACTGGCCGTTGCGCTGTTCGACGCACACCACGGTGGCCAGCTGTTCCAGGTTGATGGTGTGCATGATGCCGGTGCCCGGGGGGTTGATGTGCACCCCCCGCAGCGCCTGCGATGCCCAGCGCAGGAAACGGTAGCGTTCCTGGTTGCGGCGGATTTCGTGGCCGATGTTCTGCCGGGCCGCGTCGGGTTGGGCGTAGGCCTCGACCGCCAGCGAGTGGTCGACCGACACGTCGACCGGCAGGCAGGGGTTCAGCAGCGCCGGGTCGACGCCGGCTTCGGCCAGGGCGTCGCGCATGGCGGCGATATCCACCAGGGCGGGCGTGCTGGTGGTGTCGTGCATCAGCACCCGGCCGGGCTGGAAGGCGATTTCGGCTTCGCTGGTGCCGGTGGCCAGCCAGGCGAACAGGGCATCCACGGCCTTGTCGCGTTCTTGCCCCTGCATGTTGCGCAGCGCGTTTTCCAACAGCAGCCGCAGCACCACCGGCAGGCGGGCGTAGTCGGCCCCGAACGGGCCGGGCAGGTCGACGATGGCGTAGGTGCGGCCGCCCGCGGCAAGCGTGGCGGAAGGAATCTGGCTTGGGCGGGAGGCTTGCATGAAAACCATTATTGCATTTTTACTTTATAAAATGCAATATAAAAAAGCACGGCCTCCGGTTGCCTGGTTGGCTGGCAAGACGAAAACCGGGTCCATACCCACCAACAGAAAACAGGAGACTGATATGCCCTTCATCCGATTCTTGCGCCGGCTGACGCCACTGGCCCTGCTGGCCGCCCTGGGCCACGCGCCGCTGGCCGCGGCGCAGGACTACCCCAGCCGCCCCGTCACCATCATCGTGCCCTTCTCGGCCGGCGGCGGCGTGGACGTCATGGCCCGCCTGCTGGCCGAAAAACTGCGCGATACGCTCAAGCAGAGCATCATCGTCGAGAACAAGCCCGGCGCCAGCGGCATGCTGGGGGCGCAGTACGTCACCAAGGCCGAGCCCGACGGCTACACCCTGCTGCTGGGGTCGGCCGGGGAAACCGCCATCAACGCCTACGTGTACAAAGAGCGCATGCTGTACCAGCCCGGCCGCGACCTGGCGCCGGTGTCGCTGGTGACGCGCGTGCCCAACGTGCTGGTGGTGGGGCCGTCGCTGAAGGTCAATGACGTGGCCGGCCTGGTGGCCCGGGCCAAGGCGCATCCGGGCCGGCTGACCTACGCCACCAGCGGCGTGGGCAATCCGCAGCACCTGAACGGCGCGCTGCTGCAATCGATTGCCGGCATCGACATGGTGCATGTGCCGTACAAGGGCGCGGCGGGCCAGCTGGCCGACGTGGCGGGCGGCAATGTGGACATGACTTTTGTCAGCTATGCCGGCGCCAAGGCTTTCATCGAGGCCGGCAAGGTCAAGGCCCTGGCCGTGACCTCGGCCAGGCGCGCCAGCTTTGCGCCCGACATCCCCGCCATTGCCGAAACGCCGGGCCTGGCCGCCTACAGCCTGGAGAACTGGTTCGGCCTGTTCGCCCCGGCCCACACGCCCGAGGCGGTGTTGGACCGCATCAACCAGGCCGTGCGCGGCGCGCTGCAAGACCCCCAGCTGGCGCAGCGCCTGCGCGACCAGGGCGGCGAGCCGGCGCCGATGTCGGTGGCCGAGTTCAAGCAGTTCATCCAACATGAAAGCAAGCAGTACCAGGCGATCGTGACGCAGGCCCACATTTCCGCCGAGAACTGAGGAGGGCCATCATGTACGCCTATGTGGGCTGTCGCAGCACGCGCGCGCGCAACGCGCGCGGCGAAGGCATCCGTGTGTTCAAGGTCGACCCCGGCACGGGCGCCCTGACACCGGTGCAGCTGCTGCGCGGAGAAGAGAACCCGTCTTTCCTGGCGCTGAATGCGCGGGGCGACCGCCTGTACGCGGTGCACGGCGACACCACGCGCGTCAGCGCGCTGGCCGTCGACCGGGCCAGCGGCAGGCTGACGCTGCTGAACACGCGGGACACGCAGGGCAGGAATCCGGTGCACCTGGCCATCGACCCCAGCGGGCAGTACCTGGTCGTATGCAACCATATCGGCGCCAGCCTGGTGGTGCTGCCGATCGCGGCCGACGGTACGCTGATGCCGGTGTCGCAGCACGTGGCGATCAGCGGGCAGACCGGGCCGCACCGCATCGAGCAGACCCAGGCCAAGCCCCATGCCTGCCCGTTTTCGCCCGATGGGCGCCATGTGATCGTGCCCGACAAGGGCCTGGACCGCGTATTCGCGTTTCGCTTCGCCGACGGCCGGCTCGGCCCCGCGCGGCCGGACGGCGTGGCCGCGCGCGAGGGCGCCGGGCCGCGCCATATCGCCTTCCATCCGTCCGCGCGGGCGGCGTATTGCATCAACGAACTGGATTCGAGCGTCACCGCTTACGGCTATGACGCGGCCAGCGGCGCGCTGGCGCCCCGGCAGGTGCTGCCGTCCCTGCCGGACACGTATCCCGGCGACAGCCGCGGCGCCGAGATCCAGGTGGACCGCGGCGGGCGTTATGTGTATGTCTCGAACCGCGGCCACGACAGTATCGCCGCCTTCCGCATCGACCCGGCCAGCGGCCTGCTGGCGTGGGCCGGCGCCTGGCCCAGCGGCGGACGCACGCCGCGCTACATGGCGCTGTCGCCCGATGAGCGCTTCATGTACGCCCTGAACGAAGACAGCGACAGCATCGTGATTCTGAGCGTCGACGCCGCGACGGGCGCGCTGGCGCCCACCGGGCAATCGACGGCCACCGGCAGCCCGGTGTGCATGGTGTTCTCTGCGTGAAGCGGGATGGCCTGGCGGCCGGCGTGTCAGGCGCGCAGTCCGGCGAAGAAGGCCTCGGCGTTTTCCTGCAGGCCTTCGATGTAGTAGCCGCCTTCCTGCACCACCAGCACGGGCACGCCGAAGCCGGCCACGGCGCGGCCGATGCGTTCGAAGCCGGCGCTGCTGACCGCGACCTTGGCCTGCGGGTCGCGCTCGAAGATGTCGAAACCCAGCGCCAGCACCAGCACATCGGGCTGGAACACCTGGATGGCATCGACGGCGATGGCGAGCTTGTCGAAGAACACCGATTCGGGCGAGCCGTGCGGCATGGGCAGGTTCAGGTTGTAGCCGAAGCCCGCGCCCGCGCCTTTTTCATTGTCGTAGCCGGCGACCACGGGGTAGAAGTTCTCCGGGTCGCCGTGGATCGACACGTAATAGACGTCGTCGCGCTCGTAGAAGATTTCCTGGATGCCTTGCCCGTGGTGCATGTCGGTGTCCAGCACCACCACGCGCCCGTATTTGCCGCGCAGGCGCTGCGCGGCGATGGCGCTGTTGTTCAGGTAGCAGAAGCCGCCCGCGGCATCGCGGCGGGCATGGTGGCCGGGCGGGCGGCACAGCGCATAGGCGTGCCGGTCGCCGGCCAGCAGGGCGTCGGCGCCGGCCACGGCCGATTGCGCCGACCAATAGGCTGAATGCCAGGTCGACGGGCCGACCGGGCAGCTGCCGTCGGCCAGGTAGCGCGCCGCCTTGGCCAGCACGCCGCGCAGGGCGTTGGGCTCGCGCACGAAGACGTTGGACACCACTTCGTCGCCCCAGTCTTCGGGCAGCTGCTTCCATTCGTGGTGGGCGGTTTTCAGGAACTGCAGGTAATCGAGCGCATGCACGGCCGTCAGCGGCGCCATGCCCGCATCGGGCGGCTGGCGCACGTCGAACCCCATGTGCTTCACCGCGCCGACCAGGGCGCTGGCGCGATCGGGCACCTCTTGGGGGGTGCGCATCTTGCCGCGCGAGAAATAGGTTTGCGGATGGTGCAGGGCCTGGTCGGGGTGGTAATAGGCTTTCATGGCGGTCCGTAAGGGGGCGTGAACCCGGGCGGCGCCCGGGGCGGCAAGCATCCGGGGCATTGTGCGCCAGATCGGGCCCGGCCCAAAGTACCAATTCGGCGCTGGCGGACCGTACCGCTTGCCCGCCTGTCCCGGCGCGGCCGCGCGGCCCGCGCCGCGTCAGCCGATGCCCAGGTGGCGCGCGAAGGTGGCCGGGTCGGTGTTGGTGCCGCACAGCAGCACGCCGACCCTTTTGCCGGCCAGGTCGGCTTTCAGTTCGCCGACCAGCGCGGCGGTGGCGGTGGCGCAGGCCGGCTCGGTGGCCAGCTTGAGCTGGTCGAACAGCAGGCGCATGGCGCCGCGCAACTCGTCGTCGGACACCTTGACCAGCCGGTCGACATGGCGGCGGCACAGCTCGTAGCTGTACTGCTCGGTGTGCGGCGCCATCAGGCTGTCGGCAATGCTTTGCATGGGGCCCATCTTGACGGGGGCCCCGGTTTCGAAGCTGCGGTGCATGGCGTCGGCGCCTTCCGGTTCCACGCCGATGACCTGGCATTGCGGCGCGAGCAGTTTTACGGCGGTACTGACGCCGGCCATCAGGCCGCCGCCGCCGATCGGCACGATCACGGCGTCGAGCGCGCCGGCCTGTTCCAGCCATTCGTGGCCCAGCGTGGCGGTGCCCAGCACCGTGCGGTAGCCATTGAACGGGTGCACGAAGAAGCGCCCTTCTTCGCTTTCGATGCGGTGCACGGTGTCGAAGGCGGCCTGGCCGTTCTCGGCCAGCACGACTTCGGCGCCGTACTGGCGGCACAGCGCCACGCGCGCCGGGCTGGCGGTCTTGATCATGACGACCTTGGCCGGAATGCCCAGGCGCATGGCGGCGTAGGCCACCGCGACGGCATGGTTGCCCGCCGACACGCAGGTAACGCCGGCCGCGCGCTGCGCATCGTCCAGCGCCAGCAGGTTCGAGAACGCGCCGCGCGCCTTGAACGTGCCGCTGGCCTGCAGCAGTTCGAACTTGAAGTTCACCGCCGTGCCCGGCACCGGTTCGAAGTCGGCCTTTTCGAGCACGGGCGTGGTGCGCACCCACTGCTGCAGCCGGGCGCGCAGATCGGCAATGGCGGACAGGTCGGGAAGCGTGGTGGTGTCTGGTTGGGTCATGAGAATTTCCTTACTTCAGGCCGAGCCGCCTGCGCACGGCAAACAGCGAGGCCAGGCTGACCACGGCCGCGAAAATCAGGTAGAAGCTGGGCGCCAGTTTGTTGCCGCTGGCCGAGATCAGCCAGACAATGATGAAGGGCGCGAAGCCGCCGAAGATGGTCACGGCAATGTTATAGGACAGCGACATGCCGGTGGTGCGCGACTGGGTGGGGAACAGGTCGGTCAGCAGCGCGGGCAGCGCGCCGAAATAGCCCGACAGCAGCAGGCCGATGATGATCTGCACCACGATCATGGTGCCGAAGGTGGGCGAGGCCGCCAGCAGCAGGAACAGCGGGTAGATCAGCACCAGGAACAGCGCGGCCGCCGTCACCATGATGCCGGTGCGGCCATGGCGGTCGGACCAGTGGCCGACCATGGGTGCGAAGATGAACTGCACCACGCCGGTCAGCAGCGTGGCCGCGAAGGCTGCCGCGGGCGGCAGGCCCAGCTGCTTGACCGCGAAGGTGGGCATGTACAGCACCAGGTACGTGGCCACGGTGCCCAGCACCACGGTGCCGATGGCCAGCACCAGGCGCAGCCGGTGGGTGGTGAACGTGTCGCCCAGCGGCGTTTCGGTGCGCTCGGCGGCCAAGAACTCCGGGGTCTCGTCGATGCGGGTGCGGATGTAGTACGCCACCGGCCCGATCACCAGGCCGAAGAAGAACGGAATGCGCCAGCCCCACGATTGCATCTGCTCGGGCGTCAGCCATGCGTTCAGGCCGGCGCCGAATCCCGCCGCCAGCAGCGTGGTCAGGCCCTGGCTGGCCACCTGCCAGCTGGCGAAGAAGCCGCGGCGGTTGGGCGTGTGCTCGGCCAGGAAGGCCGTGGCGCTGCCGAATTCGCCGCCGGCCGAGAAGCCCTGGATCATGCGCGCGGCCACGATGCCGATGGGCGCCCAGATGCCGATGGCGGCGTAGGTGGGCATGACGGCAATCAGCAGCGTGCCCAGCATCATCAGCACGATCGACAGCGTCAGGGTGGCGCGCCGGCCGACCCGGTCGGCGTACACGCCCAGCACCACCGCGCCCAGCGGGCGCATGAAGAACGACACGCCGAAGGTGCCCAGCGTCAGCAGCAGCGAGATGCTGTCGTTGTCGGTGGGAAAGAACAGGCGCGAGATCGTGACGGCAAAAAAGCCGTAGACCACCAGGTCGAACCATTCCAGTGCGTTGCCGATCGAGGCGGCGGCGATGATGCGCCACGCGGGGGGCGACGCTCTGCCGGCGGCCGGGTTGAACGTCGTTGCGGTATTCATGGATGGCTCTCCCTGGGTTTGTGATTATGGTTGTGCAAGACTGTCGATCACGCGCGACAGGAACGCGTGGCACTGCGCCACCTGTTCCAGCGCCACGAATTCATTGGCTTTGTGCGCCTGCTGGATATCGCCCGGGCCGCAGATCACGGCCGGAATGCCGGCCTGCTGGAACTGGCCCGCCTCGGTGCCGTAGGCCACCTTGCGGTGGGCGCTGTCGGCGGTCAGGGCGCGCACCAGCTGCGTAATGGCAGCCTGCTCCGAAGCGTCCAGCGACGGGGCGCTGGCCAGCGAGGTCAGCTCGATGGCCGCGTCGGGGTGTTCGCGGCGCATGCGCGGCAGCAGCGTGTCATGGGCATACGACTGGATGCGCGCATAGAACTGTTCGGGGTCGGCGCCGGGCAGGTTGCGGTGTTCGAATTCGAACTGGCAATGCCCGGGAATGGTGTTGACCGCGATGCCGCCCTGGATGGTGCCGACCTGGGCCGTGCTGAACGGCACGTCGAAGGCGGCGTCGAACGGCCCGGCCGCGCGCATGTGGTCGGCCAGCTCGCGGATATAGCAGATCAGCTGCGCGGCGTACTCGATGGCGTTCAGGCCCTTGGGAGTCAGCGACGAATGCGCGGCATGGCCGCGCACGCAGCAGCGCCACACGTTGATGCCCTTGTGCGCCACGATCACGCGCATCGACGTCGGTTCGCCCACGATGCAGCCTTCGGGCCGCACCCCGCGCGCTTGCAGGTCGGCCAGCATCAGCGGCGCGCCTACGCAGCCTACTTCTTCGTCGTACGACAGGGCGAAGTGGACCGGCTTGGCCAGGGCCGCGCCGGTCATGCGCGGCAGCAGCGACAGCGCGGTGCCGATATAGCCTTTCATGTCGCAGGTGCCGCGGCCGTACAGCCTGCCGTCGCGGACCTGGGGCCGGAACGGGTCGCTGTCCCAGTCCTGGCCGTCGACGGGCACTACGTCGGTGTGGCCCGACAGCACAATGCCGCCCTGCGTGCCGCCGTTCGCGGCCGGCACCGTGGCGTACAGGTTGGCCTTGGCGCCGCTGGCGTCGTGGCTGAGGTGCGATTCGATGCCGGCGCGGCGCAGCTCGTCGCGCACCATTTCGATCAGGCCCAGATTCGAATTGCGGCTGGTGGTGTCGATGCTTACCAGGCGCTGGATCCAGTCGATGGCATCCTGGGGGGCGCTGCTATCAGCGCTTGCCGGCGCGCTCACGCCTGCCCCCCGGCGTGGCTGGCCACGGCTTCGATCTCGACCAGCGCGCCGGGCACCATCAGGTCGGCGCGTACGGTCGAGCGCGCCGGCAGGGCGATGTCGCCGAAGAAGGCGCCATAGGCCGCGTCGAAGGCGGCGAAGTCTTCGACGCGCGCCAGCCAGACCGTGGTCTTGACGATGTCGCGGGCCGTCAGCCCCGCGGCCGAGAGCTGGCGCGCGATGTTTTCCAGGCAGGTGCGGGTCTGCGCCGCCACGTCGTCGCCAACGATGCTGAAGCCCGCGCCGAAGGCCATCTGGCCCGACACGAATACCAGTTCGCCGGCGCGCCGGAACATCGAAAAGTGGGGTTGGCGGCGGGGGGCGGCATCATGCTGCATGAAAGGCTCCAGGCGGGTCAGTGCCGGCCAGCTTAGTCGCCCGCGCAAAGGTGCGCTTATGCGCACGTGTATGCTTTGTTTGCTGAATGGGCGAAATCGCGCGAACCGCGCCTTTTGTACGGGTTTTCCCGTATCTGCCGGCGCGCCTGCGATGCCGGCTTGACGCTGTGCGAAGCGCCCCGCTAACGTTACCGCCACCTATCCGGTCCGCCCGGGCTGCCCTGCCGTGGATAACCTCGTCGTCAATCGCCTGAATGCCTATGTGCCGCACACCTACGAGGTGGTCGGCGTGGACTCCGCCGGATCGGCCTGCTTCATCAGGACGCGGCCGGCAGGCGCCGGCCTGGCGGGCTATCGCGATACGCTGGTGCTGGGCGCGGGCCTGTCGGCCAGCTGGGCCGACATCACCCGGCCGCGCGCCATGGAAGAGCATTACGATTGCAGCGGCGCCCTGAAAATCCACTTGCGCATGGCCGGCCATTCGTCCGTGACCGACGGGCGCGAGCATCCGCATGGCGTCGACGGGCTGTCGTGCAGCGCCCTGCTGCAGCCGTGCGGCGCCCGCAAGATCGAGATCTTCGACGCCGGCGAGCGCGAGCGGTCGGTCACGATTTCCTGCACGCGCGACTACCTGGTGCACGAACTGGGGCTGGACGCCGGCAGCTACGGCGGCGCGCTGGGCCGCTACCTGGACGACGACCCGGGCACCTTCGCGCTGTTCCGGGCGGGCATGACGGCCGCCATGCAGCAGGCCGCGCAATGTTTTTTCGAACCCATCGACGACCGCCACATGCGCCGCCTGCTGCTGCAGGCGCGGGCGCAGGATATCGTGCGGCATTTCTTTGCCTGCATGCGCGCGGGCGTAGCGGCCGGCGAGATCCGGCCGCGCGACCAGGCCATTGCCGAGCGGGCGGCGGCGCGCCTGGCCGACGCGTTCCGCGATCCGCCCAGCGTGCGCGAGCTGGCCCGGCAGGCCGGCGTCAGCGTATCGAAGCTGTCGCGCAGCTTCAAGGCGGTGCATGGCGCCACGCTGTCGGAATACCTGCTGGCGGTAAGAATGCGGCACGCCATGGCGCTGATCCGCGCCGCCCGCCTACCCGTGACGCAGGTGGCCTTCGAGGTGGGCTACGACCACGCGGGCAATTTTTCCACCGCATTCCGCAGGCACTACGGCGTATCGCCGCGCGCCGTTGGCGCTACGCATCGTGGAAGGTCGTGAAATCGTCGACGTCGACGCGGCCGGTGCGGTACTGGTTGGCGGGCTCGGCCTGGTCCTGGTAGCCGATTGAAATGCCGCACACCACCACCTGGTCGGCGGGAATGTCCAGGTGCTGCTTGACGATGTCGGGATAGTTGGCCAGCGCCGCCTGCGGGCAGGTGTCCAGGCCGCAGCCGCGCGCCATCACCATGATGTTCTGCAGGAACATGCCGTAGTCCAGCCAGCTGCCCTTGTCCAGGTCGTTGTCGATGGTGAACAGCAGCACGCACGGAGCGCCGAAGAATTCGAAGTTGCGCGCATGCTGGCGCGCCGAGGCCTGGCGGTCGCCCTTCTGGATGCCCAGCAGGCTGTACAGGCCCCAGCCTGTTTCGCGGCGGCGGTCGATGTACGGGCTGCGCCAGGCCACCGGGTAGTACTGGTATTCACGGCGCTCGGGCTCGCCGCGCGCATGCGCCTGCACCAGCGCCTGCGACAGCGCATCGCGCCGGGCCCCCGTTACCACATGCACCTTCCAGGGCTGGATATTGCTGCCGCTGGGCGCGCGCGCCGCGGCCCGCAGGATGCGGCGGACCAGCTCGGGCGGCACCGGCGTGGGCAGGAAGCCGCGTACGCTCTGGCGCGACACGATGGCTTGTTCGACGGTGTGCAAGGTATCGGTCATGCCGGATTCTCCGTGGGTTCGCTGGCCATCAGCTGGGGGCCGCCATATTTGAACGACCCCTGCGCCGAGGCCAGGATGCGGCCGTCGGGGGTGCAGACGTCGGCGCGCGCGAAATAGATCTTGCGCCCCCGTCCGGTAACGGTGCCGGTGGCGATGACCCGCCCGGCGGTGACCGAGCCGATGAAATTGATGGCCAGCGAAATGGTGACCGCGTTGCCCTGGCTGTCGTCGGTTTGCGGCACCAGGCCCGAATAGCCGCAGGCGGCGTCCAGCAGGGCGCAGACCACGCCCCCTTGCAGCGCGCCCTGGCGGTTCAGGTGCTGCGGGCGCAGGTCCATGCTGAGCACGATCTTGCCGTCGCCCCAGCTTTCGATGACGGCGCCCAGTGAATGCAGGAATGGATTGTGTTCGAAACCGGTCATGAAGGGTTCGTGGTTGGCAGCGTGAATGGCCAGATCATACCGTTGACCGCACGCCCATGTGGGCGGCGGGCGGTGGCGCTACCATAGACCACTCTTCAGACTGGAAATCCGCAGGCGTCAATCATGAGTGCACAGCAATCGCAGTCCCGCAAGACCACCACCGCCATCCGCCAGGCCAAGGGCCCCGGCAAGGTGGTGGCGCTAACGGCGTACACCGCTCCCATGGCGCGCCAGCTCGATCCGCACGCCGACCTGCTGCTGGTCGGCGATTCGCTGGGCATGGTGGTGTATGGCCTGCCCAGCACGCTGGGCGTGACGCTGGACATGATGATCGCGCACGGCGCGGCCGTGGTGCGCGGCTCGGCCCAGGCCTGCGTGGTCGTGGACCTGCCCTTCGGCAGCTACCAGGCGTCGCCCACCCAGGCGTTCGAGTCCGCTGCGCGCGTGCTGGCCGAAACCGGCGCGCAGGCCGTCAAGCTGGAAGGCGGCATCGAAATGGCCGAGACCGTGCAGTTCCTGACGGCGCGCGGTGTGCCGGTGGTCAGCCACATCGGCCTGATGCCGCAGCAGGTCAACACAGTGGGCGGCTACAAGGCGCAGGGCATGCAGGCCGACGGCAGCGACCGCATCCTGCGCGACGCGCAGGCCCTGCAAGACGCCGGCGCATTCGCGCTGGTGGTCGAGTGCACGGCCGAAGCCGTGGGCCGCCGCGTGACCCAGGCCCTGCAGATCCCCGTAATCGGCATCGGCGCGTCGCCGGCCTGCGACGGCCAGATCCTGGTCACCGAAGACATGCTGGGTATGTCGGGCGCCCGGGTGCCGCGCTTCGTGAAGCAGTACGCGCAGCTGGGCGACGAAATCGGGCGCGCGGCGGAACGCTACGCGCAGGATGTGCGGGCGGGGGCGTTCCCGGCGCCCGAGCATTGCTTCGGGATGCAGGCCAAAACCTGACGCCTGGCTT
Organism: Bordetella petrii; assembly: GCF_017356245.1. NCBI lineage: Bacteria > Pseudomonadati > Pseudomonadota > Betaproteobacteria > Burkholderiales > Alcaligenaceae > Bordetella > Bordetella petrii. The sequence goes on from NZ_JAFMZZ010000001.1 coordinate 1,127,737, forward strand.
GTTGCCGGAGTCGCCAGGTGTCAGGCTCCCGGAGGGTGCCTGACACCGTACGACTGACACGTACTCATGCGGCGGCCTGCGTTTCGTGCGGGGCCGTGGCACGCATGATGCCGGGGTGTGCATCGGGCAGCGTGGCGGGCCAGTCCTGGTTGTAGTGCGCGCCGCGGCTTTCTTGGCGGTTGATGGCGGCGCGTACGATCAGGGCCGCCACTTGCAGCAGGTTGCGCAGTTCGAGCAGGTCGCGGCTGATGCCGTCGGCCTGCCAGCGCCGCGCCGCCTGGGCTTCCCATTGCGCGATGCGCTGCGCTGCGCGGGCCAGCGACGCGTTGCTGCGCACGATGCCGACATCGTCGCGCATCAGCTGCCGCAGGGCCTGCCGCTCGCGCGCCAGCGACGGGTGCGCCGCGCCGGCGACCGGCGTGTGCGGGGCGGCCATGGCGCCCGCCGCCGCGCCCGTGTGCGCGGCCGGCTCGGCCAGCATGGCCTGCGCCGCGGCGCGGCCCATTACCACGCATTCCAGCAGTGAATTGCTGGCCAGCCGGTTGGCGCCGTGCAGGCCGGTGCAGGCGGTTTCGCCTATCGCGTACAGACCGGGCAGGTCGCTGCGCCCCGCGGTGTCGGCCACCACGCCGCCGCAGGTGTAGTGCGCCGCCGGCACCACCGGAATCGGATCGGCCGCCATGTCGATGCCCAGCGCCAGGCAGCGGGCGTAGATGTTCGGAAAGTGTTCCTGCAGGAAGGCGCGCGGACGGTGGCTGATGTCCAGGTAGACGCATTCCAGGCCGTGGCGCTTGATTTCCGTGTCGATGGCGCGCGCCACCACATCGCGCGGGGCCAGTTCGGCGCGCGCATCGTGCGCGGGCATGAAGCGGGTGCCGTCGGGCAGACGCAGCAGGCCGCCTTCGCCGCGCACGGCTTCGGAAATCAGGAAGGCATCGCCTTGCGGGTGGCACAGGCTGGTGGGATGGAACTGGATGAATTCCAGGTTGGCCACGCGGCAGCCGGCCCGCCAGGCCATGGCGATGCCGTCGCCGGTGGCCGCCGCCGGCGCGGTGGCGTGCGCGTAGACCTGGCCGGCGCCGCCGGTGGCCAATACCACCCGCGGCGCGGCCAGCGTGGCCACCCGGCCGCGCGCGGTGTCCAGCGCGGTCAGGCCCAGGCAGCGGGCGCCCGGCGCGCCGGCAGGCCCGGCCAGCACCAGGTCGACCGCGCAGTGCTGTTCCAGCCAGGTGATGTTCGGATGCCGGCGCGCCTGTGCGGCCAGCGCGGCGACCACCGCGCGGCCGGTGGCGTCGGCCGCGTGCACGATGCGGCGGCGGCCGTGCCCGCCTTCGCGGGTCAGGTGCAGGGCCGGCCGGCCGGGCGCGTCGGTACTGAAAGCCACGCCCTGGGCTTGCAGCCAGCCGATCGCCTGTCCCGCGCCGGCGGCGATGCGCCGCGTGGCGTCGGCATCGCACAGCCCGCCGCCGGCGGCCAAGGTGTCGCGCACATGCTCGTCCACGCTGTCTTGCGGGTCCAGCGCGGCGGCAATGCCGCCCTGCGCCCGATGGCTGGCGCTATGCTCGATGCCGCCTTTGGCCAGCACCGCCACGCGGCAATGCGGCGCCAGCTCCAGGGCCGTGGCCAGCCCGGCCAGGCCGCTGCCCACGATCAGTACGTCGTATGCCATGTCGCCCGCTCCTGTCAGGCCGGGCCGACCCGTTCGTACAGCGCCGTGTCCCGCGCCAGGTCGCCGCTGGCGCGCACGCGCTGCCGGCGCTGTTCGGCGAAGGCCAGCATGCGGTCGATGGGCGCCTTGGCGCGCTGGCCCAGCGCGGGGTCCAGCGTGATTTCGTTGCGGCCGTGTTCCAGCACATCGGCCAGCCCCGCCAGTTCGTTCATGGCCATCCACGGGCAGTGCGCGCAGCTTTTGCAGGTAGCGCTGTTGCCCGCCGTGGGGGCGGCAATGAAATGCTTGCCCGGCGCGGCCGCGCGCATCTTGTGCAAAATGCCCTGGTCGGTGGCCACGATGAACTGCGCGGCGTCGAGCGTGCGCGCGGCGTCGATCAGCTGCGTGGTGGAACCCACCACGTCGGCCTGGGCCAGCACCGCCTGGGGCGATTCCGGATGCGCCAGCACCCTGGCCTGCGGATGTTCGGCGCGCAGCAGTTCGAGTTCGGTGCCCTTGAACTCGTCGTGCACGACGCAGGCGCCCTGCCACAGCAGCATGTCGGCCCCGGTCTGGCGCTGCACATAGCTGCCCAGGTGCCGGTCGGGCGCCCACAGAATGCGCTGGCCGCGTGCGTGCAGGTCGGCCACCACGTCCAGCGCGATCGACGAGGTCACCACCCAGTCGGCACGCGCCTTCACCGCCGCGCTGGTATTGGCGTAGACCACCACGGTGCGGCCGGGGTGGGCGTCGCACCAGGCGGTGAAATCGTCGTCGGGGCAGCCGAGGTCCAGCGAGCAGGTAGCCTGCAGGTCGGGCATCAGAATGCGCTTGGACGGGCTGAGGATCTTGGCGGTTTCGCCCATGAAGCGCACGCCGGCCACCACCAGCGTATCGGCCGGATGGTCGCGGCCGAAGCGGGCCATTTCCAGCGAATCGCCCACGCAGCCGCCGGTGGCCTCGGCCAGTTCCTGCAGGTCGGCGTCGACGTAGTAGTGCGCCACCAGCACCGCGCGCTCGCGCGCCAGCAGTTCGCGGATGCGCCCGGCCAGTTCGGCGCGCTGCGCGGCGGGCAGGGGCTCGGGCACGCGGGCCCAGGCCTGGCCGACGGTGGTGGGGCAGGCTGCCTGGGCCGGCGAGGCTGGCAGGTCGAATTCCACTGGCCGGGTGGCGAGTGTGTGCATGGCAAGGTCTCCGTGGCGGGCCGCCCGGCGGGGCGATCCGCTTATGCTCATATCGAGCATTTATGGGGCAAAAAAAGAGGAACGTCCATTTATGCTACGTCTGAGCATAAATCGATGTCAAGCCTGGACTACCCTGCCCGGGTTGGCGCGGGATGCCGGTCGGCCCATTGCCGCGCCGTGTCGATGAAGTGCTGCGCGGTGGGGGTGGGCACCCCGCGCCAGCCCAGCGCGAAGGGCAGCATGGGCGCGGCGGGGCGCAGCGGCCGGTAGGCCAGGTCCGGCCGGGGCAGGCGGGCCATGCCGGCGGTGACCAGGCCCAGACCGATGCCGGCCGATACCAGGGCCGTCAACGATGTCATGGGCGTGGCTTCCTGCACGATGTCGGGGCTGATACCGGCGTCCTGGAACATCGCGATCACGCGGTCGTAGATGCTGGGGCCCACGCTGCGCGGGGCAATCAGGAAAGGCAGGCCGGCCAGGTCGCGCACCGCGACGGTCTTGCGGCGCGCCAGGGCATGCCCGGCGGGCAGCGCCAGCACCAGGCGTTCGCCGGGCAATGGCGCGGTGGACAAGCCCGGCGTGTATAGCGGCGGATGCAGCACGGCCACGTCGATGGCGTCGGTGGCCAGGGCGTTTTCCAGCGAGGGCGAATTCATTTCGGTCAGTTCGACCCGCACGCCGGGATGCCGCGCGCGGAATTCGCGCACGCAATGGGGAACCATGCCGTACAGCGCCAGCACGGTGAAGCCGATGCGCAGCAGCCCGCTGTCGCCGCGCGCGGCGCGTTGCGCCTGTTCTTTGCCCGCCATGGCCTGGCCGTGCGCGGCGCGCGCGTGCGGCAGCAGCGCCGCGCCGGCCGCGGTCAGGGCCACGCGGCGGCGGTCGCGCACAAACAGCGCGGCGCCGATTTCGGTTTCCAGGTTCTGGATGCGCGCGCTCAGCGCCGGCTGCGTCAGGTGCAGCTGCTGCGCCGCGCGGCGGAAGTTCAGGCCTTCGGCTACCGCGATGAAGCAGGCCAGGGTGCGTGTATCCATCGGACCCGTACGAAGTTGATAAAAATAGCTGATCACAGGCCGCCAATTTTCGATTGGACGGTGATCAGGCTGGCATCCGATCATGCCATCGGCGCGGGCGTGCGACAACGCCCCGCGCGTCACTTCTTTCGATGGGGGTCGATCATGCAATTACGTCACCTGCTGTACGCGGCGCTGCTGCCGCTGGCCGCCGCGGCCGAGCCGCTGCCGGACTGGGCCGCCGATATCGATGCCGGCACCCTGGCCGTGATCGCCGACGGCGATTTCGCCGCGCAAACCTACGCCACTGGCCGCCTGGCCCCGGCCGAATCGGGCTGGCGCGATACGCTGGCCATCTGGACGCGCCGCGGCGGCGCGCTGGTGCGCAGCCAGCTTGAAGTCTCGAACTCCGTCACGGCGGCGCCCGAGATCCTGGCGCTGGCCCCGGATGGCGCGACGGCGTTCGTGGTGGAACGCCTGGGCGGCCGCCTGGGCGATGCGCGCCGCGCCAGCGATCTGCCGGCCGGCCATCGCCTGTTCGCGATCGACCTGGGCGAGCCGCGGGCCCCACGCATTGCCGCCACGCTGGAGGTCGGACCGCTGCCCGAGGCCCTGGCGGTCAGCGCCGATGGCCGGCGCATTGCCGTGGTGGCCAATGCGCCGGACGACAGCCTGCTGTCGATTGCGCGCTACGAGCGCGGCCGGTTCCGCGACCCGCAGCGCTTTACCCTGCGCGAACTGGGCATCGCGGGGTCGGGTGCGGGGCCGCGCGCCGGCGTTACGGCCACCAATGTGCAATGGCATCCGTCGGGGCGCTACCTGGCGGTGAACTTGAATACCCTGAACCAGGTGGCGTTCTTCCAGGTGGACGAGGCGGCCGACGGCAAACTGGCCTTGCGCGCCTGGGGCGAGCCGGTGGCCGTGGGGGCGGACCCGTTCGTGGGCCGTTTCACGCCCGACGGCCGGTATTACCTGACCGCCGACTGGGGCCGCGATTTCAGCGCCACCACGCTGGACGGCCGCGTGCCCGCCCGCCCTTCGTCCATCAGCGTGATCCGGCTGGCCGACGGCGCGGGCGCGCGCCACGCGTGCGTGAGCCGGGCGTACACCGATGAATCGTCCGAAGGGCTGGCCGTCAGTCCGGACGGCGGCCTGGTGGCCACCGTGAACATGCGCGGCACGCCGTTTCCGCCGGACAGCCCGCGCTTCGCGCGCACGGCCACTGTGTCGCTGCTGACCCTGGACCGTGCGAGCGGCGCGCTGTTGAAAGTGGCAGACTACGCGTTCGAGGGTGTGCTGCCCGAAGGCGCCAGCTTCGATGCCTCGGGCAATTTCCTGCTGGTGGCGGTGTTCCAGTACCACGCGGACGGGCCGGCCGGGGGCGGCCTGGAAGTCTTCCGCGTAGTGCGCGAAGGCGGGCCGGCCCTGCGCCACGTGGGCCGCCTGCCCATGCCGCACGGCGCGCATCACGTCGCCGTGGCGCGGCGGGCGCCCGCGCCGCAGGAAAAGTAGGACAATGCAGCCAGGCATTCCCAACGGCGCAAGCCATGTCCTGGAGCACGACGATGATGCGAAGAATGCAATTTGCCCTGGCCGCCGCGGCGGTCTCGCTGGCTGCCACGGCGGCGCCGGCCGCCGCGCAAACCGTAATGAAAGTGGGCACCGAAACCAACGGCGTGCCGTTTTCGTTTCTGGATCCGGCCACGCACCAGATGCAGGGGTTCATGATCGACCTGATCCAGGCGGTGGGCAAGCATGCCGGCTTTACGCCGGCCATCGAAGCCATGGATTTCTCGGCGCTGATCTCGTCGCTGACGTCCAGGAAAATCGACATCATCGCCTCGGCCATGTACATCACCGACAAGCGCAAGCAGGTAATCGACTTCACCCGGCCGGTGTACACCTACGGCGAAGGCATGATCGTGCCGTCCGCCGACAAGACCGACTACCCGTCGTACCGGCCGTTCAAAGACCGCGTCGTGGGCGCCCAGGTGGGCACGGTATATGTAGACGCGCTGAAGGCCGCGGGCATTTTCAAAGAGGTGAAGGTCTACGACACCATCCCGGCCATCATCCGCGACGTCAACGCCGGGCGCATCGAAGCCGGCATCGCCGACTACCCCACGCTTTCCTACTATCTGGGCCTGGGCCAGTTTCCGCGCACCCGGCTGGTGCAAAGCTACAAGGCCTCGCTGCCCGGCTCCATCGGCCTGGGGCTGCGCCAGGGCGACGACGCGCTGAAAAAGAAGCTGCAGAGCGCGCTCGATGAAGTCAAGCGCAGCGGCGAGCTCGACGCGCTGCTGAAAAAATGGAAGCTGGTGTAATGCCGCGCCGCGCGCGCCGATGCGCGCGCGGCCGCTTCGGCCATTCAACAAGGAAGATGCAGTAGCCATGCAGTTGGTCATCAAATCAGGCGGGCCGCAGGCCCTGCCCGAATGGCGCGAGTATTTCCGCGAGTTCGCGCCCGAACTGCGCGTCAGCGGCCGCCACGAAGCCCTGGCCGACCCCGGGCAGGTGGGTTACGCCCTGGTGTGGGAGCCCGACCCCGGCTGGCTGGCGTCGCTGCCCAACCTGAAGCTGATCATCAGTTCGGGCGCCGGTGTCGATCACATCCTGGCCGATCCGCAGCGGCCGGCCCACGTGCCGATCGCGCGGCTGGTCACCCAGGAAACCGCCGGCGAGATGAGCGAATTCGTGCTGGCGGCCGCCCTGGCCATTACCAAGGAATTCAAGCGCTTCGCCAACGACCAGGCCATCTGCCGCTGGGATACTCCCGAAGTGCCGCGCATGATGCGTGACATGCGGGTCGGGGTCATGGGGCTGGGCTACCTGGGCTCGGCCACCGCCGCGCTGCTGGCGCGCACCGGGTTTCCCACCGCCGGCTGGTCGCGCGCGCCGGCTCCGCTGGCGGGCGTGGAAACCTATGCCGGGCCGCAACAGCTGCCCGCTTTCCTGGCGCGCACCGACATCCTGGTCTGCCTGCTGCCCGGCACCGAAGCCACGCGCGGCATCCTGGGCGCCGAGACCCTGGCGCAGCTGCCGCGCGGCGCGGCGCTGATCAGCGTGGGGCGCGGCTCGCACATGGTGGCGCCCGACCTGCTGGCGGCGCTGGACAGCGGCCAGCTGTCGCAGGCGGTGCTGGACGTGTTCGAAACCGAGCCCCTGCCGGCCGATTCGCCGCTGTGGCGGCATCCGGGCGTGACGATCACGCCGCATTGCGCCGCCACGCCCACCCGCTGCGAGCGCGCCCGCTACGTGGCCGACCTGATCCGCCGCTGCGAGGCCGGCGAGCCGCTGCCGAACCTGTACGATCCGGCCAAGGGTTACTAGGGTTGCCGCGCGTGCTGCGCGGCGGCCGCGTCGTCGCTTTGCAGCAGCGGCGTTTCCCGGGCGAAGTCCGACAGGTGCTCGAGCAGCGCGCGCACCTTGCGCGGTAATTGCTGTTGCGGCCAGACGGCATACAGCGTGCGCTGCGGCGTGCGCCAGCCGGGCAGCACGCGCCGCAGGCGGCCGCTGGCCAGCGCGTCTCCGGTAAGTGTGTGCGGACAATACATGATGCCCAGGCCGGCTTCGGCCATGGCCACCATCAAGCCCAGTTCATTGACGCGGCAACGGCCCTGCGGCTGCAGTTCGACGCGTTCGCTGCCGTCCGGCGCCATGAAATACCAGGTGGACAGGGGTTCGCTGACCAGCAGCGCGTGCTGTTCGAGTTCGCGCGGGTGCCGCGGCTCGCCATGCGCGGCCAGATATGAGGGGGCGGCCACGACGTCCAGCCCGATGCCGCCCAGGCGGCGCTGGCGCAGCTTGGGATCGTGCTGGGGGCCGACGCGCACGGCCAGGTCGGCGCCGTGCCGCCACAGGTCTTCGTTGCGGTTGTCCAGGATCAGTTCCAGGCGGATGTCGGGCCACGCCGCCAGGAACGACATCCAGGCTGGCGCCAGCACGCTGCGCGCCAGGCTGACCGGGGCTAGCACCCGCAGCGTGCCCTGGATCTGGTTCAGGTCGCTGTCGAGCGTGGCGGTGGTTTGCTGCAGCGCGACCAGCAGCGGCCGGCACTGCTCGTAGTACAGCTGGCCTTCCGGGGTGGGCTTGAGGCTGCGGGCGCTGCGCAGCAGCAGCTGGCAGCCCAGCCGGGCTTCCAGTTTCTGCAGCCGGCGGGTCAGCGTAGCGGCGGGCAGGCCCAGGCGGCGCGCCGCCGCCTGCAGGCTGCCGTCGTCCACAATGGCGACGAACAAAGCCAGATCATCGAGCATAGATTGCAAAAATGGAATTTAAGAATGAAAAACTGTCTATGGTTGCCAAAACCGTCGAAGTCTAGGATAGCGCCATCGATGTTGCCACTCAAGGAGCTTTCCATGTCTTATGCCACTCGCCTGCGTTTCATTTTTGCCCTGCTGATGTCCTGCCTGATGTCGATGTTGATGACGGGCTGGGTGTCCTGGATGAATCTGGGCCTGGGCCCGCACTTTGCCGCGCAATGGGCGCGCGCCTTCGCCGCCGCCTGGCCGGCGGCTTTTGCGATTGTGCTGGCGATGGGGCCGGCGGTGCAGCGCGCCAGCCAGCGGCTGGTGGCGCCGCGGCCCGGCGAGGCCGCGGCGGGGCCGCGCTAGCTGACGAACTGCGGCAGGTACAGCGATATGGCCGGGAACAGGATCAGCAGTGTCAGGCGCCCGATATCGCTGACCACGAACGGCATCACCCCGCGGAATATGGTCTGCGTGCTGACATCGGGCAGCAGGCCGCGCAGCACGAATACGTTCATGCCGAACGGCGGGGTGATGAAGCTGATCTCGGTCACCACGACCACGATGATGCCGAACCAGATCAGGTCGAATCCCAGGCTCTGCACCAGCGGGTAGAACACCGGTACGGTCAGCAGGATCATCGACATGCTTTCCAGCACGCACCCCAGCACGATGTAGATGCCGCAAATGGCGAAGATCACGGTCAGCGGGCTCAGGTGGTAGTGTTCCACCAGTTCGAGCAGGTCGCCGGGCAGCGAGGTGAAATTGATGAAGTTGGCCAGCATCAGCGCGCCGATCATCACCAGGAATATCATGCCGGTGGTCTTGGCCGATTCCACCACCACTTCGACGAAGGTGCGCCAGTTCATGGTGCGGCGGCAGCACGCGAAGACGAAGCCCAGGAAGGCGCCGATGCCGGCCGCTTCCGCGGGCGTGAATACGCCCGCATAAATGCCGCCCATCAGCATGGCGATCAGCGCCAGCACCCCCCACACCTGCCCCAGCGCCTGGCGGATCTGCGGCCAGGTGCTGCGTTCGCCCTTCGGGCCCGCGGCCGGGTCGCGGCGCACCACCCAGGCCACGGCGCCCATGTAGCAGGCAATGGCCAGCAGGCCGGGCAGCACGCCGGCGGCGAACATCTTGCCGATGCTCTGTTCGGTCAGCAGGCAGTACACCACCATGATGATGGACGGCGGGATCAGGATGCCCAGCGTGCCGCCCGCGGCGATCGAGCCGGCGGCCAGTTTTTCGCTATAGCCGATGCGGCGCATTTCCGGATAGGCCACCTTGGCCATGGTGGCGGCGGTGGCCAGGCTGGAGCCGCAGATCGCGCCGAAGCCGCCGCAGGCAACGATGGTGGACATGGCCAGCCCCCCTCGGCGGTGCCCCAGCACGGCATGCGCCGCCGCATAGAGCTCGCGCGACATGCGCGACTGGGTCACGAAATTGCCCATCAGAATGAACAGCGGCAGTACCGACAGCAGATACTGGAATCCGCTTTCATAGATGACCGAACCCGCCATGGCATAGGCGGAATGCCAGTTGCGCAGCAGGCCCAGGCCGATGAACCCCACCAGCGCCATGGCGAACGCCACGGGCACGCGCAGGAACACCAGCGCCAGCATGGCGCCCAGGGCAAGCAGGGATTCGGTCATGGCGTGTGGCTTCCTGTGGCGGGTCCGGCGCGAAAGAAATTGGCCGCGTGGCAGACGGCATCCAGGGCAAGCATGACCGCCATGAAGTAGACGAACGGGGCGAGCGGAATGCCCAGCATGGCGGTGATGTCGCCGTAGTCGGCGGTGCTGCCGGCCTTGGCCCAGGTCACCCAGGCCAGGAAGCCGCTGACCACCATCGCGAGCAGCGCGCCGAACCGGTCTTGCAGGCGTATGGCGCGGGCCGAAAAAAGATGGCTGAACCCGTCCACCGTGATGTGGCCGCGCGCGCGGGTCATCAGGGGGATGCTGGAAAAGATCACCGCGATCATCATCAGCTCGACCAGCTCGACCGATCCGATAATGGGCCGGTTCAGCAGATAGCGGCCTGCCGCGTCGACCACGGTAAGCAGGCTCATGCCGCACAGGCTGGTCACGGCGATGGCCTTCAGCGCCGCCACGATGGCGCAATTCAGGTATTTCATGGTGTTCCCGCAGTCATCTTGCCCGCCCCGTCGGGCTGGCCGGGCCGGGATGGCCGGCCAGCCCGGGCCGCGGTCATTGGCCGTCGAGCTGCTTGATCTCGGCGCGGAATGCCGCAAGCGCGGCCGGGCCGTCTATGTTCTTGGCGGCGGCGGCGTCCAGCCAGGTCTGCTCGAAACCTTGCGTGCGTTCGCGCACGGCCGCCACGAAGGCGTCGTCGGCCTTCACGACCTGTATGGCGCCGCCGTCCAGCACCTTGTGGGCCTCGGCGTCGTGCTTGTCCCATGCCTTGCCGGCCATTTCGGCAAGATGGCGGCCCGACAGCTTCAGCAAGGCGGCCTGGTCCTGCTTCGACAGGCGCGCGAAGGCGTCGCGGTTCATGATCACGGCGTGAGTGTCGGAATACAGGCCGCCCGGGAAGACGGTGGCATGCCTGATGATGCCGTCCAGCTTGAAAGAGACCAGGGACTCGGCCGGGAAGAACACGCCGTCGACCACGCCCGTGCTCAGCAGCTCATACGAGGCGGGAGCCGGCTTGGCGATGGGGGTGGCGCCGACGGCCTTGGCCACGTCGGCCGCCATGCCGCCGCCCACGCGGATCTTCAGCCCCTCGAAGTCGCCGATCTGGGCGACGGTCTTGCTGGTGGTGAACGCGATGCCGGGCCCGTGCGCGTAGATGCCCAGTAGCTTCACCCCTTTGTGCTCGTCGGCTTTCAGCAGGTATTTCTCGTAGGTGTCCCATGCCGCCACCGAGCGCGATACCGCCGTGTTGCCCGAAAAGGGCATCACGGCAAACTTGGTCAACTGGAAGCGGCCCGGGTAATAGGCGTGCGACACAAAGGAAATGTCCACCAGGCCATCGCGCACCGCGTCGAAATGGCCGGCCGGGTTGGTGACCGGCTTGGGCAGCAGGCGCAGCGTGACCCGGCCTTCGGTGGCTTTTTCGATTTCCTGCCCCCAGGGCACCAGGAAATCGGCGACCACGGCATGCGTGGGAGGCAGCCAGCTCGATACGGTCAGCTCGACTTTCTGCGCCTGGGCGGCCAGCGGGGCGGCCAGCGCCGCGCCGGCGGTCAGGATGATGGCCAGGGATTTGATCATGGTGTCTCCTCGGTAGGTTCTCGGTTTTATGCTTCGGGCTGGGGCGATGGGGCTTGCGGCGCCGCGCGGTCCAGCAAGGCCGGCAGGCTGCCGTCATGGCGAAACCCGGCGGCTTCGGCCGCCGGGGTATGCAGCGGCGGCTGCGCGCCGAACTGTGCTTCGATGGCCGGCTCGGGCGCGTAGCGCACCAGCTTGCCGGCCCGGCCATTGCTGCGCGCGTCGAAGGCCTGCACGATCTCTTGCACCGATACGCGCAGGGCGGGCAGGGTCCAGGCCGTGCGTTCGCCCGCGGGATGCGCGGCCAGCCCGGCGGCGTGCAGCAGGTTGGCGATGCAGCAGTGCAGCGACATGAGCCAGAGCGTGGCTTGCGGGCTGACCGGCATGATGCAGGGCTCGCCGGCGGCAAGCGACCGTATCAGCGTGCTGGAAAACGCCGACCAGGCCCCGTTGGGGGCGGGCGGCCGCGGCACGATGCCGGGCAGGCGCACCGTGCAGGCGCGCACGAAGCCGCGCCGCGTGTAGTCGGCCAGCAGGATTTCCATGGCGTGCTTGTGCGCGCCATAACTCAGGGCGGGCGCCAGCGGCGTGTGGTCGTCGACGCTGGCGGGCAGCGGGGCGCCGAATACCGCGATGCTGCTGGTGAACACCAGCGCGGGCGCGTGGCCCTGTTGCCGCAGCCGCTCCAGCAGCCGCAGCGACCCTTCCAGGTTGACCTGCAAGCCCAGTTCGAATTCCTGTTCGGCCCGTCCGCTGGCAATGCAGGCCAGGTGGAAGACCAGGTCGGGCGCCGGCTCGGTGATGGCGGCCAGCGTGGCCGGATCGGCGAAGCTGCCTGCCACGCAGCGCACGCGCGGATCGGCGGGGGGCGCGTCAAAGGCCAGGTCGCACAGCGTGATGGCGCGGACGGCGCCGTAGCCGGGCACGGCCGGCATGGCGCACAGCCGGCGCGCCAGTTCGCGGCCGATATAGCCATTGGCTCCCGTGACGAGGATGTTCATGGCAGTGCTCCGGTATCGAGCTGCGCGCCCGGCCGCTCGGGCCAGGCAACGCGGACGATGTCGGACAGGTCGGCGGGCCCCAGGCCCTGGGCGGCGGCGGCCCGGTAGCTGGCCAGCACGCCATTCAGGCCGGCCAGTTCGGTGCCGGTGGCGCGCGCCAGCGCCGCGACGTTTTCCACGTCTTTGAGCATGGTGGCCACCGTGCCCAGTGGCTGTTCGACAGGAGCCGTCATGCGCGGCACGAAGATCTGCAGCAGCGTGGAATCGGCCCAGCCGCCGGCCAGCGCGGTATTCAATGCGGCCGCGTCGATGCCGCTGCGCTGCGCCAGCGCCACGGCCTCGGCGATGGCATTCACGGTGCTGGCGACGATGGTCTGGTTGCACAGTTTGGCGATCTGCCCGGCGCCCACCGGGCCCATGCGGGTGATGCGCGCGGCGTACGCGCGCATGCAGGCCGAGGCGGCCTGGATGGCATCGGGCTGGCCGCCCGCCATGACCGACAGCGTGCCGGCCTGGGCGCCCGCCACGCCCCCGGAAACCGGCGCGTCGATCCAGGCGCGTCCGTTGGTCTGCCGCAGCTGTACCGCGTAGCGGCGCGCCGCTTCAGGGGCGATGCTGGAGTGGTCCACCAGCCAGGCGCCGCTGGCGCGGTGCACGCCCTGGGCGCCGAACACGGTGTCATGCACCGCGCGCTCGTCGGTCAGGCACAGGAAAACGCCCACGCAGCCGTCCGCCGCTTCGGCCGGCGTGTCGGCCGGTTCGGCGCCGTCGGCCGCCAGCGCGCGGGCCTTGTCGGGGCTGCGGTTCCAGACCCGCACGCGGTGCCCGGCCGCCAGCAGCCGGCGCACCATGGGGGCGCCCATCAGGCCGGTGCCGCAGAACGCCAGTACTGCGCTCATTCGGCCTCCGGCGTTTCGTAGGGCCATTCCATGCCGCCCGAATGCGTGACGGCGCCTTCGTGCGCCGGCCGCACCAGCAGCGCATATTTCTCGAGCGCGCCGGCCAGGCGCGGCCGCGCCGGCGGCACGTGGCCGGCCCGGCGCGACGCCAGCTCGGCGTCGCTGAGCTCGACCCGCAAGCTGCCCGCCTGGGCGTCGATATGGATGACATCGCCGTCGCGGACCAGGCCGATGGGGCCGCCGGCCGCGGCTTCCGGGCCGACATAGCCGATGCACAGGCCGCGGGTGGCGCCCGAGAAGCGGCCGTCGGTCAGCAAGGCCACTTTCTCGCCCATGCCCTGGCCGTACAGCGCGGCGGTCACGCTGAGCATTTCGCGCATGCCCGGCCCGCCCTGGGGGCCTTCGTTGCGTATGACCAGCACGTCGCCGGGGCGGTAGGTGCGCTGCGAAACGGCGCGCATGCAGTCTTCTTCGTTCTCGAACACACGCGCCGGGCCGGAGAACTGCAGCGATTTCAGGCCCGCGATCTTGAGCAGCGCACCCTGCGGGCTGAGATTGCCTTTCAGCACCGTGACGCCGCCCGAAGGGTGGATGGCGCGCGCACAGGGGCGCACCACGTCGCCGTCCGGGCCGGGGAAATCGGCCAGCGCTTCGGCCAGCGGCCGGCCGTCCAGCGTAAGCACGCTGCCGTCGATATAGCCGCCTTCCAGCAGCGCCTTCAGCACGGCGGGCACGCCGCCGGCTTCGTGCAGGTCCCGCGCCAGGAAGCGCCCGCCCGGCTGCAGGTCGGCGATCAGCGGCGTGCGCTGGAACACGGCGGCGACGTCGTCCAGTGTGTAGCGGATGCCGGCCTCGTGCGCGATGGCCGGAATGTGCAGCGCGGCGTTGGTGGAGCCGCCGGTTGCGGCAACCGCGGCGCAGGCGTTGTCCAGGCTGGCGCGCGTGACCAGCTCGCGCGGCAGCGGGCCCCCTTTGGCCAACGCGCGCATGACCTGCGTGCCCGCCCGCTGGGCGATGGCCAGGCGCTCGCTGTACACCGCCGGCATCATCGCGCTGCCCAGCGGCGACAGGCCCAGGGCTTCTCCCACCATGGCCATGGTGTTGGCGGTGAACTGCCCGGGGCACGAGCCGGCCGATGGCGTGCAGGTGCGTTCCATGGCCTTGAGCTCGGCGGCCGTCATGCTGCCATGCTGCACGCGGCCCACCGCCTCGATGGTGTCCAGGATGGTGGCCGGCTTGCCCAGCGCGTGGCCGGGCAGTGTCGCCCCGCCGTACAGGAATACCGCCGGCACGTTCAGGCGCACGATGGCCATCATCATGGCCGGCAGGGTCTTGTCGCAGCCCGCGAACGCCACCAGGGCATCATAGGCGTGGCCGCGCACCACCATTTCCACGCTGTCGGCGATGGTTTCGCGCGACAGCAGGCTCATGCGCATGCCGGCATGGTTCATGGACGTGCCGTCCGATACCGATATGGTCGAGAAACTGACCGGCACGCCGCCCGCGGCGGCCACGCCCAGGCGGGCGCGGTCTGCCTGCGGAGCCAGGCCCATGGAACACGGGGTGTTCTCGCCCTGCGTGCTGACAATGCCGACGATCGATTTCTGCAGGGTGTCGTCGTCGAATCCGGTGGCGCGCAAAAAAGCCCGGTGGGGCGCCCGCGTCAGGCCGTCGGTGACCATGCGGGAGCGGTGCTTGTGCAATGACATGCGGGGTTCCTTGGTGAATCAGCCGGCCAGCATGGCGCGGTGGGCCGTCAGTTTGTCGAATGCCCAGCAGATGTCGCGTTCCATGGCCAGGCGCGCCTTGCCGGCGTCGCGCTGTTCGATGGCCTGCACGATCGCGGCATGGAATTCGGCCGTGGGGCGCTCGTCGGAATGCATCAGTTCGCGGGTGGCGCGCAGATACGGGCCCGATTGCAGCCACAGGCTTTCGATCATGGCCATCATCGAAGGCGACTGGGCCGCGCGATAAATGGTGAAGTGAAACAGCTGATTGTGTTCCAGGCCGTCTCGCACCGACATGGGGTTGGCCAGCGACTGGCCGATCTGCGCGGCCAGGCCGCGTAGAGTTTCCAGGGCGTCGCCGCCGATGTGCTCGACTGCCCATGCGGTGGCCGTGCCCTCGATCAGCACGCGCGTGCGGCGGATGTCTTCCAGGCGCGCGCGGGAAACGACCGGCACGCGCATGGACCGGCTTTTCATCGGTTCCAGCGCCTGCTGCGCGGCCAGCCGGCGCAGCGCCTCGCGCACCGGCATGGCGCTGGTGCCGAAGGCGTCGGCCAGTTCCTGGATGCCCAGCACTTCGCCGGCGGCGTAGTCGCCCCGCATCAGGTGGTCGCGCAGCCGGCGGTAGACGGCTTCGTTGACCGAGGTATGAACCAGGGGCTCCAGATCGGGATGGCCGGGCATTTAGATCTTTGATCAAAAATCAAAGACCCTAATTTGCGCAAAAATCCCCGCGCCGCCTATCCAGGTTTCCCCTGATGGGCGGGCGCGGGGACGGCAACGCCGCCAGCCGGCGCCGACGGGTCAGCCCGGGTGGCGGGCCTTGAAGGCCAGGCGGTACTGGTGCAGCAGCGGCTCGGTGTAGCCGTTGGGCTGGGCCAGCCCCTCGAACACCAGCGCGCAGGCCGCCTGGAAGGCGATGGAGGTGTCGAAGTGGCCCGCCATGGGCTGGTACAGCGGGTCGTCGGCGTTCTGGCGGTCGACCACGGCGGCCATGCGTTCGAAGGTGTCGCGCACTTGCTCGCGGGTGGCGATGCCGTGGCGCATCCAGTTGGCGATGTGCTGGCTGGAAATGCGCAGCGTGGCGCGGTCTTCCATCAGGCCCACGTTGTTGATGTCGGGCACTTTCGAGCAGCCCACGCCCTGGTCGATCCAGCGCACCACGTAGCCCAGGATGCCCTGCGCGTTGTTTTCGAGTTCGTGGCGGATGTCGTCGGCGCTCCAGTCGGCCGGGTTGCCTACCGGCACCGTCAGCAGGCCGTCGAGCAGTTCGTCCTGCACGCTGGCCAGCCGGGTGGCTTCGAGCTGCTGCTGCACGGCCGGCACGTCGACCTGGTGGTAGTGCAGCGCGTGCAGCGTGGCGGCGGTGGGCGACGGCACCCAGGCGGTATTGGCGCCGGCCTTGGGATGGGCGATTTTCTGTTCGAGCATGGCGGCCATCAGGTCGGGCATGGCCCACATGCCCTTGCCGATCTGGGCGCGGCCGCGCAGGCCGCAGTCGAGCCCCACCAGCACGTTGCTGCGTTCGTAGGCGGCGATCCAGGCGCTGGATTTCATGTCGCCCTTGCGCATCATGGGGCCGGCTTCCATGCCGGAATGCATTTCGTCGCCGGTGCGGTCCAGGAAGCCGGTGTTGATGAAGGCCACGCGCCCGGCGGCGGCCTGGATGCAGGCCTTCAGGTTGACGCTGGTGCGCCGCTCTTCGTCCATGATGCCCATTTTCACGGTGTGGCGCGGCAGGCCCAGCAGGTCTTCGACGCGGTCGAACAGTTCGTTGGCGAACGCCGCTTCGGCCGGGCCGTGCATCTTGGGCTTGACGATGTAGATGGAACCGGCGCGCGAGTTGCGCCGGCTGGCGCGGTCGGGCAGGGCCGCCAGCGTGGTGACCACGGCGTCGAGGATGCCTTCGGGGATTTCGTTGCCGTCGGCGTCGAGCACGGCCGGGTTGGTCATCAGGTGGCCGACGTTGCGCACGAACATCAGCGAGCGGCCATGCAGCGTCAGCGTGCCGCCGCCGGGCGCGTGGTATTCGCGGTCGGCGTTCAGGCGCCGGGTGAAGGTCTGGCCGCCCTTGGTGACTTGTTCGGCCAGGTCGCCGCGCATCAGCCCCAGCCAGTTGCGGTAGATCTGCACCTTGTCTTCGGCGTCGACCGCGGCGACGGAGTCTTCGCAGTCCATGATGGTGGTGAGCGCGGCTTCGACCACCACGTCTTTGACGCCGGCGGCGTCGGTGGCGCCGATGCTGTGGGCGCGGTCGACCTGGATTTCGATGTGCAGGCCATGGTGCTTGAGCAAGACGGCCCGGGGCGCCTGGGCATCGCCCTGGTAGCCGGCGAATTGCGCCGGCTGCGCCAGCCCGGTGCTGCCCTGCGGCAGCGCCACGCGCAGTTGGCCGTTGTCGACGTTGTAGCCGGTGGCGTCGGCGTGCGAGCCCTGCGCCAGCGGCGCCGCTTCGTCGAGGAAGGCGCGCGCGCGGGCAATGACGGCCTGGCCGCGCTGCGGGTAATAGCCGCGGCCCGTGTCGCCCGGCGTGGGGGGAATGGCGTCAGTGCCGTACAGGGCGTCGTACAGGCTGCCCCAGCGGGCGTTGGCCGCGTTCAGCGCATAGCGCGCGTTGGACATGGGCACCACCAGCTGCGGGCCGGCCTGCTCGGCGATCTCGGCGTCGACCTGGGCGGTTTCGACCTGCACCGCATCGGGCACGGGCAGCAGGTAGCCGATTTTTTCCAGGAAGGCGCGATAGGCGCGCAGGTCGCGCACCGGGCCGGGGTGCGCGCGATGCCAGGCGTCGAGTTCGTGCTGCAGGCGGTCGCGCTCGGCCAGCAGGGCGCGGTTGCGCGGCGCCAGGTCACGCACCAGGGCCGCGAAGCCGGCCCAGAAGCGTTGGCCGTCGATGCCGCTGGCGGGCAGGGCCTCGTCCTGGATGAAGCGATGGAGCGCGGCCGCCACTTGCAGGCCGTCTTGCTGGATACGTTCAGTCATGCGGGTCTCGGAAAAGAAAAATCGGGGCCGGCCCAACCGGCACAGCGAACCCACATGATCGGGGCTGGGCGCCGCCATGTCCATATCAAACAGGCCTGGTCATACCAGTTTATTTTCTCCTGATTTGCCTGCAGCGGGATTTTTATGGTTTTATTTCAGATACTTGAAGACCTGGGGTCGATAGGGTTGGCAGCCTTCGGCAATCTGGTCATACCAGTGGGATGCATATGGAAACCGAAGCCGCGGCCGCCGGCCGCCAGGTGGCCGACGTGGTGGCCGAACGAATCGAGCGCCTGATCATGGATGGCGTGCTCAAGGCCGGCCAGGCCCTGCCGTCCGAGCGCCGCCTGACCGAAAAACTGGGCGCCTCGCGCACCGCGCTGCGCGAGGGCCTGAAACTGTTGCGTGCGCGCGGCATCATACGTACCGAGCAGGGCAAGGGGTCGTTCGTGGCGCCCATTTCGCAAGTGGATGCCGGCCCGCTGATGCATCTGTTCCATTCGCAGCCGCGCACGCTGTACGACTTGCTGGAAGTGCGTGCGCTGCTGGAAGGCGAATCGGCGCGGCTGGCCGCCATACGCGGCACCGAGGCCGACTTCATCATGATCCGCCGCCGCTACGAAGCCATGATCGCCGCGCACGGGCAGGACACCGACATCGCCACGCACGCCCACCTGGATCACGCCTTTCACCTGGCCGTGTGCGAAGCCTCGCACAACCCGGTGCTGACGCACACGCTGCAATCGCTGACCGAGCTGATGCTGGGTTCGGTGTTCGCCTGCGTCAACAATCTGTACCATCGCCAGCCGCACAAGCAGCAGATCGACGACCAGCACGCGGGCGTGTTCAACGCCGTGATCGGGCGGCTGCCCGACCTGGCCCACAAGGCCGCCACCGATCACGTCAACAGCGTGCGGCAGAGCCTGGGCGAAATCGAACAAGAAGAACAGCGCCTGGTGCGCGCCACCCTGCGGCTGGAAGGCTGGGCGTAGCGGCTGTCGCGGCGGGCCGGCGCTACGCCGCGGCGGCGGCCGGCTGCCCCTGGCCCGCATAGATGCGGCCGTGGCGGTTGGCCAGCAGGGCGTCCAGCGCGATGCTTTCCTGGCCCACGAAGCCGCGCTGCGGCAGCGCGCCCTGCGCCACCAGGTCCAGCGCGGTGCAGATGCCCGCCGCCGTCGAGCGCTGGATGGCGCTCAGCGCATGGCCGTCGACCACATCGCCATAGATGTGCGCGGAATACGCTTCCTGCAGCAGCTGTCCGCGCCGGTAGCCCGAGGCGGTGGCCAGGATGACGATGACGTCCTGCCCGGTGGCCGGGATGGCGTTTTCCAGGATGTCTTGCAGCAGTTCGCGGCGTTCGCGCAGGCGCAGGTCGTTCAGCAGCAATTTCATGATGGCGCAGTGGCCGGGGTAGCGCACCGATTTGTAGTCGACGTTGCGCGCCCTGCCCGCCAGCGTTTGCGGCAGGGTGCCCAGCCCGCCCGACGTATTGAAGGCTTCGTATTCGACGCCGTCCAGCGTGAACGTCTCGTAGCCTTCCAGCGGCGGCACGCTGGCCGGCCGGCCGTCGACGATGGCTTCGCAGGGATTGCAGTATTCGTTGATCAGCCCCTCGGTGCTCCAGGTCAGGTTGTAGCGCAGCGCGTTGGTGGGGTAGCGCGGCAGCGCGCCGACCCGCATGCGCAAGTCCAGCAAGGTGTCGAAGCGGCGCGCCAGGTCGTTGCCGACAATGCCGATGAAGCCCGGCGCCAGGCCGCATTGCGGCATCAGCACGGCGCGGGCTTCGCGGGCCAGCGCCGCGATGGCATGCGTGCTGGCGACGTCTTCGGTCAGGTCGAAATAGTGCACGCCGTGGCGCGCGCACAACCCGGCCACGGCTACCGCGCGGTGGAACGGCAGCGCATTCAGCACGGCATAGCGGCCGGCCACGGCGTCCTGCAGCGCGGCGTCGCCGTTGATGTGCAGGGTCTGGCAGCCCAGCGCTGCGGCGGCGTCCAGCCGGGCGGCATCCTGGTCGGCCACGCAGACGGCGTAGTCGCCGGTGCGTTGCAGCAGCAGGGCAATGGCGAATCCGATTTTGCCGGCGCCCAGTACGGCAACCGATTGCAGTGCGCGGGACATGGCGGGCTCCTGGGGAAGCGGTGCCTTCATGCTAGCGCGCGGCTATGCCGATATGTAGCGCACAAAACGTCGATCCGTTTGAATTATCAAAACGAAATGACGTACACAACAGTCGATATGTCTTGGCGACGGCGGGCGCCGGGGCCGGCGGAAAACAGGCAGGCCTCCCGGAGGAGGCCTGCCATACCTGGGCGGGTTGCCCCGCCAGGGCGGGGGGCGGTATCAGCCTTGCGACGGGTAGTCCAGGTTGCCGAACGAGTAGTGGCCGCTGGCCTTGGCCTGGGCCAGCTCGGCCTGCACCTGGGCGCGGGTCAGGTGGCTGCCCTGGTCGGCGGCCTGGGGCGGATACTGTTCTTCACCGTAGGTGACCAGGCCGGCGGCCTTGGCCTGCGCCAGTTCTTCCTGGACCTGGGCCCGGGTCACGTTCGAGGCCGGGGTCACCGTGGCGGGGTAGTCCAGTTCGCCGAAGGTGTACTGGCCGTTGGCCTTGGCCTGGGCCAGCTCGGCTTGCACCTGGGCGCGGGTCAGGGGTTGCGATTGGTCGGCGGCCTGGGCACCGGCGGCGACGCCCAGGGAAAGCAGGATGGCAGTGGCAATGTTCTTCATGGCAGATCTCCAGTTGTCTTGTTGGGACATCGCGCCCGGTTGGTTTCGGGGGTGCGAATGTTTCCCGGTGAAGACATTCTGGACCTGCACGACACTAGGATAAACCCTAGTTTTCTGAAAATATTTTTCCAAAATGTCGACTAATCGGCATTTCAGAAGGGGAATCGGGGCTGGCTGCCGGATATTCCACCGCCGGCACGGTGTCTGGCGCCCATGGCACTACCTTAAGACCGATCTCGTGATTTCCTGGCCATTGCTGTGGGTATTGCACTTGAGAGGTTGCGTTCTAGCCCCGTCCCGCGTCGTCCGGGCAGGCGGTGTTGGCGCACGTGCGTCGGGCTCGGGCGCATGCAGGCGCCCTCGGCCTGCTGCGCAGGCTGCCCCGCCGCCCAACGCGCCGACACCGCCTGCCCGGACGACGCGGGACTGCGATAGTTGAATTCGAACTGCCGCTCAGCACCCGTATCGCAGGATCGGCCAGCTTATCCAGGTGTCCGACTCCCGCAGGGTGTCGGACACCGTACGACTGAGACGGCTGCGGCTTACTTCGGTGTCAGGCACCTGGCGGAGCCCGACACCTGGGCAATACCCAGACAAAACGCCGTCTTTCGCCTTAAGGTAGTGCCATGGGTGCCAGACACCTATCTAGGCTATCTAGTTTCGGGGCGGTTTCGCCTCAGCGCAGCAGGTCGTCCTGCGCGGCTTTCAGGTCGTCCTGGGCTTCTTTCAGTTTGCGCAGCGCCTTGTCGATCTTGTCCTGCCGGCCGTCGCGGCGCGCTTCGGCCAGTTCTTCTTCGCGTTCGGTGACTTCTTCGCGGCGTTCGGCCAGGGCGTCCTGGCGTTCGGCGCGCAGCGACGCGTCGGTGCACGAGCCGCGCGCCTCGGACAGGGCCTTGCGCAGGCCGGCTTCGCGGCGGCTGTTGCCCTGGGCCTGCGCGGCCGCGATGTCGTTTTCGATGTGGCAGAACTTGGCCTCGCAGCCGCGCAGCGCGGCGCAGTCCCGGGCGGGGGCAGCGGCCGCGGCGGCGGCTGCGCTGGTGGCCGCCAGGGCGGCGGCAGCCAGCAATACGGGGAATCGGACAGGCAAACGAACGTGCATGGAGCGTCCTCGCGTGGCGGCACGCCGCGGACGGCGGGGTGCCTAGATCAGGGTGCCGGCCAGCGCCGCCGCCACCAGCAATGCGCCGGTCCAGAGGTTGGCCCGGAACAGCATGAAATTGCGGTCGGGGCGCTGCAGATCGAAGGTGTACAGCTGCCAGGCCAGGTGCACGGCCACGGCCGCCATGCCTGCCTGGTAGCCCCAGCCCAGGCCCATGGCGTAGCCGCCCCAGGCCCACAGCGCAATGGTAGTGGCATAGAAACCGCCGATCCACAGCTTGCCGCGGGCGCCGAAGCGCATGGCGGTAGAGCGCAGGCCCAGCTGCCGGTCGTCGCGCACGTCGACATAGGCATAGATGCTGTCATAGCCCACCTGCCACAGCACGGCGCCCAGCCACATGGCGATGCCGGCCAGCGGCAGGAAGTTCTGCGTGTCGGACCAGGCCATCAGCATGCCCCAATTGAAGCAGATGCCCAGCACCACTTGCGGCCAATAGGTAACGCGCTTGCACAGCGGGTAGATGAACACGAAGGGCAGCACGGCCACCGCCAGCCAGCGGCTCATTTCGTTGATGAAGAACAGCAGCGAGCCGCACACCAGCAGCTGGCCCAGCAGGAACCACACCGCGTTGCGCATGCTGAGCTGGCCGCTGGTCAGCGGACGGAAGCGCGTGCGTTCGACATGCTTGTCGATGTCGCGGTCGCACATGTCGTTGACGGTGCAGCCGATGCCGCGCATAAGCAGGGCGCCCAGCGAGAACACGATCAGGCGGCGCAGGTCGGGCAGGCCGCCGGCGGCCTGGATCAGGGCGGCGATGCACGGCAGCAGGGTCAGCCAGGTGCCGATGGCGCGGTCCAGCCGGCACAGGCGCGCATAGGGACGCCATGGCCGGGGCAGCCAGCGTTCGACCCAGTCGGTGAAGACGATGTCGTTGAGATCGGGGGATGTGGATTGCGGCGCGCTCACCATGAGGACGATACGGCAGGTAGTGGGCGTTGAAAAGATACGGGCGGCGGCCGGCGCCGCCGCCCGGCGGTTCAGTCGTACTGTTTGATGAGCTTGCCCAGGATTGCGATGCCGGCGCGGATGCGCTCTTCGGGCACCGTGGCGAAGCTCAGGCGCAGCGTGTTGGCGCGCGGCTTGCCGGCGTAGAACGGCCCGCCCGGCACGAAGGCCACGTTCTGCGCCACCGCCTGCGTCAGCAGTTGGGCGCTGTCGATGTGCTCGGGCAGCGTCACCCACAGGAACATGCCGCCTTCCGGCCGGGTCCAGCTGACCGTGGCGGGGAATTCGCGTTCGATGGCCTCGAGCATGCAGCGGCCCTGGGCGCGGTAGATTTCGCGCACGGTGGGCAGGTGCTGTTCCAGGAAGCCGTCTTTCACGACTTCGTAGACCGCCATCTGGGTGAGCGTGGGCGTGTGCAGGTCGGTGGCCTGCTTGGCCTGCACGAGCTTGTCGATGATGCTGCGGTGGGCCGCGATGTAGCCCAGGCGCAGGCCCGGCGCCAGCACCTTCGAGAACGTGCCCAGGCGGATGACGTTGGCGCCGCACTCGCCGGCCAGCGCCAGCAGGCCGGGCTGGGGTTCGCCGGCGTAGCGCAGTTCGCCGTAGGGGTCGTCTTCGATGATGGGCAGGCCGAGCTGCGCGGCCTGCTGCACCAGCGCCTTGCGGCGCGCCAGGTTCAGGGTGCGGCCGGTGGGGTTCTGGAAGTTGGGCAGCGCATACAGGAAGCGCGCGCCGGCGGCCAGCTCGGGCGTGATGGATTCCGGGATCAGGCCGCCGTCATCGGTGGGCACGGGCACGTATTGCGGCTGGTACAGGCTGAACGATTGCAGCGCGCCCAGGTAGCTGGGGTCTTCGACCAGGATCTTGCTGCCTTCGTCGATAAGCACCTTGCCCAGCAGGTCGAGCGCCTGCTGCGAACCCGACACGATCAGGATCTGGTCGGGGGCCACGTTGGCGCCGGCGCGGTTCAGGTCGTCGGCCACCCACTGGCGCAGCGGCGCATAGCCTTCGGTGGGCCCGTACTGCAGCGCGGCTCGGCCGTTGGTGGCCAATACCTTGTCGAACGCCGCGCGTACTACCTCGACCGGGAACCCGCCAGGGGCGGGCAGGCCGCCCGCGAAAGAAATGACCTCGGGCCGCTCGGTGACCTTGAGGATTTCGCGGATGGCGGAGCTGGTGAGTTGCTTGGCGCGTTCGGAAAATGCGCACACGGGTTCGAAAGGCTTGTCCATGGAAGGGCTTCTTGACGAAAGAACGGGAAAAAAAGAGCAAACATTGTCCCACAACGCCGATGCTGCGCCGCACGGCGGGGCGGTGCCTCTAAAATCAGTTGGTTCGATAGTTGCCTGTACAGTTACATTTCATGTTCACCGCCACCGACCTGCCCACCGACGACAAGCCCCGTTTCTACGCCGAACTGGCCGCCCAGGCGCGCGCCCTGCTCGACGGCGAAACCGACCGCATCGCCAACGCCGCCAACTTCGCCGCGCTGGCCTATCAGGCCCTGCCCCGCATCAACTGGGCCGGCTTCTACTTCTACGACGGCCGCGAACTGGTGCTGGGCCCGTTCCAGGGCAAGCCGGCCTGCGTGCGCATCGCCCTGGGCCGCGGCGTGTGCGGCACGGCGGCCAGCCAGCGCCAGACCCAGCTGGTGGCCGACGTAAACGCCTTTCCCGGCCACATTGCGTGCGACGCCGCGTCGCGGTCCGAGGTCGTGGTGCCGCTGGTGCGCCAGGGCGAACTGATCGGCGTGTGGGATGTCGACAGCCCCGAACCGGGCCGTTTCGACGAAGACGACCGCCAGGGCATGCAGGCGCTGTGCGCGGTATTCCTGGACAGCCTGGCCTAGGGTATATTCCCTTCCCATGTTCCCGGCCCATTGCTCCGCTGCCCATTCCCGCGCCCCCGGCGCGGCGGCGCGTTGCATCGGCCTGAAATCCAAAAAACAGCAGCTCATCTGACCGGAGCAGGCTGTTCCGTCAGATGGGCGACGGAACGGCGGCAATCCGGCGGCGCGGCGCGCTGCGTGTTTTCCTCCTGCATCCCTGGCACTTCTGCACGGTTCCCCAAGCGGTCCGACTTGTAGGAGTGTGTCATGTCTGTTTCTTCTGCTGCGGCGGTCTTCCAGGGTGTCTGGGTGCCGCTGGTCACGCCTTTTTCCGATACCGGCATCGACGGCGGCGCCCTGCGCCGCCTGGTGCGCTACTGCGCCGCCGCCGGCGTGGACGGCCTGGTGGTGTGCGGCAGCACCGGCGAGGCGGCCGCGCTGGACGATGCCGAGCAACTGGCGGTGCTGGACACCGTGCTGGACGAGGCCGGCGCGCTGCCGGTGGTGATGGGCCTGGCCGGCAATCACCAGGGCCACGTGCTGCAGCGGCTGGCCGCCTTCGGCACGCGGCCGCTGGCCGGGGTGCTGGCGCCGGCGCCGTATTACGTGCGGCCCGGCCAGCAGGGGGCGCTGGCTTACTTCCGTGCCCTGGCCGATGCCTCGCCCGCGCCGCTGGTGCTGTACGACATTCCGTACCGCACCGGCACGCAACTGGATACCGGGACGCTGCTGGCCCTGGCCCGGCACGGCAATATCGCCGCCGTGAAGGATTGCGGCGGCTCGCTGGACAAGACCGCGGCGCTGATCGCCGACGGCCGCCTGCGCGTGATGGCGGGCGAGGACTTCCAGGCGCTGTCCACCCTGTGCCTGGGCGGCAGCGGCATGATCGCCGCGGCCGCCCACATCCGCCCCGACCTGTTCGTGGCCCTGGACCGCGCCGTGCGCGCCCAGCGCCTGGATGTGGCGCGCCGCCTGTTCCATGCCCTGGCGCCGGTGATCCGGCTGGTGTTCGCCGAGCCCAATCCCGGCCCGCTGAAGGCCTGGCTGGCCGGGCAGGGACTGCTGCCGGACGTGCTGCGCCCGCCCATGCCGCGCGCCAGCGCGGACCTGGCGGCCAGGCTGGCGCATGCCGTGGCCGAGCTGGAGCGGCAGTTTCCGGCATCGTGCGGCGCGCCGCCGTGCTACCGCCCCGACTCGAGCCCCAACGGCCGGGCCACGCGCAGCAATGGCAGCCCCGCGGCCAGCACCGCCAGCCCCAGCAAGGCTCCCAGGCCCGCGTAGCGCGCGCTGGACCACATCAGCCCGGCGCAGCTCAGCGCGAACAGCAGCGGCGTCAGCGGATACAGCGGAACGCTGAACGGACGCGGGCGGCCGGGCTGCAGGCGGCGCAGGCGCCAGACGGCCGCCGCCACCAGCAGCATGAAGAACCAGAACACCGGCGCCGTATAGGCCACCATGGCCTGCACGCCGTTGTCGGCCAGCGCGCCGAAGCCCACCAGCGCCAGCGTAATGAGGCCCTGCGCCAGCAGCGCCGCCGCCGGCGCCTGCCCGCGCGCCGACCATCCGCCCAGCCGGCGCAGTGCCGGCACGTCGTCGCCCAGCGCTACATAAACGCGCGCGCCGGTCATGATGGTGCCGTTGATAGTGCTGAGCGCCGTGCAGCACACCAGCAGGCTGAGCAGCACCGCCGCATGCGGCCCGGCGGCGATCTGCATGACGTCGGCGCCGACCGCGCTGGCCTGGCGCAGCCCCTGCAGGCCGAACATATCCAGCAGCGCCACGTTGACCAGCAGGTAGATGCCGGTGACGACCGCCGTGCCGATCAGCAGCACGCGGCTCATGTTGCGGGCCGGGTCGCGCAGCTCGCCCGACAGGTAGGCCGATTCGTTCCAGCCGCCGTAGGTCAGCAGCACATACACCATGCCCAGGCCCAGCATGCTGGCCAGGCCCTCTTGCGGAGGCGGGCTGCTGGCGGCCAGGGCTTGCGCGGGCGCGTCGCCGGCCAGCATGCCGGCCGCCACCACCGCCATCAGCGCCGCCACCGTCATCGCGGTGAACGCGATCTGCAGGCGCTTGGTCGGCCGGGTGCCGGCAATGTTCAAGGCGGTAAGCGCCGCCACGGCCAGCGCGGCGTGCAGCGCCGGTCCGTGGCGGCCCAGGTCGAGCAGTTGCTGGGCGTAGTCGCCGTAAATGAAGGCGACCGCCGCGATGGCGCCGGTCTGGATCACGGTGCAGCGCGCCCAGGCGAACATCAGGCCGGTGCGCGCGCCCCAGGCCAGGACCAGGTAGCGGTATTCGCCGCCCGGATCGGGATAGGCCGAGCCCAGTTCGGCATAGCACAGCGCCCCCAGCAGCATGACGGCGCCACCGGCCAGCCACAGCAGGATATACATGGCGGGCGAGCTGGCATGCTGCGCCACCAGGGGCGGGAAGCCGAAAATGCCGATGCCGATGACCACGCCGACCAGCACCGCCACAGCGTCCAGCACCGACAGGCCGCCGGAGCGGCCCGGCGGGGCGGCCGCGCTCATCGGGCCTGCCTGCTGGCCTGCCAGCCCTGTTCGGCGCCGTCGGCCGCCAGCGCGACGATGGTGTCGCCGCGCACCTGGCCCACGAACTGCAGCGGCTTGCCGCCGTCGTCCAGCACCAGGCTCAGGCGGTCGCCGCGCAGCCGGGCCTGCGACACGCCCAGCTGCGCGTCGTCGCGCCGCGCGGTGGCGGTGACTTTCTGGAAGTGCTGCGCCATCTGCACCGTGATCGGGCCGCCGGGATGCCGGATCTGCCAGGTGCCGGCCACCTTGGCGGGCACGATCCACAAATACAGCGACCGGCCGTCCACCGTTTCGTATTGGTCGCTGTCCCAGTCGCCCATGGTGAAAGCGTGCGACACCACCCGCGTGCCCGGCGCCAGGTCGCTGAGAATGCGCGGGCGCAGCTTCAGGTTCACGTCGGGCAGCAGGTACATGGTCAGCACGGTGGCTTTCGAGATGTCGGTTTCGAACAGGTTCTGCTGCACGAAGCGCACGCGGTCCTGCACGCCCGCCTTCCTGGCGTTGGCGCGGGCCTCGGCGATGCGTTCGGGATCGATGTCGATGCCGGTGGCCTGCGTGGCCTTGCGGTCGCGCACCGCGGCGATGGCGATGCGGCCGTCGCCCGAGCCCAGGTCGATGACGGTGTCCTGCGGGCCGACATAGGCCATGTCCAGCATCTTGGCGACGGCGTCTTCGGGCGTAGGCACGAAGGGCACGTCCAGTTTGACCGGCTCGGCGGCCTGGACGGGCGCGGCGGCCAGCGCCAGGGTGGCGGCCAGGGCCGCCAGTGCGTGGCGGCGCGAAAAAACCGGTGATGGGGAAGCTGCGGGACGGGTCGCTGGCATGGCGGGCTCCGGTGGAGGCGCGGGCGGCCTGCAAGCGCCGGCCCGGCGCGTGGCTTACAAGAAACTGAACAAAATCATGGGTGCTACGCTCGGATCTTTCAATCGTTGTTACGTCTGGTCAAAGCCGCGCACCGCGCCAGTGCGCCGGGTCCGCGCCATTAGGGCGTATCCGGGTAGGCAGCGGTACGCTTGTGTTCTACAACGCAGCACCATGCAGCCGGTCGCGCGTCGCGCCGGCATACCCACAAGGGGAGACACATTCCATGGCCACCGATCCCGGCGGTACCGATCTGGTGTTCGATTACATCGTGGTGGGCGCCGGGTCGGCCGGCTGCCTGCTGGCCAACCGCCTGTCGGCCGACGGCGGCAAGCGCGTGCTGCTGCTGGAAGCCGGCGGCCGCGACAACTGGCACTGGATCCACATCCCGGTGGGCTACCTGTACTGCATAGGCAATCCGCGCACCGACTGGTGCTACCGCACCCACCCGGACCCCGGCCTGAACGGCCGCAGCCTGGGCTACCCGCGCGGCCGCGTGCTGGGCGGCAGCTCGTCGATCAATGGCATGATCTACATGCGCGGCCAGCGCGCCGACTACGACGGCTGGGCCGCGCAGGGCAACCCCGGCTGGGGCTGGGACGACGTGCTGCCCTTCTTCAAGCGCAGCGAAGACCACCACGCCGGCGCCAGCGAATTCCACGGCGGCGACGGCGAATGGCGGGTCGAGCGCCAGCGCCTGTCGTGGGACTTGCTCGATGCTTTCCGCGACGCGGCGGCGCAGGCCGGCATTGCGCCGGTATCCGACTTCAACCAGGGCGACAACGAAGGCTGCGATTATTTCGAGGTGAACCAGCGTCGCGGCTTGCGCTGGAGCGCGGCCAGCGCCTTTCTGAAGCCGGCGGCCGGGCGCCCGAACCTGCACATCATGACCGGCGCGCGGGTGTCGCGCGTGGTGTTCCAGAACCGCCGCGCCGAGGGGGTGGCGTTCCGCCTGGAAGACGGCACTGAAAAAATCGCCCGCGCGCGCGCCGAAGTCATTCTGGCCGCCGGCGCCATCGGGTCGCCGCAGCTGCTGCAGGTGTCGGGCGTGGGGCCGGCGGCCCTGCTGCAGGCCCGCGGCGTGCCGGTGGTGCACGACCTGCCCGGCGTGGGCGAGAACCTGCAAGACCATCTGCAGCTGCGCATGATCTACCGCGTGACCGGCGCCAAGACGCTGAACGCCATCGCGGGCACCCTGTGGGGCAAGGCCATGATGGCGGCGCAATATGCCCTGTGGCGGCGCGGCCCGCTCAGCATGGCGCCTTCGCAGCTGGGCGCCTTCGCGCGTTCGGGCCCCGACCAGGCGCGCGCCAACGTCGAATACCATGTGCAGCCGCTGTCGCTGGAAAAATTCGGCGACGCGCTGCATGCGTTTCCGGCCTTTACCGCATCGGTGTGCAACCTGCGTCCCACCAGCCGGGGGCATGTGCGCATCACCAGCCCGCAGGCCGACGACCACCCCGAGATCCTGTGCAACTACCTGGCCACCGAGGCCGACCGCCGCGTGGCCGCCGAAAGCCTGCGCCTGACCCGCCGCATCGTGGCGCAGCCGGCCCTGGCGCGCTACGCCCCCGAAGAATACAAACCGGGCAGCGCCTGCCAGACCGACGACGAACTGGCGCGCGCCGCCGGCGACATCGGCACCACCATTTTCCATCCGGTCGGCACCTGCAAAATGGGCGTGGATGCACTGGCGGTGGTAGACCCCGAGCTGCGCGTGCACGGCCTGCAGGGGCTGCGCGTGATCGACGCGTCCATCATGCCCACCATCACCTCGGGCAACACCAATTCGCCCACCGTCATGATCGCCGAGAAAGGCGCGCACCTGCTGCGATGACGGGGCCCTGCGGTATAGTCCGACAGTTTTCGCGCATGCGGACCCGGCCTGCCGCGGCCGCGAGCGTCCGTTCCTGGGTTTCCTGCTAATGCCTGACACAATCGAACTTGTCGCCACCGTACTGTTCGCGGTGGCCGTGATCCACACGTTCTCGGTGCCCGTGTTCGCGCGCCTGGCGCATCGCAACGGCCCGCACTCGGGTTGCTGGCACTTGCTGTCCGAAGTCGAGGCCGTGTTCGGCGTGTGGGCCTTCGTGCTGATCGTCTGCATGGCGCTGCTGCGCGGCAGCGAAACCGCCATCCAGTACATGGATACGCGCAACTTCACCGAGCCGCTGTTCGTATTCGTGATCATGGTGGTGGCCGCCAGCCGTCCCATACTGGAACTGGTGGGCATGCTGGTGCGCGGCCTGGCGCGCCTGCTGCCGCTGCAGCGCGACGTGGCCACCTTCTTCGTGGTGATGTCGGTGGTGCCGCTGGGCGGCTCGTTCATTACCGAGCCGGCCGCCATGACGCTGGCGGCCATCCTGCTGCGCGACGGCTATTTCCGTGTGGCCGGCCACACCCGCTTCAAATACCTGGCGCTGGGCGTGCTGTTCGTCAATGTGTCGATCGGCGGCGTGCTGACCGCCTACGCGGCCCCGCCCGTGCTGATGGTGGCCTCGACCTTCGGCTGGGACACGGCTTTCATGTCCACCCACTTCGGCTGGCGCGCCGCCATCGCGGTGGGCATCAATGCCGGCATCCTGACATGGATCTGCCGCGACGCGCTGACCGCCCACGCCATCGGCACCGGCAGCGGCGTCAACGCCGCTGAAGATTCGCCTTCGTCGCGCCCGCCGGCGCCCTGGCCGGTCATACTGGTCCACCTGGTGTTCCTGGTGGGCGTGGTCATGACGGCCCACCATCCCGCCGTGTTCCTGGGCCTGATGATGATGTTCATCGGTTTCGCGCACGCCTATCGGCGCCATCAAGACCGCCTGCTGATCCGCGAAGGGCTGATGGTGGGCTTCTTCCTGGCCGGGCTGGTGGTGCTGGGCGGCCTGCAGAAATGGTGGCTGCAAGACCTGTTGGGCGGCCTGGAGCCCGCCGTGCTGTTCTGGGGGGCGACGGCGCTGACCGCTATTACCGACAACGCCGCGCTGACCTACCTGGGCTCGCTGGTCGAAGGCGCCAGCCCCGTCTGGCATTACATGCTGGTGGCCGGCGCCGTCACCGGCGGCGGGCTTACCGTTATCGCCAACGCCCCCAATCCGGCCGGCTACGCCATTTTGCGGCCGTATTTCCCCAACGAGGCCATCTCGGCGGGCCGGTTGTTCCTGTCGGCGCTGGCGCCCACTCTGGTGGCGGCCGGCATGTTCCTGCTGCCGGTGGGGCGCTGATACGGCCTTTTTGGCAAAAACCGCTAAAATTCAAGTCTTTCCCGTATTGATCCGGCGCCGCCTGGCCGCTGCCCGCTTGCCGTGGGCGGTGAAATGGCGGTTTTTGATGCGCCGGTGCGCCTGGAAATTCCCAACCATGCCTATCTATGCCTACAAATGCAGCGCCTGCGGCCATGCCAAAGACGTACTGCAGAAGTTTTCCGATGCGCCGCTGTCGGTTTGCCCCGAGTGCGGGCAGGCCACCTTTGCCAAGCAGGTCACCGCGGCCGGCTTCCAGCTCAAGGGCTCGGGCTGGTATGTCACCGATTTCCGCAACGGCGGCAGCCAGGCCAAGTCCGACGGCGCCAAGGCCGGCGCCAGCGCCCCCAAGGCCGACGCGCCGGCCAAAAGCGACACGCCCGCCAAGAGCGACAGCGCCGCCCCGGCTGCCCCGGCTCCCGCCGCGTCTTCCTGACCGCCACACAGGCCAAGCCGTATGCGCGTTTTCAAGAAGTATTTCATCACCGGGTTGCTGATCTGGGTTCCGCTGGCCATCACCATCTGGGTGCTGGGCCTGCTGATCGCCACCCTCGAGGGCTTCGTGCCCAGCTTCTTGTCGTCGCAATCCCTGCTCGGCATCGACATCCCGGGCTTTCGCTTCGTGCTGGTCATCCTGGTGGTGCTGCTGACCGGCATGTTCGCCGCCAACCTGCTGGGCCGCACCCTGGTCGAACAATGGGAAGCCCTGCTGGGCCGCATCCCGCTGGTGCGCTCCATCTACAATTCGGTCAAGCAGGTCAGCGACACGGTGCTTGCGCCCAATGGCCAGGCGTTCCGCCAGGCGGTGCTGGTGCAGTACCCGCGCGCCGGCTCGTGGACCATCGCATTCCTGACGGGCGCGCCCGGCGGCGAAGTCGCCGGCTACCTGCCGGGCGAACACGTCAGCGTCTATGTGCCCACCACGCCGAACCCCACGTCCGGGTTCTTCCTGATGATGCCGCGCGACCACGTCGTCGAATTGCAGATGAGCGTGGACGCCGCCCTGAAGTACATCGTTTCCATGGGCGTCGTGGCGCCGCCGGCCCAACCGGCCCCGGCAGCCGCCCCCATCCCGACGGCCCCGGCCGTCGATTCGTAACCTTTTCACGCTGAACACAGCACCTAGGAGTCATCCCGCAATGCGTACCTGCTACACCGGCGAGGTTTGCCGCGATCATCTCGGCCAGACTGTCACCCTGTATGGCTGGGTGAACCGCCGCCGCGACCACGGCGGGGTCATCTTCATCGACCTGCGCGATCGCGCGGGGCTGGCGCAGATCGTGTTCGATCCCGACAACGCCGCCTTCGCCACCGCCGAGCGCCTGCGCAACGAGTTCTGCATCCGCGTCACGGGCCTGGTGCGCCTGCGCCCCGAAGGCACGGCCAACCCGGAACTGGCGTCGGGCGAAATCGAAGTGCTGTGCAAAGAGGTCGAGATCCTCAACGCCTCGATCACGCCGCCGTTCCAGCTCGATGACGACAACCTGTCCGAAACCACGCGCCTGACGCATCGCGTGCTCGACCTGCGCCGCCCGCAGATGCAGCGCAACCTGATGCTGCGCTACCGCGTGTCGATCGAGGTGCGCAAGTTCCTGGACCAGCTCGGGTTCATCGACATCGAAACCCCCATGCTGACCAAAAGCACGCCGGAAGGCGCGCGCGACTACCTGGTGCCCTCGCGCGTCAACGCCGGGCATTTCTTCGCGCTGCCGCAGTCCCCGCAGCTGTTCAAGCAGATGCTGATGGTGTCGGGTTTCGACCGCTACTACCAGATCACCAAGTGCTTCCGCGACGAAGACCTGCGCGCCGACCGCCAGCCTGAATTCACCCAGATCGACTGCGAGACTTCGTTCCTGAACGAAGTCGAGATCCGCCAGATCTTCGAAGACATGATCCGCCACGTCTTCAAGACCGTGCAGAACGTCGAGCTGCCCGCGCCGTTCCCCCAGATGACCTGGACCGAAGCCATGCAGCGCTACGGTTCCGACAAGCCCGACCTGCGCGTGAACCTCGAATTCACCGACGTCACCGACGTCATGCGCGATGTCGACTTCAAGGTGTTCGCGGCCGCCGCCACGGCGCCGGGCAGCCGCGTGGTGGCCTTGCGCGTGCCGGGCGGCGCCGAGCTGTCGCGCAGCGAAATCGACGCCTACACGCAGTTCGTGGGCATCTACGGCGCCAAGGGCCTGGCGTACATCAAGGTCAACGACGCAGGCAAGGGCCGTGAAGGCCTGCAGTCGCCCATCGTCAAGAACCTGCACGATGCCGCGCTGGCCGAACTGCTCAAGCGCAGCGGCGCGCAAAGCGGCGACATCATTTTCTTCGGCGCCGACCGCGCCAAGATCGTCAACGACGCCATCGGCGCGCTGCGCGTCAAGATCGGCCACAGCGAATTCGGCAAGAAGGCCGGCCTGGCTTCCACCGAGTGGAAGCCGCTGTGGGTGGTGGACTTCCCCATGTTCGAATACGACGAGGAAGACGGCCGCTACACCGCCGCGCACCATCCGTTCACCAGCCCCAAAGACGGCCACGAAGACTTCCTGGAATCCGATCCCAGCAAGGCGTTCGCCAAGGCCTACGACATGGTGCTCAACGGCTGGGAAATCGGCGGCGGCTCGGTGCGCATCCACCGCGAAGAAGTGCAGAGCAAGGTGTTCCGCGCCCTGAAGATCGGCGCCGAAGAGGCCCGCGAGAAATTCGGCTTCCTGCTCGACGCCCTGCAGTACGGCGCGCCTCCGCACGGCGGCATCGCCTTCGGCCTGGACCGCATTGTTACCATGATGACCGGCGCCGAGTCGATCCGCGACGTTATCGCTTTCCCCAAGACCCAGCGCGCGCAGTGCCTGCTGACGCAGGCGCCGTCCGAGGTCGACGAGAAGCAATTGCGCGAACTGCACATCCGCCTGCGCAATGTCGAAGTGAAATGAAGTAATCTGGGGGCAGAGGGTGCCGCCGGCCATGCCGCGGCGCCCGCCCGCTATCCCGGGGGCGAGGTGGCCTGCGCCGTCCCGCCCACCCAATAAGAAAAGGCGCCATTCGGTTCATGTCGCTTATCCGCGTAGTCAGCTACAACATCCACAAGGGCCGCTCGTCCCTGGGCCGGCGCGAATCGTTGAACGATCTGCGCCTGGGGTTGTACGGCCTGCGCCCCGACCTGGTCTTCCTGCAGGAAGTGCAGGGCCGCAACGACCACATTTCCCTTCTGGATGCCCAGCACGAATCGCTGGCGGCCGCGCTGCGGCTGGACGTGGCCTATGGCTGCAATGCCATCCGCAACCGCTCCGACCATGGCAATGCGCTGCTGTCGCGCTATGCCATCATGGAACACGAGAACCAGGACATCTCCGATCACCGGCTCGAACAGCGCGGGCTGCTGCACGCCCGCATCGAGGTCGAGGGCCGCGACGTGCACTGTTTCGTGGTGCATCTGGGCCTGTTCGCGGGCAGCCGCACCCGCCAGATCCAGGCGCTTACCGACCGCATCAGCCGGCTGGTGCCCGAGGGCGATCCCATCCTGGTGGCGGGCGATTTCAACGACTGGGGCGACCGCCTGGCGCCGCTGTTCGTGCAGCAGCTGGGCCTGTACGAAGTCTTTGCCAATGCGCCGCGCAGCCATGGCGGCGAACTGCCCCGCCTGCGCGATTCGGTGCGGCGGCTGGGCAACGTGCTGCGCGGCGTGCCCAACAATGTGGCGGTGATGGAACGCAACAACCAGCTGGGCATGGGCGGCGCCTATTGCCCGCTGCCGCCGCCGCGCACCTTTCCGGCTGTGTTCCCCTGGTTTCGGCTCGACCGCATCTACCAGCGCGGCTTCGCCGTGCGCAGCGCGCGCGTACTGCGCGGCCGCGAGTGGGCCAAATTGTCCGACCATGCCCCCCTGCTGGCGGAGCTTGAGTTGCCGTGAAGGCAGATATCGTCAGGCTGGACTGGACCGACGACAACGCCATTGAACTGCTGCAGAATGGCGCCGATTTCTTTCCGGCGCTGTGCCGGGCCATCGACGCCGCCCGCGTCAGCGTGCACCTGGAAACTTATATTTTCCTGATCGACCGCACCGGCGAGCGCGTGCTGCAAAGCCTGGAACGGGCGGCCCGGCGCGGCGTGAAGGTGCGCGTGGTGCTCGACGGCTTCGGCAGCACCGACACCGCCCGCGCCGTGGGCGACCGCATCACGGCGGCGGGCGGGCGCTGCCGCGTCTATCGGCCCGAACCGCCCTGGTACGGCCGCCTGGTGCCGTCGCGCAGCCGGCTGCGCCGCCTGCACCGCAAGGTGGCGGTGGTGGATGGCAGCATCGCCTTTGTCGGCGGCATCAACATCGTCGACGACTACGACGACCTGGACCCTTGCGACAACATCCCGGGCGCGCGCTTCGATTTTGCCGTGCAGGTGCGGGGCTCGCTGGTGGACGATGCGGTGCGCGCGCAAGACCTGCTGTGGGTGCGATTGAGCTGGGCGCGCCTGCGGCGCCATCCGCGCGAATGGGTGCGCCTGCGCCTGGCCCGGCCCCCCCGGCGCTCCGCCCCGCCGGCGGGCCGCCAGCGCGCGGCCCTGGTGCTGCGCGACAACCTGCGCTTCCGGCAGACCTTCGAGCGCGCCTACCTGTACGGCATTCAGCACGCGCGGCGCGACATCCTGATCGGCAACGCGTATTTCTTTCCCGGCCGCCAGTTCCGCAAGGCACTGCTGCGGGCGGCCGCGCGCGGCGTGCGCGTGCGCCTGCTGCTGCAGGGCAAGATCGAATACCACATGCAGTACTACGCCACCCGCTCGCTGTACGACCAGCTGCTGCGCGGCGGCATCGAGATCTACGAGTACATGCCCGGCTACCTGCACGCCAAGGTGGCGGTCATCGACAACATGGCCACGGTGGGTTCGTCCAACCTGGATCCGTTCAGCCTGCTGCTGGCGCGCGAGGCCAACGTGGTGGTCGACAACCAGCCCTTCGCCTGGGACTTGCAGCAGCGCCTGGAAGACGCCATTGCCGCGGGCGGGCGCTTCGTGCGGCCGTTGGACTACCAGCGGCGCGGCTGGCTGCGCCGCTGTGTGGATGCCGTGTCGTACACCTTGCTGCGCATCGGCGTGGCGTTGACGGGGCGCTCGGGGGAATACTGACTCTTGCCAGGTGTCAGGCTCCCGTCAAGGGTGCCTGACACCGTGCGACTGAGATGGCGGCGGCTGCCTGATGGCATGCAGGACATGGCGCACGACCTCGGCGGCGGCTTCCGCCTGCTGGTCGTCCGAGACCGTGAATCGGATCTCTTCCAGCCTGTTCTCCGCCTGGAAAAGCAGCGCCCGCAGCCACTTTTCGTCGAGCCCCACGATGATCTGTTCGGCCGCATGCAACGCCGCCTGGGCTTGTTCGATGCTTGCCTTTCCGGCCAGGAAATCGATGCACACCTGCTTCACGCCCTGTACGGCTTCGGGGTAGAGTCCATTCGCCATGGCCCGTATCCTTCGTCAGTTATGGCAGGGTGAACGAAAATTTCTCGCCCTCGACCGTTTCCCCGGTGATGTGCGTGGGCGTGAGGCCGCAGCGGGCGATCGGGCCGGTGGTGAAGAACGACCATTTCTCGGTGCCGTCCGGCGCCAGGCCGACGAAGCCCAGTTCATCTCGCGCGATCAGCGGGTCGCCGGTGCGCAGGAATTCATGAAAGGCGAACGGCATCCGGTAAGAGAAATGCCGCGCGCCGTCGGCGCGGCGATAGGCCGCCACGCATTCGTTGATGCCGATCACGATGTCGCCGTTGCTGATGGCAGCTTGCGGCGCCAGCCCGATGTTCGCGTACCCCACCTGCAGGCACCGGCCGTCGTTCCACTGCAGGTACCCCCATTCGTTGGCGTCGGCGGTTTCCAGTGTGTCGATGACGGCCAGGTCGGCGGTGCGCGCCTGCATGTCGGAACGCGAGTCGCAAGGCACCCAGCGTGCGGAGTCGATGGAAGCCTGGCTCATTTGGCGATGATGGTCATGACCTTGCCTACTCGACGAAGTCGATGGTTGAACCGGTGCCTGCCGTACTGCTCGCCGTCGCCGGGCTCCGCACCATACTGGGTCAGGCGCGGGGCTTGTCTTCGCGCAGGTAGGCCAGCCCTTCCATGCGGCGCAGTTCGGCCTGCTTGCCAGCGTAGTCCAGGCACTCGGTATCGGCTTGCACGACGTCGGGAAATTGCGCCAGCAATTCCGCCATGGTGATTTCGCACTCGTCTTCTTCGTCTTCCGTCGGCGGGCCATCCACGTAGTAGATGACGGTCAGTTTGGATGTGCCGTTGTCCCAGCCGACACGGACGGCGCAGACTTTGTCGGTCAGATTGTTCTTGGCAATCCACCGGGAGGCATTCATAAGCGCTTGATAATCCATGATTACCACTGTACTGGATTGGCCGGCACGATATGGGCGCCTTTTTTACCATACAAAACCGATCCGAAATTCGTCGGGCCCACACGCGTCGGCGTTCCGGACAAATTCCAGAACTCTCCGATAGGCCGGCCGAAGTTCACCATCACCTGGCCGGGTTTGGGTTGTCGCAAGATAGGATACTGCCCTTCGTGCAATCCTCTCAATAAATCGGCCGGATCAGCGGTTAGCACACTGCGTCCATCGGCAACGGGCGGTATGTGGCGTGCCTGGTGAGCACTCAGCGTATCTGGAATACCGTAATTCTTGACTGCCTGCCGGTTCAACTCGGCCGTGCTCAAGCGGGACGGCTGCTGTCCGGCGCCGGCGGCCTGCTTGGGCGTTTGCGCGGGTTCTGCCGGCCTCGGCGTCGAGTGCCCCGCGGGCCGGCGCGCCAGCCGTCCCGCCCCGCGCGTCAGCAGCGCGATCAGCGCGCCCACGCCGATGGCCGTGACGCCGTCGGCAAATTGCTTGGCAGCCTGCTCCAGTTCTTGTTCGCTGGAGGCATTCATGGTCAGGTTGAAAAACTTGGCCAGGAACTTGACGCCGTCGAAAATCGCCCAGCCGGCCAGCGAGAAGCCGATCGCCAGCAGCGCCGCGTCGGCCACGAAGCCTATGCCGATCGCGTGCGATCCGGCCCATACCACCAGCGTGCCCACCACCAGGGCCAGGGTTCTTTCGTTGAATGTCCTTCTGAGTTCGGCGCCCAATGCGTCGGACATGTAGTAGGGCGACCGTTCCAGCACGTAGCTGAAGCGTTCGGCCAGCGGCCACTGCGACACGGGCCCGGCCCGAATCCCCGTCAGCGCGGCCCGCTGTATGTTGATGTTCTCGTCGCTGCCCGAGGTGTCGGGCACGGTCATCGCGGATATCTGGCCGGCCTGCAGCAAGCCGACCATCTGCTCCAGGGCCTGTTGCGGGGAATAATGGCCGGCCACCGATCCCATGCAGATGATCTGGCGCGCCATGGTGGTCAGCTTGGCCAGCGCGCTGTCGTCGCGCAGGTGCGGGTAAAGCACCGCGCGCAGGCGCGAGGCATCCTGTATCAGCAGCCGCGGCGCCACGCCCAGGAACACGTCCCAGGGGCCGATCAGCAGGATCTCGCCGCCACGTCGCAGCGCGGCGACCTTTCCGGACCTTTCGAGTGATTTGACGTCCATGGGTGTGTCGTTGTGCGGTGGATTACCGGTACAGCGCAACCCTGGCGCGCCCGCGCTGGGCGGGCCGGCGGACACCGTGCCGGGGGCAGCGGAATCCTAACAACCTTTACCTGGCGCTATCGAGAAACTACAAAAATTGTCGCTTTTGTTTCAAATTGACATTGCGACGCACCCAGGTGTGCCCAGGTGTCAGGCTCCGCCAGGTGCCTGACACCGTACGACAGCAGTATCAGGCGCCCGCGGAGCCCGATACCTGGCGGCGCGGCCAGCGCACCAGCCCCAGCGCCAGGGCGGTGCCCACCAGAATGACGGCGGCGCCGGCCAGGATCTGCGGCGTCAGCACTTCGTCCAGGAACCACACGCCCCACAGCACCCCGAACACCGGCACCAGGAAGGTGACGCTGACCGCGCCGGTGGGGCCCACGCTGGCGATCAGCCGGAAGAACATGATGTACGCCGTGCCCGTGCACACCAGCGCCAGTGCGATGGTGGCGCCCCAGGCTTGCCACGACACCGGCTCGGCCGGCCAGGTGGCGATGGCCAGCGGCGCCAGCACCAGCGAGGCCGCCATCATGCTGCCGGTGGCGTTGGACAGGGCGTCGACGTTGCCCAGGAAGCGCTTGGCCCAGTTGGCGGCGATGCCGTAGAACAAGGGGGCGGACACGGCCGCCAGCACGGCCGGGCCATGTCCCCCGGCGCCGAAATCGAGCTTGTCCCAGACCAGCACCACGATGCCCGACATGGCCACGGCCAGGCCCAGCGCGCGGGTCCAGGGCAGGCGGTCTTTCAGCCACAGCCAGCCGATGACGGCGCCCCACACCGGCGTGACGGCGTTGGCCACCGACATGAAGCCGGCCCCCAGCGACTGCGCGGCGTAGGCGTACAGCAGGAAGGGGATGGCGGAATTCAGGGCGCCCACCACCAGAACGGCCTTCCAGTGGCGCGCGATCAACGGCAGCCGGCCGCGCAACATGGCCAGCGGCAACAGCGTCAGCGCGGCCAGCCCGACGCGCAATTCCATCAGCGGGCCGGGCCCGAACTCGGGCACGGCAATGCGCATGAACAGGAAAGAACCGCCCCATACCGCCGCCAGCAGCAGCAGGTCCAGCAAATCGCGACGACGCATGTGTCAGGGTTCCAGTCAGGGTTTGTGCCGGGCGGCGGCACGGGTCAGGATGTTTTTCATCTTGACGCGGTGCGCCAGATAGGCGCAGCCCACTGCCAGCACCGCGCAGAACACCAGGCCGATGCGCACGCCGTCCAGCACCGAGCTGCGCCCGATGAGAATGCCGACCAGCGCCGTGCCGGCCGCGCTGCCGATGGCGCGCGTGGTCTGCACCAGCGCCGACGCTACGCCCAGGTCGCGGCGCTCGCTCAGCATCTGTATGAACAGCGTCAGGTTGGGCAGCAAGAAGCCCAGGGCGCAGCCGTTGACGAAAAACGCCGCCAGGATCCAGGCCGTGGACGTGCCCGGGCCGAACGCCAGCACCATCAGCGAGCCCGCCGCCAGCAGGCCGCCGCCGAACACCATCAGGCGCTGCGGCTCGCTCTGCTTGGGAAACAATTGTCCGTTGATGATGCTGCCCACCGGAATGGCGGCCACCAGCGGCGTCAGCAGCAGGCCGGCCTGGCTGGGGGTGTAGCCCATTTCGGCCTGCAGCAGCAGCGGGCTGTAGAAGATCAGGATGAACATCACCGCGCCCACGGCCAGCCCGGCCAGGTTGAGCAGCTGCGACTCGCGCTGGGCGATGACGCGCAGCGGGAAGATGGGCGAGGCCACCCGCTTTTCGTAGGGCAGCAGCAAGGCAATGGCGGCCACCCCGGCCAGCGCCAGGGCCAGGGCCAGCATGGGGTGCGCGTGGGCGCCGGAGGCAAAGCCCAGTTCCATGGCCGCCAGCGGCGCGCTGACGGCGATGACCAGCAGTACGCTGCCCAGCCAGTCGACCCGCTGCCCGCCTTGCCCGGCGTGCAGCGGCCGGATGCGCGGGAAATAGCGCGCCAGCAGGAACAGCGCCGCCACCGCCGCGATGGGGGATATGAAAAAGGCCGCGCGCCAGCCCAGCGCCTGCGTGGCCGCGCCGCCCAGCAGCGGCCCCACGCCGCTGGCCATGGCAAAGGCGGCGGACACCAGCGCCAGCCAGCGCACCCGTTCTTTGGCGTCGGGGAACAGGTCGGCGGGGGCGGCGAAGGCGGTGGCGATCATCATGCCCCCGCCGATGCCCTGCAGGGTGCGGAACGCGATGAGCTGTTCCATGGACTGGGCCAGGCCGCAGGCGATCGAGCCCAGGGCGATGATCGACACCGACAGCAGCATCAGCGGCTTGCGCCCGAACAGGTCGCCCAGCCGGCCGAAGATCAGGATGGAGGCGGCCGTGGCCAGCAGGTAGCCGGTGCCCACCCAGGCGTACAGGGCCATGCCGTTGAGGGCTTCGGCCACGCGCGGCAGGGTGGTGCTGACGATGGTGGAATCGAATGCGGCCAGCACCACGGTGGCCGAGACGCCGGCCATGGCCATCAGCAGGTCGCGCCGGGAGCGGGGAGGTTCGGGGGAAGTGTCGGGCGCGGGCGCGGCGGGCGTCGTCATGGCGCCAAGGATATCATCGCAGGCTTAGGGATTTCACCTATTTATACAGCGCGTGATAACCCAGGATGACCAGCACCACCGCCGCCACGGCCAGCCATGACCAGCGCGACGACGCCAGCCCGTGCTCGGGCTCTTCGGGCTCGGGCGGCGGGGCGGTGCGCGGTAGCCTGGCCATGTGGTCGATGAAGGCGCCGAAGAACTTCTCGACCAGCTTGCCGCCGGCCTTCATCAGGATGGGTTCGCCCACTTTGCTCAGGGTTCCGCCCGCCATGGCGGCCACGGTGTACGCCAGCCGGGTGCCCTCGTCTTTGGGGGTAAGGGTGAGCTGGGCGGTGCCGATGGCCAGGCAGGCCGTCTGGCTCTTGCCCTCGAAGGCCAGCGAACAGCTGTGGGGCGGGTTCAGTTCGGACAGCAGCACCTCGCCTTCGTAACCGGCTTCTACACCCCCTACGCTGGCATGCAGGGAAAGCGCGTATTCGGTGGGGGTGCGGCGTTCGACTTTGACACATCCCGGCAGGCACTTTTGCAGCACCTCGGGGTCCATCAAGGCATCCCACGTTTGATGTGGGGTGGAGGGAATCCATTGGGCATCGGCTATGCGCATGGTTGTCTCCTTATGTGCTCCAGTCCATTGTGGCCCTGATGGACGCAGTTGTCACGCCAACGGGGCAAACGCGTCATTCGCGGCACTTCTGCAACACGTTAGCATTTAATAATGTGATGTATCGCAATTTAATATTTAGATACGGCTAAAATTGCGGCCGACATTAGATATTGCATGGCGGCTCTTACGCGCAGCCTGCGCACGGAGTTTTAGGTGTTCTTACGAATAAGCTGGGCCGCTATTCTGCCGCTCCTTATTGCGGTATCGCCGCCGCTGCTGATGACAGTGTCCAGCGCGGCCAGCGTCATTTTCTATACGCTGATGGTGGCCTGTGTGGTGGGGCTGGCCGGGATGGCGCGTGCGCCGTCGTGGCGCATGCCTGGCTTCTGGGACACCTGGAAGCCGCTGGGGGTGGGCATGGCCCTGGTGCTGGCGTCGGTGCTGGCCAGCCAGGCCTATCACGGCCAGTTCAGCGGCGCGGGCCTCGAACGCGCCATCCGCGCCGCCGCCATGCTGCCCATGACCTGGCTGCTGCTGTATTCGCGCCCCGCCACGCTGCGCCACATCCAGTGGGGGCTGCTGGCCGGCGCCGCCACGGCCGCGTGGCTGCTGCTGTTCCCGCCGTTCCTGGCGGGCTCGCGCCCCAATACGGCCGCGTACACGCCCTACAACGCGGTCACCTTCGGCAACCTGACGCTGTTGTTCGCGGTCATGGCATGGCTGTCGATCGGCTGGCGCCTGACGCGCTGGCAGCGCACCGAGATCGCGCTGAAGCTGGCGGTGGGCGGCCTGGCCCTGGCCGGTTTCATCGCGTCCGAGACCCGTTCGGGCTGGCTGGCCATTCCGGTTTTTCTGCTGATCGGCGTCTGTGCCTACAATCGCGTGCCCTGGTCGCGCCGGCTGGCGGCGGTGGGCGTGGCGGTGGCGGTGGGCTGCGGCATCTTCGCGGCCAATGATGCGCTGAATGATCGCGTCGAGGCCGGCGTCAAGCAATGGAAGGAATGCCAGGTGCACGAACTGCGCAATACCTCGGTCTGCGTGCGCGTGCAGCTGGCCCGTGCGGCCATTGAAATGTGGAAAACCAGCCCGCTGTTCGGCGTGGGCGAGCGGGGTTTCGAGCCCACGCTGGATGCTCTGCAGAAGCGCGGCGTGGTGTCGGCCGATGTGGCGCGGACTTACGGCGAAACCCACAACGACATGCTTTATGTGCTGGCGCAGTACGGCACCGTGGGCCTGCTGTTCGGCCTGCTGGTCATCTACCTGCTGCCGGCCTGGTATTTCGCCCGCCGCCTGGGGCACGACGACCGGGCCATCCGCACGGCGGCCGCCATGGGCCTGAGCATCTGCCTGGGGTTCGCCATTTTCGGCCTGACCGAGCTGATGTTCCGCGGCATGCGCACGGTATCGTTCTATGCCATCTGGGTCAGTGTGATGCTGGCGCTGACGTATCCGCGCCGCAACGGCGAGGCGTCGGCCCGGGCATCGGCCTGAGCGGATGCCCGCGCTTCGGGGGCGCAGCC
Source organism: Bordetella petrii (assembly GCF_017356245.1). NCBI lineage: Bacteria > Pseudomonadati > Pseudomonadota > Betaproteobacteria > Burkholderiales > Alcaligenaceae > Bordetella > Bordetella petrii. The sequence continues at coordinate 1,171,236 of NZ_JAFMZZ010000001.1, forward strand.
GCCCTTCAGGCCAGGCTCAGGCGCAACGCGGCTTCGGGGCTTGCCGGCGGGGCCCAGCCCAGCGTCGTGCGGGCGCGGGCCCAGTCCACCAGCAGGGGGCGCGTCAGGCTGTCCATTTCGCGCCGCAGGCCGGCCAGCCGCGCCGCGCCGCGCAGCCAGGCGGGCGGCATCGGGAACAGCCGCGCCGGCCGGCCCAATTCGCGGCCCATGGCGCGCAGCAACTGGGGCACGGCGTAGTCGGATCCGTCGGCCGCCACGTAGATGCCATGGCCGTCCGGGTGCGCCGCGCAATGCAGCAGAAAATCGGCCAGGTTGGCCACGAACATGAACGAGCGGCGGGCATCGATGGCGCCAAAGGGCAGGGGCAGGCCGGTTTGCAGCAGCCTGCGCAGGCGTGCGAAGTTGCCGGGGCAGGCCGGGCCGTACACCATGGGCGGGCGCACAATGGCCAGCGCCTGCGGCGTGGCCGCGTACAGGGCCTGCAGGGCCTGTTCGCCCTTGACCTTCGATCGGGTATAGGGCGTGTCGGGCGCCAGCGGCGACGTTTCGGTCAGCGGCTGCGCGCTGGCGTTGCCATGCACGCCGATCGAGCTGACATGCACGAAGCGCCGCACGCCGGCCAGCCGCGCCTGTTCGGCCAGCCGCAGGGGCAGTTGGTGGTTCGCCTCGTCGAAGGCGTCATGGGCGCCGCCGGCGTCGGTGGTGTGGGCGCGGCCCGCCAGATTGATCAGGGCGTCGGCCTGCCGGAATTCGTCGGGGACAGGAGCGCCGAACGGCAGTACCGCGATGCCGCCGGATTCGAAGGGCCGGCGTGCGTACACCGCCACCTGATGTCCTTGGCCGCGGGCCTGCCGCAGCAGCGCCTGGCCGATATAGCCGCTGGCGCCGGTCATGATCAATTTCACCGGTTCTCCAGTCGATTCCTGCCGTTGGATCAACAGGAATGCATGTACTCGATCCATACCTTCACGAAGGCAGGGCGCGAAATATAGTCAAATATATGCCACCCGCGCCGGGAAGTAATCGGGCGGGCAGGTCGTCCGCAATCACATTTGTTCGGGCCGGGACAGCCGCGGAACGGCCTGAATCGGTTCGTTGTTAAGCATTTTTGCCCATGGCAGAATGAACGCCGGCCATGGCGCTGGCGCCGAATTCGAAGCAGGGCGAGACACACATAGCTGGGCGGCGGGAAGGGTCACCGATCAATTCCGCCGTAAAGCAGGGGCTGCAGGCAGCTCGATATTTTTATAGAAAAACCGAAATGAAAAAGCAGGCTCGCCGTGACGATAAAAAACAGGATTCGATTATAGGAGCGTTTCGCATCTTGTATGGCCAGATGTCTGCCCGCAGAAAGTGGCAGTTTTGGGGCCTGCTGGTGCTGATGCTGTTCGGTTCGGTGGCCGAGATGGCATCTCTGGGGATGATCGTGCCGTTCCTTGGCGCGGTGATGGGTGCCGACGGAGTATTTTGCGGTGATGGCGCCGGCCGTGTCTTTTGCGACATGAGCTTCACCACGCTGTCCCTCATGTTCGTGGGCATCGCGGTGGTTTCAACGGTGATCCGGACCTTGCTCGCCTGGGTCAACTACAAGTTCAGCTATGCGTTGGGCGCGGATATCGGCGCGGAAATCTATCGCCGGATTCTTCACCAGCCATATGCGTACCATGTGTCCTTGAATACCAGCGAGGTAATCGCCAGTATGAACAAGGCCAATACGGTCGTAAGCGGCGTAATCGCGCCATTGGTGCTGGGGGTGACGTCGCTGGCCGTGGTTGTCGCGATCATAGCCGTGCTGATGCGCATAGATGCAACGGCGGCCATCGTGGCAATGGTGTTCTTCGGCGGCCTGTACCTTGTCACGACGTATCTCGTTCGGCGCCGCCTGCGGGAAAACGGCAAGCTGATTTCCCGCAGCGAAGGGTTGCGTGTCCGGTCCGTGCAAGAGGGGCTGGGCGGAATTCGAGACGTGCTGCTCGACAGCTCGCAGTCCTTGTTCATCTCGCGCTTTGTCAGTGTCAACACCACCCAGCGTCTCGCGCTGGCCTCCAACGCTTTCCTGGGGGTCGTGCCGCGCTATGTGATCGAGTCTGTAGGCATTGCCCTGTTGGTGGGCATGGCATGGTGGGGCACAAGAAACGGAGCAGGCCTGGCGTCCCAGGTGCCGGTATTGGGCGCATTGGCCTTTGGCGCCCAGAAGCTGTTGCCCCGGATGCAGCAGCTTTACACATCCTGGGCCCAGGTCAGCGGGAATCGCGCCGTGCTGATTGACGTCATTGCGCTGCTCGAGCTGCCCATGCCGGCAAAGCCCGATGGCCTCGAAGGGAACGGCCCGCAAGTCATTCAGAACGACGGCTCTGGCGTCGTGCTGCGCAACGTTTCCTTTCGCTATCGGCCGGACAGCCCCGAAGTCCTCGGGGGCATTGACCTGCATATTCCGAAAGGCAGCCGCGTAGGCATCATCGGCAAGACGGGAAGCGGAAAAAGTACGCTGATGGACCTCATCATGGGCCTGCTGGAGCCATCGTCCGGCGTCATAGCGGTGGATGGGCGGCCTCTCGATTCGGCATCGCGCCGCGCATGGCAGGCGCGGCTGGCCCATGTTCCACAGGCAATCTACCTGGCTGATGCGTCGATTGCCGAGAACATAGCCTTCGGCGCGCCGGTCGAACAGGTCGATCGCGGCCGTGTCGAGCATGCTGCGATGCGCGCCCAGCTCGACCAGTATGTTTCCACATTGTCCGACGGCTATGACACGGTGGTCGGAGAACGCGGCGTACGGCTGTCCGGCGGGCAGAGGCAGCGCATAGGAATCGCGCGCGCGCTGTACAAGCAAGCCGACATCATCGTTTTCGACGAGGCGACCAGTGCGTTGGACACCGGCACGGAGTCCATGGTGATGGAGTCTATCGAAGCGCTGGGAAGAGACGTCACGATCCTGATGATCGCGCATCGCCTGACCACGCTGCGCGCCTGTGATCGCGTGGTGGAACTGGCCGACGGCAAAGTGCGCCGCGTGGGCTCCTATGCCGAGATCGTTGGCGCGGAGGGGGCGCCGTGATCGTCTTGCCTTGCAGGCGGCCCGGAATCTCGCCGGCATGACTCCAGTTAAAGAACACATGTCCCCGCTCGCGCAGGCACTCGATCTTTCCGAATTGCAGATGCAGCTGCTGCAAGACAAGATCGCGAGCGCGGAAATTCAATATAAGCCAGCCACTACCTGGCTGGCGCTGCGCTGGGCGCTTCGTTCGCTCGTGGCCGCAACCAGAAAGCCGGGCCGGCATGCGGGGGCGGCCCACGGCGTGTCGCTGCTTTGCGTTTCCGAGGCTTCCGCGAAAAACCAGGAATTGCGCGGCAATCTGCAGAGCCTGTTCATCGATGAGCAGCCGCTGCAAATCGAGCCGCTGGATTTCGTCGCGCCGGGATCTGTACGGGCGGCCTGGAAAGCGATTGCGGGCCTTCTGCGCCTGCGTGCAAGAAGCCTTCTGCTGCCCCGCGCAGAAAGGCAGCTGGTCGACAAGGTGTCGCTTCCGTACGTGCAGGCCGTGATTGCGTTCGATCGCCTGGCGGCGCTGCAACCGAAAAAGATCATATGGGTCGGCCATTCTTATGGCCTGCCCACGTTCTTCTTGAGCGCCTGGTTCAAATCCGCCGCGGATGTTTTTTCCTGCTATTACATCAACCGTGCCTTCGTGTCGCACCAGGACAACCTGGCTGCAAACGAAGTGATGCTGGGCAATGCATGGGCGTTGTCGGCCTACAGGCAAGCGGGGGCGCGGTTCGATGCCGAAAAAATAACGGGCTTCCACAATATCTACTTTCCCGGCATCTCTTCGGCCCGTGAAGAAGGCCGGGCGCTTCGGAAAAACAGGGTTGCCGTTTATTGCTCGGGAGCCTATGCCCGCATGGATCTGGGCGTGCATACATCCGACTATCTGAAGCGCGAACTGGAAGAAGAAACGCTATTCCTGGATGAGGTCCGATGTATGGCCATTGCCATGCCGGATGTCTCTTTCACGTTGTTCTACCATCCGTCGGTCGAAACCCGTGAAACCGCCCGGTCTCACTACCGGGAGCTGCTGGCGTTGGCCAATGTGGCGCTCAACCCGGAGGGAGTGCGTTCTTCGCAATGCCATCATCTCTATGAGCTCGGCATGTCGCGAGGCTCGAATGTGATTTTCGAGCGCCTGGAAGCCGGCCATAAAGCCCTGTTCGTGCGCCCGATTCGGCAGATAACAGACTACCGGGCATCGTCGCTGGGGCCGGTCATTTTCGACGGGCAGGCGTTGGATGCCCAAGCCCTAAAAAAATTCCTGGACATGCCGTTGAAAGAGTTTCACGCGTTGATCGAACTTCAAGAAGAAGACCCGGCAGGCTCTCAGCATGAATAAAGTGCTTCTTATTGCCTATAAATTTCCTCCCTTTGGAGGCGTGGGCGGATTTCGATGGAGCAAGCTGGCAAAGTATCTGGCCCGCCAGGGCAACGTTGTGCATGTCATTGCCTATGATTGGCCGGCGGGAGCCCCCAATTCCCTGGCTGAAGACGTGCGGCACGACAATATCAAGATCACGCGCATTCCGTCTTTCTATCCGCATCGCTTGAAATCCATGCGCTTGCCGTGGAAGCCCGTACGGGCGCTGCGGCGGTATGGCTTTCGATTTATCGACAACGTAATTTTCTTTGACGACGAGGCCCAGTACTGGGGAAGGCATTTGCTGCCCGTGGCCGACGCGCTGATCCAGAAAGAAGGCATCCGGGTGGTAGCCGCAACTGGCCATCCGTTTCAAGCCAATTATTGGGCGTCTGTCGTAAAGGCCCGCAACCCGGGCTTGCGGCTGGTGCAGGATCTGCGCGATCCCTGGCTGCTGCCCGGGCGCTACGGCGACAATGGCTGGCGCCATGCCGCAATCGAGCGTCGCATGCGGCAGGCGCTCGGCGCCGCCGACACGGTCGTTACGGTCACCAGCGGGTTGCGGGACGTGTACCAGGGGATCTGCCCGGCGGCTGACGTGAGAGTCGTCCATAACGGCTTCGATCCGGACATCTTCAAGCTCGACCGGCCCGAACCATCGATTCGCCCCGGCATCGTGCTGAGCCATATCGGCAATATTTCCAATAACCGTGACTCGGTGTGCGATCTGCTGTTTTCCGCCGTCCAGAAGCTCAATGACACGCAGCCGCTCAAACTCCGGTTTGCCGGCAGCGTGCCGGCGTCGATTCATGGAAAATACCGGTCATTATTCGATGCCGGTGTGATCGATTATCTCGGCGTGTTGCCGCAAAACGAGGCCTTGCGCGTCGTGGCGGATTCGGATTTTGCCCTTCAGTTCAACGCCGATATGTTTCCGGTGCCCTTGTCGACCAAAATATACGAGTACGCGGCCCTGAAAGTGCCGGTGATTTCGTTGAACTACGGTGGTGAGATAGATAGCCTGATCAAGCGCCATTCGTTGGGCCACTCTATCAATGTGAAAACAGAAGATGTATTGCGGCGCTTGAGCGGCATTTTGTCGTCGCCCACGCATTTCTCTTTCGATGTGGAAAATTTTTCTTATGATCTGCTGGCGCGTCAATATGCCAAAATTCTGTGGCCCGAGACGCCAGCCGGCGGGGCTGGCCATGGAGGCGAGCAACCATGAATAGCCCTTTGCGCATCGGAATGATCCTCGATACCGCCGGGCGCAAGTTCCCGCCGGACATTCGCGTAGAAAAAGAAGCCAAGGCGCTGGACCAGGCAGGCCATCAGGTTTCGATCCTGACGTCATGTGGCGATGCCGGCGCGCCGGAGCGATCCGTGCTGGAGGGCACGCGCTCGGTCACGGTGCTTCGGAAGCGCGTAAAGGCAAAGCGCGGGCGCCTGGCGCAGCTTTTCTGTGCGATGGCGATGCGGTTCCCCTGGTGGGATTCCGTGCTGCGGGATTTCATCCGGTCGGAAAAGCCCCAGGTGCTTCATGTCCATGATTTGTTGATGGTGCCTACTGTCCTGGCGGTTGCGAAGGAATTCGGCCTGCCGGTCGTCGCGGACCTGCACGAGAACCTTCCGGCGGCCCATCAGGCATACCGTCGGCAGTATTCGACATTGCTGCGCTGGTATCAAAGCCTGAAATGGAACTACGCATTAATGAAGTTCCACGAGGCCAGGGCGCTGCGCCAATGCGCCCGGATATTGATCGTCGTTCCGGAAGCGCGTGAACGGCTGGTTCAATACGGAATTGCGGAAGAGCGCATCGAAGTTGTCTCGAACACCGAAGACAGAACGACTTTTACGTTCGATCCCGCCTCGGCCGACGTTGCCATTACGGATCAGTACCGGGATTACTGGGTCGCCAGCTATATCGGCGGCATCGGGCCGCACAGAGGGCTGGACACCGTACTCGATGCGCTGCCTGAAATACTGGGCAAGATCGCCAATTTCAGGCTGCTGATCGTCGGCGCGTCCGACCGCGTGCGGCAGGCCATTGAAGCGCATGCCAGGCGGCTGCAGGTGTCGGGCGCGGTCGAAATCATCGGCTGGCAGCCGTTTTCCGTAGTCAATAGTTATGTGATGGCCAGCAATGTCTGCCTGGTTCCCCACCGCAATTTCGAGCACACTCAGACGACAGTGCCTCATAAACTGTTCCAGTACATGATTTGCGCCAAGCCGGTGCTGGTCAGCAACTGCCGGCCGCTGGCCCGCATTGTTGAAGGCAGCGGAGCCGGGCGTATATTCGAGGCCGACAACGCCCATAGCCTGGCGCAGGAAATGATCTGGATGCACGAGAACCCGGCGGCTTGCGAATCGATGGGCCGCTCGGGGCAGGAAGCCGCGCTGGGAACCTTTTCCTGGCATCACGACGCCCATCGTCTCCGCGCCATGTACGCGTCCTTCGACACTGAAACCCGCCAGTTTTATCCAAATTGATGCTGATCGATATCATTGCCGGCGCCCGGCCAAATTTCGTAAAGATTGCTCCCATCATTCACGCCCTGCGCAATGGCCAGAGCAGGCTGCGTTATCGCCTTGTCCATACGGGGCAGCATTACGATGCCAAGCTGTCTCATGATTTTTTCGTGCAGCTCAACATCCCCGAGCCGGATGTGAACCTTGGGGCGGGCTCTGGCAGCCAGGCGGTGCAAACGGCCGCCATCATGGTGGGATATGAGAATCTGCTGCGCTCCCAGCCGTCGAGGCTGTGTCTGGTGGTGGGCGATGTGACGTCCACCATGGCATGCGCCATCGTCGCGCAAAAAGCCGGAATACCTGTCGGGCATGTCGAGGGCGGGATCCGTTCGCATGACTGGTCGATGCCCGAGGAAATCAACCGGCTCGTGACCGACGCCATCACGAACTGGTTCTTCACCACCAGCCGAGTGGCCAATGACAACTTGCTCAAGGCCGGCGTGGGTGAGGAACGCATCGTGTTCGTCGGCAATACGATGATCGACACGCTGCTTGCCAATCGCCATCGATTCCAGCCGCCGTCCTTCTGGCAGGCATTGGCCCTGCAGCCCGGCGAATATCTGGTCTTGACGCTGCATCGGCCGTCGAACGTGGACGAGGTATCCACCTTGTCGGGATTGCTTCACGCCGCGGGGGCAAGCGCGCCGGACAAGACCATAGTATTTCCCGTGCATCCCCGGACGCGGCAGATTCTGGCGCAGATCTCCGGGCTTCCGGCCAATATTCACACGGTCGATCCACAGCCGTACCTGGAGTTCAATTACCTGGTCGAGCACGCCCTGGGAGTTATTACGGATTCCGGCGGCGTGACGGAAGAAACCACGGTGCTCGGAATTCCGTGCATAACTGTTCGCGACACGACGGAGCGCCCGGAAACCGTGTCCGAAGGAACCAATGAGCTGGTCGGAAACGATCTGACAAAGCTGAGCGAGGCGATCAACAGCATTGTGCGCGGCGAATGGAAAAAGGGCGGCATTCCAGAGCTTTGGGACGGCAAAGCGGCGCAGCGCATCGTATCCGCCCTGCAGACTCTGGTGGTTTGAACATTTCCGGCAAGATGGCCATTCCAGCGCAATGAAGATCGCCTATTTAACTTTTGAGTCCCCTGCCGGCAAATCCGGCGTCGGCAAGAAGATTCGAATGCAGGCTGACTATTGGCGGACGGCCGGGAACGAAGTCCGCCATTTCCTCTTGAGCCGGCCGGCCGGGCGGCCGCAGGCCGAGAATATCGAGTACCTGTTCGCCGACGAGGTGCGCGGCAAGCCTACGCTGGCGGCATGGCGGTCCAATCGGCAGATCCGGGCGACGCTGAAAAATTGGGCCCCGGATGTGCTGTATATGCGCCAGGTGCTGTGGTGGCCTGGCGCCGTCCGCGCATGCGATGTCGCACCGTTGGTGGTCGAGTTCAATTCAATTGCCCTGCATGAATATCGTCGGCGATCGATGGTGAAGTATGGGTTGGAGCTGGTTTCCCGGTCGTTCCTGCCTAGCCGCGCACAGGGCATTGTCTCGGTTACGCCGGAAATCGACCGCAGCGTCAAGGCAAGCAGGCCGTTGCGCATAGTGATCGGCAATGGATACGACATCGTAGATACCCTGCCGCGGCGTCCGCCCTGCAATGCCCGGCCGCAGTTGCTGTTTGTCGGGTCTCCGGATCAGGCCTGGCACGGCCTGGACAAACTCAGAGAATTGGCAAGCCTTATGCCGGATTGCGACTTCAATATTGTCGTGCCCGGCTTTTCTTCGGAGGGACCCGGGAATTTCATTTGCCACGGCGCGCTGTATGGCGAAGCGCTGGCCGCTCTGTACCAAAAGACGGATGCGGCTTTTGGCACTCTGGCATTGCATCGGAAAAAGATGCAGGAAGCAACGCCGCTGAAAACGCGCGAATATCTGGGCCACGGAATCCCGACAATCATCGGCTATGACGACCCCGACCTGGCAGGCGCCGCCTACTGCCTGTGCATCGGAAATTTCGAAGGCAATGCCCGCCAGTCGACAACGCAAATACGCCGCTTCCTGGACGAGTGGAGAGGCCGGACGATCGATCGTGATGACATTATTCGCCGGCTGGACTATCGTGTAAAAGAGTCCATGCGGCTAGCTTTCTTTGAACGAGCAATTGCGTATGCCGTCTAGGCGAGTGCTAATCATCAGCAATGGGTATCCAGATGCTGCGGCGAGGGAAAAGGGCTTCATTCTGCCAGACCTGAAGGCGTTTCTGGCAGCGGGATACGACGTCTCTATTGCGCCTGTCCGCTCTGTCGGGCGTCTTGATCCAGACTTGCCTCATGACGTCAACGTGGTTCTCGGCCTGGCTGCCATGTATCACCCCTGGCGCTTGACGGTTACGCTGGCCGGATTATTGCGCAAGGCGTTCTTCTGGCGGGAAGCGAAAATAGCAATACGCCATGGCAGATGGTCAGGCGTGCTCCACTTCTTGAAAGAAAGCATTCGCGCGATGAGCATGCTGCGCTTCGCGCAACCCGGCGCCTACGACGTTCTCTATACCTATTGGTTCAAGGGAGAGGCGGCGGGCATCGGGTTCCTGCCGCGCGACGGATCGATCCGCGTGACTCGGGCGCACGGCTATGACCTTTACGAAGACCGGTCCAATAACAAGGGTTATATCCCGTACCGGGAGCAGACCCTGCCGCTGCTGGACGGCGCCATTTTTTTGTCTGACCAGGCCCGCAACTATGTGGCTGAACGATATCCGGCTATTGCTACCGCGTTCATCGTCTCTCCGCTGGGCGTAACACCCGAGCCCGCCGCCGCCACGCCTCCTGCGTCAGCCGACACGATTCAACTGGTGTCCTGTTCTTATGCCAGCGCCAACAAGCGATTGCCGCTGATTGCGAAGCTGGCTATCGCGCTGGCCGAACGATCGGCGCCGAGAAACGTCAGGTGGACCCATTTTGGCTGTTCCCAGCATCAGGCCGGTGTGCGCGATCTGCACTTGCCGGCGAACCTGGTTTTCGAGTTCCACGGCGAGGTGCCCAACTCGTACATTCGCGACTGGTATCGGCACAATGCGGTGAGTTTCTTCGTCAACCTGAGCCTGTCTGAAGGGCAGCCGGTCTCCATCATGGAGGCCATGGCGTTCGGCATCCCTGTCGCGGCGACGGCGGTGGGCGGAATTCCCGAAATGCTGCGCGATGGGGCAGGCATACTGTTGCCGAAGTCCCCCGATCTGGATTCGAGCGCGCGCGAAATGCTGAGGGTTCTGGATTCAGGCGAACATTATCTTGCCATGCGGAACCATGCCCGGGATACGCAGCGCACATACTTCAATACCGTGGAAAACGGCAGGCGCCTGGTTGCCAGCATCGACAAGCTGGCGCTGCGTTAGGAGTGCCCGGGGCGGCCGCGGCCTGCCCCTGCCTTCAGTGCCTGGCAGCCGCATATTCAGGCACCAGAACGCGCAGCTGCCGCAGCGCGCCTTCCATGTCGTTGGCCTGCAGGTAGTGCTGCATGGATTGCAGGCCGGCCTCCATGTCCGACAACGGCAGGCAGTGTTCGCGCGCTTTCATGATGCGCGGGTGTTCGGTGGTTTGCGAGTCTTCGCCGATCAGCAGTTCTTCGTAGAGTTTCTCGCCCGGCCGCAGGCCGGTGATGCGTATTTCGATGTCGCCCGACGGATTGGATTCGTCGCGCAGGGTCAGGCCGTACAGGTGCACCATGCGCTCGGCCAGGTCCTGGATGCGCACGGCTTCGCCCATGTCCAGCAGGAACACCGAGCCCGATTCGCCCATGGAGCCGGCCTGCAGCACCAGTTGCGCGGCTTCGGGGATGGTCATGAAATAGCGCGTGATGTCGCGGTGCGTGAGCGTGATCGGGCCGCCGGCCAGGATCTGCTTGTGGAACAGCGGCACCACGCTGCCCGAGCTGCCCAGCACATTGCCGAAGCGCACCATCGAGAAGCGGGTGGTGGAGCCGATCTGGGCACAGCCCTGCAGCACTTGTTCGGCCAGGCGCTTCGAGGCGCCCATGACGTTGGTGGGGCGCACCGCCTTGTCGGTGGAGATGAGCACGAAATCCTGCACGCCGGCCTGGATGGCGGCGCGCGCCATGGCGCGCGTGCCGAAGGTATTGGTAAGAATGCCCTCGGCCACGTTGTGCTCGACGATGGGCACATGCTTGTAGGCCGCGGCATGGTAGACCGTTTGCACCTCGTGGCGGCGCAGCTGCAGCAGGCAGTGTTCGTAGTCGCGCACCGAGCCCAGCACGCCGATGATCTCGACCTGGCTGCCGGCCGTGTTGCGCAGGGCGGTGAGTTCCTGCTCGATGGTGTACAGCGCGGGTTCGGAGATTTCGAACAGCACCATGCGGCGCGGCTGCAGTTCCAGGATCTGGCGGCACAGTTCCGAGCCGATCGAGCCGCCGGCGCCGGTGATCATGATGGTGCGGCCGGTGACGCAGCGGCCCAGCAGCTCGGGGATGGGCGGAATGGGGTCGCGGCCGAGCAGGTCTTCGACCTGGATGTCGCGCAGCCGCGGCCCGCGGCGCGGATCGACCAGTTCGCGCAGGCTGGACACGGTACGGATGCGCAGGCGGAAGGGTTCGGCCATGTCCACCACCTGGCGGATGCGGGTGCGCGAGGCCGAAGGCATGGCGATCAGCAATTGCGTGACCTGGTACTTGGCCACCAGCCGCGCCAGCTGCGACGGCGGGTAGATGCGCAGGCCCGACATGAACAGGCGATGCTTGCGCGGATCGTCGTCGATCATGGCCACCGGCAGGTAGTGCGGGCTGGCGCGCAGCGCCGCCGCCAGCTGCGAGCCCAGCCCGCCGCCGCCGTAGATGATGACCGGGGTCTGCAGCCCGGTGGCCACTGCGCGCGTGCCGGGAAACAGCAGGCGGCGGGCGATGATGCGCACGCCCAGCAGCAGGATCAGCGCCAGCAGGGGGTAGATGATGAGCACCGCGCGCGACAGGCCCAGCGACAGGCGCAGAAAGGTGTCCACCGCGGTGACGGTAAGTACCGACACAATGACGCCGCAGGTGACCCCGACCAGCACCCGCTCGTTCATGTACCGCAGGATGTAGAAATACACGCGGAACACCGCCAGCGCCGCAATGCCGCTGGCACAGGCGATCAGCGACAGGATGGCATAGTAGTGGTTGACGTACAGAACTTCGAAGCGCGCCCACAATGCCAGGTAGAACGACGCCAGCAGCAGCACGGCGTCGAGCGTGGCCGCGAGTATTTGCTTGCACGGGCGCGGCAGGTTGACGAGAAATTGCCTCAAGGCAACGGGCATGAACATTCGAAAACGTGGACCTGGGTCGAGAGATGGCGAATTTTACCGGGATCGCCCGGCGACATCCGCGGCGCCGCCATGGTGGCTGACAGGCCTGACGGCCTGCGGCGTATTGCCGCCGGCCGCCTTGTGCCGCCACGAAGCGCGCCGGGGCAATTGTGCGAGCATGACGCCCAGCAGGAACCAGAATGGCTGGAAATACACCATGGAACTGGGCGCTATTCCGGCAATTCCGATCACCAGCAGACAGGTCCGCCCTAGCCAGTCCAGCCGCCACAGCAGCCACAGCATGAACAGCGGCCAGGCGATGCCCAGGTAGAACAGCATCTCGAACCAGAAGAAATGCGGCGATCCCCAGGGCACCAGGCCTTCGCGCGTGGGCCACATGACATTCAACTGGCCCGCGCCCATGCCCGCCACCCACTGCCACCAGGGCATTTCGCGGGCCTGGTGCACCATGTCCATGAGCAGGATCTTGCGGGACCCGGTGGATTGGTCGCCCTTGGATGCGACCAGTTCCCATTCTCCGTCGTTGAGCGTGATCTGCGGCAAGTCGCGGGTGCTGGTGCCGTCGTATTGCTGCCATAGCAGGCCGGCGCCGCTGATGGCGGCCCAGGCCAGCGCCATGGCCGCCTTGCGCCGCCATGAGCCCTGCATCAGGAAAAGCAGGTAGATCGCGCCCAGCGCCGCCATGGCCAGTATGTCGGCGCGCCGGTTCAGCACCAGGCAATACAGCCATGCCGCGGCAAACAGGCCGCTGGACAGGCGCCGCCTGGCCAGCAGCCACAGCAGATTGGCCACGACCAGCGCGGTGGCCATGTTGTTGATGTTGTCCCAGGGGCCGCCGGTCAGGGGAAAGCGCTCGCGGAAGCGTTCGGAATGCGTCAGCACGTCGAACCACGGCACCAGGGCCATCAGGAACCACAAAGCCACCAGCCAGGGCAGCCAGCGCAGGTAGGGGCTGTCATGGCGGGCCAGGTGTTCGCCCAGCAGGGCATAAGACAGGCTGATCGCCAGGATGACCGCATATTGCGCATAGCGCGGCAGATTGTCGGCCCATGCCGCCTGCAGACAGACCAGCAGCATTGCCGCCACGGCGGCGGGCAGCACGCGGCTTTGCAGGAAGCTGCGGCGTGTCTGCGCATCAAGGCAGAACGCCAGCGCGATCAGGGCCAGGCCCCAATGGAACGGCCGCAGGGGCGGCACCAGGTAGATCGACGAACCCAGCAGCATCAGCGCGCAGGCCGCGGCCAGCAGCCGCGGCGCCAGCGTGCCGCGCGGGGAATCAGGAGAAAGCAGAGCAGATGGCATAGAAGATCGCGGGCGCGGCGATGCCGACGGCCAGCAGCCGGCCCAGCAGCATGCGCTGCACGGCGGCGTAGACGCGGCCGGGGGCATGGCTGTCGACAATGCGCGCGATGCGCGGTTCCAGGATGAAAGTCAGCAGCACCGTGGCGGCGCCATTGATGATGCCGGAGAGCTGCGAGATAGTGCTGCGGTAGTCGTGGAAGACCAGCGCAAAGTAATACGACAGCAGCACCCCCAGCGCATAGCAAAGGAAGACGGCCGCGGCCAGGGGCGCGATGCTGGCCGGGGCATGATGCTGCCCGCCATCGAGCTCATCGCGCAGGTCGGCCAGCGTCATGCGCGGGCGGCCTTCGTTGCGGGTGATGAAGTTGGCCAGGCGCACGATCCAGCGGCGGCGCAGGCTGTACGCCAGCAGCGACAGCGCGGTGGCGCCGAACAACGCACCCAGGCCCATGTACAGGTAGTGCTGGCGGGGCAGGCTGCGGTCGATCAGGAAGCCCAGCATGGGCATCAGCGCCAGGTAGAAGAACCGCGTGACGGTGGTGGTGGCGTTCTGGATGGCATAGCCCGTGACCGCCTTGCCGGCCAGGCTGCCGGCCACGCGCGCGTAGTAGCTCAGGAACTCGAGCAGATGAATGGCGGAGAAGCTGGCGACCACCAGCAGCATCAGCAGGGTCATGGCGGGTCGGAACGCGTGCCGGAACCCGCCAAGCATAGCGTTTTTCGATAGGCCGCCAGCATGACGTCGAGGCTGTGGTCCCAGGTGTAGTGCTGCAGCACGTGTTCGCGGCCGCGCGCGCTCATCTGCGCGCGCAGCTCGGGGTTGAGCACCAGGTCGACGATGCGCGCCGCGGCGAAGCCCGGGTCATCTACGGGCACGATGAATCCGGATTCGTTGTCGGCCACCACTTCGGCCGGGCCGTCGGCGTCGGACACCACCACCGGCACGCCACAGGACGAGGCTTCCAGGATGGCCACGCCGAAGCTGTCCTGCCGGCTCAGCGCCACATAGACATCGAGCGTGGCCAGGGCCTCGGGCACCTTGGCATGCGGAATGAAGCCCACGAACACCACGCGCTCGTCCAGCTGCAGCTCGCGGGCCAGTTTCTTCAGTTTCTGCTTCTGGCTGCCCTTGCCATAGATGCGCAGTTCGAGCCGGCGGGCGATGTCGGGATGCGAGCGGTCGAGCTGCGACACCACGATCTGGAACGCGCGCAGCAGCGTGTCGATGCCGTACTGGGGTTCCAGGGCCTTGATCGCGCCGATGACGATGGGCGCATCGTCGGCGGGCGCGGGCCGGTTACAGGGAAAGAACTGGACGTGGTCGACGCCGAACGGCGTGATGGCGATGGGCGCGGGCTGTATGGCTTCGATGCGGCGCGCCATGGCATGGCTGGTGGACCCCACCAACGTGGCAAAGCGCAGGTTGTCGGCCACGATGCGGCGATGCAGCCTGCTTTTGTGCGGGAACTGGTAGATGTCGCTGCCCCAGGCCGACAGCAGCGTCGGCCCGAAGCCGGCCAGCCGGGCCAGCAGGCCGTAGCCGCTGGCATAGTGCGCGTTGAGCAGCTCGGGCTGGATCTGCGCCAGCGCGCGGCGCACGCGGCCCGCCGCCAGGGCATAGCCCAGCGGCGCCCGGCAGCCAAGCCGGTGCACATGCACCTGGGGCGACAGGCCGCGGCCGGGAGCATGCAGAGTCAGGACGTGGACCTCGATACCACGCTCGGCCAGGCCGTTGGCCCAGCGGATGGTATGGATGCTGTTGGCGGCGCCCAATAGCGCGACGCGGCGCGGATTGCCAGGAATAGCGTTATTTATTGAATTGCACACTGCGTGTTCAAGCCTGCTTAAGTAGCGGGTTGGCTCTGCAATGTACGGGTTTCAAGGGGAATACATGCAACGGAAGTGATTCGAGCCTGGGCAAAATGTGTCTGTGCGGCGTATGGTCATACACAGCAGCCCCAAGAGCGGCGCTTTTACTGTTTAGGCTAAAAGTAAGATTAAGTTACCCGACTTTGCCCCGTTTGTGTTGCATATCCACAATGTCCAGATAGCGCTGGGCCAGTTGCGGATAGCCATGTTTTGACACAACATAGCGGTGGCCGCGCTCGCCCATGGCTGCCAGCTCGGTGTCAGGCAGCGCCGCGAAGGCCTGCAGCGCCTGGGCCACCGAAGCGGCATCGCCGGGCTGCGCACTGTAGCCGCAATGGTGGTCGGCCACCGGGTTGTTGCCGGCCTGCACCGCGAACAGCACCGGCAGGCGCGCCAGCATGTAGTCGAACAGTTTGTTGGGGCTGACGCCGAAGCGGAACAGGGGTTCGGGCTTGAGCGAGATGTAGCC
This sequence comes from Bordetella petrii, assembly GCF_017356245.1. Lineage (NCBI taxonomy): Bacteria > Pseudomonadati > Pseudomonadota > Betaproteobacteria > Burkholderiales > Alcaligenaceae > Bordetella > Bordetella petrii. The sequence continues at coordinate 1,187,087 of NZ_JAFMZZ010000001.1, forward strand.
GATATCGGCCGCGCCCAGCAGGGCCGGCACTTCGCGCTTGGCGATCTGGTCGTACAGCGCGACGCAGTCTTGCAGGCCTTGCTGGCGCACCTGATCGCGCAGGTGCTGTGCGCGTTCGCCGCGGCCGACGATCAGGGCCGCGATGCGCTGCTCGCCGCGCGCACGCAGCGCCGCCATGGCCTGCACCAGCGATTCGACATGGTTGGGCACGCCCAGCGCGCCCGCATACACCACCACGCGCCGGCCCTCGGCCTTCCAGCGCCGGGCCTGCTGGATGGGCGGGTTCGAGATATCGGCGGACGGGCGCGCGGCCGTGTCCACGCCGTTCGGGATGTAGTGCCAGCGTTCGGCGGGCAGGCCTTTTTCCTGCATGTACCGGGCGGTCTCGGGCAGCAGCGACACGACCGCATCGGCATGGCGGTACGCATAGCGCTCGAGCCAGGCCGTGGCGCGCACCAGGGGATGGGACGGCGGCACGCCGGCCAGTTCGACCAGGCTCAGCGGCCACAGGTCGCGCACTTCGAATACCGAGCGGGCGCCGAACGCGCGCGCGATGCGGTGCGTGGCGGGGAATGCATACGGGTGCGGCGACGAGCCGATTACCATGTCCGGCCTGCCATAGCGCCGTTGCAGGGCGCCCTGCTGGCGCAGCAGCTGCGCCGCCAGCGCGGCCATGTTGAGCAGGCGGCCCACGCCGTTGCCCTGGTACGCCGGCGTGCGCAGGAACTCGTACGGCACGCCCTCGATGTCGCAGGCGCCGCGATGCTGGCCGGGCGTGTCCTGCAGGTGGTGGAAATCGGCCGTGATCACCACCACCCGCGCGCCGGCCTGCTGCCAGGCGTGGCCCAGTTCGTACGGGCGGCTGTAGCGCCCCACGCCGGGGCCGCCGGCATAGGGGTGTACATACCAGAGGGTGGGAGTCGTCATGCGGCTATGGCACTCGCGAATAAGGGTGGGCTAGTGTGCGGACGGGCCGGGCGCGTCTTCGCGCCCCGCGCCCAGCCAGGCGGCCAGCAGCGCCGGCACCAGCGCGCCGGCCAGGAACGCCCAGCCGGCGCGCTCGGCGGGCTGCTGCCCGGCCCACAGGAACAGGGCGCCCAGCAGCACCAGCGTGGTGGCGAAGTAGCCCGCGCTGACCGGCCAGTGCCGGCCGGCCCGGCGCGCCAGCCGTTGATAGGCATGCGAGCGGTGCGCCTGGCTGGCGCGCTGCCTGCGCAGCACGCGCGTGACCAGCGTGACGGTGGCGTCGCAGAAGAACAGGCTGAGCGGAATCAGCCACAGCAGCGGCGACGTGCCGGTGACCTGGGCCTGGTGCAGCACCAGCAGGCCCGCGACAAAGCCGCAGAAGCCGCTGCCCGCGTCGCCCATGAAAATGCGCGCCGGCGGGGCGTTGTACAGCAGGAAGCCGATGGCGGCCGCGGCAAACAGCAGGGCCGGCACGCCGGCGGCCCCGGGCGCCAGCCAGCCCCACAGCAGGCCGGCCGCCAGCGCCTGGCCGCCGGCAATGCCGTCGATGCCGTCCATGAAGTTGTAGAGGTTGGTCAGCCATACCAGGCCGAACAGCATCAGCGCGGCCCGCAGCGGCGCCGGCAGCGCCTGGCCGGCGACGGCGAGCGCCGGCAGGGGCCACAGCACGTACAGCGCGGCGGCGGCCGCCGCCACATGCACGACCAGGCGCGTGCGTGCGCTGAGCGAGCGGGCATCGTCGATGTAGCCCACGATGGCGATGGGCAGGCCGCAGCCCAGCAGCGCCACGGTGCGCGGCTCGATCAGGCCGGCCGCCCAGGCGGCCGCGGCGCCGGCGTAAAAAGCCGCCACCAGCGCCACGCCGCCGCCGCGCGCGGTGGGCTGGGTGTGCGAGCTGCGATGGTTGGGCGTGTCCAGTATGTTGCGCCGGTGCGCCCAGCCGATCATTTTCCAGGTGCCGAACGCCGACAGCGCGGCCACGGCGCACAGCAGGACGGCCAGGGTGAAAAGTTGCGTCATCGGGTTGTCCGGGACAGAAATCCGCGCCGGCCGGGCCGCGCGCGGGTAGAGTCAGGCCGATTGCGCCAGCGCGGCGGCGATGCGGGCCGCGGCATCGCCATTGCCATACGGCGCAATGGGCCGGGGCTGGGCCTGCAGGGCCAGGCCCACGGCGGATTCCAGGTCGTCTGCCGAGCGGGCGTCGACCAGGCGGTTCCAGCCGGCGTCGACCAGCTCGGTCCATTCGGTTTCGTCGCGCAGCGTCACGCAGGGCACCTGGTGGAAAAAAGCTTCTTTCTGCACGCCGCCCGAGTCGGTGGCGATCAGCATGGCGTATTTTTCCAGTTGCACCATGTCCAGGTAGCCCACCGGCTCGGTCAGGCACAGCCGGCCGCGCGCCTGTTCGATCAGGCCGAGCCGTTCCAGGATGCCGCGCGTGCGCGGATGCAACGGCCATACCACGGGGCGCCCGCCCGCCGCCACGCTGCACAGCGCTTGCACGATGGCGTGCAGGCGCTGCGGGTCGTCGGTGTTCTCGGCGCGGTGGATGGTGGCCAGCACGTAGCTGCCGGGCGCCAGGTCCAGGCGCTGCAGCGCGCCGCCCGTTTCCGAGACGCGCGCGCCATGGTGCAGCGCCACGTCGTACATGACATCGCCGACCTGCTCGATGCGCTCGGCGGCGGCACCTTCGCCCCGCAAGTGCCGGGTGGCGGTTTCGGTGGGGGTGAACAGCCAGCGCGAGATGCGGTCGGTGAGAATGCGGTTGATTTCCTCGGGCATGCGCATGTTGAACGAGCGCAGGCCCGCCTCGACGTGCGCCACCGGGATGTGCAGCTTGGCGGCCGCCAGCGCGCCGGCCAGCGTGGAGTTGGTGTCGCCATACACCATGACCGCGTCGGGCTGCTCGCGCTGCATGACTTGCTCGACGGCGATCAGCATGCGGCCGGTCATGTCGCCGTGGCTGCCGCCGTGGATGCCCAGTGTGTGGGCGGGCCTGGCCATGCCCAGTTCATCGAAGAACACATCCGACATGTTGGCGTCGAAGTGCTGGCCGGTGTGCACGACGACCTCCTCCAGGCCGGCATGGCCGGCGATGGCCGCCGAGACGACGCTGGCCTTGATGAATTGCGGGCGGGCGCCCAGGACAGTCAGGATTTTCTTGCGCATGGGCAGGCAGCGGTCAGGCGAGGGCGGCGCGCAGCGCCGCGACGATCTGGTCTTGGGTGGCGGGGTCGAGGTCGGGGTGCATGGGCAGGCTCATGACCCGGGCGGCCAGCGTGTCGGACACGGGCGTGGCGCCAGGGCCGTCGGCGAACTGGGCGTAGGCCGGCTGCGCGTGGATGGGGCGCGGATAGTGCACGGCGGTGGGGATGCCGGCTTCTTTCAGCCTGGCCTGCACGGTGTCGCGCTGCGGCACCATGACGGTGTATTGCGCCCAGACGCTGTCGCGGTCGGGCCGCACCGTGACGGTGCCCGCGCCCGCCGGCAGGTCGGCCAGCAGGCGGCTGTAGCGCGCGCCGATTTCGATGCGCTGCGCGACTTCCCATTCGAAGCGTTCGAGCTTGCCCAGCACCACCGCGCATTGCAGCGTGTCCATGCGGCCGCCCACGCCGATGCGGGTGTGGTAGTAGCGGGCCGACTGGCCGTGCACGCGGATTTCGCGGCAGGCCTGGGCGATGGCGTCGTCGTTGGTGAAAATGGCTCCGCCGTCGCCGTAGCAGCCCAGCGGCTTGCTGGGAAAGAAGCTGGTGCAGCCGATGGTGGACAGGTTGCAGCTCTTGCGGCCCTTGTAGGTGGCGCCGAAGCTCTGGGCCGCGTCTTCAATGACGGGAATGCCGTGGCGTTCGGCGATGGCGTTGACTTCGTCCATGTCGCCGCACTGGCCGTACAGCGATACCGGCATGATGGCCTTGGTGCGCGGCGTGATGCGGGCTTCGATCTGGGTGGCGTCGATGTTGCAGGTGTCGGGCTGCACGTCGACGAACACTGGCCTGGCGCCCAGCAGCACAATGACTTCCGCGGTGGCCACGAAGGTGAACGAGGTGGTGATGATCTCGTCGCCCGGCTGGATGCCCAGCGCCATCAGCGACATCAGCAGGGCCTCGGTGCCCGAGGCCACCGTGATGCAGTGGCGCGCCCCGGTGTAGGCGCACAGGGCCGCTTCCAGTTCCTTGACTTCCGGGCCCATGATGTACTGGCCGTGGTCCAGCACGGCCTGGATGCGCGTATTGATGGGGTCGCGCAGCGCCTGGTATTGTTTTTTCAGATCGATGAATTGCATGACGGGTCTCAGGCCAGCCGGCATACGCCGTTTGCCAGTATGTAGCGTTCGCCCGTATGGGGGCAGGTGGTTTCGGCGTCGCCGCTCAGGGGCAGGTCGAGCTGTTCGCCATGGCGGCTCATCCAGCCGATCTGGCGCGCCGGCACGCCGACCACCAGCGCGAAGTCGGGCACGTCTTTGTTGACCACGGCGCCGGCGCCCACGAAGGCATAGCGGCCGATGGTGGCGCCGCACACCACGGTGCAGTTGGCGCCCAGGGTGGCGCCCTGGCGCACCACGGTGTCGCGGTATTCGCTCTTGCGCTCGATGGCCGCGCGCGGGTTGTACACGTTGGTGAACACCATGCTGGGGCCGCAGAACACGTCGTCTTCGATGAAGACGTTGTCGTACACCGATACGTTGTTCTGGATTTTCACGCGGTTGCCGATGCGCACGCGGTTGCCCACGAACACGTTCTGGCCCAGCGAGCAGCCTTCGCCGATCTCGGCGCCGCCGCAGATGTGCACCCAGTGCCAGATGCGGCTGTTGGCGCCGATGCGGGCGCCCTCGTCGACGATGGCGGTGGAATGGATGGTGGTCATGGTCAGTCCAGCGGCAGCGGAATGCGCACGCCGTCGCGCGCCGAGCGGTAGATGGCGGTCAGCAGCGCCAGCGACTGCAGGCCTTCGCGCCCGTCGGTTTCCGGGTCGCATTCGCCGCGCAGGGTGCGGATGACGTTGTCGTAGTACAGCGGGTGGCCGAAACCGTAGACCGACGAGGTTTCATAGCTGGCATCGCGGATCTTGTCGTCGTCGGGGTGCGGCTCGGCGAATTTCCATTCGTCGATGCGGTTGACCGCCACGCCGCCCACCCGCACCGTGCCGTGTTCGCCCAGGATGGTGATGGAGCCTTCCAGGTTCTGCGGGTAGGTGAGCATGGTGACGTTGATGGAGCCCATGGCGCCGTGGCGCCAGCGCAGGGCCGCCACGCCGGTGTCTTCGGCTTCGATGCGGCGCGCCAGCGTGCCGGTGTAGGCGTACACGCTTTCCACCGGCCCGATCAGCCAGTCGAGCAGGTCGACGTAGTGGCTGGCCTGGTTCATGAAGGCGCCGCCGTCCCATTCCCATTTGCCGCGCCAGCGGGCGGCGTCGTAGTACTCTTGCGGGCGGGTCCAGAACACATTGACCGTCACCATATAGATGCGGCCGAAGCGGTTTTGCTCGATGGCTTTCTTCACGAGCTGCAGCGTGGCGTTGCGGCGGTTCTGCTTGACCACGAACAGGTGCACGCCGGCTTCGTCACAGGCCTTGACCATGCGCTTGCCGTCTTCCCAGCGGGTGGCCATGGGTTTTTCGCTGACCACGTGGCGGCCCGCCTGGGCCACTTCGATGGCTTGCCAGGGGTGCAGCCCGGACGGCGTGGCCAGCACCACGGCGTCGGCCGTGCTTTCGGCCAGCAGTTCACCCAGCGAGTCAAAGGGCCGCGCGCCGGTGGCTTCGTGAGCGGCTTTCAGGGCGGCCGGGTTGGTGTCGCAGATTTCCACCAGTTCGGCCCGGTCCTGGTGCTTTTCGATAGCGCCGATATGGTTCTTGGAGATGCGGCCACAGCCCACCAGGGCGAAGCGGACCTTGCGGTCGCCAATAGGGGTAGACGTCATAAGTCTTGGGTTTGTTGTAAATTGCCGGGATTCTGTGTTGTGGCCCGTCCCGGATCGGGTCAAAAGTAACAGCAATGATACCGCGAAGGCCTGTAGGGTCTTTTGCACGAATACACCCGAAGGTTCCCACTAGTAATTGATGGCAACCCGCATTCTCATCGTCCGTACCTCCTCGCTCGGCGATCTGGTGCACATGCTGCCGGCCATTTCCGATATTGCCCGCCATGTGCCCGGCGCCGTCATCGACTGGGTCGCGGAAGAGGCATTTGCCGAAATCCCCGGCTGGCACCCGGCCGTGCACGAGGTCATCAAGGTGGCCCATCGGCGCTGGCGCAAGGCTTGGTGGTCGGCCCCGGTAAAGGCCGAGCGGCGCGCCCTAGCCGAGCGGCTGCGCGCCGTGGAGTACGACGTGGTGCTCGACATGCAGGCGCTGATGAAGTCGGCCTGGCTGGTGCGGCAGACCCGCGGCGTGCGCCACGGGCTGGACTGGCGCTCGGCCCGCGAGCCGCTGGCCTCGCTGTTCTATCAAGAGCGCCACCGGGTCGAGTTCTGGCAGCCGGCGGTCATCCGCCAGCGCAAGCTGGCCGCGCTGGCCTTTGGTTACACCTATAGCGGCCCGCCCGACTTCGGCCTGCAGGCTTTCGCGCAGCAGGCCCAGGCGCAGGCCCGGGCCTGCGCGGCTTCGCTGGAAGACTGCGCCCGCCCCCACCATCACCTGAATACCGACCACGGCTACGCCATCATCATGCCGTCGGCCAGCCGCGACGACAAACTCTGGCCCGAAGACGACTGGCGCGCCGTGTTCGCCCGCGTGCGCGAGGCCGGCTGCACCCTGCGCCTGCTGGCCGGCAACCCCCAGGAAGCCGAGCGCGCCCAGGCGCTGGTGGCGGGCCTGGACGGCGTGAAGGTGCTGCCGCGCATGGACCTGACCGCCATTGCCCGCCAATTGGCGGGCGCGCGCATCATGGTGGGGCTCGACAGCGGCCTGACTCATCTTTCCGCCGCGCTGGGCCGGCCCACGGTGGGCATCTACCGGGCGTCCACGCCGGTGCGCACGCCCCTGATCGGCTCGAATTTCACCGCCAGCCTGGGCGACCGCGGCGCGCCGCCGTCGCGCGAGGCCGTGCTGGCCTCGGTGGACCAGGCCCTGGCGGCCAGCTGACATGCCCACGCCCGCCGCCCCGATATTCCGCGCGGCGGCCCGCTGATATGCGACGCCCCGCCTACACCCTGGCCCTGCGCGCGGCGGCGCCGCTGGTGTGGCTGTGGATGGCGCGGCGCGCCAGGCGCGCAGGCGGCCAATGGGGCATTTTCTCGGCGGCGCGCTTCGGGCGGCCCGATCCGGCCGAGCCGGCGCCGTTCGCCCGGGCGCCAGTGTGGGTGCACGCGGTCAGCCTGGGCGAGACCCGCGCCGCCCAGCCGCTGGTGCAGGCGCTGCTGGAACGCGGCCTGCCTGTCCTGCTGACCCACACTACCGCCACCGGCCGCGCCGAGGGGGCGCGCCTGTTCGAGGCCGCCATCGCCGCCGGCCAGCTGCGCCAGACCTGGCTGCCCTATGATTTTCCCGGCGCCGTGCAGGGCTTTCTGCAGCACCACACGCCGCGCTGCGGCCTGCTGATCGAGCGCGAGGTATGGCCCAACCTGCTGGCGCAGGCGCGCCGGCAGGGGGTGCGCATGGCGCTGGTCAGCGCGCGGTTCTCGGAATCGTCGCTGCGCCAGGCCGGATGGATGGGCGAGGCCCTGCGCGATGCGCTGGCCGGCCTGGATGCGGTGCTGGCGCAGACGCCGGAAGACGCCCGGCGCCTGGAGCAGGCCGGCGCGCGCCATGTGCAGGTGACCGGCAACCTGAAATTCGACCTGGCCCTGCCGGCCAGCCAGGTACGGGCCGGGCGGGCCTGGCGCCGGGCGCTGGGGCGGCCGGTGGTGGCCGTGGCCAGCACGCGCGAGGGCGAAGACGCCATGTTCGCGCAGGCCATGCGCGCCCGTGCCGGCAGCGGCCGGCCGGTGCTGTATGTGCTGATCCCCCGGCATCCGCAGCGTTTCGACGCTGCCGCGGCGCAGCTGCGCGAGGCCGGGCTGTCGTGCGTGCGGCGTTCGCGGGCCGGCGCGCCGGCCGAGGCGCTGCCGCCGGTGAGCGGCGAGACCGATGTGGTGCTGGGCGACACGCTGGGCGAGATGGCTTTCTACTACGCTGCCGCCGATGTGGCCATTGTGGCGGGCAGTTTCGCGCCGCTGGGCGGGCAGAACCTGATCGAAGCCTGCGCCGCCGGCGTGCCGGTGGTGGTGGGGCCGCACACCTTCAATTTCAAGCAGGCTGCGCAGGACGCCATCGCGGCGGGCGCCGTGTTGCGCGCCGCCGACGTCCCGGCGGCGCTGGACGCGGCCCTGGCGCTGCTGGACGACGACGAGCGCCGGCTGGCCATGGGCCGCGCGGCACGGGACTGGTCGGCCACCCACGCCGGCGCCACCGAGCGCACCTTGCAGGCGCTGGACGAGTGGCTGGAAACCTAGGCCGTACAGGTGTGTACAGGTGTCAGGCTCCGCCAGGTGCCTGACACCGTTGTGAGCCGCAGCCGTCTCAGTCGTACGGTGTCCGAGACCCTGCGGGAGTCGGACACCTGGCAGCAAGGCGCCCTCACAGCACCTGGCAGCGCTTACCGTTCGAGTTTCACCTTGTCGGCATTGAGCTCTTGCTTGAGCGCGGCGGTGTCGCGGCCGGCGTCGTCGGGGCGGCTGCCCAGCCAGCCCTGGCCCAGGGCGTAGACCCACAGATTGGCCAGCACGATCAGCACGAAAAGCACACGCATCGCAGCACGCTCAAAGGGATTGCGGGTCGGGCTGGGCGGCCAGCAGCGCCAGGCCGTCCAGCACCGGGCGGTCCAGGTAGGCCGGCACGGGCGGCGCGCCGTGGTCGGCGGCGGCCTGGGCCAGCAGCCGTTCGGTTTCTTGTTGTACCTCGGGCCAGCCGCCGCCGGCTACATAAATATCGGCCGCGCAGCCGTAGTGCCGGCAGGCCGCCAGCCATTGGCGCACCACGGCGCCGGCCTGGGCGGCCGCGATGCCCGAGGCGATGGCCTGGTGGGTGTCGACCGGGAAATCTGCCACCGGCCCGTCGGCCAGCGGCAGATTGGCGGTGCCGCGCGCCAGCGAACTGCGCATCAGCGCCGGCCCGGGCAGGATCAGGCCCCCGGCGAAGGCATCGTCGGGCCCCACCGTGTCGATGGTGGTGGCCGTGCCGAACGAGGCCAGCACGAAAGGCGGGTGCGCCCGCGGCAGGCGGCTGCGCACGCCCAGCAGGGACACCAGGCGGTCGGCGCCCAGCTGGGCCGGTTGTGTATAGCAGTTGCGCAGCCCCAGCAGCTGCGGGCGCGAGGTAATCCAGTGCACCGGACAGCCATGGCCCGCCAGAGCGGCGCGTATGCCCTCGCCGCGTTCGGCGCCGGCCACGTTCACGCCCAGCGCCAGCACGGGCTTGCGCGCCAGGGTGCCCAGCCAGTCTCCCAGGGCATGGGGATCGAGGTTGTCGAAGGCGATGGCGGCCGGCTCGCGCGTGGCGCCGTCCAGCCAGCCGACTTTCAGGCGGCTGTTGCCGGAGTCGATCAGCAAGATCATGTCTGGTTTCCGGGCGGGGCGCCCGCCGGGCGGATCGAGATTTCGCCCACCGACACGGGTATCCGTTCGGCGCCGGTGTGCACGTACAGGCGGCCCTGGTCATCCAGGCCCTGCGCGGTGCCGCTGAACAGCACGGCGCCCTGGTCCACGACGTTGACCGCGCGGCCGGCCAGGGCGTCCACCGCGTCGAAGCGGGGCCGGAAGGACGCGAAACCCTGCGTTTCGAGCTGCCGCACCGCGTCGCGCCAGGCATTGGCGGCGGCGCACACGATGTCGGCGGCGCTGGCCGGCGCACTGCCGGATTGTTCGACCACGCAGGTCCAGTCGGCCACCGAACGCCCCAGCGCCTGCGACAGGGTATCGGCGTCGCGCAGGTTTACGCCCATGCCGATGACGACGGTGTAGCCGCCCGGCACGGCCGGATCGCGGGTGGATTCGACCAGCACGCCGGCCAGCTTGGCGTCGTGCCACTGCACGTCGTTGGGCCACTTGACGCACAGCCCCGGGGCGCCGCCCGCCAGCGAGCGCAGCGCCTCGCAGGCGGCCAGGCCGGCCAGCGGCGACAGCGCCGGCAGGCGGTTGGCCGGCATGCGCACGGGGTAGGCGCACGAAAACATCAATGCCGCGCCCGAGCGGTTCTGCCAGGGGCGTCCGGCCCGGCCCCGGCCGGTTTGCTGCAAGTGCGTGCCCAGCAGCCACGACCCGCCGCCGGCGCGCGCGCGCGCCAGCAGGTCGGCATTGGTGGACCCGGTGCTGGCCGTCCAGCCGATGGACTGGAAGCCATCGAGCCGCGCGGACAGCTCGCGCGCCAGCGCCTCGGGCGCGGGCAGGTCGGTGTGGCGGACATCAGTAAACATGGCGGCGATTGTAGGGCACCGCGCCGCGGCGGGTCACGGCGGGGGTTGATTGGTAACATGCAGGCTTGCCCGCTTTCCTTTGCGCTTGTCCATGCCCGCACGCACCGAAACCCAGTCCTTCACCGGCGAAGCCGGCCTCATCGATTGCGCCATCGACTGGCCGGCCGATTCTCCGCGCGGCTGGGCGCTGGTGCTGCACCCGCATTCACTGCAGGGCGGCGCCCGCGACAACAAGGTCGTGACCACTATTGCGCGCGCCTGCGTGCAGCACGGGCTGGCGGCGGTGCGCCCCGATTTCCGCGGCGTGGGCAAGTCCGAAGGCCAGTTCGACAAGGCCCGCGGCGAAACCCGCGACATGCTGGCGCTGGTGGCGCAAATGCGCCAGCGGTATCCCGAGCTGGCCGCCGCGCCCTGGGTGCTGGGCGGGTTTTCGTTCGGCACCGCGGTGGCCGCGCAAACCTACGCCGGCCTGGTCCAGGCCGGCGATGCGGCATTGCCCGCGGCGCTGATGCTGATGGGTGCTGCGGTGCAGCGCTTCCAGGAACACGACATCGACGTGCCGGCCGACACGCTGATGGTGCATGGCGAACACGACGAGGTGGTGCCGCTGTCCGAAACACTGGACTGGGCGCGTCCGCGCGATGTGCCGGTGGTGGTGGTGCCGGGCGCCTCGCATTTCTTCCACGGCAAGCTGCTGGTGCTGCGCGCGCTGGTGCAGGCGCGGCTGAAAGTGGCGCTGGACTGAGGCCCGCCGGGGTAGCATCGCGTTACCGGTCTGGCGCGGCCAGGAACGTTATCGCATCCGCGCAGTCCCACCCCCTGCCTATAATGATGCAGCTTTTTGCCCGCCGGGCGGCCTTTGATCGTGGACTACTCTCGCCGATGAAAAAAAATCGTTCCCTTCCGTCTTCTGTTGCGTTTTCTCGCCGTGCGTTGGCCGGCGCCGTACTGTCGGCGCTGATGGCGGCATCCGCGCCCGCCTGGGCGCAGCAGCAGCCGGCAGCGCCGGCGGCCAGCACCGCGCCCGCTCCGGCGGCCACGACGCCAGTGGCGGAATTGTCGTCGGTGCCCGCGCCCACCATCGCGGCGCGCGCCTGGATCACCGTCGATGTCAGCAGCGGCCAGGTGCTGGCGGCGGCCAACCCCGACATGCAGATCGAGCCGGCCTCGCTGACCAAGATCATGACGGCCTACGTGGTGTTCAATGCGCTGAAAGAAAAGCGCATCACTCTCGAGCAGCAGGTGCCGGTGTCCGAGCACGCGTGGCGCACCGGCGGCTCGCGCATGTTCATCGAGCCGCGCAAACCCGTCACGGTCGACGAGCTCATCCAGGGCATGATCGTACAGTCGGGCAATGACGCCTCGGTGGCGCTGGCCGAAGCCGTGGGCGGCAGCGAATCCGCCTTCGCCGCGCTGATGAACCAGGAAGCCGAGCGCCTGGGCTTGAAGCACACGCATTTCATGAACGCCACCGGGCTGCCCGACCCGCAGCACGTCACCACCGTGGCCGACCTGGCGGTCCTGTCGGCCGCGCTGATCAACGACCACCCCGACTACTACCACTACTACAAGCAGAAAGAGTTCAGCTACAACAAGATCACGCAGCCCAACCGCAACCGCCTGCTGTGGGCCGACCCTTCGGTCGACGGCATGAAAACCGGCCACACCGACGCGGCCGGCTACTGCCTGGTGTCCACCGCGCTGCGCGGCGACCGCCGCGTGCTGACCGTGCTGGCCGGCGCCGACAGCGAGGCCACCCGCGCCGAAGAAAGCCTGAAGCTGCTGAACTGGAGCTTCCAGAACTTCGACACCGTCAAGCTGTACGACAAGAGCCAGCCCGGGCTGGAAGTGCGCGTCTGGGAAGGCACGGTCGAAACCGTCAAGCTGGGCCCGCCCAAGCCGGTGTCGCTGACCGTGCCGCGCGGCAAGTCCGGCGACATCAAGCCGGTGGCGCAGCGCACCGATCCCCTGGTGGCCCCGCTGTCCAAGGGCCAGCAGGTCGGCACGCTGCAGCTTACCCTCGACGGCAAGGTGCTGCGCACCGAGCCGCTGGTGGTGCAAGACAACGTTGAACGGGCCGGCTTCTTCGGCCGCCTGGTCGACATGGTCAAGCGCAAGTTCCAGTAAATTACGCATCCGCTTCACGCACTCATATTCCGGGGCGGCGGCGCCGCCCCTTTCCTACTCAGGAGCCATCCATGATTCCGGGCATGCCGGGCGACAGCCAGGTGTATATCAACGGTGAATTCACACGGGCCGACCAGGCCAAGATCTCGGTGCTGGACCGGGGGTTCATTTTCGGCGACGGCATCTACGAAGTCGTGCCGGTGTACAACGGCAAGCCGTTCCGCATGGCCGAGCACCTCGACCGCCTCGACCGCAGCCTGAAGGCGCTGAGCATCGCCCAGCCCATGGCGCGCGCCGAATGGATCGAGCTCATCGGCGAACTGGCGCGCCGTTCGGCCACGCCCACCTGCATCGTCTACCTGCAGGTGACGCGCGGCGTCTACAAGCGCGACCACGCCTTTCCCAAAGAAGCCGTTCGCCCCACGGTGTTCGGCATGGCCACCGTGTTCAACCCGCCCTCGGCGGCGCAGCGCGAGCAGGGCATCAGCCTGATCAGCATTCCCGACGAACGCTGGCTGCATTGCGAGATCAAGTCGGTGTCGCTGCTGGGCAATGTGCTGGCCCGGCAGCAGGCGGTCGAGGCCGGCGCCGACGAAGTCGCGCAGTTCCGCGACGGCTTCCTGACCGAAGGCTCGTCCAGCAATATCTGGGTGGTGTCGGGCGGCAAGCTGCTGGCCCCGCCCAAGAACAACCTCATTCTCGAAGGCATCCGCTACGGCCTGATGGGCGAGCTGGCGGCCGAGGCCGGCGTGGCCTTCGAGGCGCGCCGCCTGTCGCAAGAAGAAGTGGCCGCCGCCGACGAACTGCTGGTCACTTCGGCCACCAAGGAAATCCTGCCGGCCACCCGCTACGACGGCAAGCCGGTCGGCAGCGGCAAGCCCGGCCCCGTTTATGCCCGGCTGCGGGCGGGGTATGATGCCCGTATCGCCGCCCTGTAGGCCGTCGCGGCCGGTTTTGCCATGCATCCCATCCCGCCCGAAGAATCGCTGATCGAGTACCCGTCCGACTTTCCCATCAAGGTCATGGGCAAGCAGCACCCCGATTTCGCCCAGACCATGACCGACGTGGTGCTGCAATTCGATCCGGGCTTCGATCCCGCCAAGGTCGAGATGCGGCCCAGCAAGGGCGGCAACTACATGGGCCTGACGTTCACCGTGCGCGCCACTTCGCGCGAGCAGCTCGACAACCTGTATCGCGCGCTGCACGGGCACCCCATGGTGTCCATCGTCCTGTAGGGCGGCCAGCCAGGCGCATGCCATGATCAAGTGGCTGACCCGGCCGGCCGACTACGCGCCGGTATGGCAAGACATGCGGGCCTTCACGGCCGGGCGCGGCGCGGCCACGCCCGACGAGGTCTGGCTGTGCGAGCACGCGCCGGTGTACACGCTGGGCCAGGCCGGCAAGCCCGAGCACCTGCTGAACCCCGGCGCCATCCCCGTGGTGATGTGCGACCGCGGCGGGCAGGTTACCTATCACGGGCCGGGGCAGGTGGTGGCCTATACCCTGTTCGACCTGCGCCGCGCCGGCCTGTTCGTGCGCGAATACGTGCGCCTGCTCGAAGACGCGGCCATCGGCACGCTGGCCGATTTCGGCGTCGCGGGCGCCTGCCGCAAGCCCGGCGCGCCGGGCGTTTACGTGCCGCAAGGCGCGGCGGGCGAACTGGCCAAGATCGCCGCGCTGGGCATCAAGATCCGCAACGGCTACGCCTACCATGGCGTGGCGCTGAACGTCGACATGGACCTGTCGCCGTTCCTGGGCATCAACCCGTGCGGCTACGAAGGCCTGGTTACTGTAGACATGGCTGCATGCGGCGCGCGGCGCCCGTTGGTCGACGTGGGCCAGCGCCTGGCCGAGCGCCTGCTGGCCGCCATGCCGGGGCCGGCCGGCGCAACGCGCTAAAATGCCCTTTTCTCCCGGACCGTGCCGCCGGGTTTCGCGGGCGCGGCCATCACGAAGGTGACGAATGTCCACGCTCGAGCCCTCTCTTTCCTCGAACGACCCGCAATCCGCCGCGCCGTCCGCCTACGACGCCACGCAGAAGCAGAAGTCGCAAGCCAAGACCGCGCGCATCCCCATCAAGATCGTGCCGGCCGAGCGCCTGAAAAAACCCGAATGGATCCGCGTCAAGGCCGCCGCGCCGGGTTCGCGCTTCTACGACATCAAGCGGATTTTGCGCGAGCACAACCTGCACACCGTCTGTGAAGAGGCCTCGTGCCCCAACATCGGCGAATGCTTCGGCAAGGGCACGGCCACCTTCATGATCATGGGCGACAAGTGCACCCGCCGCTGCCCGTTCTGCGACGTGGGCCACGGCCGCCCCGATCCGCTCGACGCCAGCGAACCCGAAAACCTGGCCCGCACCATCGCCGCCCTGAAGCTGTCGTACGTGGTCATCACCTCGGTCGACCGCGACGACCTGCGCGACGGCGGCGCCGCCCACTTCGTCGATTGCATCTCGCGCATCCGCGAGCTGTCGCCCAGCACCCGCATCGAAGTGCTGGTGCCCGACTTCCGCGGCCGCCTGGAACGCGCCCTGGCCATCCTGAACGCCGGGCCGCCCGACGTCATGAACCACAACCTGGAAACCGTGCCGCGCCTGTACAAGCAGGCGCGTCCGGGCTCCGACTACGCGCATTCGCTGAAGCTGCTGGCCGAGTTCAAGCAGCTGCACCCCGAAGTGCCCACCAAGTCGGGCCTGATGCTGGGCCTGGGCGAAACCGACGACGAAATCCTGCAGGTCATGCGCGACATGCGCGAGCACGGCGTCGACATGCTGACCATCGGCCAGTATCTGCAGCCGTCCGAGCACCACCTGCCGGTGCTGCGCTACGTGCACCCCGACACCTTCGCGATGTTCGAGCGCGAAGCCTACGCCATGGGGTTCTCGCACGCCGCGGTGGGCGCCATGGTGCGCTCGTCGTACCACGCCGACCAGCAGGCGCACGCGGCCGGAGTCAACTGAGCGGTTTCAGATCAGGCATACGTGTCCGCATCCCGCAGCGCCACGCCGCGGCGGTCTTTTGCGGACACGATCGCTTCGCCCAGTTCCGGCCATGCGATGCCGATATCCGGATCGTTCCAGCGCACGCAGCGCTCGTGCGCAGGCGCGTAGTAATCGGTGGCCTTGTACAGGGTCTCGGCCACGTCCGACAGCACCATGAAGCCGTGCGCGAAGCCTTCGGGCACCCAGAGCTGGCGCTTGTTTTCGGCCGACAGCAGGGCGCCGGCCCATTGCCCGAAGGTGGGCGAGGCGCGGCGCAGATCCACCGCCACGTCGAAGACTTCACCCGCCACCACGCGCACCAGCTTGGCCTGCGGCTGGCGTATCTGGTAATGCAGCCCGCGCACGACGCCGCGCACCGAACGCGATTGATTGTCCTGCACGAAGGCGGGCGCGCGCCCCAGCGCCGCCTGCAGGCGCGCCGCGTTGTAGCTTTCGAAGAAGTAGCCGCGCGCATCGCTGAAGACGTCGGGTTCGATCAACACGACATCGGGAATGGCCAGGGGCGTGATTTTCATGGTGTGTCCGGCAGGGCGCCGGACCCGCGCCGGGCCAGGCAGTCGATGGTGCGGTCCAGGTGCACGGTCCAGTCGGGCAGGTCCAGCCCCAGCGCGCCGGCCAGGCGCTGCGTGTCCAGCCGCGAGTTGCGCGGGCGCGGCGCGGGCAGGGGGTAGTCGTCGGTGCCGATGGCGTGGATGCGCTCGGGCCGCAGGCGCAGCGCCATGCCCTGTTGCCGGGCGCGCCGCACGCTGCGGCAGGCCAGGTCGTGCCAGCTGGCGCTGCCGGCCGCGCTAAGGTGATACAGGCCCTCGGGCAGGCTTTGGCGGCGGTGCGCGGCCAGTGCCAGGGCGGTAACGTCGGCCACCAGTTCGGCCGACGTCGGCGCGCCGACCTGATCGGCCACCACGCGCAGTTCGTCGCGCTGCCGCGCCAACTGCAGGACGGTCTTGACGAAATTGCGGCCGTGCGCGGCGTAGATCCAGCTGGTGCGCAGCACCAGGGCGCGGCAGCCGCTGGCCTCGATGGCCTGCTCGCCCGCCAGCTTCGAGCGGCCGTATTCGTTCAGCGGGTTGGGGGCGTCGGTTTCCAGGTAGGGGGCCGGCTTGGCGCCGTCGAATACATAATCGGTGGAATAGTGCACCAGCAGCGCGCCGCTCTGGCGTGCCTGCGCGGCCAGCACGGCCACGGCTTCAGCATTGGCGCGCCGGGCCGGGGCGGGGTCTTGCTGCGCCGGGTCGACCGCCGTCCAGGCCGCCGCGTTCACGATCAGGTCGGGGGCCTGCGCCCGCAGCAGCGCCCGCAGGCCGTCCAGATCGTCCAGGTCGGCCTGGGCGCGCGTGGGCGCGGTGATGCGGCCCAGCGGTAGCAGGGTGCGGCACAAGGCATTGCCGATCTGGCCCGTGGCGCCCAGCAGCAGGATCTTCATGGCGCGTACTGCGTCTGCAGCCAATGGCGATAGGCGCCGCCCGCCACGCCGGCCACCCATTGCGGATGGTCCAGGTACCACTGCACGGTGGCGCGCAGGCCGGCGTCGAACGCATGGCTTGGCCGCCAGCCGAGCTGCCGGTGGATTTTGCCGGCGTCGATGGCGTAGCGCCGGTCGTGGCCGGGGCGGTCGTGCACGAAGGTGATCTGTTCGCCATGGGCGCGCCCGTCGCCGCGTGGCCGCCAGGTATCGAGCAGCGCGCACACGGCCTGGGCCACCTGCAGGTTGCTGCGTTCCTGGCCGGCGCCGATATGATAGACCTGGCCGGGCTCGCCGGCTTCGAGCACCCGCCGCAAGCCCGCGCAGTGGTCGTCCACGTACAGCCAGTCGCGCACGTGCGAGCCGTCGCCGTACAGGGGCAGCGGCCGGCCCGCCAGGGCCTGGTGGATCAGCAGCGGAATCAGCTTTTCGGGAAACTGGCGCGGGCCGTAATTGTTGGGGCAGTGCGTAGTCAGCACCGGCAGGCCGTAGGTGTGGCGGTAGGCGCGCACCAGGTGGTCGCCCGCGGCCTTGCTGGCCGAATAGGGGTTGTTGGGCCGGTACGGATCGCCTTCGGCGAACGGCGGGGCCTGCGGCTCGAGCGAGCCGTAGACCTCGTCGGTGGATACCTGCACGTAGCGAAAACCCGCGCGCGCCGGCCCGTCCAGCGCCTGCCAATAGGCGCGCACCGCTTCCAGCAGCTGGAAAGTGCCCGTGACATTGGTGTGGATGAAGGCATCGGGCCCGCGGATGGCGCGGTCGACATGCGATTCGGCAGCGAAATTCAGCACCGCGCGCGGCTGGTGGGTTTGCAGCAGCGTGGCCACCAGGCCGCTGTCGGCGATATCGCCCTGCACCAGCAGGTGGCGGGCATCGCCTTTCAGGCTGTCCAGGTTGCCGGCATGGCCGGCGTAGGTCAGTTTGTCCAGGTTGATGACGGGTTCATCGGTATGGCCCAGCCAGGCCAGCACGAAGTTCGAACCGATGAAGCCGGCGCCGCCGGTGACGAGGATGCTCATGGAATACGCTGGCGGGCAGCCTTGATGGCAGCCTAGGGCTGCACCCGGGAATGCCGGCTGGTCCAGAAGACATCGCCGGCGCCCTGCGCGCCATTCAGGTGGCGGGCCAGCACGAACATCAGGTCGGACAGGCGGTTCAGGTATTGGCGCACCGGGGCGTTGAGGGGTTCGTCGCGGCCCAGCGCCACCACCGAGCGTTCGGCCCGGCGCGCCACCGTGCGCGCCAGGTGGGCCAGCGCCGCGGCGCGGCAGCCGCCCGGCAGAATGAATTCGCGCAGCGGCGGCAGCGCGCCGTTGTAGTGGGCCAGGCGCTCGTCCAGAAAGGCCAGCTGGCTGGCATCCAGCGTGGTGTGGCCCGGAATGCACAGCTCGGCGCCCAGGTCGAACAGATCGTTCTGGATGACGCCCAGATCGGCCTGCACGGCGTCGGGCAGTGTTTCGGCGCGCAACAGGCCGATGACGCTGTTCAGCTCGTCTACCTCGCCCAGCGCGGCGATGCGCGGCGTGTCTTTGCCGGTGCGGCTGCCGTCGCCCAGGCCGGTGGTGCCATCGTCGCCGGTGCGGGTGGCCACGGCGGAAAGTCGGTTGCCCATGCGCGGATGCCCTCGGGTCGTGGTTGCGTGAAGAAACAAAGCCTTAGTGTAGTGCCAGCGCCGGCTGGCGCGAACGCGCTATCCTGTGCATGTCTGCGCGGCGCCGGCATTGCCGGGCGCGGCGCGCTCAAGGAGCAATGCAATGCAGCATGCGCACAAAGCGGCGGCCGGCCTGCTGGCGGCGGCCGTACTGGCCGGCGGGGCCGGCCTGCCCGCGCCCGCCCGGGCGGCCAGCCAGGAAGCGCCCGCCACCGCCACCGCCACCGCCACCGCCAGCGGCGAAGTGCGCCGGGTGGACGCGGCCGGCGGCAAGGTCACCATCAAGCACGACAAGATCACGGCCCTGGACCTGCCCGCCATGACGCTGGTGTATCGGGCCGATCCGGCCCTGCTGGCCGGCATCAGGCCAGGCGACAAGGTGCGTTTCACCGCCACCCGCCAGGACGGCCGCTACGTGGTCACCGACATCAGCAAATAGGCGCGCGGCGGGCCGGCCGCCCGCCAGTTTTCAACAATCCTGAATAAGCCATTCGGCCGGGCACGGTGTTCCCGCGGCGGGGACGCGCGCACAATCTCGCCTGTCATCCATATCTACAACAAGACAGGAGCGAGACATGAAGAAGACCTGGAAACCCTGGCTCGCGGCGGGGCTGCTGTCGCTGGCCGGCGCCGCCCAGGCGGCCGGCTACCCCGAACGGCCGCTGCACCTGCTGGTGGGCTTTCCCGCCGGCGGCGCATCGGACGTGGCGGCGCGCGCCATGGCGGCCAAGATGGAAACCCTGCTGGGCCAGCCGGTGGTGGTCGAGAACAAGCCCGGCGCCGCCAGCAATATCGCGTCCGACGCGGTGGCCAAGGCCAGGCCCGACGGCTACACCCTGCTGTTCGGCACGATTTCGCTGTCGATCAACGGCAGCCTGTACAAAAGCCTGCCGTACGATCCGGTGCGCGACCTGACGCCGGTATCGCAGCTGTCGTCCGCGCCGTTCCTGCTGGTGGTGAACCCCAAGTCGCCGATCCATTCCGTGGCCGACCTGATCGACACCGCCAAGCATGCCCAGAAGGGCCATGAACCCGATTACGCCACGGCCGGCAACGGATCGGGCTCGCACCTGTTCATGGAGCTGTTCTGCGCCCGCGCCGGCATCCAGCTGTCGCACGTGCCGTACCGGGGCGCGGCGCCGGCCATGGCCGACGTGCTGGGCGGCCAGGTGCCGCTGACCTTCGACAACATCATCACCACGCTGCCGCTGATCAAAAGCGGCAAGCTGCGCGCGCTGGCTGTCAGCAGCGCGCAGCGCTCGCCGGCCGCCCCCGACATTCCCTCGCTGGCCGAGCTGGGGGTGAAAGACTACGACGCCACTTCGTGGTTCGGCCTGTTCGTGCCGGCCGGCACGCCGCCGGACATTATCGGCAAGCTGGGCAAGGTCGCGGTGCAGGCCGTCAACACCCCTGAAGTCAGCGCCACCTTGCGCAAAGTGGGCGCCGAGCCGGTGGGCTCGACGCCGCAGCAGTTCGCGGCCTTTTTCAAAGAAGAGGTCGACAAGTGGGCCGAGGTGGTGCAGCGCGCCCACGTGCAGATCGACTGAGCGGGCGGCCCTGGCGGGACGCTTCCGGCATTTTTCCCCAACCTGTCTACGGCAATCATGCGAATCTGGCATCAAAGCTTCACCGTCCTGAACGACCTGGGGGCGTACCACCAGGCCCTGCAACAGCATTTCGCGCGCGTGGCGCGCCCCGATACGCAGATCGACCTGCACGGCATGCATCCGGGCACGTACCGGTCGCACTATCCGGGCACGGACATCCGCCATGCGTCGCTGCAATACGTGCATGCGCTGCAGTTCATGACGGCGGCCGTGCAGGCGCAGCGAGAAGGCTATGACGTGTACGCCATCAGCACGCTGCCCGAGCCGGCGTTGCGCGAGGTGCGCGGCATGGTCGACATCCCGGTGGTGGGCTATGGCGAATCGGCCATGCTGACGGCCTGCATGCTGGGCCGCAAGTTCGGCGTGCTGGTCTTCATTGACGATCTCAACGAACTGATCGCCGAGAACGCGCGCGGCCATGGCCTGGCATCGCGCTTTGCCGGCGCCATGCCGGTGGGTTTCACGTTCCAGGACGTGCTGGACGGGTTCGACGATGCTTCCGGGCTGATCGAGCGCTTCCGCGCCGCGGCGCGCCGCCTGATCGCCCAGGGGGCCGACGTGATCATTCCCGGCGAGGCGCCCATGAACGTGCTGCTGGCGCGCAACGGGGTGGCCGAGGTCGACGGCGTGCCGGTGCTGGATTCGCTGGCCAGCTGGATCAAGCAGGCCGAAGCCCTGGGCGACCTGCGCCGCCTGTGCGGCATTCAGGCTTCGCGCAGGGGCTTCTACAACACGCCGCCCGACCTGGACCGCGTCACCGAGGTTTTTTCGTTCTACGGCCTGGACCGACTGGGATCATCGTCTTGACGGGCGGACGGCGGCGCGCATCGAAGATTTCCAGCAGGAAATCGATGAACGCCCGCACCTTCGGCGCGGTGTAGCGCGTTTTCACCGTGACCGCGTAGAACGTGCGCACCGTGGTCGTCCATTCGGGGTACAGCCGCGCCAGCCTGCCCTGGTCGATCAGGTCGGCCACGAAGATGTCCAGCACATAGATCAGCCCGGCGCCGCGCACTGCGGCCTGGATCAGCGATTCGGTGTTGTTGAAGTGCAGGATGCCGCCGGGCTGCACCACGGCCTGCTCTTTGCCGCGCGTGAATATCCACGGGTTGGGCGTCTGGCGCGTGCCCTGCAGCAGGCCCAGGCAGCGCGCCGGGTTCAGGTCGCGCGGCGTGGGGGCGGCGGCCAGCGCCGCGGCCACCGTGTCGGGGGCGCCGCACGCCACATAATGGGCTTCGTAGATGGGGCGGCCGACCAGGTCGGCGTCTTCGACGCGGTCCATGCGCACGGCCACGTCGGTGGCGCGCTCGATCAGGTTGTGCGGCTCGTTGGTCAGCGTCATCGATACCGACAGGCCGGGGTGGCGCCGCGTCAGCTCGACCAGCGCCGGGCACAGCAGGCTCTGGCCGATGGCGAACGGCGCCTCGACGCGCAGCGGGCCCGCGATGTCGGCCGCACTGCCCTGCACGTCGGCCTCGGCCTGCAGCACGGCGTTCAGCACTTCCAGGCAGCGCGGCAGGAACAGGCGGCCTTCTTCGGTCAGGTGCAGGTGGCGCGTATTGCGCTGGATCAGCGTGACGCCCAGGTGTTGTTCCAGGTTGCGCACGCACGAGGTGACCGTGGCATTGGCGACGTTCAGCGATTCGGCGGCGCGCGAAAAGCTGCCGCATTCCATCACGCGCGCGAACACCTGCATTGCCCAGAGTTTGTCCACGGGCTCCCCTTTGGTTCCCTGCCGGCCGGCCGCGGCAAGACGCCCCGGCCGGCAGGCGGGCCGCTACAGCACGTAGCGCGCCAGGTCCTGGCTGCTGGCCGCTTCCGACAGCTGCGCGTCGACGTAGGCGGCGTCGATGGTGACGGTCTTGCCGCTGCTGGCGGTGGCGTCGAACGACAGTTCTTCCAGCAGTTTTTCCATGACCGTGTACAGGCGCCGCGCGCCGATATTCTCGGTGCGCTCGTTCACGGAAAACGCCAATTCGGCCAGGCGCTCGATGCCGTCGGGCTTGAAGTCCAGCTGCACGTCTTCGGTGGCCAGCAGCGCCGAGTACTGCTTGATCAGCGACGCATCGGTGTCGGACAGGATGCGCACGAAGTCTTGCGCCGTCAGGGATTCAAGCTCGACGCGGATGGGAAAGCGCCCCTGCAGTTCGGGGATCAGGTCGGACGGCCGCGACAAATGGAACGCGCCCGAGGCGATGAACAGGATGTGGTCGGTGCGCACCATGCCGTAGCGGGTGTTGACCGTGGTGCCTTCCACCAGCGGCAGCAGGTCGCGCTGCACGCCCTGGCGCGACACGTCGGCGCCGCCGCTTTCCTGGCGCGCGGCGATCTTGTCGATTTCGTCGAGGAACACGATGCCGTTCTGCTCGACGTTGGCGATGGCGACGGTGCGCAGATCGTCTTCGTTGATGCGCTTGGCGGCCTCTTCTTCGACGATCAGCTTGAAGGCTTCTTTTACCTTCATTTTCTTGGGCTTTTTCTTGTCGCGCGCCAGCCCGGCGAACATGCCGCGCAGCTGCTCGGCCATTTCTTCCATGCCGGGCGGGGTCATGACGTCCATCTGCGGCACGGGCTGGGCGATTTCGATCTCGATTTCCAGATCGTCGCACTTGCCCTCGCGCAGCCGCTTGCGGAAGGTCTGGCGGGCATTGCTGTCTTCGCCGCGCTCGGGTTCGCCCGAGGCGCCGCGCGCCGGCGGCACCAGGGCGTCCAGGATGCGGTCTTCGGCGGCGTCTTCGGCCTGGGTGCGGACCCGGCGCATTTCGAGTTCGCGCGTCTGCTTGATGGAGTATTCGGTCAGGTCGCGGATGATGGTGTCGACATCGCGCCCCACGTAGCCCACCTCGGTGAACTTGGTGGCCTCGATCTTGATGAAGGGCGCGTTGGCCAGCTTGGCCAGGCGGCGGGCGATTTCGGTCTTGCCCACGCCGGTGGGCCCGATCATCAGGATGTTCTTGGGGTGGATTTCATGGCGCAGGGGCTCTTCGACCTGCTGGCGCCGCCAGCGGTTGCGCAGGGCCACGGCCACCGCGCGCTTGGCGCGGTTCTGGCCGATGATGTACTTGTCGAGTTCGGAGACGATTTCCCCGGGGGTCATGGTGGATGCGGACATGTGCGGAATCCTTGCTGCGGCCGGCCTGAGGCGGCTGCTTACTCGCCCAGCGTTTCGATGACGTGGTTCTGGTTGGTGTAGATGCAGATGTCGCCGGCGATTTCCAGCGACTGCTTGACGATGTCTTGCGGCGACAGTTCGGTGTTGCGCAGCAGCGCCAGCGCGGCCGACTGGGCATAGGCGCCGCCCGAGCCGATGGCCGCCAGGCCGTGCTCGGGCTCGAGCACGTCGCCGTTGCCGGTAAGCACCAGGGTGTGTTCGGCGTCGGCCACGATCAGCATGGCCTCCAGGCGGCGCAGCACGCGGTCGGTGCGCCAGTCGCGCGTCAGTTCGACGGCGGCGCGCATCAGGTGGCCCTGGTGCTTTTCGAGCTTGGCCTCGAAGCGTTCCTGCAGGGTGAAGGCGTCGGCCGTGGCGCCGGCGAAGCCGGCCAGGATCTTGTCGTGGTACAGGCGGCGGATTTTGCGGGCCGTGCCCTTGATGACAATGTTGCCCAGGGTGACCTGGCCATCGCCGCCCAGCGCGACCTGGTTGCCGCGGCGCACGCAGACGATGGTGGTGGCGTGAAATTGTTCCATGCGTTCCTTCCTTTGAAGGCCCTAGTTGAGGGCAAAGCGCCGGTTTTCAAGCTGCCGCGCGGCGGCCCGCAATAATCATTATCCTCTGCACCGGGCAAATAAAAAGGGCCGCTGCGGAAATCCGGCGCGGCCCTGGCAAGGCGAATGATCAAGCGGGGACGGAATCAGTCCCCGTACAGTTTCTGGCGCATTTCACGGCGTTCCTGGGCTTCCAGCGACAGGGTGGCGGTGGGGCGGGCCAGCAGGCGGGGGATGCCGATGGGTTCGCCGGTTTCTTCGCACCAGCCGTATTCGCCGCTGTCGATGCGGGCAATGGACTGTTGCACTTTTTTCAGCAGCTTGCGCTCGCGGTCGCGGGTGCGCAGTTCGAGGGCATGCTCTTCTTCGATGGTGGCGCGGTCGGCGGGATCGGGCACGAATTGCGTTTCGCGCAGGTGCTCGGTGGTTTCGCCGGCATTGGCCAGGATGTCTTGTTCGAGTTGCTTGAGCCGTTCTTTGAAGAACGCCAGCTGGCGATCGTTCATGTAGTCCGATTCGGGCATGGCCAGCAATTCTTGTTCGCTGGGCAGATCAATCGCCGTATCGCTCGTCGACTTGCTTGATTTTTTGGTTGCTGCCTTGGTAGCCATGAAAACACTCCACTATGAATCGATCCTGGCGCGACGCGCGCGTCGGGATTGCGGCGTCAGCCCGCCAGGCACTGCTCCAAGCCCCGGGTGAAAATTTCCTGGGGCAGCTTGCGTCCGATGAAGACCATCTTGGTGGATGGCTTTTCGGCCGCGGTCCACGGCTTGCCGGGTTCGGCACCCATCATCATGTGCACGCCCTGGAAGAGCATGCGGCGATTGATGCCTTTCATGTACAGGATGCCTTTGTAGCGCATCAGGTCGGGACCATAAACCTGTACCACGCCGCCCAGGAATTCTTCCAGCCGTGCGGGATCGAACGGCTTGTTGGAGCGGAAGACGAACGCGCCGATTTCGTCGTCGTGGTGGTGATGATGGTGATGATGTTCGTGGTGGCAATGATCCCCGCATTCGCCTTCGTGGTCATGATCGTGGTCGTGCCCGTGA
The DNA here is from genome assembly GCF_017356245.1 of Bordetella petrii. NCBI lineage: Bacteria > Pseudomonadati > Pseudomonadota > Betaproteobacteria > Burkholderiales > Alcaligenaceae > Bordetella > Bordetella petrii. Next base: position 1,212,052 of record NZ_JAFMZZ010000001.1, read on the forward strand.
TCATGGCCGTGGGCGTGGCTGTGCGCCGCGTCGGGGTGTTCGTCGGCCAGGAAATCCGGGTCGATGTCGAGAATGGAATTCAGGTTGAAGCCGCTGATGTCGATGATGGACTTCAGGTCGGCGTCGCCGAAGTTCACCGGCGAGATCGGGGCGCGCGGGTTGATGCGCACCAGGCGCGCGCGCAGCGCTTCGTAGTCGGCCTCGTTGACCAGGTCTTTCTTTGACACCAGGATGCGGTCGGCGAACCCGACCTGCTTCTGGGCTTCGGGCTGCGCGTCGAGCGTGGCCATGCCGTGCTTGGCGTCGACCACCGTGACGACCGCATCCAGGCGGTAGTACTCGGCGATTTCGTCGTCCATGAAGAACGTCTGGCACACCGGGCCGGGGTTGGCCATGCCGGTGGTTTCGAGGATGACGCGCTCGAAATTCAGCTGCCCCGCCTGGCGCTTGGCGCGCAGGTCGGTCAGGGTGCGCATCAGGTCGCCGCGCACGGTGCAGCACACGCAGCCGTTGCTGAGCTCGATGATTTCTTCTTCGCTGTCTTGCACCAGCAGATCGTTGTCGATGCTTTCCGGCCCGAATTCGTTTTCGATGACCGCGACGCGGCGACCGTGGAATTCGGTGAGGATGCGCTTGAGCAGGGTGGTCTTGCCCGCACCGAGAAAGCCGGTGAGGATGGTGACGGGAACCATTTTGTCCAAACTGCGCTGGGTATTCATGGCAAGGCGGCAAGCTGAATGCCTGGGGCGCACGGGGCGCCGCTCGGGCGTGGACTACAGGCGGCCACTGCTGCGGCCGGACGCAGGATTACAGCACAGTCGGGGCGGGGGGGCAAACCCCGGGCCTACCCCAGCAGGAATTTCCGGAGAAGCCGGAAAAACAGCACCGTAATCCGATAGATACGGTTATATGGGGATGGATTACGACATATCAAGATACGCCGGTCGGGCGCGCAGCCGCAATACGGGCGCACACCCGCAATTCAGTGGGCGTGGCCGTGCGGGTGATGGCCCGCGGCGGCGGACTTCTGCTGGCACTGCGGGCACAGCGCGCGGATTTCGGTTTCGTGGGTGGCCAGTGCAAAGCCGGTGCGGGCCACGCGTTCGGCCAGTTGCCGGCTCATGGCCGGGTCGCTGACTTCGGCGACGGCGCCGCAGCCGGTGCACACCACCAGCAGGTCGTGCGGCGCGCCGGCCGCGTCGTGGCAGGCCGTCCAGGCATTGACGGCATCCAGCCGGTGGATCAGGCCTTCGTCCATCAGGAAATCGAGGGCGCGGTACACGGTGGGGGGCGCGGCGCCCGGGTGCACGGCGCGCATGGCGTCGAGCAATTCGTAGGCTTTCAGGCTGCGGCCGTGGCGCAGCAGCAATTCCAGCACCTTGCGGCGAATCGGCGTCAGCCGGCGGCCGCGCTGCGCGCACAGCGATTCGGCGATGCTGAGCTGGTCGCCGACAGGGTCGGGGCGTGAGGGGCGGGACGAAGTGGACATCGGGATCCGGACGGCCGGGCAGGGGCGATTCCGCGAAGGTATCAGAAAACGTCGCCGGCAGGGGGCGGGCGAGGTTCTGCCGTGTTTGTTATGATATAACATATCTTGATCAACGGCCGGGCTTCCGCGCGGCTGGATTCTATTTCGTGCCCGTATGTCTCATATTGTTTCGGCGATAAGCGCCCGCCCCGGCCGTTCGGCCCTGCGCGCTTCGGCGGGGGCCCGGCTGGGCGCCGCATTGGCCGCCGTGCTGGCGCTGTGGGCCCTGACCGGCTGGGCGCTGGGCTGGTGGGGGCCGGCATGACGGGCCGGCCCGAATCCGCTTCAGAGATCGACTTGCACGGCGTGGCCTTCGGCTGGCGCGGCCGCGCGGCGGTGCGGGCCGTATCGGGCAGTTTCACGCGCGGCTCGATGACGGCGGTGGCCGGGCCGAACGGCGCCGGCAAATCGACCCTGATCAAGGGCATCATGGGGCTGCTGCGGCCCCTGTCCGGCAGCGTGCACATTGCCGGCGCCGGGCGCCGCCGCCTGGCCTGGCTGCCGCAGGCGGCCGAGCTGGACCGCACGTTTCCCATCACGGTGCTGGACATGGTGGCCCTGGGCGCCTGGCGCCGCGTGGGGCCCTGGCGGCGCTTCGGCGCGGCCGAAACCGCCAGGACGTGGCAGGCGCTCGAGGCGGTCGGGCTGGCCGCAGAAGCCGGCCGGCTGGTGGGGACTCTGTCGGGCGGGCAGATGCAGCGGGCGCTGTTCGCCCGCCTGTTGCTGCAGGACGCGCAAGTCTTGCTGCTGGACGAGCCGCTTGCCGCGGTGGACAGCCACACCGCCGACACCTTGATGCAGCTGCTGTGCGCCTGGCACCGGGAAGGGCGCACGGTGGTGGCCGTGCTGCACGACCTGGCGCTGGTGCGCCGGTACTTCGGGCAGACCCTGCTGCTGGCCGGCCGGCAGGTGGCCTGGGGCCCCACGGCCGAAGTGCTGACCCCCGCCAACCTGGCCGCCGCGCGCGGCGCGCGCGAGGAATGGGCATGAGCCCGCTGGATTGGGTGGTGGCTCCGTTCGCCGACTACGGCTTCATGCGCCGCGCCCTGGCCGGCACGTCGGCCGCGGCGCTGGGCGCGGCGCCGCTGGGCGTGTTCCTGGTATTGCGGCGCATGAGCCTGATGGGCGATGCCATGTCGCACGCGATCCTGCCCGGCGTGGCGGCGGGCTTCCTGCTGTCCGGCCTGTCGCTGGGCGCCATGCTGCTGGGCGGCCTGGCCACCGGGCTGGCGGTGGCGCTGCTGGCGGGCCTGGTGGCGCGCCTGACGCCGCTGCGCGAAGACGCCAGCTTCGCCGCGTTCTACCTGATATCGCTGGGCCTGGGCGTGCTGCTGGTGTCGGTGCGCGGCTCGAACATGGATCTGCTGCACGTACTGTTCGGCACCGTGCTGGGCCTGGACGACGCGGCCCTGCTGCTGGTCACCGGCGCTGCCAGCGCCACGCTGCTGGCCATGGCGGCGCTGTACCGGCTGCTGGCGGCCGAATGCCTGGACCCGGGCTTCCTGCGCGCCAGCGGCGGAGGCGGCACGCTGGCGCACATGGCCTTCCTGGTGCTGGTGGTGGTGAATCTGGTGGCGGGCTTCCAGGTGCTGGGCACCCTGATGGTGGTGGGCATGATGATGCTGCCGGCCGCGGCGGCGCGCTTCTGGGTGTCGGCGGTGGCGGCCCAGATCGCGCTGGCGGCGGCGCTGGGCGTGGCTGCCGGCGTGGCCGGCCTGCTGGTGTCGTATCACTGCAATCTGCCCGCCTCGCCCGCCATCATTCTGGCGGCCGGTGCGGCCTACCTGGCGTCCGTCGCCTGCGGCCCGCAGGGCGGGCTGCTGCATAACCTGGCCAGGCACGGGCGAAGGCAGGTGTCAGGCTCAGCAGGTGTCTGACACCGATCTATTGAGGCAGCCGTTGCACACATCGGTGTCAGGCACCTATGGAGCCTGACACCTGAGCCAACAAAAAGGAGCAGGACCATGCATGGATTTTTTGCCGCGCAGTCGCGGCGCCGCATACTGATGATGCTGACCCTGGGCGCGGCCTGCGTGTCCGCGCCCATGGCGGCGCGCGCCGCCGAGCCCATGCGGGTGGTAGCCACCTTTTCGGTGCTGGGCGACATGGCCCGCGAGATCGGCGGGCCGGATGTCGACGTGGCCACACTGGTAGGCCCCGACGGCGATGCGCATGAATACGAACCCACGCCGCAGGCCGCGCGGCAGGTGGCCGGCGCGGCCGTGCTGATCGAGAATGGCCTGGGTTTCGAGACCTGGCTGCCGCGCCTGGTGAAGGCGGCCGGCTTCGGCGGACGCGCCGTGGTGGCCTCGCAGGGCATCGTGCCGCGCAAGCTGGCCGCGCAAGAGCGCGAACCCGGCCATGATCATGACCACGACCACGACCACGGCCACGAGCACGAGCATGACCACGAGCATGGCCACGAGCATGGCCACGGCCACGACGCCGCGGGCCATCACCATCACGGCGACCTGGACCCGCATGCCTGGCAAAGCCTGGCCAACGGCGCGGTGTATGCCCGCAACATCGCCGCGGGCCTGGCCGCCGCCGATCCGGAACATGCCGCCGCCTATCGCCAGCGGGCCCAGGCCTATATCGCGCGCATCGACGCCCTGGACGCGCAGCTCCGCAAGACCTTCGCCGGCATTCCGGCAGCGCGCCGGCAGGTCGTGACCTCGCACGACGCCTTCGGCTATTTTGGCGACGCCTACGGCGTGCGCTTCATTGCGGTGGCCGGGTTTTCCACCGACGCCGAGCCGTCGGCCGCCGATATGGCGCGCATCATCGAGCAGGTCCGGCGCGAGCACGTGCCGGCCGTGTTCGTCGAGAACATCACCAGCCCGGCGCTGGTGCGGCAGATTGCGCGCGAAACCGGCGCGCGCGTGGGTGGTACGCTTTATTCCGATGCGCTGGCTCCGCCCGGAAAGCCGGCCGCCACCTACCTGGGAATGTTTGAATGGAACGCGCGCCAGCTTTCCGCTGCCTTGCAGCCGCAATAATCATGGCCTGCGCCGCGCCGGCTGCGCGAGCCCACCCGCACATGTGGATCGATGCCCGCGCCCGCATCGCATTCGACGGGCAAGGCCGCATCGCCGCCATCCAGCAGGAGTGGCAGTTCGATGAAATGTTCGGCGCCTATACCACCCAGGGCCTGGAAAAAGGCCCCGACGGCAGCCTGCCGGCCGCGACCTTGCAGGGCATGGCGCGCGACTGGATGAGCGCGCTGGGCGAACCGGTGTCGCACTATTTCACGCGCGTGGCGCTCAATGGCAAGACCCTGGCCTTTGCCGCGCCGCGCGACGCCGCGGTGCGCTGGAATCCGCAAGACCAGCGCCTGACCCTGTCGTTCACGCTGCCGCTGGCCGAGCCGGTGGCGCCGGGCCGGCAGGGGCTGCGGGTCGATATCTACGACCCCACCTATTTCGTGGCCTATGCCTTCGACGCGCCGGGCGCCGTGGCGCTGGCCGGCGCGCCCGCGGGCTGCACCCAGGCCTACCAGCCGCCGCGCGAACTCGACTGGCAGACCATGCAGCAGCTGGCGGCCATTCCCGCCGACCCCGACGCCCTGCCCGAAGAGCTGTTCGCCATCACCAAGGGCTTGACCCACCGCATCGAGGTGGCGTGCCGATGAGGCTTGCGTGCTGGCTGCTGTTGTTGCCGTTGCTGTTGCTGCCGCAGACGGCCTGGGCGCAGGGCGCGCATCCCTTCGGCGTGCCCGAGAGCGGCGGCGGCCTGGCCGGCCCGGACTGGCTGGCCGCGCTGTTCGGCCAGGTGTCGGCCTGGCAGACCCATTTCTATCGGCAGCTGACCGGCGCCGTGCGCGCCTGGCAGGCCGACGGCGCGGCCGCCTGGGGCCTGCTGGGCCTGTCGTTCGCGTACGGCGTGTTCCATGCGCTGGGCCCGGGCCATGGCAAGGCGGTCATCGCCTCGTACGTGCTGGCCAATCGCCAGACGGCGCGCAATGGCGCGCTGCTGGCCTTGCTGTCGGCGCTGCTGCAGGCGCTGGTGGCGATTGCCCTGGTCACGGTGCTGGCATGGCTGCTCAATGCCACGGCCCCGGCCATGAACCGCGCCACGCGCTGGCTGGAAACGGCTTCATACGCACTGATCGTGGCCCTGGGGGCATGGCTGGTGTGGCAGAAAGCCGTGCGGCCATGGCTGCGCCGCGCCCGTCATGCCGATGGCGGCCACGGGCACGGCGCGCACGCCCACGAACACGCGCAGGCCCATCAGCACGCGCACGCGCATCAGCACGAACCCGGGCATGCCGATGCGCACCATCACGCCGCCTGCGGCTGCGGCCACGCACATGCCCCGGCCGCCGAGCAGGTGGCCGGCCCGCTGGAATGGCGCAAGGCTGTCTCGGCCATCCTGGCCATGGGCCTGCGCCCCTGCAGCGGCGCCCTGATCGTGCTGGTGTTCGCCCTGTCGCAGGGCTTTTTCGCGGCCGGCATCGCCGCGGCCCTGGCCATGGGGCTGGGCACCGGCCTGACGGTGGCGGCGCTGGCTGTCCTGGCGGTGCTGGCGGGCGGAGCCGCCACGCGCTTCGGCGCGCGCCTGTCGGCCCGATGGGCCGCCCGCCTGCGCGCGCTGCTCGAAGCCGCCGCGGCGCTGTGCATTCTGTTGCTGGGCCTGTTGCTGCTGGGTGGACAGGTGGCGGGACCGAACTGAGCCTGTCACGCCGGCTATCCGCAAATCGAGGGTGCGCCCTGAATTGATATGTTATATCATTTGCTAGTTTTGAAATGATATAACATTCATGGGACGGGAAATGCAGATCAGACCGCTACCGCTGGCCGCGGCACTTTCACTGGGGCTGGCCCCCGCGGCGCAGGCACAACAGGCCGATATGGCCCAGGCGCAGCAGGCGCCCACGCTGGCGCCTATCACCGTGTCGGCCAGCCCGCTGGGCCTGGACCCGGACAGCATGGCGCTGCCGGCCCTGGTGCTGGAAGGCGACGCCTTGATCGAACGCCGCCAGGACACCCTGGGCGATACCCTGGACGGCATGCCCGGCATCCATGCGGACACGTTCGGGGGCGGCGCCAGCCGGCCCGTGATCCGCGGCCAGACCGCGCCGCGCGTGAAGGTGCTGTCCGACGGCTCGGAGCTGATGGATGCCTCGAACATTTCCCCCGACCACGCGGTTACCACCGAGCCGCTGCTGGCCGACCGCATCGAAGTGCTGCGCGGCCCCGCCACGCTGCTGTACGGCGGCGGCGCGATCGGCGGCGTGGTCAATGTGCTGGACCGCAAGATTCCCACCGCGGTGCCTGAAAAGGGCGTAGAGGCCGAAGCCGAGGTGCGCGGCGCCACCGGCACCGGCGAACGCGCGGGCACCGTGGGCATCACGGCGGGCACGGGCGAGTTCGCCGTGCGCGTCGAAGGCCTGAAGCGCCGCTCCGACGACTACAACGTGCCCGACTGGCCCGGCGGCGAACTGGAGGGTTCGTACAGCAAGTCTTCGCAAGGCACGGTGGGCCTGTCGTGGATAACGCCGCGCGGCTACGTGGGCGTGGCCTACACCTACCTGGAAAGCGAGTACGGCCTGCCCGGGCACAATCACGAGTACGAAGGCTGCCATCCGCACGGCACGCACCTGCATTGCGGCGGCGACCACGACCATGGCGGCCATGACGACCACGACCACGAGCACGAAGAGGAAGACCCGCCCTATGTGAAGCTGCGCAGCAACCGGGTCGACCTGCGCGCGGAATACACCGAGCCGTTCGCGGGCTTCGAGAAAATCCGCTTTCGCGGCGGGCTGACCGACTACCAGCACCAGGAAATCGAAGGCGGTGAAGTGGGCACCACCTTCAAGAACCGCGGCTACGACGCGCGCCTGGAACTCGAGCACAAGCCCCTGTACGGGTGGCGCGGCGTGGTGGGCATCCAGAACGCCTTCAGCGATTTCAGCGCCGACGGCGAAGAAGCGTTCCTGCCGCGCAGCGATACCCGTTCCACGGGCATCTTCCTGCTGGAAGAATACAAGCTGGCCGACTGGCGCTTCGAGCTCGGCGCGCGCCAGGACTGGCAGCGCATTTCGCCCGAAGGCGACCACCCGCGCTCGAACCAGTCGGGCACGTCGCTGTCGGCTTCGGCCATCTGGGACTTCGCGCCCCAGTATTCCATCGCGCTGTCGTTGTCGCGCTCGCAGCGCCTGCCTTCGGCGCAAGAGCTGTATGCCGATGGCGTGCACCTGGCCACCAATACGTATGAAATCGGCAATCCCGACCTGGGCAAAGAGACGTCGCGCAATATCGACCTGACGCTGCGCAAGCACGAGGGCGACACCACCTTCAGCCTGAGCGCGTTCCACAACAAGGTGAAGAATTACATCTACGCCAACACGCTGGACCAGTTCGAAGACTTCCGCCTGATCGAATACACGCAGCGCGATGCCGAGTTCACCGGGCTGGAAGGCGAGCTGCGCCACCAGTTCACCAAGGTGTTTTCGGCCGCCGTGTTCGGCGACTATGTGCGCGGCAAGCTGACGGGCGGCGGCGGCAATCTGCCGCGCATTCCGGCCGCGCGGCTGGGCGTGCGGGCCGACGCCAAGTGGCGCCAGTGGTCGGGCGGCGTCGAATACGCCCACGTGTTCCGCCAGGACGATATCGCCTCGTATGAATCCAGCACGCCCGGCTATGACATGGTCAACGCCGTGGTCAGCTACCGCGGCGGACTGGGCGCGGACGCCGGCTACGAGATTTACGTGCGCGGCACCAACTTGCTGGACAAGCTGGCCTACAACCACGCGTCGTTCATTTCCAAAGTGGCGCCCCTGCCGGGCCGCAGCGTGCTGCTGGGCGTGCGCGTAACGTACTGAGCGCGGCCCGCGCTACGATTTGCGCCCGGCGCGCGGGTGCGCCTGGTCGTAGGCCTTGGCCAGGTGCTGGAAGTCGAGCCGGGTGTAGATCTGCGTGGTCGAGATGTTGGCGTGGCCCAGCATTTCCTGCACGGCCCGCAAGTCTTGCGCCGACTGCAGCACGTGGCTGGCGAAGCTGTGGCGCAGGACGTGCGGGTGCACATGGGCCGGCAGGCCGGCGGCCCGCGCCAGCCTGGCCAGCTGCAGCTGCACCACGCGCGGCGCGATGCGCCGGCCGCGCGCGCCCACAAACAGCGCCGCGGCATCGGCAGGGGGCGCCGCGGCCGCGGCCAGCCGGGGGCGCGCTTCGATCCAGCGCCCCAGGGCGGCCAGCGCGGCCTGGCCCACCGGCACCGTGCGCCGCTTGCCGCCCTTGCCCAGCACCACGACTTCGGCATCGGCCAGGTTCAGCCAACTGCGCGATTCGTAGCCGGCCGCGCGCTCGTAGCGCAGGTCCAGCCCCACCAGTTCGGACAGGCGCAGGCCGCTGGAATACAGCAGCTCGAACATGGCGCGGTCGCGCAGGCCGGCCGGGTCGGTGGCCAGCCGGGCGGTGGCATGGTCGAGCAGCGCCTGCGCCTGTTCCACCGACAGCGCCTTGGGCAGGCCGCGCGCGGCCTTGGGGGCGCGCACGCCGGTCACCGGGTTGCCGGCCAGCCCGGCGCTGGGCGCCCACCATTGATAAAAGCCGCGCCAGGCCGCCAGCGTGCGCGCCAGGCTGCGCGGCCCCAGGCCCTGCGCGTGCAGGCGCGCCATGAACTGGCGGATGTGGCCGTTGGATAGTTGTTCGAGCGGCAGATGCGCCGCCTGCGCCAGCACGGCCAGCTGGCGCAGGTCGCGCCGGTAGGCGTCCAGGGTGTGCGGGGAATAGCGCCGATGGGCCCGCAGGTGCTGCAGCCAGGCATCCAGGGCCTGCGGCAGCGTGTCGGGCGGGGTCGGGTCGGCGGGGCTCATGGGGATGGAAGGCAGCTTGCCGGCGGCCGCCGCCGCCCTAGTCTTGCGCGGCGGGCGCGGCCAGCCGGCGCAGCGTGGCCGATGCCAGGCGGCCGATGGCCTCGAGGAACACCGTGCCCATTTCGGGGCTGAAGCGGTCGGGGTCGTCGGAACCCAGCACCAGCAGGCCGACGCTGGGCTGGTCGGGGTCCAGCCGCAGCGGCACCAGGGCCAGCGACTGCGGCTTGGCGTCGAGCCAGCCGGCGGCTTCGAATTCGGTGTCGGGGCCGCAATAGGGCGCTTTCAGGCTGTCGGCGAAGGCCCGCACGTCGGCCGATACCGGCTCGCCGTAGCCCGAGGGCGGCTGGCCGGCCAGGTTCCACAGGCGCAGCGCCACGTGGTTCAAGTCGAACTGCTGGGCCAGGCCCAGGGCGATTTCGCCGGGCAGGTGCTGCGGCTCGGGTTCGCCCAGCAGGCGGCAGCACCACTGCGACACGCGTTCGCCGATGGCCTCGTTGGAATCGGCGTGGTGGGCCAGTTCGTTCAGGCGCCATTCGAGTTCGCGGTTGCGTTCGCGCAGCGTGAGAATCTGCCGCTCGCCCAGCGAAATGGCGCGCGCGCCGTGCGGATGCGGCACCTGCAGGGTGGCGAAGACCTCGGCGTGCTGGTCGAAGAAGTCGGGATTGTTCTGCAGGAAATCCGCGACGTCCTGGGCGGTGAAAGCAGTATCGGTCATGAGTGGCTAGCGGCCGAGGGCCATGGAAAAAACCAGTTTGTCGATGTCGACCTGGCCTGTGAAGACAGAAGTTGCCGGGCCGGTCATGCGCAGGCGTTCGCCGTTCCAGTCGACGGTAAGCGTGCCGCCGCGCGTGTGCACGCGCACGGGCGAGTCGAGCAGGCCGCGCCGGATGCCGGCAGCCACCGCGGCGCAGGCGCCGGTGCCGCAGGCCAGGGTCTCGCCGGCGCCGCGCTCGTACACGCGCAGGCGGATGGCGTGGCGGTCGAGCACTTGCATGAAGCCGGCGTTCACGCGCCGCGCAAAGCGCGGGTGGCGTTCGACCAGCGGGCCGACGGCCGCCACCGGCGCGGTGTCGACGTCGTCGACCTGCTGCACGGCATGCGGATTGGAAATGGCCACCGCCGAGACCTGCACACTGCGCGGCAGGCCGGCGGGCGCGTCGGGCAGGTCGAGCTGCCACAGGGTGTCGTCGCCCTGCGCCGTAGAGGCCAGCCCCGCGGTGTCGAACGGCAGGGCAGCGGGATCGAAGCGCGTGGCGCCCATGTCGACGGTGACTTGTTCGTCGTCGCCTTCGTCCAGCACCAGGATGCCGGTGGCGATTTCGGCGCGCAGCGGATTGCGGCTGGACAGGCGCTGTTCGTGCACGAAGCGCACGAAGCAGCGCGCGCCGTTGCCGCAGTGCTCGACCTCGGAGCCGTCGGCGTTGAAGATGCGGTAGCGGAAGTCGGCGTCGGGGTGGGTGGCGGGTTCGACCAGCAGGATCTGGTCGGCGCCGACGCCGAAATGCCGGTCGGCCAGGGCGCGCGCGCGCTCGGGCGTCATGGCGATGGCTTGGCGCACGCCGTCGAGCACGACGAAGTCGTTGCCGGCGCCATGCATTTTGGTGAAGTTCCAGATCATCAGTCGATTATCGCCCATTACGGCGCGGCGGTGGCGGGGGCGCGGCTTGCCGGCGGCCCCTTGATGCTAATAGAACTTGGCTTCGCCCAGCGGGCGCGTCTTGAAGCGCCGGTGCACCCAGTAATACTGGCTGGGGCAGCGCCGCACCCAGGACTCGATCTCGCGGTTCAGGCGCGCGGTGGCGTCTTCCAGCGAGCCTTCGCCGGGGAAGTCTTCCAGGGCCGGCAGCACGTCGACGTGGTAGCGGCCGGTGGCCGGGTCCCAGAAGTCGATGACGGGCAGCACGGCGGCGTCCCATTTGCGGGCCAGCTGGGCGGTGGCGAGCAGCGTGGCGGCGGGCACGCCGAAAAACGGCACGAACACCGCGCCGCTGCGGCCGAAGTCCATGTCGGGCAGGTAGTACACGGGGCGCGGCGCCCGCAGGTGGCGGATCAGTTCGCGCACGCCGTCTTTGCGGCTGACCAGGAAGACCTCGTTGAAGCGCGCCCGGCCGTCGCGCACGATGGCGTCGACCGATGGATCGCTTTGCGGGGTGTACATGGTGGCGCTGCTGGGCACTTCCATGGTCAGGCGGGTGGCCGCGGCATCCAGCGCCACGAAATGCGGCGCCAGCAAAAGCACTGGGCGGCCCTGCGCGATCAGCGCGTTGATGCGGTCGGCGCCGTTCTGCGTGACCAGGTCGCGCACCGCGTCGGGGGTGCCGTACCACAGCACGCCGCGATCGACGATGGTTTGCGCCAGGGCGCGGAAGTGTTCGCGCAGCCAGCGTTCGCGCACGGCCTCGGGCTGGTCGGGAAAGCACAGCCGCAGGTTCAGGCGCACGATGCGCGCGCGCGAGCGGGCCAGCCTCGGGGTCAGCCAGCCCAGCGCCGCGCCGATGCGCTGGCGCGTGGCCGGTCGCATGCGGCCGAACCATGCAAACAGCGCGGCCAGGGCGCGCGTCTTGAAATCAGTCATGGGCAGGGGCGTCGGAAGGTGCGGAAGCAGGCATGGGCGGCGCCGGCGGAGCGCCGCGCGGGGTCTTGTAGCGGTTGTAGCTCCACAGATACTGATGCGGAATGCGCCGGATCAATTGTTCCATGGTGGCATTGAACAGCGCGGCCTGGGCCTGCGGACCGGCCGGCAGGGGCTCGGGCACGCGCATGAAATGCACGCGCCAGCCGCGTCCGCGCGGCAGGCGCTCGCCCGCCACCAGAATAACGGCCACCTGTGTCTGCGCCGCCAGCTTGCCCGGCAGCGTGACGGTATAGGCCATGCGGCCGAAGAACGGCGCCCAAACGCCTTCGCCTTCGCCGGGCGCCTGGTCGGGCAGCAGGCCCACCGATTCACCGCGGCGCAGCGCGCGCACGAATTCGCGCACCCCCTGCATGTTGGCGGGCACGGCCTTCACGCCCGAGGTATTGCGCGCCGTGTCGAGCAGGGGCGCCAGCGCATCGATGCGCGGCGGCCGGAACATCACGGTCAGCGGGATATCGCAGGTTACGGCCAGGTAGCGCGCGGCGATCTCGAAACAGCCCAGGTGCGGGGTAAGGAACAGGATGCCGCGGCCTTCGGCCAGGGCCGCGTCGACCACAGGCCGGTCGTCGGACACGGTTCTGGCCAGGCTTTCGGCGTTGCGGAACCACACCTTGGGCATTTCCAGGATCATGGCGCCGGTTTCGGCGGCCGCGCGCCGCGCGAAGGCGGCGTCGGGGTAGCCGGCCTGGGCCGCGTTGGCCCGCAGCCGCTGCCGGTAGCGGCCCGGGCAGGCGTAGACCAGCAGGCCCATCAGGCGTCCGGCCGCGTGCAGCAGCGGCAGGGGAAGCAGGGCAATGGCGCGGAACAGGGCAAGCAGCATGCGATGGATATGGCAATGGCGGGGCCGGCGCGCCAGGCGAGCGCGGCGATATATCTATAGATTCAGGCGGATCTGCATGAAGCGGGCATTTTCGCCTAAAATGGCCCCGTCGCCGAGTTAACCGACAACTTGCGGGGCGACGCCCGGGGCGCGGCATGCGTTTCAGGCAAAATCCGCTAAAGCGTCGCGCCCAGATCGTCACAGGCAGGTTCAGATCCGGGGCGCAGCGCGCCTCGTTAAACCTGTGTGCCGGCCCAGCCGGTTTCGTAAGGACGCATCCGTGGCCAACAACGATTTTCTCTTCACGTCCGAATCCGTCTCGGAAGGGCATCCGGACAAGGTCGCCGACCAGATCTCCGACTCCATCCTCGACGCCATCTTCACGCAAGACCCCAACGCCCGCGTGGCCGCCGAAACGCTGTGCAACACCGGGCTGGTGGTGCTGGCCGGTGAAATCACCACCACGGCCAATGTCGACTACATCCAGGTGGCGCGCGACACCATCCGCCGCATCGGCTACGACAACACGGACTACGGCATCGACTACAAGGGCTGCGCGGTGCTGGTGGCCTACGACAAGCAGTCGCCCGACATCGCCCAGGGCGTCGACCGCAAGTCCGAAGACTACCTGAACCAGGGCGCGGGCGACCAGGGCCTGATGTTCGGTTATGCCTGCGACGAAACCCCCGACCTGATGCCGGCGCCCATCTGGTACGCGCACCGCCTGGTGCAGCGCCAGAGCGAACTGCGCAAAGACGGCCGCCTGCCGTGGCTGCGCCCCGACGCCAAGTCGCAGGTCACGTTCCGCTACGTCGACGGCCGCCCGGCCGAGGTCGACACCGTGGTGCTGTCGACCCAGCACGCGCCCGAGATCTCGCAGTCGGCCATCCACGAGGCCGTCATCGAAGACATCATCAAGCCCAGCTTCCCTGACGGCCTGATCACCCCCAAGACCAAGTTCCTGGTGAACCCCACCGGCCGCTTCGTCATCGGCGGCCCGCAAGGCGACTGCGGCCTGACCGGCCGCAAGATCATCGTCGACACCTACGGCGGCGCCTGCCCGCACGGCGGCGGCGCGTTCTCGGGCAAAGACCCGTCCAAGGTCGACCGTTCGGCGGCCTACGCGGCCCGCTACGTGGCCAAGAACGTGGTGGCCGCCGGCCTGGCGCGCCAGTGCCAGGTGCAGGTCAGCTACGCCATCGGCGTGGCCGAGCCCATCAACATCACGGTCTACACCGAAGGCACCGGCGTCATTCCCGACGACCAGATCGCCAAGCTGGTGCGCGAGCACTTCGACCTGCGCCCCAAGGGCATCGTCAACATGCTTGACCTGCTGCGTCCCATCTACGCCAAGACGGCGGCCTACGGCCATTTCGGCCGCGCCGAGCCCGAGTTTTCGTGGGAAGCCACCGACAAGGTCCAGGCACTGAAGAAAAGCGCCTGACGCCGCGCCGGGCCTCAAGGCCGGAACAAAACCCCGCCCTTCGTGGCGGGGTTTTGTTTTGGCGGCCGTGGTCAGCCCGGACGCTTGCGCGCCGCAGGCTTGGGCTGGATGCGGCTGATCACCTTCAGCGCCACGGCCGCGGTCAATTCCATGTGGCGCACGCAGGCGTTCCAGGCGGCCTGTTCGTCGTGGGCGTCGATCGCGTCGACGATCAATGACATTTCCTGGTGCGACTGCTTGGCCCGCCCTGGGCTAGTAATAGAGGTGGCGCGCAGCCGCGCGATGCGCCCGTGCATCAGCCGTAGGGTTTCGGCCAGGGTGGGGTTGTAGCAGCCCGCCAGCAGGGCCTCGTAGAAGGCTTCGATACTGGCCAGCTGGCCCGGCACGTCGCCGGTGCCGATGCGGGCCTGCAGCTGGTCGAGCGCGGCGCGCAGGGCGCGCCGTTCGGCAGCGGTGGCCATGGCGATGAAGTTCTTCGCCGCCAGGCCTTCCAGTACGCCGCGCACCTGGTAGATGTTGGCGGCTTCATCGGCGGTCAGGGTGGCCACTACCGAGCCGCGGTTGGGCGTGCTGTAGACGAAGCCTTCCATTTCGAGCTGCAGGATGGCTTCCCGCACCAGCGGCCGGCTGGCCTGCGTGAACTCGCAGATTTCCCGCTCGATCAGCCTGCTGCCCGGCAGCAGCCGCCCGGACAGCATGGCATCGCGCAGCATGTCGGCAACCTGCGTGCGCTTGGGGGTTCCGGGGACGCGGGCGGGTTCGGAATCGGCGGGGGCAGTGGGCATCAGACAGCGACCAGATCACAGGACTGCCAACTATACAGGCACGTCGCCGGGCAGGCATGGTCAATCAATTATGTTTGTTTTGTCAGACAAAATAGTATAAATTGCCATCCATTAATCCAGGATGACGCCGGAGGCCCTTGTGACGCAGGTTTTTTCCATCAACGACGCCATGCGCGAGCTCAGCACCGCCGAGATCTCCGATGCACTGGACTTTTTCCACCTGCCGGGCAGCGCACTGGGTATCGGCTGCGTGGCGGGCGTGCCGCGCGTGCTGGGGCCGGCCTACACGGTGCGCTTTGCGCCGGTGGACACGGCCGAAAAGGGCACCGTGGGCGATTTCATCGACGAGGTGCCGGCCGGCGCGGTGGTGGTGCTGGACAACGCCGGCCGCGCCGACTGCACGGTATGGGGCGGCATCCTGAGCCGGCTGGCCAGCCAGCGGGGTGTGGGCGGCACGGTGATCAACGGCGTATGCCGCGACACGGCCGAGGCCGATGCCTGCGGCTATCCCCTGTATAGCCGCGGCCGCTTTATGCGCACCGGCAAAGACCGCGTGCAGGTCGAGGCCGTGCAGGCGCCGGTGAGCCTGGGCGATGTGCGGGTCTGCCCCGGCGACATCCTGGCCGCCGACCAGGACGGCGTGGTGGTGGTGCCCGCCGCCCGCGCCCGCGAAGTATTCGACCGGGCCCTGGCCACGCGCCAGGTCGAAGCGGCCATCCTGGCCGAGGCGCTGGCGGGCGCGCGCCTGAGCGACGCGCGCCGCAAGCATGGCTATCACACCCTGCAGCGCGGCCAGGCGCAATAGGCCCGCCATTCCCATAATCAACACAGGAGACTTCACATGCCTTTCACTTTCCCCACCCGCGCGCAACGCGCGGCCGCCGTCGCGGCCGTGGCGCTGGCTGCCTGCGGCGCCGCCGCCCCGGCCCTGGCCGCCGACAAGCTGGACTGCCCCAATGTGCGTTTCGTGTCGCCCTATCCGCCGGGCGGCACAACCGACATTCTGGCGCGCCTGCTGGCGCCGTCGCTGCAGGAGTCGCTGGGCGTGCCGGTGGTGGTCGACAACAAGGCCGGCGCCAGCAGCAATATCGGCACGGAATTCGTGGCGCGCGCGGACCCGGACGGCTGCACGCTGCTGCTGGGCAACAACACCGGCGTGGTCATCAACCGCAACCTGTACAAGCTGCGCATCGATCCCGTCAAAGACTTGCAGCCCATTGCGCAGGTCGCCGCGGTGCCGCTGGTGCTGTATGTGAACCCGAAGGTGCCGGCCAAGACCGTGGGTGAACTGGTGGACCTGCTCAAGCGCGAGCCGGGCAAGTACAACTTCGCCTCGGGCGGCAGCGGCAGCCCGCAGCACCTGGCCGGCGAGTTGCTGAAATTGCGCGCCGGCGTCGATATGATGCACATCCCGTACAAGGGCCAGGGCCCGGCCATGACCGACGTCATCGCCGGCCAGATCCAGATCGCCTTCGAAACCACGGCGGCCCTGCTGCCGCAGGCGCGCGCCGGGCGGGTCAAGCCGCTGGCCACTACCGGCGCCGAACGCGCCGACGCCTTCCCCGACCTGCCGACCATGGTCGAGTCGGGCTACAAGGGCTTTGTCATCACCAACTGGTACGGCGTGTTCGCGCCCGCCGGCCTGCCGCCGGCACTGACTCAGCGTTTGAACCAGGCCGTCAACCGCGCGCTGGCGTCGCCCGAAGTGGCGTCCAAGCTGGCGGATATGGGCTCGGCCAAAATGGGCGGCGCCGATGCCGGCGCATTCAGCGCGTTCATCAAAGAAGAAGTGCCGCGCTGGGAAGAGATCGTGCAGCGCTCGAACGCCAAGGTCGATTAAGGCGCGCGGCGGGCGGCGGCGCCCGCCGCCGCTACCACACGCAATCGTCGCCGCCCGGCGGCCGCACATGGCCGGCAAAGCGCTGCACCAGGAAATCCACGAACGCCACGGTCTTGGCTGGCAGGTTCAGGCGTTCGGGGTACAGGGCGTGGATGTCGGCCGGCGGCGTGCTCCAGTCGGGCAAGACGTGCCGCAGGCGCCCCGACCTGAGATACGCCGCGGTTTCCCATTCCGATCGCATCACGATGCCGTGGCCGTCCAGCGCCCATTCCAGGGCGCTTTGGCCGTCGTTGGAACTGAGCGGGCCGCGCACCTTGACGGTTTCCACGCGCTGCCCGGACCGCAGGTGCCAGGTGCCGTAGGCCACGTCGTTTTCGCGCACCACGATGCAGCGATGGCGCTGCAGGTCGCCGGGCGCGCGCGGCTCGCCGTGGGCGCGCAGATACTGGGGCGACGCGCATAGCAGCCGCCGGTTCGAGGCGATCTTGCGGGCTGTCAGGCGCGCGTCGGGTATTTCGCCGAAACGCACGGCCACGTCGAACCCTTCGTCCATCAGGTTGACCGGCCTGTCGGTCAGCCGCATCTGTACTTCCACTTCGGGATATTGCCGCGTGAAGTCGGACACCGCCGGCACGATGTGGGCGCGGCCGAACCCGAACGTGGCGTTCAGGCGCAGCAGCCCGCGCGGCTGGGCGCGGGCGCTGGCGACGTTGCGTTCCAGCGCTTCGAGGTCGGCCAGGATGCGGCCGCCTTCCGCCAGATAAAGCTCGCCTTCCTGGGTCACGCTGACGCGCCGCGTGGTGCGGTTCAGCAGCCGCACGCCCAGCCGCCGTTCCAGGTTGGCCAGCCGGGTGCTGACCGCCGGCGGCGTCAGCCCCAATTCGCGCGCGGCGGCCGACAGATTGCCGTGCTTGACCAGCAGCGAGAAGAAAGCCAGGTCGGACATGGCATCCATGGCGGGCCTCGTGCCAATTATTAAATTGAATTGAATAAAGCTTTATCAGTGAATTAATTATAAGAACAAAATGGGCTTATACACTGGCCGCACAACATCAACCAGGGCCGCGAAGCGCCCACCCCTAGAGGAGACCGACCCATGACTATGCCCCGATCCCGACGCACCCTGCTGCTGGCCGCCCTGGCCGCCTGCTGTGGCGCCGCCGCGCCCGCGCTGGCGCAGGATTTTCCGCAGCGGGCCATTACGCTGGTGGCGCCGTTCGCGCCGGGCGGCAGCGTGGACATCACCGCGCGCCTGATCGCCGACGCCTGGGCCAGGCAGCTGGGCCAGAGCGTGGTGATCGAGAACCGCGCGGGGGCGTCGGGCAATATCGGCATGGCCGCCGTGGCGCGGGCCCAGCCGGATGGCTATACGCTGTCCATCAACACCATGTCGCTGGCGATCAACCCGTCGCTGTTCAAGACCATGCCGTTCGATACGCTGAAAGACCTGCGCTCGGTAGGCACGGTGGCCACGTCGCAGCACGTGCTGACGGTGACCAACAGCCTGCCCGTCAACAGCGTGGCCGAACTGCTGGCATACGTGCGCGCCCGCCCGGCCAATGAAGTGAGCTTCGGGTCGGCCGGCATGGGCAGCACCTTCCATATGGCCGCCGAGCTGTTCAAGTCGGTGTCGCACACGCAGATATTGCACGTGCCCTACAAGGGCGGCGGCCCGGCCATGCTGGACACCATCGGCGGCCAGGTGCAGATGAGCTTCCCGGTGCTGTCGGCGGCCAAGCCGCAGGTGGACAGCGGCAAGCTCAAGCCGCTGGGCGTTACCGGCAAGACGCGTTCGCCGCTGTTGCCCAATGTGCCCACCATCGCCGAATCGGGGCTGCCCGATTATGAATTCAACACCTGGTTCGTGATCAGCGCGCCGGCCGGCACGCCGCAGGCCGTGGTGGACACGCTGAACGCCAAGCTGGGCGATGCGCTGCGCTCGCCCGAGGTCACCGACCGCATGAAGCGCGAAGGGTTCGACGCGCTGGCGTCCACGCCGGCCCAGACCGACCAGATGGTGGCGGCCGAGATGACGCGCTGGGCCGGCATCATCAAGGCCGCCGGCATCCAGCCCAACTGAGGCCGCGCCGTTTTCAACTCGAGGAACTTCGATCATGCCCGGCATGACGCTATACGACAAACTGGTGGCCAGCCATGAAGTGGCCCGCATCGACGGCGAGCACGTGCTGCTGTATGTCGACCTGCACATCATGAACGAGTACACCAGCCCGCAGGCCTTCAGCGGCCTGGCCGCACGCGGCCGCCGCGTGCTGCGGCCCGGCCAGCAGATGGCGGTGGTGGACCACGTGATCCCCACTCATGCCGTGCCCGCCGCCGCGCGCGTGATCCAGGAGCCGGCCTCGTCGCTGCAGGCGCGCAACCTGAAGCGCAACTGCGACGAGCAGGGCATTGCGCTGTTCGACACCACCGACCCGCTGCAGGGCATCGAGCACGTGGTGGCGCCCGAACACGGCATGATCCTGCCCGGCATGGTGGTGCTGTGCGGCGACAGCCACACCACCACTTACGGCGCGCTGGGCGCGCTGGGCTTCGGCATCGGCACGTCCGAGGTCGAACACATCCTGGCCACGCAGGCGCTGGTGTACCGCGTGGCGCGCAACATGCGGGTGCGCGTCGACGGCAGCCTGCCGCTGGGCGTGTCGGCCAAAGACCTGGTGATCTACGTGGTGCACCGCCTGGGCACGCAGGGCGCGCGGGGCTATGCGGTGGAATACTGCGGGCAGGCGATCGACGCGCTGTCGGCCGAAGCCCGCATGACCCTGTGCAACATGACCGTCGAGGCCGGCGCGCGCGCCGCCTTGATCGCGCCCGACGACACCACGCGCCGCTATGTCGAGGCGCATGCCCCGCATCTGGCCGGCGCCGACCTGGAACTTGCGCGCGCCCACTGGCGCACGCTGTATTCCGATGCCGATGCGGGTTTCGAGCTCGAGCATGTTTTCGATGCGGCGTCGATCGCGCCGTTCGTGACCTGGGGCACCAGCCCGGACCAGGCCCTGCCGGTCGGCGGCGTCGTGCCCGACCCGGATGCCGAACCCGATGCTCTGGCGCGCATCGCTCTGCGCAAGGCGATTGACTACATCGGCCTGGCGCCGGGCACACCCATTGCCGGCGTGCCGATCGACCGCGTGTTCATCGGTTCGTGCACCAACGGCCGCATCGAAGACCTGCGGGTGGTGGCCGGGCTGGTGCGCGGCCGCAAGGTGGCGCCGGGCGTGCGCGCCATGGTGGTGCCGGGCTCGGGCGCCGTGCGAGCGCAGGCCGAGGCCGAGGGCATCGCCGCCCAGCTGATCGAGGCCGGCTTCGAATGGCGCCAGCCGGGCTGTTCGATGTGCCTGGCCATGAACGACGACGTGCTGCGCCCCGGCGAGCGCTGCGCGTCTACCACCAACCGCAATTTCGAAGGCCGCCAGGGACGCGGCGGCCGCACGCACCTGATGAGCCCCGCCATGGCCGCCGCCGCCGCGCTGGCCGGCCGTATCGTCGATGCGCGCGCACTGGAGCAGGCCGCATGAAACCGTCTTCCGTCATCGCCGGCATAGCCGCGCCGCTGCCCTACAGCAACCTGGACACCGACCAGATCATGCCCAAGCAGTTCCTGCGCATTGTCGACAAGGCCGGGCTGGACCGTGGCCTGCTGTACGACCTGCGGTTCGACGAAGCCGGCCGGCCGCGCGCGGATTTCGTGCTGAACCAGCCGGCGTACGCCGGGGCGTCCGTGCTGGTGGCGGGCCCGAATTTCGGCTGTGGATCCAGCCGCGAGCATGCCGTCTGGGGGCTGCAGCAGTTCGGCATCCGGGCCGTGATCGCGCCGAGCTTCGGCGAGATTTTCTTTTTCAACGCGCTGAACAACGGGCTGCTGCTGGTGGCCCTGCCGGCTCCGCAGGTGGACGCGCTGCTGCAGCGGGTGTCCAATACCGCCAGCCCCCAGGTCCGGATCGACCTGCTGGCCGGCGCCGTGACGGCCGCCGATGGCTGGGCGGCGCCGTTCCAGTTGTCGGCCCGGCATCGCGACATGTTCGCCCACGGCCAGGACATGGTGGGGGCCTCGCTGCGGCAGCTCGACGAGATCGCCCGCTACGAGGCCGCGCACTGGGCCCGCCATCCCTGGATGCGCGATGTGGCGCAGCGCGTGCGCGCGCGGCTGGACGCGGCGGGCTGACCGCGCGGGCCTCATTCAAGGGAGTGCATTTTGACCGATACGCTGTTCGATTTGCCGCTGCAAACTTTCCAGGTCAACGGAACCCGCATCGCCACCCGCGTGCAGGGCTCGGGGCCGCCCTTGCTGCTGCTGCACGGGCATCCGCAGACCCACGCCATCTGGCACCGGGTGTGGCCCGGGCTGACGCGCTACCGCACCTGCGTCGCCGCCGACCTGCGCGGCTACGGCGACAGCGGCAAGCCGGCGGCATCGGCAGATCACGCGGCGCATTCCAAGCGCGAAATGGCGCGCGACATGGCCGCGCTGATGACCGCGCTGGGCTTCGACACTTTCGACGTGCTGGCGCACGACCGCGGCGCGCGGGTGGCGCATCGCCTGGCGCTGGACCATGCGCGGCGCGTCGGGCGCCTGATGCTGCTGGACATCGCCCCCACGCTCGACATGTACGAGGGCACCACGCGCGCGTTCGCCCAGGCGTACTACCACTGGTTCTGGCTGATCCAGCCGGCGCCGCTGCCCGAGACCATGATCGGGCGCGACCCGGCGTTTTATGTGCGTTCGGTGATGGGCGGCCGGCCGGGCGGGCTGGCCCTGTTCGCGCCGCGGGCCCTGGCCGAATACGAACGCTGCGCCGGCCTGCCCGGCTGGCCCACCGGCATCTGCGAAGACTACCGGGCTTCGGCCACCATCGACCTGGAGCATGACCGCGCCGGCCGGCTGGGCGGCGAGCGGCTGCGCCAGCCGCTGCGGGTGTTTTGGGGCGAGCGCGGCGCCGTGGGGCGCAATTTCGACGTGCTGGGCCTGTGGCGCGCGGTGGCCGACGACGTGGCGGGCCGGGCCTTGCCGGGCGCGCACTACTTGGCTGAAGAGGTGCCCGAACTGGTGCTGCAAGAGGCGACCAAACTGTTTGGCTGACGGCGGCCCGCGCTATCCGTTCTGCCAGCAGGGCCATCTAAAAAGGGACGCACTAGCGGTGGTAAGCTGCGCCGCATGAGCAGCAACACCCAAGCAAAGGGCGGCAGCATGCCCGATTCGATTTGCGCCGACGCGGCGCAGCAAGCCTTCACCGCCACCGATTCGCCCTGCGTGGCGGTCTGCTCGACCTTGTTCGACGAAATCTGCCGCGGCTGCGGCCGCACCGCAATGGAAGTGTCCAACTGGGTGTTCATGACCGACGAAGAAAAACAGGTCGTCTGGCAGCGCATCCGGGCCCAGGGGTATCCGCGGCGCAAGGGGTGAGGCGGGCGTTTTCATCCCGCACCACTCTGGCGCGGATGCCGTGGCCTGATCAGAATAATCGTTGATTTGAGGCTCTGGCCGCGAGGTTCGTGCCAGAAGGGGCACGGTTTTTTCTATACCACTAAGTGGTATAATTCATCTACCATCATCCTTCACAATGCGCATCGGCCTGCCAGGGCGAGGGAAACGGGGGTGGTGCGCGCACACTGGTGGCATACCGTCTGAATGACCGAGCGGTTTTTGTGTACGGATTTGCCAAAAGCGAGCGTGCGAGCATTAGCAACAGAGAACTCAAGGCGTTGAAGCAATTAGTTCAGGTGCAATTGAGATTGACCCCGGCACAATTGCAGCTTGCGTTGCAGCAGGGAGTCTTGATCGAGGTATGACGTGGCCAGCCGGTTATTGAAGACGCTACATGAGACGGCCCAGGATTTCGCCGACATCGGTTTGATCGATGCGCAGACCATGCGGGAGTTCGACGCCACCTGCCTACCGCCCATCAAAGAGTACACGGCCGCTGATATCAAGCAGTTGCGGTTGCGCTGCCACGCCAGCCAGGCCGTTTTCGCCGCTTATCTGAATACCAGTCCGTCGACCATACAAAAATGGGAGCGGGGCGACAAACACCCCAATGGGCCTTCGCTGAAGCTGCTGAATCTGGTGGAACGCAAGGGCCTGGCGGTACTGGCCTGATATCTCCAGGCCAGGCGCGGCCTTGTCCCGCTCCTGTCACATTTCTGTCTTGGTCCGGTCACATCGCGCAGGCTAAATCCCGCTATTGCCCACGCTTCCGTCCCGGAGAACCCGCATGCGCATCGTGCTTGTCACCGACGCCTGGCCGCCGCAGGTCAATGGCGTGGTTCGCACCTGGACCACCATGCAGCGCCTGCTGACGCTGTGGGGCCATGAGCTCATCGTGGTCAGCCCGAACGGCGCGCGCACCGTGCCGGCGCCGTCCGAGCCGGAACTGCGGCTGTGCCTGACGCCGGGCCGGCAGTTGCGGCGGGTGCTGGGCGACACGGTGCCCGACGCGCTGCATATCGCCACCGAAGGGCCGCTGGGCCTGGCGGCCCGCCGCATGGCGCTGCGCCGGGGCTGGCGCTTCACCACTTCGTTCCACACCCTGTTTCCCGATTACCTGCAGGCCCGCATGGGCATTCCGGCGTCGCTGCCCTGGCGATACATGCGCTGGTTCCACCGGCCGTCGGCCTGCGTGCTGGTGCCCACCCCCACCGTGCGCAACATCGTGGCGGCGCGGGGCCTGGCGAATCTGCGGGTGTGGTCGCGCGGCGTCGATGCCGCGCATTTCCGCCCGGGCCCGCGCGATGCGTTTCCCGACCTGCCGCGGCCCATCTTCCTGAGCGTGGGCCGCGTGGCGCGCGAGAAGAACCTGGACGCCTTCCTGTCGCTGGACCTGCCCGGCAGCAAGGTGGTGGTGGGCGCCGGGCCCGACGAGGCGCGCCTGCGCAAGGCGTACCCGCAAGCGCACTTCACCGGCATGCAGGCCGACGACAAGCTGCCGGCCTACTATTCGGCCGCCGATGTGTTCGTGTTTCCCAGCCTGACCGATACCTTCGGGCTGGTGATGCTGGAAGCCATGGCCTGCGGCACTCCTGTGGCGGCTTTCCATACCGAGGCCCCGCTGGCCGTAATCGAGGCCGGCTCTACCGGCTTCGTCAACGACGACCTGGGCATGGCCTGCCGCCAGGCGCTGGAACTGGACCGCGCCGGCGTGCGCGAAGGCGCGCTCAAGCGCACCTGGGAAAAGATCGCGCATGACCTGCTGGCCGCCCTGGTGCCGTTGACACCGGCCAGGGCGGCCGACTGGCCTACCGCAGCAGGTTCGGCAACCACAGCGTGATTTCGGGCACGTAGGTGATCAGCAGCATGAAGCCGATCATCGACAGCAGCCAGGGAGCCACGGCCACGGTGAGCTCGGTGATGCCCATGCGCGTGATGCCGCTGGCCACGTAGAGGTTCAGGCCCACCGGCGGGTGGCACATCCCCACTTCCATGTTGATCACGATCAGGATGCCGAAGTGGATGGGATCGATGCCCAGCTTCTGCGCCACCGGGAACAGAATGGGCGCCATGATCAGCACGATGGAAGAGGGCTCCATCACGTTGCCGGCCAACAGCAGCAGCACGTTGACCACCAGCAGGAAGGCGATCGGCCCCAGCCCCTGCGCCAGGATCCAGCTGGCCATCAGCTGCGGAATGTTCTCGGACGTCATCAGGAACGAGAACAGCACCGCGTTGGTGATGATGTACAGCAGCATGGCGCTCATGCTGGCCGAATCCAGCAGCACCTTGGGGATCTTCTTCAGGGGCATGTCGCGGTACACGAATACCGACACGAAGAACGCGTACACGGCGCTCATGGCGGCGGCTTCGGTGGGCGTGAACACCCCCGCATAGATGCCGCCCATCACCACCACGATCAGCAGCAGGCCCCACACGCTTTCCCAGTACGTGCTCCAGACGCGCTGGGCCTCGAAGCGCAGCAGCACGGGGTGCCTGAAACCGCGGCCCAGCCGGTAGGCCGCGTACAGCCACACCAGCGAGATGATCACGCCGAACAGGCCGATGCCGTCGGCGACGTCGGGCGCCGCGTAAGACAGCACGGCATACAGCAGCCCGATCAGCACGGCGGCCGGCACGGTGGTGAACAGCACGCACAGCAGCAGGCCCCACAGCGCATGCGCGGTGGCGGCGGCCGTGCCGTGCTGTTCGAACTCGCGGAAGCGCGGGTAGTTGTTGCGCCGCGCGATGAACCAGGTGACGAAGCCGAGCAGCAGCGCCAGCAGAATGCCGGGCACCACGCCGGCGATGAACAGATCGCCCACCGAGGTGTTGGTGGACACCGAATACAGCACCATCACGATCGACGGCGGGATCAGGATGCCCAGCGAGCCCGAGGTGGTGATGATGCCGGCGCCGAAGCGGTTGGGGAAGCCCTGGCGCACCATGGCCGGCAGGATGATCGAGCCGATGGCCATCACCGTGGCCGGGCTGGAGCCCGAGATCGCCGCGAACAGCGCGCAGGCCAGCACGCCGGCCAGCCCCAGGCCGCCATGCAGGTGGCCGACGATGCTGGTGGCGAAGTTGATCATGCGGCGCGCCACCCCGCCGTGGGTCAGGAAGCCGCCGGCCAGGATGAAGAACGGGATCGCCATGATCTCGAAGTTCTCGATGCCCGTGAACAGCTTCATGGCCACCGACTGCGTGGGCACGTCGGTCATGGTGAACAGGTACGTCAGCACCGTCAGGCCCAGCGCGATCGACACGGGCATGCCGGTGAGCAGCAGCACGATCAGCAGGCAGAAGATGAAGGCCGTCTTGCCGAACGCGAACAGCAGGCCGCCCAGCACCAGTGCCAGGATGATGAAGATGATGCGCGTGGTGCGCGGGCTGCCCTGGGCGGGCACCAACAGGGGCGAAGTGGCGCTCATGCGTGGGCTCCGGGTGCGTTGGCGTCGGGTTCGTCCAGGCCCTCGACCTGGGAATGGTCGTGCTTGGGCAGGTCGCCGTGCTTCAGGAAGTGCACGCACACTTGCAGGAAGCGGAAGCACATCAGGTACGAGCCCAGCGGCACGCACAGGAAGACGATCCAGCGCGGCACTTCCAGGTCGGGCGAAACCTGGGTGGTTTGTGACAGGGCCCACACGAACTGGGCGCCCAGCGTGCCCACCACGCCGGTGAACAGCGCGCCGGCCAGCAGGCCCGCCACGATGTACACCTTGCGCGTTTCGGGCCGCAGGCGGTTGATCATGACGTCCACGCCAACGTGGATGCCGGTGCGCACGCCGTAGGCGGCGCCGAATTTCGCCATCCAGACGAACATGTAGATGCACAGTTCCTGGGCCCAGCTGACGTCCATGGACAGCAGCCAGTCTTGCAGGGCGGGCAGGTTGACGCCGGAGGCGTAGCGGTGCAGCACCGCCAGGAAGACGATCAGCGTGGCAGCTCCCATCAGGAAGCTGATCAGCCATTCTTCCAGGTGATCGAGCAGTTTCATCATGGCTTGGGGGGCGTATGGCGGCGGCCGGGCAGGGCCAGGACGGCGCGCGGCGCGAGAGAAAGATCAGGGCCGCAAGGCGGCAGGGCTGCCGCGGCCGGAACCGGCCGCGGCATGCGGATTACATCGTGTTGCCGGTGGCCTGGTAGATGGCCTGGATCAGGTCTTTGCCGATGCGGCTTTCCTGCTGCTTGTGGACCTTGGACAGGGCCTTTTTCCAGTCGGCCTTTTGTTCGGGCGTCAGGGTGATGAACTCGGTCTTGCCGGCGGCCTTGATTTTTTCAAGGGCGTCGTCGTTTTCTTTCTTGGCGATTTCGTTGCCGTAGGTGGTGGCATCGCGCATGGCGCCTTCGAGCGTGGTGCGGATATCGGAAGGCAGGCCTTCCCAGAACTTCTTGTTCACGATCACCGCATAGCCGATATAGCCATGGTTGGACAGCGTCAGGTACTTCTGCACTTCGTTCATGCGCTGCGTGTAGACGTTGGACGGCGTGTTTTCGGTGCCGTCGACCACGCCGGTCTGCAGGGCCTGGTAGACCTCGGAGAACGCCATCACTTGCGGAATGGCGCCCAGCGCCCGGAACTGGGCATCCAGCACCTTGGACGACTGGATGCGCATCTTCTGGCCGCGGAAATCGGCCGGCTCGCGCAGCGGCTTGTTGTCGGTCATGACCTTGAAGCCGTTGTCCCAGAAGGCCAGGCCGATGATGCCCTTGGAATCGAGCTTGGCCATCAGCTGCTTGCCCACCGGGCCTTCGGTGACCTTGTGCAGTTCGTCGTAGCTGTCGAACATGTAGGGCAGGTCGAAAACTTCGAATTCGCGCACGCCCAGCGGGCCGAACTTGGCCAGCGACGGCGCCAGCATCTGCACCGAGCCCAGCTGCAGGGCTTCAAGCTCTTCTTTGTCTTTGTACAGCTGGCTATTGGGGTAGACCTCGACCTTGACGCGGCCATGGGTGCGTTCTTCAGCCAGCTTCTTGAACTGTTCGGCCGCCTTGCCCTTGGGGGTGTCGGTGGCCACGACGTGGCTGAACTTGATGATGATGGGCTCTTCGGCGGCCAGGGCCGTGCCCGTGATGCCGGCAGTGGACAGGCACAGGCCGGCGATGAAAAATCGCATCCGCATGGGGTCTCCTTGTGTAAAGTCTTGGCTTGTCTAGGCTGAGGCCTTTATTGGATGGCGAGTATGTTGGACCCGTCTGACACTGACAATACGTACTTCCCACATTTTTCGCGCTGGCGCCGCCAGGCGCGCCAGCATTGGCGCGTCGGGCTGCCGCTGGCCGCGATCCTGCTGATCGTGGCCGGCGCGGTGGTGGCGCTGCTGCTGTCGCGCGGGCTGGAGCACGAGCGGCGCGAAGAACAGATGATCTCGGACACGCTCTGGGCCGAACAGGCGCTGAGCTTCGAGGCCCACCGCATGATCGAATCGATCCAGGTGCTGTCGCGCGACCTGGACATCGATACGCCCACCGACGCCTACGTATTCGAGCGCCGCGCCGCCGAGCTGCTGCAGCGCAGCCCCGAGGTGCGCCTGCTGTGCCGGGTCGACGCCGCGCGCAAGCTGCGCCGCTGTTTTCCGCGCGCGCCGGCCGGGGCGGCCGGCCAGGCGGGTCTGTGGCAGGATGTGCTGGACCGCGCCCTGCGGCTGGACCGGCCCGCGGCCATGCTGTGGGCCGGCGCGCCCGAGCTGGGCACGCTGCTGGTGGCGGTGCCCGCGCAGGGCGACGAGCCCGGCAATGCCCTGGTGGCCCTGCTGTCGCTGCCGCAGTTGCTCAGCGACACCCTGCCCTGGTGGTTCGCGCACGACAACGAAGTCACCCTGACCGATCTCGGCGGCGTGGTGCTGGCGGTGCGCGACCCCGGCGTCATGGGGCGCGGCGTGTACACCCACCGCATGGAAACCGAGATCGCCGGGCAGCAGTTTTTTCTGAACGCCAACAGTACGCGCGGCGTGCCGCGCGTGGTGCCCAACATTCTGACCGGCGCGGTGGTGGCGCTGTCGCTGCTGCTGGCCTGGTGCGTGTGGGCGCTGTGGCGCGACCTGATGCGGCGCACCCGCGCCGAAGCGGCCCTGCGCGAACAGCAGGCGCTGCGCCAGGCCATGGAAAATTCCCTGATGTCGGGCCTGCGCGCGCGCGATCTGGACGGGCGCATCATCTATGCCAACCCGGCTTTCTGTGAAATGGTGGGCTACCGGGCCGAAGAGCTGATCGGCCGGCTGCCGCCCATGCCCTACTGGGCGCCCGAAAACGCCGAGCAGTCGCGCCGCCGCCACGAGCAGCTGCTGGCCCGCACTCTGTCGTCCGACGCGTACGAGTCGGTGTACCTTCGGCGCGACGGCTCGCGCCTGACGGTACTGGTCAGCGAAGCGCCGCTGCTCGACGGCAACGGCCGCCAGACGGGCTGGATGGCTTCCATCATGGACATCACCGAACAGAAGCGGGCGCAGGAATTCCAGCGCCTGCAAGACGAGCGCATGAACCACATGGCGCGCCTGATGACCATGGGCGAAATGGCCTCGGCCCTGGCGCACGAACTGAACCAGCCGCTGGCCGCCATCAACAGCTATTGTTCGGCGGCTTCCAACCTGCTGGACTACGCCGACCGCGAGGCGGCCGCCGCCCGCGACGTGGACGGCGATGTGCATGCGCTGGTGTCGAAGGCGCGCATCCAGTCCGAGCGGGCCGGCCAGATCATCGGCCGGGTGCATGATTTCGTGCGCAAGGCCGACCCGGCGCTGGCGCCGGTGGCGCTGGCCGAAGTGGCCGAAGAGCTGCTGCCGCTGGTGCGGCTGCAGACCACCCGCAGCGGCGAGGCGGTGCAGGTGCAGGCGCCGGCGGGCCTGCCGCCCGTGCTGGCCGACCGGGTCTTGCTGGAACAGGTGCTATTGAACCTGACCCGCAACGCCTTCGACGCCATGGCGCACCTGCCGCCCGCCGCCCGGCGCGTGCTGATCACCGTCGAGGCCCTGCCGGACGAAGGCCCCGGCCGCCAGCGCGTGGCGGTGCGCGACTGGGGCCATGGCCTGATCGACGACGCCCGCCAGGCGCTCGAGGCGCCGTTCTTCACCACCAAGCCGCAGGGCATGGGCATGGGGCTGGCGGTGTGCCGTTCCGCGCTGGAGCGCATGCGCGCGCAACTGCGCTACGAAGCGCTGGAGGTGGGCGCGCGGTTCTACTTCGATTTGCCGGCCTGCAGGCAGAAGGGGCAAGCATGAAAAAAATCTACCTGGTCGACGATGACGAAGTCGTGCGCGATGCGCTGGATGCCTTGTTCCGGTCGCGCGGGCTCAGCCTGAACAGCTATGCCGGGGGCGGCGAGTTCCTGCGCGAGTGGGATGCCGCGGGCCTGGCCCGCGAGCCCGCCTGCCTGCTGCTGGATGTGCGCATGGCCGGCATGAGCGGCCTGGAGCTGTTCGAAACCCTGAAAGAGCGCGGCCTGGCCCCGCACCATGCCGTGATCTTCCTGACCGGCCACGGCGACATTCCCATGGCGGTCGAGGCCCTGCGCGGCGGCGCCTACTATTTTCTGGAAAAACCGTATTCCGGCAACCAACTGGTCGACCGCGTGCTCGAAAGCCTGGCGCATGTCGACGCGGCAAGCGCCGCGCCCGGACGCGCCGCCGCCGCGCTCGATGTGCTGACCCCGCGCGAGCGCGACATCGCCAGCCACATCGTGGCCGGCCACACCAACCGCGAAATCGCCGACGCCTTGAACATCAGCGTGCGCACCGTGGAAGTGCACCGTGCCCGGCTGTTCGCCAAGCTCGAAGTCAAGAGCGCGGTCGGGCTGGCCCAGCTCTGGACGCAGCAGGCCGGGCCCGAAGCCACGCCTTAGCCGCCTTGCCCAGGTCTCCCCAGGTGTCAGGCTCCGCCAGGTGCCTGACACCGCGCTGTTGAGATAGCCGCTGCACACGTCGGTGTCTGACACCCTGCGGGAGTCGGACACCTGAAATGCGAAATCCCTGTTTCTAGCCGCCCTTCAGGATGTCATGCCACTTCTTGGTCTGGCTGGCGATGAACTTGCCGAATTCGGCCGGGGGTTCGCCGCCGGCCTGGGCGCCGATGGTTTTCAATACCTGCTGCATTTCGGGCGATTTCAGCGCTTCGACCGTGGTCTGGTACAGCTTGGCCTGCACGTCGGCCGGAGTGCCGGCGGGCGCCATCAGGCCGTACCAGGTTTCGAAGGTGTAGCCCGGCACGCCGGATTCGTCGATGGCCGGGATGCCGGCAAAGTAAGGGCTGGGCTTGGGGCTGCTGACGCCCAGCGCCGTCACGGTCTTGGCCCGCACCTGCGCCATCGCCGAGCCGCTGGTTTCCAGCGCCATCTGGATCTGCCCGCCCATCAGGTCGGACATCATGGGCGCGCCGCCCTTGTAGGGCACGTGCTGGATGTCGATGTGCGCCATGCGCTTGAACAATTCGCCCGCCAGGTGCTCGGTGCTGCCGATGCCGGCCGAGCCGAAATTCAGTTCGCCGGGATGCGCCTTGGCGTACTTCAGCAGGTCTTGTACCGACTTCACCGGCAGCTTCTTGTTCACGATCAGGATGTTGGGGGACGACGCGATGGTGGTGATCGGCGCGAAGTCTTTCTGGAAGTCGTAGGTCAGGTGTTCGTAGGTGGACGGCGCGATCGTGTGGGCGATGGTGGCCAGGAACAGCGTATAGCCGTCGCCCTTGGCGCGGGCCGCGTCGGCCGCCCCG
The DNA here is from genome assembly GCF_017356245.1 of Bordetella petrii. NCBI lineage: Bacteria > Pseudomonadati > Pseudomonadota > Betaproteobacteria > Burkholderiales > Alcaligenaceae > Bordetella > Bordetella petrii. The sequence goes on from NZ_JAFMZZ010000001.1 coordinate 1,243,069, forward strand.
ATGGTGCCGCCCGCGCCCGAGCGGTTGTCCACGATGACCGGCTGGCCCAGCCGCTGCGACAGGGCCTGCGCCAGCGGCCGGCCCACCATGTCAGTGGTGCCGCCCGGCGGAAACGGCACCACCAGGGTAATGGGCCGCTCGGGCCATGCCGCCTGGGCCGCGCCGGCGGCGCCCAGCAGGGCCAGCCCGCAGGCGGCGCTGGCCAGGTAATGATGTAACTTGCGCATGATAGGTCTCCTGTTTGCGGGGCGATCACTGTATCGGCGAACGTCTGACGCGCGCCTGACTGTTGCAAGCTGCGCGCCACCCGGTACAATCCCGGTCAGTCCTGAGGAGCGCTGCGACGACCCTGGCCTGCCCCCGATGCGCGGGCCGGCCGGCTGGGTTGCCAGGCTCAGGAATCTCACCAGGCGCCGCCGCGGCGGCGCCCAGCAACGGCGCTCACCTTTGTCGCAGCGGGCGATAAAGGCGGGCCCCTTTCCATCCTGGGTGTTCCGTACGGCCGTCCGCGACGCGCATCGCCGTTGTTTTTTCTACCGGAGCACACACCATGAACGCCGTATCCGACCAAGCCGTTGCCGATTACCACGTTGCCGACATGTCGCTGGCCGCCTGGGGCCGCCGCGAATTGGCCATCGCCGAAACCGAGATGCCGGGCCTGATGGCCATCCGCGAAGAGTTCGCGGCCAGCCAGCCGCTGAAGGGCGCCCGCATTGCCGGCAGCCTGCACATGACCATCCAGACCGGCGTGCTGATCGAGACGCTGGTGGCGCTGGGCGCCGAAGTGCGCTGGGCCTCGTGCAACATCTTCTCGACGCAAGACCACGCCGCCGCCGCCATTGCCGCCACCGGCACGCCGGTGTTCGCCGTCAAGGGCGAGACCCTGGAAGAGTACTGGCAGTACACGCACCGCATTTTCGAATGGCCCGAAGGCCGCCACGCCAACATGATCCTGGACGACGGCGGCGATGCCACGCTGCTGCTGCACCTGGGCGCCCGCGCCGAGCAGGACGCCTCGGTGCTGGCCAAGCCGGGCAGCGAAGAAGAGCGCGTGCTGTTCGCCGCCATCAAGCAGACCCTGGCGCGCGACCCCAAGTGGTATTCGACCCGCCTGGCGCAGATCAAGGGCGTAACCGAAGAAACCACCACCGGCGTGCACCGCCTGTACCAGATGGCGCAAAAGGGCGAACTGGCCTTCGCCGCCATCAACGTCAACGACTCGGTCACGAAGTCCAAGTTCGACAACCTGTACGGCTGCCGCGAATCGCTGGTCGACGGCATCAAGCGCGCCACCGACGTCATGGTGGCCGGCAAGGTCGCCGTGGTGGCCGGCTACGGCGACGTGGGCAAGGGTTGCGCCCAGGCGCTGGCTGCGCTGCGCGCCCAGGTGTGGGTCACCGAAATCGACCCGATCTGCGCGCTGCAGGCCGCCATGGAAGGCTACAAGGTCGTCACCATGGAAGAAGCCGCCGCCCATGCCGACATCTTCGTCACCGCCACCGGCAACTACCACGTCATCACCCGCGAGCACATGCAGGCCATGAAAGACCAGGCCATCGTCTGCAACATCGGGCACTTCGACAACGAAATCGACGTGGCCGCGCTGGACGACTGCCAATGGGAAGAAATCAAGCCGCAGGTCGACCACGTGGTGTTCCCCGACGGCAAGCGCATCATCCTGCTGGCCAAGGGCCGGCTGGTGAACCTGGGCTGCGCCACCGGGCACCCCTCGTTCGTGATGTCGTCGTCGTTCGCCAACCAGACCATTGCGCAGATCGAGCTGTACACCCGCAACGACGCGTACACGCGCGGCCAGGTCTATGTGCTGCCCAAGCGCCTGGACGAGAAAGTGGCGCGCCTGCACCTGAAGAAGCTGGGCGTCAAGCTGACCTCGCTGCGCCAGGACCAGGCCGACTACATCAGCGTGCCGGTCGAAGGCCCGTACAAGCCGGATCACTACCGCTACTGATCCTGTAGCACAATAAGAACGGCCGCGGTATGCGCGGCCGTTCCCGCCAGCGCCCTGGCGCCTTACCGGAGATCGCAATGACCCTGATACTCGTCTGGATCTTGAACGCCGTGGCCCTGCTGGCCGTGGCCTACCTGCTGCCCGGCATTACCGTGGCCAGCTTCGGTTCGGCACTGATTGCCGCGCTGGTGCTGGGCTTGCTGAACATGCTGGTCAAGCCGGTGCTGGTGCTGCTGACGCTGCCCATCACCATTGTCACGCTGGGGCTCTTCCTGATCGTGCTCAATGCGCTGCTGTTCTGGCTGGCCGGCTCGATCCTGCGCGGTTTCCAGGTCAGCGGCTTCTGGTGGGCCGTGGCCGGCGCCATTCTGTACAGCATCATTTCCGGCCTGCTTTCGCGCCTGATCCCCTGACTTTTCCTACCCGATGACTGGATCTTCCACTCCCGCCCTGAGCCTGGAGTTCTTCCCCCCGCGCGACATCGCCGCCCAAGAGCGGCTGGTGCGCGCGGCCAAGCAGATGCTGGCCATCCAGCCGCGCTATGTCAGCGTCACGTTCGGCGCGGGCGGTTCCACCCGCGCCGGCACGGCCGACACGGTGCGCATGCTGCAGAACCTGGGCTGCGACGCCGCCCCGCACTTGTCGTGCATCGGCGCCACGCGCGACAACCTGCGCGACATTCTGTCGGCCTATCGCGAACAGGGCGTGCGGCGCCTGGTGGCGCTGCGCGGCGACCTACCTTCGGGCATGGGCGGCGATGCCGGCGAATTGCGTTACGCGGCCGACCTGGTGGCCTTCATCCGCGCTGAAACGGGCGACGCGTTCCATATCGAAGTGGCCGCCTATCCCGAAATGCATCCGCAGGCCGCCAGCCCGGCCGCCGACCTGAACCACTTCGTGTCCAAGGTCAACGCCGGCGCCGACGCGGCCATCACGCAGTATTTCTTCAACGCCGACGCCTACTTCGACTTCGTCGACCGCGCCCAGGGCAAGGGGGTGTCCATCCCCATCGTGCCGGGCATCATGCCCATCACCAATCATTCGCAGCTGGTGCGGTTCTCTGAAATGTGCGGCGCCGAGATTCCGCGCTGGATCCGCCTGCGGCTGGCCGAATTCGGCGACGACAAGGCATCCATCCGCGCCTTCGGCGTCGACGTGGTGGGCGAACTGTGCCAGACCCTGCTCGACAACGGCGCGCCGGGCCTGCACTTTTACACGCTGAATCACGCCGAAGCGCCGCTGGCGATCTGGCGCGAACTCGATCTGGGGTAACCCGGCGCCTGGCTGCGAACGACGGCGTCTATAGCCCTGGTGTCAGGCTCCGTCAGGTGCCTGACACCGCAGTAAGCCGCAGCCGTCTCAGTCGTACGGTGTCCCGTCAACTGGCCTGCGAGCGTCCCGGGTCTTGCGCCAGCACTTGCAGCGGCGCGGGGTCGGCGGTGTTGCCGCCGGGCGTCAGCCGGTGCGGCTGGTGCAGGCGGCCGGCCGCGGCCAGCGAGCCGGTGGCCTGGGCTTCGGTCCAGGTGGGGTCGGCGATCTCGGCGAACACCTGGCGCAGGCGTTCGCCCCAGGTCTTGCGGATCATGCGGAAGTATTCGTTGTCTTCGTCGATGTGCGCGAAGTGCGTGACGCACAGCGCGCCGCTGTCGTACACCAGCATGTCCAGCGGCAGCCCCACGGAAATGTTCGAGCGCAGGGTCGAGTCCATCGAGATCAGCGCGCACTTGGCGGCTTCGTCCAGCGAGGTGTCGGGGCGCAGCACGCGGTCGAGAATGGGCTTGCCGTACTTGGCCTCGCCGATCTGCACATAAGGCACGTCGGGGCTGGACTCGATGAAGTTGCCGGCCGAATAGATCTGGAACAGCCGGCTGCGTTCGGCGCCGATCTGTCCGCCGAAGATCAGGTTGATGTTGAAGTCGACGCCATGCTCGCTCAGGGCTTCGGCGTCGCGGTCGTGCACGCGCCGCACGGCCTCGCCCACGCGGCGCGCGGCCTCGTACATGTCGGGCGCGGACCACAGCGAGTCGGGGCTGTCGCTGTCCAGCTGGGCCAGCAGGTTCACCACGGCCTGGCTGATGGCCAGGTTGCCCGAGGTCAGCAGCACCATGACGCGGTCGCCCGGCTGTTCGAAGACATTGAGCTTGCGGGCAACGCTGACCTGGTCGACGCCCGCATTGGTGCGCGAGTCGGACAGAAAAACCAGGCCCGCGTCCAGGCAGGCGGCAACACAGTAAGTCATGGTCGTAGGGTGAAAAACGGCTGGCGTATTGTAGGGGCAGTCTGGCCGGCGCGCCGGCTTGCCGCCGGCCCGTACCGGCCCCATTTACTGCTGGGCGGCGGCCTGCACGTGCACCGATACGGCCATCGACTCGTCTCCGCCGCCGTGGCGCACGCCGCGCACCGGCGAGGCGGCGTCATAGTCGCGCGCCACCGCCAGCCGGCAATGGCAGTCCGACGCGAACTGGCGGTTGGTGATGTCGATGCTGATCCAGCCGCTGTCGGCCAGCCAGACGTCGGCCCAGGCATGGCTGGCGGCGTGCTCGGCTTCGGTGTACAGGTAGCCGCTGACGTAGCGGGCGGGCACCCCCAGGCCGCGCACGCAGGCCAGGAACAGGTGGGCGTGGTCCTGGCAGACGCCATGGCCCAGGGCCAGCACCTGGCCGGCGGCGGTGGTCACGTCGGTAGTGCCCGGCTCGTAAGCTACGCGGTCGCAGATGGCGCCGGCCAGCGCCAGCGCGTCGGCCGGGGCGCGCAGGCCGCCGGGCAGGGCGCCGCGCGCGAAATCGAGAATGACCTCGTCGGCCTGGGTCAGCGGCGTCTGCACGCAATAGGCGTGCACGGGCAGGCGGTTGTCTTCGGGGCGCAGGCGGCCGTCGGGCAGCGGGGCGATGTCGACCTGGCCGGTGACGCACAGCTCGATGCTGTCGTGCGGGCGCGTCAGGGTCAGCATGTGGGTGATGTTGCCGTAGGCATCCATCTGCTGTTCCAGCGGGCCGGGCGCGTCGATGCGCCAGCGCAGGGTGCGCTGGTGCTCGTCCTGCCGCGGCGTCAGGCGCAGGGTCTGGATGCTGTAGCTGACCGGCGCCGTGTAGCGGTATTGCGTGACGTGCCTGATGAGATGCTTCATGCGGGTCTCCAGCGGGCTTCAGGCGGCCAGCGGCACCAGGAAATCCTGGCTGATGCGGTTGCCCAGGTCGTTGATGCGGTCCAGGAAGCGTTCCAGGTAGCGGTGCAGGCCGCCGCGCAGAATGTCTTCGACGCGGCCATAGCGCAGTTCGGCGTGCAGCAGGCCGGCGCGCCTTTCGGTTTCGGCCGAGCGCTGGTTCGACACGCGCGCCAGGTCGCCGGTCAGCGCCTGCACCGACGCCACCAGCGAGCGCGGCATGTCGGGGCGCAGGATCAGCAGTTCGGCCACGCGGTCGGGCGTGATCACGTCGCGGTAGACCTTGCGGTAGATTTCCAGGCCCGACACCGAGCTCAGCAGCGCCGACCAGCGGTAGAACTCGCTGGCGCGCGCCGGCGTGTCGCCGTCGGCTTCGTGGAACTTCACATCCAGCAGGCGCGCCGTGTTGTCGGCGCGTTCCAGGTGCATGCCCAGGCGCAGGAAGTGCAGGGCCTCGTCTTCCAGCATGGTGCCGATGGTCACGCCGCGCGCCAGGTGGGCGCGGAACTTCACCCATTCGAAGAACTTGCCCGGGCTGCGCTCGGGCAGCTGGTCCTGCAGGTGCCGCTGCAGTTCCAGCCAGGTGGTGTTGTAGGTTTCCCAGACTTCCGTGGTCAGGCTGCCGCGCACGGCGCGGGCATTTTCGCGGGCGGCGCGCAGGCAGGCGTAGATGGACGACGGGTTGGCCGGTTCGCGCACCATGTAGTGCAGCACGTCCAGCGGCGTGACGGCCGGATAGCGCGCGTCGTAGCCATGCTGCAACTCGGAAATGTGCAGCACGGCGCGCCACAGGCTGTCGCGGGTGGCGGTGTCCTGGGGCATCAGCGACATCTGCAGGTTCACGTCCAGCATGCGCGCGGTGTTCTCGGCCCGCTCGATATAGCGGCACATCCAGAACAGGTTGTCGGCGGTGCGGCTCAGCATGGTCAGTCTCCCAGTACCCAGGTGTCCTTGGTGCCGCCGCCCTGGCTGCTGTTGACCACCAGCGAGCCTTCGACCAGCGCCACGCGGCACAGGCCGCCCGGCACGGTGCGGATTTCCTTGCCGCACAGCACATAGGGGCGCAGGTCGACGTGGCGCGGCGCCACGCCCGATTCGACATAAGTGGGCACGGTCGACAGCGCCAGCGTGGGCTGGGCGATGTAGTTGGCCGGCCGGCTGCGCACGCGCTCTTTGAAGGCTTCGACCTGCGCGCGCGTTGAACACGGCCCCACCAGCATGCCGTAGCCGCCCGCGCCGTGCACTTCTTTCACCACCAGCTCATGCATGTGGGCCAGCACGTGCGACAGCTCGTCGGGGCGCGAGCAGCGCCAGGTGGGCACGTTGGCCAGAATGGGCTCTTCTCGCAGGTAGAAGCGGATCATGTCGGGCACGTACTGGTACGTGGACTTGTCGTCGGCGATGCCGGTGCCGATGGCGTTGGCCAGGGTGACGCGGCCGGCGCGATACACCGACAGCAGCCCCGGCACGCCCAGCGCCGAATCGGCGCGAAAGCTCAGCGGATCGAGGAAGTCGTCGTCGACGCGGCGGTAGATGACGTCCACCCGGCGCGGACCGCGCGTGGTGCGCATGTACACCGTGTTCTGCTCGACGAACAGGTCCTGGCCTTCGACCAGTTCCACGCCCATCTGCTGGGCCAGGAAGGCATGCTCGAAGTAGGCCGAGTTGTACATGCCCGGCGTCAGCACCACCACGGTGGGGTCGTCGGTGCTGCGCGGCGCCACCTCGCGCAAGTTGTCCAGCAGCAGGTCGGGGTAGTGCGCCACCGGCTTGACCTTGACGCGGCCGAACGCCTCGGGCATCAGCCGCATCGACATCTTGCGGTTTTCCAGCATGTACGACACGCCCGAGGGCACGCGCAGATTGTCTTCCAGCACATAGAACTCGCCGGCGCCGGCCCGCACGATGTCCACGCCTGCGATATGGCAATAGATGTCTTCGGCCACGTCCACGTCCTGCATCTCGGGGCGGTACTGCGCGTTCAGGAAGACTTGTTCGGCCGGCACCACGCCGGCCCGCACGATGTCGTGGCCGTGGTAGATGTCGTGGATGAACAGGTTCAGCGCGCGCACCCGCTGCTTCAGCCCGGCGTCCAGGCGTTGCCATTCGTCGGCCGGAATGATGCGCGGGACCAGGTCGAAGGGAATGAGCCGCTCGGTGCCGGCCTCGTCGCCGGCCACCGAGAAGGTGATGCCCACGCGCCGGAAGCTCAGGTCGGCCTCGATCTGCCGCGCCGCCATGGCATCGGCGGGTTGCTGCGCCAGCCACTGCGAGAAGGCCTGGTAGTGGGGCCGCACTTCGCCGCACGCGTCAACCATTTCGTCATACGCCGCCGCGGGCGCAGGCTGTGGATGCTGCATGGCTCCTCCTGTATACGATTCGGGCCTGCCGCGTGATCCGGATGGAGCCTGCGGCCCGAAGCGGGGGCGGGGCTGCATGCGCTATGCCGCATCCAGGCAACCCCGTGCCTGAGACCGTTGTAGCAGAAGGGCTGCGAAGCAGGTAGCAGGGATGCCCCGTAGGAGCCCGGCGCCCCTGGGGCCGCGGCCGGGTTCAGCGCAGCACGTAAGACCCGATAACCCCGCCCGACGGCGCGCCGGGCCCCAGCAGGGGCGGCTGGGGCACCCAGCCATCGGGCGTCAGCACCGCGTCGAGCCGTGCGTCGTGCGCGGCCGGCTGGTAATCGGCGTCGATCAGGCCTTCGTTCCAGGCGATGCCGATGGCGGTGAAGTCATGGCCGGCTTCGCGCAGGGCGGCCAGCGTGCGGTCGTAGTAGCCGCCGCCATAGCCCAGGCGGTCGGCCTGCAGCGTGTAGCCCAGCGTGGGCACCAGAATGACGTCGGGGCGCAGCGCCGGGCGGTCGGCGACAGGCTCTTGCACGTTGTACGGGCCCGTGCTCAGCGCGTCGCCGGGTGCCCAGGCGCGGAATTCGAGCGGCGCGGCGGCTTCGCGTATGGCGGGCAGGGCCACGGCGATGCCGGCCTGCGTCCATTGTTCGAGCAGGGGGCGCAGGTCGGGTTCGTGCTCGAGCGGCCAGAAGGCGGCCACCGAGGCCGGGGCGCGCTGGCCGTGCTTGGCAGCCTGCTCGCGCGCGGCGTTCAGCCAGGTGTACAGGCGGCCGCGCATCAGCAGGCCGCCACGGCTGCGTTGCGCCTCGGGCAGCGCGGCGCGGGCTTGCCGCAATCGCGCACGTAGCGCGACTGCGTTATTCTGTGCGGAATTTTGAATGTTCATGCGGGTTGGCAATGCGTCAGTGGCTTGAATCAGGACGTTATCAGAAATCGGCGCAGGCCGAGCCGCGGGGGCGCCGCTGGCTGCCCGTACTGGCGCTGTTCACGGCGGCATGCAGCTCGGTTGATGCGCAGCAGCCGCGCCAGGCGGCGCTGGCGGCGCCGGCCCAGGATGTGCGCCCGGTGATCTCGGTGCCGCCGGTCAAGCTGGCCGGCCTGCCGCCCACGCCGCAGACCCCCGCGCTGCAGGCGGTGGTGGCCGCGAACGAGGCCAACGACCGCAAGCAGTGGTCGATACTGGGCATGCTGGTCCCGCAGGCGCGCGGCGACCTGCTGGGCAACTACCCGCAGTATTGGCTGTTGCGCTACCAGTTGGCAAATCCGCCCGGCAATGTGCTGCCCAAGGCCGAAACGGCCCGCTTCCTGCAAGAGTACGCCGGCACCTACCTGGCCGAGCGCCTGCGCGGCAGCTGGATCCTGGCCGCCGCGCGCAGCGGCGATTTCGAAACCGTGCGCGAACTCGGCGACCTGCCCTACGCCAATGCGCAAATCCAGTGCGCCATGCTCGAAGCGCGCCACATGACCGGGCAGCGGGCCACGGCCCGCCAGGCGCTGGATATCTTTTCGCCCGGCAAATATTGCTGGAACCTGTACGACCAGCTGGTGGCCGACGGCGTACTGGGCTGGAAAGAGATCCAGCCGCAGCTGCGCGCCGCCATCGAGACCAACCGCACGGGCGATGCGCGCCAATTCGCCAGTTACATCTTCGAGCCCCGCGACCAGAAAACCTTCAACGCGCTGCTGAAAAGCCCCATGAAATGGCTGACGCGGCGCGGCCACAAGCTGGTGGGCCGCAACGAAAAAGAGCTGGCCACCCTGGCGCTGGCGCGGCTGGCCCGCGAAGACCTCGACGTCGCCGACTCGTACCTGCGCCGCCAGTGGGCCGGCAGCCTGCCCAAGTCGGACCTGGCCTGGGTGCGCAGCCAGTATGCGCTGATCGCCGCCCTGAACCTCGACAGCCGGGCCGACGACTGGTACCGCGAGGCCGGCCTGATCGAACTCACCGACTACAACGGCGCCTGGCGGGTGCGTTCGGCGCTGCGCCAGCCCAAGATCGACTGGCGCTGGGTCATTGCCTCTATCGAGCATATGCCCAAGGCACAGCAGGCCGAAGAAGTGTGGGTCTACTGGAAAGCGCGCGGCGAAGCCGCCCGCGGCCGCGACGCGCAGGCGCGCCAGGCCTATGCCGGCATCGCCGGCGAATACAACTTCTACGGGCAGCTGGCGGCCGAAGAACTGGGCCGCCAGATCACCGTGCCGCCGCGCCCGGCGCCGGTCACCGACCAGGAAATGAACGAAGCCCGCGCCAACGCCGGCCTGCAGCGCGCCGTGCACCTGTTCCGGCTGGGCTGGCGCCCCGAGGCCGTGGGCGAATGGAATTTCGCGCTGCGCGGCATGTCCGACCGGCAATTGCTGGCCGCGGCCGAACTGGCGCGCGCCGAAGACATCTACGACCGCGTGGTCAACACATCGGAGCGCACCGAGAACGAAGTGGACTTCTCGCAGCGCTACATTGCGCCGTTCGAAGGCCGCGTCGCGGCCCAGGCCAATGCCATCTCGCTGGATCCGGCCTGGGTGTACGGCCTGATCCGCCAGGAATCGCGCTTCGTGATGGACGCGCGTTCGCACGTGGGCGCCTCGGGGCTGATGCAGCTGATGCCGGCCACCGCCAAGTGGGTGGCGCGCAAGATCGGCATGGCCGATTTTTCGCCGTCCAGCGTCACCGACTTCGACACCAATACCATCCTGGGCACCAACTACCTGAACATCGTGCTGACCGGCCTGGACGGCTCGCAGGTGCTGGCCAGCGCCGGCTACAACGCCGGGCCGGGGCGGCCGCGCAATTGGCGCGCCACCCTGTCGCATCCGGTTGAAGGCGCCATTTTCGCCGAGACCATCCCGTTCACGGAAACCCGCCTGTACGTTAAACACGTGATGTCCAACGCTACTTACTACGCCGCCATGTTCTCGGGGCAGCCGCAATCGCTGAAGGCGCGGCTGGGGCAGATCGAACCCCCGTCGGTGCGCACGGCCGAGCTGCCGTGAACACGCCCGCGGCAACGGCCGGCGCCCCGGATCCCGACTGCGACGGGTTGCAGGTGTATATCGTGGGCGGCGCGGTGCGCGACGCGCTGCTGGGCCTGCCCGCCGGCGACCGCGACTGGGTCGTGGTGGGCGCCACGCCCGAAGACATGGCGCGCCGCGGCTTCATTCCGGTGGGCGGCGATTTTCCGGTGTTCCTGCATCCGCGCACCAAAGAGGAATACGCCCTGGCGCGCACCGAGCGCAAGTCCGGCCGCGGCTACAAGGGCTTTACGTTTTACACCGGCGCCGATGTCACGCTGGAACAAGACCTGCAGCGGCGCGACCTGACCGTCAACGCCATCGCGCGCACGCCGCAGGGGCAACTGCTCGACCCGCTGGACGGCTCGGCCGACATCCGCGCGCGCGTGCTGCGGCATGTGGGCGAGGCCTTCGCCGAAGATCCGGTGCGCATCCTGCGCCTGGGCCGCTTCGCGGCGCGCTTCAGCGACTTCACCGTGGCGCCCGAAACCCTGGCCCTGTGCCGCCGCATGGTCGACGCGGGCGAGGCCGATGCCCTGGTGCCCGAGCGGGTCTGGAAAGAATTGTCGCGCGGGCTGATGGCCGCCACGCCCTCGCGCATGCTCGACGTGCTGCGGCAATCGGGCGCCCTGGCGCGCGTGATGCCGCAGCTGCAAGAGGTCGCCGCCGTCAGTGCCGACCTGGACCGCGCCGCCGCTGCCGGCCTGCCATTGCCGGGCCGTTACGCCCTGTTGTGCCGCCAGAGCCCCGAATGCGAGGCCCTGGGCCGGCGCCTGCGCGTGCCCACCGAATGCGCCGACCAGGCGCGCCTGCTGCCGCGGGTGGTGGACCAGGCGGGGGCGGACGAGCCGCCGGCGCAACTGGCCCTGATCGAATCCTGCGATGCGCTGCGCAAGCCCGATCGCTTCGCCGCGCTGCTGCAGGCCGCCGCCGTGGTCACCGCGGTGGATCAGCCTGCCTGGCAGCGCCGCGTGGACGCGGTGCGCGGCGTGGACGCCGGCGCCATCGCCCGCCAGTGCGCCGGCGACCCGGCCCGCATCAAGCCGGCGCTGCAACAGGCGCGGCTGGACGCATTGGTGGCCTTGCAGCAGGTGTCAGGCTCCGCAGGTGCCTGACACCGCAGTGCGCAACGACTGTCTCAACGGTACGGTGTCTGGCACCTTGCGGAGCCAGACACCTGGTTCGACAGGCCTGGCCCGGCCTATAGCGACGCCAGCCGGTCTCCGCGCGTGAAGCCGCGCAGCGGCATGCGGATATCGCGCCCCACGGCCAATACCTTGAACAATTCCCCCATCTCGGCTTCGCTCAGCAGTTTCTGCACCGGCGCCACGGCCTGGGCATAGCTGCGCGCATCAGCGGGGTCGAGGCGCGCCAGCAGCCCGCCCAGCCCGGCGTTCATCAGGAAGCGCGCCTGCGAGGTATAGCCCAGCACCTGCAGCCCCGCGCCCTGCGCCGCGTCGGCCATGGCGGTGAAATCGACGTGGGCGGTGATGTCCTGCACGCCGGGGGCGGCCAGCGGGTCGGCGTGGGCATGGTGGCGCAGGTGGCACATCAGCGTGCCGCCGGCGCGCTGTGGATGGTAGTACTCGCCGCGAGGGAACCCGTAGTCGAACAGCAGCGCCGCGCCGCGTTCCAGCCAGCCGCCCATGGCCTGCATCCAGGCTTCGGCCCGCAGATTGATCTCGGACACGTAGCCGGGCAGGGGCGGCATGAGCGCGGCCACCGCGCGTGCCAGCGGCGTGCCGGCCGGCCGGTCTTGCCAGGTGAAGCCGCCGGCTGCATCCAGCGCCACGCCGCGTTCGAGCAGGGCGCCGTCGTCGCTCCAGCGGAACAGCGACACCGGCATTGCGTCCAGCACTTCATTGGCCAGCACGCAGCCGGCGAAGTGCCCGGGCAGGGCGTCCAGCCATTGCACGCGGGCGCCGTGCGACGCCAGGCGCGCCTGCTGGCGCGCCCGCAGGTCGGCGGACACTTCGATGATGCGGTATTGGGCGTTGATGCCCTGCGCGTCCAGGGCGGCCAGCACGCTGTCGGCCAGCGCGCCGGTGCCGGCGCCGAATTCCAGCACCGTGTCGGTGCCGGTGGCCGCCAGGATGTCGGCAAGCTGCAGCGCCACGGTGTGGCCGAACAGCGGGGTCAGTTCGGGGGCGGTGATGAAATCGCCCGGCGCGATGGGCAGGCCTTGGGCGCTGGTGGCTTCGGAAGAGGCCAGCTTGATGTTGCCCGCGGCGTAATAGCCCAGGCCGGGGGCATACAGGGCCTGGGCCATCCATTGGTCGAACGGCAGCCAGCCGCCATGGCTGGCGATGGCCTGGCGCAGGTGCGCGGCCACGCGCGCGCTGTGGCGCGCGCTGTCGGGATCAAGAGGGGGAAGCGAGGCGGCGGGGCGTTGCATGGGCGCTATTGTCCCATGGCGCCCCCGCCGCAGGCTTAGCCGCGGCGCGAGCCGCCGGGCTTGCCGTAGTGCTTGGCCGGACCGCCGGCGCGCTGCGCGAACGGCTTGGAGGTCGGGCGGAAGCCGCCGGGGCGGCGCTCGGCGCCGCGGAAATCGCCGTCGGCGCGCGGGGCGCGGGGCTGGAATTCACCGCGTTGCTGGAATTCGCCACGCGGTTTGAATTCGCTGCGCGGCTGGAACTCGCCGCGAGGCTGGAATTCACCGCGCCGGCCGCCGTCGCGCTGCGGGCGCGACTCGTAGCCGGCCGTGGGGCGCGCATCGCGCTCGGCGCGCCAGTCGCCGTGCTGCGGACGGTCGCCAAAGGCGCGGGCCGGACGGAAGTCGCGCTCGCCGGCCGGACGGGCGGGCCGGTCATCGCGGCCGCGCCAGCTGTTTTCGCGCGGCTTGAACTCGCTGCGGAAGCCGCCTTCACGCGGCTGGAATTCGCCGCGCGAACCGCCGTCGCGGGGCTTGGATTCGTGACCGCGCCAGCCGCCTTCGCGCTGGGCGTCGGCCCGGAAGCCGCGGCCCTCGCGGAATTGCGGGCGGTCGCCGCCGAAGCCGCCGGGACGCTTGCCGAACGGCTTGCCGCCACGGCCGGGGCCGCCGGTGAACGGGCGCGGGGTGCGCTTGGGTTCCAGGCCGGCAATGGTTTCCGGCGTGATCGACTGGCCGATGTAATGTTCGATGCGGCGCACCTTGTGGCGCTCGGCATGCGTGGCCAGCGTGTAGGCCTGGCCGTCGCGGCCGGCGCGGCCGGTGCGGCCGATGCGGTGCACGTAGTCTTCGGCCTGCATGGGCAGGTCGAAGTTGACGGCGTGGCTGATGCCCTGCACGTCGATGCCGCGCGCCGCCACGTCGGTGGCCACCAGGATGCGCAGCTGGCCGCGCTGCAGCTGGGTCAGGGTGCGGGTGCGCTGGCGCTGGTTCATGTCGCCATGCAGCGCGGCGGCCGCGAAGCCCTGGTCGGCCAGGCGGTCGGCCAGGTCGTCGGCGCCGCGCTTGGTGGCGGTGAACACGATGGCCTGGTCCAGCTTGGCGTCGCGCAGCACGTGGTCCAGCAGCTGCATTTTGTGGCTGGCGTCGTCGGCGTACAGCAGGCTTTGCGTGATGTTGGTGTGCTTTTCTTTCTGGCCCGCCATTTCGATGCGCTGCGGTTCGCGCATCATGCGCGCGGCCAGCTTGGCCACGGTGCCGTCCAGAGTGGCCGAGAACAGCAGCGTCTGGCGTTCTTGGGGCAGGCGGTCGATGATGGTTTCGATGTCTTCGATGAAGCCCATGTCCAGCATGCGGTCGGCTTCGTCCAGCACCAGGGTGTGCACGGTGTTCAGTTTGACGCGGCCGGCCTTCAGATGGTCGATCAGGCGGCCGGGGGTGGCCACCAGCACGTCGACGCGGCGCGACAGCGCCTTCAGTTGCGCGCCGTAGGGCATGCCGCCCACCACGGTGGCGGTGCGCAGGCCCGGCAGGTTGCGGCCGTACGAGCCCGTGGCTTCGGTGACTTGCAGGGCCAGTTCGCGGGTGGGGGTCAGCACCAGCACCTGCACGCCCACGCCCTTGTTGCCGGGCTGGCCGGCGATGCGGTTGAGCGCCGGCAGCATGAAAGCGGCGGTTTTGCCGCTGCCGGTTTGCGACGACACCATCAGGTCATGGCCGGCCAGCGCTTGCGGAATGGCGGCGGCTTGAACCGGGGTGGGGGCGGAAAAACCGGCTTCTTGCAGGGCCGACAGCAGGGTGGGAGCGAGACCCAGGGTTTCGAAAGACATCACTTGTCCTTGCCGCGCAGGGCGGCACATGTGCCAGGCAAGCCGAAGGATAAGCGGCCGGATCCGGGCGACGGTTGATGGAGCATCGGGCCGACCGGATCAACCGTGCGCATGGCGCGTCATGGCAGACGCGAGGCGAAAGGAAAGGAGGTCAGGAATCGATGGTGCCCGGCATGGGGTCGGGAAGCTGACCCGACAGACTGCGTATGTGACCGCGTGGTGCTACTTGAGGCGCGGATTTAATGCCGGCACGAATTTGTGCAGTGCCGCGATCATAACCTGAATTCGCCCTGGCGTACATCCCCTAAGTTTTCTTCGGCCGTCCAGTCAATAGGGGTTTTGCCTTGTTCGGCCAGCCAGGCGTTGACCCGGGCGAAGTGGCCGCAACCCAGGAAGGGCACCGGGGGGCGGCGCGCCGACAGGGGCGAGGGGTGGTTGGCCGTCAGCACCAGATGGCCACTGTGGTCTGGCAGCAACACCTGCTTGGCCTGCGCGTGCGCGCCCCACAGCAGGAAGGCCTTGGGGGCGGGATCGCGCGCCACCAGGCTGATCAGGGCATCCGTCACGATTTCCCAGCCGCGCCTGGCATGTGAAGCGGGCTGGCCGTCTTCCACGGTGAGCGAGGTGTTCAGCAGCAGCACGCCCTGGCGGGTCCAGCGTGTCAGGTCATTGCCGCGCGGCAGCGGCGTGCCGGGGTATTCCTGGGCGATTTCGTTGAAGATGTTGCGCAGGCTGGGCGGACGCTTGCAATCGTCGGGCACCGAAAAGGCCAGCCCTTGCGCCTGGCCGGGGCCGTGATAGGGGTCCTGGCCCAGGATCACCACGCGCACGTCGGCGGGCGCCAGCCCCTGCAGCGCCCGGAACGGGGCGGCCGGGTACACCACGGCGCCTTCGGCCAGGCGCTGCTCCACGTGGGCGGTGACGCTGTTCAGCGCCCGGGCCACCGCGGGGGCCTGCAGCGCCGCCTGCCAGGCGGGCGGCAATTGGGCGGCTTGCGCGGCCAGGGTAATTTTCTGCAGGCGGTTGTCGTGTGGCATGGGCCGGATTTTTGCACATCGGGTGGCCGGCTTTCGTGCCGGCGCGGCCCCGGCGCGCGAGGTACGGATGCGTGAAACGGCATGAAGCCTCTGTTACATGGGGCGCCGGCAGGCCGCGCGACAGGCGCTGTCGCGCGGGAGTAAAGTAGGTATTGCTGCCCTCGCGGCCAGCGATTTTCAGGAAAGACGAATATGAAGTCCCGATTCTGGTGCGCGGCCGTGGCCGCCGCCACCCTGACCGCCTTCAGCGGCCAGGCTTCGGCCCATGGCCACTACCATGGCAATTATTACTCCGGCTGGTGGGTTGGCGGCGCGGCCCTGCTGGGGGCGGGCGTGGCGCTGGCGCTCAGCAGCGGCCCGCGCTACTACAGCGGCGTGTCGTACGTGTCGCCTCCGGTTTACTACCCGCCCGTGCAATATGCGGCGCCGGTCTACGCCGCGCCGCCCGTCGCCTACGTGGCGCCGGCCGCAACCTATGCCGCGCCGCGCGTGGCGTCGTCCAGCCTGGATGTCATCGCGTATCCCTCCAAAGGGCAAAGCGATGCCCAGCAGGCCCGCGACCGCCAGGAGTGCCGCCGCTGGGCCATCAACCAGAGCGGTTTCGACCCCGACAGCATCAGCGAATACACCACCGCCGTGTCCACCCAGTCGTACACCCGCGCCATGGGCGCCTGCTTCAAGGGCCGCGGCTACGCCATCAACTGACCGAGGCCGCGCTTCGCTGTCGCCCGTCAGACCCAGGTGTCTGGCTCCGCCAGGCGCCTGACACCGCTGTAGGCCGCAGCCGTCTCAGTCGTACGGTGTCCGACACCCTGCGGGAGTCAGACACCTGTGTCGGGCGAATCCGAGCGGCCTGCCGGCCGCCAGATGGACCGCGCGCGGCGCTTCGGAGGTAGGACCGTTCCCTTTCAGCGGATCGGCAGCGCGTACATCAGCCCGCCCTGGGTCCATTGCGCATTCAGGCCGCGCTCGATTTTCAGCGGGCTGCCGGCGCCGACATTGCGCTCGAAGCTTTCACCGTAATTGCCCACCTGCTTGATGATGTTGTAGGCCCATTTTTCGTCCAGCCCCATGTTTGCCCCAGCGCCGGGCGTGACGCCCAGCATGCGGCGCACATTGGGATTGGTGCTTTGCAGCTGCTGGTCGACATTGGCCGAGGTGACGCCGTATTCCTCGGCCTCGATCATGGCCGACAGCGACCAGTGCACGATGTTCAGCCAGGCGTCGTCGCCCTGCCGCACGAAGGGCCCCAGCGGTTCTTTCGAGATGATCTCGGGCAGCACCAGGTAGTCGTCGGGGTTGTGCAGCTTTGATATGCGGATCGAGGCCAGGCCCGAGGCATCGGTGCTGAACACGTCGCAGCGGCCCGAAGCGAAGGCGTTGACCACTTCGTTGAAGGTCTCGATCACCACAGGCTTGTAGCTGACATTGTGCGCGCGCGCCCAGTCGGCCAGGGTGTTTTCGTTGGACGTGCCGGTCTGCAGGCAGATGGTGGCGCCGTTGAGTTCGGTGGCGCTTTTCACGCCCAGTGATTTCGGCACCAGAAAGCCCTGGCCGTCGTAGAAATTGATGCCCGCGTGGATGATGCCCAGCGCCGTGTCGCGCTGCTGCGTGACCGTGGTGTTGCGCGTCAGCAGGTCGATTTCGCCTGATTGCAGCGCGGTGAAGCGCTGCTGGGAATTCAGCGGCACGATCTTGATCTTGGCGGCGTCGCCGAACACGGCGGCGGCCACGGCCCGGCACAGGTCCACGTCCAGCCCGCGCCACACGCCTTGCGCATCCGGCGCCGAGAAGCCGGCAAAGCCCGTGGTGGTGCCGCAGCGCAATTCGCCGCGCTTTTTCACGACGTCCAGGGTGGCGGCCTGCGCGCCGGCCATGGCGGCCAGCAGCAGGGCGGCGCCGATCAAGCGAGTTGCAATCTTCATGGTGTACTTCCGGTAGGTGCGGGCCCGCGACAATGCGGGCCGGTATCGAACCCGACAGGTTAGCCACCTTGCGCGGGCTCGCCAAATAACCCGGTGTTTGTACGATATACGCGACCATGGTTATTGCGAAAACGCAAAAAGAAATGCAATAAGCTGGCAAGGTAGGTCTCAAGGCCGAAACTGTTGCGCGGCGCGGGTAGACTCGTTCGCGGCCGTGCTTTTGTGCGGTGTTTCTTTCTTGCCTGATATGCCATGGTCCAGATCCCCATCTCCCCGTCTTCCCTGCACCGGCCTACCGAACCGCGCCAGCAGCCGCCGTCAGGCTGGGCGCTGTTCGCGCTGGGGTTCCGGCCGTTCTACCTGGGCGGCGCCGTGTTCGCCGCCCTGGCGGTGGCCGTCTGGGCCGGGCAGTTGGCCGGGCTGCTGCCGCCGCCGGCCGGGGCCCTGGGCCTGGCGCTGGTGTGGCACGCACACGAAATGGTGTTCGGCTTCGCGGCCGTGATCGTGGTGGGCTTTCTGTTTACCGCCGGGCGCGCCTGGACCG
The DNA here is from genome assembly GCF_017356245.1 of Bordetella petrii. Taxonomy (NCBI): domain Bacteria; kingdom Pseudomonadati; phylum Pseudomonadota; class Betaproteobacteria; order Burkholderiales; family Alcaligenaceae; genus Bordetella; species Bordetella petrii. The sequence goes on from NZ_JAFMZZ010000001.1 coordinate 1,261,261, forward strand.
GCGTGGACACGCCGGCCGGCGGCACCTTGGCGGCCCTGACGGCGTTGTGGCTGGCCGGCCGGCTGGCCATGTGGCTGGCCCCGCCGCCGCTGGCGGCGCTGTGCGACGGCCTGTTCCTGCCGCTGGCGGCGCTGGCGTTCACCCGTGTGCTGATGCGCGCCGGCAACCGCCGCAACTATCCTCTTGCGCTGGCTCTGTGGGTTTATGGCGCCATCAACCTGGCTTATCACGCCTTCGCCTGGCAGGGCGACGCGGCCCTGGCGCTGCGCGCCTGTGTGGCCGGCCTGGCGCTGCCGGTGCTGTTCGTTACCGTGATCGGCGCGCGCGTGCTGCCCATGTTCACCACCAACGCCGTGCCCGGCTTTCGCCTGAAATCGTATCCCCGCCTTGGCAAGCCCATCGTGGCCGCCACCATTGCCGCGCTGCTGGCCTGGGTGCTGGCCGCGCCGGCCTGGCTGGCGGCGCCGCTGTCGACGCTGGCCGGCGTGCTGCTGGCCGTGCGCGTGGCGGGCTGGCGCGGCTACGCGGTGGGCAACCGGCCCATTTTGTGGATCCTGCACCTGGCCTACGCCTGGCTGCCGGCGGGTTTTCTGCTGCTGGCGGCCGGCGCGCTGGGCTGGGTGATGCCCGGCGTGGCCGAACACGCTTTTGCCGTGGGGGTGGTGGGCACCGCCATCATCGCCATGATCACGCGCACGGCGCTGGGCCACACCGGCCGCCGGCTGGTGGCGGGGCGCGCCGAGGTCACGGCCTATTGGCTGATCGTGGCGGCCGCCCTGCTGCGCGTGCTCGGTCCGCTGCTGTGGCCCGCGGGCTATCTGCACTGGGTGTATGGCGCCGCGCTGTGCTGGGTGGCCGGCTTTGCGCTGTACGCGCTGACCTACGCGCCGCGCCTGGCGCGTCCACGGGTCGACGGCAAGCCGGGCTGATCCGCGGCCCGCGGCCATGTGGCTGTGAGAAAATGGCCGCAATCCAGCTCCCGATGTCCATGGCCACCACCAAAAAGCCCGCTGCCTCCGGCGCCGAACCTGCTGCCCCGCAAGCGGCGCCGCCCGCCATGCTGGCGCGCATCGAAGGCCTGCTGCCGGCCATGGGGCCGGCCACGCAGCGCATCGGCGAATTCGTCATCCGGCACCCCGGCCAGGTGGTGCACATGTCGGTCAGCGAAGTGGCCGAGAAAACCGAATCCAGCGAAGGCAGCGTCATCGGCTTCTGCAAGATGGTGGGCGCTACCGGCTTCCAGCAGCTGAAGATCGCGCTGGCGCAGGAAATCGTGCGGCCGGTGCAATACATCCATGAAGACCTGTCGCCCGAAGACAGCGCCGGCACCGTGGTGGGCAAAATCTTCCAGAGCAATATCCAGGCGTTGCAGGAAACCGCCTCGGTGCTCGACACCCAGGCGCTGCAGCGGGCCGTGCAGTTGCTGGCGCAGGCCCGCCGCATCGAGATCTACGGCATCGGCAGTTCGGCCACTATCGCCGAAGACGCCCACTACCGCATGTTGCGCATCGGCCTGAACGCCACCGCCGTCACCGACTCGCACGTGCAGGCCATCAGCGCATCGCTGACCGGCCCCGACGTGGCGGTGCTGACCATCTCGCATTCGGGCAGCACCCACGAAACCGTGCTGGCCACCCGCCTGGCCAAAGAGGCCGGGGCGCGCACCATCTGCATCACCAATTTCGGTAAATCGCCGATCCAGGCGTTTTCCGATGTGCTGCTGCACACCATGGCGCGTGAAACGCGCTTTCGCACCGAAGCCATGACCAGCCGCCTGGCGCAGCTGGCCATCATCGACGCGCTGATCGCCTGCCTGGCGCTGGCCAATTACGATAAATCCGTGGCCACGCTGAAAAGCACGTTCAACGTGCTGTCCCTCAAGCGCTATTGACCCGCGCCTGCGGCAATGCCGCGCGCGCGGCGCAATCGCTGGCCAGCAGCTGTGTCGGCGTGGCGGCCATGGCCTGCGGGCCGCCGCCCACCAGCACGTACCGCAGGCCGGCGCGCACCGCGCCCGCGGCGTCGGTGTCGGGGTTGTCGCCAATGACCAGTGTGTCTGCCGGCGTACTGCACAGCCGGCGCAGCCCCTCGCGGAACATGGCGGGCCCGGGCTTGCCGGCCACATGCCAGGGGCGGCTGCCGGTGCAGGCGATCACGGCCTGCAGCAGCGCGCCGGTTTCGGGCACGACCTGTCCGTCGGGGCCGGGGTGCGTGCGGTCGATATTGCTGACTACCAGCCGGGCGCCGCGCGCCAGCTCACGCGCGATGGCGGCCAGCGCCGCGTAATCGAAGCCCTTGTCCAGCGCCAGCGCCACGACATCGGCGTCGCGTTCCACCAGGCGGCAGCCGCACGCCGCCGCCTGGCGTTTCAGCGCGGGTGACGCGCGCATCAGTATGCGCGCGCCCGCGTGGCCGTCGCACAGGTATTCCACCAGTTGCTCGCCCGCCAGCACCAGGTCGCTCGCGCGCACCGGCAGCCCCATGCCGCGCAGGCGCCGCGCCATCTGGCGCGCGGTGTGCGTGGAGTTGTTCGACACGATGACGAATCGTCCGCGAAAAGCATGCAGCAGGGCGGCGGCGCCGTCGATGGGCTGGTGTTCGCGGATCAGCGTGCCGTCCAGATCCAGGATCAGGCTGGGGCGGCCGGCGTGCCAGGGGGTGTGCTCCTGGCCTTGCGCGGCGGCGGCCGGGCAGGGCGAGGGCGGGGAATCGTAGGCAGTCATGCGGGACGGAATCGGGACAGCGGCGACGCCGGCAGTGTAGCTGAATAAAGCTCAGTTTGTAATAAAGAGGATCTGAGATTAATTCATTCGCCTGTCATGTTGCCTGCCTAATCTTGCTTCCCATCCGATGCATTCCACCCGCACGAGGATCCGAGATGAACCCGCTATCTTCCCGCCCCTGGGCTGCCCTGGCGGCCAGCCTGCTGTTGTGCCTGCTGGCCGCCTGCGGCAGCGGCAGCGACGATGATGACAGTGCCGGCCAGCCCGGCACGCCGGACAACCCCGGCCCATCCGCACAACTGCGTTGCGCACCCTGAACGGCCTGCCGCCCTCGCGAGCCGCGTTCCCCTTTTCCCTTTCTGCGTGAGACCCTCCATGAGCAAGCCTTTTCCTACGGCGCCTGGCGACAGCGTGCCGCGCAATGCGAACCGCCGTGATTTCCTGCGCAAGTCGGCCGGCGCCATGGGCGCGCTGTCGGCGGCCGCCATGCTGCCCGCGTCCATCCGGCGCGCCCTGGCCATTCCGGCGGCGGTTGAAACCGGCACCATCCAGGACGTCAAGCATGTGGTCATCCTGATGCAGGAAAACCGCGCCTTCAACCATTACTTCGGCGCCATGCGCGGCGTGCGCGGCTTCGGCGACCGCTTTCCCATTCCGCTGGCCAGCGGCAAGTCGGCGTGGTTCCAGTCGGACGGCACGAAAGAAGTGCCGCCGTATCACCTGGACCGCGAATCGATGAACGCCATTTTCGTGCCGGGCACGCCGCATTCTTATTCGGACGCCCAGGCCGCCTGGAACCAGGGCAAGTTCGGTTTCTGGCCCAAGTACAAGAACGTGCATTCGATGGGCTACTACCGCCGCAACGACATTCCGTTCCAGTACGCGCTGGCCGAGGCCTTCACGATCTGCGACGGCTATCACTGTTCCATCACCACCGGCACCGACCCCAACCGCATCGTGTTCTGGTCGGGCTCGAACTTCAATCCGGAACTGGGCCGCCTGGGCATCAATTGCACCGATTCCGATTCCGAACCCAACAACCTGCGCTGCTGGATCACCGGCGCGCTGCCCGATCCCGGCTATACCTACCAGGGGTCGTCGTTCAAGTGGCCGACGCTGCCCGACCTGCTGGAGCAAGCCGGCGTCAGCTGGCGCTTTTACCAGGATCCGAACAACAACTGGACGGGCGCCATGCATGGCGGCCTGGCGTTCGAGTCGTTCCGCACGGCCGAGCCCGGCTCGCCGCTGTACGAAAAGGGCATGAGCAACTACAGCCTGGAAGACCTGACCGACGATGTGCGCAACAACACCCTGCCCGAGGTGTCCTGGGTACTGCCCTCGCCGCCCGAGTCCGAGCATCCGGGCGGCGGCGGCAGCACGTCGCAAGGGGCCGACTACATTGCGCGCGTGCTGGACGCGCTGACGGCCAACCCTGAAGTCTGGGCCAAGACGGCATTCTTCATTACCTTCGACGAGAACGACGGCCTGTTCGACCACCTGCCGCCGCCGGCCGTGCCGTCGTACGACGCCGACGGCAATCTGATGGGCAAGTCCACCGTGGCGCTGGACGGCGAGTACTTCTCGGACCCGGCGCGCAAATACCTGAAGGCCGACGACACCATCAGCGGCACCACGCGTCCATGGGGCCTGGGGCCGCGCGTGCCCATGTATGTGATTTCGCCCTGGAGCCGCGGCGGCTGGGTGTGCTCCGAGGCCTTCGACCACACCTCGATGGGCCGCTTCCTGGAACAGCGCTTCGGCATCACGGTCGACAGCATCAGCCCCTGGCATCGCGCCGTGTGCGGCGACCTGACCTCGGCCTTCGATTTCAAGACGCCCAACGACGACGTATTTCCCGCTTTGCCGGACAACAGCGACTTCGCGGCGCAAGAGGCCCAGCAGCGCACCCTGCCGCGCGCCGATCCGCCCCTGACGCCGCGGCCGCTGTACCAGGAGCCCGGCACCCGCTATTCGCGCGCGCTGCCGTACGAACTGCACGTCAGCGCCCGGGTGGGCGACGATGGCCGGGTGACGCTGATCTTCAGCAATACCGGCAAGGCCGGCGCCGTGTTCCATGTGTACGACAAGAAGCACCTGGACCTGATCCCCCGCCGCTATACAGTCGAACCCGGCAAGATGCTGGAAGACGCCTGGGATGCGCCGGCCGACGGCGGCGATTACGACCTGTGGGTGTACAGCACCAATGGCTTCGTGCGTACCTTTGGCGGCAACACCGCCACTGGCGCCCGGCTGGAAACGCAGGTCTGCTACGACGTGCGGCAGGGCGCCGTGTACGCCAAGGTGGCCAACGGCGGCGCCGCGGCCGCCAGCGTCACGCTGCAGGCCAACGCCTATCGCACCGACGGCCCCTGGACGCTGGACGTACCGGCCGGCAAAGTGGCCGAGCAGCACTGGGCCCTGGCCGACAGCGGCAACTGGTACGACTTCACGGTAACCGCCGATGGCGTGGAACGCCGCTTTGCCGGCCGCGTGGAAACCGGCGAGCACACGGTCAGCGATCCGGCCATGGCCACCACCCTCTGAACCCGCATGCCGCGGCGGGGCCCGCGCAGGGCGCCCGCGCGGCGTGCGCGCATGACGACTTTCCAGGACTAGACATGAAACGCATCAAGGCGGCCCCGCGCGGGCCGGGAATGCGCTCGGCCGCGGCGGCCGTGGCGCTGGCGGCCGGCGGCGGGCTGGCGCATGCACAGCCGGTGCAGTGGGACGGCAGCAACTATGCCGTGGGCAACGGCGCCGGCCAGAATGTTTCCACCAAATGGAATCTCGCCGTGGGCGAAGCGGCGGGCACGAATGTGTCGGGCGGCAATGCCAACCAGGCCATCGGGTTCAATGCGGGGCAGAACGTGCAGGGCGGCTGGAACCAGTCGTTCGGCCGCAGCGCCGGGCAGAACGTCACCGGCAACTACAACAATGCGGTGGGCTTCTGGGCCGGCACCGGCGTCACCGGCAGCCAGAACACCGCCATCGGTTCGAATGCGGGCCGCAATGTGGCGGGCAGCAACAACCAGGCGCTGGGCAATGGCGCGGGGCAGAATGTCAGCACCAACTGGAACGTGGCCATCGGCGAAGGCGCCGGCTCGAACGTGGGCGGCAAGAACGCCAACCAGGCCATCGGCTATTACGCCGGAACCAACGTGCAGGGCGGCTGGAACCAGTCGTTCGGCCGCAGCGCCGGGCAGAATGTCACGGGCGACTACAACAACGGCGTCGGCTTCTGGGCCGGCACCGACACGCGCGGCAACCAGAATACGGCCATGGGCTCGAACGCCGGGCGCAACGTCACCGGCGATTCCAACCAGGCCATTGGCCAGGACGCCGGCCGCGACGTGGTGGGCAACAACAACCAGTCGACGGGCCAGAATGCCGGGCAGCAGGTGCGGGGCAGCGGCAACCAGGCCAGCGGCATGAACAGCGGCCAGGCGGTCCGGGGCGACAACAACCTGGCCACAGGCTCGTACGCCGGCAGCGGCGTTGTCGGCAGCAACAACCAGGCCAGCGGCCTGGGCGCCGGGCGCGGCGTCAATGGCTCGAACAACGTCGCGCAGGGCACCGGCGCGGGGCTGGGCGTGCAGGGCAGCGACAACGTGTCGGTCGGGTCGGGCGCCGGCCGCGGCATTACGGCGGACCGCGCGGTGTCGATCGGCAGCGCGGCGGTGGCGGGCGCCAGCGACAGCGTGGCGGTGGGCGCGGGCGCGCAGGCGTCGGCCGCCAACAGCGTGGCGCTGGGAGCCGGCTCGCAGGCTACGCGCGGCGCCCGGACCGGCTACCAGGCCTACGGCATGGCCAGCCCGCAGTCGTCGGCCGGCGAGGTCAATGCAGGGGGCCGCCAGGTCACCGGCGTGGCCGCCGGCAGCGCCGACACCGACGCCGTCAACGTGGGGCAGTTGCGCGCGGTGACCCAGGACACCGAACGGGGCCTGTCGAACCTGCGCAGCGAAGTGCAC